>CANMXJ010000005.1 GCA_947501805.1 uncultured Sulfitobacter sp. | reverse complement strand
TGCTACGCAGCCTCAAACTGCATGGCATGGCGCAAGCCGTCGACGATCTAGTGGCGCAAGGCGCGCCCGCCTTTGAGGCTGCAACGCCGATGCTGTCTCAGCTGCTCAAGGCCGAGATTGCCGAGCGAGAGGTACGGTCAATTGCCTACCACACAAAGGTGGCGCGCTTCCCGTCCTACAAAGACCTCGCTGGGTTCGACTTCAAATCCAGCGAGATCAACGAGGCCACTGTCCGTCAATTGCACCGCGGCGAGTTCATGGAAAACGCCGACAATGTCGTTCTGATCGGCGGCCCCGGCACAGGCAAAAGCCACATCGCGACAGCCATCGGCGTTCAGGCCATAGAGCATCACAGATGCAAGGTGCGCTTCTACTCGACCGTCGAACTCGTCAATGCACTGGAACAGGAGAAGGCGCTCGGCAAAGCTGTCAAGTTGGTCATCCTCGATGAACTCGGTTACTTGCCGTTAAGTTCATCCGGCGGCGCCCTGCTCTTCCATCTGTTGTGTAGCACCATCGCGGAACGTTGTTCCGCCGATTTGCCGTCTTCTCTGACGGACGCCGAGTTTTTCAACACCGGCGGGAAGGAGACATTCGCTGCGGGCGCAAATACAGCCGAAGACCTTTTTAAAAGCGGACATTTACGGTGGCCAAACTGGTTACCGGACTGCATTCATATTTCAGCGGGTGAGCAATATTTACTTACTTTGATCAACTTTGTCCCCTACGGCTTAACCAACTAAAATTTGAGGGCGTCATGGTCGACTACGATATTAGCATCGAAGACTGCAACAGCATCGACACGGCAAAGATTTGTGTGAAAAAGGCAAGCCTTAACATCATGTTCGGATCCAACGGACTCGGCAAAAGTACAATCGCAAAAGCATTCGTTAGCAAAGCCCGTAATGAAAGAACCTTGGCAGAGCTCATACCCTTCAAAAGCGACGGGAAAGCAGGCGCAGCGCAGCCGAAAGTTGATGGGATTGGGCACGTAGTATCTCCCGTCCAAACCTCGCAGGATGAACAGGTCAGTAAGCGCATCAATGACTTCGGTAGAGTTCAACTTTCGCTTCACCCGGATCGCAAGGCATTCTCGGCTGTGCTCGTCTAAGATGCTGAGTGTCCTGAACGCCCTGCCATCGTCGGTTCGATGATCTACGAAGTCATCCACCAGTTGAGCACCTCTTGATCACTATTTTTTCTTGGTCGCTTTCTTGAACGCTTGCTTTACTTTCGGGTGCGCTAAAATCGCTTTTCGCACTTTCGGGTCAAATTCAGGCCCGTTCTTCTTGCTGAAGTTCATCTTGGCGAGGATACCTAACACAACCTCTTTGCCGACCTTATCAATCGCCTCCTTGATCAAGGTTTCGCCAGCCTTGTCCAGATTGGTAACATCACCCAAGGTTGCAAAATTAGCCTTCGTGAACAGTTTGCCCGCGCCGCTGCCATATTTTTCAGCCACTGGCCCCAGCATTTCAAGCGCCGCACCCTCAATAAAGCTCTTTGCTCCGGCTTCAACGAAATCTGACATCCCGTATTTCTTTTTAGGGTCCATCAACGACGGCATGCCATTGATGCCATCTTCGATCATCTTTTGTCCACCACCGTTGATCCCCTTGAGAATGTAGGTTTTCAGCAGAGCTGATTTTCCGGCGGCAATCGCTTCCTTGGTGACCTTACCCATGTAGTCGCCCAGCTTGCCACCCTTCATGATCATGCCCGCCGTGCCCGACGCCACAGCAGTGACAAACACCCGACCCACTGCCGCATTGTGCTGGGCCTGCGTCGAGAAAGTTGCGCTGTTACCGATCTCTGTCAAAGCCTGATCAAAGCTCCCTGCGGCCGCCGCCCCCGCAACTTGGACACCCCAGGATGCGCCGCCAGTATAGACAGCCATTGCCATTGAAAGCGTCAGTGTGGCCCCCTTTTGGATTCCAGTCAGTTCCCTCACAAACGCTTCGCCACCGCCGAATGTATGGTCACGGTACTGACTCATGGCAGCCATCGCATCACGAATGGGTTTGGACCGGCCGGGAAGCGTTGCAGGGTCCAGCTTGCCGACCTGTGCGTCCCTTTGCATTGACGTGGCTGCAGCGACTGCCGCTTTCATCTGCGCTTTGTTCGGGAACGTCGCGCCCGTGACAGAGTCAACAACATTGCTCCAGAACCAGTTCGCAGACCGCACTTTGTCATGCGCATCATGAAGCCCCTGCACTTCTGACGCCATTTGCACATAGGGCTGGATGACCGCAGTTGCTTGCACACTGGCCTTCGCCCTCAGCTGCGCAAGCTCGGCCTTAGTCACGTGATAGGTTTTCTTATTCATCACCACCACCGTCCGTTCGATCGCGGCATCCTCGATTGCGAACAGCGTCGCGGCACTTACGTCTTTTGAGCTGTTTTTGATGCCCAGTTTGCCCTTCAAATCAGCAACCGCTTTAACAGTCTCATCATCCATTTCACCGGTGGCTTTGATTTTGAAATTGAACTTTTGTCTTAAGAGTTTTTGCAGATTTTCGACGTCCGTACTGCAATCCCCGTAGCGGATATCAGTCATGACAAATCACTTTTTATTGGGCTCAGGACCCATAAGCCGGCGTTCCCCGAGCAAAACGCTAATTCTATTGCACTAATGCAAAAGTGCATACCCTTCAACCCTATTGGGCACGCCATGCTAATGTCTAGGCATCCGGCGCGCTGTTTGAGCGTGATTTCTAGTGCTGGTGGTGCGGAAAGCGCGGATTTTGGACTGAGCCGAAGGGATGATGTGGAAACCACGCCCTTTGAAGAGGTTCAATGATCACTTCAACGACATGTAAAGCTTTGCTGCAGATGCAAGGTAATGCTGCGTCAGCAATTGCAGCGATTGCTGAAAGCCGGTTTGTTGAAGCCGCACCGCAGCATGTTGACTTGGGGGCCAATGTCCGCTGTGGGCCGTCCTCGTTAGCGACCGGTCCGCCCTTAGCAAAGTTTGCCGCGACTGATCTAAGGACGGCGAAGAGCCCATTTTAACCGATTTTATGTAATTCGGCAAAGGTCTGCTTCGAAGAGAACGTGAAAACGGGCCGAAATTATTGAAGGCTACTCAACGAGCTGTTTCAGTAGTGTGTTGGCAGTTTTTCCTTTGCCGTTTTCTTCTATTGCGGCCACGTTCCTTGAAGGCGCAAGTGCAAGGTGCTCACGTTTTCAAACATATTTTGACTAGTTCAGACGGACCTAACCTGCCACTCTCACAATCATTGGCGGAGTGAATGTATAGTATGCAAAGAATATTGGCCCAAGGCACAGTTGACCAAGACACCATCATAGATGATGAAAAACAAACCCTGATCGACCGCGAAATCCGTATCCAGCAAACGGTTGAGGTTCAGAAATTCATTCCAACCAGTATCGTCGGGAATATTTGCGTAGTAGTCGTTTTCTTTTTGGCTGATCCAAGGTTGGTTATCTCCAGTGGCGCATTCGTCGCATATTTCTTAACAGCAGCTATGCAGAGCCTATCACTACGCAGTTACCTGCGTCTGCGCCACCGACCCCGTCCTGAAGAAGTAAGTCAACGGCGCATTCGCGCGATCAACATCAGTGCATTTTTCACTAGCTTTGCTTGGGTGATCTTTTCTCTGCTTGCGCTTAGACAGGCTGGTCCAGACGTTGCAATTACCATCCTGATGGGCACAACGGCATTCGCATTTTCGTGCTTGGTTGCCTTTGCATCCTCACCGATGGCCGGTTTGGTGACCGCTTTGCCGGTTGTTGCCGCCAATGGCTTTGCTGTCGCCGCTTTTGGTCATTTACCTATTTGGCTGTCTGTCCTTATCACATGCACGGTAGCTGTTACCGCTATCTTCTGCTTACTGGCAAATTGGCAGAAAACCAAAGTGAATGTGCAACAACAGGTTGAGAGTACGTTAGCCGAAGCACAACGCAGCAAAGAAAAAGAACTCTTGTCGCACCGCTTGGCGAAATACCTATCGCCTCAGCTTTTTGATGCGATCCTGACAGGCAACCAGACCGATGAAATCACCGCCAAGCGAAAAAAGCTGACTGTCTTCTTTTCTGACATAGTTGGATTTACTGAGATCACGGACAGGCTCGAAAGCGAAGAACTCTCCGCATTGCTCAACCGCTATCTGACCGAAATGTCAGCTATCGCCGAAGCTCATGGCGGTACTGTCGACAAGTTCATAGGGGATGCAGTTGTCGTTTATTTCGGAGACCCCGAAACCAAGGGTGTAAAAGAAGATGCAGCGGCCTGCGTGCGCATGGCGATTGCAATGCAAGAGCGGGTGTTTGAGTTAAAACAAGAATGGCTTGAACTGGGATTGGACGACACCTTCGACCTGCGTGTCGGCATCAACACCGGCTATTGTACGGTGGGCAACTTTGGGTCGGACATGCGGATGGACTATACGATTATCGGCAGTGAGGTGAACCTCGCCGCTCGGCTGGAAACCGCGTCCGAGGTGGGTGGTATCCTGCTTGCCAACGAGACGTATGCGTTAGTCAAAGATTGGGTGAACGCGGACGAGGTTGCACCACTGACCGTTAAAGGATTTTCCCGCCCCATCCGACCCTACATGCTCCGCAGCGTTACAGAGGGCAAAAGGTCTACGGTAAAGGGCTTTCGTCGAAGTGAGCCTCATTTGTCTTTGTCGATGAACACGAGCTTGATGACTGAAGTGGAAAGAAACCGCTCTGCGGCAGCTTTGCGTGAGGCGCTGAAAGACATAGAGGGGCGGGTATCTGATTAAAGCGCTCTACAGAAGCAGCCATTGGCGAAGGCGCAGCGAAATCTACCTTCGTCCGCGAAGTGTGAATTCGCCCATCAACTGATTTTGCGGTTGCGGCGAAAGACCGGTCTGACGGGCCGCACCGCAGAATGAGCGTTGCTGAGTGAATGGCAGCAATAGGCCGTTCGTGTCGTCGCGCCGAGGCTAAGATGAGGAAATGCTGCGCCGTATCTGATGGCGGCTGAGAGCCCTAACTACTTGATGCTGCAATTGGGACGAAAGTCCGCTTTGCTGCATCGAAGCTCGGATTGTATCTCAAAGAGTGTCTTGTGATTTAATGTACCGTCCCGTCAGCCAGAACGTTTCAACGTTGCCTTTGCCTTTGATCTCAACTCTCCCGCGTGGGGCGAAAGTATAGCTGCTACCCAATGCAGTGCGCGCCTCGGAGGTCAATTGAATGTGACCTGCCTCGCCATGACTTTCCATACGCGCAGCGGTGTTCACTGTATCCCCCCAGACGTCGTAAAACACTTTGGTCGTGCCGATAACGCCCCCGACGGCAGAGCCAGTATGGAGGCCAATCCGCACTTCAACTGTCTCACCCATCTCAGCGCTCAGCCTACGGGTGGTGCCGAGCATATCCAACGCCATCTCTGCTGCTGCTTGCGCATGGTCCTCGCGGGCCGTCGGCATACCTGCCGCAACCATATAGGCATCACCGATAGTTTTGATCTTCTCCAGACCATGATGGGCAGTAAGGGCATCGAAGGCTGAAAAGATACGGTTCAGGTAGCTTACCAGCTCCTCCGGTGCCATGCGCGCTGCCTTTGGAGTAAAATCAACAATGTCGGCAAAGAGGATCGTGACCTCAGCGCTCTTATCGGCGATGACTTCGCCGGGATTTTCTTTCAGGCGCGCCGCGATCTGTTCAGGTACCAGATTGGCAAGCAGCGCTTCGGAACGATCATATTCCGATGCGAGGGCGATCTCTGCGTCCTCAGCGCGACGCAGGATAACGACGATCATCATCAGGGTTACCAAGATCAAGCTGCTTAGGTTGGCAAACTGGATTGTTTCCAACAACCAAGGCGTTGCATTGGTGAAGGGTTGTGGATCAGGGAACCAAATCGGAAGCGCCCAGAACAAGGCGAGCAATGGCGTGACAAAAACAAGCATCGCGGTAAGACGCTGTGTGCCGATTTCCATCATCAAGATTAGCACAAAGGACAGGATGGCGTAGTTCAGATCCGACGCTGCGCCAAACATCCACATCAGCAGTGTGAACAAGGCAACGATCATCACACTTGCAAACACCTCTGCCGCAAGTTGGTTGCGCCGTGCGATCCACGGAATGATGAGTGTAATCTGAAAACCTGCACAAAATGCCGCCGCTGGCCACAAGGAGGCGGCGTCATAGACAAAATAGAACACCGCCCAGCCAAATATCGTCGCGCAGGCGAGCGGCAAAATTGCTGCCCATAAAAATGCCGCGTCGCGTTGCGGTGCGGGCAGATCATGCGACCGCCCAAGTGCATAGAGGCTGAACAAGCGTTTCGCATGGGTGGTGAGATTTCTATTGGCCGAAGCTGTTGGATCGCCCATCATAAAACCCAATTCAAAATGTATGCTGGTTAGTTCGACTGTAGCCTAACCCTAAGTGCGCCGACATCCTTGGATAATTTCAAGGGGTATCATTTATTTAGACGAGGAGAATCTTTTCCCTTCCGGGTTAGTTTCACCAACGTCTTCTGTTGCTCCACCAAAAAGAAATCCCCCTTAGAGCAGACGTTGCAGGATTAGGACTGAATGTCTGCAAGGTCCCGCAGTCTGTGAGTTCCGTCCGTTCGAGATTTTGCACTTGCAGCGAATGGCGGCTCTGACGGGGCGCGTCGCAACATCTTGACCCGCTGGTCAACGGCAGTAATGGGCCGAAACATGACAACTGACCGAATGCTTTATCCGGAACCAACATGCCCAATGCCATGAGCCATCGCCCAACACCGTCCAGCATTGACCCATGCAAGCCAGTTTCAAATGTGGGCTCACATGTGGGGTCAAAACGCCAACCGTTCCGTAAATACTTGATTGTACACAATACATTTGGAAAAGTGGCGGAGACGAAGGGATTCGAACCCTCGAGACCCTTCCGGGCCTACTCCCTTAGCAGGGGAGCGCCTTCGACCACTCGGCCACGTCTCCGTTGACCCGTTTAGCTGTGAGGTCTGGGGAGGGCAAGGGGGTTTTTGGCCTGTTTTTGAGAGGGGTGCCTTGCGTACACCCCTTGTGCACCCCCCGTACACCAGGGCGGTGACATTTAAAGGCGTGCGCAGGGGCAGGAATGCGCTGCCCCCTGCCCCTCTAGCGGCTCAGAAAGCGACCGGAGCACCGCCGCCGGCGAGAGCCAGACAGAGGTGCAGCAGGATGGTCAGGACCACCACCAAGCGTACGGTGACACCGCAGAGGGCCAGTGCGCAGAGCGCTGCGAAAGTTACGTTGCTGCCTTGTGCGGACATCGTCCATGAAAGCAGTGCCGGTAGAACAAGTGTTAGTGTCGTCATCATGTGTCTTAATCCTTGAGTTGGTTAAGACTGGCCAGTCAGGGGCCTGTTGACCCCATACAGCCATGATGGAATGATACCGCTGAGGTTGCAGCAAAACGCTCATCCCTTTCTGGCGATTGGATTTTCGATAGTTGTCTAAAGCTGCACAGGCCGTTTTGGATGAGTTTGGTGAGGCCGTGCGCCGCGCCCGATCCTTGAAGGGATGGAGCTCAAACAGCTCTCCGCCGAGATGAACGGCAGCAGCGGCATTTCCTTTCTGTCCGACATTGAAAAAGGCAAACGCTCCATCAGCCCGCCAACTGTGGGCAAGCTGATTGCGGCGCTTGAACTGGATGAGGGGTGGATCGACCGCTTTCTCAATCCTGAAGAGCCGAACGTCGACGACGAAGTGACGGAGCAAGACCGCCGCATCGATCAGCTTTTGTCAGCGGTGGACAAGGAAGGTGACTTTGGCATTGCCGAAGGGCTGCTGGTCACACTCGCCAAAGAATATGCCGAAGGGGACACCACCGATCTGAACTCTGCCTACAAAGGGTTGCAGGTCGCGTTACAGACAGCGCGGGACATGGCGGCGCGGGCGGCGTTGCCGGACAATACCGATGCGGGCATGGCGGCGGTGCGGGCCGAAGTCTTGCGACTTAACGCGGCGGCAGATGTTGAGGGGGCTGGTGCGGCGATTGACGACGCGATTGCACAGCAGAAAGCGGGGGTAATCGCCCTGCTGGAGTTGGGGGTGCAGCAGGACCGCTTGCGCAATGATCCGGCGGCGGCGGCGAAGCGGCTGGTGGAGAACATAGAGCTACAAATGCCAACCAACCGATTTGAAGCGGTTCGGTCAACAAGAGTAGAGTGGTTTGAACGTGGTCGGGATCAAGGAATTCGTTTTGATCTTCTTGTTGGCATAGAACTTGCGCGCGAAAATAGACGTCTTGCTTCCACAAACAATGAAATGGGCACGGCACTAAACGGTATTGGCATCACTTTGCAAACACTTGGCGAGCGGGAAGGACACGCCGAGTCGCTCGAAGAAGCCGTCAATGTCTACTACAATGCGATCGACTACCGCCCACGCAAATTGACCCCTTTTCATTGGGCCGAAACTCACATTAATCTTGGTAATGCGCTAAAATCACTCGGTGAATTGGTGGGATTTCGGGACTTGTTGCTGTACGCAGCAGAGGCGTTTGAAGATGCTTTACTAGAGTTGACGCAAGATAAACATCCGCAGGAATGGGCTTTGACAAACAGCAACCTTGGCCTTGCACTTCAAGCCCTTGGAGAAAGGGAAAAGGATACTGAAAACCTCAAGAGAGCAGTTGTTGCGCATCGCAACGCCCTTTCAGTGATGACATTTGAGCGCCATCCGATAGGCTGGGCAACAGCAAAGAACAACCTTGGTAACGCGCTAAGTGCCCTTGCAGAAAGCGGAACCGGCACAACACATTTTGAAGAAGCCATAGCTTCATACCAAGATACTTTGAAGGTGTGGACACGCGAGAGGTTCCCGCTTGATTGGGCACTTGGAAAAAACAACATTGGTCACGTGCTAATTGATATCGGAACGCGCAATAATGACAAGTTACGACTCCATCAGGCCATATGCGAATTTCGCAAAGCGCTGCTGGTTAGGCGACGCAACCGCGTACCACTTGATTGGGCGCAGACCCAGTACAACCTTGGTACTGCGTACATGTATCTTGGGTTACAAGAACAGGGAACCAAAGCGCTGGACAAAGCGGCACGCTCCTATTCCAGATCGCTAGGCGAGCGCTCCTACGAAGGCACTCCTGTACTTTGGGCGCAGACCCAGCACTGCCTGTCGAATTTGGAGATGCAATATTTCGACAAAACAGGAAATCACAAACATCTAACGGCCGCACACAAGCATGCGTTAGACGCAAAAGCCGTATATGAAGCGGCAAATGCGGAGCGCGATATTGCGTGGATTAACGCCGTACTCGCCGACATCAATTCCCGCCGCCGCTAACCCGTCACGTATTGAACAAGAAGTGCAGCACGTCCCCGTCCTTCACCACATACCCCTTGCCTTCAGCGCGCATTTTGCCTGCCTCTTTCGCGGGGCCTTCGCCGCCCAATGACACGAAATCGTCGAAGGCAATTGTTTCGGCGCGGATGAAGCCTTTTTCGAAATCACCGTGGATCACGCCTGCGGCTTTGGGGGCAGAGGTGCCGGATTTGATGGTCCAGGCGCGGGCCTCTTTGGGGCCTACGGTGAAGTACGTCTCTAAGTGCAAGAGTTCGTATCCGGCGCGGATCAGGCGGGAGAGGCCGGCTTCGGAAAGGCCCATTTCTTCGAGGAACATTTCGGCTTCCTCATCTTCAAGCTGGCTGATTTCTTCTTCGATCTGGGCGGAGATGATGACGTGGGCATTCCCTTGGGCGGCGGCCATGTCGGCGACGGCGGTGGAGAAGGCATTGCCTTCGGAGGCCTCAGATTCGCCCACGTTGCAGACGTAGAGGACGGGTTTGGTGGTGAGCAGTTGCAGCATGCGCCATGCTTTGGCGTCATCATCGTCCACCTCGACCACGCGGGCGGGTTTGCCGTTTTCGATGGCCTCCTGCGCCATGGCCAGCAGGCGGTCCTGCTGCACGGCCTCTTTGTCGTTGCCCTTGATCTTGCGCACAAGGCCTGCGCGGCGTTTTTCGATGGATTCCAGATCGGCGAGCATCAGTTCGGTGTCGATGGTTTCGGCGTCTGCCACGGGGTCGACGCGGCCTTCGACATGGGTCACGTCGCCGTCTTCAAAACAGCGCAACACGTGGGCGATGGCGTCAACTTCGCGGATGTTGGCGAGGAACTGGTTGCCCAAGCCTTCGCCTTTGGACGCGCCTTTGACGAGGCCTGCGATGTCGACAAATGTCATGCGCGTGGGGATGATGGATTTGGATTGTGCAATCGCGGCCAACTGGTCCAGCCGTGCGTCTGGCACCGCGACTTCGCCCACGTTGGGTTCGATGGTGCAGAACGGAAAGTTGGCCGCCTGCGCGGCAGCCGTGCGGGTCAGCGCATTGAACAGGGTCGATTTGCCCACATTCGGCAGACCCACGATACCCATTTTGAAACCCATTTTTCCATCCTTCCAGCATCACAATTTGCGCTCTCCTATGGCTTGATCCGTGCTGGTGCAAGGGTGTGAAGCGACAACGCTGGGTGACGGGGCCAGAAAGTGCCGCTTGATCGCGCCAGTCTTCTCGAGAATTCCGCGCGACCAAGTAAAGGTCATACATTGATTTCTTGCGCGGTTTTGGGCATTGCACTCAGGCACACAGACAAAAGGCCGCACCATGACCCGCATCGATACAAAATTCGCCGACCTCAAAGCTCAGGGGAAAAAGGCGTTTGTCTCTTATATCATGGCGGGTGATCCCGACTTTGACACTGCGTTGGAGATCATGCGCGGGCTGCCTGCGGCAGGCGTCGATGTGATTGAACTCGGTCTTCCGTTCACCGATCCAATGGCCGACGGTCCGACCATCCAGTTGGCAGGGCAACGCGCGCTGGAAGGCGGCATGACACTGCGCAAGACACTGGAAATGGCTGCGGCGTTCCGAAAAGATGACAACACCACGCCAATTGTGCTGATGGGATACTACAACCCGATCTATTCCATGGGCGTTGAAACTTTTCTGACCGAAGCCAAGGCAGCCGGTATTGACGGCTTGATCATCGTTGATTTGCCGCCAGAGGAAGACAGCGAGTTGTGTCTGCCTGCTCAGGCCGCCGGTTTGAACTTTATCCGCTTGGCGACCCCCACCACGGATGACAAGCGCCTGCCCCGCGTGGTCCAAAACACGTCAGGCTTTGTCTATTACGTCTCCATCACCGGCATCACCGGATCAGCGGAGGCAGAAGCATCGGATGTGGCACCGGAAGTCATCCGCATCCGCGATAAAAGCGGTCTACCCGTTATCGTTGGTTTTGGTGTCAACACGCCGGAAAAATCAAAGGCAATCGCAGAGGTCGCAGACGGCGTGGTCGTTGGGTCCGCCATCGTATCGCGCATCGCCAACGGTGACAGTGTGCAGGACGTCCTGGCGTTTGTGAAAACTCTCTCTGACGGCGCGCACGCGGCCTGATACCCAGTCTTCAGTCGCGGGCGGCATCCAGATATTTGCGCAGCGCGATCAATGTCGGCAGCATTTCAGCGAGCTTTTCCAGATCAAGTGATGACATCATCGCGACCAAATGCGGTCCCATTCTGGAAATCACGTCTTCCAACAAGTCGCGTCCCTTTTGGGTTAACCAAACCGTTTTCGAGCGGCCGTCTTTCGGATTTTCGCGCAGTTCAATGTAACCCTTGGCTGCCAGTCCTTTCAGCGTGTGGGTCATTGACGTCTTTGGCACCTGAAACGCACGTGCCATATCAATTGGCACAGCCCCGTCACCCCGATTCGAAAGATGGCTCAGAACAGCGAATTGCGGCGCGATAAGGCCGTCCGGCAGTCGCGCCTCAAGTTGGGCGCGACTGAGTTGTTCGATGATCCCGATCTCTTTGAATACCTCAAAGATCAGACGGGGATTGGCATTATGCATCGCTCAATTTTGCCTCCAGCGGCCAGCGCGGCGTGCGCGGGATGACCGGACCATAACCCAAGCGGCCAAGCATTTGAACCGTATGTCCTTCGGGGGCCAGAAGCGCATGTGCAGCATCATAGTGAGGTTTCATTTCGGGGTATTCCTGCAAGGCCTGACTTACCGGATGCAACGACAGCCCCATCCTTGTGGTTGCAAGGTTCAGGCGTAACCATGCGCGCCCTGCATCAATCTGATCGACCCGTGTGTTGGTTGCCGATGTAAGTGCAGCATATGCTGGTGTGGCCTCAAGCATTGTCCGGTAGATCGTGATGCCTTCCTGAAACCCTCTGCTTTCCTGATCCGCAAGCGACGCACGCGTCAGGATGCCCGCCACCATCAAGCTCTCCAGGAACATTCCACCCATATCGATTCCATCTGGGGTGGCATTGATCTCGGCCTTACCCATGCGCATCAGGTCAATGCTCTCCTGCATAGTGCGTGGTGTCATGGTTTCCGTCATCCACGCCTCGAATGTGAGTTCCTTGAGCGCATCCACTGTTGGAGTGTCGGTGTGGATGTTCGCGAATTTTGCCAGCTCTGTTGCCAGATGTGCGGGAACGACGCGATCCTCAAAAGGTTCTTTGCAGGAGCGGCGATCAAGCATATGGGCGCTTAGCGGATCAACGCTGCCACCTTCGTTGAAAACGGCATGGGCAACTGGTCCACCCTCGCCCTCAGGGAACTCTGTTATGGAAACAGTATGGCCAGCGGCACCTGCCGCAAGAACCATCTGTTCCAGAAAGCAGCCCAGTCCGATGACAATCTGACGATCAAACGGATCAGTCTCGGGCAAACGACGAGAGGTGTCATGGTGCAAGGTCAGCGCATCAGCCCCCTCCAGCCGCACTTTCCACGGTTGCAGATTATGCGGATTCGGTGCCAGCAAAGCGTAACTCAGCGCGTTCAGCCGCGGGTCGTCATAGCTACCTGCCAGCGTCCAGGGTTCTAGCGCACGCGTCGGCGTGCGTGTGGTGGCAAACGTGCCAACAGTCGCAGCGGCCGCCAGAACGGTACCACCACCAATAAGAGCAAGGGTTTTGCGTCGGGATAAAGTCATATCAATCTCCATTTAGTACGGTATTGCACTACTTATATAGTCCAATATCGTACTATTCAAGAGGGTGTCTTGGAATCACCTGTTGCACATGTGAATGTGGCGACAGCTACGAAACTGGAGACTGCACATGCCCGTCATCACCAATATCGGCGATCTGAAACGTATCTATGAACGCCGCGTGCCGCGCATGTTCTATGATTACTGCGAATCCGGCAGTTGGACCGAACAGACCTTCCGCGAGAACACTTCAGATTTCGACAAGCTGCGTCTGCGCCAGCGGGTTGCAGTGGATATGTCGGGGCGCAGCACGGCAAGCCGGATGATCGGGCAGGAAGTGGCGATGCCTGTTGCATTGGCCCCGGTCGGCCTGACCGGCATGCAGCATGCGGACGGGGAAATCAAAGCAGCGAAAGCAGCCAAAGCCTTTGGCGTGCCGTTCACGCTGTCGACGATGTCGATCAATTCGATCGAAGACGTGGCAGAGGCGACCGATGCGCCGTTCTGGTTTCAATTATACACGATGAAAGATGACGACTACATCAAGCGTCTGATCCAACGGGCTAAGGACGCAAATTGTTCGGCATTGGTGATTACGCTGGATCTTCAGATTTTGGGACAGCGGCACAAAGACCTGAAAAACGGCCTGTCCGCCCCGCCCAAGCTGACAGCAAAAACCATTGCAAACCTTGCAACAAAATGGACATGGGGCATTCAAATGCTGCAAGCCAAGCGGCGCGAATTTGGCAATATCGTGGGCCATGTGCATGGCATTTCCGATGCGTCCAGCCTTGGGGCCTGGACGGCGGAACAGTTTGATCTGACGCTGGACTGGACCAAGATTGCCAAGCTCAAGGAATTGTGGGGCGGCAAGGTGATCCTCAAGGGTATTCTGGACGCCGAGGATGCCAAAATGGCGCTCAAGGTGGGTGCGGATGCGATCATTGTGTCCAACCACGGCGGGCGGCAGTTAGATGGGGCAGTCAGTTCGATCAGCGCCCTGCCCGCTATTCTAGAGGCTGTTGGCGATCAGGTTGAAGTGCATCTGGACAGTGGTATCCGGTCCGGTCAGGACGTGCTCAAGGCCGTGGCGATGGGGGCTACCGGCACCTATATTGGCCGTGCTTTCATCTACGGCCTTGGTGCGATGGGGCAAAAGGGCGTGACCAGCGCGTTAGAGGTGATCCACAAGGAACTGGATACAACCATGGCGCTGTGTGGCGAGACCAAAGTTACCGATCTGGGCCGCCACAACCTGTTGATCCCCGAAGACTTCAGCGGGCGCTGGCAGAAGACGTGACGCTTTGCTAGATCCCCGCCCATGCTGATATTCCTGCGCCAGAACCTGACGTTTCTTGCAACGCCCAAGACGGGTACTACCGCTGTTGAAATGGCGCTGAAACCGCGTGCCGAAATTGTCTTTGCCAAGAACCGCAAACACATCACCGCCCTGCGCTATGCCAACAAGATAGCGCCGTTTCTGGAAGATACGTTCGGCCTGCGCCCGCCTTCGGTAGCAGTAATGCGCGAGCCGGTGGACCAGATCCGAAGCTGGTACAAATACCGCAGTCAAAAGCGGCTGGATGGCAATGCGTTCAGTACCAAAGGCATCACTTTCGAACAATTCGTGCAAGAGGTTGTGTCGGATGATCCGCCCAAGCGGGCGCAGATCGGGCGGCAGTTCAACTTTCTGACTGATGGCAAGACCCGCGTGATGGCGGATCATATCTTTGCTTATGAAACCCAAGAAGCGTTTCTAATGTTCATGTCCGAACATCTGGAGCATCCGGTCGAGCTTGCCGAGAGGAACATATCGCCCAACCTTGATGCCCCCCTTAGCGATGCAACGCTTGCACTGCTGCGGGAGGTGCGCGCACAGGATTTCATTCTATATGATGCAGTTATGGAAGCGGGCGGCCATCTGCACAGCCCGCAGGCCTAAGAAGCGGCGCGCCGTGCCAGTGCGGGGATCAGCACCACCGCCGCACCGATCAATAAGACCGCGATAAAGACAAAAGCCGCGCGCAGACCAAATCCCTGCGCCACCAAGCCCATCAGGGGCGGTCCGAAAAAGAACGCGCCATAGCCGATCACAGAAGCGCGACTGATCGCCGCCATGCGTTGTGCGGGCGCGACCACCCGGCCGATCAATGCCATGGCAAGCGGCACAACCACCGAAATGCCCAGACCTGCCACGGCAAACCCGAACAGGGCAATGCCGACAGACGGAGCAAGACCTGCCAAAAGGATGCCACCCGCTGAAATACTACTGGCCACCAACATCAGATGCGTGTCGCGAAACCGTTGTGACAATCCGTGACCGAACAACCTGCCAATCCCCATCATCAATCCCAGCAATGCCGGACCCAGCGCGCCCTCACCTGCGGAGCCACCCAAGGTGCGCTCCAGATGCAGGGCGGACCAGCCTTCCGTGGCCGCTTCGGCAAGGAAGGCAATCAGGACGATGGAACCTGTCACAATCACCAGCATCACGGGAAAATCGCCACCGGCGTTGGCCGCTTCGTCCGACAATTCGGGCACCTCGTCTTTTGCCCCCCACGCCAACAACGCCAGCACAATGAACAAGCCGGAAAAAATCGGAAGCGGTGCAACATCATTGCTGCGCAAAAAGGCAGTCATTAGCGCACCTGCTGCATAGGCAAATGAATATAATGAATGGTTGAGGTTCATCAGCTTTTCGCCGCTTTCCTCTTCGATCTCGGAAACGCGCGCGTTGACCAATACGTCGACCACCCCCGACCCGACAGAAGCGAGGAACATCGCACAGGTCAGCGCAACCAATGTGCCAGATACGCCAGCCAGAAACATACCGATGGCCAGCACCAGAATTCCCAGCGGCATGGCGTGTTTTCCCGCAAACCGGCGACATGCAGGTGCCAGCCACATGGCAGCAAACGCCCCAAATGCCGCCAGCAGCAGCGCCAGACCATATGCACCATCGGACGCGCCCACATTGGCCTTGATCACGGGCATTTGCGCAAAATACACAGCCCAAGCAGCGCCAATCGCAAAGAACCCGGCAAGAGGTTTGCGCGACAGATAAAGATCATGTTTCAAACTCATCGCGTGGGCTTGGCACGGTCATTGCCCCTTGCCAAGGCTACAGCTTCTTTTTTGCCCTTTTCACACAGACAAAACCGTTGTAAGCGCAGCACTTCACGCGGGACGACAGCCTTGGAGGCGTCCTGCCCTAACTTATGGAGAATTAAAATGGCCGGAGAGATTCCAGATCTTATCGCCCAGGAACGGACGGGGACAGGCAAGGGCGCCGCTCGTCAGGCACGCCGTGATGGCATGGTACCAGGTATTGTTTTTGGTGGTGATACAAACCCGCTACCAATCAATCTTGATTTCAACAAGCTGTTGACAATGCTGCGCAAGGGCCGGTTCAAATCCACCTTGTTCAACCTGAAAGTTGACGGCCATGATGACGTCCGCGTCATTTGCCGCGATGTTCAGCGCCATGTTGTCAAAGACTTGCCAACGCACGTCGATTTCATGCGCCTCAAGCGTACAACAAAGATCAACCTTTTCATCAACGTCGAAGTGTCCGGCGAAGAAGTGAGCCCCGGCTTGAAAAAGGGTGGCGTACTGACGTTGGTACGTCCCGAAGTCGAACTGGTTGTGACCGCTGCCGATATTCCAGAGAGCCTTGTCATTGACATCTCTGAAATGGAAATCGGCGACAACCTGACAATTTCCGACGTGAAATTGCCAGAAGGCAGCAAGCCAACAATCGACCGTGACTTTGTTATTGCACAGATTTCTGCACCATCCGCGCTGATTTCTGCTGGCGATGATGAGGACGACGAGACAGCGGCAGACGAAGTACCCACAACAGAGATGGGCCCGCCAGACGGCGAGTAAATCACGAAACAACCCGCATGGGTGTTTTGAATTGGGGTCGCTTTCGGGCGGCCCCTTTTTCGTTTCGGCATGCTGGAGCTAGCGCAGGGATTTAGCTTGTCCCGCAAGACTGATAAGATAGGCGCAAGCAGCAGGAGCACCGCCCTATGAAACTGATCGTCGGCCTTGGTAATCCGGGCGCAAAATATGCCCGAAACCGTCATAACATCGGATTTATGGCGCTGGATATGATCGCTTCGGATCACGGCTTTGGCCCTTGGAAAAGCAAACATCAGGGCAGCGTTGCAGAGGGACGTTTCGGATCAAACCGCGCCGTGTTGCTTAAGCCAGAGACTTTCATGAACAATTCAGGTCAATCGGTGCAGGCGGCGATGCGGTTTTACAAACTGGAACCAAGCGACGTTGTGGTCCTGCATGACGAGATCGATCTCGCCCCCGGCAAGGTAAAATGCAAAACCGGCGGCGGACATGCGGGCCACAACGGCCTGCGCTCGATCCACGCGCATATCGGACCCGACTATGACCGTGTGCGTCTGGGTGTTGGACATCCGGGGCACAAAGACGCCGTTCCCGGTTATGTTCTGCGTGATTTCCCAAAGGCTGACGAAGGCTGGTTGGATGATGTGCTGCGCGGCATCAGCGACGGTGCGGCGGATCTGGCCGCTGGCGACACCGGCAAATTTATGAACGCGGTAGCCTTGCGCGTGAACCCGCCACGCTCTGGTACGGGACAGAAGGGTCCAAAAAAAGCCCCTGAGAAGGCTGTGTCTGCGCAGGTGCCGGAAGAGGTCGCGCCAAAGTCTGCGATGCAAAAGCTGATGGAGCGCTTTCGATGAGCCTTCGCGAAGCCTTTGAAGCTCAGGGGGATACCTGCACGCGCATGGGATCACCTTTCATGGGGCAGCTTTTGTCCATTCTCGCGGAGCACTGGGTCGAAGACAGCGCATTGGGCCGCAAATTTGCGCGCTTTGAGGGTGACATCGGTCCGGCCGGACATTCCCTCCCTTTAAGGATCGCAGGAGGGCTTCATGCTTTGGTTCTGAATAACAGTGCCCCCGACTTGGCGGATGTCTACCCTCCGAACAGCGCAAGCGATGGCGCGTTGCGCGATGCAGTCTTGAAAGCGGTCGAGACACATGAGGATTTCTTGTTGGACTGGAGCGACAGTGCTCCGCAAACCAACGAAGTCCGCCGCTCTGCCGCCTTGATCGCCGGCGCACATGTGGCGGTACGGCATTTTGATCTGCCTATTCACCTGTCCGAACTTGGCGCAAGTGGTGGACTGAACCTGATGTGGGACAATTATGCGCTTGAAATCGAAGGAACAAGGTTTGGCGCAAACATGCCAGCCGTGTTGCTTTCCCCCGAATGGGAGGGGTCGCTCCCTCCTGTGACGCGGCCCATCATCGAAGATCGCGCAGGTGTCGATCTTAACCCACTTGATCCCGCACGTGGCGATCATCTGTTGCGGTTGACCGCCTACCTGTGGGCGGACCAGCCGGAGCGGTTGACCATGACCCGTGCAGCGGCATCCGTGGCCACTGCAACACCCACCCAAGGGGATGCGATTGACTGGCTTGGCCCCCGTCTTGCTGCTGCCCCACAAGGCCGTCTGCATCTGATCCAACATACTGTCGCATGGCAGTATTTTCAGGCAGATAAACAAGCCCATGGCCGCGCCCTGATCGAAGCAGCGGGGGCGCAAGCCACGCCAAACCGTCCGCTGGCATGGCTGTCGATGGAAACGGACGGCGATACCACCGGCAAGGTCGGCGCAGCGCTGACATTACGCCTTTGGCCAGGTGACATCACGCTTGATCTGGGGCGCGCAGATTTTCACGGTCGCTGGATCAAGTGGGCCTACAAAGGCTAAGTATGCTGGATATAGCCTTGGGGCTGTGGTTCAGTAAGGCGGGCAGGATAAGGACCAAAGATGCGCACATTCGGAAAATGGTTTGGACGTGGTTTGCTGGTCCTGGTCTTGGGCATCGCCGCCCTTGCGCTTTGGAAGCGCGAAGAAATCACGCGGCTTCTTGCCGTGAATTCCTTGTTCTCCGAAGAAAAGATCGTAAGCAACTTCAGCAACATGAATACAGCTTTCCTAACCACAACAGTTGAGCGCGGCGACGGGGCGACAAGCGAACTCCCCTACGGTCCCGAAACGGAGCTGCCGCCAAGCGTTCCAAAGTGGATCGAGGCACGCAATGTCACAGCACTTGTCGTGCTGAAAGACGGGGCAATTGTCTATGAGAACTATTTCAAAGGCACGCAAGCAAAGGACCGCCGGATCAGTTGGTCCGTCGCCAAGAGCTATCTTTCTGCGCTTGTGGGCATCCTGGTTGATGACGGCCAGATTGCGTCAATCGACGATCCGGTTACGAAATACGCGCCATCCCTCAGAGGCACGGCATACGACGGGGCCAGCCTGCGTCACGTTCTGAACATGGCCAGCGGTGTGGTGTTTGATGAGGATTACCTTGATAAAACCTCCGACATCAACCGTATGGGACGCATACTGGCCTTGGGTGGCAAGATGGATGATTTCACTGCCGAGTTAAGCGAGACCTTCGCACCACCTGGCGAAATATGGAAATATGTGTCCATTGATACCCATGTGGTCGGCATGGTGGTCCGCGGCGCTTCCGGTCGTTCAATTCCCGATCTGCTGGGTGAGAAGGTGATCAAACCTCTTGGGCTGGAATACTCGCCCTATTACCTGACAGATGGTGTCGGAACCGCCTTTGTATTGGGCGGGCTTAATATGACGACCCGCGATTATGCGCGTTTTGGCCAAATGTTTCTGCAAGGCGGGGAGTGGCAAGGGCAGCAAATCGTGCCTGCCGATTGGGTTGCGGCCTCAACCACGCCCAGCGCACCAACAGCTGAGGGCGAAACCGGTTACGGCTATCAGTGGTGGATGCCTGTCGGGGCGATGCCCGGCGAATATATGGCGCGTGGCATTTACGGCCAGTACATCTACATTGATACCCAGCGCGGCGTGGTCATTGCGACCAATGCTGCGGATCGCAAGTTCCGCGAGGACGGAGTTGCGGAACAAAACGTCGCGATCTTCCGCGAGATTGCGCAAAACCTGTGAGGGCTTATGGAACCTGATGAGAGTATTAATGTAATCGGAGGTCCACTGGTCATTTGCGGCACGGATCCCGTCACAGGCTTCTTTCGTGACGGATATTGCAACACTTGCGATGCCGATCAAGGCAGCCATACGGTCTGCGCTGTGATGACAGCCGAGTTCCTCGCTTTCTCGAAGTACGTCGGTAACGACCTCAGCACGCCGCGCCCCGAGTTCGGCTTTACCGGCCTGACCCCCGGTGATGCATGGTGCCTGTGTGCGGGACGTTTCCTGCAAGCCGCTGATGAGGGCTGCGCACCGCTGGTGCATCTAGAAGCCACTCACAAACGCGCCTTGGACGTGGTAGCCTTGGATATCTTGCGCGATCACGCTGTCAGCAGTTCATGAACGACCAAAGGGGCCGGATACCCCGCCCCCTCTTCTTTTTGGCCTTAAATATCGCAGCGCAACATCCGCACGCAGACCGACATCCGTGTTCTAGGCGAATTCGCCCATCTCGAACCCGAGTGCGCGCGCCACGGTAAAGATGTCCTTGTCGCCGCGTCCACACATGTTCATGCAGATGATATGATCCTTGGGCAACTCCGGTGCGATTTTCATCACATGGGCAAGCGCATGAGACGGTTCCAATGCAGGAATGATCCCTTCCAACTCGCAAGACACCTGAAAGGCCGCCAACGCTTCCTTATCGGTGATCGACACATATTGCGCACGGCCAATTTCATGCAGCCATGCGTGTTCCGGCCCGATACCGGGATAATCAAGACCTGCCGAGATGGAGAACCCTTCGAGGATTTGCCCGTCATCGTCCTGCAACAGATACGTCCGGTTGCCATGCAGCACGCCGGGCCGCCCGCCCGTCAAAGATGCGCAATGCTCCATTTTGGCATTCACGCCTTTGCCGCCCGCTTCCACGCCGATGATATTCACGTCCTTGTCGTCAAGGAAGGGATAAAAAAGGCCCATGGCGTTTGATCCGCCACCGATCGCGGCAATCAGCGTGTCGGGCAGTCGCCCCTCGGCGGCGGTCATCTGCTCGCGGACCTCCTTACCAATGATGCTTTGGAAATCACGCACCATTGCGGGATAAGGATGCGGTCCAGCCACGGTCCCGATGCAGTAGAATGTATCGCGCACGTTGGTCACCCAGTCGCGCAAGGCATCGTTCATTGCGTCTTTCAGGGTACCCCGACCGCTTGTCACAGAGACAATTTCGGCCCCCAGCAGGCGCATGCGGAACACATTAGGTGCTTGCCGCTCCACGTCATGGGCACCCATGTAGACAACGCATTTCAAACCAAACTTCGCGCAGACAGTTGCGGTTGCCACACCGTGTTGGCCCGCGCCGGTCTCGGCGATGATGCGCTTCTTGCCCATGCGCCGCGCAAGGATGATCTGGCCCAACACGTTGTTGATCTTGTGTGCGCCTGTGTGGTTCAACTCGTCCCGCTTCATATAGACCTTGGCACCGCCAAGTTTATCGGTCAGACGCTCTGCAAAATAAAGCGGACTGGGGCGGCCCACATAATGGGTCCAAAGATCGTTCATCTCGGCCCAAAAGCTGTCGTCTGTCTTGGCCTTTTCGTATTCCTGTTCCAGCTCCAGGATCAGCGGCATCAGCGTTTCGGAGACAAAGCGTCCACCAAAGTCACCGAAGCGGCCGTTTTCATCCGGGCCGGTCATAAAGCTGTTGAAAAGATCGTTGGCCATGGGGCGTCTCCTATCGCGCATTCAGGTCAAACCTCTACCGCAGCCTTATCTCGTGCGAAACCCCAAGACTTTTGCAAAAGTATTGCCCCGTTTCTTTCAAGAAACGGCTGTCACTCAATCAAACGGATGTGTTCGTGATTGCAGAACACCACATAGGTACTGCCGTTCTGAACCGCACGAAACCCGCACCTGCGCACATCTGCTTCAAATGCCAGACAGCCAATGATGCGCTCGACGTCGCGGACTTATCGTCGCACCACGCCGCCGTCCTGCGCGGCCTTTGAGGAATAAAGCTGACGCATCCAGAGTTGCGGCGTCATGTGAGATGGCATGAAAGACATTTCCACAATCTGCCCGATCACGGTTATCAAGAGGTTAAGACCATTCAGTCAAAGAGCTTGAACAGCTCTTTCTTCAGCTTGTCCTCAACCTTGTCTTTCACTGCATCCTCTACCGATTGCCCTTCCTGACGCACAATACCCAACTCTTCTTCCAGTTTCTTTTCGACCTTTTGTTTGACTTTCTCCTCTGCACGGTCTTTTTCTTCCTGAAAATTCAGGTCCAAGACACCCTTGAGGTCGGGTTTGATACTCGGGTTCGCCCACGGTCCGGAAATGCGCACCGGGACGGCCAATCCGCGATCCTTGTTCACCCGCAGCGCTTTGGGCGTTACTGTGTAGTCTAGGGTCTGCGCCCCTAAATTGACCTGCCCCACGCCCGTGGCTTCAAAATTCGGCAGTAGCATTTTCAGGTTGTCGTTGCGCAACACGCCCTGGTCCATTGTAAAGCTTGCCGTCAGTTCATCAAAAACAGTTGTACCACCCTGCACGTCAAACGAACCAAGCAGGTTGTCCAGATCAATACCTTCGATGGACCCTCTACCAACCTTTACAGCACCCTTGCCCGACAAAGACCGCATAATCGCATCAAGGCTCTGACCAACGCCTAGAAAGGACACCTCGGCATTTCCCTGCCCTGTGAACCGAGTCAGGTCAGCCAAATCGGTCAGTAAAGATTTCATCTGCACGCCCGCCGCCCGCAGATTACCGCCGACTGAGAGGCCATTCCGGTTATTCAATACAAATTGGCCCAAGAACGCACCGCCATAGCCAGCCACTTCGCGCAGTTCAAACACCATACGAGAGCGGTCATTGGTGAGCAGCGTGCGGGTTTTGCCGAGTTTGATCGTGCCCAGATCAACGCTGTCTGCCCGCAGTGATATGGCCCCGTTGAACGCGGACAGGCCGGAGACGTCGATGGGGGCCTTGGACCATCCCGATCCGGTTGTCGAACCCGAGCCGCCGCCATTGTCAGCCAGCAAGGTCGACAAATCCAAAGCGCCCGTCGCTAGCTGCGCGTTAATCTCAGGCGTACCGTTCAGGTTTATGTCCGCAGCACCCGACAGAGACACCCGGCCAAGTCCGGCAGTCAGGTCGCGCAACGCGAGGCGTCGATCCGGGGTCAATGTGATGTCTGACCTGAAATCAATCGCGCGCCCGAAGCCTTCGGGCAAGTCCACCGCCCCTGCGCCCAAAGCGGCCATGAAAGCGCTCGTGTTATTGGTCTTCAAATTCAGCAACCCCGCCACCGCGCCTTGCAAAGAAGCGCGCCCCTTCAGATCAAGATTGCCCCCATTCGCGTTCAACGTCACAGCAACAGGCTGTACATCCCCTTCAAGAAACCCGGCGAAGCGGTCAATCTGCGCATTGACTGTGACGGCTGTTCCCACCGGACGCAGAACCGCATCAATCGTGGCGCTGCCTGCCGGATCGGGCCAATCCAGCGACAGGTCAACCCCTTGATACGACACCAGATCAGCGCCCTCCGCATCGTAAATCAGTGTCGCGTTGCGGATCACCAAGCGTTCAATTGTCAGGGGACGCGATTCAGTATCGGGCGCGGTTTCGGTCTCGATCTGTGCGCCACTGCTGCCATCGGTGAACAGCCAGTTCGCCCGCCCGTCCTTGCGGCTTTGCAGGCGTACCGTCGGGTTCGTTGCCTCGACATTGGTGATCCTGATCTCGCCGCGCAGCAGGGCGCTGGCATCCACGCCAATGGCCGCCTGTGCCGTGCTGAGCATGGCGCCCTCACCCGCCCAATCAGCGTTGCCAACCTCAAGCTTGCCGGCATTTACGCCCAGTACGGGCCAGAAGGTCATCGACACATCACCACTGATCGTGACGTTGCGCCCGGTAACGCGGCTAAGTTGATCCGACGCGATCCGCGCAATCTTGTCCGCAGGCAGCATCAGCACACCCACCACCGCGATCACAGCGACCAGCACTACAATTCCAATAAACCGGAAGATCCACTTCATGACTCACACCTCTATGCCTTGGGCTTTCCCAGCCGCTTTGCATCCACTATAGCGGCATGATGAGCACAAACCCACCAGAACTACGCCCTGACCTCGCCCCCAAAGCGAAAATCAGTGAACCGAAACGTCCCGGCCAGCCGACCATCGGCATGGTGTCTTTGGGCTGCCCCAAGGCTTTGGTCGATTCAGAGCGTATCCTGACGCGTCTGCGGGCCGAAGGATACGGCGTGTCGCCTGATTATTCCGGTGCCGATGCGGTGATCGTGAACACCTGCGGGTTTCTGGATTCGGCCAAAGCCGAAAGCCTTGATGCCATCGGTGAGGCACTTAATGAAAATGGTCGCGTGATCGTAACAGGATGCCTTGGCGCGGAACCCGATTATATTCGTGAACATCATCCGCGTATTCTGGCCGTGACGGGGCCACACCAATATGAACAGGTACTGGATGCGGTGCACGAGGCCGTACCGCCCGCGCCCGATCCGTTCATTGATCTGTTGCCTGCGCAGCAAGTATCGCTGACCCCGCGCCACTACAGTTACCTCAAGATTTCCGAAGGCTGTAACCACAAGTGCAAGTTCTGCATCATTCCCGACATGCGCGGGCGGTTGCAATCGCGTCCCGCGCACGCGGTGCTGCGCGAAGCCGAGCGGCTGGTGGACAGCGGCGTTAAAGAACTGTTGGTGATTTCGCAGGATACCTCTGCTTACGGCGTCGATATCAAACATGCCGAGGATCGCGGGCATCGTGCGCATATCACCGATCTGGCGCGGGACCTCGGGTCTTTGGGCGCATGGGTGCGGCTGCACTACGTTTACCCCTACCCGCATGTGCGCCAGCTGATCCCGCTGATGGCGGAAGGTCTGGTGCTGCCCTACATGGATATCCCGTTCCAGCACGCGCATCCTGATGTGTTGAAACGCATGGCGCGCCCTGCGGCGGCGGCGAAGACATTGGACGAGATTGCGGCGTGGCGGTCGATCTGCCCCGATCTGACTTTGCGCTCCACGTTTATTGTTGGGTATCCGGGGGAAACCGAAGCGGAATTCCAGACGCTGCTCGACTGGCTGGACGAGGCGCAGTTGGATCGTGTGGGCTGTTTTCAATACGAGAATGTCGATGGGGCGCGGTCAAACGCTTTGCCGGATCATGTGGATGCGGAAGTGAAGCAGGACCGCTGGGACCGGTTTATGGCAAAGGCGCAGGCGATTTCAGAGGCGAAGCTGGAGGCGAAGGTTGGATCGCGGATTGATGTGATCGTGGACGAGATTGACGAGGAGGCCGCGACCTGTCGGACGAAAGCGGATGCGCCGGAGATCGACGGGAACCTGTTTATTGATGAGGGGTTTGAGGGGGTTTCCGTGGGGGATATTGTGACGGTCGAGGTGGAGGAAGCGGGCGAGTATGATTTGTGGGGGCGGGTTGTGTTATCATCGGACAATACTACTTAAGGAGTATTGAAAATTTAGGACTAAATATGACACCTGATGCTGCCCGAACCCTTCTACAAAATAATGGATACGACATCACATCCGAAGCCGATCTTAACAATGGACATGGCACATCGTTTCGCTGTGCTTCGGGGCCAATACTGAACATCTACAATACAGGCAGAACTGTCGTTCAGGGAAAGAACACAGAAGAACTGAAGAAACTCTTGGGCGACAATGGAACAGCAAAAGTAGCGATCAAGCCGAACCAAGCCAGTAATACCAATCGAAATGTCTTCGTTGTTTACGGACACGATGGGCAAGCACGGACGGAATTGGAAGCGATGCTTCGTAGATGGGGGCTACAACCGCAAATACTCGATCAGTTGGCCACAGGGGGGCAAACCATAATTGAGAAGCTTGAGTCTGCAATAAAGGATGTTTCTTTTGCGATTGTTTTGGCAACGCCAGATGACGAAGGGCATCGAGCTGGACACCCAGATGAGAAGTCTTTTCGCGCTCGCCAGAACGTAGTTTTGGAATTGGGAATGATGCTTACAAAACTTGGACGCGACAGAGTCGCAATCCTGATGCAAGGTCAAGTGGAGATGGAAAGACCAAGTGACATTCAAGGATTGATCTACATCCCTTTCAAAGACGATGTGAAAGAGGCCGCACTTCAACTTGCAAAGGAAATCAATTCGCGAGGTATTCATATCGACCTAAATAAAGTCTGACTTCTCCGCTTTGCAGCAGCACCCCGCGGTCTGGCGCTGCACGGCGCATGTTGTGGGTGATTGTTTGGGTGCGCATTGGCACTCAAATTGCGCAAACTTGACTTTGTTCTCTTTATGTTCCATATCTTAACCATTCGGTAAGAAAGGAGCATGTAATGTCGTTCCAACCAACATTTCCAAATATGTTCTCTCCCGCAGGAGGGGCGAAAGCCGCGCAGTCGCATACCTTGCCTGCCACGGAGAAACAGATTGCCTACGCAAAAACTCTTGCGGCCCGGTCAAAGGAGCCGCTGCCCGAGGGGATCACAGCGGACCGCGCTGCCCTGTCCAGATGGATTGACGCGCACAAGGCCCCTGCGCCGCAGGGGCGGTTCTCGGATTATCCTTCGTCCAAACAGGTCGGCTTTGCCGAGCGCATCGCGCGGCTGAAGCGCAGTGAAGTGCCGCCGGAGTGTTTTCGTGACCGCACCCTGATGTCGCGCTGGATTGATAGCAACAAGCCGCGTTGAAGGCTTTGATCTGCGCTGATCGCGCCCTATCTGTCAGCGATGAGCGAGAAAACCGAAGTCCTCTATAATGCCACCTGCCCGATCTGTTCGCGGGAGGTGGATCATTACGCGAAGCTGAGCAACGAGGCGGCATTGCCGATCACCTACAGCGATGCCACCGATCCTGCCAAGCTGCGTGATTGGGGGATTACAGCCGAGGACGCGACGCGCCGCTTTCATGTGCGCAAGGGCGGGCAAACCTATGGCGGCATTCCCGCGTTCATCGTGTTGTGGCAGGATATTCCGCAAATGCGGTGGCTGGCTCGGTTGGTGCAACGCAGAGGCATCTACTGGATCGCCTGCAAAGGATATGACCACATCGCCGCTCCGCTGCTCTACTGGATGCACCTGCGCCGCCAAGGCTGAAAAAGGCTGACGTAAAGTTAACAACGGTGCGCCATATTTTTTTAAGATTGGCCTGTTACCTCTTTGCCATGGCTTATCCATACTCCAGATCGGAAACTATAGCAGATGCCGCAGTGCATGCGGCAGGGTTGCTGTTTTCAATCCCGGCCTGTCTCTATCTGCTGACCCACGCAAGGGCGCATTCCGAAACGCTGCTGACCGCGACAGAGCTTTATGCAGCATGTCTGATCCTCGCGTTTTCGGCATCGGCCCTCTATCACATGTGCCCTATCGAGCGGATGCGCCCGTTCTTGCACAGGATTGATCACGCCGCGATTTACCTCAAGATTGCAGGCTCTTACACGCCGATCGTTGTCGTAATCGGCTCTGGCTTTGCCTATGGTGTCTTGGGTATTGTCTGGGCATTGGCCGTCTTAGGGGCCATTGCAAAACTGACCTTCTGGGGCACCGATGCCAAGGGATCATTGGCGCTCTATCTCGGCATGGGCTGGCTGTCCGCGTTGCTGATCTGGCCGATGTGGCAACATACCAGCGGGGCTGTGGTCGGGTTTGTGGTGATTGGCGGTCTGATCTATTCTGCAGGCACCAAGGTTTATGCCCATCCCGGTATGCGCTATCAAAACGCAATCTGGCATACGTTTGTGTTGCTGGCTTCTATCTGTCTATTCTTTGCGATTGCGCTGACGCTCTAGGTAGGCGTTGACGCAGGTCTGGACATGGCGAAAGCGATCCCCGCCCAGATGCTTGCCCCCGTACCAGCGTGTCACGATGATTAAAAGACCAGACAGTTCCTCGCGCTCCAACATCCGCAAGATAACCATGCCAGCACCGGATTCGCCGTCATCCCCCTTGAGCGGCGTCCCGTCAGGCATCAAGACGCCCCAGGTATTATGCGTGGCTTTGGCGTAAGATTTTTCCCGTTTGAGCAGCTTGAGGGCTGCATCAACCCCCGCGCGGTCAACAACATCGACACCCGACACCGCGTATTTGGAGCCACGATCGGTCAGGACAACGCCCAATTTTGTGAGTGTTTCTGCCAATGCGCCACGTCCTGTTTTCAGATCGAAGGTAAGGAATACCTCCATTGGCCGGGCGACACCAGTGACGTAACGTAATTCCATTCAACGACCCAGATAGTAGTGACCCAATTCAACGGTTTCGGATTTAGAGATCACCATATTAGCTCTGTCGGCCGAGGTCACCGCATTGATCGGTGCCTCGGCCTCATTCATTGCTGGCCCGTCTGTTTTGCGCAGTGCAGCCGCTGCGCAGAGCGGCTTAGAGCCCTGCCATTGTGCGTCGCACCACGTCGATGCGCGATGCATTCGGCGGATGTGTGCCGAGGAATTTGTCGCCGGGGTCGGGTATGCGGGTAAAGAACTCGGCCCCGCGCAGGGGGTCATAGCCAGCGCGCGCCGTGATAATCGTGCCCAGCGCATCCGCCTCAAGTTCAAAGTCTTTGGAATACGTGCGTGCCCCTACCTGCGCGCCCAGTTGCTGCGCAGTGCGCACCGCTTCGGCACCACCACCGGACAGTGTTGCGAGACCCGCAAAGATCACGGCACCTGCGACCGCATTCTGTTGTTGGCGGGCAATGTGACCGCCAATGTGGTGGGCGGTTTCATGGCCCAAGACAAAGGCCAGCTCGTCTTCGTTACGCGCATCCGCGATCAACGCAAGGGTAAAGGCGACCACGGGACGGCCCTGTTTATCCAACGTCTGAAAGGCATTGGCAGGCTGGCCCGGCCTGTCATCGACCACGATATTGAAATCACAATTCACGCCTGTCGTGCGCGCCCGACATTCACGTTCGGCCACAGGCTCCAGTGTGTTAACTACGCGCACAAAACTGCGCGCGGCCTGCTTGGCTGAAAGTACAGGACCGCTCGAGACAGGTGCCGAGGTTGTCGGCGCGCTCGGAGATTGCTGAACCGGTGCCACGTCGCAGGCCGCAAGGGAAGCGGCCATTGCCCCCGCGATTAGAGTCTTTTTGATCATGGACTGGTCCTTTTGCCGGTATCGTCTTGGGCATGTTAGCATGCCAAACGTCCTGCACCAGCCCGATCACCACTCTTTGAGCACCTGCCCTTGCAATGATCCGCCGAAAGCCGCACCTTTAGCACATGTTTACAATTGAACACGAATTTGACGCTTCTGTGATCACCCTAGTGGATGAGGGCGAAGGTCCTCTACGCGAAGACGTAACAGTGCAGGCGTTCGATAGCGAAGTCACGTTTGAACAATGGGATCCGCGTACCGATCAGGTCTCGCGTATTACCCTGTCGCTTATACAGTTACGCGATTTGACAGCCGCGTTGAACCTGCCCGAAGGCATATACCGCAGCGTCGAAAAGTAAGGATCACCCATGGCAATCGGCACCAATATCAAGACCTTTTTTGAGGGCTCATGGCATAATGGTGACCGCATGGTGATCAATGCAGCGGATCACGGCGCATGGCTGGGAACGACAGTCTTTGACGGGGCACGCCTTTTTGACGGCGTATCACCGGACCTTGAGAAACACTGCGCACGCATCAACCGGTCTGCCGAAGCCTTGATGATCACGCCAACTGTTTCAACGCAGGATATGGTTGCCATGGTGCGCGAAGGGCTGGCCAGCTACACCAAGGACCAGCCGGTTTACATACGCCCGATGTATTGGGCGCTTGAGGGTGACGAATTGGGCATCGTTCCGCGCGCTGGTGCTACTGGGTTCGCGATCAGTCTCGAAGAAATCCCGATGGCCCCGCCGGAGGCTGCAACGACGCTTACCCGCACCCGGTTTCGCCGCCCTGTGCTGGAGGACAATGTGGTCAACGCCAAAGCAGGCTGCCTTTATCCCAACAACGCCCGCATGATGGCTGAGGCACGGTCCAAAGGCTTCGGCAATGCGCTTGTCGCGGATGCCGCGGGCAACGTGGCCGAAAGTGCATCGGCAAACGTATTTATGGTCAAGGACGGCGAGGTCTTCACCCCCATCCCAAACGGCACTTTTCTGGCAGGGATAACCCGCGAAAGACACATGATAAACATGAAGGCCGACGGCCTGAAAGTGCATGAAACCGTGCTGTCATTTGATGATTTCCATGACGCCGACGAAGTCTTCCTGTCGGGTAATATGATGAAAGTCACACCTGTCGCGGCCTTTGATGATACCGCATATGAAATACGCGCAAACGCCAACCCTGTGACGCGACGCGTTCGCGAAATGTATTGGGACTGGGCGCTGTCCGAACAGTAAAGCGTCCTGCCAAAGTACCGCCAATCATCAATTCAGTCTCACTTAGCGATTGCGCGGCTGCGCGAGGAACGCCATGATCCGCCGCGAAGGAGACCCAAGATGCGCAAGTTTCTAGTCGTGCTGGATGACAGTACCGAATGCCTGAATGCAATGCGGTTTGCCGCGCTGCGGGCAAATCATACAGGTGGTGGTGTTGCAGTGTTGGCGGTCATTCCACCTGATGAATTCAACCACTGGATTGGCGTTGCGGATATCATGCGTTCAGAGGCCCGCGAACGGATCGAGGTCCACTTCGAAGTCTTTGCCAAATGGATGCGCGACAAGCAGTCGGTACAGCCGGAACTGGTGATCCGCGAAGGCGAACCTGCGGATGAAATCATTGCACAGATTGCCGATGATCCGGATATTGGCGTGCTGGTTTTGGGGGCGTCATCGGACAAGAAAAAGGGGCCCGGACCGTTGGTCACGCAGTTGACGCGCAATTCCGGTGCCTTGCCCGTTCCGATAACCATTGTACCGGGTAACCTCAGCAAAGAACGGCTTGAGGCGATCACCTGATGTACGTTTGAATACTAGACCTGAGCCGCGCAGCGGTTTAGAATGATTCTAGACACTTGAAAGCGGGGCTTGCGATCCGCATATCTGACCCAGCTTAACAAAGGACGCGCCGATGTTCATCCAGACAGAATCCACGCCAAACCCCGCAACGCTGAAATTTCTGCCCGGCCAGTCGGTTCTTGAAGTCGGCACAGCAGATTTTCCAACAGCCGACACGGCTGGCAGTTCTCCGCTTGCGACACGCCTGTTCGCTGTTGAAGGGGTGACTGGCGTGTTCTTTGGTATCGACTTTGTCACAGTGACCAAGGCTGATGCGGTCGAATGGGACCACATCAAACCGGCACTTCTCGGCGCGATTATGGAGCACTACCAATCGGGCCAGCCGGTTATGGGCGAAGATCACAAGCCGTCCTCCGGTCATGCAGAGCATACCGGTGAAGACGGTGAGATTGTTGGTCAGATCAAAGAGTTGCTCGACAGTCGGGTGCGACCTGCTGTGGCGCAGGACGGCGGCGACATCACTTTTCACGGCTTTGAACGCGGTGTTGTTTACCTGCACATGCAGGGTGCCTGCGCGGGCTGTCCTTCATCCACATTGACGCTAAAAATGGGCATCGAAAACCTGCTGCGCCACTACATTCCCGAAGTGACCGAAGTGCGCCCCGTCGCGTAAATACGGCATTTATGTCCTATCCAACGATATTGGCTTTTGATACTTCAGCCGCGCATTGCGCGGCTGCTGTTTTTGCACGGGACGCTTTGCAGCAAACAGCTTGCGAACCGATGGCAAAAGGGCAGGCAGAACGCATTCTTGTCTTGTGCGAGGAAGTCCTTGCCGCGTCCAAACTCACCTACCAAGACCTGACGGCGATCGCTGTCGGGGTTGGCCCCGGCAATTTTACCGGTATCCGCATCTCGGTCTCTGCCGCACGCGGGCTGGCCTTGGGTCTCGGCATTCCAGCCATCCCGGTCTCCACATTCGAGATGCTGCGCGACCCATACGGCGTTGAGACCGGCGCAAACGAATTGGTGATTGTACAAGCGCCGCGCGGTGCTGCCTATGCGCAACCCTTCCGCTACGGACGCCCAACAGCCGCGCCGGAAATTATCGACCCTGCCGCGCCGCCAGAGCATCTGCGCCGTGTTAACTTGCAGGTAACCGGGCATCACGCGGACGAAGTCGCACTGCATCTCGGCGCGACTGCAAGTCCAACAGAAATCGACGATCCGGCTGGCCGCATCGCTCGGATCGCGCAGTGGAAGGCTGCAAAGAACTTCGACATGGCAGAGCGACCCGCCCCGCTCTATGTGCGGGTGCCCGATGCAGCACCGGCCCGCGACAAACCGCCATCGATTCTGTCATGACACCCGGTCAGATGGCTGCAATTCACAAAGCCGCTTTCCGGTCAGAGCGCGCTTGGAGCGCTTGCGAATTCCAAGACCTGTCTGCCAGCAAATTCGTTCAATTATTTGATGAGCCCCACGGATTCGCCCTGACCCGCACGTTGGCAGGCGAATCCGAGCTTTTGACCCTGGCTGTTGACCCGACATATCAACGACAGGGCATCGCGCAGCGGTTGTGCACCACATGGCTGGATGCGATCAAAGAGACAACAACAGCCGCATTTCTTGAAGTCGCATCAGACAACCAACCCGCTTTACAGCTTTATATTTCATTGGGCTTCACCCAAGTTGGCCAGCGTAAAGCCTATTATGCGCGAAAAGGTGCTGCCGCTGATGCATTGGTCTTTCGGCGCAACCTGACCCTTGGTCAGCACGCTGAATCACAGACATAAATTCCAGAAAGCGGTTGACCCTACCGCGCTGCTGACGCCTAATTTGACGCAGATCGTTTGATCGTGGGCAAGGGGCCACTGCTGGCCCTGCCCCAACATTGAAAACCTGGGAGAAACGACATGACCCTTATGACCAAATTCATGGGTGCGACAGCCGCATTGGCGCTGAGCGCCGGTGCTGCATTGGCCGAACCTGCGCTGATTTTTGACCTTGGCGGCAAGTTCGACAAGTCTTTCAACGAAGCAGCGTTTAACGGCGCAACCCGTTGGGCCGAAGAAACCGGCGGCACCTTCCGTGAAATCGAAATGCAGTCCGAAGCACAGCGCGAGCAGGCTCTGCGCCGCTTTGCCGAAACGGGCGCAAATCCGATCGTGACCATGGGGTTTGGCATGGCTGATCCGCTGGCCGCTGTGGCACCGGATTATCCAGACACGAAATTCGCCGTGATCGACGTAAGCTGGCTTGATATTCCGAACGTGCGTCAGGTTGCCTTTGCCGAGCATGAAGGCTCCTACCTTGTCGGCATGATGGCCGCGATGGCATCCAAAACCGGCACTGTCGGGTTTATTGGTGGCATGGACGTTCCCCTGATCCGCCACTTTGGCTGCGGCTATGCCCAAGGCGTCAAGGCCGTGAACCCCGATGCCAAGATCATTGCTAATATGACCGGCACCACGCCTTCTGCATGGAATGACCCGGTAAAAGGATCCGAGATCACCAAAGCCCAGATCAGCCAGGGCGCGGATGTGGTTTATGCAGCTGCAGGCGGCACCGGTGTTGGCGTTCTGCAAACGGCAGCGGATGAGGGCATCCTGTCCATCGGTGTCGACAGCAACCAGAACCACCTGCATCCGGGTAAAGTTCTGACATCCATGATGAAGCGTGTCGATGTTGCGGTTTATGAAGCGATGAAGGCGGGCGAAGACCTTGAAACAGGTGTGGTTGTTACAATGGGTCTGGCGGACGACGGAGTCGGCTTTGCTATGGACGAAAACAACGCGTCCCTTGTGACTGCTGAAATGGAAGCGGCCGTGAATGCGGCACGTGACAAGATCATCAGTGGCGAGACCGAGGTTGTGGCCTATTACACCAACGACAGCTGCCCAGCATTGGACTTCTAAGTGACTGACGACAAAACACTGGAGCGGCAGGCAACTGCCGCTCCCACTTCGGCTCATGCAATCGAACTCAAGGGTATTTCAAAAGCCTTTGGTCCGGTCCAGGCAAACAAAGACATTTCGATCCGCGTCATGCCCGGCACGATCCACGGGATCATCGGCGAAAACGGTGCGGGTAAATCGACGCTGATGTCGATCCTCTATGGCTTTTACAAAGCTGATAAAGGTGAAATCTGGATCAACGGGTCCAAGAAAGACATTCCTGACAGTCAGGCCGCGATCGCCGCAGGCATCGGGATGGTGTTCCAGCACTTCAAACTGGTTGAAAATTTTACGGTGCTCGAGAATATCATTCTTGGTGCTGAAGACGGCATGATGCTGCGCCCCTCACTGGCAAAGGCACGGCGCACATTGGTTGAGCTGGCCGCAGATTACGGGCTGAACGTGGACCCTGACGCGCTTATTCAGGACATTGGCGTGGGCATGCAACAACGCGTTGAAATCCTCAAGGCGCTGTACCGACAGGCCGATATTCTGATTCTCGATGAGCCGACTGGCGTGCTGACCCCTGCCGAGGCAGACCAGTTGTTTCGCATTCTCGGACGGCTGAAATCCGAAGGCAAAACGATCATCCTGATCACCCACAAGCTGCGTGAGATTATGGAAGCCACCGACACAGTATCCGTGATGCGGCGCGGCGAGATGACTGCAACCGTCAAAACGTCGGATACCTCTCCAGCGGAGCTCGCAGAACTGATGGTAGGGCGCAAGGTCTTGCTTCAGGTGAATAAAACACCTTCAACGCCGGGCGATGTGGTGCTGGATGTCAAAAACCTCAAAGTCATCGACGACAAGGGCGTTGAACGTCTGCGCGGGATCGACTTGCAAGTCCGTGCAGGCGAAATTGTCGGCATCGCGGGAGTTGCAGGCAATGGTCAGTCGGAACTGCTCGAAGTCTTGGGCGGCTATGAAGACGGCACAGGCGAGGTCATGCTGAACGGTCAACCCCTTGACCTGACGGGGCGATATTCGGACGGTCAGTCACGCCGCGCACGCGGGGTGGCCCATGTGCCGGAAGATCGTCAGCGTGAAGGTCTGATCATGGAGTATCAGGCGTGGGAAAACACGGCTTTCGGATACCATCATGATCCTGCGTACCGCTCAGGCATCTTGATGAACAACAACGCCATTCGCGAAGACACTGCCGAAAAAATGGAGCGTTTCGACGTCCGTCCGCCCAATCCGAAACTTGCCGCCAAGAATTTCTCGGGCGGGAACCAGCAGAAAATCGTGCTGGCGCGCGAGATCGAACGCAATCCCGATTTGTTGTTGATCGGACAACCAACCCGCGGCGTCGACATCGGTGCGATTGAATTCATCCACCAACAAATCGTCGCACTGCGCGATCAGGGCAAGGCGATCTTGCTGGTATCAGTCGAACTGGAAGAAATCCTTGCATTGAGTGACAGGATTGCGGTGATGTTTGATGGCCGGATCATGGGCGAACGCCTGCCTGATCAAACAGATGAAAAAGAACTGGGCCTGCTGATGGCGGGCATCACGGACACGGACGCACCGCATGATGTGGCGGAGGTCGAGGCGAACCTTGCGCACGTCAGCGGTGATCCGCACAAGGAGGTCTGAAATGGATGTGATGCCAAAATGGGCCGAAGTGGTCCTTGTCCCGCTGATTTCCCTGCTGCTGGCTGCCATCATTTCGGCGCTTGTGATCCTTGCCATCGGTGAAGACCCGGTGGCGGCGGTGAAGCTGATGGTGGCGGGCGCATTGGGCTCGACCTACGGCTGGGGTTACACGTTGTATTACGCGACCAACTTCATGTTTACGGGTTTGGCCGTCGCTATCGCCTTTCATGCCCGCCTGTTTAACATCGGTGGCGAAGGTCAGGCGATGCTCGGCGGCCTTGGTGTGGCTTTTGCCTGTCTTTACATCCCCTGGCCGCATTGGACGCTGGCGTTGCTCGGCGCGGCGCTTATGGCTGGATTGTTTGGCGCAATCTGGGCCGCCATTCCTGCATGGCTACAGGTCAAGCGCGGCAGCCATATCGTGATCACCACAATCATGTTCAACTTTATCGCTGCCGCACTGCTGAACTACATGCTGGTTAATATTATGCGTCCCAAGGGCCAGATGGACCCTGCCTCAGCCAAGTTTCCAGACGCTACGCATCTGCCCACCTTGCATGAATTATTGGCCCCTTTGGGCATCGAGTTCTCCAAGGCCGCGCCTGCAAACGTGTCTTTCCTTGTCGCAATCGCGGCCTGTTTCGGCCTTTGGCTGCTGATCTGGCGCACCCGTTTGGGATATGAAATCCGCGCTTACGGTCACTCGGAATCAGCTGCGAAATATGCAGGCATATCCCCCTTCAAAATCACCATGATCACGATGATCATCTCAGGGGCACTGGCGGGCCTGATGGCGACAAACAATGTGATGGGCGAGGCGGAACGACTTGTTTTGAACTCAACCGAAGGGGCGGGCTTCATCGGCATCGCGGTGGCGCTCATGGGGCGTTCGCATCCTGTCGGCGTATTCATCGCGGCAATCCTGTTCGGGTTCCTGTACCAAGGGGGCGCGGAACTAGCGCTGTGGACATCGATCCCGCGTGAATTGATCGTGGTCATTCAAGCCTTGGTCATCCTGTTCACCGGCGCATTGGACAACATGGTTCGCATGCCACTGGAAAGAGTGTTCCTGGCGATCCGCCGGTCGCGCAGAGCGGGGGCAACAGACTGATGGACTATCTCACTCTGATCCAATTGCTCGACTCCACCGTGCGCCTTGCCACGCCGCTGCTGCTTGCCTGTCTTGCGGGTCTGTTCAGTGAACGCGCCGGAATTTTTGACATCGGCCTCGAAGGCAAGATGCTGGCGGCTGCATTTTTTTCGGCGGCGGTAGCCTCGATCACCGGCGATGTCTGGATCGGCCTGCTAGCTGGCATTGCGGCTTCACTGGTTCTGTCGGCACTGCACGGCATCGCGTCGATTACCTTTCGCGGCAATCAATTGATCTCAGGTGTGGCGATCAATTTCCTTGCGGCTGGCATGACTGTGCTAATTGCGCAAAGCTGGTTCAAGCAAGGCGGGCGCACCCCCTCGCTGGTCGGCGGCGCACGGTTTGAGGGCATCACCCTGCCCGGCGCAGAGGCGATTGCGGATGTACCCATCGTTGGCCCGCTCTACGCTGAACTCATCTCCGGCCACTCGATCCTCGTTTACATGGCGCTGGCGGCCGTCCCGCTGACGTGGTGGCTGCTCTATCGCACCCGCTTTGGTCTGCGGTTGCGCGCGGTTGGCGAAAATCCCGCCTCTGTTGATACCGCGGGTATCTCCGTAGTTGGATTGCGGTACGCTGCGGTGGCCATTTGCGGCGTTCTGTGCGGGATTGCAGGTGCATACCTCAGCACCGCGCTACAAGCAGGATTTGTCAAAGACATGTCGGCTGGGCGTGGATTTATCGCACTGGCCGCGTTGATCTTTGCGAAATGGCGACCATGGTATGCGCTTTGGGCGACCCTGTTGTTCGGCTTGTTTGGCGCGTTGGAAACCCGGCCTGATGTTATCGAGGCGGTAATCGGCATGAAGGTACAGGGTCAATTGATGGGCGCGCTCCCGTACATCATGACCGTTGTTATTCTGGCAGGGTTTGTCGGCAAAGCCATTCCGCCGCGTGCCGGCGGAGAGCCTTATGTCAAAGAACGTTGAGCAAAGAAAGATAAGGCCAGTTTTGCCAACTCTTGAGTCCTTTTTCCGACAAGGCGGCCAGAACCGTTGATTTGAAACCACCACCGCGCTAAAGGATGCCATGCAAATCTACCTCCCCATTGCCGAAGTTTCGGTTAACGCCTTTCTCTTATTGGGTCTTGGCGGGCTTGTGGGTATCCTTTCAGGCATGTTCGGGGTTGGCGGCGGTTTTCTGATGACGCCGCTGTTGTTCTTTATCGGTATTCCGCCTGCTGTGGCTGTTGCGACCGAAGCAAACCAGATCGTTGCATCCTCCTTTTCTGGCGTTTTGGCCCACTTCAAGAGAAAGACGGTGGACCTCAGGATGGGCACTGTGCTGCTCATCGGCGGTCTGATTGGTGCCGCCTTGGGTGTTGTGGTGTTCAACTACCTCAAGGCGCTTGGCCAGGTCGATCTGCTGGTCAAGCTTTGTTATGTGGTGTTTCTGGGCGTTATCGGCGGGCTGATGTTCATGGAATCGCTGAATGCCATTCGCAACACCAAGAAAGGCAAAGCGCCGGTTCGCAAGAAACACAACTGGATCCACGGATTGCCGTTCAAGATGCGGTTTCGCGTTTCGGGCCTGTATATCTCGGTCATTCCGCCGTTGGTCGTTGGCGTTGCTGTTGGTATCCTAGCTGCAATTATGGGCGTTGGCGGGGGCTTTATCATGGTTCCCGCAATGATCTATCTGCTTGGCATGCCAACCAAAGTTGTGGTGGGCACCTCACTGTTCCAGATTATTTTCGTGACCGCCTTCACCACCATGCTGCACGCCACAACGAACTATACTGTCGATATCGTTCTGGCGGTATTGCTGCTGGTTGGTGGCGTGATCGGGGCGCAGATCGGGACACGCATCGGGGTCAAGATGAAGGCGGAACAGCTCCGTATCCTGCTGGCGATGATGGTGCTTGCGGTGTGTGGTAAACTGGCCTTCGATCTGCTGGTGCAGCCCTCCGAGTTATATTCACTCGGTGTGGCGGGCGGCCACTGATGCGCGCTCTGCTCCTGGCCCTTTCCTTGCTGATCTCCTCCCCTGCGGGAGCCGAGGAAATTGTGCTGGGCCTCAGCAGCGATCAAGTATCAATCAATACAAACTTTGACGGTTCTGAGATACTGATCTTTGGTGCCGTCAAACGCGAAGAACCCGCCCCGGACGAGCCGAGCATGCAAGTGATTGTCACGGTTGCTGGTCCCTCCGAACCCGTCACGGTGCGTCGTAAGGAAAAGCGCTTTGGCATCTGGGTCAATGTCGATTCCGTCGAAGTGGACCGCGCGCCCAGCTTCTACGCAATCTCGACAAGTACCTTGCTTGGCCTGTCCTTGAGCGAGACAGAAGACCAGCGCCATAACGTATCCATACAGAGGGCGATCCGTTCGGTCGGTGCTCCGATGAACATCACCAACAGCGAGACATTCACCCAAGCCCTGATCCGCATCAAATCCGCGTCTGATCAGTATCAGTTGAATGAAGGCACTGTCAGCGTTGACGAGCAAACGTTGTTTCGCACCGCAATCGAATTGCCGGCTGCTCTGACCGAAGGTGAATACGAAACGCGCATCTTCCTGACCCGCGGCGGCAGGGTTGTGTCGAAATACGAGACAAGCATCTATGTGCGCAAGGTGGGGCTGGAACGCTGGCTGTTCACACTTTCGCGTGAAAATGCGTTTCTCTATGGCTTGATGTCATTGGCCATCGCCATCGCAGCTGGTTGGGGTGCGTCAGCTGTCTTCTCGGTTTTCCGCAGGTAGCGATCTTTCAAAAAATTCTTGCTTTGACGCAAATGCTGTCGCATCCTTTTGCGCGCACGGCCCCAGATGGGCCATTTTTGCAGCACATATTTTAAGATACGGAATTTATTCATGACAAAAGGAAATGATGCGCTGAAGATTGCGCAAGAAAACCAGAAGAAAATTGCGGCCATGGAGAAGCGTCTGGCCGCCATTGAAAAACAGATCACCGGCATCGACAAATCCGCCTTTACCAAGCTTGAAACGCGACTTGATCAGCTGGACAAGAAGATCGCAGAGGAAAGCAAGAAGCTCAGCGATTTTGACAAAGCTTTTGACAAGCGTATCACTGACTATGTTCAGCGGGTCGAGAAAAACTTGGCGAAGGGCGTGACAGAAGCCAATGCATTTACCAAACGTAGCGTGACAGAAGCCAACGCGTACACCAAACGTAGCGTGACAGAAGCCAACGCGTACACCAAACGCATAGGCGAGCAGTTGAATACTTCGATTCATGAAACGGACAATCGATTTATTGAATATACAAAAAAGATGGCTGAATACGAAAAGAGCCAGAACAAGAACATCGACATCAAAATCGACAACGTGAAGAAATGGGCTGAAAAGACTTTCGACAAGAAGGGCATTTTCAACTGATCCGCAAATGCTTCCGGACGGACGCGTGCACTGCAATTTCAGTAGGATTGCATCCGGTGCCCTGCAGTCTGTATCACCCGCGCCCGATGTATGGCATCTTTGTCGCCATCACCGTCATGAACTGAACATTGGCACTGAGCGGCAGCTGGGCCATGTGCAAGACCGATGCTGCCGCATGGGCAACGTCCATGGTTGCCATACCTGCGTTTTGTTCTTTCAGCGCAGATACCATATCGCTCTCGGCATTGCCGATGTCGATCTGACCACATGCGATATCAAAAGGCCGTCCGTCCAGAGACAGGGATTTCGTCAGCCCGGTAATCGCATGTTTCGTTGTTGTATAGCAGACCGATCCTTCGCGTGGCGTATGCGCGGAAATCGACCCGTTGTTGATGATCCGCCCTCCAAGCCCTTGGCGCATGGATGCAAAGGCCAGACGCGCTGCGAGAAACATCCCATGCAGGTTCACCATCATCACCTGTTCCCAGTCTGCAATCGCAATCTCGTCGATTGGCGCACTTGGCCCAAACATGCCGGCATTGTTAAACAACACATCTACCCGGCCAAACGTTTCAAACGCCGCCTCCAAGGCAACCGCATCGGTGACATCGGCAGGCAGGGCTACTGCGTTGTCGTGAATAGCTGTGAGTTCTTCAAGTAATTCAGCACGCCGCGCGATCAGACCAACCCTCCAGCCTTCTTTCAAGAACACTTCAGCGGTCGCGCGCCCGATGCCGGAACTGGCACCCGTGATGATAATCGACTTCATAGAAATTCCTCCGGTTCGGGTGCCTCTAGCGTCAGAGGCGCGGCTGGCGTGGCGCGCAGATCATCAATAACCAGCGGCCCGGTTGGTTTTGACAACCGGTTTCGAACCACCCATATCAGGCGCTCTTGTGCGCGGGTAATGGCGACATAGGCGAGCCGTTTCCAAAGCGGTTGACCCGCTTCGATCCTGCCCATCTTGGCAGCAACATAAAGGTCGGGCGCAAAGACCTGTACCGTCTCCCATTGCGAACCCTGCGCCTTGTGAATCGTGACAGCTGCACCATGCAGAAAGGTCGCCCCCATCCGGGCTGCAAAAGGAATGAATGGTTCTTCCTCATCGGGCTTCTCAATCTTGACGATCGAGGCCGCGCTTACCTGCGGATCTTCGGCCCCCATCACATGCAAGCGGCTGAACCCCGGTTTGCGCCCTTCGCCAAGAAAGATCACTTGTGCACCTTTGATCAATCCACGCGCTTCAAGATCGAGTCGTTTCTTGCGATGCTTCAACGGCAATTCAATACCGTCACAGATCAATGGCTCTCCTGCCAGCATCGCATCTTCGGGTGCGCCGTGCACCGAACGAAAGGCATTGATCAGCCGGATGCGGGTGGCATTGCGCCAGACAAGAACCGGCGACCGCGCCATCAGATCAACCTCGACGCGCTGGCCCCAGACAACACGGTCGTCTTTCTTGGAGGCGTCCTCGACCATCTGTTCAAATTGCTGAAAGGTCAGATCAGGATCGGCGAGCGCATGTGCCAGATCAAGGATCGGATTGCCCGCGTCCTGTCGAAAGATGCGGTTGAGGTTCATCACCCGTTCTTCGGGCAGTTTCTCAAACACCATCGTGCCGGATTGGTTCACAGGAGCCAATTGTGCGGGGTCGCCAAACAACAGCAGGGTCGGAAATATTTCTTTGAGGTCTTCGAACTGCTTGTCATCCAGCATTGAGGATTCATCGACAAATCCAATATCCAGCGGTTCTTCGCGCCGCTTCCATCCGGTGATAAAGTCGGAACCACGCAGTCCAGCAGCGGCCAATGCACCGGGAATAGACTTGTTACCGGCATAAAACGCGGCGGCGCGGTCCAGTGAAATCTCGGTCAGCCCTTCGATTTCCGGGCGCTCGCCGTTGCCTGCCAGCCATTCAGCGATGCGCTCGTATTCCGGATCATAAACCGGCGTATATAGGATGCGATGGATCGTCGTTGCGGGGACGCCGCGCAGGCGCAGCACACTTGCCGCTTTGTTGGTTGGCGCAAGGATCGCCAGCGTGCGCTTGTCTTTGCGCTTCTTGCTTTCATAGTCACCCGAAATGACTTCGACACCTGCGGCTTCCAGCGATTTGTAGAGTTCGGCCAAGAGCAATGTCTTGCCTGACCCCGCCTTTCCCGTCACCGCCATCACCTGATCGCCACCACCGGACGGGGGCATCAGCAATGCGTCGCTTAGGTCAATACCCGCAGCGCGTAACATCTCTGCCACGCCATCATAGGCGGCTGCCTGATCGTCAGAATAGGTGAGTGCGCTTGTCATGGTCCCTGTCTACGCAAGCGCGCGCACAGGGACCAGCGTGTTCGCATCAATCAGGCCGATTTTGCCCAAGGATGCTGGTGCACCACGCCCATCGCGGAATCAAACCAAAAGCGCGACTGTTCCGGCGTCACACCAGCGCGCCCGGAGATCTGCGCGTGCGCCTCATCCGTGAAATCCCACAGGCCGACCGAAATCTGGTCGCGCCCTTGCCCTTGACTGCCCAACACATCCGGCGACGATCCGATCATCCGGTAAATGCGCACCATACGGGCGTCAAAGACGCCGACAAAATGCTTGATACCGAATCCTTGCATGATCTCGCCGCCCCCCAGCATCAGGGCAGCCGCCACATTCGAGCCAACCCCGCGCCGCAGGCAAAATCGGGTACATTCCCAGATCAGCGGGCTGCAAATGGGACCGGAGATGAGATCACCAAAGTGGTCGTTCACCATCACCGGTCCCGTTGTCGGCAAGAACCGCATAGAACCACCGTGACTGCCATCAGGTTCTTCCCAGATCACATACAGCGGGTTCATTGCATCGTATGCGTCGCGCTCCTGGCCCTGTGCGTCAACCTGTACCTCCCAGCCCAAACGGTTCTTGAACTGATCCGCGCGGTCGCGAAACATCGCACCGGCAAGGTTGGGATATTGGTGCAGTTGATCGCCGTAAAGGTAACGCAGCATGATGCTCTCCAGTCTGACTAAGGTATGGCAAAAGAGTTACTTTACCGTTCCTTAACGCCGCTTGAAGCCATCGCACGCTGTGGTCAAATGTCACGCTTAAATTGTTTAGGATTTTATGATGCACCCATATCGTGTGCTGATTGGACCATTTTTGCCGCGCTACACGACAATCAAACCGCGGCTCAGCGCGCGTGCGACCGCATGTGTTGTGTTCAAAGCACCCAGTTTGAAACGCGCACTTTCGATGTAGACGCGCAATGTATGCTCCGAGATCGAAAGACGGTCTGCGACCTGTGCGCGGTTATAACCAATGGCAAGCAAGGTCATTGCATCCACTTCACGCGGGCTGAGCGACTGGGAAACCTCGGGCGTGCGATTGGGTTCGAGTTGCAGAGCTTTTTCATTGAGATAATAGGCGATCAGGATCAATTCGCGCCGATGCCGCTCGGTAAATCCAGCCCATATATCGTCGTCACAGCTATGATTGATCGTGAAAAGGGCAAATTGACCGTTCGGTCCACGGATCGGAATGGAATACCCTTGATTGCCGATACCGAATTCAATCGCTTCCATCTGGAAGGCGCGCGCAGCCTTGGAGGACCAGTCAAGTTGCTTCCAGTCGACCGGATGAAATCGTTGATAACAACCGATAACAACCGGGTCTATGCGCAGGTAGTTCTGGTCAATGTAGCGCTCCTGCCATGCGACCGAATAGGTGCCGCATCCATATTGATCCCCCGCAGAATCAACCCAGTGGTATGCGACGTGTGCGATTTTCAAATACGTGCAAAGGTCTTCTGTGACCACTTGCAAACCAGCAAGCGTGTCAGCTCGCTCCAAGCTCTCCAGAATGGATTCCAGTCCGATTGTCTTGCTCATGCGCCTGCGCTTGCGTCCTCTCTTCAAGTGCGGCGATCTCGGCCAAAGCGACAATTGCGGTATCATCCAACTGCTCTGCCAAGACGGGCAAATCGGCCGATAATGCAAAAGTCTTCAAATCGGCCAGAACGTCCAAAATCCAGTCACTTCGCATAGGTAGACTCGCTTCCAAATAGTTAACAGAGTGTTAACACAACCATAGCATGTGTCTCTTTCTTTGATAAATTCACTGGTTTCCATTCCCCAGATATAGTGAGGCACCTTTTTCCAAGCCATTGATCTGAATAGACAGAGGAATCAAACAACAAAAAGCCCGCAAACCACCAAGGTGATTCGCGGGCCACTGTTTCCAAGCTGGAAACAATTAAATGTTACTTACGTGCTTCCAACGCGTCTTCGAGGGTGCGCAGACCTGTGGTTGGCGATTGCACCAACACCGACATGTTACCCGGCTTGTGCTCGTTGCGCTGCATCTTCATGTGCGCTTCGGGCAGGTCGTTCCATGCAAAGACTTCAGACATGCAAGGATCAAGGCGGCGCTCCAGCATCAACTTGTTGGCAGATGACGCCTGTTTCAGGTGGGCAAAGTGGCTGCCCTGCAACCGCTTCTGGTGCATCCACATGTAACGCACGTCGAACGTCAGGTTAAAACCCGTTGTACCCGCACAGATTACTACCATGCCGCCTTTCTTAACCACAAACGTCGACACCGGGAATGTTGCCTCGCCGGGGTGCTCGAACACCATGTCAACGTTCACACCCTTGCCGGTGATGTCCCAGATTGCCTTGCCGAATTTGCGGGTCTCCGCAAACCACGCCGCGTATTCTTCGCTGCCAACTTTTGGCAACTGGCCCCAACAATTGAAATCCTTGCGGTTCAGAACGCCTTTGGCACCCAGATCCATCACGAAATCACGTTTGCTTTCGTCCGAAATCACACCAATGGCATTTGCGCCCGCCGTATTGATCAACTGGATCGCGTAGGACCCCAGACCGCCGGAGGCCCCCCAGACCAGTACATTCTGGCCCGGCTTCAAATCATGTGGCTCGTGACCAAACAGCATGCGATACGCCGTGGCGAGTGTCAGTGTATAGCAGGCTGCCTCTTCCCATGTCAGGTGCTTGGGACGCGGCATCAGTTGTTGTGACTGCACATTCGTAAATTGTGCGAATGACCCGTCCGGTGTTTCGTAGCCCCAGATGCGCTGCGTCGGGGAATACATCGGATCACCGCCGTTACATTCCTCATCATCGCCATCGTCCTGGTTACAGTGGATCACCACCTCGTCGCCGACCTTCCAGCGCTTGACCTTGTCACCAACGGCCCAGACGATGCCAGCCGCATCAGAACCAGCAATGTGATAGGGTTGCTTGTGCCCGTCAAAAGGGCTGATCGGCTCGCCAAGAGACGCCCAAACACCATTATAGTTCACGCCTGCGGCCATCACGAGGACAAGCACATCCTGGCTGTCCAATTCCGGCACATCGACGACTTCCTGCTGCATCGCCTTGTCCGGATTACCGTGACGTTCACGCCGGATCGCCCAAGCATACATCTGCTTTGGCACGTGGCCCATCGGGGGCATTTCACCAACCTCGTAAAGGTCCTTTTCCGGTGCATCGTATTGCGCAATGGTCGTGTCGAGAGCCATGCGGGCCTCCTGTGCTAGTGCTTCATCAATTGCCGCGATGCAGAATCGTATCGCTCATAAAGTGGAATATGGCCCATTGCGCAACAATGCAACCTCAGAGGATTGCTTTTTGTAACTTTATGACCCTGCAAGTGCAGAAATTCACTTCGCTGTTGCAGCATCGCCATCAAAATAATGCGCGATAGAGTTGGCATAAAACTGCAGTACCAACTGCTGTTCCGGTAGAATGTGCCAGACGCCATCGCGTTTTTCGATCAGCTCTCTTCCGGCCAGTCCCTTCAGCGCGCGCCCGATTTCCTGAGACATTTGATCTTCCGCGACAACCCGACAAGCCTGTGGCACCGCGTTCAATATCTCGATGCTCCGCTTTTGCAAGGTTTCATCGTCTACGCCATCCTCGCTCAACAAGGCCCGAGCGACCGTTGGCACCGCCAGCACGGGCATTGTGTTTGCGATGCGGGACATCAATTCTTCCAGCAAGGCATCCGTTTGCGCGCCCTGCCCGACCTCACGCAAAGACAGAGGCTCTCCGAATGCCACTGCGGCAACACCAAATCGGGTTTCCTGACGGGTCAGGCGTTGCCAGAGTTTGCGTAAAACGAAACCGACAACAACCGTAATGCGTGCACCAAACCGGCGATCTCCCCGTTGATCCGCCGCAATCAACACTTTGTCCTCAAGAACGCGGTCATAGTTGATGGCAACTGGCACAAAGACCACGTCGCGTTCCCCTTGTGGATCGAACCCTTCCACCAGATAGGACATAAGCCCAAGCTTTGGCGGGCGCAGTCTACCATCAAGGCTGAGCCCCCCTTCGGGATAGAACGCCTGATTCACACCGCCAGCCGTGGCCATTTGCACATACCGCGCCAGAACTTTGCGATACAGCGCACCGCGTGACTGACGACGGATAAAATACGCCCCTAATGACTTGATCAGCCAACTTAACGGCCAAACCCGCGCCCATTCTCCAACAGCATACGAAAGAGCTGAGTCGCGCGCCGCAAGATACGTGACCAGCATATAATCCATATTACTGCGGTGGTTCATCACAAACACCACTGTTGCAGGTTCGGGAATATCGTTGAAAATCCGTTCGTTCGTTTCAGCCGTTTCAATACGGTAGACAGATTTTGCCAATGTCCTTGCCAGCCGGATGCCGAAACTGAAATAGGTAAAAGCCGAGAAGCTTGGCACGATTTCGCGCGCATAGATACGCGCCTTTTCAAAGGCGACATTCTCCGGAACTTTGTTCTTGCGCGCGTAGTTCACAATTTCGGTGCTGACTTCCGGGTCGTAAATCAACCGCTGGATCATGTCATAACGCCGCGCCAGCTTGAACGGCTCAATCGGGCGTTTCAGGCGGGTATTCAAGCGTTTCACCGCTTTTTCCAAGCGGCGCCGGAAAAACCAACGAACAGAGGGCAAAAGGAAATGGCTAAGCGCTGTGACCGCTGCAAACAGCAGGATCAAAATGAAAAGCCATAGCGGAAGTTGCACAGTCTGCGTCATGGGCGCACCCTTGCAGTGTCGCGCAGCAAGGACAATATCAGAAGTAAGGATAGGGCAAGGATGATGCTGTGAAGTTCACAATTTCCAAAGGGTTCGAGGAAGACGAGCGTGATCGTATCGCAGCACTTTATTGGGAAGCCTTCGCTGCAAAGTTGCATTATGTACTCGGTCCGCGCCACAAGGCGCTGACGTTTCTCTCTGAACAGTTGAATCCCGATTGTGCATTAACCGCCCGTGGCGCAGACGGCACCGTTTTGGGTGTGGCCGGTTTCAAAACCGCACAGGGTGCATTGATCGGGGGGGAAATGCGTGACCTCGCCCGGATCTATGGTTGGCTTTCGGCATGCTGGCGCGGTCCGCTTTTGGGTCTTGTAGAGCGTGATCTGGAAAACGGTATCTTGCTGATGGACGGTATCTGTGTCGGCGCGGATGCACGCGGTCTTGGCCTTGGCACAGCCCTGTTGCGTGCCATCAAAGACGAAGCACAACAGCAGGGTCTCAATGCTGTTCGCCTTGACGTGATCAGCACAAACCCGCGGGCCCGCGCCCTCTATGAACGCGAAGGGTTCATAGCCATCGGGCACGAAAACCTTGGCCTGTTCCGGTTTATCTTTGGCTTTCGCTCTGCAACCAAGATGCTTTGGTCCGTTACGCAGGTGCCTTGAAGGATGCCAGCAGGTCTATCATTGGTGTGCGGTCCACTTCGATAATTCCGCGTCTAGGACGGTCCAGATCGACGATTAGGAACACCAGCAGCACGATCAACGTCAACATAAGATAAACCGGTGTCGCAGGCTTGGATCCGTTTACGCCCGATGAAAACCCCAGCATTGCGCCCGAAAGGATGAACGTCGCAAACAGCATGATCAGCACAACCTCGGGCACATGCCGGTCGAGTGCCGCATTGCGCGAGGCAAGCGCATCAATCACATCATTCAGCGCATTGGTCAGCGACACTGCCGCTGCTCCACCCGGATCACGCGCATTGGCTGCCGCAACATCCCAGACATCACCAAATGCCTCCTCGGCACTGGCCGTATAGGCGTCACGCTGGCGATAATTGTCTGCGGGGACTTCTCCTGCTTCGACACGTAAACGGGTGTATTTCAACAATCCGACTTTGGCTTGGGTCTTGGGGGCACCGATCAGAAAATCCGTGCGCAACCATGCCGTACCAATCGCATTTGCTTCGGCCACAACCGATCCGGAGCGATCATCGTGGCGCGAAAGTGCCAATGAAAACGTAAAGCCCAGCAACAGGGCAAGCAAACCCAACAGCGATCCTTGAACGGCAATCGTTTGCGAACGTGTTTGTTCTGTCTCGACTGTCTGGCGGCGCAGGCCGACGTGGTAGCCGATCCATGTTGCAGCCAGCATAAGGCACAAAAGGGTCACCGCGATTATCGGTGTTGGAATATCATACATCAGTTCTTTTTGTCCCATGTCGGTGTCCGTGATTCTCGGCGATCACTTCGGGTATGCCCGTCCTTGCATTACGTCAATTCCCGTCGCACAATGCCGCAACGCAGCGAATTGACATTGTTATTAAATGTCGCTTTAACCCCTCGCAACGCAATATTCTTGCCCATACGATTTCAGGAGCGCCCCATGTCCGAGCAAACCAAAGACCGCCCTTGGCTGATCCGCACCTACGCTGGTCATTCAACCGCCGAGGCCTCAAACGCGCTCTACCGCTCCAACCTTGCCAAAGGGCAAACCGGCCTGTCTGTGGCATTCGATCTGCCGACTCAGACCGGCTATGACAGCGATCACATCCTGTCGCGCGGTGAGGTAGGCAAAGTTGGCGTGCCCGTCAGCCATCTGGGCGACATGCGCATGCTATTTCGCGATATCCCGCTGGACCAGATGAACACTTCGATGACGATCAACGCGACTGCGCCTTGGTTGCTGTCGCTTTACATCGCCGTGGCCGAAGAACAGCGCGCGGACATTTCCGCCCTGCAAGGCACCGTGCAAAACGATTTGATCAAGGAATACCTATCACGCGGCACCTATATTTGCCCGCCAGCCCCGTCTTTGAAGATGATCGCGGACGTAGCCGAGTATTGCTACACAAACGTGCCAAAATGGAATCCGATGAATGTCTGTTCCTACCACCTGCAAGAAGCCGGTGCGACGCCCGAGCAGGAACTGGCCTTTGCTCTGGCCACCGCGACTGCCGTGTTGGACCAATTGCGTCCCCGTGTTGACGAAAAGGATTTTCCCGCATTGGTTGGACGTATTTCGTTCTTCGTCAATGCCGGTATTCGTTTCGTCACCGAAATGTGCAAAATGCGCGCCTTTGTTGATCTCTGGGATGAGATTTGTCTGGAACGTTACGGCGTTCAGGATTCCAAATACCGCCGTTTCCGTTATGGCGTGCAGGTCAACTCATTAGGCCTGACCGAACAGCAACCCGAGAATAACGTTTACCGTATTCTCATCGAAATGCTCGCCGTGACGCTGAGCAAGAAAGCCCGCGCCCGCGCTGTGCAATTGCCTGCGTGGAATGAAGCGCTGGGTCTGCCGCGCCCGTGGGATCAGCAATGGTCGATGCGCATGCAGCAAATTTTCGCGTATGAAACCGATCTGTTGGAATTTGACGATCTGTTTGAAGGCAACCCGGCGGTTGATAAAAAGGTCGAGGAATTGAAAGAGGGCGCACGCGCGGAGCTGGCGTTGCTGGACGGTATGGGCGGCGCAATTGATGCGATTGACTATATGAAAGGCCGTTTGGTCGAAAGCAACTCTGACCGCTTGGGCCGTATCGAAGCGGGCGAAACCGTGGTTGTTGGTGTGAACAAATGGCAACAGGGAGAACCGTCACCATTGATGACCGGGGATGGCGGTATTATGGTTGTGGACCCTGCAACGGAAGCGGAACAAATTAGCCGTCTGAATGACTGGCGCGCCAAGAGGAACGAGGGTGCGGTCAAAGCGGCGCTATCCGATTTACGCGCCGCCGCTGCCGAGGGCCGCAATGTCATGCCTGCATCAATCGCCGCCGCAAAAGCCGGTGTGACAACCGGTGAATGGGCCGCGCAAATGCGGTCCGTTCACGGCGAATACCGTGGACCGACAGGTGTTGCAAAAGGACAGTCAAACAAGACCGAAGGGTTGGACGATCTGCGTGCCGCCGTTGATGCGGTCAGCGACAAATTGGGCCGCCGTCTCAAGTTCCTTGTTGGCAAACCGGGTCTTGATGGACATTCCAATGGAGCAGAACAAATCGCTGTGCGCGCTCGCGATTGCGGAATGGACATTGCTTATGAAGGCATCCGGCTGACGCCGTCCGAATTGGTCGAAGCGGCACAAAAGGACAACGCACATGTGGTTGGATTGTCGATCCTTTCCGGCTCTCATATCCCGCTTGTCGAAGACATGATCGAACAAATGCGAGCTGCTGGCTTGGGTCATATTCCCGTAATCGTTGGCGGGATCATTCCCGAGGACGATGCCGCCCGCCTCAAGGCAATGGGCGTGGCGCGGGTTTATACGCCAAAGGATTTCGAATTGAACATGATCATGCAGGATATCGTCACGTTGGTTGACCCCACGGCAGTCGCCGCGGAATGAAAATTTAGAAAGAGTGGCGGAATGGCGCTGACCGGAATGCGCTCTTTCACTTTTCATTGATTTTGTTAATCCCGAATGCAGTAAAATGCAGAAAAGGGGATTAAACCTGTGAATATTGATCTGAAATCCATGACGCGCAAAGAGCTGGAAAAACATCTTGGAGATGTAAAGAAAGCGCTCACCAATGCAGAAGCCCGCGACCGCCGTCAGGCGCAAAAAGCTGCGGAAAAAGCTGCAAATGAGTTTGGCTTCTCTCTTGATGATCTTTCCGATGGCGAAAAGAAGCCGCGTAAATACAAGAAAAACAAGGCTAAAACGCCCAAAGCGAAGTCAAAGCCGCAATTTGCCAATCCTGCTGACCCGAGTCAGACGTGGACTGGTAAAGGACGTCAGCCAAATTGGTTCCGGGCAGAAATGAGCAAAGGTGTTTCGCCCGACTCACTTAGAATTCCGGATTAATTCCCGCAAGACTTGAAGCAGGGCCTCCCTTTTTGAGATGCGCTGCTTAACCCATCTCAACTCATGGTGGACAAATCGATTCGGTGATCCGTTTGGTTTTCCCGCCCCCTTGCGACCATAGGATGAGCGTATCAATATTCGCTCATCCAATAGTTTCAATCCCGACTTCCCCCTTGCCCCTATTCTTGCGCAGTTGCATTGTGACTCGACAGAAAAAGGATGGTTAAATGACCGTACATATCGGTGCCGCACCCGGTGATATTGCTGAAACAGTTCTGATGCCCGGCGATCCTTATCGCGCAAGATGGGCTGCCGAAACCTTTCTCAAAGACGCCAAACTGGTGAATGAAGTGCGTGGCATGCTCGGGTTTACCGGCACATGGAACGGGCACCGCGTGACCATTCAAGGGTCAGGTATGGGCATGCCTTCGTTGTCGATATACGCCAATGAGCTGATCAGCAGCTATAATGCCCAAACCTTGATCCGCATCGGGTCCTGCGGCGGGATGCAGCCACATGTAGGAATTCGCGATGTCATTATTGCAATGACTGCCAGTACAATTACGTCGCCGTCTTCCGGTATTTTTCGCGAATTGAACTTTGCGCCAACCGCTGACTGGTCTCTTTTACGCGCAGCCGTGGCTGCCGCCGAAAACCGCTCCAACAAGACTCACGTCGGGGGCATTTATTCATCTGACGTATTTTATTCGGAACGCCCTGATCTCGACGATCAAATGGTACGCCACGGCATTCTCGGGGTCGAGATGGAAGCGGCAGAGCTCTATATGCTGGCTGCCCGTCACGGCCGTCGCGCCCTGGCTATTCTGACAGTGTCAGACCATTTGCAAACGGGTGAAGCCCTCCCGTCAGAGGACCGAGAAAAGACGTTTGGCGACATGGTAGAGATCGCTCTGGAAGCCGCGTTTTCGGGCAGTTGATTTCAGCTGCCATGGCTGCGGTCATACCCGTTTGGAGAATTGTGCGCGCGCCCTTTCAGCATTTCTTGCGAGGGCGCGAACACTTCCACCAGCAAAGGATAGCACGCCGCAACATCCGATGAATGCTCCAACGAGCAATCCCCGCCGGGACAAGCACTCAGCGCGCCAAGCAGATCAATCTCCGCCACAAATTCCAGATAGTCTCCGGGGCGCACAGGGCTCGCTTTCATAAAATACTGCCCCGTATCACGGGTGAAGCCGGTGCACATAAAGACGTTCAGGACATCATGCACAAGACTTTCCGCCTGTGATAATGGCATATTCAATTCCTTCGCCAACGCGCGGGTCAGGTTAGAGTGACAGCAATGATGATACTGCCCCCCTTTGAGCAGATGATGCGTGTAGGGATCGCAACGTGTCCCGATTACATCGTGCACAGAGCCGCCGAAATCATCTATGCCGTACCAATCCAATGTGTCGTGGATAATGGTCGCCATGGGCCGCAGATACGGAAAGGATGACCACATCTGCTGACCCTTTGTGATGTGCGTGCCATGCAGCGCCCGTGTCTTTCCCGAGTAGAAACGTTCGTTCAGATCATCTGCATTCCACAGGTTCAAATCTCCCACTTGCGGCCCCTCGACCGAGGATATGCGAAAGAAATGTCCCGCTGGTACATGGAATGTCGCGGCATCCCGTGCAGGCACCAAGACCTCGTCCGTCTTTAGCAGATTTGCGCGGGCATGGGCATATAGCGCCATGTCAGGTTTCGGTAGCGTGTCAACCGGATAGCAGATGACCGGCTTAATCGCGCGGCGTTCCTGCGCATCAGGTGGTACGGTATTTGTCATGCATTCTGCCCCGCGATACGACCTGAAAAAAGGCAACCGCCAAGAAACGTGCCTTCCAATGCGTTGTAGCCATGATATCCGCCACCGCCAAAGCCACACACTTCACCCGCAGCAAACAGCCCCTGCAACACGGCCCCTTCAGGCGTCAAAACCCTGCCCTCGATATCCGTATGGACCCCGCCCAGAGACTTACGCGTCAAAATGTTCAACCGTACCGCGATCAACGGCCCGTTTTCCCTGTCCAGAATCGCATGTGGTTTGGCAGTCCGGATCAGCTTGTCACCTTTATAGGCCCGCGCACCGCGAATGGCATTGATCTGCGCATCCTTGCCAAAGGGGTTGGTCAATTGGGCATCCCGTGCCTCGATTCGTTGACGCAAACGTTCCAGCTTTAGCGGCTGTTTCGGCGTTATCTTGTTCATGCCAGCGACCAGCGTTTCCAGATCATCAGCCACAACGAAATCCGCGCCTTTTTTCTTGAAGGCTTCGACCGCGGGCGTGGCCCCCTTGCCCAATCGCGCCTTAAGCACATCCATCCAGCCGCCGTCTGTCAGGTCCGCATTCTGTTCGGAACCGGACAAGGCAAATTCCTTTTCAATGATCTTTTGGGTCAGGATGAACCAACTATGTTCCCCCGCTTGAAGGATGCGTTTCAATGTCCCAAGCGTGTCAAAACCCGGCAGATACGGTGCCTCCATCCGCTCGCCCCTCGCATCAAACCACATGGAGGACGGTCCGGGCAGAATGCGGATACCGTGGTTGGGCCAGATCGGGTTCCAGTTTTGCACACCTTCGCAATAATGCCACATCCGATCCTCGTTGATCAGGGCGGCACCCGCCTTTTTCGCAATGCCGTGCATCTTGCCATCCACATAGTCCGGCACGCCAGAGATCATACCTTTTGGTGGTTTTCCAAGCCGCTCAACGGGCCAGTGTTTGCGCACATGTGCATGATTGCCACCAATACCACCCGTCGTAAGGATGACCGCCTCTGCATGGTGTTCAAACGCGCTTTTGATCTTGCGCGATGTGCTTACCCCGCGTGCGGCGGTTGTATCTTCTAGGATATCGCCACGCACACCTGTCACAGCGCCATTTGTTGTGATCAGTCCCGTCGCGCGATGCCGGAAGGCAAGTCTTAGCTTACCCGCAGCTGCATATTTGGTCATCAGATCGACAAACGGGGCCACAACACCGGTGCCGGTCCCCCATGTGATATGAAAGCGCGGCACAGAATTGCCGTGCCCATGCGCCTGTGCCCCGCCACGCTCTGCCCAGCCGACCACAGGAAACCAGCGCATGCCAAGATCATGGCACCATTGCCGCATGTCACCGGCGGCCCAATCAATGAATTGTTCCGCGTATCGTCGCGGATTCGCATCCTCGGGACGGTCGAACTGCGCAGACCCCATCCAGTCACTGAATGCAAGTTCCCGGCTGTCTTTGATACCAAGCCGACGCTGTTCAGGGGTATCAACCATAAACAATCCGCCCAAGGACCAAAACGCCTGCCCGCCCAGCGATTGCGGCGCTTCCTGATCCAGCATCAGCACCTTGCGCCCGCGCAGGATCGCTTCGTGCGCGGCGACCATGCCGGATAGACCTGCACCAATGACAATCACGTCCGCATTGAATTCCGTATCCACTACATGCCCCCCTGGTTCCATCGACGATAGACTTGCTGCGCAGTCTTTGTCGAGGATCGCCTGAAGTCAAAGACTGGGCTTTTTAAGTGTTGCCATGCAGCTGTCCGGCTTGCCAGTACTGCGAAAAACTTCGGCACCACAGCTGATACAATTGTATTTGGTCAAGGACCCCTTGCTGCCTGACTGGCTCTGACGCCAGCGGCACCTGCGCCGGTCCTTGTTGCGATGTGCGTAAATCGCAACAATCACAACAACCAAGATAGCAAAAATCAAGATCATATCATGCGCCGTGTATGGCCTTTGGTGCTTGCCACCCCTTCAAAGCAGGGGATACACCAAAGGCCGGTCACGTCGGATCAGACGGTCCGTTCGACCATCAGTTTTTTGATTTTTGCGATTGCTGCAGCCGGGTTCAACCCCTTTGGGCAAGTCTTGGCACAGTTCATAATGGTGTGGCAGCGGTACAATTTGAACGGATCCTCCAGATCGTCCAACCGTTCACCTGTTGCCTCATCCCTTGAATCAATGATCCAGCGATAAGCATGCAGCAAGGCGGCTGGCCCGAGGTAGCGATCGCCGTTCCACCAATAGCTTGGGCAGGACGTCGAGCAACAGGCACACATAATGCACTCGTAAAGTCCGTCTAGTTTCGTGCGGTCGTCTACGGATTGCTTCCACTCTTTCGCAGGTGCAGGCGTCTCTGTTTCCAGCCAAGGCTGGACACTGGCATGCTGTGCGTAGAAATGCGTGAGGTCCGGGATCAAATCCTTGATCACCGGCATGTGCGGCAGCGGATAGATTTTCACGGCACCTTTTACTTCGGCAACACCATAGGTACAGGCCAGTGTATTGATCCCGTCAATGTTCATTGCGCAAGACCCACAGATACCTTCGCGGCAGGAACGGCGGAACGTCAGTGTTGGATCAATCTCGTTCTTGATCTTGATCAGCCCGTCCAAAATCATCGGGCCGCAGGTCTCCATATCGACAAAATAGGTGTCGACCGCCGGATTCTTGCCGTCATCGGGATTCCAACGATAAATATGGAACTCTTTCAGGTTGGTCGCACCCTCGGGCTTTGGCCATGTCTTGCCGCTTGTCATGCGGGAATTCTTGGGGAGTGTCAGCTGAACCATGTCGCTTCTCCTATCTCGTCCTTGTGCCGCCCTTGCGGGGAGCGTTTCACTTTCAAGCTGCGCCCTTGCGGACAAACAGCGTGTTCTGTTCGGCTTCAAGAGTGATCTTGAACCCCAATTCCTTGATCCGGCCAGCCAGATCAACGTCCCATTTATTAGCATGATCCGTTTCAACCAGCAGCGCGTCGGGCAACCAGCCACCCGCGGTCAACAGCGGGCCAAGCACGGCAACTTCAGCACCCTCTACGTCAATCTTGAGGATAGAAATGTCATGACCGTCAGCCTCATGCACGAAATCGAGCAGTGGACGCACTGGCACCAATGTGCCCCCATCGCGCACTCCGGGTTTGATCGGCATCAATGAGGCCTGACCAAAGTTTCGCGCGCGAAAATTCAGGATCGCCTCGCCCGTTGCATCACCCAGTGCACAGCCTTCGATCCGCACCACATCACCCAATCCGTTCAACCGGATGTTATGTCCCAGACGGCCAATCATTGTCGGGTTTGGTTCAAAGGCGATCACGCGACTGCCCGTCCCCGCTGCTACGGCAAGCGGAATTGTAAACGCGCCGGAATTGGCCCCGATATCAAGGATGAAGGCATTGCGTCCCTCGACCAGCTCCGTGAGCGCCACCAAGGATCTGATTTCTGGCGGCTGACCGTCGCGCCAGATCATCCGGTCTGTGTAATTATCACGCGGATCGACATACATCGACACACCGGCAAATTCGACAACTTCGGGTGGCAGGATCGGCACCAGCTTTTGACGCTGTGCCTTGTCCGCCGTGCGAAACACCGCGCGAAGCGCTTCGGACATGTTGGTATCAATGGTGGGCTTGGACATCGCGTTCATGGTTCATCCAAGCCCTGCATTCAACGCACGCGTTTGAAGACATTGCACGGTTTCGGGGCGCGACAGCACAGCACGGACCGTTGTTACCGTTTGCTCATCCACTCCGACAACTGCTGCGCGCGCAAAATCGCGGATTTCAACAGCTGACGAATTGTCGATGATGCAATCCGTGAATGGCGTAATCAGTTCCTTTGGCACCTGCAGAAACCGTGTCGCCAATGTCTCTGTCACAACGCCCTTGGCCCCTTGGCGCGCGGTATTGTCCACGGCCTGTTGCACCTCAGTACAACCCGCAAGCGCCACCGCGCAAAGAGCCAAAGCCGTCAAGCGCATGGACTTAGTACACCCGCGCTTTTGGCGCGATTTTTTTGAGGTCGATCCCGCCTTCGTTGTGGCTTGTGAGCGGCTTGAGATGCACGCCACGGAAACCAAGCGACGCTTCGTTACCCTGGAACCAGATCAGGCTGTGCTTGCGCCAGTTTTCGTCGTCTCGATCCGGATAATCCTCATGGGCGTGTGCGCCACGGCTTTCCTTGCGTGCTGCTGCAGCAGTGATTGTCGCCACCGCGTTCGGCATCAGGTTGGTAAGCTCAAGCGTTTCCATCAAGTCAGAGTTCCAGACCAGCGATGTATCAGTGACTTTCAGGTCATCGAGCTTGCCTGCGACATCCTTCATCTTCTCTTCGCCCTCGGCAAGCGTCTTGTCGGTGCGGAAGACAGCGGCATCTGCCTGCATTGTCTTCTGCATCTCAAGTCGCAGTTCCGCCGTCGGCACGTGGCCTTTGGCGTAGCGCAGCCCGTCAAACCGGCTGAATGCGGCTTCAACAGATCGTTTGTTTGGTGTCGGCACCGGAGTTTTCGGATCAACAATCTCGGCTGCGCGGATAGCGGCAGCACGACCAAATACAACGAGGTCGATCAGGCTGTTTGAACCAAGACGGTTGGCACCATGCACAGACGCACAGCCCGCCTCACCCACGGCCATCAAACCGGGGGATACGTTGTCAGGCTTGTCTTTGGTCGGTGCAAGAACCTCGCCCCAATAGTTCGTCGGAATGCCGCCCATATTGTAGTGTACCGTCGGCAGAACCGGGATAGGCTCTTTGGTTAGATCAACACCAGCAAAGATGCGTGCACTTTCCGAAATACCAGGCAAGCGCAGGTCCAGCGTTTCAGGCGGCAGGTGATTAAGGTGCAGGTGAATATGATCGCCCTGCTCGCCCACACCGCGTCCTTCGCGGATTTCCATTGTCATGCAACGGCTGACAACATCGCGGGACGCCAAATCTTTATAGGTTGGTGCATACCGCTCCATAAACCGTTCGCCCTCGGAGTTGGTCAGATAGCCACCTTCGCCGCGCGCGCCTTCGGTGATCAGACAGCCAGCGCCGTAGATACCGGTCGGATGGAATTGCACAAACTCCATGTCCTGCAACGGCAAACCGGCACGTGCGGTCATTCCGCCACCATCCCCTGTGCAGGTATGCGCAGACGTGGCTGAGAAATAAGCGCGGCCATAACCGCCAGTCGCCAGCACAACCATCTTGGCCGAGAACAGGTGCATCGTGCCATCGTCCAGCTTCCAACACAGCACGCCCTGACAGACGCCATCATCGGACATGATCAGGTCAATCGCGAAGTATTCAATGTAGAATTCCGCGTTATGCTTGAGCGACTGGCCGTAAAGCGTGTGCAGGATCGCGTGACCTGTGCGGTCGGCTGCGGCACATGTGCGCTGCACGGGCGGGCCTTCGCCGAATTCGGTAGTGTGACCGCCAAAGGGACGCTGGTAAATCTTGCCCTCTTCGGTGCGCGAAAATGGAACGCCGTAATGCTCAAGCTCATACACCGCCTTGGGGGCTTCACGTGCGAGGTATTCCATCGCATCTGTATCACCCAGCCAGTCGGACCCCTTAACCGTGTCATACATATGCCACTGCCAGTTGTCCGGACCCATATTGCTCAAGGAGGCAGCGATACCGCCTTGCGCGGCAACCGTGTGCGAGCGGGTCGGGAACACCTTTGAGATACAGGCCGTGCGCAGCCCCTGCTCTGCCATCCCCAATGTTGCGCGCAGGCCAGCGCCGCCGGCACCCACAACAACCACGTCGTACTCGTGGGTTTCGTATTCATATGCGGCCATTTTTAGTCTCCCCGTAGGAATATATAGATCAAAGCGCCAACCGTGCGACGGCGAATACACCAACCGCCGCAGCACCATAACTCAAGCAGGTCATCAGAATGATCGCCACCTTGTTTGCTGTACCATGCACATAGTCCTCGATCAGCGTTTGGACACCATCGTTGAAATGTTTGAAGCCAACCAGCAAAGTCAGGGCTGCAATGATCGCAGGTCCCGGGCGGCTATAATAGGCGACAATCTCTTCATAGGTGCCGCCCAGAGCTGCGCCAAATGTGAACACAAACAACGGGATCAGGATCAACAACGCTACCGAGCTGACCTTCATCGACCAGAAGTGCGCTGTACCGGATTTCGCGGAACCAAGGCCACTCGCCCGTTTACGATCTGTTAAAAATGCCATTCTTATCGTTCCCTCAAATGATCAGTGCGGTCAGGATGGTCAAAACCACCGACCCGCCCAAACAGCCCCAGCCCAGCTTTTCGGCCGTTGCGATATCCAGAGCGTATCCATTGTCCCAGATCAGGTGCCGCACACCCGCAAGCGTATGATACCAAAGCCCCAGCAGCGAAAAGAACATGATCAGATCGCCGAACCAGCTGGTGATGAAGCCATTGGCAATTGCGAAGTATTCCGGCGAACTGGCGGCTGCCAGAAACCACCAGACAATCAATAGCGCGGCAATCAGCATTGCGTTGCCCGTGATACGGGTCAGGATCGACGTCATAGACGTGAGCTGCGGTCGGTAAATCGTCAGATGTGGCGACAGGGGACGATTGCCCCGGTTTACATCGGCCATGGCATGGTCCTTTGATGTGGCTTTAATTCAGTCTGTTGGTTGCGACAGTCATAACGGATTTTGGCGCAGTGTCACGGGGGTCGGTAAAATTGCCGCAGCGTTTTGCCAAGATTCCCCGACAATCCAATACAAATCTCACTTACAGATCAACTTTGTGATCACACAGAAAACCACTGTGATCACAAATCCTCAGCATCACTCAAGCCGACTCAGTTGTTTGGTGGTTTCGCGTTGTAGCTTGCGACGGATCTGGGCCGGATAATCTTCAAAACCGTTGGCGGTGATCACAAAGGCACCATCCCCCTGAATCAGGCCTTCATAGAAGTATGCTGTCAAGTCATGGTCGTCCGTTTCAATCGCCAATGCGTTGACCGTAATCTTTCTTGCCTTCAACGCCCCCCGCATTTGCTCTGGCGGCACACCCTCATTGGACATGCCATCCCCCGAAACATCTATCACGCGGCGCTTGCATCCTGCGACCGCATCAAAGGAGTTGATTGCGAGCGAAAGCGCCTCACCGATTGCCGTTGAATAATTGCGCCATTTGCGGGGATCATTGGCTATGGCATCCGCCAGAGCGGCAGCATCTGAAGCGGATTTGACGGTCGTCCAGCCAACAGTTTGTTTTTGACGTGAAGACCCCGACCACTGGATCAGGCTGACCCGTGCCTGCTGCTCGATCAGGGCATCAACAACGATGCCATCACGCAGAGCAGCGGCCAGCCCGTCCATCTGTATCCGGTACTCGGCCTCGTCGACGGATCCGGACACATCCACGGCCAGCACCAGCGCCAGTTCACACGCAAAAGCGCGAATAGGCAAAACCGCAAGGCACAGTGCAAGGAGTAGGCGCATAATGACCAGCATAGCCCCAAGAGGCACCCGGTGCATCTCACAATTATCTCAGCGCTACAGGCACTGATACCAAACGAAAAAGCGCACACCAAAGGCATGCGCTTTTCTATTCTTAAAGCGGCAAAGCTACTTAGCTCAGTGTGTCGTCAATCGCCTTGCACGCATCCACCAAGCCTTTGACAGCATTGACAGAGTTATCAAACATGGACTGTTCGTCCTTGTTCATGCTGATTTCGACCACACGTTCGATACCACCCGCACCAATCACTGTTGGCACGCCAACATAAAAACCGTCCAGACCGTAAGCACCATCAACATATGCCGCACAAGGCAATACGCGCTTTTGGTCTTTCAAGAAGCTCTCCGCCATTTCGATTGCGGATGTAGCTGGTGCATAAAAGGCGGAACCGGTCTTGAGAAGGCCAACGATCTCAGCACCGCCATCACGGGTGCGCTGTACAATTGAGTCGAGCTTCTCTTGCGAGGTCCAGCCCATTTTCACCAGATCAGGCAACGGGATACCTGCAACTGTCGAATATCGTACCAGCGGTACCATCGTGTCGCCGTGCCCACCCAGAACAAAGGCTGTCACGTCTTTCATGGACACTTTGAACTCGTCGGCAAGGAAATGACGGAACCGCGCAGAGTCCAGAACACCGGCCATGCCGCATACTTTTTCATGCGGCAAACCAGAAAATTCACGCAACGCCCAAACCATTGCGTCCAGCGGATTGGTGATACAGATCACAAAGGCATTTGGCGCATGCGCTGCGATACCTTCCCCAACCGACTTCATTACCTTGAGGTTGATTCCCAACAGATCGTCACGGCTCATGCCCGGCTTGCGTGCCACGCCTGCAGTCACGATGCACACATCCGCGCCGGCAATATCGGCGTAGTCCTGCGTGCCTGACATATTGGCGTCAAACTTGGCCGATGGACCTGATTCCGCGATGTCGAGCGCCTTGCCCTGCGGAATACCGTCGGCAATGTCGAACATGACAACGTCGCCGAGTTCCTTGAGTGCTGCAAGATGCGCAAGCGTGCCGCCGATTTGCCCTGCACCGATAAGTGCGATTTTGGCTCTGGCCATGGTGAGTCTCCCTTGAGGGTTGCGTTTGGCGTGTCGATAGCGAAATGCGCACCATCCTGCAAGCCGCCAGCGGTATGTCTGGGGCCAATATGCGGCAGCGCAGCATACACCACCCTGCTGGACAGTCGCCGCCTGTTACGTTCAGGTGGCCAAATGATAGCCAGCAAATTGCGTTAAAATGTTAACACTTGATCTGTTCTTTTTCTGCGTTGCAGGGCCTGCAGTTGTTTTTGCCGGTATTTCCAAGGCAGGCTTTGGCTCGGGCGCTGCGTTTGCGGCCGCCACCATCCTTGCCCTTGTGGTTGAACCGGGATTGGCATTGGGTGTGATGTTGCCCCTTTTGATGCTGATCGACGTCAGTTCGCTCAAACCCTATTGGCGCAAATGGAGCTATCCGGACGTCAAATTGCTGGTAATAGGCGGTCTGCCGGGAATTGTCGCGGGTGCGCTTTTGTATCAAGTGGCGTCTCCGGATCTGTTCCGCCTGCTTATCGGCGGCGTTTCGGTCGGATTTGTCTTGTGGCAGCTTTCGCTGAAAACTGGCCTGATCAAGCTCGCGCAAACCAGAATGCCGGACTGGACCGGATTAATGTTTGGCTCGATTGCAGGCTTTACCACCTTTGTCAGCCATGCCGGCGGCCCACCCGCTGCGGTCTTTCTGCTTGGCCGCGGTCTGAGCAAAACCCAATTTCAGGCCACAACCGTTTTACTTTTCTGGGTGCTGAATATCGTCAAATTCATTCCCTATGCTGCCCTTGGCATGTTCACGACACAGACCTTTATTGCCAATATCGCGCTGGCCCCCTTTGCCTTGCTTGGCACCTGGATCGGCGTGCGCGCGCATCATCTGGTTCCGGAACGGGTGTTTTTTGGCCTGACATATGTGTTGCTGATGATCACCGGTTGCAAATTGATATGGGACGCGTTGACATAAGAGAAAGGGCGCACCTTACGGCACGCCCTTTGGTCGCAAATCTATACAATTCTTCAGGCGTCTTCACCTTTTACAGGCAGGACGTCTTCAATTGTCTCAAATGATTGCCCTGACGCGATCAGACAGGTCAACCCGCCGGGCATCGTGACCGTAATCGTCCAACTGCCTGTTTCGGGAGAGGCGAAAATTTCAACCACCGCATTGTTCGATCCCAGCCCGACAGATTGTCGTGTTTCGCCGTATCCGTCCGCCAATCTGTCAATCACAGCCTCACGGGGCGCACAATGTCGCGCATTTTGTGCCGCAACATCCGTCGTTGAAACCAGATAAAGCGCGGCTGCTGCAGTCAGCGCGCCCAACTTGAACATTTTTCCAATTCTATTCATCTTTATGCCCTCATTCAAAAGGCGTCACCCACGGCCCTCGGACCAACTCCGGGTTTTCCCGGCGAGACCTGGGTGGCCCACATTATGACCTACGGCTGCGCGTCCCGTTCCGCGACGTTCGGCGGCCTTGCCGATGCGACACTCCCCTCGGGCTGCAACGGGATCACTCTGCTTGGCAGGCCTGAAGTATTGGTTAACGCTGCGTCCGGAGACTTCCCAAATTTGATGCTTGCTGCGCTGCGGCACCTTTGCGCTTGAACTTTTCCGCAATTAGTGTCCCTTTGCGCGCAACATTATGACCCGAAACGGGGGCATCCCGGTGTCCCTTGCCCGAATGGAGTTTCCCATGCCCAAGATCACCCGCCCGCTGCGGTCCGTCCTCTACATTCCAGCTTCCAAAGAGCGTGCCTTGGACAAGGCGCGCACTCTCGCCTGCGATGCGATCATTTTTGATCTCGAAGACGCGGTGACACCGGATGAGAAACCGGCGGCCCGTGCGACGCTGGCCGAAGCGCTCAAGGCGGATGGTTACGGCAACCGTTTTAAAGTCATTCGCATCAACGGCTTGGATACGCCTTGGGGTGCAGAGGATGCCGCCGCAGCCGCAAAAATGGGTGCCGATGCAATTCTGCTGCCCAAGGTTGGCAGTCCTGCGGATCTGGACGCCTTGGCCGCCATTGTTGGCAACACTCCGCTATGGGCGATGATGGAAACACCGGGCGCGATGCTGAACGCCGTCGCAATAGCCCAACACAAGCAGCTGCAAGCGATGGTCATGGGCACCAATGATCTGGCCAAGGATTTGCAAACGCGTTTTCGCGCGGACCGCCTGCCGCTGATGACAGGTCTTGGATTGTGCGTACTGGCGGCCAAAGCGCATGAATGCGCGATCATCGACGGCGTTTACAACGCGTTCAAGGATGACGAGGGCCACAAGATTGAATGTGATCAAGGCCGGGACATGGGTTTTGATGGCAAAACGCTTATTCATCCCGCTCAGCTTGATGTGGCCAATGCAGCCTTTTCCCCGTCCGAGGAAGAGGCAGACACCGCCCGTCGCCAGATTGCGGCCTTTGAGGAAATCGAAGCCTCGGGTCAGGGTGTTGCTGTGGTCGATGGTAAGATCGTCGAGAACCTGCACGTGGCAACGGCCCGTGAAACGCTCGCAAAACTGGACGCAATCGCAGCCCTGAATTCGGAGCACTGAAATGATCCTACTTATACTTGGCATGATCCTTTGGGTCGGCGCACATTACTTCAAAAGGCTGGCACCTGACGCCCGCGTTGCTCTGGGCACACCGGGCAAAGGCATCATTGCTGTTGTGATCCTTTTGTCTTTGGTCCTGATCATTATGGGCTATCGCAGTGCAGACTTTATTGCCGTCTGGTATCCACCTTCATTCCTGATCCACCTTAACAGCCTTATCATGCTGCTTGCTTTCTGGATTTACGGATCTTCTGCGGCCAAGGGTGCAAAAGCATGGCCTGCAAACAAAACCCGGCATCCTCAACTTCTGGCAGTCAAGCTTTGGGCCATCGGGCATTTGCTTGCAAATGGCGATCTTGCGTCGATCATCCTGTTTGGCGGCATGCTGGCATGGGCCGTGGGCAGCGTAATCCTCATCAACCGCAACACCCCTGCGTGGACGCCGCCTGCCAATGCGGGTCGTGCCACCTATGTCCGCCTTGCTGTCATCAGTATTGTGCTCTTCAGCCTCACAGCCGCGGTCCACGCATGGCTCGGCGTTTCACCCTTCGGCGCTTAAGGAACCTCTATGAAACTGTACCGCTTCCTGTCTGAAGAAGACACCGCAGCCTTCTGCCATAAAGTCACTGATGCCTTGAACAAGGGATGGGAACTTTACGGCTCTCCAACGCAGACGTGGGACCATAAGGCGGGCATTATGCGCTGCGGCCAGTCTGTCATAAAGGACGTCGAAGGCACCTATACTCCCGACACCAAACTCGGAGCGCACTGATGGCCAAGACCAACACAGGACGTTTTTTCGAAGACTACACCATCGGCGAAACAATCCATCACGCGGTCCCACGCACCGTCAAAATGGGAGAGCGCGCCCTTTATCATATGCTCTATCCCGCGCGCCACGCGCTGTATTCATCCGACCAGTTTGCACAATCCTGCGGCCTGCCCTTCAGCCCGCTGGACGATATGATCGCCTTTCACATCGTCTTTGGCAAAACGGTGCCGGATGTGTCCCTGAATGCGGTTGCGAACCTTGGCTATGCTCAGGGGCGCTGGCTCGCCCCTGTCTGGCCGGGGGATACGTTGCGCAGCCAGTCCGAAGTAATCGGCCTCAAGCAGAATTCCAACGGCAAAACCGGCGTCCTTTATGTGCGCACCACAGGGCTCAATCAGCATGACGAACCTGTGCTGGAATACGTCCGCTGGGTCATGGTGCGCAAACGCGACATCAACGCTCCTGCCCCCGATCCAGTGGTGCCGGAACTCCCGGATGCACTGAGCGCTGAGCAATTGGTCATCCCCAAAGGCCTCGATTTCACCAATTACGATTTCACACTCGCGGGCGAACCACACCGCTGGGGCGACTATGAGGTTGGCGAACAGATTGACCACGTTGACGGTGTGACCATTGAAGAAGCCGAACACATGATGGCAACGCGCCTCTGGCAGAACACAGCCAAAGTGCATTTCGATACCTCTGCGCGCCCAGACGGGTCGCGCTTGATCTACGGCGGTCACGTGATCTCCATGGCACGCGCCCTGTCTTTCAACGGGTTGGCCAATGCGCAAATGGTCGTGGGTTTGAACGGCGGAGCCCATGCGAACCCTTGCCTTGCAGGCGATACTGTACGTGCATGGTCCGAGGTGCTGGACAAGGCAGAGACCGATGCGCCCGGTGTTGGGGCAATCCGGTTACGGCTGGTGGCGACCAAAGGGGGTGCCCCATTTGATCTACGCGGCGAGGATGGCAAATACCTGCCCGACGTATTGCTTGATCTGGATTACTGGGCACTTATCCCGACCTAAAAACGCTCTTGATAAGCGCAGTTTGCAACCGTCGCATTGCGCTTGTCTGATCCCCTACGGGCAAGCATCCCGGCCAGCCCGGTTGGAACTTCCACCGCCAAATGGCGCTCCAGCCTGCCTTATTGATGAATATCAAGATAATATCCCTTCATTTGTGATCACACGTTTTTCAACTGTGATCACAAATGTCACTTTCCTGTAGTAAAGCAATCAAAACTGCGAAAGTCTGTCCCGGAACCAGAAGACTCACCATAAGGCTCGCCGGCCAAAGTGCCTGTGACTTGAACCAAATACGGGACCGTTTCTTATGAACATCCACGAATATCAGGCGAAAGCCCTCCTGCGCAGCTATGGCGCACCTGTCTCTGACGGCCGCGTCGTCCTGAAGGCGGAAGATGCCAAAAGTGCTGCGGGCGAAATGGACGGCCCGCTGTGGGTGGTAAAAGCGCAGATTCATGCGGGTGGTCGCGGTAAAGGCAAGTTCAAAGAAGCCGATGCTGGTGAAGAAGGCGGCGTGCGTCTGGCCAAGTCTGTTGAAGACGCGGCGGAGCAGGCAAAAAAGATGTTGGGCCGCACATTGGTCACACACCAGACAGGTCCGGCAGGCAAACAAGTCAACCGCATCTATATCGAAGACGGTTCTGGCATCGAAACAGAATTGTACCTCGCATTGTTGGTGGATCGCCAGACATCGCGTATTTCCTTTGTCTGCTCCACCGAAGGGGGCATGGACATCGAAGAGGTTGCGGAAAACACACCCGAGAAAATCCTCAGCTTTTCCGTTGATCCCGCCACAGGCTATCAGGCATTCCACGGTCGCCGCATCGCATTTGCACTCGGCCTTGAAGGCAAGCAGGTCAAGCAATGCGTCGGCCTGATGGGGTTGCTTTACAAAGCGTTCCTCGAAAAAGACATGGAGATGCTGGAAATCAACCCGCTGATCGTATCCGACAGCGGTGATTTAAAAGTCCTTGATGCCAAAGTCTCCTTTGACGGCAACGCCATTTACCGCCACGCGGACATCAACGAATTGCGCGACGAGACCGAAGAAGACGCCAGAGAGCTTGAGGCGTCCAAATATGACCTCAACTACATCACGCTGGATGGTGAAATCGGCTGTATGGTGAACGGCGCGGGTTTGGCGATGGCGACTATGGACATCATCAAGCTGTACGGTTCCGAGCCTGCGAATTTCCTTGATGTCGGGGGCGGCGCAACCAAAGAGAAAGTCACCGAAGCTTTCAAGATCATCACCTCTGACCCCAACGTCAAAGGCATCCTTGTGAACATCTTTGGCGGTATCATGCGTTGCGACGTGATCGCAGAAGGCGTTGTTGCCGCGGTCAAGGAAGTGGGCTTGAAAGTGCCGTTGGTTGTCCGCCTGGAAGGGACAAATGTGCAGCAGGGCAAGGACATCATCAACAACTCCGGTTTGGATGTGATCGCCGCTGAAGACCTCAAGGACGGCGCGCAAAAGATCGTGGCGGCGGTTAAGGGCTAAGACAGTGACCCGCTCTACACTTCAGGGACCGCTTGTGGCTGGCATATTCTCTTGCGTCGGTGCTGTGATTGCAGCACCGGCGCAGAGCGATATTGTGAGCGACGTGTGGCTCAAGTTGGGAGAGCACTGCGCGCCAGTCATGAAGAAGAAGGCCGTGGATCCGGAAGATTTCAATTCTCTCCCGGCTGAGCATCGCATCGCAAGCAGCACCGATGGACGTCGCATTCAGGTAGATCACCAAACGCAGGATCAGCAATGGTCACTGTCTGTAAACCAAAGTGATGTCGGTGGCCGCCGCTACCTTTATTGCACCGTCGCGTATCATAACCTGCAACAGCTGGCCGACGTAGAGCAGACCTCAGAAGCTCTGCTCAATATGCTCAAAGCAAGTGGTGCCACCGATATTGCGGGCGGACCGCAACAGAACATCAAGATCACCTCACTATATGCGACCCCCGGAAGCGGCATTGAGCAGAGCGTAGCGTTTGATGTCGTTGGACTACAACCATGGCCTGATGTGCTCTTCCAGTTTCAGGTTTTTACCTATGGTGTAGGGATTGGCATCCAGACAAGTTTTCCATTGAGTGAGGCGCAATAGAGGCATGTCCGCTCGTTTCTCTTTCATCGCCCTTTCAGCATTCGCTTTGACGTTGGGCGGCATCGCGCAGGCAGGTGGCGTGCAGGCAACCGCGCGCGCAGCGATGGACCTGTTCGCGCAGCATTGTTTTTCGCCGTTCATGACGGCGGACAAAGCAGCGCGTGCCTTCGCCTTGACGGGTGCTGCCTATGATTTCTACGACCTTGATCCTTTCTCTGGCGCGGCCCTTTCACCCGCGACTGGCCGCGCTGTCACGCCCGGCACAGACCGGCGCTGCGAAATAACCTTTCGGGGCGAACATGGCGACGCAGCCACCAATGCAGCGTTAAGCGCACTTGCCGCCCAAGGCATCACTGACCCCGCTCCGTTACCCGCGCGATATGTGCAGGACAACGACACCACACTTCTTGCAGCACGCTACTTGAACCCCAACCGCATAGCCATCGTGCACATCGGTACCCGTTCCGGGTCAAGCGGTCTCGAAACCTTTATGCTGGTGGAACGGCTGACGCCGTCCAACAGCAGTGACTGACACCCGACCTCCGGGCGCGAAAAGCATCCGGTAGAAATGACAAAGGACTGACCATGACACCACTTCGCCTGACCGCCTCCGCGCTTGCACTTGCAACACTGACCGCCTGTGGCGGCGGTGATCTGTACGTGCGTGACGGCCCGCAAGCTGTGCACCCAAGCCCGTCCGCGCTGGCAAGCGGCGCGCGCCATTCTGCCCCCCAAGTCCAGAGCGTGCATCACATCGTCATCATCAACACGACAACACCGTGCGGTCACACACGTCACTGCGCACATCACAAAAAATACCACGGTGGCAATGACGGCTCTCGCCCCATCGTTGACTGACCAACGCACATGCGGCGGCCGACTTTACTGAAACACGACGTAATACCCAATAAGGAGACGCCTCAATGGCCGTACTCGTAGACGAAAACACCAAAGTCATCTGTCAGGGGCTTACCGGCTCGCAGGGCACGTTCCACACAGAGCAGGCAATTGCATACGGCACAAAAATGGTCGGCGGCGTCACCCCCGGCAAGGGCGGCCAGTCGCATCTGGACCTGCCCGTGTTCAATTCCGTGCATGAAGCAATGCATATGACCGAAGCAAATGCCTCTGTGATCTACGTTCCGCCCCCCTTTGCCGCGGATTCCATCCTTGAGGCCATCGACGCCGAAATGCCGCTGATTGTCTGCATCACCGAGGGCATTCCGGTTCTCGACATGATGCGCGTACAGCGCGCGTTGGAAGGGTCCAAATCACGCCTGATCGGTCCGAATTGCCCCGGTGTGATCACGCCTGACGCCTGCAAAATCGGCATCATGCCTGGCCACATCCACAAGCGCGGCTCCTGCGGCGTGGTCTCGCGCTCCGGCACCTTGACCTATGAAGCGGTCAAACAGACTTCTGACTTGGGCTATGGCCAGTCTTCGGCTGTGGGCATCGGCGGTGATCCCATCAAAGGCACAGAACATATTGATGTCTTGGAAATGTTTTTGGCTGATGACGAGACCCAATCAATCATCATGATTGGTGAGATTGGAGGCTCTGCCGAGGAAGAAGCCGCACAGTTTCTTGCAGACGAAAAGAAGAAGGGCCGCTGGAAGCCCACCGCCGGCTTCATCGCTGGCCGCACCGCCCCTCCCGGCCGCCGTATGGGTCACGCCGGCGCGATTGTTGCCGGTGGCAAAGGCGGAGCCGAGGACAAGATCGAAGCGATGAAGTCCGCGGGTATCGTGGTCGCCGACAGCCCTGCGACATTGGGCGAAGCGGTCAAGGAAGCGATCGAGAAGTAATCGAAGGGCGGGGGTCACCCCGCCTTTGTACCCAACTGGAGAGCCACAAAATGACAATGGATTTCCCCACCGCCGTCCGCACCTGCCTGACGCAGAAATACGCTACCTTTCAGGGCCGCGCCTCGCGCTCGGAATACTGGTGGTTTGTCCTTGCTGTCATCATCGGCTCCGTCATAACGCAGCTCATCTGGTGGCCCATCGGGCTGGTCTTTTCGCTCGCAGTGCTCTGCCCCGGCTTGGCTGTGGGCTTTCGCCGCCTGCAAGACACGGGCCGCCCCGGCTGGTACATTGCGATCCCCTTTGGTCTCAGCCTTGTCAATATGTTGGTGACACCCACGTTAACAGAAGAACAAGCGATCAATGCCATCGACAATCTTGGCGCGCTCGCTCTGTCCGGCGTCTTGAGCATCATTAGCCTTGTGATTTTGATCCTCTACATCTGGTGGCTCACCCGCCCCTCGCAGCCCGAAACAAATGCCTACGGGCCCCCGCCCGTCCCTGCCTCCTGATCCAAGTTCAGCACAGCCATAAGGTGACGCAATGACCGAACAACCTGCCAACGACACATTCCATGCCTCCTCCTTTATGGAGGGCGAAAACGCGGAATACCTAGAACAGCTTTATGCGCGATATGCGTCCGATCCGTCTTCGGTAGATGAGGCATGGCACGTATTCTTCAAAGCTCTGGGAGATGAACGCGCCGCTGTTCAGGCAGAGGCCGCAGGTCCGTCATGGGCGCGCAGCGACTGGCCGCCTGCCCCGGCTGGCGACACAATGGGTGCACTGACCGGCATCTGGCCGGAACCTGTCGAAGCCGAAGCCGCTGGTAAAAAGATCAAGGCTAAAGCCGAGGAGAAAGGCGTCTCGATCAGCGACGACCAGATCAGAACAGCGGTGCTGGACTCCATCCGTGCGCTGATGCTGATCCGTGCCTACCGTATTCGCGGCCATCTGGCCGCAAACCTAGACCCGCTTGGCATGCGTGACATGGGCGAGCATCCAGAGCTTGACCCAAAAGCATACGGTTTCAGTGATGCCGATATGGATCGCCCGATCTTTATCGACAATGTGCTGGGCCTTGAGGTCGCGACGATGAAGCAAATCGTGGACATCGTGAAATCCACCTATTGCGGCACCTTTGCCCTACAATACATGCACATTTCTGACCCTGAACAGGCGGGTTGGCTGAAAGAACGGATTGAAGGCTACGACAAGGAAATCAGTTTTACCAAAGAAGGACGCAAAGCGATCCTGTCCAAACTGGTCGAGGCCGAAGGTTTTGAGAAGTTTTTGCACGTCAAATACATGGGCACCAAGCGGTTCGGTCTTGATGGTGGTGAAAGCCTTGTCCCTGCAATGGAACAGATCATCAAGCGGGGCGGACAACTTGGCGTCAAGGATATCGTAATCGGTATGCCGCATCGCGGCCGTTTATCGGTTCTTGCGAACGTTATGCAAAAGCCCTACCGCGCTATTTTTAACGAATTTCAGGGCGGCAGTTTCAAGCCCGAAGATGTGGATGGCTCCGGTGACGTAAAATACCACCTTGGCGCATCTTCGGATCGCGATTTTGATGGCAACACCGTGCATCTGTCCCTGACTGCGAACCCTTCCCATCTTGAAGCGGTGAACCCCGTCGTTATCGGAAAGGCCCGCGCGAAACAGGACCAGTTGGGGGACACGGACCGCACTGCAGTGATGCCAGTCCTGCTGCACGGCGATGCTGCTTTTGCCGGACAGGGTGTCGTGGCGGAATGTTTCGCACTGTCGGGGCTCAAAGGTCATAAGACCGGCGGCACCATGCATATCGTGGTCAATAACCAGATTGGCTTTACCACTGCCCCGCATTTCTCCCGCTCCTCGCCCTATCCTACTGACAACGCCTTGGTGGTCGAGGCACCGATTTTCCATGTGAACGGTGATGATCCCGAAGCGGTGGTACATGCCGCACGCGTCGCTACAGAATTCCGTCAGAAGTTCCACAAGGACGTGGTGCTCGACATCATTTGTTACCGCCGCTTTGGTCACAACGAAGGCGACGAGCCCATGTTTACCAACCCGGTCATGTACAAAAAGATCAAAGGTCAACGTACAACCCTCAGCCTTTATTCCGAACGTCTGGCCAAAGACGGACTGGTGCCGGAGGGCGAGATCGAGGACATGAAGGCCGACTTCCAGAAGTTCATGAACGACGAGTTCGAAGCGGGCAAAGAATACCGGCCGAACAAGGCTGATTGGCTGGATGGCAAGTGGTCACACCTCGACAAACGCGGCCAGAAGTATCAACGCGGCAAAACCGCAATTGCACCCGAGACACTGTCAGAGGTTGGCAAAGCGTTGACAAAAGCGCCGGATGGCTTCCCGCTGCACAAAACGGTCGGCCGTCTGCTTGAGGCCAAAGCGGAAATGTTCAAATCCGGCAAAGGGTTCGATTGGGCCACGGCCGAGGCGCTGGCATTTGGATCGTTGTTGACCGAAGGGTACAAGGTGCGCCTGTCAGGGCAGGACAGTACCCGCGGCACCTTTTCGCAACGCCATTCCGGCCTGATCAATCAAGATACTGAGGAACGCTATTACCCGTTGAACCATATCCGCGAGGGTCAGGCCGAGTACGAAGTCATCGACTCCATGCTGTCCGAATACGCGGTGCTTGGTTTCGAGTATGGTTATTCGCTGGCAGAACCCAACGCCCTGACCTTGTGGGAAGCGCAGTTTGGTGACTTCGCCAATGGTGCCCAGATCATGTTCGATCAATTCATCAGCTCCGGCGAAAGCAAATGGCTGCGCATGTCCGGTCTGGTCTGCCTGATGCCCCATGGCTACGAAGGTCAGGGACCGGAGCATTCCTCTGCGCGACTTGAGCGCTTTTTGACCATGTGTGGTGGTGACAACTGGATTGTGGCGAACTGCACCACACCGGCCAACTACTTTCACATCCTGCGCCGTCAGTTGCACCGCAGCTACCGCAAACCACTGATGTTGATGACACCCAAATCGCTGTTGCGACACAAGACGGCCGTCAGCACGGCGGACGAATTCACCACGGGTTCATCCTTCCACCGTGTATTGTGGGATGATGCGCAACACGGGAATTCCGACACCAAACTGGTCAAGGATGACAAGATCAAGCGCGTGGTGATGTGCTCGGGCAAGGTCTATTACGACTTGCTGGAAGAGCGTGACGCGCGTGGGATCGACGATATCTACCTGTTGAGGTTCGAACAGTTCTACCCGTTCCCGGCCCAATCCGCCGTCAAGGAACTGGAACGATTCAAGAATGCCGATATGGTCTGGTGTCAGGAAGAACCCAAAAACCAAGGCGCATGGTCCTTTATCGAACCCAACATCGAATGGGTTCTGACCCGTATCAATGCAAAAAACACACGGCCCATTTACGCGGGCCGCGCCGCTGCTGCATCCCCAGCAACAGGTCTGGCCAGCCAGCACAAAGCACAACAAGCCGCCCTCGTGGACGAGGCGCTGACACTTGAAGGATCCAAGACATGACCGAAGTACGCGTACCCACCTTGGGCGAATCCGTGACCGAGGCCACCGTGGCCACATGGTTCAAGAAACCCGGCGACAGCGTGGCTGTTGATGAAATGCTCTGCGAGCTGGAAACGGACAAGGTAACTGTCGAAGTGCCCAGCCCCGTTGCTGGCACCTTGGGCGATATCGTGGCCGCCGAAGGCGAAACCGTTGGTGTTGATGCGCTGCTGGCAAATATTTCGGAAGGCGATGCTGGATCAACGGCGGCTCCCAAGGCGAAAGAGGCCGCGAAAAGCGAGGATGAAGCAAGTCAATCTCCCCGAAGCGAAGGCGGCGCGTCTGTTGACGTCATGGTCCCCACGTTGGGCGAAAGCGTGACCGAGGCTACTGTCGCGACATGGTTCAAAAAGATCGGCGATAGCGTCGCCCAAGACGAGATGTTGTGCGAACTCGAAACCGACAAAGTGAGTGTCGAGGTGCCTTCCCCAGCGGCAGGAACCTTGACGGAAATTGTTGCCGGTGAGGGCAGTACAGTTGAAGCATCCGCCAAACTTGCCGTGATTTCATCCGGTTCCGGCGCAACTGCCGCGAGCGCTCAGGAAAGTACGCCCGCGCCTGCTGCTGCATCTACGGGGGGCAAAGATGTCGAAGACGCACCGTCTGCCAAGAAAGCCATGGCCGAAGCGGGACTAAGCCGTGACGCTGTGACCGGCACAGGCCGCGATGGTCGGGTGATGAAAGAAGACGTGGCCAAAGCAATTGCCGCTGGCACCACAACGGCCGCTGCCGCACCCGCCACCGCTGCAAAACCACGTGCGCCTTCTGCGGCGGATGACGCAGCCCGCGAGGAGCGTGTCAAGATGACCCGCCTCAAGCAGACCATGGCGCGGCGTTTGAAAGAGGCCCAGAACACAGCCGCGATCCTGACGACCTTCAATGAAGTCGACATGACCGAAGTGATGGAAATCCGGAACACCTACAAAGCGGACTTTGAGAAGAAACACGGCGTTCGCATGGGCTTTATGTCCTTCTTTACCAAGGCTTGCTGTCATGCATTGAAGGAAATCCCCGAGGTCAACGCAGAAATCGACGGCACCGACGTGATCTACAAAAACTACGTGCACATGGGGGTCGCCGCTGGCACGCCCACGGGCCTTGTCGTGCCGGTGATCCGCGATGTTGATACGATGTCATTTGCCGGTATCGAAAAAGCAATTGGCGACATGGGCCGCAAAGCCCGCGACGGCAAGCTGACCATGGCGGATATGACTGGTGGAACGTTCACCATTTCCAACGGTGGTGTTTACGGCTCGCTGATGACCGCGCCGATCCTGAACCCGCCACAATCCGGTATCCTTGGCATGGCGAAAATTCAGGACCGCGCCATGGTAATCGGCGGCGAAATCGTGATCCGCCCGATGATGTATATCTCGCTGTCCTATGACCACCGGATCATCGACGGCAAAGGGGCGGTGACGTTCCTTGTGCGGGTGAAAGAGATGCTGGAGGATCCACGGCGGTTGTTGATGGATTTGTGATGGCATCTGACCAGGAACAGTCAGCTTGGGATTGGGATGTATTCTGGCCAAGACTTACGGAAACCCCACAAAAACAAATCCGGCTTTGGCTGATTTGGTGGGGGTTCTCAATTTTTTTGACCTTAATTAACCTTCCGGACGGTATGGGGCCAATAAGCTCGGTAGCTATCGGAGGAAGTGTATTTTTTGCTTGGATACCACCACTGGTACTGTTGGTGAAACTTAAGAAATGTGATGCGGAAAGCAAACAATGACCCCCGAACTCACCGCCCTCACCCTCGCCGCACTCCTGCAAGTCATCCAATTCGCCCTCTACGCGATCCCCGCGAATATGGAGCTCACTCCCGGCTACACCATGTCGGCGCGGGATCGAGAGCCAAGTCGTGCGCTCTCGGAGAGGACCGCGCGTCTGGGGCGTGCCTTTGACAATCATTTCCAAGGGCTGATCCTGTTCGCTATCGCAGCAATTGTTATCCACACAACCGGGCAGAGCGGCACCTTTACCGCCCTTTGCGCGTGGGTCTATCTTATCGCTCGCATCGCCTACATTCCCGCCTACGCCTACGGCTGGACCCCTGCACGGTCCTTCATCTGGTTCGCCGGTTTTCTCGCCACGTTTTTCATGCTGCTTGCAGCCCTGATCTGACGCCCCTACCCTGCGGGCAAACATCCGAAGGAGACATCCCATGTCCAGCTATGACGTCATCATCATCGGCTCCGGCCCCGGCGGCTATGTTGCGGCCATCCGCTGTGCGCAACTGGGCCTAAAGGTTGCCTGCGTCGAAGGGCGCGAGACGCTGGGCGGCACTTGCCTGAACGTCGGCTGTATCCCGTCCAAGGCGTTGCTGCATGCCTCTCATATGCTGCACGAGGCAGAACACAACTTTGCCGAGATGGGATTGAAGGGCAAAAGCCCGTCTGTCGACTGGAAACAGATGCTCACCTACAAACAGGGTACAATTGATACCAATACAAAGGGTATCGAATTCCTGTTCAAGAAGAACAAGATTGACTGGCTCAAGGGCTGGGGCTCCATCCCTGAAGCGGGCAAGGTAAAGGTCGGCGATGAGGTCCATGAGGCCAAGAACATCATCATCGCAACAGGTTCAGAACCTGCGTCCCTGCCCGGCGTCGAGGTGGACGAAAAGGTTGTCGTGACCTCAACGGGTGCGCTTGAGTTAGGCAAAGTTCCGAAAAAGATGGTTGTGATCGGTGCAGGTGTGATCGGGCTGGAACTGGGCAGTGTCTATTCCCGCCTTGGTGCAGAAGTCACTGTTGTTGAATTCCTTGACGCGATCACCCCCGGCATGGATCCGGAAGTACAGAAGGTCTTCCAGCGAACCCTGAAAAAACAGGGCCTGACCTTTATCATGGGCGCCGCAGTTCAGAAAACCGAAGCGGCCAAAACCAAAGCCAAGGTGCATTACAAGCTGCGCAAGGATGACAGCGAACATGTACTGGATGCGGATGTTGTTCTGGTCGCAACGGGACGCAAACCGTTCCATGACGGCTTGGGCCTAGACGGTCTGGGTGTTGAAATGACACAGCGCGGCCAGATCGCGGTCAACGGCCAGTGGCAAACATCAGCCAACGGCATATACGCCATTGGCGACGTGATCGAAGGCCCGATGCTGGCCCATAAGGCCGAAGACGAAGGCATGGCGGTGGCCGAAGTGATTGTAGGAAAACATGGCCATGTGAACTACGGCGTGATCCCCGGTGTGATCTATACCCACCCCGAAGTTGCCAATGTCGGCGAAACCGAAGCGACACTCAAGGAAGCGGGCCGCGCCTATAAGGTTGGCAAGTTCAGCTTTATGGGCAACGCCCGTGCCAAGGCAAACTTTGCAGGCGACGGGTTTGTGAAAATTCTAGCGGACAAGGACACAGACCGTATTCTTGGTGCGCATATCATCGGGCCATCAGCCGGTGATCTGATCCATGAAGTATGTGTTGCAATGGAATTTGGTGCCTCTGCCCAAGACCTCGCCATGACTTGTCACGCACATCCAACATATTCCGAAGCAGTACGCGAGGCCGCGCTTGCCTGCGGAGATGGCGCAATCCACATGTAACTGGACAATCAGGGTGGCGTGTTTCACACGCCGCCCGTTTGGATCAGCTCGCGGAGTTGGTGGCCATCGTGTCCAGCCAGCTGAGCAGTCCCTTGATTTGCCCATCCAGCGCAAGGCGCAGATTGTCTATGACCGCAACATAGCCGGACAGAAATCCGTCCAGCATTGGCACTGCTGCGGCAATTTTGGGCGCGAAGATGTAGAGCAAGGCAAGCAGGACCGCGATCCCGAGCGTTGTCACGAAACCACGTTTGAAGCTGCCTTTCTTCTTATGTTCCCCGCCAGCCCCGAGACCTTCACGCGCATTCGGGTCAATATCACTTGGCGCGGATCCGCTGCGCAGGGTCGAACTGATCTCTTCGATGTCGGGCAACAATTCGCGGCGCGACGAAATAGCGGCGGCCGCAGCCACGGCTTCTGACGCCTGCTCGGGTTCACCGCGCATCCGCGCCATCCGTTTTTTGGCATCAGCTGCTCGTTTGTCTGCATCTTCCTCAGGCAAAGGCGGCGTGGGGGTTGGCGTATCTGCAGCCTCCAGGCCCAGATCAGGCTGGCTTTCCAGCGATCCCGACTGCCGCAGTTTGCGCGCTTCAAACTCTGCCTCGGCCTCTTGACGCAGAATGTCCGCAACAGCCGGATCCAACTGTTTGCGCTCCGGCTCTTTCGAAGGCGGCGGAGTTGGTGGTGGTGGCGGCGACACTTCCTCATCTTCATCGGGCGCTTGCGCATCCAATGTCAGTGCCGTTTCATCTTCTTCAACGGGGGCGTGATCAGCATGATGCTGAAACCACGTTTGGCCGCAGTTGGAGCATTGCACATCCCTACCGGAGGTTGGAACAACCTCGTCCGGCACCTCGTATTGGGCGTCACAATTTGGGCAGGTCAGCCTCATCTGGTATTCCGATGTTCACTCATAACAATATTTGCGCTGTCTCGTTCAGCATATGATCTACAATCCTCGGGGAAAAGCGTTAACTGTTGCCAAAGTCGATAAGTGCTGCATTGAATCCTCAGCGGTGCTGAGGCACAACAGATCGAAGAATATAGGATGCGCATGTGATCGATCTGGAAAATGTGGCCTACAGCTATGGCGGTGGCGAATTGCTATCCGATATTTCGCTGAAACTTGCGCCGGGGTCATTTCACTTTCTTACCGGCCCGTCCGGTGCGGGCAAAACCACGCTGATGAAGTTATGCTACGGAGCATTGCTGCCGACTGCGGGGCATGTGCGCCTTTTTGGTGCTGATGTGCGCGGGTTGGATCGTGATGATATCGCAGTTGTGCGCCGCCGTGTCGGGGTGGTGCATCAGGACGTCCAATTCCTGAACCATCTCAGCGTGACCGATAATATTGCACTTCCGCTAACGGTGTCCGGGCGTCACGCCGAGGCCGCGGGCGGTGATCTGGGCGAATTGTTGTCCTGGGTCGGCCTGACCAATCGTGCCGATGCGCTACCTCCTGAACTCTCTGGGGGCGAACGCCAACGGGCAGCTTTGGCCCGCGCTGTGATCATGTCACCGGACGTTGTGCTTGCGGACGAGCCGACAGGCAACATCGACTGGGACATGTCGCAGCGCCTGCTGACCTTGCTGATAGAATTGAACAAAATGGGCAAGACAGTACTGATCGCGACCCATGATCTTAGCCTGATCCGCGCCACCAAAGCCCATGTGCAAGCGCGGGTGTTACGCATTACCAACCGGCGCATCCAGTTGGCAGGAGCAGATCTGTGAAACTGGATATGACAAGCCTGCGCGCGCTTTTTGTCGGGGACCGCCATGCAGACCGCGTGGTGCCGCCTTCCGGTTTTACCGCGCAACTGACCCTGTTTGCCGCTGCTGCGATGGCGTTTCTCGCCGTCTTTGCGCTGGCGCTCTCGCTGGCTGCTGGGCGGTTGGCAGAACGCTGGGGGGATGAGTTGGCACGCTCTGCAACCATCCGCATCGTGGCCCCGCTTGATCAGCGTGTAGCCCAGACAGAGGCGGCCTTGCGCATCCTTGAGACGACAAGAGGCGTGGCCAGTTCCCGCGCGCTGAGTGATGCGGAACAACAGGAATTGCTTGCGCCATGGTTCGGCTCCGAACTTGCGCTGGATACCCTCCCCGTCCCCCGCCTGATCGAAGTGATTGAAGACGCAGACGGCATGGACCCTGCAGGATTGCGCCTGCGGCTGGCCGCCGAAGTCCCCGGCGCGGTTCTGGATGATCACAGTCGCTGGCGTGAGCCATTGGTCAAAGCGGCATCACGCTTGCGCCTTCTGGGCTGGGTTGCGATCGTTCTGATTGGCGCGGCAGTTGCGGCTATGATAACCCTCGCAGCCCATGCCGCACTGGCCGCCAACGCGCAGGTCATCGGGGTCTTGCGCCTGATTGGTGCCACTGACGACTATATTGCTTTGGCCTTCATTCGCCGCTTTACCCTTCGTGCATTATCGGGTGCCGTGGCGGGAACAGTTCTGGGTATGATCGCCATGATGCTCTTGCCTTCCACTTCCGAAGTTGGCGGGTTCCTGACAGGTCTGGGCTTTCGTGGCGCACATTGGTTACTGCCGCTTTGCATCCCGCTTTTGGCTGGTGGCGTCGCATTCCTAGCGACGCGCGGGGCTGCGAAACGGACGTTAAGGGAGCTAGCTTAATGCTGCAATGGGTACGTTCAATCCTCTATATTATTCAGGCCACCGTCGCGATGCCGGTCATCGGATTACTTTTTGCACCATGGGCAATGTTTTCGAAGACCGGCGCATATGCGGCCTGCAAAAGCTATGCCGCATGGTGCATGTGGACCGCTCGCTGGATGATCGGATTGCGATGCGAAGTGCGCGGCACCGTACCGGACGGCGAGGTTCTTGTCGCAGCAAAACACCAGTCATTCCTCGATATCTTGATGATTTTCCACGCCCTGCCGCGCGCCAAGTTCATTATGAAGCGCGAAATTCTGTGGACACCGGTGATTGGCCAATACACCAAACGCATGCAGATGATCGCGGTGGACCGTGGCAAGCGGGGAAAAGCAATTTCCACCATGATGGAAGATGTACACGCGGGCCGCATAGAGCCCGGGCAGATCGTCATCTATCCGCAAGGCACCCGTGTCGCACCGGGCGCGCATTTACCATACAAAGTCGGCACGGCCGTCCTTTACAAACAACTAAATCAGGTCTGTGTGCCTGTCGCGACAAACGCCGGCTACTTCTGGCCGCGACGAGGTTTGTTTCGCCGCCCCGGTCTGGCCGTGGTCGAATTTCTTGATCCGATCCAGCCAGGTCTAAGCAAAGATGCTTTTGTGAGGCAACTTGAGCAAACGGTCGAAAGCGCCTCTGACGCATTACTCGCCGAAGCAGGTTGGCGCGCGGATGCGTAAGATCACGGATGCCAGCGAGCTGGAGGATCTCTACGCACCCCCTGCCCCACCTGCGCTGTGCAAGGTCGCCACACAGATGACACCGCTGTATCGAAAGTGGATCATGACCTCCAAGCTGTGCATTCTTAGCACCGTAGGGACAAATGGCACGGATGGCAGCCCGCGTGGTGGTGATGGTCCGGTTATTCTGGAACTGGACCAGCACAGGCTGGCGATGCCCGACTGGCGCGGTAACAACCGGCTCGATTCCCTGCGCAACATTGTGGAGGACGGGCGTGTTTCACTGATGTTTGTCGTACCCGGATCAAACAACGTGGTGCGGGTAAACGGGCAGGCGTATCTGACAGATGATGGCGGGTTGCGTGCGAAGTTTGAAAAACGTGGACGTCTGCCAGCCACGGTGATCGTAATAGAAATTGCTGAAATCTATACGCAATGCGCCCGCGCCCTGATGCGGGCGGGTACATGGGCGGGTGTTGACCAGAGTATTGATTTGCCAAGTGTTGGCGATATTCTGGCCGAAATGACCAGCGGTGAAGAAGGCGGCACGCCCTATGATGACGCGTGGGATGCCCGTGCCGCCAAAACGATGTGGTGAATTTTTCCTACTTTGAAGATCCCTGAATACCTTTTCTTTTCGATTTGGCAGGTAAATTGAACGCCACTTGAATGCCGATTGTGCTTCAAGAAAAGAATTGTGATCAGGAGTTGGAATGAAATCACTTACCGTGACCGCACTGTTTTGTGCCGTCGTACTGTCAGGCTGTGCTGAAAAGGCCGAAAATGTCTCGGCAACCTATGTATCTCCATTGGCCTACCAAAGCTATTCTTGCGGGCAGATTGCCCAAGAGGCCAGCAGGGTCAGCGGCAAAGTGGCTCAACTTTCCGGTGTGCAAAACAAAAAGGCAAGTGATGACGCCGTGGCAACCGGCGTTGCTTTGGTGGTTTTTTGGCCCGCAGCCTTTTTCATAAAGGGTGACAAGCAAACGGCAGCGGAACTCGGCAGGCTGAAAGGCGAACTGGAAGCGTTGGAGCAAACGAGCATTCGTAGGAATTGTGGCATTGTTTTTGAGCGCGCCTTGCCAGTTGATATCAAGACGAAACCGCCGAACGCGGTCGATTGACCCGGCAATAACGCGAATTACGGACCGTCAGGGATGATTTCAAAAGAAGGTGCTCGGCTTTGCGTGCACCTTCTCTTCAGAAACGATCCAGCAACCGGTTGAGATAATCCCGCTCCACGTCCGGCCGCTCTGTTTCGCCGGAACGGCGCCGTATTTCGTCAAGCAGCTCACGGGCACGCCCTGCACCACCCGGTCCCAATGCCAATGGTCCATCCGAACTATTGGCCCCGTTTGCGCCCTGTTCGCGGCCCAACGGATCTTGATTATCCGCGCGCCGGTCAGACTCGGCCTCACCCTGCCCCAGCTGGTTAAAGTTGTTTTGCTCGGCCATCGCCTCACCCAAGGAACGCATACCTTCACGCAACGCCTCCATCGCTTGCGCCTGATTGTCGATTGCTTCTGCCAGATCTCGGTTGCGAAGCGCCTCTTCGGCGTCATCCATCGCACGACCTGCACGATCCAGTGCGTCACGCGCTGCCTCTCCCTCCGGCGATCCCTGACCCGGCAAACGGCCTTGTTGACGGCTCAGCTCATCGCGAAGCGCCTGCTGGCGGTCGGCAAGACCTTCTTCGCCTTTCCCGTACCCCGGACCTTGCTCTCCACCTTCCGGCGTCTGCCCGTTTTCGCCTTGTTGTTCTCCGCTGCCTTCCCCTTGGCCGCGTTGACCTTCATGGCTCTGGCCACGCCCTTGCCCGCCGTTGCGCCCCTCGTTGCCGTCGTTTTCACCTGCCTGTGCGTTCGGATTGAACTGTTCCTGTAAATCGCGGAATGCCTGATCACTCAGACCCTGTTGTTCACGTAAAGTATCCGCCAGCCCTTCCATTGCCTGCTCGCCCGCTGACTTTTCACCCTGCCCCTGCTGGCCTTCGGTGACACGCATGTTCTCCATCATTTCCTGCAACTGCTGGAGCGCCTCTGCGGCTTCAGCCATGCGGCCTTGTTCCATCAACTCCTGAATCCGGTCCATCATGCGCTGCAGGTCGTCTTGCGTCATCTGCATGCGTTCACCTTGCTGCTGCCCGTCTTGGCCTTGCTCGCCGTCTTGGGCTTGCTGGCGCTGTAACTGACGCATGTATTCCTCGGTGGCGCGGCGCAATTCGTCCATCAGTTCGGCGATTTCTTCGTCAGAAGCGCCGTTCTTCATCGCTTCTTCCAAGCGTTCCTGCGCGCGTCTCAGCCGTTCAAGCGCATCCGCCAAAACGCCTTCCTCAAGTTCAAGCGCCAGCCCCCAAAGATCTTCGGCAAGCTCATTCTGGACTTCGTCTTCCAACCCGTAGCGCGTGCGGATTTCAAGCTTGTCGATAAACCGACGCAGTCGCAAGGCCGTTGTCTGACTGCGAAAGGCATCCTGCGGCAGGTAAGACACCGCACGTAGGATTTTTGCCATCCGAGGTGCATTGCTGCGCGACCAGAGAAGGTCGCGGCGCATTTCAATCAACGCAGCTGCAGAGGGATTAAAGAAGCGCCGCCCCGGCAACACCATGTCTTGCGGTATCGTTTCACCAATTTGTTCGGCGGCATCGAGCACACTTAGCGTCAGTTTCACGGGTAGATTTGCCCACGGATGTTTGGAGAAATCCTCCACCAGATTCTCTTCGAAAGACGCACGATTTCCGGAAATAGGGGTCGGCAATGGCACGATATACTCGGGACGAGGATCAGGATCCGCCACAAGCCCATAGCGGCGGTCGACGGCAACAAGATCAAGCACAATCCGTGCCTCTCCGGCCTCGACACCGTAGTCATCGCGCGCCGCAAACGGCAACCGCATCTCGCCCAGCGCAGCCACATCCGCCGCGCCTAAAACCTGCACTTCCGGCGACGCGTCGGGGCGCATGGTGACGTCCCAGGACCGCCCGCCCGGTCCCTCAATTGCAATCGTGCCCTCCTGTATCACCGCAAAATCCTGTGCAGGATCAGAGGCTGCGGGCAAATCTGCGGTGCGGCCAGACACGGTCTCGGCCAACGTCAGAGCACCAATTTCTCCATAAAAGCGCAACGTGATCAACGTACCTTTGGGCAGATCAAGGGGCCCCTCGGCAAGATCGTTGAGATACAGCGTCGGTTTGCCTGTATAACGCGGCGGTTCTGCCCATCCTTCCCAAACGGGGCCGCTGGCCAATCCACCAGTGCTCGGTGCAAGACCTGTCACCGATCCGACGCGCCAAACCGACCCGAAGGTCAGGGCAATTGCAAAGGCCAACACTGCAACATAGCGAAGCGCATAGGGGTCTCGGTCCGAAACACGCAGGTCTGCATGCACAGGTTTTGCTGTCGCTGCACGCTCTGCCATACGCAACTTATGCGCACGCCAAACGGCCATGGAGGCATCATCATCGTTTCCGATTGCCGCATCGTCCATCATCGCCTGAATGGGGCGTCCCGGCAGGCTGGCATCCAGCCGCTCCATTGCTGCCAGCTTTGATGGGATGCGAAAACGCTTCAGTGCATAGAACAATGTCCAGATCGTTGCGAGGGCCGCGATCACGGCAACGGCCCAGACAACTTCGATCATCACTGAATCATGTGCGCCCAGCATCAGAGCGGCAAACACCAACAAGACAACTGTCAGAAGCGGCCAGAGCGATTGCACAAATGCCTCTGCCAGCATCCCCATCCATGTCAGGCGCAGCGGCCAGCGCAGTTTTGCCAATCCGCGGCGCATATCATTCGAGGTGAAATTGCTCATCAAACCTGCTCCTTCATGGTGCGCGGCACGATAGCGTCACAACCATTCTGGGATGGTATCGCGATTTATCATTTCGTCAAAGGTTGGACGTGCGCGGATAACCGCGAATTGATCGTCTTTCACCAAAACTTCGGGGATCAGCGGGCGCGAATTGTACTCCGACGCCATCACTGCACCATATGCTCCGGCAGATCGGAAAGCGACTAGATCTCCCGCAGCCAGCGGAGGCATGAGGCGTTGTTTGGCGAAAGTATCACCGGATTCGCAAACCGGCCCGACAATGTCGATGGGCTGTGGCTCTATTCCTGCTGCTGGTTCGATCACCGGAATAATATCGTGGTGCGCATCATACATGGCAGGACGGATCAGGTCATTCATCGCGCCGTCGATGATCAAGAAGTCACGTCCCTCGCCGGACTTCACATAGATCACTTCGCTAACCATCAATCCCGCATTACCCGCAATCAGACGCCCCGGTTCAATTTCGATCTCACAGTCAAGATGTCCCAGCGTGCGTTTGACCATTGCCCCGTAATCCGAAGGCAGCGGCGGATCGGCATTGCTCCGCTCATAGGGGATGCCAAGGCCGCCACCCAGATCAAGGCGTGTGATGGTATGACCGTCATCGCGCAATGTTTGCGTAAGTTCCGCAACCTTTTGATAGGCCTGTTCATAAGGCGTCAGATCGGTCAGTTGCGATCCGATGTGCACGTCGATGCCGATCACGTCCAGACCTTTCATCGTGGCCGCCATAGCGTAGACTTCACGCGCACGGGCAATCGGGATGCCGAATTTGTTCTCGGATTTGCCTGTTGCGATTTTGGCGTGGGTTTTGGCGTCCACATCCGGGTTCACACGTACAGTGATCGGCGCGACAACACCCAGTTCCTGTGCAATCGCGTCGAGGATGATCATCTCCGGCTCGCTCTCGACGTTGAACTGCCGTATGCCCCCTTCAAGCGCAAGGCGGATTTCATCGCGGGTCTTGCCCACGCCCGAGAAAACAATGCGATCACCGGGAACGCCTGCCGCACGGGCCCGGCGGTATTCACCACCCGATACCACATCCATGCCAGCCCCCGCTTGTGCCAGGGTTTTCAGCACGGCCTGATTGGAGTTTGCTTTCATTGCATAACAGACCAAATGGTCCATCCCTTCCAGCGCCTCATCGAACGCCCTGAAATGGCGCAGCAATGTCGCGGTGGAATAGACGTAAAACGGCGTGCCCACAGCCGCTGCAATCTCTGCAATGGCAACGTCCTCGGCAAAAAGCGCACCGTCACGATAGAGGAAATGATCCATATTTCACTTGGCCCTTAAACTCAATTCCGCCCTATTTAACAGGCGCTGTCCGAAGAAAGAGGTAAAGCGGCAAGCCACAGCTTACCCCGATGCAAAATGTGGCCGGAATGGCGATCAGCGCCAGCCAGTTGCGCCGCACGGCAACTTCGGCGATGATCCAGATCGTCAGCGTGACTGCCGCAATCGTCAAATCCCAGACCAGACCACTGGCGGCGGCATTCACATGCCACGCATCCACCATTGCCATGATGTCATAGCCGTTTTGATTGAACCACGTGATGAAATAATACATCGGATGGATCGCGCCCCAGATCGCAAGGGCGAGGAAAATCATGCGCAAGGGGGACATCTCAAAAGCTCCTGACAACGCCGACGTTGACGTGCCCCGAAACGTGAACGCCGGGGGTATAATTGCTTGGCTGTTGTCGGGTGTCGGATTTCCCCGCGCCGCGATCACTCGGGTTAGGGCCACCACAAGCGGACAAAGCAAAGACTGAAGCGATAAGAAGTCCGCGCATCAAAGTGCCAATCCGACCGTGACGGCGAATGGACCTTGCCGCATGCCGACTTGGCCGGACACAGACGCCCCGCTGTCCGACAATGTAATGGTCGCATTGCGCGTTGGCTGCACCGGTTCTCCGTCTGCGCCACATGCCGCAAGGCCTGCGATTAGCCCGAAAGCCAAACTCCATTTCATGCCAGCACACCTTTCCAGCGTTTGATCTGTGCGCGCACCTGCATTGGCGCGGTTCCTCCGTAAGACATACGCGAGTTCACCGAATTTTCCACTCCAAGGATGTCAAAAACATCTGCGGTAATGTCAGCATGAACCGATTTCATCTGCTCAAGTGTCAGGTCAGGCAGGTCACACCCGGCCTTTTCCGCCATACCAACCAGCGATCCGGTGATGTGGTGTGCATCGCGAAATGGCAAGCCGAGCACCCGCACAAGCCAGTCCGCCAGATCCGTGGCTGTCGAGAAACCGCTGCCCGCTGCAGCTGCAAGGTTCTCGCGTTGGCCCGTCATGTCACGCACCATGCCCTCCATTGCCGCCAATGCCAACATCAGGTTGTCGGCGGCGTCAAAGACCTGTTCTTTATCTTCTTGCATGTCCTTGGAATAGGTCAGCGGCAGCCCTTTCATCACCATCATCAGTGCGGTGTTCGCACCAAAGATCCGCCCCACCTTCGCGCGGATCAGCTCTGCCGCATCCGGGTTCTTCTTTTGTGGCATAATCGACGATCCGGTCGAGAACCGATCTGACAGGGCCACAAAACGGAATTGTGCAGAAGACCAGATCACCAGTTCTTCAGAAAAACGGCTGAGGTGCATTGCGCAAATGCTGGCCGCACCAAGGAATTCCAGTGCAAAATCGCGATCTGCCACAGCATCCAGCGAATTGGCAGCAGGACGATCAAAGCCAAGGGCCTGCGCCGTCATGTCGCGGTCAATCGGAAAGGACGTGCCCGCAAGGGCCGCTGCGCCCAGCGGGCTTTCGTTCATTCGCTTGCGCGCATCGCGCACTCGCGACAAATCACGGCCGAACATTTCAACGTAAGCCATCATATGGTGTCCCCATGTCACCGGTTGCGCAGTCTGCAAGTGGGTGAAACCGGGCATGACCCAATCGGCCCCCGCTTCGGCCTGTCCGAGAAGCGCTTGAATAAGTGCAACGAGACCTCCTTCAAAGGCGTCCAACTGATCGCGCACCCACAATTTGAAGTCCGTCGCCACCTGATCATTGCGTGACCGCCCCGTGTGCAAACGCCCTGCCGGTTCTCCAATTACTTCTTTCAAACGCGCTTCCACGTTCATGTGGATGTCCTCAAGCGCGGTGGAATATTCAAACGTCCCATCTTCGATCTCTGACAAGATCGTGAGCAAGCCTTCCCGTATGGCTTCTGCATCGCTATCAGTGATGATGCCTGTCGCGGCCAACATCGCGGCGTGCGCGCGCGACCCTGCGATATCCTGTGATGCCATCCGCTTGTCAAAGCTGATAGAGGCATTAATTGCCTCCATAATGGCATCTGGACCCGCAGCAAAGCGGCCGCCCCACATTTTGTTGGATGTCTGATCAGTCATTTTAAAACCCTCGGAGGGACAGATGAGAAAATTGTTGCTTGGCCTGATGTATACGGCCCTCTTGGCAGGTGCAAATGCTGCGATTGCGGGCGGGCCAGACATTGTGTCCCTGCGCACTGGCGATATGAAAAAACTTGTTGTGCACAGCACGCCACAGGCAACTTCGGATGCCGCGTTTTTTCTGGAAGATGACGCGGGAACCACAACCCTTGAAGCGTATCGCGGTAAATACATGTTGGTGAATTTCTGGGCCACATGGTGTGCGCCGTGCCGCAAGGAAATGCCGCAACTGAATACGCTGCAAAAAGAGTTTGGCGGAGATGATTTTGAAGTGCTGACAATTGCCACCGGGCGAAACTCGCCTGAAGGGATCATCAAGTTCTTTGCTGAAGCAGGCATCGACAGTCTGCCACGCCATCAAGACCCCAAGCAGGCACTTGCTGCCCAGATGGGCGTATTCGGATTGCCCATTACTGTTGTTATTGATCCGGAAGGGCGCGAGATTGCCCGTCTGCGCGGGGATGCAAAATGGGACAGCGACAGTGCCAAGGCGATTATCAAATCCCTGATCGAAAGCCGCAACGACAGCTAACAAACACAACCGGTGCCAGACTTTTCAGAAGTCTGGACCAATTCCTTGCAAGGAATTGGGTCAGGCCGCGTGATTCAGGATTGCCGCTTCTGACGCTGAAAGGTTACGGCGCGCAAAACTTCCGTAGGTATGCGGATCATATTCCAGCTCCGGATGGGTCGCCAAAAGCCGCATCCGGTCCACTTCATCCAGAGAACCAAGTGCTGCAGACGCGGGATGGAAGCTTTCTGTCTCGACACCATTTGCCCACATCACCTGATGACGGTCAAACAGCAGATGCACATAGGTCACTTCGCGCATTTTCAAATCGACAGTGACAGTATCACCATTGATCAGGTCTTTGGCGGCGACCAACACTTCTGGCGTGTTGAACAAATCCTGTGCGACAGCCCCTTGCATCAGGATGCGGTGTTCAGGTGATACGACAAGGTCCTCATCCGGCTGGTCATCGCCAAAAAACCCTGCAGATATCCGCACAGGCCGCAGCTTGGGCATCGCAAACAAACGGGCTCCTGTCATGCGCCGACTCCCAATCCACTGGATCGACTGAGCCCCGTTGTCCTTGGTCTGCACCTGATCACCCTCACGCAAATCTTCGATCAGCATCAATCCTTCGGGCGTCATGATACGGGTACCCGGAGTGAAACAGATCACGCCGCCGCTGCCTTCCGAATGGGCGTCTTCCGGCGTGGAGCCAAGCGTGTGATGCACGATCCACAGATCGCAGTCGCGTGGCGGAATTTCATCAAGGAACATGAGCAAGGGCTGACTGCCACCTCCAACCTCGATCAAAGTCACAGTGTAGCTGCGCCCACCGTCAGTCACGACAAAACTATTGTCCATGAGAGGTGACGCGTCCAGCGCGTCCTGTTCCTGCTCTGTTAGTGCAGGTGCCTGCGTTTCCAATGCTGCCCCGACAAGACGATGCACCATGCGTGCAGCACGTTTGCGAAGTTTATCTGCGCCGTCTGCCTGATCCAGTCGCAATACATCATTCGGTCCATCCACCCGGATGGCATCCCCGCGCCACGCCCAAGCAGCCCCTACGTTGAGGGATTGCACCGGAGCGGCATCAAGGCCGTCTATTTCTGTTTGCGACCAGCTGATGACAAACGTGCCCTTAAAGCCCGTTTTCATTGCTCGTTCTGCCTGCCTCAGTTTTTTATTAAGGAAACGTTAACAAAGCCGGACTCACGTTGGAAGGGGGCGATTTGTGTCAGATTCCAAGCTGTTGCAATTTCTCCCATATGTGAAATGCCCGCGATGCGGGAAATGCACATATTGCGGCTGATCGTCCTCTTTCACTCAACATGTTGACATACGCCGCTTCCCCTCCTGACCCGACGTCATCCCACACAAAGCGGCATCCGTGATGCTCGTCCTCCCTTTACAACAGCAATTATGTCACCCGAACGCGCTGAAAACATCTCTTATGCTTGCAATTCGCAGACAAATTGCTAGCGTTTCACCTTCTTAATCAGTGAGGTCCTATGTCTGAACGTTCCAAACCCCTGCCCGAACGGCGCATCGTATCGTCAAGACATCTCGCCGAAGGTGATGGGTGGGAAGCGTCAGAACTCGAATACGGGATGATCATCGCATACAATGCCTTTACCCGCTGGATGTCGCGCTGCATGGCCGCAGCAGGCAATGCCGATTTGACACCCCTCGAAATTCTGGTCCTGCACAATACAAATCATCGAGGCCGTGCAAAACGCCTGACCGACATCTGTTTTTTGCTGAACATCGAAGATACCCATACTGTCAATTATGCCCTACGCAAGTTGCTGAAATCCGGTCTGCTGGATGCCGAAAAGCGCGGCAAGGAAGTCTTTTACAGCACATCGGAAGACGGAGCCGCCTTGTGCGAAGCCTACCGCACCATCCGCAAGACGTGTTTTCTGGACGGATTAAACCGCATGGACACCAATGGCGATGATCTGCGCGAGATCGCAGCGGGCTTGCGTGCGATGTCAGGGCAATATGATCAGGCAAGCCGCGCCGCCGCATCCCTGTAATCCGGTCTAGGGGCACGTAATAGGCCGTACAATCATCTATGCGAAAGCATCCTTACTGACGTAGGATAGCGGCATGAACAGCTCGAACGAAACTGTCCTAGTGGCCGCTGATGGTGGTGGAACAGGATGCCGTGCCTGCGCCGGAACGCTTGAGCGCGGCATACTGGCCCGAACCTGTGGCGGGCCCGGCAACATCCAAAGCGATTTTGACGGGGCAATCGCCAATCTGACCGGTGCCATTTCAGACGCCTTGCAACTGGCGGGGCTTGATACCATCCCGAACAGCCGCATCACAGCACACCTTGGCGTGGCGGGTGCACATTCGATGGTTGAGGTAGAAGCCGTGACCAAAGTGTTACCCTATGGGCGTTTCCGCGTGACCGGTGACCGCCCCACATCGGTGCGCGGTGTCTTGGGTGATGTGGACGGGTACGTGGTGGCACTGGGGACTGGAACCATTATTGCGCGCCAGACAGGGTCGCAAATAGACACTGTTGGTGGTTGGGGATTTGATCTATCCGATCATGCTTCGGGCGCTTGGCTGGGGCACCGGTTACTTGAGGAAGCACTACTAGCCCACGAGGGTCTGCGCCCTCATACTCCCCTCAGTCGTTCTGCCCTTCAAGCCAATGGCGGGCTAGTCCCCACGATCCATTTCAGCGCAAAGGCATCTCCGGGTGATTATGCGGCCCTTGCGAAAGATGTTGTCGAAGCCGCCTGCGAGAGTGACGTTCTGGCATTGGAACTGATGGCACAAGGGGCAGCTTTTATCGAGAGAGCGCTTGCAACACTTGGCTTTGCCAAAGGTGACGTACTGTCTTTGGCGGGCGGTGTTGGTCCGCATTACGCACGCTATTTGCCCGACTACATCACGGCGAACCTACATTCGCCAAAAGGCAGCGCATTGGAAGGTGCCTTTGCAATGGCCGCACAGATCGCGCGCGCATCCGAGGAAAGATCATCAACTGCTCAAGGGCGTGCCGGGCCAATCTGACAGCACGGCTGGTCCTTCCGCGGCCTTTGGGCTGCGTCGCAAAGCACGGTTTCAAGGGTCATGCCCCACATGGCACAGACTTTTTCGGAATTCTGAAATTGTTTCAATAACTTAGACTCGCTATACACATCTGCCATATTCTTTGACGCATCAGCCACGGAAAGTGCGAACGCATATCACGGCAAGCGCGATAAAAATGCAGATGATCGCAATGATGATCCGAATGCGCGCGTACGGACCAACCATAGAAACCGGGTCGCGGCGTTCCTTTTTCTCTTCATCCATCATCGGTTCCGTCCAATTTAGATAATAATTCACTATATCAGAAAGGCGTATGGAAAGCCTGCGGGAAAGGCAGATGTAACCATGCAGAATAACGCCTCCACTCTCATAGTGAGCGAAACTGGCGGCCAAGATCATGGCAACACTACCTTGGCTGAACCGCACCCCTCCTTTTTAATGTTTTTGGGAGATGCAGAACATGGAAACGATTTTGCCCGATGCAACGCCGGAAGGGGCAGTTCTGATCATACACTCTTGGTGGGGTTTGACGGACTCGTTTCGCACATACGGATCATCACTTGCGCGCGCCGGATACATTGTCGGGCTCGCGGATTTGTTTGACGGTCAGACAGCTAACACCGAAGCAGATGCGTGCAGACTTCGGGCGCAGTCACGACGCATCCCCATGTACAAAACACTTGATGCTGATATCACATCCCTTTGTGATCTGGCTGGATCAAAGAGAAACAGAGTAGGAGTCGTCGGATTTCCCATGGGTGGGCATTGGGCCGTCTGGCTATCTCAAAGGCCTCGCTACAATGTTGCGGCAACAATTCTATACGACGCAGCACGTGCGGGGGACTTCTCGCAATGCGATGCAAGTTTACTCGCGCATTTTGCCGAAATTGACCCTTGGGTCAGTACATCTAGTCGAAGAAACATGGAACGCGCGATCGAAAAAATCAGGATGTGATTACACCGCTTTTGACTATCCGCATACAAGGCATTGGTTTGCAGAATACGACAGGGCATCAGAATTTGATGCAGAGGCCGCCGCGCTGGCGATGAACCGCGACCTGCGTCATCTCAAACAGCATTTGTGAGGATAACAGAAACAAAGCGTAAGGTTTAGGCGTGATCAATTGAAAAAAGGCTAGGATCATCAGCTTTATTTGCTGCTGAAACACTCGCCCTGCGCGATATAAAAACGTGCTTATCCGCGCTACCGCTTTGCCAAGAAATCAAATATGCGCGGTACAGGCATGAAGGCCGCAAAACGGACCTTTTGCCAGGTTTGGTCTGTCTTAACGTATCTGGAGCGCGCAGTTAGACGAGACTTGCACTTCGCTTCACGCGAAAGACGCAAGTTCGTGCATCCCAGTGTCGGCCAAAACTACGGGGACCCTTTCACGGATTACGCTATTCCGTGCGCCGCTCTCTCAATGATCGCATCCACATCAATCCTTGCAGTGCCTGCGCCATAGGTTCTTGCCGTTTCGTTTATCTGCATCTGAAACCCGTCCGACTCTGAGGGAGGCGCGTTTTGCAAAACAGTGGCCTGCAAGGTGATTGCCATCTTTTCGGCGATATGACGGGCGGAACTCTCTGAGGGGAACACACCGGCAAACAGGTTAGATATCTCCGCGCCCAGCGTCGGGACAACCGCGTTCACTTTGCTCAGATAGACGTCAAGCGCCGCAGGTGATTTTGCAACCGTGCGCAGGATGTCCAAGGCAATGACATTGCCCGACCCTTCCCAAATTGCATTCAACGGTGCCTCTCGAAAGAGACGTGGCATTGGTCCTTCTTCAACATAGCCCGCACCGCCGAGGCACTCCATGCACTCATACACAAAGTTGGGACATCTCTTGGTCAGGAGGTACTTTGCAAGAGCAACAGCAAGCCGAACATACGCCCGATCTTCGGCGGTTTCTGAATCGTAAAGCGCCGCGATGTGTACAACCAGTACGGTTGCTGCCTCGTATTCGATTTGCAGGTCTGCCAACACTGCACGCATGACAGGCTGATCAATCAGGCGACGTTGAAAAGCGCTGCGTCCGATCGTGTGGTTGACCGCTTGCGCCAATGACATTCGCATCAGCCCCAAGGTCGCGGATATCGTCCCCAACCGCGTGTGATGTACCATATCAATAATCGTTTTGATACCGTTTCCGGGGTCACCCAGCTTTTGTGCCCAAGCACCGTGATACTCGATCTCTGAGGATGCGTTTGCCTTGTTTCCCAGCTTGTCTTTCAACCGCATGATATTGATCTTGTTCAACGTCCCGTCCGGTAAGATGCGCGGTACCAAAAAACAGGTCAGGCCCTTATCCAGATAGGCCAGCGTCAAGAAGCCGTCGCTCATGGGTGCGGAACAAAACCATTTATGTCCCGTCAACTCATAACCGCCATCAGACACAGGACGCGCGGTTGTGGTATTCGCGCGCACGTCGCTGCCGCCCTGTTTCTCGGTCATTGCCATACCAAGGGTTGCGCCCGTTTTCTGACCGATCTGCGCCAGCGGCGCGTCATAGGCGCCACCGATAATTTTGTCGAGCCAAGGCTGCCCTTCGGCGCGGTGTTGCTGCAGGGTTGGCACCGAAGCGTAGGTCATATTGATCGGGCACATGACAGATGCCTCAACCTGACTGAAGACTGCGACCATTGCCGAATGGCCCGTATGTGGGCTTTTGCCGGGTTCACGGTATGCTACATCCTGTATGCCGTGTTTGAACGCCAGATCCATCAATTGATGATAAGACGGATGAAACTCCACTTGATCAATGCGCTGGCCGAAACGATCAAACTGCTTCAATAGGGGCGGGTTCCTGTTGGCAAGGTCGCCCAACATCATCACTTCGCCCGTGCCAAGGTCCGCACCCAAATGGATCATCTTTCGATGCAGCCACTCACCAGCCTCGCGGTTTACGGCATCAACCAAAGCGCAATCCATCAGATATAGGTTCTTGTCTACAAGCGGCTTGGGCTGGTTGAAAACCTCATGGGTTTCAAGATCGGTTCGTGGTGCGGCGAATTCCATTGGCTTGGTCCCCCAAACAGGGTTGGCAGGCATTCTGTTCCTGAGCAGCGTATCTTTGCAGGATCATATATCAATTGTTCATTCTGAAAAGGTGGCTGCCGATAAGCGCAAGGCACCAGATGACTGCGTCAGCATTTGCGCCACTGACCTGCTCAGCTTTTTGCGGGGCGGCCCATTTAAACCAATCTAAGGTAGTATCGTTTTACAGTCTGCCCGATAGGCGAAAAACTGTCACTGCATGCTGCTGCTCGGCTGTTCACCTTCTACACTTGTTTTGGCTGCAGTTTCACATATTCGTTTTCTCTGCGATTAGCCGCTTTCCAATTTTGACATCACAAGTTGTCGTTTACTGGGCAGTGATCACTTCCAGGGTTGTTTTCGCGGTTCTAGTCTGACCGATGTTGCCCGCTTCCAACCATTGCTCCTGAACTCAAAACCAGACCGTTCAGGGCTCGCAATCCAATCATTGTCAGCAAATCGACAGCGGCAGCCGCTGATCTGGATCGACATTTCACATCCACAGATGTTCGCAATCAACTCTACCACAGGGTCAAATCATATCGAACGCAAACTCGGTTTCTTTCCAACAGACAAATTGAGATCGATCAATTGTAAAGCCTGCTGAGCCGGTATGAATGGCACGAACAGGAGATCACTGTGGCTGAAGTCATTTTCAGAACGGAAGGCATCACGAAAGTATACGAGACTGGCGATGTCAAAGTTTTCGCTTTGGCGGGTGTGGATCTGGCCCTCTACAAAGGCGAGCTGACGGTGCTGCTTGGCCCCTCTGGTAGTGGCAAGTCGACACTTCTTAACATCCTTGGCGGACTGGACCATGCCACCGACGGCCGCGTCTGGTTTGAAGACACAGAGCTGACAGATATGTCTGATCGGGGGCTTACAAAGTACCGGCGGGACCATGTCGGTTTTGTCTTTCAGTTTTATAATCTGGTGCCCAGCCTGACTGCACGCGAGAACGTGCAGTTGGTCACGGATGTCTCACCCGACCCCATGCCCGCCGAAGAAGCGCTGCAACTGGTGGGTTTGGAAAAACGTATGGATCACTTCCCCTCAGAGATGTCGGGAGGGGAACAACAACGCGTCGCCATCGCGCGGGCCATCGCCAAACGCCCGCAAATCCTTTTGTGCGATGAACCCACCGGGGCTTTGGACAGCACGACAGGTGTGCAGGTGCTGGAGGTATTGCGCGACATCAACGAACGTTTTGGAACAACGACAGTGGTCATCACCCATAACGCCGAAATTCAGCGAATGGCGCATCGCGTGATATTTTTTCAGGACGGCAAAATCAGCAAGACGGTCGTGAACAAGACACAACTCGCCCCGTCCGAGATCGCGTGGTGAAGGATTATGCAGGCCATTGACCAAAAACTCTTGCGTGACTTCAAACGCCTCTGGATACAAGCAGTTGCCATCGCATTGATCCTCGCGTGCGGGGTTGCGATCCTGCTCACGTCGGTCGGCATGTACAACGCGCTTTCCGAGACCCGCGATGCGTATTACGAACGCAACAGATTTGCCGATGTCTTTGCCCATGCCACCCGCGCTCCGTTGTCTTTGTTGTCCGAGATAGAACAAATCGACGGGGTACTGAGTGCTGAGGCGCGCATTTCCGGCTATGCCATCCTTGATATTGCGCATCGGACGCGCACCGCAGTCGGGCATATCATATCCCTTCCAGAAACCTCCGATCCGGTGTTGAATGTGCCATTGGTCGTCACGGGACGCCTGCCCGACCCTGCCAGCACATATGAGGTTGTCGTCAATGCCCCCTTCGCCGACGCGCACGGTTTTGGACCCGGCGACAGCTTTAGTGCAAACTTGAAAGGGCAGAAACGCGAGCTTGTCATCACAGGCACGGTCCTGTCGCCGGAATTCATATATACCATCGGCCCCGGTGCACTGATGCCCGATGACGCCGCCTTCGGCATCATCTGGATGTCAGAGCGCGCAGCAGCGGCTGCTTTTGATATGACCGGCGCGTTCAACGATGTCTCTCTGGCGCTCTCCGCCGGAATGCGACCAGAGCCGGTGACCGACGCGCTTGATACGCTACTTGAGAACTATGGTGGCTTGGGGGCTTACGGTCGCGATATACAAACATCCGATGCGTTTCTGGATGCTGAGATCAACCAACTCAGGGGCATGTCCATGATCCTGCCTCCGATCTTCTTTGGCATCGCCGCCTTTCTCGTTAGCATGGTCATGAGCCGGATTATCGCGCTGGAGCGAAGCGAGATCGGACTGCTGAAAGCCATCGGATATTCCAACACGGAAATTTGCCTGCATTACCTGATGCTGGCCGGGCTGATTGCGGTTGTTGGTGTGATCGTTGGATGGATTGCGGGAACTGTTTTGGCCCAGTCAACGGCAGCACAATACGCCGAGTTCTTCAACTTTCCCTATGTGATTTTCCGCGTGTCTTATTGGGTCTATGCACTGGCCGGGCTTGCGGGTCTTGCCACTACCAGCCTCGGTGCCACGCAAGCGGCTTTAAAGGCTGCACGGCTCGCACCCGCCATCGCAATGCAACCCCCTGCCCCGCCCCGCTTCAAACGGTCCTTCATTGACGATGCCATGGCCCGGATGCAACTGACGCAATCAAGCGTGATGATCCTGCGCTCGCTGCTACGGTGGCCATTGCGCAGCTTTTTGACTTCATTGGGGCTGGCGCTTGCGGTTGCCTCTGTCATTGCGGCGACATTCATCAACGACGCGCTTGACGAAATTGTCGACCTGGCCTTCTACCAAACCAACCGGCAGGACGCGATGCTGCTGTTTTCGGATGACGTGCCAGAGATTGCAGTCCAAGATGTGCGCAACCTGCCCGGTGTTTTGCAGGCCGAGAGTCAGCAGGTACACGCCGCCATCCTGCGCCATGGTCATCTGAGCAAACGCACCGTCGTTGAATCGAGACGCCCCGGAAGTGACCTGAGCCGGGTGTTGGATACGGACGGTGTCCAGCTTGATGTGCCACCCGGCGGTATCGTTCTATCAAACAGGCTTGCCTCGCATCTGGATGTTGAGCCCGGTGATCATTTGGACGTCGAATTCCTTACCGGGCAGCGCGAGACATTCAGTCTGCGAGTGACAGGTTTGGTTAAAATCCACTTCGGACTCGGAGCCTACATGGATTTTGAGGCAATGAATATTCTGTTCCGGCAAGCACCGCGTGTTTCTACTGTGAACATCACGCTGGACGAAAACGAAATGGATGCGCTCCACGCTGTCATCAAGGAAACGCCCCGGATCACCGGCATTGTTGAAATGGACGAAAACCGGCGGTCATTTCAGAACACGATTGAAGAAAACATCGTGGTGATGAATTCGATCTACATCGCCGTTGCCGTGCTGATCACTGTCGGTGTCACCTACAACGCTGCGCGCATTCAATTGTCTGAAAGGGCGCGTGAACTTGCCAGCCTGCGCATCCTCGGCTTTGGCAAAGGAGACGTCTCCTACATCCTGATCGGTGAAATGATGTTGATTGCGCTTATCGCCCAGCCCTTTGGTTGGGCCATCGGTGCCTACATCGCGCATCTGATGAGCACCAGTTTCACTTCGGACCTCTATGCCATTCCGCTGGTGCTAAAACCCGCAACGTTCTCGCTGGCCAGTCTTGTGGTACTGGGTGCAGCACTTGGCTCCGTGATGATCGTACGGCGACGGCTTGACCGGCTTGATCTGGTGTCCGTTATGAAAACAAGGGAGTAAACAAATGGCTTATTCAACCCGTACGCTCGTCCTGATCGGCATTGGCGTGGCGCTGGTCGCCGGGCTGTCATATGTCAGCTTTCGCACGGAACCTGTTCCGGTTGACCTGGCCACTGTCACACAAGGCCCGATGGAGGTGACCATCAACGCGGATGGCAAAACGCAGGTCAGGGATCTGTTTGAGGTCGCAGCACCGATCTCGGGCACTGCCTTGCGATCGCCGGTCAAGGCCGGTGATCCTGTTACGGCCGAAAAGACAGTTGTTGCCATTGTGCAGCCCGCTTCTTCGGGCCTGCTGGACGCGCGATCCCAGATGCAAGCAGAAGCGTCCTTGCGCGAGGCGGAAGCGGCGCGGCATGTGGCGCTTGCCGATCTGAGGCAAGCAGAACAGACGGCGCGTTTCGCACAATCCCAGTATGACCGCACGCAGGCTCTTGTCAAAAGCGGGGTCGCGTCGATCACGCGACTGGAAGACGACACACAAAGGCTCGCCGTGGCACAAGCCATGATCGACGCAGCACAGGCCCGTATTGAAATGGCAGACGGCACGATTGCGCGCGCCCGTGCGACGCTGCTTGCGCCAAATGATGCAGATGCGACAACGGAAGCCTGTTGTGTGCAGTTGTTTTCTCCAACGGATGGTATCGTGCTTTCTGTGGCCGCGATCAGCGAAAGACCCGTTACCATTGGAACGCCTTTGGTCAGCATCGGTGATCCTGCAAAACTGGAACTTGTCGCTGACATCCTGTCCAACGATGCTGTGCGTCTTGCCCCCGGTGCGACAGCCTATGTTGAACGTTGGGGCGGTGGTGACATCCTTGAAGCGCGGTTGGACAGGATTGATCCGAAAGCACGCACAAAAGTCTCCGCACTCGGGATTGAGGAACAACGGGTTGATGCCTACTTTACGCTCAACGTCCCTGACGCGGTACAAGCCAACCTCGGTGATGGCTTTTCCGTCTTCTTGCGGATTATTGAATGGCGAGCAGAAGACGCGGTGCAGGTGCCGCTGAGTGCGGTATTCCGTCAAGGCGAGAACTGGGCATTGTTTGTAGCTGTTGAGGGTGTGGCCGAGAAAAGAGAGGTCGCCTTGGGCAGGCGCAATGACAGAATGGTCGAAGTGCTGAGCGGGCTACGCGTCAACGAACAGGTCGTGACGCACCCAAGCGATGCGATCAAGGCTGGTGTGCCGCTGACCGAAAGATCAGAGCTATGAGCGTGTTTACCCCGTACCTTTTCGGCCTCGATCAAGGCTAACACACTGATTGGAGCAAACGGACAGAAAGCTTGTCACCTGCGGTTCTGACTGTGGTTTGTCTGTTTGCATCTGGGCCAAGTGACGCAATTGCTCCGAAGAGTTCCCCACACTCGGGTGAACGGGTCGCAAGCGAGCCACGGGTTCAATGGCATGTATCTATGACATGAAAATGGCCTCAAGACCTCAGCATTTGTCAACAACACCAATCTGCATGGGTGCATCGCGGCTGACCATCCGGATGACCAATGGCACGTGATCAGACACATCACGGGTGAAATTCGCCACCGACTTGTCCAGCCGTACAATGGCAGCATCATCCCCACTGATAGGAGACATACGGACGTCATTGCTGACAACGATATGATCTATCAGCGAGCGGTACCTTGCACCGACATACGACAGTGCATTGTTGTCGGCATCATCGGTGGTGAGCGTGAACAAATCCGGCGCATCGGTCAGAGGATCGAGAACGTCGTTATTCAATGTCTCGTTCAGGTCCCCACCAAGAACCACCGGCAGTTTCTCGGTCTCACGTATGTCGGCAATCACCTCGGTCAGAATCTCTGCGGCAAGACGGCGGCGCGCTTTACTTTGCGGATCACCGAAGGCCTTCAGGTGCAGCAAGATCATGATGAACTCAACCGGATCACCCCCCTTTGTATTGGGCGCAACTTTGACATTGGCAATCAACGGGCGGCGCGGAAAGGCCGTGCGACCGGATTCCGTTTTTGCCGCCCACGCCAATTTATGACGGTTCAGTATCTTGGCGGAGATGTTCACCTCGGTGGTTTTACTATCATAAAGGACTGCCAAGTCCTGTCTGCCTTTGACGTCGAGATATTTGTAATCATAACTGTGCCCAAGAGCCTGAAGTGATGCTACGACGCGGTCCATCGCGTCCTTTTGAACTTCGACCAACCCGATGGCGTCGAGCGACAAATGGCCCAACACCTCACCGACCTTATCCACGCGGGCATCGGAAATCGCGTTGTTGAAATGCTCGATGTTCCAGAAACCGATATCAGCAAATTCAAGCGACCCTTTGTATTCGGGTATCTCGACTTCATGGGTGCTGGATCCAGTGATCCCCGCGACATCGAAGAACCCCAGATGTGGAGAGCTGTCGGGAATGGTCGAAAGCAACTCCATGAGGGCCGCCGATGCAGTGGATTCTGTATGCTGGCGAGCCACCAGATGTGACACAATCGCGGCCATGCGGACGCCCTCGTTGGTGGTCACACCGTTTTCGATCCAACCTGCGTGATGAAGGGCCACCAAGTCCCATGTGTTATTAAACACCGGGCTGCCGGATGATCCCGGCTCAGTGTCGGTTTCATACCAGATAACCTTGTCTTTGATGCGCAACACGTCGTTGTTGTGAAGGGCGACTTCCTTGGGGCGGCCACGCGGGTGCTGAATGATATTGACCTTTTCGCCGCGCGTCACTGTGGATGGGTTGCGTAACAAGGGGATGGGTTCGAAATCCTTCAGGGCCGGTTCATCGCAACCTATGATCGTAAAATCCAGTTCCTTGGAAGTTACAAAAAACCGATCCGGATCGAGGTTGACCATCAGGCTCTCGCCGCCTTCCTCGAAACGGAACTCTGCCAGTGCTTCGCGGGCCTCTTCCTTGTCGGCGATCACGTGGTTGTTGGTCATGATAAAGTTGCTTGTCGCGATCAGAAAGCCGGTGCCGGAACCGCCGGGCAGATTGACCCGGCAAACCGAGGCAGCAGCATCCGCCCCGTGATACAGAAAGCTGGCTGGCAAGAAATCCGCCCCCCCCGAGATTTTCTCGAAATGCAGAGAGATGTCCTGTTCGATTTCAATGCGGCGGTCTTCATCTTCGGTTGGCGGCAGAGGCGTTTCCAGCAACTCACGCCCCCTGTGATCAACAAGCTCGCGGAAGGCTTCCGGCTCCAGATCCTGTGCGTCAAGCTTTGCTTCTTTGCCAGGTGAAAGCCGGGCAGTTTCTTCGAAGTCATTAATTGATCCAAACATCGACGCAATGACGGAACGGAACTTATCTGCGGCGTCGGCGTAACCTGCGTTGTTGGGATGCAACTCGTCATGCCAGTTTTCGCCCACCGAATTCAGGCAGTTGACGCGCATGACCGACCCCGGGAATTCGCCCGCCAACCCCATCAGAGCGGCGTTGAAACGGTCAATCATCTCTGCCACGATCTGCGCCTGTAGCGTTTTGTCCTTGATGCCCAGACTGGCCATCGGTCTGCCCAGCCAGCGCGCGTTCTTTGGTTTGGCATAGTCATAGCCATGACACAGGATTTTGAGATTGGGAGACTCGGCAAGCAGCGTCCTAAAGATTCCACGGTAGACATCGATGATGTCTTTCAGCCGTCGGGCAAAGGTGGCATTTGGATAGTCCTTTGCAAGTTTTCCCGCCTTGAACGGATGCAGGGCGGTTTTTAGCATACCTTCGCCCAGAAGATCATTTCCGCCACCGCTTATCAGCACAACATGCGGGTGTTGCTGGCGCACAGCTTGCAGGATTTCATCCTGATCCAGCATATCCTGAATCAGATCGCCTGCCGCACCGAGACTGTAGATCGCATAGTCATCGAACAAATGATCAATGACATCGCGCAACAAGAACGGATACTGAAACCAGCTGTCACCTTCCGATACGACACGAAGTCCGCTCCATCCGTTCTGGATTTTGCGATGATATTTCTTTTGCCGACGCCGCTTGGACATGGCGTTGAAGAACCGCATCGCGACATCGGCCTCGGTGCCTTCGTCATCTACCAGTTCGGGGTTGATCCGCACTTGCGGGGCAAACGCGTCAGACGAGTCTGGGGCTGCCAGAAGATAGGCAGCAATGTCTTCGTCCGGGGTATCAATATCCCGGATTTTTGCTTTGAGCTCGGTAAGGGTGATTTGCTTTGTCATAAGGCACCTGTTTTCTGATGTAGCCTCGGACGTCGAAAAAGCCGGCAAGCACTTGATATCTGGGGAATCTCTTGAAAATGGCTTCCGTCCGGCAGGAATTACTTCTTGGAAATCAGACGCTCCGTCTCTTGGCTAATGAACTAAAACCAACCAGCCGCTTGGCATGCCAGTCTTCCAATTCATACCTCAAAAAATTCAACCTGTAATTGATATTTGTCAAAAACAACAAATTTAGATGACCCTACGTTACCCAAGCGTTTACCACGCGTTTGACAGGAGAACTTCGAATGCCCGAACCCGTATTGGTGACTGTGATCTTAGTACCGGTACCCGACAGTTCGGGTGCGGCATCCATGGCTCATGCTTTTTTGATGCTGAAAGACTGGGCCGCCGAACATGATGTGGCAGTTCAGCCCCCTGTCGATGAAAACGCTGAAACGTTGCGATTTGCGACGGTTCTGGCCTCTAGCGAGGATCAGGCTGACGCACTGATCGTAGAACTACGGGGCAAGGCGTTTGTTGACGCAAGCTACAGAAAGCCACCGGACGCCCTTCCCTGATTTTCATCACACCAGGAGGAGCTTGAGACATGACTGAAGATACAGATAACAGAGCGCCTGCGTCACCGCGCGAGACCATTGTTGTCATGCAGCCAGACGCGGGTTTGCGCGCTTCTGCAGGACGGTTTGAGACAACCACGGCAGAGCCGGTAACGGATCTTGAAAAGGTATTGAAGAAATACAAGGCCAGCATGGTCTCGATGTTTGGTAGCACGGAAGAACGAATCGAACTGGAAATGTTGGAAGAATCCGCTGACGGCGACATTCCCATGCCAGAGTTGTCCCGGTTCTATAAGCTGGAAGTTGATGACGATAAGGCCGAAGATGCGGCCGAAGCCATGGCAGAGTTGAGCCAGGTCGAAGCGTCATATGTCAAACCCGGCGCAGAGCCGCCCGTGATGCTTGACGACGAAGATGCGCCGACACAGGACGAGCCGCCAGTGACGCCCAATTTTGTATCGCGACAGGGCTATCTTGACCCAAGTCCCGTCGGGGTGGATGCCCGCTGGGCGTGGGCTCGCGGTGGCGGTCGCGGTCAAAACGTCCGCATCATCGACATCGAGGGGGCCTGGCGCTTTACCCACGAGGACCTAAGACAGATGCAAGGCGGTGTTGTCGGCGGCACCCAATCCACAAACATCGGTTGGCGCAACCATGGTACTGCGGTACTGGGCGAGTATTCCGGTGATCACAACACCTTCGGAGTTTCGGGAATTTGCGATCAGGCCAGAGCATCTGCCGTGTCAATCTTTGGTGGCATGGGATCTGCTGGTGCGATCCGCCATGCCACCACAAGGTTGCGGCGGGGCGATGTGATACTACTGGAACTGCACCGCCCTGGCCCACGCCACAACTTTCAATCGCGGGCCGATCAAAAGGGCTACATCGCGCTCGAATGGTGGGAAGACGATTTTGCCGCCATTCTGGCCGCAACACGGCGCGGGATCATCGTGGTAGAAGCCGCAGGTAACGGGGCCGAAAACCTTGATGACAACATCTATCAGGTGCGTCCAAACGGCTTCCCGAGAAGCTGGACCAATCCGTTCCGCAGGTCCAACCGAGATTCCGGCGCGATTGTTGTCGGGGCCGGTGCACCACCCCCCGGCACGCACGGGCGCAACCACGGGCCAGACAGATCACGGCTGGATTTCTCGAATTACGGGGCGCTGATCGATGCACAAGGCTGGGGCCGCGAGGTCACTACCTGCGGCTACGGCGGGTTGCAGGGTGGCCATGAAGACGTCTGGTATACCGATACGTTTTCGGGGACTTCATCCGCATCGCCCATCGTGGTCGGGGCCATCGGGTCATTGCAAGGTATGGCCCGCGCACGCGGGACAGCGGTCCTAAGTCCGGCCAAAGTGCGTCGGTGCCTGCGAACCACCGGAGCCCCACAAACCGATGGACCGGGTCGCCCGCGCACCCAGCGTATCGGTAACCGACCCGACCTGAAAGCGTTACATCGCTGTGCCTTTGGTCCAGTTCTCAAGCGCAAAGAATTCATCAAGGAATCGATGAAGGAAATCGAGAAGTACAAGGAGCGCAAAGAATTCATCAAGGAGATGAAGGAAAAGGACCGCAAGGAGATCAAAGAGATCAAGGAGAAGGATAAGGACCGCTTCGAGAAACGCATCGACAAACAGTTGGAGAAACAACTGGAAAAGCGGGTTGAGAAGCAAGTCGAAAAGCAACGTGAAGGTGGCCTGACACCAACAGGTGACGAGATGGAAGAACGTCTGGCGTCACTTGAGGCGATGGTTGGCGATCTGACCCATTTCATCACATCGGAGTTACGGCCTGATCTGGCACAGGGCGCGCAGGACTATGCGGGGGAGCAAGAAGACCCCGAAGCCGCGGCCCAGATGGTCAAGGATGAAAAAGACGCCAAGGACGTTGAAGGCTTCTGATCAAAGGATGGTCCCGCCAGATCACTGACGGGGCCATGTCCCATATGGAAAGTTTATGTATGTTTGTTTTCTTGTGCCCTCCTGACGACATTTCGGCGCGCTGGTTCGTTGCCGAATTGCGCCGCTTACACGGGGCAACCGCACATATCATCACTCCGCAGGAGTTGGTATATGCAACCGACATGCAGCACCGGTTGGATGAAACCACGATCACCAGCAGCGTGGCGCTAAAATCCCACGCTACGCTCGACAATTCATCAATAACGGGTCTAATCAACCGGGTGCAATTTTTGCCGGACGCGCATCTGGCAACGGTGAATACCACCGACCGGACCTATATGCAGCAAGAACTCCTGGCGATCTGGTCCAGTTGGATCAGTGCTTTGCCCTGCCCCGTGATCAACCGCCCGACGGCGACGTCGATGGCAGGCCCGACATATCACCCTGCGATCTGGTACCACAATGCAGCGGCAGTCGGTTTGCCCGTGCCAGATATGATCTATGACAGCACCCTTCCCGATCCGTTAACGCCGGATCCGGTCCAATCAGCAATTGTCTGTCAGGGACGGTGCTACAGCGCGTCTGTGCCAACGCATTTTTTCGATAAATGCTGCGATCTGGCAGCCTATGTCGGGCTTGATCTGGTCGAGCTTTATTTCAGCTCTGCACAAGACGGTTTGGTTTTCTCTTATGCGTCGCCAATTCCGTACCTCGGTCACGCGCATACCGGCCTGATTGCGCAGGTAGCGCAGATGATAAAGGAAAATCGGACATGATTTTACTGGCTGGACTGCCCGATGAACCGCCCATTGCACGTGTGGCATTATCGCTTGACGAGTTGGGGATTGCGTACCGCATGATTGACCAGCGCCGCCATGCTGATCTGCATCTTTCGTTTAATCCTGCGGGTGCCCAAGGCATCCTGCAAGGCCGTTTGAACTGCGCGGACGAGGACGAGATAGCGCTTGAAGAGGTCACGGGACTTTATCAAAGGCTACATGCCGATGAAAGCTTTCCTGAAATAAGCGCCTTGCCACAAGATGATCCGGCACGGGTTAGGTTCGGGCGTTTTGTGACATTGTTTATGGTTTTCTCTGATCTTTGTTCCGGCAGGGTGCTGAACCGAACACCCGGGATGGGCACCAACAATTCAAAACCGTTTCAGGCCCGGATCATTGCCCGCGCAGGGTTTGGCATTCCACGCACCTTGATCACGAACGTGCCGGACACAGCACGGCAATTCGTGCAAAACACGGCGGCGCAAGGCAAAGAAGTCGTTTTCAAGTCCGCCAGTGCCGTGCGCTCCATTGTGCGTTCTGTGACTGCGGACGATCTGGACCGGCTGGACCGGTTACGCATTTGCCCGGTGCAATTTCAGGAACGTGTTGAAGGACAGGATGTTCGCGTTCATGTGGTTGGCGAAGACGTGTTTGCGACCCGCATCATCACAACAGGCGTGGATTACCGGTATGCCAACCGCGACGAGGACGGCTCCACCGATCTTGAGCCTTTCGATCTGCCGCAAGACGTCGCCGCGCGGTGCATTGAATTGTCGCAAATGCTCAACCTGCCTCTGGCCGGTATTGATCTGCGCGAAACGCCAAACGGTGATTGGGTGTGTTTCGAAGTAAACCCAAGTCCTGCGTATTCCTACTATGAAGCGCATACTGATCAGCCGATTTCGGCAGCGATCGCGCAGTATCTCGCAGGATCGTAGATTTCATCAGCGCGCGATTGCAATGACTTCAGGAATTGATGTTTCGGGTCGAAGATATTTCTGCACAGTGCGCACATTCTGAAGCGAGGAATTCAGTATTCCTCAATGGTCCGGCACACTTGCGACGCACTCATAAAAGCTATTTCTCTTGGGAGAACCAAGGTCCGCCATAAGGCGCGGAACAAAGGCTCCCGTCCTATTACCCGGACGGGAGCCGTTAGCTTGAGGCGTATGATTAGCGAGAGACGCAGAACGAACGCCACATTGTAGTGTGTCGACTGATGGGACTGAAGTAGTTGATGCTGCGGGCAAAATTCAGCTCTATCGCCCTATCCCAAGCCCTGAAGTGCACCGTAAAGCCACAGACATCGGGCAGTTCGGTCGGAACACTTTGCGCCGCTGCGACGGATGCATAGGCTGCACTCAGATCGAAACCGGTTTTGAGTGGCACCAGAATTGATGTGGGTGGCTGTGTGCCTTCACCATCTAGATCAGTGCGGCCATCATCAAAACTGGTTTGATCCGCTGGCGTCGTGATCATGTGGGCACCAACGACAAACCCTCCGGACCATCGCAGATCATACTTCCAGAAATAATCGTCATTGATCCGTCCTTTCATGTCCAGAATGACGTCTTTCCCATCGCCCTCAACCTTGCACTGATCGCCAAGCGGAGAGGTCTCGGATGCACGATAGATGTCAAACCACATGTCCCCCGTACCGGACGATGTCTGCAGCAGGTTATCGGGCTGATTGATGCGGTCATTGTCGATCTGAACGCGCACGGATCCGCTGACATATGTGGCGGTTGATGCACCGATTTCACGCATGACCAGGCGGATCCGGACCAAGGCATCGCTGGCGCCAGAAGTCGAATTCCACACGGCCAGACTGGGCGGATCACCGCAGCCGTCGAATTTACGATAGTCGGCCACTGTAAACCAGCCCAGCGGGTCACTGTCATAGGTGTCGTTTCGTGAAATCGGGCACGGCGATGCAGGTGTCGGGCGCACCATCCGCATCCAGTTCTCGCTTGCCTGATGCACGACACCGGGATCCGAAAAGGTCGGGAAACCGGCACCTTGGTCCACTTCGACACGGTACTCGTAATTTGCCAGATCCGGGCAGTTTACCAATTCCGGCATCGAGCCTTGGACCCGAATATGTCTGGCAAAAGGCCGTTGCGCAACACCACCAAAATTGGCCAATCCCGTCGTTGGATCAATCATGCCAACCTCGACATTACTGATGAACGTAATCGACGGCGGCGCGCATTGCACCACGTCACCGATGTTTTCATGCAAGGCGTCAAGGCCCAGATCACGGGTCGCCGGTTCCAGCGTTTTCAAGAGATCACCTGCCTTTAGCCAGATTGACGGACCGGGTTGCAAGACATCACCATCCGTGAATGGCGTCGGTCCAAAGCCAACAATCTCGGTCGACATCAATTCGACCGGTACGTTTTCGATCGGGTCCAGTGCCGGCGTAAAGGCATCCAGACCAAAATCGGCACCACGCACCGGTATTCCAGCTGGCAGCGCCGGCAAAAGCGACGCGTTGGATCGCACAATCGCACCATCACGTGCAGATAGCAGATCACCATCCAGAAAGATGGGCTTCCCGATTTCCGGTGGCGTCCCTTCGGTGGAAAACCAGATATCGACATCCAGTTCCTTGAGAAAACTGACCAGTTGACGGGGATCTTCTCTGAAGCGACCACTGCGGGCAACTTCTGCCAGACGGCGAAGCCGGTCTTCTTTGCCCACAAGCGTTACGGCATCCAAGCCCAAATCAAGCGAGCGAGGGATTTTGAAAAGCGTGAGAAGCGCTGCATTTGGAACAATTCCGCCATTCGTAAACAGCAGATCACCTGCGGTGAATTGATCACCGTTGGGGCTGTCAAGTTCGGTAGAAAAAGCGATCAGCTTGCGGCTTTCGTCAACCGACGCGACAGCATCAAGACCCAAATCCACTCGAGAGATATCAAACTGGCGGATCAACTCCGCATTGCGCCGACATATCCGGGCACCGACAGAGACGTGCCACGCCAAAAGATCGCCGTCCGATATAATCAGATTGCCATCAGGAGGTTTGGGCCCACGCGTCAGAAAGTCCTCCGAAGTAGAAAATAACAAACCACTACACGGATCATCCTGCGCGGCCACGTCATCAGGGAAGCCAGCCACAAAGAGCAACAACCCTCCAAAGACTGTAGCCAATAACGGCCTGATCCAAGAACGTTTGAGTGAGAAAAATCGAATAGTCATGAACATAACGAGCTCCTCTAATGAAATTTTCCAGTGAAAAGAGGGTACTCGGGAACCACGTATCTCGGTTGACAAAAATCAATCTGAAAGGGAATTTCAGTGAATCACTCACCCAAGAGTGTATTCAATCAAAAATTGTATACCTTTTGCTTTTATGATCCGTTTCGCAATGCGCAACGGATCTCAAAGACGGGCGATACCTGTACGAGATAAATCCGCCGACAGAATTCGCATGAGCCAGTGAACAACTCAAAATCGCGGATTCTTCCGCGCATCATGCAATAGCGGGCGAGGTTTTTTCACAAGCCCGGCGAAGTCGGTATCTTGTTGATCCTTACCAAGCGGGAAAGAAAAATACCGACCAAAGAGCACATCTTTCACGCCCTCCCCGGAGCGGTGAACGCTTCCAGGCGGGACGATCAATCATGGTTTCGTCATCAGCTAGACTTGCGCAGAAACGCCCCAGAGGCGTTTTGCTCAGCGACTGATACCAAACAAAAAAGGACAGCACTTGATGCACCGCCCTTATTGCTTGTTTACCTATCAAATTCCAAAACCGCTCTGCGAAGAACCTGAATTCTGGTTCAGCGAAAAGAAAGTTTGCCTCTGACAATCGGCCAGAGAAAAGAATAGCATATCCGATCTGCGATGCTGTCCCGAGCAGCCTGTTGAGCCACCTAGAACCTGTTGAATGCGGCCTTCGAAAAAGGCGGTGTCGGCAGCAGATGCCCCTTGCGTCTGAAAAAGCGTGCAAGCCACGTTGGACTGGCCGGAATTGATCAGTTGCGAGACCTGCGCGTCAACCGAGTCGCCCGCCTGCACGGAACCTAATGCCACGAGGGTCAGGTCGAGTATCACCCCAAACGCTATGGTTGTGCCGTGACTTATTTCAGGTTTTGGAGATTGTGCGAAGTTTCCTGCAAGAGCTTGAAAAGGATACTTCTTCTTCTGTCTCTCCCAAAGTTCAAGTTAACCAATCACACCCCTGCCGCACCTCGATTGACTTCGCTCAATCGAGGGTGCGCTGAACCAGCTACCCTTATCGCATGCTCCTGTTGACGGCTTCGTCCATCGAGCAGGGGCACTGATTTAATGAGAGGAAACCAATCCAATGGCCACAGCAATTGATCCGGGAACAGCAGTAGATTTTGATCAGCCCTTAAACACTGATCCTGATTTCACTTCGACCCACATATTCAGTACTGATGACATCACCGGCACCTTTGACGGTCAGACTCAAGGAGACGGTGGTGATTTCATCGACTTCAGTGGTGACAACGGCACCAAGACAACAAAGGACGGCGTCACACTCTATCCCATCGACAGTGAATTCGGATTCTACGTAACCGATTTCCTTGGTGCCGAGGACAAAGTGTTGGATGGTGACTACGGCGAAGGCTGGGCTGGTGATCTCATGCTGAACGGTGAGCAAGCTGGCATTGTAGTCTCGGACGCTCCAACAGACTCATTCAAAACGCCTGCGGTGCTAGGCACGTGGCTGGCCGGTATCGGTGGCAACACCGTCAAAGCATCGACAGAGCATTACAGCGTAATGCAACAAGTCCTGTCAGATCAGAAGTTTCCTTCTGATCCGGGTGCCCAGTATGCGCTTGACGACAACTTGATCCTTCTCAGCCAGAACGCGGCTTGGGACGAGCAATATGTTATGGACCTTCTGGCCGATCCGGTGGCTTTTGGTGTGACTGACAAAAATCTGGACGGTGCTCTCGACATCAAAGACCTTCTCAACCCGAACGAAAGCACGATCGAATACGACATCGCCTACGGCACCGACTATTCGGTGACGATGAAAGATGATGGCAAGCTGCTCTTTCGTTGGGGCAACGATGTCAAACGGCCAAACGATGTGCGTCTGGAGGCGACACTGGATACGCCGGACGCGTGGAAAGAAATCGATACCGCTTCGTCACTCAAGAAGCTGTTTGAGATCACCTCTGCGGAGTTGGCTGTGCATCACACCATCACCAACAACCCCAACGATCAGATTCGTCCCGAGGATTTCGAAAACGAATCCGCAATCGGTACATTGCCGACATACGAAGTGATCAATAACTATCTTGGAGAAGTTGGGCGCACCGCTTGGGTCTCTATCGACGATTATTATGCAGGTGACGGCACCCTCTACGAAGCGGGTACAATTCTGCGCGACTCGATGCTTGCTGATGCTATAATGGGTTCAATCCCTGATATGATCGGATCAACGTCCGAGGATCTCGAGCTTGGCTTTACGAATGCTTGGTACACCACCATGGACCGCGAGCCGTTCGAGCCCGTTTTGAACGATGACGGAACAGAATACATCACGGGCGCACGCTGGCGTTTGCTGCCTGACAAATACGGTCAGGACCTTCCAAGTGTCACGATTCCACTTGATCCCAGTGATCCGCTTCCAGTTCAGAATGGTGAAGAAAAATACGAAGTCGGTGCCGAAACGCAGACTGTGCTGAACCTGCTGGATTGGGAGACCGATATCTCGCCACTTAGCATCAGTGCGGGCTGGCAGGACAATGCAGGAGAAGTTTCGGAAAACGGGCTGAACCTGACAGAAGATTTTGACGTCGCCATCTATGTCAAAGGCGATAGCAAGCCAGTCACAATCTACAGCACGGATCTGTTGGTGGATTATCAGGAGATCACGATCCACGCCGGAGACGTTTCGATTATGGGCACTGCGGGGAATGACTACCTCGTCGGCACGGGCAACAACGTCTTCACAGGCCTTGCGGGATCCGACCTGTTTGTCGTCTCTTACGGCACATCGCTTTCGGATGTGATTACGCAAAACACCATTACCGACTTCGAGGTTGGAGCGGACAAGTTGGGCCTTATTGGGTTCGATGCTTTGATTGACTTTGACGCCGAAGTCCCCGAAGCCGCTGCTGTCATTTCGCAGGGTGTGTCGGGTAATGATCTGACAGTCTTTGTTGACGGCGAGCTTGTGGCCACGCTGACAGGACTGGCCGCAGAGCTTGGCGTTGGGGTCAGCGTTGATCCGGGCGAGGGCCTGAGCCTTCTCGACGATTTCCTCGTAGCCAATCCGAGCAAAGCTGTTGGCGATCCTGAGCCAATCAACGGCACGGAGGGTCCGGACGTTCTCACGGGAACTCTGAACGCTGATATCATCAACGGTCTTGGCGGAAGTGACTATATCTACGGCCTTCAGGGTGATGACCTTGTCGACGGTGGCACGGAGAACGACATTCTCTTTGGTGGCGAGGACAATGACATCATCATCGGTGGCACAGGCAATGATCTGGTGTTTGGCCAGTCCGGAAACGATCTAATCTTCGCGCAGGACGACAACGACAAAGTCTTTGGCGGACTTGGCAATGACAAAGTCTATGGTGGCCTTGGCAACGATACTCTTAATCTGGGTGCTGGTAACGACTTGGCGTTTGGCGGCGCGGGTGCCGATATCATCATCGGCGCTGGTGGCAATGACATCATGTCTGGTGGTGGCGCGGCGGATACTTTTGTGTTCGACGTCAATCAGGGCGATGATCGGATCACCGATTTGACGGGTATTGACTTCATCGACATTGCGGCCTTCGGTTTGATTGATGGTACGCTTTCCGATCAGGATTGGCGTGATGCGACAACATCAGTTGTGAGCAGCGGCGGCGGCAACGACGTCACAATCGCTTGGGACGGTGGCGGTACGCTTGTGCTGGAAGCAGTTGGCATCGCCAGCCTGACGGACAGCAACTTCGTGTTCTAAGAAGAGAGGCACTGCGCTCCACGACACCAAGAAGACTTTTGTTGTCGTTTTAAAAAGAAACCACCGGCAATCCTTTTTGCCGGTGGTTATTTGATCTGGGTCGAGAGGGCAAAAAACCCTATATAATGGACATGTTATGGTGTGTCCCACACCACAATTCATTCCAAATGCGGCAGTCTAGCCGCATTTGGAATGCCCGCATGAGCCACAAGTCATACAGCCTTCGATCATCCTGAGTTCGTATTGCCCACAGCTTGAACAGGCTTTGCCTCGTGGCGTGCCCAGCCCGATCACTTTGGCCTGTGGGTCGGATTTCAACCCCATCCCCTCGCCTGCGATGAAGCCTGTTGCGATCATATGTGTTTCAATGACACCGCCAATTGCCGCCAGAATGGACGGGATATATTTGCCGCCCATCCATGCACCGCCGCGTGGATCGAACACAGCCTTGAGTTCCTCGACCACAAAAGACACATCCCCCCCGCGACGGAACACGGCAGAAATCATACGTGTCAGCGCCACGGTCCACGCAAAGTGTTCCATATTTTTGGAGTTGATAAAGACCTCGAACGGGCGACGGTGGCCGTTTAGCACGATGTCGTTGATGGTGATGTAGATCGCATGCTCGCTGTCGGGCCATTTAACCTTGTAGGTATTGCCCTCCAACTCTTCGGGGCGGTCCAGTGGCTCGGACATATAGACAACCTCACCACCTTCCTGCACCGGCACGGGTTTGTCCGCCTTGCTGTCCTCGGACACTGACAAAACCGATCCTGTCACATCATTCGGGCGGTAGGTCGTGCAGCCTTTACAGCCGGAATCCCACGCTTCCATGTAGACATCCTTGAAGGCGTCAAAGCTGATGTCTTCGGGGCAGTTGATGGTCTTGGAGATACTTGAATCCACCCATTTCTGCGCGGCTGCCTGCATTTTGACATGATCCAGCGGAGCAAGTGTTTGCGCGTTCACGAAATAGTCCGGCAGGGGTTCATCCCCCTTCAGGTCGCGCCACATCTGCACGGCGTAGTCGACAACTTCTTCTTCTGTGCGCGAGCCGTCTTTTTGCAAAACCTTGCGGGTATAGGCATAGGCGAACACCGGCTCGATGCCGGAGCTGACATTGCCCGCATAAAGGCTGATCGTACCGGTCGGCGCGATGGAGGTCAGCAATGCGTTTCGGATGCCGTGCGTGCGGATCGCCTCGCGCACATCCTCGTCCATTTGTTCCATGTTGCCGGAGGACAGATAGGCATCCGCCTCAAACAGCGGAAATGCGCCCTTTTCCTTGGCCAGTTCAACAGAGGCCAGATAGGATGCCCGCGCAATCGCCTTGAGCCAAGCCTCGGTCTGCGCGGCCCCTTTGTCGCTGCCATACTTCAGCCCAAGCATCAGCAAGGCGTCCGCGAGGCCTGTGACGCCAAGACCGATCCGGCGTTTGGCCTGCGCTTCCTGACGCTGGGCCTCCAACGGGAATTTCGACACATCCACCACATTGTCCATCATGCGCACGGCTGTCGCGACCAGTTCTTGCAACGCTTCTTCGTTCAATTCAGCCCCGTCGCCAAATGGATCGGACACAAGCCGCGCAAGGTTGATCGACCCAAGCAAACACGCGCCATAGGGCGGCAGCGGTTGTTCACCACACGGGTTCGTCGCGGCAATCGTTTCGCAATAGTTCAGGTTGTTCGCCTGATTGATCCGGTCGATAAAAATCACGCCCGGTTCTGCGTAGCTGTAGGTCGCCTGCATGATTGTGTCCCACAACAGGCGGGCTTGCACAGTGCGGTAGACCTTGCCGTCAAACACCAGCTCCCATGAGCCGTCCGCCTTGACGGCGTCCATAAACGGGTCGGTAATCAACACGGACATGTTGAACATGCGCAGCCGTGCGGGGTCTTGCTTGGCGGCGATGAAATCCTCGATATCGGGGTGGTCGCAGCGCATAGTCGCCATCATCGCACCGCGGCGCGACCCTGCGGACATGATCGTGCGACACATCGCGTCCCAGACATCCATGAAAGAGAGCGGGCCGGAGGCATCCGCTGACACACCCAAAACGTCCGCTCCCTTGGGACGGATCGTCGAAAAATCGTAGCCAATTCCGCCGCCCTGCTGCATGGTCAGGGCCGCTTCCTTCAACATGTCGAAAATGCCGCCCATGCTGTCGGGCACCGTCCCCATTACAAAACAGTTGAACAACGTAACCCGCCGCGCCGTTCCGGCACCGGCTGTAATACGCCCCGCCGGTAGGTATTTGAAATCTTCAAGCGCGGCGTAGAACCGCTCTTCCCAGACATCCGGCTCTTTCTCGACCTGCGCCAGATCACGTGCGATGCGCCGCCATGTGTCCTCGACCGTGGCATCCCTGGGCGTGCCGTCCGCATTCTTGAAACGGTACTTCATATCCCAGATCTGTTCGGCGATGGGGGCGGCAAATCGGGTCATATTTCAGCCTTTCTGAGCTGTAGATCGGGAAGAAGCGCCACCATAAACGCAAGCGCGGGATTCGGGAATGTCACAAATGCGCAATGCCCGATGATGCGCGCCACCACAAGCAAGAATACACAACATGTGGTATTTTTCAACGCAAGTGCCACAATATAAGCGCAGGTTGCGAATTGTCGCACTTGTATCCGAATGCGGAAACTGCGACAAATGCGTATGAGCAAAACTGTTAATCTGATCAAACTCTCCGTTGGCACCGAAAGTGTCGAGGATCTGGCCGTCTGGCAAGAGACCAAACGCGCGCAGGCACCCGATGGGCTGCCCCGTCATGTGACACGGATGTGGCCCAAACGCGAAGCGGAAGTTGTGAATGGCGGCAGTATCTTCTGGGTGATCAAAGGGGCTGTCCAATGCCGCCAGAAGATCAACCGGTTGGACGAGTACATCGGCAGTGACGGCATCCGCCGCTGTGCCATCGTGCTGGAATCTGAACTGATCCGCACCCACACCAGCCTCAAGCGCCCGTTTCAGGGATGGCGTTATCTGGCCGTGACCGATGCCCCGCCTGATTTGCCAGAGGGCCGCGCCGAAGAAGAGGCGCTGCCGCTGGAACTCAATCAGGCGTTGGCGGAGATTGGCGTGCTGTAACGGCCCGCCCGCCGTGCAACATCTCCATAAGATAGGCAAGCGTCATTTTATCTGTCGCGTCAAACAGCGCGACGCGGCTTTGCCATAAAGTTGCCTGAGATTTCAGGATGATATCATCGCGCAACACCTTGAGATGGTTCGCCTCAAGCGTTGCCCCGCTTGATGTAATGTCCGCAATCGCCTCGGCGGTTTCGTTGGCCACCGTGCCTTCTGTCGCCCCCTGACTGTCGACCAAGGCATAATCCGCGACACCGTGTTTGCGCAGAAACTCGCGCACAAGGCGGTGGTACTTCGTCGCGATCCGCATTCGAATCCCGTGACGAGCGCGAAAGGCTGCGGCGGCGGCATCCAGATCATCCAGCGTATCGACGTCGATCCACGCTTGTGGCACCGCCAGTATGAGATCAGCGTAGCCAAATCCCATTTCCTCAACCGGCGCGACAAGCTGCTCCCACAGCGGCAGCTTCTCATGCACAAGATCGGTGCCTGTCACACCCAGATGAATACGCCCCGCCGCCAGTTCGCGCGGGATTTCTCCGGCGGACAGCAGCATCAGGCTAACACCCTTGATCCCGTCAACCCGCCCCGCATATTCACGTTCCGATCCGGCGCGTTCCAGCGTGATGCCACGCGCCGCAAACCAGCCAAAGGTATCCTCCATCAGCCGCCCCTTGGACGGCACACCCAGTTTGAGCATCATGCCGCCCCCTCCAGTTCCAACATCAGACCGGGGCGCAACACGCCGCCAACGGCTGGAATTTCAACGCCCTGCCCCAATCGCCGCGTCAGCGCGTCATAGCGGCCGCCGCTGGCGATTTCGGGCCATTCAGGGTGTTTATCGCTGGAAAAGCCAAAAACAAATCCATCGTAGTATTCCATCGACGCACGGCCATAGCTGGCGTCAAACACCAAGGCTTCGCTCTGCACGCCCTGATCCGACATTGCTTGCGCACGGGCGGCAACACGGGCCACCGCATCCGCAATTGCAGGCATGTCAGCGGCCAGTGCATTCAACTGCGCAATCGCTTGGGGCAGCGCCGCACGCACGCCCAGCAACGCCTCGATCTGCGCAACCTGACGCTTTGACACAGGCGGTGCGGCGGCATCTTCCTTGAGCGCATCAATCCGTGCGTCAATCTCGGTTTGGGACCGCAGGCCGATCAGAGGTGCATTTCGTGAAACCTTGCCGTCCAGCAACGCCTGCCGCGTTTGCGGCACAGGAATTCGCCCTGCAAACCGATACAGCATCTGCGTAAACCGCGCAGGTCGCCAGAGGTGGCGCATCAAGGCGTTCTTGCGGGCTTGGGTCGTCTCCAGACCTGCCACCGCCGCCATCAGCACACCGATATCCCCCGTCACCGGCGTCGCTGGCAAGCCCTGCATCGCCTGTGAAATCAGCGCAAAAACCTCGGCATCCGCCGCCGCCGGATCAGCGCGGTCAAAAACCTCGTATCCAACTTGCACATATTCATTGGCGCGCTCGGGGTCATCTTCCTGGCGGCGAAACACTTCGCCTGCGTAGGTATAGCGCGCAGGGTCTGCGCCGTGGGCCATGTGCATTTGCACCACTGGCACGGTGAAATCGGGGCGCAACATCTGTTCTCCACGCAGCGCGTCAGAGGTCACATAGGCCCGCGCACGAATGTCTTCGCCATAGAGGTCCAGCAGCGTGTCGGCAGGTTGCAGGATCGGCGGTTCGACCAGTGCCGCGCCGCGTGCTTCGAAGAGGCCGCGCAGAGCGGTTGCCTTGGCCAGCGTTTGGGATCGGGTGGGCATTAGCGGTGCAGGTCCAGTATGTCGCGCACTTTCGTCACAAGGTCGTCGCGCGGCACTTCGTATTGGCTGGGGCGTTCTTTCCATTCTTCGTGGGTCGCGTTTTCGGCAATCTGCGCACCGAGGATCAGGTCTTTGATCTGCACCACGCCTTTGTCGAACTCATCACTGCCCGCGATGATCGCGACTGGCGATCCGCGTTTGTCGGCGTATTTCAACTGGTTGCCAAAATTCTTGGGATTGCCAAGGTAGACCTCGGCGCGGATGCCCTCATTGCGCAACTCCGCGACCATTTTCTGATAGTCGGCCATGCGGGATTTATCCATGACCGTGACAACAACGGGGCCGTCCGGCGTTTTGTCGAGCCTTCCTTTCGCGTCAAGTGCTGCCAGCAAGCGATCCACGCCGATGGAGACACCGGTTGCGGGTACTTCCTGTCCGGTGAAGCGTTTGACCAGATCGTCATAGCGCCCGCCCCCCGCAACAGAGCCGAAGTTGCGGGTGCGGCCTTTTTCGTCTTTGATTTCGAAGGTGAGTTCGGCTTCAAAAACGGGGCCTGTGTAGTAGCCGAGGCCGCGTACGACGGAGGGGGAGATAAGGATACGATCAGCGCAGTATCCTTGCGCCTCCATTAACTTGGATATTTCCTTCAGTTCTTGGACACCCTCAGTTCCGATCGTACTCACAAAAACTAGCTTTTCGAGATACTCAATAATCTTGGAATTCCAAATCTTCATCGCCTTAGTTGACGGGCGCATAAACTGCCAAATTTCGGGGCTACTAGCAACGCTCGCTTCATTTGCCTCCAGTGCTTCTGAGGTTGGTCCTGCCTCTATGTCTTGATCTGTTATGGCAAGCGACTGCGATACTAAGCTTTCTGCCTCAACAAACTTCATCACAACGTCAGCGTGAGCCTCACTCAACCCCGCACCACGTGTAAAATCGCCACTTTCATCCTTGCGACCCACTGTTATGAGCAGTCGAACCCCATCAACGCCCAACCGATCCAGCTTATCAATCGCGCGCAGCACGATCCCGCGCTCGGCCTCTTTGTCGTCACCAGAAAGCCCTGCGACCTCCATCACACCATTCAGCACCTTGCGGTTGTTGACCCGCACGATGTAGTCGCCGCGCTCGATCCCGACCTCCTCCAGACAATCCGCCAGCATCGCGCAAATCTCGGCGTCCGCAGCCACGCTCGGCGCGCCAACCGTATCCGCATCGCATTGATAAAACTGACGAAACCGCCCCGGTCCGGGCTTTTCATTGCGCCAGACCGGACCCATCGCATAGCGGCGATAAGGCTTTGGCAAATCATTCTGGTGCTGCGCATAGACCCGCGCCAAGGGGGCCGTCAGATCATAGCGCAGCGCCAGCCAGTCGCCGGGTTTGTCCGCATCCGCGTCCTCTTGCCACGCGAATACTCCCTCATTCGGGCGGTCGACATCGGGCAGGAACTTGCCCAGTGCTTCGACGGTTTCCACGCCAGAGCTTTCCAATGCGTCAAAGCCGTAGCGGTGATAAACAGCCGCAATTTTCGCCAGCATATCCGCGCGATGCGTGACCTCGGCCCCGAAATAATCGCGGAAACCTTTGGGGGTTTCTGCCTTGGGGCGGGGGGTCTTTTTCGGCTTGGCCATGGTGCACCTCTGCGCGGCTGATCTGTGTTGCTGCGCATCTACCGGATGGGGCCGGACGGGGCAAGTAATCCCCCTTATCACCACGCAAAACCCGTGCTAAAGCCGCGACATGGAACATCTGGAAGAACAAATCGCACATTTGATGCGCACCGTGGACGATCTGAGCGAAATCGTTGCGCGTCAGGAAGGCGAGATCAGTACGCTGACCCGCCGGGTACATATGTTGATGCAGCGCGAAGGTGCGCGGGAAGCGTCAGGCGGTGCCGTGGTCATGGGTGACGAGCGGCCACCGCATTATTGAGGCTAGTTGGTCTTGAGCGAGGCAGCCAGCACCTGCCCGTCATGCACCAGCAGTTCAGACCAACGCGTGTTGTCGTCCAACCGCTCGTAGCTGTTTACAAAGAACGTATCGCGCTCAAGCTTGCTCATCTTGGCACCGCAGGGCTTGCCCTTGCGCACGCCGCAAACCTTGCCTTTGACCTTTTCATACGCCTTGTCGGTTGCGCCAAATTTCAAGTGCTGGCCTGCGGGCCCATAGTGCAATTGTTCGTACAATGACGGCGCGCCCAACAGCACATGTGCCGCTGTCAACTGGCGCGGACAGCCATCATCAAAACCGGTAATGTAAAATGTGCGCGCCCCAGCCGCGCCCGGATTGGTGTCATACAGATCATATCCGCTGGCAGAGGCAGATTCGATCTTGCGTCCCAATGGCTGACGTTTGGATGCACAGCTGCGGGCAACCGTCCCGTACGGCACAACCGCGCCGTATTCGACCTCCATCGCATCCACGCCTGTTCGCGGTTTCGGCTTCGCATCATCGCTGGTGAGACGTGAAAAAAAGCCGCGCGTTTTCGGAGCAGGCCCAGGCATGACGTCAGGTTCGGGAGACAAGGACGCAAGTTGCGTCTGTTCAGGTAGTTCCGCGTTCTCAGCGGATTTTGCTGTTTCAAACGCATTGGCCGAAAGCGTGTCCTTGGCACCGCCCGGCGCAGACCTGCCAATCGGCAACGCGCGCCGCAAACTGGCAAACACCCCACGACGGGGCGCGGGTGCTGTTACTACTGGATCAATCGCAGGATCAGCCGTCAGGGTCTCTGGCTCCGTTGGTACTTCGGTGTCCAGCGGTTTGGCTGCATCAGTCCCAAAAAAACCTTCGCGGGCGATTTCCTGTTCCGTGGGAAGGGCTTGCGCGGATGGACCGGTGTCAGAAAGTTCCACTTCAGAGATGCGCGTCACCCCAGCCAATGGATCACCGCAGGCTGCAAGCAGCAGCACAAGACCAATCGAAACACCCGTTTTATGCATGATTACCCCACACTAATTAACGCCCCGTTTACCTGAATGAATATAAAGCGTCCACGGGGCATTGGGCATCAGCCAAAAGTGGCTCAGATTTCTTCGACTTCCATGACACCGTCAAGGGATCGTATCGCGCCTTTGATCTGTGGCGTCACGGGGAATTCCAGCCCTAGATCAACTTCGACTTCGCCCGGCAGGCCCGCTCCCATCAGGCACAATTGCACCTGCCCGCGTGCCGCAGTTTTTGCCGCTTTGCGTGCGCCCTCAAGGACATCCGCCACGGCTGCAACTGCATCCGCACCGTCGATAAACACCCGCAGACCAATACTGCCCGCATCCGCCACGGCCATATCCATAGGCGCAACGGAGCGACCCAGCAGTTTAAGCTGATCGCTTTCCATCGTGGCCTCAACTGTGATCACGATCTTGGATCCGGTTTCCAGATGGTCACGGGCAGCTTCAAGCGTGTCCGAAAACAGCGTGACCTCATAGCCCCCCGTGGGGTCCGACATCTGCGCAAAGGCAAAACGGTTGCCCCGCGCTGATTTACGTTCCTGTCGACCTGCGACGATCCCGGCAAGGCGTGCGTTCATCGCACCCCGCGTCGACACTTTTTCTGTCAGCTCGTCCAGCGTCAGGAAAGGCACACCTGTGTCACGCCCCCACTTGCGCTTCAGCGGCGTCATGTAATCATCCAACGGATGGCCGGAAAGGTAGAAACCAACCGCTTTGAATTCTTCGGTGAGCCGTTCAGCAGCTTCCCAATCATCACACGGCATCATACGTGGTTCGGGCAGATCGTCCCCCGCTTCCCCAAACAAGGACACTTGATTTGAAGACTTCTGTTCATGGATCGCGGCCGAATAATTCACCAGCGGATCAAGAGCCTGAAACACGCGGCGACGGTTTGGATCAAGCTGGTCAAAGGCACCGGATCGCGCCAGCATTTCCAAGGGGCGCTTGCCCACACGTTTCAGATCAACACGCCGCGCCAGATCAAAGAGCGTGGCAAACGGTTTATCCGCCCCGTCGATTTGACGCCCTTCGACGATCAATTTCATCGCCTCCACGCCCACATTTTTCAGCGCGCCCAGCGCATAGACCAATGCGCCGTCCACCACTTTGAACGTAGCGTCTGACCGGTTCACGCACGGCGGCACCCACGGCAGTTCCAGTTGCTTGCGCACTTCCTCGAAATACACCGAAAGTTTGTCCGTCAGATGTATATCGCAGTTCATCACACCGGCCATGAATTCAACCGGATGATTCGCTTTGAGCCATGCAGTCTGGTAGCTGACCACAGCATAGGCCGCCGCGTGGGATTTGTTGAAACCGTAGTTGGCGAATTTTTCCAACAGGTCGAAAACCTCTTTGGCCTTCTTCTTGTCTACGCCATTCGCCATTGCGCCCTTTTCGAATTTTGGACGCTCCTTAGCCATTTCCTCGGCGATCTTTTTACCCATCGCGCGACGCAGCAGGTCAGCACCACCAAGGCTATAGCCGCCCATTACCTGCGCGATCTGCATCACCTGTTCTTGGTAAACGATGATGCCTTGGGTCTCGGCCAAAAGATGGTCGATAGAGGGATGCACCGATTCAATCTCGCGCAGCCCGTTTTTAACCTCGCAATAGGTCGGGATGTTCTCCATCGGACCGGGCCGGTAAAGCGCTACAAGGGCCACGATATCCTCGATACAGTTCGGCTTCATGCGTTTCAGCGCATCCATCATGCCGCTGGATTCCACCTGAAACACCGCAACAGTTTTGGCGCTGGCGTAGAGTTTATACGAGGCTTCGTCATCCAGAGGGATTGTCGAAATGTCGTCAATCAACCCTTCTGGGGGAGTGAACAATTCCGTGCCGTCCGCCGCTAGATGCAAATGGCGCCCCGACGCCTTGATCTGATCCACCGCGTTCTGGATTACAGTGAGGGTTTTCAGACCGAGAAAGTCGAACTTCACCAGCCCCGCTTGTTCCACCCATTTCATGTTGAACTGGGTCGCAGGCATGTCGGAGCGCGGATCTTGATAGAGCGGTACAAGCTGGTCCAGCGGGCGGTCACCAATAACCACACCCGCCGCATGGGTTGACGCATTGCGCAACAAACCTTCGACCTGTTGGCCGTAATTCAACAGACGTGCAACAACCTCTTCGTTCTTGGCTTCTTCGCGCAAGCGCGGCTCATCCGCCAAGGCTTTTTCAATCGAGACAGGCTTTACCCCCTCAACAGGGATCATCTTGGACAGACGGTCCACCTGCCCATAGGGCATCTGCAAAACACGGCCAATGTCGCGCACTGCGGCCTTGGACAGCAACGCACCAAAGGTGATGATCTGGCCCACCTTATCGCGTCCGTATTTCTGCTGAACATATTGAATGACCTCCTCGCGGCGGTCCATGCAGAAGTCGATGTCAAAGTCCGGCATCGACACACGTTCAGGGTTCAAGAAACGTTCAAACAGAAGGGAGTATCGCAGCGGATCAAGGTCGGTGATCAACAGGGCGTAGGCAACCAGCGATCCCGCACCCGAACCACGCCCCGGCCCCACAGGGATATCGTGTTCTTTGGCCCATTTGATGAAATCCGCAACGATCAGGAAGTAGCCCGGGAACCCCATCCCCTCGATGATCCCCAGCTCGAATTCCAGCCGTGTCTCGTACTCCTCAACGGGTGCGGCATGGGGGATAATCGCCAGCCTTGCCTTCAACCCTTCCTGCGCTTGGCGGCGCAATTCGGCAATCTCGTCATCGGCAAATTTCGGCAGAATCGGATCACGACGGTAGGTCATAAACGCGCAGCGTCGTGCAATTTCAACCGTGTTTTCTATCGCTTCCGGCAAATCCGCAAACAGCGCCACCATTTCGGCTTCGGACTTGAAGTAATGCTGCGGCGTCAGCCTGCGGCGGTCATCCTGTTGATCGACATAAGACCCATCCGCGATGCAGATCAGCGCATCATGTGCTTCATACATCTCTGTCTTCGGGAAATAGACATCGTTGGTTGCCACCAGAGGAATGTCCATATCATAGGCCATTTCAACAAAGCCGCGTTCGGTCAGCCGTTCGGCTTCCAGCTGCCCGCCCTCTCCCGGATGGCGCTGCAATTCGACATACAACCTGTCCTCAAAGATACCTTTCAGCCGCGTCATTAGGCTTTCGGCAGCGGGGCGTTGCCCGGCCTGTAACAAGCATCCAACAGGCCCGTCTGCCCCACCCGTCAAACAAATCACATCACTGCTGAATGTGGCCAATTCATCCAACGTCACCTGCGGCAACTGCCCCCCCTTGTCCACGTAAAGACAGGAATTCAGCTTCATCAGGTTTTCGTAGCCAAGTTCGGATTGTGCCAGCAGAACAACAGGTGCCGGATCACGCGATTTTTCCCCCGGTTGCGCGACTATATAGGCCAGATCGACCTGACAGCCCATGATCGGCTGTACACCCGCGCCAGCCATGCCAACGGAAAACTCCAGCGCCGCAAACATATTGTTGGTGTCGGTCAAAGCCAGCGCGGGCATGCCCGCCTTCACACACATTTCAGGCAGCTTTTTCAGCCGCAGCGCCCCTTCCAGCAAGGAATATTCGGAATGGGTGCGCAGGTGGATGAATCGGGGGTTCTGTTTCATGCCCGAACTTTAGACGCCTGCCATCCAAGCCACCAGTGCCCGCGCACCATGGGTGCCTTTTTTCTTGCAATCGCCCAAGCCATCCGCTTAGCCTCTGCTTAACGCCCGGCAACCGGTTCTACGTCGCATCGAACCAACCGCCATTTTTGGGCAAATGTACCGCGACTGGCCAACACCATGGACGTCACGTTTCTACTGAACGGAACGCATGTCACCCTGAAAGACATCTCACCTACCACAACCCTTCTGGACTGGCTGCGGATCGAACGCCAGATGACAGGCACCAAAGAAGGCTGCAACGAAGGAGACTGCGGGGCCTGCACGGTGATGATCAGCGATGCAGACGGCACGCGTGCCCTCAACGGATGCATCCTGTTCCTGCCGCAAGTGAACGGCAAACACGTCACCACTGTCGAAGGCCTCGCCGCACCTGATGGCACTTTGCACCCTGCACAAACCGCAATGATCGAACACCACGGCAGCCAATGCGGTTTTTGCACACCCGGCTTTGTTGTTTCTATGGCCACCGCCCACCTTAACGGTGCCACCGACCATGACACACAGCTTGCAGGCAACCTGTGTCGTTGCACCGGTTACGCGCCGATCATCCGTGCGGCAGAAACCTTGGCGGACAGACCCGTCCCCGACCACCTTCGTTCTTTGGCCAAGGCAGCGCCGACATTGCCTCAGTCGCAACTTCGGCAATCAGACGCCATTCAACCACAGACGTCTGACGTTCTTGCGCAGTGGTATCTGGAAAACCCCGATGCAACACTCGTGGCGGGTGCCACGGACGTTGGTCTTTGGGTAACAAAACAATTCCGTGATCTGGGCGCAGTGGCTTTTCTCAACCAGTGCGACGACCTGCGTGGCATACGCGAAACCGATACGGAAATTCACATCGGCGCAATGACAACCCTGACGGACCTTGAAGCCGCGATTGAATCGCATCATCCCAGTTTCGCCGCCATGATCCGCCGCTATGGGTCGGTTCAGGTGCGCAACGCTGCTACCATTGGCGGAAATATAGCAAATGGTTCCCCCATAGGTGACGGCCCTCCCGCGTTGATCGCCTTGGGTGCCACATTGCATCTGCGTCATGGTGACAAACGGCGCAGCATACGTCTGCAGGATTTCTTTGTTGCCTATGGCAAACAGGACCGCGTCCCCGGTGAGTTTGTCGAAACCATCACCATTCCAAAGCAGCAAGACACCCTGCGCTGTTACAAACTGTCAAAGCGCTTTGATCAGGATATTTCTGCCGTCTGCGGTTGCCTGTCTGTCCAGCGCGACGGTGACACGATTACGTCGACCCGCCTTGCATATGGTGGGATGGCAGGCACGCCAAAACGCGCGACACAGGCAGAAGCCGCGATGATTGGTAATCCCTTCAACGAAGCAACCATGCGCAAGGGTATGGAAGCAATGGTAGAGGATTTTCAACCGCTCAGCGACATGCGTGCATCCGCACAGTACCGCCTAAGAGCCGCGCAAAACATGTTGCTGCGGTATCTCCATGACATAAACGGCGCCCAAACAAACGTACAGGAGGTCCGCACATGAGCGTTGCAAAGCCCCTCCCCCATGACGCCGCCGCCCTTCATGTTACCGGTGCCGCCCGTTACATCGACGACATCCCGACACCGCAGGGCACGCTTCATCTTGCATTTGCCACCAGCCAGGTTGCCGCCGGCACCATCACGGCAATGAATCTGGATCAAGTGAGACGCGCGCCGGGTGTTATTGCGGTGCTGACAGCCAGTGATCTAAAGCACGACTGCGATGTTTCCCCGTCAAATCATGACGAACCGTTGCTTGCGACAGGCACCGTGCATCACATCGGACAACCCGTCTTTCTGGTGATCGCGACCTCGCACCTTGCCGCTCGCTTTGCCGCGACCAAAGGACAGATCGAAATTGACGCAACCGTGCCGATCCTGACGGTTGAAGATGCACTTGCCGCCAATTCAAGGTTCGAAGAAGGGCCGCGCATTTATCAGAAAGGGGACGTCTTAGCCGCGCTTGGTTCTGCCGCCGAGACCCTGTCCGGCAGCATCGACATCGGCGGGCAGGAACACTTCTATCTCGAAGGTCAGGCCGCCCTTGCTCTACCTCAGGAATGCGGCGACATGCTGGTGCAAAGCTCCACCCAACACCCGACGGAAATACAACATAAAGTTGCCCACGCCATTGGCAAACCAATGCATGCGGTCCGTGTTGAAACCCGACGTATGGGCGGCGGTTTTGGTGGCAAGGAAAGTCAGGGCAACGCGCTTGCTGTGGCCTGTGCAGTTGCGGCTGCCTTTACCGGCAAGCCATGTAAAATGCGTTATGACCGCGACGACGATATGATCATCACCGGTAAACGCCATGATTTCCGAATTGATTATACTGTAGGCATTGACGGGACGGGGCGCATTACCGCGCTCGACTTCACCCATTATGCACGTTGTGGCTGGGCGCAGGACCTCAGCTTGCCTGTTGCCGACAGGGCCATGCTGCACGCTGACAACGCCTATCACCTTGATCACGTGCGCATTACGTCACATCGCCTAAAGACCAACACCCAGTCAGCCACCGCTTTTCGCGGTTTTGGCGGGCCACAGGGTGTTGTTGGTATTGAGAAAATCATGGATCATATCGCACAGCATCTGGATATGGATCCCCTGGCCATCCGCCGCGTGAATTATTATGCAGATATGGGCAACCCAGAGCAGACGACCCCCTACCACCAGCCCGTAAAAGATTGCATTATCAATGCCCTGACAGATCGGCTAGCGACCTCTGCCGACTACGATACCCGCCGCGCTGCCATTAAAGACTGGAATGCACAAAATCCGGTCCTCAAGCGCGGCATCGCGATCACCCCTGTCAAGTTCGGCATATCATTCACGCTAACCCACCTCAACCAAGCGGGTGCGCTGGTACATGTGTATCAGGACGGCTCCATCCATCTGAACCACGGCGGCACCGAAATGGGTCAGGGATTGTTCCTGAAGGTTGCACAAGTGGCTGCCAGCCGGTTTGGTGTCCCGCTCGACACCATAAAGATCACCGCAACCGACACGGCCAAAGTCCCCAATACCTCCGCCACTGCAGCATCCTCGGGGTCGGATCTCAACGGGATGGCCGTCCAAAACGCTTGTGACGAAATTCGCGCACGGATGGAAAAGCATCTTGCGGACGTATACGACACCGCCGACATCACGTTCGTTGATGGCCGCGTCAAAGTCGGCAATCAGGAAATCAGCTTTGCCCAGGCTGCGTCGCTGACCTATCAGGCGCGCATTTCGCTTTCTGCCACCGGGTTCTACAAAACCCCCGACATCGAATGGGATCGGATCGCAGGACGTGGTCGCCCGTTTTTTTACTTTGCCTACGGGGCCGCCTGTACGGAGGTCGTTATCGACACGCTTACCGGCGAAAACCGCATCCTGCGTGCCGACATCCTGCATGACGCGGGTGCCTCTCTGAACCCGGCAATCGACATGGGTCAGATTGAAGGCGGCTATGTGCAAGGTGCGGGCTGGCTTACCACCGAGGAACTGGTCTGGGATGATCAAGGTGCGCTCAAGACGCACGCACCGTCGACATACAAGATTCCCGCCTGCTCCGACCGCCCCGACATCTTTAACGTCGCCCTCTGGGATCAGCCCAATCCGGCACAGACCATCTACCGGTCCAAAGCTGTGGGCGAACCGCCTTTCATGCTGGGCATATCCGCTTTCATGGCGTTGGCGGATGCAATTTCAGCATGCGGTCCCTCATATGGAGACCTGCAAGCCCCCGCCACCGCAGAAGCGGTTTTGGCCGCGGTCGAAAGAACCCGCGCATGAGCGCACTCTGGGTCGAAATATCGAGCGCACGGGGCTCAGCACCGCGTGATGCTGGAACGGCGATGAGGATCACCGCACGCGGCACACAGGGCACAATTGGCGGAGGTGCGCTTGAATACATGGCCATCGCAACCGCCCGCGCCATGCTGGAAAAAGGCGAGACCGAACATGTCGAAACGCTCCCGCTTGGTCCGAACCTTGGCCAATGTTGCGGCGGGGTTGTGACTTTGCGATATACCGATCAACCGCTCAAGACCGACGGATTGAACGCGACTTACTGGCGTCTTGATCCACCACCAGAGACCCGTGCGCCCCTCTGGCTTTGGGGAGCTGGTCACGTGGGGCGCGCAATTGTGCGCGCAGCCCCGCCTCAAGCCTTTGAAATCCAGTGGATCGACAGTGCCCAAAACCGCTTCCCGCGCCGCACGGGTAAACATGTCACCACCACCCCCGCCACCGATATGCCACGTCTGGCCGCGCATGCGGAGCCAGGGGTTCACCATCTGATTTTTACCTATTCCCACGACATCGACCTTGCGCTTTGTGCGACATTGCTCAAACGCAATGCCGCAAGCATCGGATTGATCGGTTCGGCAACAAAATGGTCGCGGTTTCGAAAGCGACTGATCGAAGCGGGGCTTGACCCAAGGCCGATCACCTGCCCCATTGGCGACAAATCATTAGGGAAATCGCCGGATCAAATCGCCAGAGGCACCATTGCCGCGCTGCTCAAGCGGACACAATCCAAGGCTACTGCATGACCGACACGCCGCTCCTGAAACTCTCCGGGCTTACCAAAGCCTATCCCGGCGTAATCGCCAATGACGATGTATCGCTAAGCATCGCACCCGGCGAAGTGCATGCCTTGCTGGGCGAAAACGGTGCGGGTAAATCAACCCTTGTGAAAATGATCTATGGTCTGGTTAAACCTGATGCGGGCACGATGCAGATGTTTGGCGCAGCCTTTGCCCCTGACGAGCCACGCGCAGCACGCACAGCGGGTGTTGGCATGGTTTTCCAGCATTTCTCGCTGTTTGATGCGCTGACAGTGGCAGAGAACATCGCATTGGGGATGGAAAATGCGCCCAAACTGAACACACTCAGCCAGCAAATACGCGACGTGTCGGAAACCTATGGTCTCCCCTTGTCGCCGGACCGGGTGGTGGGTGATCTGTCTGCCGGAGAACGCCAACGGGTCGAGATCATCCGCTGTCTTCTGCAAGACCCCAAGTTGTTGATCATGGACGAACCAACTTCGGTCCTGACACCACAAGAGGTTGAAATCCTGTTCAAGACGTTGCGCAAACTAAGCGTGGAAGGCACGGCGATCCTGTATATCTCGCACAAACTCGAGGAAATCCGAAGCCTGTGCGACAGTGCTACGGTTTTGCGTCTGGGTAAGGTCGTTGGTCATTGCACCCCATCGCAGACATCCGCACGGGACATGGCCGAAATGATGGTGGGAAAACTGTTACAAACGCCGACGCGGGCAAACAAAACGCCCGGCGAAGTGGTGCTGTCTCTACAAGAACTCTCTGCCAACTCGCCCAGTGACTTCGGCATGCCCCTGCGCAACATAAGTGTCGAGGTTCGCGCTGGTGAAGTGTTGGGCATCGGTGGTGTAGCAGGCAACGGTCAGGATGAATTGCTGGCCGCCCTGTCGGGCGAAATGTTGACAGCCCCTGGCATGGTTCACTTTAAAGGCCGCGACGTCGGATTGCTGGGTCCAACGCCTCGCCGCGCCATGGGTATCCTGAGCGCGCCCGAAGAACGACTTGGCCATGCGGCCGCTCCGGATATGTCACTAACCGAAAACGCCATGCTGACCGCTGCCCTGCGCGAAAAACTGGAGCATCGCGGCATATTGAACTGGGGGCGTGCACGCAGTTTTGCGCAAAAGATAATCGAGACATTCGACGTTCGCACTCCGGGCCCTTCCAACGCCGCGCGTTCTCTATCAGGTGGCAATCTCCAGAAATTCGTGATTGGGCGCGAAGTCTTACAGCGCCCTGAACTTCTGGTCGTAAACCAGCCAACGTGGGGTGTTGATGCATCCGCCGCCGCCGCCATTCGTCAGGCATTGCTGGATTTGGCCGAGAACGGGGCCGCATTGGTGATTATCTCGCAGGATCTTGATGAATTGATGGAAATCTCGGACCGCTTTGCAGCCTTGAATGAAGGGCGGTTGTCCGAACCGCGGCCCACACAGGGCCTGAACGTGGAAGAGATCGGCTTGATGATGGGTGGGGCGCACGGGATGGAGGTGGCCCATGTATGATCTTCTGTTCCAAAAGAGATTCTATGTCTTCGACGAGGATTTTGAACCATTTGGAAATATGGGGGATCACGTATGATCCGTCTTGAAAAGCGTCCACAGGCCAGCCGCGCGTTTTCATTGGCGACACCGGTATTGGCAGTGGTGGCGACAATGTTTTTTGGCGGCCTTTTGTTTGCCACTTTGGGCAAGGATCCTATTGCCTCCATTGTGACGATCTTCTGGGAGCCGTTGTTTGGTGAGTTCTCCTTCTTTTACCGTCCGCAATTGTTGATCAAAGGCGCGCCTTTGGTGTTGATCGCCATTGGGCTGTCGCTTGGGTTCAAGGCAGGCATCTGGAACATCGGGGCTGAAGGGCAATACATCATGGGTGCGCTTTTCGGCGCAGGCGTAGGGTTGGCGTTCTATCCGGCTGAGGGGTTTCACATCTTTCCGTTGATGGTTCTGGCGGGGGCCTTTGGCGGCTGGCTCTGGGCGATGATACCGGCGCTTTTGAAGGTGAAGTTTGGCACTAATGAGATTTTGGTATCGCTGATGCTGGTCTATGTGGCGGAGCAGTTTCTGGCGTCGATGTCCTTGGGGTTAATGAAGAATCCCGAAGGGTTCGGTTTTCCCGGTTCGCGTAATTTGCAGCAATATGAGAGCGCGTTTAACGCCGATCTAATTGAAGGTAGCGGTATGCACTGGGGTGTGGTGGCCGCGTTGATTGCGGTGATCTTTGCCTATGTGTTGTTGACCAAGCACCGACTTGGCTTTGCCATTCGTGTGACGGGTGAAGCGCCACGCGCCGCGAAGTTTTCGGGTGTGAACCCGACGCGACTGGTGTTGTTCTGTCTGGGCACATCGGGGCTGCTGGCTGGGCTTGCGGGCATGTTCGAGGTCTCTGGCCCTGCCGGTCAGGTGACGATTGATTTCAATGTGGGCTACGGGTTTACCGCGATTATCGTCGCGTTTCTGGGGCGGTTGCACCCAATCGGCATTCTGCTGGCGGGGTTGCTCATGGCGCTGACCTATATTGGCGGGGACATCGCGCAAAGCCAGTTGGGCCTTCCGGCGGCGGCCATTCAAGTGTTTCAAGGGATGTTGCTGTTTTTCCTGCTGGCGCTGGATATGTTTACAAATTACCGGCTGCGGTTCGGCCGGACGGAGGTGGCGTAATGGACCTTTCAGCCATCAACCCCCTCCTCTTCGTCGCAGGCTTCCTTGTTGCCGCGACGCCGCTGATCTTTGCCGCCATTGGTGAACTTGTCGTCGAGAAATCCGGCACGCTCAACCTTGGTGTTGAAGGCATGATGATCACCGGTGCGATTTGCGGCTTTGCCACGGCGGTCGAGACAGGCTCTCCGCTTTTGGGGTTTGCCGCCGCTGCTGTGGGTGGCGCCGCGCTCAGCCTGCTTTTCGCGTTCCTTACCCAGATCACGCTGGCCAATCAGGTTGCTTCGGGCCTTGCGCTGACGCTCTTCGGTCTCGGCCTTTCGGCGCTCCTTGGCCAATCCTATGTGGGCATCAAACCGCCGCGTCTGCCGGACATCAACTTCGGCCCGCTCGCTGATATCCCCGTCATCGGGCCGATCCTGTTCACCCATGACGTCATCCTCTATCTCGGCATCATCCTCGTCGCCGCCACTTGGGCGGTCCTGAAATTCACCCGCGCGGGCCTGATCCTGCGCGCGGTTGGGGAGAGTCATGATGCGGCCCACGCGCTTGGCTACAAGGTTGTGCGCATCCGCACGCTAGCGATCATGTTCGGCGGGGCCTGTGCAGGCATCGGCGGGGCTTACATCAGCCTCATCCGCGTACCACAATGGACCGAAGGCATGACGGCGGGCATCGGCTGGATCGCGCTTGCGCTAGTTGTCTTTGCAAGCTGGAAACCATGGCGGCTGTTGCTGGGTGCCTATCTTTTCGGCGGTATCACGCAGTTACAGCTTAATCTGCAAGGCGCAGGCGTTGCCATTCCGGTGGAGTATCTGGCAATGTCACCTTATGTCATCACGATCATCGTTCTGGTGGTCCTGTCGCGGCACAAAGGCGGCGCACCTGCCTGTCTTGGCCGCACTTTCCATGCCTCCTCTTAGGGGCCAATCTGCAAACGTCCGGCAAGGGCGAAACAACTGGGGAATATCATGAAATTTACCAAACTCCTGACGGGTGCTGTATTGGCACTGGGTCTGGCAACAACGGCAATGGCCCAAGACAAAACCAAGGTTGGTTTCGTCTTTGTTGGTCCCGTAGGCGACGGTGGCTGGACTTATGAACACAACAAGGGCCGCTTGGCTGTTGAAGAGCATTTTGGCGACAAGGTTGAAACCGTATTTGTTGAATCTGTGGCGGAAGGTCCGGACTCGGAGCGTGTGATGACACAGATGGCACTGAACGGGGCCGATCTGATTTTCACCACCTCGTTCGGCTATATGGACCCGACCATCAACGTCGCCAAAAAGTTCCCGAACGTGAAGTTCGAACATGCAACTGGCTACAAGCAGGCCGAAAACGTCGCGACCTATTCCGCGCGTTTCTATGAGGGCCGCGCCATTCAGGGCCACATCGCGGGCAAGATGACCAAATCCAACATCATCGGTTACATCGGCTCCTATCCGATCCCCGAAGTGATCCGTGGCATCAACGCGGCGTTCATTCACGCGCGCAAAGCCAACCCCGATGTGCAGTTCAAAATTGTTTGGGCCTACACATGGTTTGATCCTGCCAAGGAAGCGGACGCGGCCAAGGTTCTGATCGAACAAGGCGCGGATGTTGTCTTGCAACATACCGATTCCACTGCGCCTCAGGCCGCCGCTCAGGAGGCAGGCAACGTGGTGACCTTTGGCCAGGCATCCGACATGGGCCAATACGCACCCTTTCCAAGGGTTTCATCAATCATTGACGACTGGGCCCCCTATTACATCGCACGCACACAAGCCGTGATGGATGGCACTTGGACTTCCGGCAACACATGGGACGGCATCGGCGCAGGCATGGTCGGCATCGGCAAGATTTCCGATGCGGTGCCAGCGGATGTAAAGGCCGAAGCACTGTTGTTGAAAGCGTCACTTGCGGATGGGACTTATCACGCCTTCACTGGCCCGCTGAACAAGCAGGACGGAACGCCGTTTCTGGCCGAGGGTGAAGTGGCCGATGATGGGACATTGGCGGGTATGAACTTTTATGTCGAAGGCATTGAAGGCGACATTCCGCAGTAAGGCAAATGCTGAAGATCGACGGAAAGGCCCTGCATCTGCGGGGCCTTTTTTGCGCCCCTGACTTTGTGAGAAGGTCGGCTTTGCGGAATTTGCCGTCATTGGCTCTCCTGCTTCAAATGACGGCTTTGAGAAATTCGGCGCATCAGCTACGATTTCTCTTAGCAGTTGGCCGGAGAGCGTTGTGTTGGAATTTGATGAACAGATTGAATGCAGTGAACGGTTAAGAGAGCTCCTGCCAACAGACGGGTTTACCAATACATTTCTTAAAGTGAGTGATCGGCTGAATGATACCGCGCGGAGATTCATCGAACTTGCGCCGTTTGTAATTGTTGCTACCAAAGCGTCCGAAGGTCTGATTGATGTTTCACCTAAAGGTGACCCTGCCGGGTTCGTAGAAGTCTACGACAACAAGACGCTCATTATTCCGGACAGGCTCGGAAACCATCGTGTCGATGGCTTTCAAAATCTATTGGAAGATCCGAACATCGCTATTCTCTTCGTTGTGCCGGGTCACGGCGACACGCTGCGTGTCGCGGGCAAGGCTCGCATTGTGCGAGATGCAGCGATCAGCAAACGTCATGCAATTAATGGAAAAGAACCATTGCTCGCACTTGTAATTGAGGTCGAGGAAGTCTTCATGCATTGCTCGAAATCTTTCATCCGATCTCGGTTTTGGCACCCTGATCACTGGCCCGAACGGAAGTCGGCCCCGACACTCGCTGAATGGGTGATATCCACAGTTGACAGGGAACAAACGCTGAAAGAGGTCGAAGACGATCACACAGCAGATGAAGATACTCGGCTCTACTGAAACGCTTGAAAACCATCACACTCCCAACGCGCAGCATCATGTTTTTTTGGGCTCAGAAAGGGCATCCGAAAGGTGTGGTCAAGATCACGTGGCGCTGAACGGTATTCAAGGTCAGCTTTGCGGGCCGAAGCAGACTTCTTATCTACGATTTTGAATGTCTGCGCGTCGGATTCAACATTGAGAAATTCACCACTTAACAGTGGCCGATGTCCGCGAGATACGGAAACCTGGACGGTCGCAAAAGCATGCCTCATTCGCCGGGTGTAGAAAAAACTTGCATTGCAAATGGAACTCGACTTCAATTGTCTGACAATTGAAACCAGGGTCGTGCTCCATCGCCGAGATCCAATTTGGTAGTTTCGAGCATCAAAGGATACGGCATTTTTCTTGCATGACATCAAAACTGTTTGGGAGGAATAAGTCATGAACCTAAGGCCAGATCCAACATTCCACGCGACACCGCAGCTCGCTATGGCGGCACCCACCGAGAACTACGCATTCACCATCATGCTAAGTCCAGACGGGTCACAATCGGATGGCATCGCTGTGGTCGACGTGAATCCAAAATCAAAAACCTATGGCGAAATTGTCCATCAAGTCATCGTCCCCAACAAGGGCGACGAGTTTCACCATTTTGGCTGGAACGCGTGTTCATCCGCACTGTCGCCGCTGACTGGCCACGCCTTTCTTGAGCGCCGCTATCTGATCGTGCCAGGAATTCGCTCGTCGCGCATCTACATCATCGACGTCAAAGATCCGCTAAAGGCCAAAATCCACAAAACCATCGAACCTGAGGAAGTATTCGCCAAGACGGGCTATTCGCGCCCGCACACGATCCACTGCGGCCCAGAAGGCATCTACGTATCAACCCTCGGCGGCGGCGGCGAAGACGGGACTGACGGTCCTCCCGGCATTTTCATAATGGATTGCGAAACCTTCGAGATCATCGGCCGCTACGAGATGGACCGCGGCAAGCAAGACAAGCATTACGACTTCTGGTGGAACCTGCCTCAGGATTACATGGTGTCGTCGGAATGGGGCCTGCCTCCACAGTTTGAGAACGGCGTTGTCCCGGACGATCTGCTCAGCAACAAATATGGGCATTCAATTCATTTTTGGGATCTGCGTGCGCGCAAGAATATCCAGACCATCGATTTTGGTGAGAATTACCAAATGGCACTGGAAATCCGGCCTGCTCACGATCCCGCTAAATCCTATGGTTTCTGCGGCGTGGTTGTTGACACCACCAATCTCCAAGGCGCGATCTTCACTTGGTGGCGTGACGATGACGGCAAATGGCAGTCTAAGAAGACCATCACAATCGATCCACGCCCCGAGGACCCTGAGAACCTGCCGCCGCTTTTGCAAGGTTTTGGTGCCGTACCTCCGTTGGTCACCGATATTGATCTCAGCCTCGACGACAAATACCTCTATGTGGCTTGCTGGGGTTTGGGCGAAATGCACCAATATGACGTCTCTGACCCAATGAACCCAGTTCTAGCTGGCAAAGTCGAAGTTGGTGGCATTGCAAAAGGCGCAGACCATCCAAACGGCAAGCCCTTCGCCTACGGTCCTCAAATGGTTGAGATCAGTCGAGACGGCAAACGGGTCTACTGGACCAACTCACTCTATTCTACATGGGACGACCAGTTTTACCCAGACGACGAGGGCGGCCAAATGGTCATGGCCAACAACGACGAAAACGGCTTCCACCTCGACAAGGACTTCTATGTCGAGTTCCCGAAAGGAATGCGGTCCCACCAGATCCGACTGGAGGGCGGCGACTGTTCAACTGACAGCTTCTGCTACCCGAACGTTTAAGAACGCGGGTAAAACGTGGAAGAACCAACCTCGGTGGCAGCCCTTTGGGGGGCTGTCATCTTTTCAGGCATATATCACGGGGTGAACCCCGGCATGGGCTGGCCTCTTGCCGTTTCTGCAGCGCTTTTTGAGCAAAAGGCTTCAGCCTTGGTGCGCGCCCTCTTGGCGCTGGCCATTGGCCACTTCATTGCCATGACCGCGATCCTGCTACCCTTTTCGATGATGATCACCCTCGTCGAATACGAGACACAAATTCGTATCGCAGCGGGGGTTTTGGTGATCGCTCTGGGCATCTACTTGTTGATCAACCGACGCCACCCGCGTTTTCTGGCGCGAGTCAAACCTTCGAGATTGGGCCTATGGTCGTTCCTTGCTGCGATAGCCCACGGCGCGGGACTTATGTTGGTCCCGATATATTTGGGAATCTGCGCCGTCGCAGAGCTCGACGCCGGCCACACCGCTGCTTACGCATTGATGAGTTCCAATGTCTCCGTGGCCTTCATCGTTGCCACAGCCCACACTGCCGCCATGATGCTGGCAGGCGGAATCTTGGCATGGGTTATGTACGTCTGGCTCGGCCTGAAATTCCTTTCCAAGACGTGGTTCAATCTTGATTTGGTCTGGGCGCTCAGTTTGATCTTGGTCGGCGTTATCGCGATTTGGCACACCCTTATTTAGGCCGTATCAGAAACAGCGCAGAATTTTTCCCACGAAGCAGTCATTCGACTGCAATGCAGCATCCGGCGAAATGGACTCGGAACCGGCATTGCATCTAAACTCCGTTCACCCCTCTGCAGCCCGGTAGCTCCCGTCTGGTCCATGGACCTCCGTCCCCTCCAACGCGGGCGAGAACACGCAGACGAGCCGCAGCACGTCACCATCCTCGGGCACATGCACTTCATGTCGATCATGGGCATTTGGCGCATAAAGGGTGCCCGGCGTGATTTCGTGCCGTGCACCCGTTGCCACCTCAACCACAGTGCCACGACCGCCAATGCAGTAACACGCCTCAACGTGGTGCTTGTACTCCAACTTCAGCACCGCACCCGGCAGCACTTCGGTCTCTGTCATCGAGAACCCCATGCCGTCCGATCGCACCAGTAGCCGCAGGGACGTCCAGCCCGGCCCGGCTGCATCCCGCGCCGTTCCGCGCAAATTTGCCTTTTCTTTGATGATCATCCTCTTCCCTTTCCCCTGTCAGGCAATAGACTGCCTCAAAACACCTTATGAAAGCGATAGCCAATGATCCGCCTGCACCACCTGAACCGCTCTCGCTCCCATCGTATCTTCTGGCTGCTGGAAGAAATTGGTGAATCTTACGAGGTTGTGCACTACGATCGTAATGCCGAAACCAATCTGGCCCCCAAGGAACTCATGGACATTCACCCCTTGGGCAAATCTCCGATGATCGAACTCGATGGACGATTGATCACAGAAAGCGGCGCGATTGTTGAGGTTTTGTGCCAACGCTTCGCCCCCGGGATGATCCCGAATTCCGACACGGATGCCTACCTGAGCCATCTTGAACTGATGCATTTCGCCGAAGGCTCCGCGATGATCCCGATCTTGCTGAATCTTTACGTGGGCCGTCTGAAAGAAGCCGGCGCACCGCTGCATCCGCGTATCAACGCGGAAATGAACAACCACTTTCGCTACATGAATGAACGTGTGCGCGCATCCGGTCATTTCGTGCAAGACAGCCTGTCTGCCGCAGATATCATGCTCAGCTTTCCAGCCGAGATTTCACGACGCCTGGGCTGGGCAGAGGACTTCGCGGCACTCGCCGGTTTTGTGGAGATGATTGAGGCACGCCCCGCCTACAAACGCGCCCTGGAAAAAGGGAACAGCTAAGACAGGAAGGTTTGCGCCTATGTGAACTGCTGTATCAGGATCATCGCTCCTTTTCTGAGAATCTGCCAAAGCGTCTTCGGAGAATGGATAGGTGCCTGCCTGCCGGGGGATAATCCGCGCAATTTCATGCCAACGGGCAATTGCGCCTTGGTCAAGTCCGTGTCACCATTTCCTTTATGAAAAATACCCTCACCAGCCCCAATGGGACACCCGCCAGCCGCCTTGCCTTTGGCACCATGCAATTTGGTGGCCGCGCGGACGCTGTGCAATCGCGCGAGATGTTCGAGGCCTGTATTGACGCGGGGATCACCCATTTTGATACGGCGTATGTTTATACCGACGGCGCGTCCGAAACCCTTCTGGGTGAATTCATTGGCACCCGGCGCGACGAGCTGATCATCGCAACCAAGGCGGCCTATACGGGCGGCGCATCCCGTGACAATATACTGTCCTCTGCCGAAACCTCGCGCCAACGCTTGCGGCTTGATACTTTGGATGTGCTGTATCTCCACCGTTTCGATCCCGAGACCGAGCTTTCCGAGAGTTTTCAGGCTTTTTCCGATCTAAAGGCACAAGGCCACATTCGCCATATTGGCCTGTCTAATTTTGCCGCTTGGCAGGTTGTCAAAGCTGCGGGTGTTGCCACGCAATTCGATCTGAGCGTCGCAGTGATTCAACCCATGTATAACCTTGTGAAACGACAGGCCGAAGTGGAAATCCTGCCAATGGCGGATGATCTCAACATCCTTGTCGCCCCCTATTCTCCACTTGGCGGCGGCTTGCTGACGGGGAAATACGCAAGCGGCGGCGCGGGCCGCTTGACCGAAGATGATCGCTATGCGGCGCGCTATGGGCAAAAGGCCATGTATGCAACTGCCGACGCGTTGAGCGCAGTTGCGCAAGAAATCGACGTGCATCCTGCCACCCTCGCCGTTGCGTGGGCAGCGCGTCATCCCACCGGCCCAACCCCGATTATTTCCGCACGCACTGTCGCGCAATTGCAGCCTTCGCTGGATGCCATGACCTACCGGATGCCCGACGATCTTTATGGCCGGCTTTGCGCACTTTCAGCGACGCCGCCCCCTGCAACCGACCGTCTGGAAGAGCAGGCATGACAGACATCATCGTTATCGGCGGAGGCATTGCTGGCCTGTCAGCTGCTGCACGGTTGTCGCAGGATGCCAACGTCACGGTTCTGGAGCAAGAAAGCAGCACCGGCTATCACACTTCCGGCCGTTCTGCTGCCGTGTTCGAGGAACATTACGGCCTGCCCAGCACAGTTGCCCTGAACACGGCAAGCAAGCCCTATCACACCGATGCCAACGGCGGATACCTAAGCGCACGTGGCCTGCTGATCGTCGCGCGCAGCGATGAAAAAGAAGCGTTTGAGGCAGATGCGAGTGCGTTGAATGTTGCGCCGATACCGCTTGATCACGCCATGGAACTTGTGCCAATCCTGAAACGCAGTGAACTGGGCTTTGCAGGGTATCACGAAGCGGCGTTTGACATTGATACCGACCGCATGATGCAGGACTTCATCCGCACCCTGCGCGACAATGGCGGACAGGTCCTGACAAAAAGCCCTGTCAGCGCGATTGCCCGCACAAAACACGGCTGGACTGTGACAGCCTCCGGTAGTGATCACACCTGTACAAAACTGGTCAACGCAGCTGGCGCATGGGCGGACAGCATTGCGCAAATGGCAGGCATTGCACCGCTTGGCATCACTCCCTATCGTCGCTCCATGGCCCGTATCCCCGCACCGGGTGGGCATGATATGAGTGCCTGGCCGATCTTCTTTGGCGTCAGTGAAACATGGTACGCCAAGCCTGATGCTGGGGCGTTGCTGGTTTCTCCCGCAGATGAGGACAAAAGTGAGCCGCAAGATGCATGGGCCGACGACATGGTGTTGGCCGAAGGCATCGCGCGCTATGAGGCAATGGTCAACGAGCCTGTCAATCGCCTGCTGACCTCATGGGCTGGGCTGCGCAGTTTTGCGCCGGATCGCGCTTTGGTGCTTGGCCCTGACCCGAGCGATCACGGCTTTGTCTGGTCCGCGGGTCAAGGTGGGTACGGCTTTCAGACAGCACCGGCAGCGTCTGAACTGGTTGCTGATCTGGTGGCGGGGCGCAATCCACAGATCGCACCTGAAATCGTCGCGCAGCTTGTTCCAGACAGGCTCCGCAGATGAGCCGCAATTTGCCCCCCACCGCAAATGTCGCGCAACAACAGGATGGCGCAAAACTGCACGCGCCCGCGGCAGAGCGCAATGCAGATGCGCTCTGCACTCTGATCAGGGCGCATGCCCCGAAAACAGGACGCGCACTGGAAATAGCTAGCGGCACGGGCCAGCACATTATCGCCTTTGCAGCCGCCCTGCCTGACCTCAACTGGCAACCCAGCGACGTCGCATCCAACCGGCTGAACAGCATCAACGCCTATGTCGCGGAGGCAGGTCTGAACAACATTGCACCGGCGGTTGCGCTGGATGCCACGACCTCTGGCTGGTCCCGAGACCACCTTCCCAAAGACCTCATTATCCTGATCAACCTCCTGCATCTGATCTCCACCTGCGAAGCGCAGACAGTTATTGCGGAAGCCGCACAAACACTCGCCCCCCACGGCACGCTGATTATGTATGGTCCTTTTGCCCGCGATGGACAGTTGACCAGTGCCGGAGATATCGAATTTGACGCCCAGTTGCGCGGTGCTGATCCGGACATCGGATACAAGGATACGACTGATATGACCCTATGGTTACAACGTGCGCACCTAAGCGAGATAACCATGCATGAAATGCCTGCCAACAACCTTGCCTTTGTCGCCGGAAAGCCCAAGACATGATATTCAAGCGCCTGCTCACCTGCCTTTTTCTAATATCCCTTGCCGCTTGTGGAGATAACGATACTGGCAAACCGCCAGCTGCACCCGGTGTGCTGTTTTCCACCAACTTCCGTGACGCAGACCCGTTAGATTTTGCCAACCCGAAACCATCACGTTTTCCGGTACACGGGATCGATGCGGCCCGTTTCCAGACCAGCATCAACTGGAACGTCGCCCGCGCAAACGGCGTCAACTTTGCCTTTGTCAAAGCCACCGAAGGCGGGGATTTACTTGATCTGGAATTCAAGAAGCACTGGAGGAATGCCAACCGCGCTGGCGTGGCCACGGGGGCGTATCATTTCTATTACTTTTGTACGACACCAGAGGTTCAGGCCCAGTGGTTTATCCGAAATGTGCCGCGCACGCGCGGTGCTTTGCCACCGGTGCTGGATATGGAATGGAACCCGTTTTCGCCCACATGCGCAACTCTGCGCCCTCCAGCATCCGAAGTGCAAAGACACATGCGTACATGGTTGCGTATCGTCGAGGCGCATTATGGCCAGCGCCCGATCATTTACACCACGCCAAAGTTCTATGCAGAAAACAACCTCAAGTCATTCAAAGGCTATGAATACTGGCTGCGTACCACGGCCAAAACACCACGCGAAGCCTATCCCGGTCAGGCGTGGACTTTCTGGCAATACAGCGCCACCGGATTGATCCCGGGCATCAAGGGTGAAGTCGATCTGAACGCTTTCTCCGGTTCCCGCGCCGATTGGGAGGCATGGATCGCACAGCGCGTGCAATAGATCGGGGATTAGCCCGCAATCTTTTGCCAAAAGGCCGCAATCCATAGCAGGCTGACCAATGCCGTGGCCATCAGCACGGCCAGTGATCCCAAATCCTTGGCCATGCGGGATAGCTCGTGTTTTTCAACGCCAATACGGTCCACAACAGCTTCAATCGCCGAATTCAGAACTTCGACAATCAGCAGGAACAATCCTGCGGCGATCAGAAGGATCGCCTGAAACACATCCTGCGCTATCCAGAATGCAACAGGCACAGAGGCCACCCAAACAACCGCTTCAATTCGGAACGCTTCCTCATGGGTCCAGATATCCCGCAGCCCAGCGCGTGAATTATGCCACGCCGCGACCAGCCGTGCGATGCCCTTAAGTGGTTGATTGGCCATGAGACCTCCCGTTAGCGCCGGTGGGTTTCCGGCCTACCCGTCCACCCTAATCGCGGTGTTCTTGGGATCATAGGGGCTGTCCTCGACAATCTCTGCATCCCATAGCTGGTCAAACATCTTTACTTTCAGTTTGGTCCCGACAACAGCATGTACGGGTTTCACATAGCCCATGCCGATGGATTTACCGAAGGCCACAGAATAGCCGCCCGAGGTCAGACGCCCCGTGCGCTCGCCCTCGACATACAGCACCTCGCGGCCCCACGGGTCCGCATCCTTTGGCCCGTCGATCAGCAACGTGACACATTTTGCGTTGATGCCATGCGCCTCCATTGTCGCCTTGCCGTGAAACTCTTTGGACATATCCACAAACCGCGGCAGATCAGCCTCAAGCGGCGTGGCGTCGCGGCCCAATTCGGTACCAAAGGCACGATAACTCTTTTCCTGCCGCAACCAGTTTTGTGCCCGCGCGCCGACCAGTTTCATGCCGTGTGGCTCACCCGCTTTCTCAAGCTGGTCAAACAGGTAGTTCTGCATCTCGATCGGGTGGTGCAATTCCCAGCCCAACTCGCCCGTATAAGCCACGCGGATTGCACGCACCGGACACATACCAAGCTCGATGTTGCGCATGGTCAGCCACGGGAACCGTTTGTTGGACAGGACAGTTGACGGATCGGCATCTTTCACAATCTCGTTCAGCACATCACGCGATTTTGGCCCCGCAATGGCGAAGACCCCCCACTGCGTCGTCACGTCATGGCATTCGATATAGCCGAACTCGGGTGCTTTATCCTCGATCGCCTTTCGCAGATAATCGCTGTCATAGGCCGTCCAGGCACCCGCACTCACAAGATAATATTCGTCCTGCGCGATGCGCACGATGGTATATTCGGTGCGCGTGGTACCATTCACCGTCAGCGCATAGGTCAGATTGATCCGTCCAACCGAAGGCAATTTGTTACAGGTGAACCAATCCAGAAACGCGGTGGCACCCGGCCCCTTGACGACATATTTGGTAAAGGCTGTCGCGTCGATCAGGCCCACGCCTTCGCGGATCGCCTTGGCTTCTTCAACGGCATATTGCCACCAGCCACCGCGCCGGAAACTGCGGCTTTCATGATCGTTGAATCCCATCGGTGCAAAGTAGTTGGGACGTTCCCAGCCGTTAACCCAGCCAAACTGCGCACCCCGCGCGGCCTGACGGTCATAGGCGGGAGAGGTGCGTAAGGGACGTGCAGCCGGGCGTTCCTCATCAGGATGGTGCAGGATATAAACGTGTTCGTAAGCTTCCTCGTTCTTGCGCGCCGCAAATTCGGTTGTCATCCAGTCGCCGTAGCGTTTGGGGTCAAGAGACGCCATGTCGATCTCGGCTTCGCCCTTCACCATCAACTGCGCAAGGTAGTATCCCGTCCCCCCCGCCGCTGTGATCCCGAAAGAGAACCCTTCGGCCAGCCACATATTGCGCAAGCCCGGTGCCGGACCAACCAACGGATTACCGTCCGGCGTATAACAGATCGGGCCGTTGAAGTCGTCTTTGAGACCCGACTCTTCGCAGGACGGTATGCGGTGGATCATCGCTTCGTACTGGCTTTCGATCCGCTCAAGGTCCAGCTGGAACAAGTCGGCGCGAAAGCTGTCCGGCACGCCGTATTCAAACCGCGCAGGCGCGTCTTTTTCATAAACCCCCAAAATCCAGCCGCCGCGTTCTTCACGCACATAGGATTGCGCATCCGCATCACGGATAACCGGGTGTTCGGGATTGCCGGCATCCTTGCGGAACTCCACCAGCGCGGGGTCCTGATCCATTACGATGAACTGATGTTCCACCGGAATGGCGGGTATTTTGATCCCCAGCATTTTCGCCGTGCGTTGTGCGTGGTTCCCGCTTGCTGTCACCACATGTTCGGCGGTGATCACAATCTGTTCGTCAGACGGCACAAGATTCCCACCTTTCTCCACCATCTTTGTAGCGGTGACTTCCCAATGGGTGCCGTTCCAGTGGAACGCGTCTGCCTGCCATTTCCGTTCAATCGCAACACCACGCTGGCGCGCGCCCTTGGCCATCGCCATCGTTACGTCAGCAGGGTTAATATAACCGTCGGTCTGGTGGTAAAGCGCACCTTTCAAATCTTCGGTGCGGATCAGTGGCCACTTTGCCTTGATCTCGTCAGGCGTCATAAACGTATAGGGCACGCCACATGTCTCGGCAGTCGAAGCATAAAGCATGTATTCGTCCATGCGTTCATCTGTCTGGGCCATACGCAGATTGCCAACCACGGCGAAACCGGCGTTCAGTCCGGTCTCTTCTTCCAGCGTTTTGTAGTAGCGGATTGAATAATCATGAATGTGAGTGGTCGCGTAAGACATGTTAAAATAGGGCAGCAGGCCTGCCGCATGCCACGTAGAGCCAGACGTCAATTCGTCCCGCTCCAGCAACATCACATCATCCCATCCGGCAGCCGCCAGATGATAGGCAATCGACGTCCCTACTGCGCCGCCACCAACTACCAATGCTTTGACCTGAGTTTTCATCTGCCGATTCCCCTGCAATCTGTTGCTGTCCGTTTTACGGCCCTCATTCGAAAATCACAGGCACCAGCCGACCCAACAGGGCAAAAAACCGACCTCGACCTGTCACCGCTTACTGTCATGTAGACACGTCACGCGGGAACATGGTTAACTAGTGCCATTAAACGAGAGCATTTTTTCAAGGAATTATTCCATGGGCAAACTTTCCCTTCTGTATGCCGCCCGCATGGTATCCGAAACCTACGCGGGCACGAACACATCCGATATCGACACATCTATCGACGTGGCAGGCGTGCAAGCCGTCTATCTCAAAAATGGCACGCTGGTCATTCCGGGCACCAATGAACTGTCGGACTGGTTCGACTTCAACCTCAACATCGGCGGCGTCACCCAGCCCGAAAGCCACGGATTCGAGGTGGTGCCAGGGGACAGCGGCGCGATTTGGCACGCGGGTTTTCTGGAACATGCGCAGATGGTTTATATGTTCGCAAAAGGCGTGCGCCCCAAATTTATCGTTGGTCATTCGCTGGGTGCAGCCTCCGCACAGATCGTCGGCATGTCGCTGGCATTGCCAACAATCGCTTTTGCCTCGCCCCAAACCTGCCGCTCGCGTCACCGTTTGCCGAACGAAGGATGGGTGATGAACGTCTGCCGCATTGACGATCCTGTCTGTCACATGCCGCCACAGCTTCTGGGTTTCCGCACTATTGGCAGTCGGTACTGGCTGCGACCCGATGAATTGGACACCGATGAGGATCACAAGATCCACAATTACGAAGAACTTTTGAAACTCAAGCGGATCAAGGACCGTGTACCGACCAGCTGGCCGACCTAGACCCTAGAAACCTTTAGACGCCGCGTTCATGTTCTCCTTGGCTATCGCCGTGAAGCTGCGAGATATCTCGCTCCGGTTGCCGTAAAGTTGTGTGGCACTCATGCCAGACAGATCGGAGGGCTGGATTGTGGGTTGGTAGTTTCGCGCAGCCGTGCGGGCCTTGATGTCGGCCAAACGGTTGCCCGCTTTCTTGTCTTCGGGTGCAAATTTCTGTCGCACGCTTGCCCAGAAACTCTGGCGTGATTGCTCCTCAACGGCTGCAACGACCCGCTTGAGATTCGGGTCTGAATTGGTGAAGTTCGCAATTTGCTCGTCATTGTCCAGGTCGGACCATCGCTTGCCGGTCCACGTCTCGGTGATCACCGGAATTGCATTTGAGGCTTTGGCCGCATTCACCTTGGCCATTGAAGTCAACCGGACTGGCAAACGACCTGCGTAGGTCTCAAAGGAAAGGCCTTCCCCCGGAGCCGCCGCCATTTGCGCATTGTAATCAAAGCCCAATGCGACTGATGTAGAGGTCAAGGCAATGCCCAGCCCCAAGACGAATTTCAACATGCGTACCTCCAGCTTTCGCGTTGTTGCCAGTTAGTCAGGAAAAAGAGGCTATTTTGGGACGCGCCGCAGACGGTATCAAGGATGCGCGCGGTCATCATTCAATACCAAGCTGGCCCGCCTGAAAACCGGCGCACGGCCCTAGTTTCCAGCCGCCGCAACTGCCGCAGCCAAGTCCGACTGGTTGCGCTCTCCACGTGAACGCGCTTGCAGCGCACTCAGCCGACCACCTCGCACATCTGCCTCCGGTGCCTTGCGACTGAATTTAGTCCAGTGCCGTGCATGGGATGCATCCCTTTGCGCATCACGATGCGCACGCGCAGTGGGCGAGGCATTGACCATACCACGTGCCGTCGCGCGCATATTGCGCTCTGCCATGCTGGTATTGCCGCGTGTGCGCACGCCGCTGGTCTGAGGCAATTGGGCGATGCGGGGCCGCTCCGCAACTTCAGGAGTAACCGAAAACAAGAAGGTCATGATCCCAGCAGGCGCATCAACCAGAAACTCCATGGCGGTCTGGGACGCGCCCGCCGTCATGTCGGATTGTTTCATATAGTTATAAGCGGCCAAACCGGAGCCCGCAGTTAGCATCAATCCAAAAGCAAAAACAACTTTGATCATATCGGCACCTCAAATCCTCTGAGTGCCATTGAATCAGATCACTGTGCGGATTTCGCGACAGACACAGGGCAAATATCAGCCCTTACAAGTAATTCATGGCCTCAGTTCAAAAATATCTTACCCGGATTCATGATGTTATCCGGATCCAGCGCTTTTTTGATCGCCCCCATCACTGCCAGCGTTTCAGCCCCTAACTCGCGGACAAGATACGGTCGCTTGCCCTGCCCGATTCCGTGTTCCCCGGTACAGGTGCCTTCCATCGAAATCGCCATGTCATTGAGCCACGAGATAAACGCTTTGGCTTTGGTGACTTCTTCTGTATCCGCCATATCGACCAAAACAGTCGCGTGAAAATTGCCGTCGCCTGCATGGCTCACCGTTGGTGCCAAAAGCCCCATTTCGCGGGCTTTGGCTTCGGCTGCTGTCAACGCCTCTGCCAATCGGGAAATCGGCACGCAGACGTCTGATGCAACAGCATCACTGCCCTTGCGGATTGCCAACATCGCCCAATAGGCATCGTGGCGTGCCTGCCAGAGCTGGTTGCGTTCCTCCAGCGTTGCGGTGGCTGTGTATCCGGTCCCACCCTCTTCCTCGGCCAGCATGCCAAAGGTCTCGGCCTGCTCGGACACGCCCGCATCCGATCCATGAAATTCCAGCAATAACAGAGGGGTTTCGGGCAGATCCAGTTTGGAATAGCGGTTCACTGCCCCGACCATCATCGCATCCATCAACTCAATGCGCGCCACAGGCAGACCATACTGGATCACGGCCATCACGGTCTTGGCTGCTGCTTCCACGCTTGGAAACGAACACCGCGCCGCAGAAATCGCTTCGGGTATGCCTTGAAGGCGCAGTGTGATTTCCGTGATAATCCCCAAAGTCCCCTCGGAGCCAACCATCAACCGGGTCAGATCATAACCCGCCGACGTCTTTTTGGCCCGCCGCGCCGTACGGATTATCGACCCGTCCGCCATAACGGCCTCGACGTTGATCACATTGTCTTTCATCGTACCATAGCGCACCGCATTGGTCCCCGACGCCCGCGTTGCCGTCATGCCACCCAGCGACGCATTCGCGCCCGGATCAATCGGGAAAAACAGTCCCTGATCACGCAGATAGGTATTGAGGGCTTCGCGGGTTACCCCCGGCTGAACACGGCAGTCCAGATCACCCGCGTTAACTTCAAGCACCTTGTCCATTTGGCTGACATCAACCGAGATGCCGCCAACCGGCGCATTGATGTGCCCTTCCAGAGAGGTGCCCGTGCCGAAGGCAATGATCGGCACTTTGTGGCTCGCGCAGACTTTCACAATCTGGGAGACTTCCGCTGTGGATTGCGCAAAGACCACGCCGTCGGGCATCTGGTTTTCAATCCATGTGGTCGTGTGTCCGTGCTGCTCGCGAATGGCGTCACCTGTTTGGAACCGTTCGCCAAACTGCTGCTTCAACACCCCAAGTACGGCCGCGATCCCGTCCTCGTTTCGCATCAATGCTGCACCATCCGCCATCTCGTCTCTCCTTTACCGCCCGTAGGCAATCCCTTCACGGCGCGGATCAGCCCCACCGTGCAGCTTGTCTCTAATCGCAATTACATGCAGGCCACTGGTCAACCCGCGCGCGCCCACCTCAAAGCCCATTGCCGTCAGCCCTTCGGTCAACTCAACCGCTGCCGTATCTTCCTCAAGGTCATACGTTCCGAAGCGGTTCACCGCATGCGGCACGCTGACCGCCTTTTGCACATCCATACCCCAGTCAAGCACCGCCACAATCGTTTGCGCCACATACCCTATAATCCGGCTGCCACCTGGTGATCCAACAGCCATCACCGGCTTGCCGTCTTTCATCACAATAGTCGGTGCCATAGAAGAACGTGGCCGCTTGCCCGGCTCGATCCGGTTCGCAATCGGCACGCCATCCTTGTGCGAGCGGAAGGAGAAATCCGTCAGCTCATTGTTTAACAAGAAGCCACCGACCATGAGCCTTGAGCCAAAGCCGTTCTCGATTGTGGTCGTCATGGATGCCACATTGCCCGCACTGTCCACGATGGAAATATGCGAGGTCGAGGGCAATTCAATGCTCTCGTCATCCGCCCAAAGCAGCGCATGATCCCATGCAGGCTCACCCGCGCTTACCTCTTCCAACGCTGTCTCACGGTCCAGCAGCTTGGCCCGCTCCGCCATATAGGCAGGATCCAGTAACCCGGTCACAGGCACGGGTACATAATCGCTATCTGCCAGATACCGTCCCCGATCTGCAAAGGCCAGACGCGCCGCATCTCCCATCAAGCGCCGCACATCCAGATCCTGCGGCCCGGCCGACAGATCAAACCCCTCCAGCGCCGCAAGTATCTGCCCTACGGCCACAGCTCCCGAGGACGGCGGTCCCATGCCGCAAACATCATGGCCACGGTAAGGAGCGCAAACTGCGGCCCGTTTCTTGACGCGATAAATGGACATATCAACCTCGGACAACACACCGGGATTGTCCACAACACCTTGTACGGTTGCGACAATTTCACGCCCAATCGACCCGCCATAGAACACGTCAGCTCCATCAAGCGCAAAGGCGCGCAGTGTTTGTGCATAGGCAGGGTTCGTTAGCGTATCACCAGCCGCGACCCCGACACCGTCCGGCATGAAATAGGCCGCTGTTACGTCCGAGGATGCCAAACGCTCAGCATCCCGCGCCACCAGTTTCGCCAATCGTGGCGACACGGCAAATCCGCCCTCGGCCAAATCTATGCCAGCCTGCAACAAAGACGCCCACGGCTGATTGCCCCAACGCGCGTGCACCTCTGCCAATAGCGCAGGCGTGCCGGGCGTCCCGACAGAACGCCCCCCGACGACTGCGTCAAAAAACTTCAACGGTTCACCCGCTGCGTCTTGAAACAAGCGCGGTGTTGCGGCCAAAGGCGCGGTCTCGCGTCCGTCCAACGTGATAACCTCGCCCGACGCGGCATCATACCAGACCAGAAACGCACCACCGCCCAGACCGGATGACTGCGGCTCGACCAGACCAAGAACAACTTGCACCGCAACCAGCGCATCTGCAGCTGTACCCCCCGCCGCCAGCACATCCGCGCCTGCTTTCACCGCATGCGGATTCGCCGCGGCAATCATCCAATCGGATGCAAGCACGGCCTTACCTGCATCTTTTGCTGCCAAAGCCGCGGTAAACGCAGCTGGCAGTCCGTCAAACGCCCCGACGCCGCCCGCTTCAGGTTCCACTGCATCCGCCGCCTGCTGCGCCGAAGCGGCCCCCGCCAGAACCACAGACAAGATACCCAGAACCTTAAACATAGCGCGTCTCCTTGCTTCTCTTTTTGGCCTTAAATCTCGCGGAGGTTTGGAGGCAGAGCCTCCAACTAAAAAATATAATGCAGGCTTGCCTGCTCAATACGCTACCGCCCGCAACAGGCTCAGAGCATTGAGGGAACTACCTGATCCGGCGGCCGGTGCCCGTCATCAAACGTCTTTATATTGATGATCACCTTCTCCCCCATCTCAAGACGGCCTTCCAACGTCGCCGAGCCCATATGCGGCAGCAACACCACATTATCCAACTCGCGCAGGCGCGGATTGATCTGCGTGCCGTGCTCGTAAACATCCAAACCAGCGCCCTTGATCTCGCCTGCCCGCAACATCCGTGTCAGCGCGTTCTCGTCGATCACTTCACCGCGCGAGGTGTTCACTATCACCGCGTCCGGCTTCATCAATTTCAGACGTCGTGCGTTCATCAAATGGAACGTGCTTGGCGTATGTGGGCAATTCACCGAAATCACGTCCATGCGTGCAACCATCTGGTCAAGGCTCTCCCAATAGGTTGCTTCCAACGCGGTTTCGATGCTCTCGTGCAGCTTGCGGCGGTTGTGGTAGTGTACTTGCATCCCGAAGGCCGCTGCGCGTTTTGCAACCGCCTGACCAATCCGGCCCATGCCAAGAATGCCCAAGCGACGTCCGCTGACCCGACCTCCCAGCAAGGCAGTCGGGGCCCAACCAGACCATTCGCCTTTCTGCATCACCGCCATGCCCTCTGACATGCGGCGTGTCACGGCCAAAACCAGCGCCATCGTCATGTCTGCGGTATCATCCGTTAGAACACCGGGCGTATTGCTAACAAGAATTCCGCGCTGACGCGCTGTGGCGACATCAATGTGATCCACACCTGCACCGTAGTTCGCGATCAGCTTCAGTTGCTCGCCTGCCTGTCCGATCATCGCCGCGTCGATTTCGTCTGTGACCGTCGGCACCAAGACATCCGCGTCTTTCATCGCCTGCGTCAACTCTGCGCGCGTCATCGGCACGTCATCCAGCCGCAACTTGACGTCGAACAACTCCGACAGCCGTGTTTCAACCGCATCTGGCAACCGTCGCGTGACTACAACACTTAACCGCTTCTTTGACATATTTGTTCTCCCGGGCCTTGGCCTTCGCTGTGCTTGACGCCATGGTGACTTATGCGAGCCGGAGGCACAAGAACCCCGCGCCGCAAAAGAGCAAACAAATCATAGTGCAGGCAGCACCCATGTTTCGATCCGCTTACAAAGGTGCCCTTGTGGCGTTCCTGTTGATGTCGTTTGGCATCCAGTCCCCTGTTGCGGCAGGAGACGTAGGGGCCGTGACAAATCTGCCCTTACCGCGGTTCGTCTCGATGAAAGCGTCCGAAGGCAATGTGCGCCGTGGTCCGTCCCTGTCGCACCGCATCGACTGGGTCTTCAAGCGCCGCGACATGCCGCTCCGGATCACCGCAGAGCATGGCCATTGGCGCCGTGTCGAAGACCGCGACGGCATTGGTGGGTGGGTCCATTATTCGCTGTTGTCCGGCACCCGCACCGTTTTGGTGGAACAGGATATGTTGACACTGCACACGCGCGCTGACCCCAACGCCCCTGTTGCTGCGGCACTGGAATTGGGTGTGGTCGCCCGTCTCGGTGACTGCGTCGTGGAGTGGTGCGAATTGCGGTCGGGCGGGTACAAAGGATGGGCACCCAAATCGCGTGTCTGGGGTGTCGCAGCAGGCGAGATCCGCAACTAAAATCAATTAACCCCCTGTTAATAATACATAATACGATGGATTTGCAGGATGACTCCTGTTTTGCCCGTGGGCAAATGCAGCTGCGCCGCAACGTTGCGCGCCGAAGGAATTGCAAGGCACGCGGCTTTCCTGCAAGAGTGACACAATCCGATGCTTCAAAAGGAACTGCCCGATGCGCGCGATAACCTATTCTAAACAAGGTGAAGCCAAGGATGTTCTGCGCCTTGAAACTCTTGATGATATCGCGCCGCAGGTCGGTGAAGTCCGCGTCGCTTTGACGTTCTCGGGTGTAAATCCCTCTGATGTGAAATCCCGCAGGGGTCGCCCCGGCCAGACGCAGCTGCCCTATGACACAATCATCCCCCACAGCGATGGCGCAGGTGTCATCGAAGCCGTGGGCGCGGGAATCGATGCAAACCGCATTGGTCAGCGCGTCTGGATCTGGAATGGCCAATGGCAGCGCCCCTATGGCACGGCTGCAACCCACATCACCTTGCCTGCAGACATGGCTGTCCCGCTTCCTGACGCTGTCAGCTTCGAGACCGGCGCGATCCTCGGCATTCCGGGTCTGACCGCTGCCGAAGCAGTCTTTGGCGGCGGCGATATCGAAGGCCAGGCAGTTCTGATCCAAGGCGGTGCTGGCACCGTTGGGCTGCTGGCCGTGCAACTGGCGAAATGGGGCGGCGCAAAAGTGATTGCCACTTGCAGCCCCCGCGATACAGAACGTGTCAAAGCAGCGGGCGCAGACGTGGTTCTAGATTACAGTGCCCCTACGCTGGCCTCTGACATTCAGGCCGCGAACAACAGCGCGTTGATCCCGACCGTGATCGAGGTCGAGTTTGGCCTGAACGTCGCACTCGACGCAGAGGTGATCGCCCCGAACGGGCGGCTTGCGGTTTATGGATCTGCCAAAGAGATGCAACCGACCTTGCCGTTTCTGCCGCTGCTGTTCAAAGCTGTGACCATCAACATCATCCTGATCTACCTGCTGCAAAAGCCCGACCGTGACGCCGTAATCACCAAACTGCATGATGCCTTAGCAGAGGGCGCGCTGACCTGTCCGGTTGAGCGCATTTACCCGCTGGAGGAAACGGTCGCAGCACATGAAGCGGTCGAAGCTGGCGGGCGCAGCGGTGCAATCCTCATCGATTGCCAGCGCTAGTCGGAAAGGCGATACTTCTCACACGATCGCCCTTCATCCGGACAAGTCAGCATTTGCCAGACGCTTTCCTGCGACCTAGGATTGCCTCATTCATCCCTCACGGATTTCAAACCTATGCGTATTCTCGCCCTGCTTCTTTGCCTTGTCCTGCCTCTGGCCTCTTTCGCGCAAACCGCTGACCAACCCACGGGCACCATCAGCCTTGAAGATAATGCAACAGCCGATGCTGCAATAGCCAACCGCATGCGCGACATTCTGGGCGAATTGGAAGGTTTCGAGGATGTCAGCGTGACCGTCTCCTCCGGCATTGTTACCCTGCGCGGGACAACACTTGATGCGGCCACGGCGCTACGCCTGAACGAACTCGCAGGCCGTGTCGAAGGCGTTGTTGCCATTGAAAACGAGGTTATCGAAACCACGGACGTTGCTGAACGCCTGACCCCTGCCGTCGACCGCTTCAAGGCCCGCGCAGTGCAAATGATCGCCTTCCTCCCCCTCGCCATGATTGCGCTTGGCGTCTTTGCGCTGGTGATCCTCTTTGGCTTCTGGCTCGCGCGGCGCAAACAACCGTGGGACCGTCTGTCGCCCAACGCCTTTATTGCCGACATTTACCGCCAGATCATCCGGTTGGTCTTCATCATCGGCGGACTGGTGATTGCGCTGGATATTGTCGGCGCAACGGCCCTGCTCTCCGGTATTCTCGGGGCTGCCGGTATTGTCGGTCTCGCCATCGGCTTTGCGGTACGCGACACGGTGGAGAACTTCATCGCCTCCATCATGTTGTCGATCCGCCAGCCATTCCGGCCCAATGACACAGTCGAGATCGAAGGTGATACCGGCAAGGTCATCCGCCTGACGTCCCGTGCAACCATCCTGCTCAGTTTTGACGGCAATCACATCCGCATCCCCAACGCGACGGTGTTCAAGAGCCGCATCGTCAACTTTTCGCGCAACGCAGAACGCCGCTTCACCTTTTCCCTCAGCGTCGCCCCCGAGGCTGATTTGGATCGCGCGCGCTCACTGGCCGTTGAAACCATAGATGCCCTGCCTTTCGTACTCGACACCCCTGAAACCTCTGTCTGGATCGAATCGGTGGACGATTTCTGGGTCACCCTGTCGATGGCTGCGTGGATCAACCAGAATGAAACAAGCATCACACTTGCCCGCTCCGAAGCCATCCGCCTGACACAAGCCGCCTTTGAGGCTGCAGATGTTGCCGCCCCCCTGCCCACCTACCGCATACAGGGACTGGACAGCGCGGCAGAGCCAGCAGATGCGGCGACCCAAAAGAAATCCGCCCCCAAACCAGCCGCCCCCGCACCGGTACAGGACGTCGATGCCACACAGGACCGCGAACTGGCCGGAATCGTCAATCAGGAACGCGCCGAACTGGCCCGCCACGACCTGTTGAACGAGAACGCGTCAGAAGAATGACAGTTTTTGCAAATTGAGGTCTTGCGCGTGGTTTTTTCTCAGACTATTTAGCGCCGAGTATTGGGGTGTGGCCTAGTGGTAGGGCAACTGTTTTTGGTACAGGAGATCGTAGGTTCGAATCCTACCACCCCAGCCAGTACTTTCCTGACCAGTGTAGTAAGACGCTAGAGCAGCCCCGGTCGCGGGAATGCCCCAGTTTTGTGCCCCCACAACCTTAGCGCTGAGAGACTGCCCAGACGGTGTGGTCGGCCTCGGGCGGGGAAGGGTTTATGGTGGGAGGGGAATAGGTATAAGTAATGAAGAGAGAGCGGGATCTAAACGGCGGAGAAATAGTCGAGCAAAAACATCCAGATCAGCAATTCGGGATCAATCGACGGACGACCTGTGATGCTATAGAAACCTGCCAAATGCCCTCGAATGCTGCTCAGATCGAGATGCCTTTCAATCGCCCCAAGCAGATCGTTTTGCAGAACATGATCTTCGAACGAGAGTTTGTAGAACAGCGCCGCCTGCGCTTCCTGCTTCGGTCGCATCATCGTTACTCCGCCCGCTCAATACAGGAATTGAATCAGCGACTTGCCTAAAGACTAAGACATAGCCGTTCAACAAAATCGGCGGAAATTGCAAGTTCGCTCCAGCCCATATTTGTGCGCTCCAAACTCGGGAAAGCGGACCTTCAATAATCGAGGAAAACACCGATAGTGCTCTATCGGTGGCAAGGCTACTAAGCGAAAACGATTCCAAGCAGAACCAATCTCACCAAGTTCAGTTTTACTTGAAAATCTGCGACAATTGGCGACAAGCGCGCTCTGCCTGATCTGTTTCACCTGCCCTAATAAATCCCTCAACGCGCTTCAAAGCAGCACCCGTACTGATTGAATCAAATACCATTTCTGAACCTGCATCAGGTCGCCTGATTGAGAAATACTCTACCTTGGTTTTTTCGGCACCGTAGCTAAACTTATATTCCTCATCACCATGGCCAAAATCGTAATATTGGCATCCCAGCAATATCGCACATTCGATGCTATGAAAGTGCAAGGCCGCCCCAATGAAAGCCTCCTCAGCCGCATTGTCACGCCCCGCGATAATGAAATGCATCGCCCCGTTCTTTGGATCCATCACATGTCCCAAGGCCGCCAATGGGGTATCCCCCCGCCACAAGATTGGGAGAAACAGCGCCTCCGTCTCAAGCGCCGCTTTCAGCACCTTTTCGAAATTTGCAGCAACTGTGTTTGACTTCGAACGCCCCTTTTCCGGGACCCATTTCTGTTTCCAAAAACCCATCAGAATCGCGATATCTTTTTCGAATCTGCTCTCATCACTATGGGTGAAATGATAGTCGCCATTGGTAAAAAATTTCCGCTGGAAACGGCGATACCTCTGGCGCGTGTTGGCACTGACACTGGATTGAAGATAGGTTTCGAAATCATCGGGCAAGGGTACATGCGGGCAAATCAGGTTGTCGGTTTTGCCTTTGTTAATGCGGTAATTTTTCCACGTCACCGGGTAACCAAAGCGTTCAAAGGCCTCACAAAACAACGTAGCGCGCTGTTTTTGCGCCACATATCGCAGCGAAAGCTTTGACCAGGGCATATTGCGCAGGGCATTCGCTAATGCACTCATGACGGCGGCCTCATTTTCTGGATCACACAGAAAACCGGTGTATTCGCTAAAGATCAAGCGCCCGCCGGCCTCGATCTCGGTCTGGAATTCCTTGCGGGTCGTGCTCCAATGCACGCCGTATTTCAGCGGCAATAGGCCGACAATTTCATCCCCCTTATCTGGGGCGTAGACCGCCAGCACACTCCACCGATAGGTGTTGTTGCGGAATGCCTGCCCTAACCAATCCCACGACAAAAAAAATGTCATTTCCGGATCGCGATCTTCAAGCGCTTTCCACGCGGACTCAACCGCAAGAAACTCCGCAAAGGTGTCGATTGTTTCAACACGCAAGCGGCTTTGGGCGGATCTGTTGGGGGGCAAACTACTCATGCCGGGATTTTCATCCTTTCGGCTTTGCCATTGCCATTTCGCAGGATTGTCCGAAACACTTTTTCGGCGTCTTCGAAATCCAGACCAATCGGGGCCGTCAAGGGACTACGTGCTGCAAAATACGCGCCCACTTTGCAAATCTGGGCGGCAAACTCGGGGTGGACCCCGGCATCATCATATTTTCGCACTCGGGTTTTGGAGAGCCACCCGCGCTTGTTCACTTCTTTTATGATCAGCTTGATCCGCTGTACGCAATGCAGCGTCAAATAGACCGAGAGGTAGTTCAGATAGGGCTCCAACGCGTGCCCGACTTTGGGATCATACGCCGAAATCACAATCTGCTCCATTGTTTCTGGGCTCATCGGCCAGGCCTCATCACCCAATAGCCAAGCCACGTCCTCAGCTCCATGGCGCACGCCGCAATACTCGAAATCAAACCACCGCAGGCGGTCATCATCCCCGATCGCTGCATTCCCGGACCGGCAATCCCATTTTACAAATTGCGTCGCGCGGCAAGCAATGCGCGCGCTCAACGCTTCGCGATCCACATCCATCGACCGCCCGGCCGAGAAAGGCTCCAGGGCTGAAACCGCATTCGCTAAGTTCTCAACCCAATCCGTATTCACCCCCAGATGTGGCATTGTTTCGTTCAACCCAGCCTGTTTGGCGGCGGACTGAATTCTAAAAATAGAGGCAATCGCCTCGTGTGACACGTCCTCGCGGCGGGTTTGGTTCAGCTTCACGATCTCTTGGTTCAGGCGTTTACCACCAACATCCGACTGGAACATTATCTCCCCCACCACGCCAAGGCATTCGGGAATGTCGCTGCAGTATTGCCCAATTTTGCCCAGCGCAAAGGCCTCCAGATGTGTGCGTCTAAAATTCGGGCGCAGGGTCGCAATGATCGAGCGGCTTTCAAGTTGAAGCCGCCAACTTGCACGCCCCTCTCCCCCAGGTGCAGAAGTAGAAACGACGCTTTCACCAAAATGCGCCTCGGCACATTCAACGAGCCGTTCCATCCGCTTTCGATTGCTACTGCCCATTTTTCGCCCTCTGCTACATATGGTAATAGCCTCTTCGTGCGATTATTCTGCCATCGATGAAGCGTAGTTTAGGCGGTCACGTTATTACGATATTATGGCCGAATTTAGGAAGGGACTAGGCAGATCTCGAATCAACCCACCCAATTGTGGCGCAGAAAAGGCATCTTGCGAAAAGATTGACTTACGATCCGAATGAATGGCCAGAAATCCAGATCATTGTTTCCAGAAGGCAGGATAATTAGGGCCGAAATCAACCACAATTTGTTATTGATTTGTCAGAGATGTGAATTTTGCCTACCAGAATTTGCCAAGCTGCAAAAATATCTTCCTGATCCGAACAGACCGACTTGAAGAATTATAAACAGCCATTTTGGACTATCTGTAGAGGAATTAGCATGTCGACGAAAACCTATTATTCCGGCTCCGGTGCGACAAGTGGCTCGGGCCACGAAACGGCCAGCAGCACCAAATCGTATCACAACGGCGGCGTTGAAGGCGATTCTTTTGCCAATTGGTACAATGCGAACCTCGCAAATGAAATTGACGATATGCAGAACGATAGCCAAGGCTCCGGCGGCACAGGTGGCTCCGGTTCCGGTGGCACCAGGGGTTCCGGCTCTGGCGGTACAGGCGGCTCTGGTTCCGGTGGCACCAAGGGTTCCGGCTCTGGCGGTACAGGTGGCTCCGGCTCCGGTGGCACCAAGGGTTCCGGCTCCGGCGGCACAGGCGGCTCCGGTTCCGGTGGCACCAAGGGTTCCGGCTCTGGCGGCACAGGCGGCTCTGGTTCCGGTGGTACCAAGGGTTCCGGCTCCGGCGGTACAGGCGGCTCTGGCTCCGGTGGCACCAAGGGTTCGGGCTCCGGCGGCACCAATGGATCAGTTAGCGAAGGGGCCGATAAGACAACTCAATCCTTCGAGTTTGGGGACCAGCAGCAAGTAACTGTTTCGGTAACCGAAACACCTCAAGGTCAGCTCTTTCTTACGCTGCAAGCGACGTCTTTTGACAACGGTGCTGCAGATATTGATGGCTTGTTGTTCAACATGGCGGACAACTCCGGACTTGAAGGCTTGAATTTTTTCCCCGATCCATTGACCCCTCCTGTCACAGGGTTCATCGCAGGTGCCGACGCAATCAACGGCTTGCCAAACGGTACCTCCGTTCCGGGCACTTTTGATGCCGCAGTACAGTTTGGCCAAAGCACGGGGTCAACTGACGGCTCAGTGGGCGCGGCGAACTTCACCCTCTGGTCGGACAATGGTCCGCTGACCTTGGAAGACATCGATTTGTCCAATTTGACCGTGGTGATCACTGCGGCAGACGGAACAACCGAGGTTCTGAGCGACGGCGCTCCGGTTGATGAAGCGGACGACAATGAACAAAGCGGTTCCGGTTCTGGCGGCACAGGTGGCTCCGGCTCCGGTGGTACCAAGGGTACCGGCTCTGGCGGCACAAGTGGCTCCGGTTCCGGTGGCACCAAGGGTTCCGGTTCTGGCGGCACAGGTGGCTCCGGCTCCGGTGGTACCAAGGGTACCGGCTCTGGCGGCACAGGCGGCTCCGGTTCCGGTGGCACCAAGGGTTTCGGCTCCGGCGGCACGGGCGGCTCCGGTTCCGGTGGCACCAAGGGTTCCGGCTCCGGCGGTACAAGTGGCTCTGGCTCCGGTGGCACCAAGGGTTCCGGCTCCGGCGGCACAGGTGGCTCTGGTTCCGGTGGCACCAAGGGTTCCGGCTCCGGCGGCACAGGCGGCTCTGGTTCCGGTGGCACCAAGGGTTCCGGCTCCGGCGGCACAGGCGGCTCTGGCTCCGGTGGCACCAAGGGTTCCGGCTCCGGCGGCACAGGCGGCTCTGGTTCCGGTGGCACCAAGGGTTCCGGCTCTGGCGGTACAGGCGGCTCTGGTTCCGGTGGCACCAAGGGTTCCGGCTCCGGCGGCACAGGCGGCTCTGGTTCCGGTGGTACCAAGGGTTCCGGCTCCGGCGGCACAGGCGGCTCTGGTTCCGGCGGTACAGGCGGCTCTGGCTCCGGTGGCACCAAGGGTTCCGGCTCCGGCGGTACAGGCGGCTCTGGCTCCGGTGGCACCAAGGGTTCCGGCTCTGGCGGTACAACTGGTGGGTATAGCCAATGGAGTGGCATGGACGCTTCCGCAGCGGCCAGCAAGTTGCCTACCTTCGAGGCTTATCCTGAAGATACAGCGGCGGATGTTGTCTCTGTCAATGATGTGATGTCACTGATGACCCAAGAGGTCGAAGACGACGAACATGATAACACTTGGAGTGCTGCCTCAGGAAGCGGTTCCGAAGCGGATATGCTCTGATCTGAACTGCACGTTAAAACTTCCCGATGGCATTACACCTTTTGCCATCGGGTTCTAATTCTCTTTGCTCAGACAATCGCCATTTAGCGATAAGGGCGCTGCGCGATGTATGAATGGCTGACTTAAGGAGCCTGAACCTCCGCGCAAGATGAACTTGCCAACTTCCGGATTGGGTCGCAACCAGCAGTCAGTCTTAGCCCGAATGAGGTCGTTGCGGCATAATATGCGACGACCGAACTGAGCCTTCAGACCACTTTCCGTTCGCCCAAATCTCTTGAGCACTGATTTCCTAATGTTTTGGGAAACTACTCAGAAAGGACAGCGAATATCTCTACAGGTTCCCTGATGCCCTTCATTTTTACCTCGCCTCGGCTTTCGGCTTCAAAAGTGCCTTCAATTGCAGCCCAAGTACGTGGAGAAATCAGGATCTCGTCATTTGCAGCCATATCGCAGAGCCGGGCCGCAGTGTTGATGGATGTTCCAGACGCAGTGTAATCATAGCGGCCCGCCGAACCAACGAGTCCAACCGTGGCGTATCCAAAGGAGATGCCGATACCAAAGCCCAGACGATGGCCAAGCTTTTTCCATTTTGCGCAGAGTTCCCGCATTTGCCTGCGCATTGCCAAAGCAAGTTGTACGGCGTCGCCTGCCGGATCATCAACTTGGATTGGGTCGTTGAAAATGACCATGATGCCGTCACCTGCGCGCTGGTCGACACCGCCGCCGTGCCGGTCGATCAACGCGCTCATCTCCTGATGATAGGTTTGCAGGACTTCTATGGTTTCCTCCGGTTCCGCGGCCTCGCAAAAGGCCGTGAAACCGCGCATGTCACAAAACATGGTCGCGACAAGGGCGCGATGGGAGGAGAGAAGGCTCTCGTCCCCTGCGGTCACAACTGCATCGGCGACCGCCGAGGGTAGAAACCTCTTCAGACGGCCCATGCGCTCTATTTCGCCGACCTGTTCATCGACCCGCTCGCCAAGCTCGGCATTCAAGGTCTCCAACGCTTGAAATTGGCGAACGTTTTCAATCGCGATGACGGCTTGGGCTGCAAATGATGTCGCAAGGTTGATTTCAGCTTCGGTGAAGGCGACAGGCTCGTCACGATGAAGCATGAGCGTGCCGATCGGGCCTTCAACGCTCATCAGGGGCACTGCAAGGCTTGCGCGAATGCCGTTTTCGTCCACAAGCCTGACCCGCAGTTTATTTGACCCGTCCTTGTAGGATTCAGTCGCTGCGTAGTCAGGAATATGGATGGGTTTTCGACTGCTCAGAGCTTCCGCCACTGACATGGCCTCTTTCAGATTCCATTCGCTCTCACCGACCACCAGCGAAAGTATTGAACGGCCGTGACTGGCGACAAGACTGACCTTATCGCGTGCCGCGTTGACAAGCGTTAGATTGGCGTTGCTTGCTTTGCAAAGCTGCGCCGCGTTCTTGAGAATGATGTCGAAAACGGGCCGGTCATCGTCACGCGACTGGCTGATAACTTCAAGAATCTCGGCTGAGGCACGTTCACGCTCCAGCCGCTCCTGCAGTTCGCGGAACTGGCGGACGTTTTCGATGGCGATCACCGCCTGAGCAGCAAATGTATCCGCAAGCCGAACATCTTCGTCACTGAAACGCGAGACCTCGCGCCGGCTGAGTACAATGGCTCCGATTGATTGGCCGTCGCGCACAAGTGGCACGGAAAGTCGCGTCCGCAGCCCCTCTTCGTCTACCAATTGCACCATGTCGGGATCGCCTCGCCGGTATCCTTGCACCTGCGTCAGGTCTTCGTCCTGCACCGTGAGCGCGTTTAACAGTGCTTGACCCAATCCAGTTATTTTTCGGTCCGGAGTCAGAGGCCAAGTCTGGCCAATCTTCAACGCGCGCCGCGTTGGGCCATGATAGGCCGCCAGTTGAAGTTCGTTTCGGTCTGCGTTGCGAAGCAGCAACCACGCCATGGGCGCACGGCACAACCGGGCGGCGCTTTCTAGGATCTCCTCGAAAATCGGCGCGGTGTCCGCACGACTCCGGCTAATTGCAGCAAGGATCTGCCCTGTTGCAATCTCTCGTTCCAACCGCTCCTGCACCTCGCAGAACTGGCGGACATTTTCGACGGCGATCACCGCCTGCGCGGCGAAAGTTTCTACCAATTCGATCTCGTCTTGAGTAAAGGCTTTCACCTCACGCCGGAATAACGTCATGCAGCCGATTGCCCTGCCATCGAGGAGAAGGGGTACACCCAAGATGGTCCGCATGCCTTCCTCTTTGACCATCGCAACGCGGCCAGGATCGCCTTGTTGATACAGATCGGTCTCCATCAGATTTTCGATGTGAACGATTGAGGCTGTCCGCATAGTTTGAGCCGGGACCAAGTTGCTGTCTGACAGGCGGGTGGTTTTCCCAACCGTCAAGTGACGCAAGCCCTCACCATAATGTGCGACCAGATTCCAATAACTACGCGTTTCATTCAGGATGCATAAATTGGCCAATGGCGCACCTGAGAGACGCGACGCGTTTTTTAGGATCGTATCAAAAACGGGTGCGGGATCGGTCTGCGAGGCGCTGATTACCTGCAGGATCTCACGCATTGCCGTTTCCCGCTCGCGCAAGATCGTTATTTCGACATTCACGTTTTCCAGTTCGGAAGTCACGATAACCTCTGCTCGGTAACTGCCTGTTGCGATTTCAACGACTATTACACTATCTGTAGCCGCTCTTGCTACAAATCGACCATCTGACCGATTTCTTCAATTGTCGCTAAACTGGCCTCCACGAGGTTGCGCTGGATGTCAGCGTTGTCCGCACATTGGCATTGGGCCCTCCAAAATCCTGTGCACTGCATAAATGACTGCAAAGACGGGCCGCACTGCAATATCTTAAGGCGGTGGCCAATTGCCGGAAATTACTAGATTTCGATAGCCTCGGGTATTGCCAATTCATCCTCAAGCTCAACTCCAATGTATCGGACCGTGCTATCCATCTTCGTGTAGCCCAGCAGAAGCTGAACAGCGCGTAGGTTACCCGTCTTCTTGTTCATTTGAGGGACTTTCGTCCGCCGCATCGAATGAGTACCGAATACGCTTGCCTCCAAGCCAATGAATGTCACCCAGTCCCGAACGATCCGTGCGTTTTGTCGTGTTGAAGTGTGAAGCCGTTCATGAAAACGGCCGGGCCAAAGATATTCAGACCCAACCATCAGGGGATCTTCCATCCACCTCTCAACTGAGCCCCACGTCCCTTCAGATATCTGGCACCGAAACGGCTTCTGGGTCTTTCTTTGCATGACCGAAGCGCGTTCCTTGATTTGACCTGAAGCCACCACATCGACAACTAACGTCCGAAGAAGATCATAGCCGCGAAGTTTGCTGTCGATTGCGATGTTGAGTAGTGTGAGGTCGCGATTGTTCTCTGCTAGTTCAAGGCGGACGCGGATTGCCCAAGAATGCTCTGGCTTGAGGGGACGCTTTTGCCCGACGATACGGCCCTCGTTTTAGGCAGGGCGAAGCGCGCGAATGGCTGGTAGGTTTGGTGATCACATGACAGTTCCTCCGATCCGCCATGCTCTCCCACAACGACAACCCGACGTTGACGTGGAAATAAATCACAGGATGCAGCGCTGCTTCTGAAGTCCGAAATAAGCCCATTGTGACCGCTGCTGCGTTAAGTGCGAGGGTCGGCTTTGAAACCGGCTTGCTCGGATGTTTAGAACAGATAACGTGACGGCCAAAAAAAAATCTTATGGGGAGACCAGATATTGCCCGATGTAAAAGTAGCATTGATCACGGCTGGCGGGTTCGGCATGGGCGCGGACAAATACGTCGCCGAGAGCATCCGCATGAACAACGTCCTGCCGGGATTCATCGATAGTTTGCCCGAAAAGGAAGAGTTCCGCTCGACGATCCTGATAGGCCGCCAAGTCAATTCCCTAGGCGAGATCGCCAGCCAGGCTGCGTTCTTAGCCTCTGAAGACGGGGTTTACATCACAGGGCAGAACATTCGCGTGGACGGCGGCATTACCCGCTCCGATTGACGCCAGAAAACCTATAAGGAATTTAACATGACCCCCTCGCTTTTTTCACCTCTCAAGATCAACGATGTCACCTTCAAGAACCGTATCGGGATGTCGCCGATGTGCCAGTACAGCTCGACTGATGGCGTCGCGAGCGACTGGCACATGGTGCATCTCGGTGCGAGGGCTGTGGGTGGCGTCGGGTTCATCATGGCTGAGTGTACGGCCGTGTCTGCGACGGGACGCATATCAACAGTATGCGCTGGCCTTTGGAATGATACACAGGTCGCCGCGTTAAAACCTATCGTCGCATTCCAACTGCAGTTTGGGGCGGTGACAGGCACCCAGATCTCACATTCCGGCCGCAAGGGAAGTGCAGCAACTGCTTTGAACGGGGGCAGCCATCTTGATGCGGTTGACCCAGATGGATGGGAAACTGTTGGTCCGACATCTGACGCGTTTGACCCCGATGGCACACGGCTTTGGAAAGCACCGCGCGCGCTGTCTGTGCCCGAAATTCTTGAAATCCAAGGTCAGTTTGTCCACTCCGCTAAGTTGGCGTTAGAAGTCGGGTATGATCTGTTGGAAGTGCACTGCGCGCACGGATATTTGCTGCATTCTTTCCTCACACCTTTGGTGAATACCCGAGACGATGAATACGGTGGTGATCTGCGTGCACGTGCGCGGTTCCTGTTGGAAACAGTTGAAAAGGTTCGCGCGGTGTGGCCGTCTGAAAAGGTTCTCTCGGTCCGTTTGTCGGTTGATGATTTCGCCGCCAAGGGACACACGCTGGAGGACACGGCGCAAGTGGGCCTTTGGCTGAAGGACCTTGGCGTTGATATCTTGGATTGTTCCGGCGGCGGCGCGGTTCCAGAAGCGCGCGGCGCGATTGGCAACCGCACCGCTGAGCAGCCGGGCATGGCTGGTGTGATCCGCAAAAAGACTGGTCTTCCGGTCATGGCCGTGGGTGGTATCACGGATGCAGCGCAAGCGGATGGATTGATCAAGTCATCCAAAGCCGACATCATTTTGCTGGGCCGCGAGATGATGCGCAACCCACATTGGGCGTTCAACGCGGCAAAAGAATTGGACGTCGATGCCCGTCATGTTCTGGCGGAGCAATATGGTTTTTTTGTCGGCGCGTCATAGCAGGAGATCATTCATCCTGATCATACCCTGTTCCGCGAAAGATGCGCATCAAGTGCCGCCAACCCCTTGTCCAGATTGCGACGCCCGAACCCGAGGCGCAACCGGTCCGTTGGTGTTGGCCCCAAATCTGACGAATAAATCGTGCTGGGCAGGAACAAGACACCGCTTTCCTCCACCAGCGATTTGCAAAAAGCATCGACACCATCACGCCCCTTGTAACGAGGGAATGCCATGCAGGAACCATCCGGCCTTTGCCACTCGAACAGATCAGCGTGGCGGGCAAAAAACGCGTCCCACTTAGGAAGGTTTTGATCAACGATAGCGCAGTTGCGGGCCAGAATACAGTCCTTGTTGCGCAAGGCGATCATTGTCAAACGCTCCGATGGGCCAGAATTGCAGATGGAAAGATAGTGCTTTAGCCGCTCCATCCTTGAAATGATCTCGGCGTCCGGACAGGCAATCCACCCAATCCGCAGACCCGGCAAACCAAAAGATTTGGACATCACATTCAAGGACAAACCCCGTTCATAGATGTCCGCGATAAAGGGCAAATGCCGCGCGCCTGTTTCACCAAGACCGTTGAAAATCTCGTCATGCAGGATGAAGATGCCATGCTTGCGGCACAGATCAACCAACGCCTGATACCGGTCCAAAGGCAAAATTGCACCTGTGGGATTGTGCGGAAAGTTGATCGTCACCAACCTTGTATTGGGACGGATCGCAGCGGCGACGCGGTCAATATCGAGCGACCAGTTGTCATCGGGATCAAGCGGCACACCCGTTGCCTCGCAAATCGCCACAGGCAATGTCTCGTGGGACTGATAGTTCGGCGTGACCACAATGGCGTGGCTATCTTTATCAAGGATCACCTGATTGGCCGCAAAAATGCCCTCGCTTGCGCCGGCGAAACACAGAATGTCTGATGCAGATTGTCTGGCATAGGATCCAGCAATCGCTTCACGCAGGTCAGGCGCGCCGAAAGTCTCGGTATAGCCCAGCCACATTCCCTCAAACGCTTCACGTTCCTCGCGCGTGGCCATCACCAGCAAATCACGCATCGACATGGCTTCTGCGTCCGAAGCTGTCATGTGGTAGCGCGCTTTGAATTCCCATTTTGAGAAATGCGTTTCCAGTCGGAAATCTGGGAGTGTTGGCATAGGGTTCAATCACCTGTTCTGGAGTTGTTTGATGATTACCCTAACGCGCCCTGAAATCGAAGCGCTTATCGATCTGCCTACAGCGGCGGAAGCAATAGAAAAGGCGTATCGCGCAGCAAGCGAGGGGCAAGTCAATCTACCTCCTGTCGGTCACATCACATTTCCGAATGATGCAGACTGCCACATTAAATATGGCCACATGAAAGGCGATACCAATTTCGTAATCAAGATTGCCACCGGCTTCCCACAAAACAACAAAACGGAATTGCCGACTGGCAACGGCTTGGTGTTAGTGCTGTCGGCCATGACCGGAGCGGTTCTAGCAATGCTTTATGATGAAATGGTGCTCACCGATATCCGGACCGGGTTGGGGGGGCCATTGCGAGCCGAGCCCTGGCACGGCCAGACAGTGAAACCGCCTTGGTTATAGGAACGGGAACCCAAGCGCGCCGCCAGATTGAGGCCCATTTGGCACTCATGCCCCATTTGTCGTTTCAGGTCTGGGGGCGGGACGCCGCCAAGATAGCAGCACTTGTCGCTGACATGGCACCAACCGTTGTTGTGCGACCGATGTCAGACCTTGAGGCAGCCACGCGCGCTGTCGATATTATCATAACAGCAACCGGATCAACGTCGCCCATATTATTCTCCGATTGGATTCGGCCCGGAACCCACATCACAGCCGTTGGTGCCGACGCTCCGGGCAAGCAAGAACTGGATATCGCCGTGGTCGCACGTGCTGACTTATTGGTTGTCGAATTGACCAAACAGTGCCTGGACCACGGAGAGGTGTCTCACGCCGTCAAAAACAATCTGGTTAAACCCGATGATCTTCGAGAAATGGGTTCGATCCTCTGCGGAGCCGAACCCGGCCGCACAAACCGTGCTCAGATCACGATTGCCGATTTGACCGGAATTGCGGCACAGGACATTGCAATGGCAAATGCCGTGTTGGCGGCAATCGAAAAGAAGTAGCGTCCAACAAAAGCAGGTCGGTGGAAACGGTTGTTGGCGCAGCAGCAGTGAAAGCGCGCTTTATCCTGCACAGCGGACCGCCAAGTACAGATGAGCTTCGCTTCTGCTGCGAATGTCGGGAATGCGGGCTGCGAGTGCAGCATCCCGACGGGATGCCCAATGTCGGAATTGCGCCGTGGTTTCTGGCGATGCACCTAATGCCTATTACCAGATTCTTAGCTTTCGTCGCATCGGGTAAGACGCCGCTTGATCTACACCATGAAACATTAACCGACATTCGGCTATGTGCAACACGACGGCATCACCCAGTGACGCGTTGCCATATATTTGCAAACACAATGGGTTATGGAAATATCTGGAAACCTCATCACCCCCGACGGTGCTTTCCTGACCATTAGACTAAATCCGCCAGAGCAGCCCCATTCACGGGAACCCCCTCGTTTCCAAGATTGGTTTTAGTATAGAAATCATTGTTGGCACGGGATGGGAATACCTAATGGAAGAAGGGGGAGTGGCATGTGCCAACCGCGGCTTTGTCATGTTGGCGCAAAGGATTTGCAACAGGAGATAATTGTGGCTGTATTTTCGTCTATCGATGAGTTTTCCTGTTTTCAAAAACGTGCTGCTGCCAAACTCAGGGTAGTTTCTGAAAGAAGGTTACTCCCGGGATAGACTTGCCATGAAAAAGCTGGTTTTCCCGACGGTGGTGCTTTGGTAGCTTGACATGGCACGCCTTATTGCAACCGGTGGCTAAGCGAGAAATCAGGTATCGGTATCGCACCCACTGCGCGTCAGCGGTTTTCATTCCAGCAAAGCGAAAGGACCGAACCGCCAATGGAAACATCGCATGGCACCTGTCCAAATCCCTTGACACGCTCCAGTGATTTAAGTCGCTTGAGGCTGCGATCCACAACCCATGCAATATTTGACCCAATCTGTTTCACGCGTGCACCTCCACCAAAAACGAGCCTGCGCAGCAGTCCAGAAATCCGTATTTTGATCTGCTGCGTTTTGCCAAGCTGGCGTTGCAAAAACGCGTCGGCGCATGATTGCGCGTTGGCATTCGGAAACCCCAGTATCTAGAACGCGAAATCGCTGTCTGTCAGACTGGCAATTCCAACGGTCTCCAGCACCAAAGTACCGCCACCTTGCCAAGCGATTGTCACATCGCTTCCGCCGCCGGTGATCACCACCGATGTGGTCGCATCGCGCCAATCCAGATTGGACGTGCCACCGTCCGTAACGCCAAAAGCCGCGATGTCGATGATATCGCTGTCCGTCAGATCGGTGATCCTGTCGTTGCCCTGATTGGCAGCAAAGATGAAGGTATCTCCGCCCCCCCCACCCGACAGGGTATCGTTGCCGCCTGCCCCGGTGATCACGTCCCCGCCAGCGCCGCCGAACACCGCGTCATTCCCGGCACCCAGATTGATGGTGTCGTTACCAAGCCCACCAAAGACCTTGTCGTTGCCATCACCTGCAAATGCCTTGTCATTGCCCCCCTGAAGAAACACCAGGTCGTTGCCATTCTGGCCAAAAACGATGTCATTTCCGCTGCCCGTGTTGATGATGTCGTTGTCGCTGCCACCATTGGCGATGTCGTTGTCATCGCCGCCAAAGATGCGATCTACGCCAGAGCCGCCATAGATCTTGTCAAAGCCCGATCCTCCAAACATCAAATCGTTTCCAGAGCCACCAAACAGCAAATCTTCATCCTCTCCAGCGTTGAGAACGTCATTGCCATCGCCCCCGTTAAGCACATCATTGCCTGCGCCACCTTGAAGGTTGTTTGCCACGCCGTTGCCCGTAATCATGTCATTGCCAGAGCCGCCAATCGCATTTTCGATGACAACATCATAGGCAATCGCGACATCATCCACACTGTCAAAGGTTGAAAATGTCGCTTCAACAAGGCTCAAAATGACATCACTGGTCTTGGCAGAGGCGTCAAACGTATCAACCCCTCCGGCGTCCCAAATTGTGTCTATTGTTGTGTTCCGCTTGCCAGTATAAGTGTCATTCCCCGTTGCAGTATTCAAATTTGCGCCCCACCGGTCCTGAATTGCAAGAACGTCGAACATCTGAAGTCCATCGCTGTCTTGTCCGTTGTCGGGATTGGGGATGTAGGACAAGACGGTATATTTATTGCTGTCAAAGGCAGCTGGCAGATTTGGCGATCCGCTAAAGGGGTGTTTTCCGGAAAGAGCATGCATGATTTCGTGCAAAATCAAGCTATCTTGGCCAGAGGCGAGCGAAATAGCATTGTCGTAGACAACAAAGTTATCATAGTTCGTCAACGTGACTGTGCCGTTGCCGGAGATCGAGACGCCATAACCGTAACCGCCTACACCTGCAGTATTGCCCGGCAGACTGACTTTTCCAACATGCATCGTGGGATCAGCAACGCCTGACACAAGCTGAAAATCAATGTTCGAAATTGTTTCCACGTAAGTGAGCATCTCTTCGAAACGCACTTTTTCGGCGGCTGTAAAATTGGTCCAACCGTTATATTGCCAAGACGGTCGGGTCATACCAACTGGCTGCGAGGTACCTCCATACTGGAAGTCGAATACATAAGCCGACGAGGTGTCGCTGTCGCCATTAAGGGGTGTCGGAACTGTATAGACCTGGCCAGAGGAAGACGAGATTGAAAGGTCATTCATCAACGCGTCAATTGCTGCAGTTCTTGTGATCATTTTTTCCATCTCCTGCTTGTTGGCCGTAGCATAAGGGAAAAATGAGTTAGAAACGTGTCGTGATTTTGTTGGCAGTCCAATAATCGCGGGTTCCGAACTGGTCCCTGTAAATGGTTGACAAAGCGGAAAGCCGATGCCGGCGTAAAGACGATTTCAGCCCAAGGAAATTATCGTGAAGTTACCGCAGGTTGAGTTCCGCAGATGTCGAGGAGCAGCTCTGACCGGCGGCATAAGGCGGATAAGTTTTCCTGATTTTATCGGTTTTCTCTGGCAGAAAATGGCCGGTAGGATAGGCGCAAATCGGCTCAACAAACGGAGTTAACAGCCGTTCTCAACATCCAAATATGGCTTGTGTCGCATTCCGCGGCAAAGGCCAAGTCGCAGGCGGACCTGAGCGCCTAGGAATTGGCACGCGCGGGCGCGCTTGTTCCGGCAAGTAAGGAACCATTCGACACGGCTGCGCGTTTGCCCGAGCATCATTTTTAGGAATTGGGAATGAGTTCATTGAAGAAACGTGCGCGCGTGTTCAAAATCCTCCGCGACGTCAAAGCCAGCTACTGGTTTGTTCCAAGTCTTTTGATCATCACCAGTATGATACTGGCAAGCATGACAGAGTGGATCGACCATCGGTTTGATCTATTGTCTTTCGCGTCAGTCACACATTTGATCGACATTCAGCCAGAGGCAGCGCGTGCGCTTCTCTCTGTCATGGCGCAATCTATAATTGGCGTAACCGGCGTAATGTTCTCAATGACGCTGGTGGCCGTTTCCTTCGCATCCGGCAACTTCGGGCCTCGCCTCATCGACAATTTCATGCGCGACCATGGCAATCAGTGGAGTCTCGGGTTCCTGATCTCAACGTTTGTATTCACCGTCGCGATCCTGCGATCCGTGCATGAAAACGACGCAACCGGCAGCACGGCGTTTGTTCCGCATCTTTCGATCATCATTGCGATATTGCTGTCCCTGATCTGCATCTTTGTGATCGTCTATTTTATCCATCACATACCGGAAACCATTAACGTAAGCCGAATTTCTTCGAAATTAAGCAAGCAGCTCGACGCGGAAATCCGTGGACTGATCGACCAGGAGGACAATGCGCATGTTACCCAAAAATGGCCGGATGGCGCGCCCACCTACCAACTGATTACACCGATATCGGGCTATCTTCAAACCTGCGACTACGACGACCTTGAAACGCTTGCCGCCGATAAGGCTTGGTTTGTCCGGATTGTCCCGGGAATGGGTGAATATGTCACCGTCGCATCTCCGATTTTTGCGATCTGGGCCGACCAAGACTTATCAAAAGACGAAATTGCGCAGCTGAATTTATGCTATTCGGTAGGTCCGGAACGCACCGAGTATCAAAATCCCACCTTCATTTCGCAACAGCTTGTCGAAATGATCACGAGAGCTTTGTCTTCAGGAATAAATGATCCCTACACGGCGATGGATTGCTTGAACCGTTTGGCTGGTGCTTTAACGATTGCGTCTGTTTATAATGGCGGTTTGGCCGCCACGGATAGGCCGCGACTTGAAACCAGCCCTTTGGATTTCGACGCCCTGTTTCGCCACGCCTTCCCGCTTTGCCGACAGTATATCCAGCCCGACGACCTCACACGGTCACATGCGATCCAGCTCCTCGAAACGTTGCGCGAAGTAGCACGCGAAAACGACAAGGATATCATAGAAAAAGAACTCGACGCGTTGTCCATTATCACCAATCACTAGGTCCGATGGAACCATTCGCCATTGCATCGCGTTTGTGACGGAAACCTGTTCATCGCAAATACTCATAAAGGCGGTACATTTATTGGAAATCGGCCTCAACTGTACGCAAGCGGTAAAGTCAAATTCGCCGCCCCGACGCGCGCTTGGGCCAATTGAACAGTTCAAGGTGCAGTTTCGCGATGGTTGTCAGTGATTGGAAATGCGCAATGCCACAACTTGAATACGTTACTGATGCAGAACCCGGCATTGTGCGACGCAGATGTGGCAGGGGCTTTACCTACATCGCGCCGGACGGGACAACTATTGCGCGTGGCCCTGAAAAGAAACGCATCAAATCGCTTGCCGTGCCGCCCGCCTATGAGGACGTCTGGATTTGCACCAAGGCCAATGGGCACATCCAGGCAACAGGACGCGATGCACGTGCGCGCAAACAATACCGGTATCACCCCGATTGGTCACAAGCCCAAGCCGCGACCAAGTTCAGTCAATTGGTCGCTTTTGGCGAATGCCTGCCTTCAATCAGACGCAGATTGGACAAAGATCTTAAATCTGATCCAGGTGACGCGCAATTCGCCCTTGCCGCAGCGGTCATGGTAATTGATCGAACATCATTACGCGTGGGTCACCCCGAATACTCGCGGCAGAATGGAAGTTACGGCACGCTTACACTGCGTCGGCGGCATCTGACATTAAACGAGGACAACATGCTGCTGCGCTTCACCGCGAAGGGTGGCAAAAAGGTGAAAAAGGTTATTACGGATCGCAAGTTGCAAAAGCTGTTACACAAGATCAACGATCTGCCAGGCGCAACGTTGATGACGTGGACAGACGACGCAGGAGACGTGCAAACGCTATCATCACAGCAACTGAACGACTATTTGGCCGAGGCGTCGGGCGGCGAGTCAGTCACGGCAAAAACCTTCCGCACCTGGGCTGGAACACTTGCAGCGTTTGAAATCGCACAAGCGGGCCGCGCAACGATCAAGGATATGACCGGCGCAGCGGCACAGCAGTTGCACAATACGCCGACAGTCGCACGAAACAGCTATATTCACCCGGATGTAATCGACCTCGCGGGGCGGCCCATGCCCGAAACAAAACCGCTCCCGCTGAGTGGTCTACGGGTTGGGGAACAGAGTCTGATGGGTTTTCTCACAGCGACCTAGATCCAGACACGCCGCCTTTCTTGAAAAATAGCTGAAAGAAATCCATGTCCAATGAAAAGCAAAGAGACCTGACAAAAGGTCCGGTGTGGCGCGCCCTTGCAGCCATGTCCGCCCCGATGAGCCTTGGTATTTTTTCCGTTATCGCCGTTGGATTTGCGGACGCCTATTTCTTGGGTCAGGTGAGCGGCGCAGCCCTTGCGGCGGTTGGTTTCATCTATCCGGTGATCACGGCATTCACATCCTTGTCAATCGGGCTGAGCGCAGGGGCAAACGCCAGCCTGTCGCAAAGCATTGGTGCAGATGTCGAAGAACGAAAAGTACAACAGGCAGGCATACACGCCATCGGGCTGGGTGTTCTGCTTTCACTATTGATGGGACTGCTCACCTGGCTCGCCTACCCATCCCTGTTTGCGGTTCTGGGGGCTGGGGGCGATGTGGCCGATGAAATTGCGCAATACATGCCGCTCTGGGCCATATCGTTTCCGTTTCTTGTCACCATGATGATCATCAATTCCGTGTTTCGCGCCCTTGGAGATGGGGCGACCTCTGCTGCCATAATGATCCTCGCCGCTTTCTTCGGCATCGCGCTGAACCCAGTCCTGATTTTTGGTTGGGGCCCCTTCCCCGAAATGGGCACAGCAGGTGCTGCAATGTCGACACTGATTGGACGTATCGTCGCGATGTCAGTGGCCCTTTTTATCGCCTGGCAGCGCGGCTTTCTCGGTGTTGGCGAGAGGATATTTGCCGGTTTCTGGAAGAATTGCCGCAAGATAATGGGCGTTGGCATTCCCGCAGCGCTGTCCAATTCGGTCAATCCTGCTGGCATGGCGTTAGTAACCGCTGCTGTTGCAACCGTCGGGGACGACGCCGTAGCTGGGTTTGGCGTTGCCGGACGTGTCCAATCCATCTTGCTGGTGCCGCTGATGGCATTGTCTTCAGGCATCGGACCTGTCGTCGGCCAAAATTGGGGCGCAGAAATGCAAAACCGTGCACAATCCGCGACCAAGGTTGCGTTTGGCTTTTCCGCGTTTTACGGCATCGGCATCGCGATACTGTTACTCATTCTCGCAACACCCATTTCAGGATTGCTTGCCGCTGGTGAAGGCGACCTGAAGTACGCAGCGCAATACTTACGCATTGTTGGAATGACGATGTTCGGGTACGGCATTGTGGTCATTGCCAACGCGGCCATGAACGCCCGCGACAAAGCACTTTGGTCTATGTCGTTAAGCCTCAGCAGAATTTTTGTGATGTACTTGCCACTGGCATGGATTGGCGTCGTTATGTTTGGCTACACAGGCATCGTTTTGGCGGCGGCGCTTGCTAACGTGCTGGGCGCAGGAGCAGCCGTATTTGCCACCAAAAAGACTGGCCTGTTTTCCTTGCGCTAAGTGGCAAATCCAACATTAGCTCAGAGGCATTGATACATAAGTAGACGGTGAACGAATGGCACTTTCCAACGGCGCTCAGTGTCCCTTCAAGCCATTTGCCAGTCAAATTTGAAAGTACTCTTCCGCACGTGCTGAGTAGCTTCATGCGTATCACGGGCACATTGCATCTTTGCTGGCGCAACATCTGCGAAGGTTCGCGCAATTCACATCCGATCCCAAGCAACGATCCGGAACGGCTCAATCAAGAACCTTCTTTGTAGAAAATGGGAAAGGTAGTAGGGTCAGTCGTAGTTGCAGCAATGTGTTTTTGTGAGGTTTTTTCTTATTCGGGAGCGATATTTTGACCGTAAATACTTCAAATTGGCCGCCTTTTCCCTATAGCCAGCTTCATTGGCCTGATCACTGGCTTCGAATTGAAAACGAATATCCCGGCTCAAATCGTCCTTCGCTACTGGCAGCTCATGCAACGGTTCCTTATCAAGCTACTTTCACTGACGACGAAGTTTTCGACGATACGTTGGGGCAAATAGCGTCACATTACCTTGGTCAGCTTCATGAATACCTCAAGAAACATCCCGACGACGATGGACCAAGATCACTCGACCTGCCGAACCAGTGGAACGCGGATTTCAATTTCCAAGGCAATGCCGACGACGAGATCAACTGGCTAAAGGTCTGGCCAGCGGTCCCCAGCGGCATTCCCACCGCCCCGCCGCATGTTGCCTCCTGGAACCTGTCACGGAAATTTCAGCATGGTCTTCCTGCAACTATCATCATGGTCGCGACCGAGGTTTTGAATAACCTTCTGGACCTTAGCGGCAGTCTCTTTGGTCTTCGGGTGCCGATGTTGCTCGAAAAGGACAACGACATCTTTACGGTGACCATCAGATCAGCAGTAGTAGAGTACCCGCCTGTTGGTAAAAAAAGCTGGTCCGCTCTGGCGCAGGCACCGTTTCATGTTGACGAGACAGCCCGCAAAAGGGGGCTGACAGTGTTGATCAGGGAAATCAGCAACCCTGATAGTGTCCTTCGTGCAGAGATTGGCGCAGCGGCGTCAGTTGTACCAAACTCAATCAAGTTCGAGGATGTATTGGTTCCTGTCGAAACGACCGTATCCGAAGCGACACAACCCGCCATTATCGAAATGATCTCAAAGGCGCGAGGCTCAAAATACCGTTTCCCAAACCCGCTGAGTTACCAAGTTGTCAGCAAGCTCAGACTGGATTTCGCTGCCGGAAACGTCAAACTATTGCAGACGGAAACTCGTCCACTGGTCACGAACATGGCGCAGGGTGATGTGATTGTGTTTCCGCAAGTACCGCCTGCATCACCAAAACCAGCAGACCCACAGCACCCCAATGCGGATTATGACTGGTCGATGCGTCGCCCGTCCAGATCCGACGATATTCTCGAAAGGTTCGGTGAACTGGTCAATCTGGGAAACGGGGCGGACAAAGCCCTGCTGAACCCCGGTTTTAACATATGTTTGTGCCCTGAATACGTTCCAGAAGATTTTGCGCAGGCGCAGAATGGGGGCGTAACAAAAATTGCCCATCTACCCACAAATGCCGACCTGCCGCCGCGCCGCAATGAGTTTTCTGCCATCAGCGCCTATATCAACAGTTCGGATTTCTTTGAAATGCTAGCAGCCTTCGGTCTTGACCCTAAGACGTTCGTGGTGCGCGCCGAAACAGACATACAGATCTATTACCGCTACGGAATAACTCCGGGTCCGGGCAGCGATGGCAAAACCGTCAATGCGCAGGTAGCTTTTGACTGCAAGCCGGACGGCGGATCGCGCCCTCCCATTCGGATGAATCTGGCACTTGCCAACCTGTCACGCTGGAGCCACCCGAAAACGCCGCAGCACAAGCTCACGTTTGCGCAACCGCTTGGGATCGCAATGGACAAACGGTGGATGTTGCACGAATTCGGCCATTACCTTTTGGCGGCGCGTATCGGGAAGCTGGAATTCGACTTTGCTCACAGCGCCGGAGACGCGCTTGCCGCAATCGCGTGTGACCCTGCCTCCCGACTGGCGGATCAAAATGGTGGTCTCGCGGAGAGCTTTCGCGGTGTTACCTATCCGTTTGTCTTTTCCACGCGGCGTCACGACAGATCCCCGAGCCTAGGATGGGCATGGTATGGCGCGCTGAATCGAGCAATTGTGGCCAACCCACCGGGTGTGTTCGATGTCACAAAGGGATACCTTACCGAACAGATCTTATCATCCAGCCTGTTCCGACTTTACCGCGCTCTGGGGGGCGACACCACCAAAGATGGCCGGCCTGATATCTACATGCGAGAAAGGGCATCCTTCCTGACTTTGTTTCTGCTGATCCGCGCGATTGCCGGTTTCGCACAATCCCCGTCAAAAGCAGAAATGCTGGAACTTGGCATGGAAGAGGCGGGCTTGTTGCTTGGCGGGGAATTGGAAATGGTACCACAGCCGACGTTTGCCGCGCCCGCGCCGCAGCCTGACGGGTGGAAAGGCGGGATGACACACAAGGTGGTTCGCTGGGCTTTCGAGACGCAAGGTATGTTCCCCGAAGTTGTCACAACAAACTGCAACGACATGGGAAAGCCGCCGCCGGTTGACGTCTACATCACGGACCGTCGCCCTGCAGAGGAAGTGATCAATGGCAACCGCTTTGTTTATGGAAAAGGAAGTTTTTGCCCCGTTTCGCTGGATTGGGCCCCCGGCGCGCTGTGGATGGCAGGTGACACATTGACTGTGGGGAACCGCGGTTCGCAGATTGCGAAGAAGTGTACCGTCAGAAGGTGGCTTGGCTTCATGATCGACGATCCCACCGAGAACTGGGGTTTGACCGCTTCTATCACTTGGTTTGTCCTTGCCGGCATACAGCATCCCGATATTCCGGGGCACCAATCTGGTATCAGCCTAACCCAAGATGGTGCAGAGGTTGAGATTGCTCAGGCGCAGGCGCTGGGGGCCACGTCTATTGTGATACTCTTTGAGCTCAGCTGTCCGGATGACCGTGCGAATACGGACCTCGGCACAAAGCTGGCAACCGCAGCTTCAACGGTCGATGATTTGCCCCAAACCGCCCGCGCGCTGTGTGACCTTGTGGCTTGTGATAACAATCTGGGGCTTATGCGGATATAAGGCCTGTCAGCCCCAACCAGGTGTTGGCCACTCAACTTTCGCTTGTTCCAGAACAGTCAAAAGCGTGGGGCAGTGAATAGGATTTGTGCGTCCTTGGGGCAGAGTTGGCGTCTGCCCGAATGGTCGGTTCATCAACGAACACCAGATGCCCGCAGCCAGATGGCGGCTTCCGGTCGAATCTGACGGATAGTGAACTCCAATTCGTTCGCGATTGATCGCAATGCGGTGGGCCACCGAAAGCAACGGCGAGGCAATCCGATCGGTCCCCTTCAGGTCTTTCCACACCGGTTTTCTCAACAATTCCCCATGCTGTGGTGACACTTCGATGATCACTCCATTTGCATCAGTTGCCTCAGGTAACACGCCAAACCGCGTGTAAATACCCGGTATCTCCAGCAACAGCAATGATATCAGATGTGACAAGAAGGAATGGCCGCTTGGAAATGCCGGATGAGCCGGGGGACCAAAGGGCACTGTCAAACCCGGGCGCAGGATTGAGGGGCGTACACGTTTGTAGTGGGCCTTGTACGCCATGTAGGCGACATTGCCCAATGCCAGCCCAACATCGATCAACTTGAGTGTGTTGGGATGATCAAAGGCATTGATACCAAGAAAGTGGATGAGATACGCAGGCAAACCGTCAGCCTGCACGTCACATTCGACCATGTAATTCTGCCGGTCATCCTGCATGTAGATGAGAAGTTGCTCAAGCTCTCCTTTGATAAAGGAAAATGCGGCTGCTTTGCTTGCAGGGGTATTGCCCGGCTCCCATTGCAGATCTTCGGGTTCCAGCCACCCGAGTGCTTCAGGGTCAATACCGCCTGGAGCCATACCACCTGCCGGAAGCCACTTTTCATATTGGCTGGCAAACTCCAAAGCGGCCAGTGTGGCTGGCTCGGACCGGTCTGCCGCGCGAAGCCATTCGATCATATGTGGATCAAAACGCAGAGTCCAAAATCGAAGTGCGGGATCCCAGTCTTGCGTTGTCCATTCAAGCGGGTCTTTGTCGGGCTGGTAAGGGTTGATGATAAACTCCAGCGGAAAAGGCGAGACGCCTGAATTATCCGGAGTAAAATCGAGTGCCCAAGGCAACAGTGCCAGCTCAATCGGTGTCGCGTAATAGCTGCGGATCAAGCCGATACCACCGTCCGCCCCTTCGGGGATTGCACCGGCAGGATACGGGGTATCCCCCAACCCCAGGCCTGAACCAAGCCCTAGTCCGGCACCCAAACCATTTCCCAGTCCCAAGCCTAAGCCGTTGCCTAATCCCAGACCACTGCCAAGTCCAAGACCGCTTCCCAAACCCAATCCAGCACCAAGGCCAAGGCCGCTGCCCAGCCCCAAACCAAGTCCCAGACCACGTGAGGCACCTAATCCAAGGCCAAGGCCCTGACTTGCTCCCAATCCGGCTGATGATGAACGCCCGAAACCTGAATTTGCCGGTGCCATGTTTATCCCCTTGATTTAATTACATTGAAAAACAAAAAACTAATCAAATACTGTGCCGGATCAGGTGCCGAACGCAGGAATGTCCGACGGCTGTACCGCCGCTCCGGCTGGTAATCCGGCGAGTCGAAGGCCAAGACCTAATTGCTGTCGGGCCGCCGCACTCTTTAACGGATACCATGCCATAAAATCAGAAATTGAGAAACTCGGATCTTTTCCCAATAACGTTTTGGCAACCTCACCCGCCTCTGCAGTCCTGTCCGTAAGTGCCAATGCTGCAGCCAATAATCTTTGTGCTGCTGTGAAGTTCGGCTTTGCGTGAAGTGCACGCTGCAGCAGTTTAATTGCGGCTTCATAATCCGCAGCAACAAATTCTACGAGCCCGCCCGCAGTCCAGAAAAAGAAATTGAGTGAATCAAACGGCGTCAGTCGCCACACATTTCTCAATCTTTCGCGCGCTTCATCCGCATTGCCGATGTAGGCATATCCCGTAGCACTCAGGGCCCAAGCAATCGGCAGGTTCATATTGAGACGCAAAGCATCTTCAAGGATATCCACAGCTTCATAAGGCTTGCCTTCAATCAGCCCCAGAATATGCCCTTGGACAGAAAGATTGAACGCGTCTTCTGAATCCAGATGAATGGCAATTCGGGCATGTTGGATGGCCTTGTGCCTGTCCGCCTGCACATCGTCGGAGTGCCCTTCCGCAACGATGAAATTCAGGCACCAGGCGAGATAGGCGTGTGCTTGTGCATATCCGGGATCCATCGTCACGGCCCGTGTCAGAAGTGAACGTGCTTCGAAATAACCGGGCACCTCGATGCTATATAGTTCGGGCAAAGCACGCAAAACGCAATCATAGGCATCCAGACTTTCGGTCGTCCGGGATCCAAGGTGTGATGCTTCTGCACTAAGAACCTTGGGTTCAAGTGTGGCGACAATGCTGGAAGCGATTTTGTCCTGAAAGCTAAAAATATCTTTGGCCATTCCATCAAATCTTTCGGCCCAAATGGTTCGGCTGTGATCGACATCAGTCAGCTCTGCATGAATACGCAACTGATCTGCTTGCCTTCTGATGGAACCCGTCAAAAGATATTTGACGCCCAAGCTGTCAGCAATATCCGTTGGCAGTTGTTTTCCATCCGAAAACGGCAACGTCGAATTGCGCGCAACAACGAACAAGGCGCGACTTCGCGAAATGCCAGCTATGATATCCTCGGTAATGCCCTCGCCGAAATAACGATCTTCTTCCAGACCGCCCACGTCGCGAAAGGGGAGCACTGCCAAGGTGGGCCTTGAGGACCAACTCGCATGGGGACGTACCAGCTGCGTTTGCCCCGTGCTTTCTTCAACCGCATAAATTCGAATGGGTTGGTCAATATTCTTTAACGATGGCGAACCCAGATCCTGAAAGGATGCAGAAACGCGACCTTTGACAATCGTTTGCGTGGCTTGGGTGATGACGATCTCGCCCGGGGCGGCCAGCTGGTGGATGCGTGAGGCCACGATAACGCCGTCTGATTGTATTGTCTCGCCGTCATCAATCACATCATCAACGTTGATTCCAATTCGGATTTGCATCGGGTTCTCGGTTTCTGGCCTCTCCCGCATGGTTTTTTGGACTTTCAAGGCCCAGTTTACAGCTCCGGATGCGCTTGAAAACTCTACGAGAATTGCGTCTCCCGCCTCATTGACCAGTCTGCCGGAAAAAAGGGCTAAGTTAGGGAGGAGGACCGTTTTACGCAGGTTGGTCCAGAGCTTCACCGCCGCGATGTTGTCGTCGCCCATGTGTCGCGTGTATTGTGCGACGTCCGCAAAAGCGACGACAGCAATACGTATATTTAGAGTATCGTTTTCAGCAGCAAGCTTGCTCACAAACCTTCCCCAAATAATATAGGACTTACAGGTCTTCTGAAAGCTTAGTGTATTTGACGCACAAAACCTAGGCGTCAAATTTTGAGCACCCCTTGTGTCAGAAGTACAAAGCGGCAACGAAAGAGCAGCAAAGAAGCCGGAATCGTGCGTTAGCGACGTCACCGACGAATTGTATTCAGCATCAAAAAGGGCTGGCAAATTGTAAGCCAGATTGAGGCTTTCAAGAGAAATCGTAAAAAACGGATACCTGCAAACAGACTGCGCGTGTCGCATCTCGCGACCACTCGAATCCGTAAAGAACCGCCAGCGCAAAAACGTCTATCTGGATAGCTGGTTTCCGCGGCCCTCAATCGTGGCTCAGGCAGACTTGTCTATCCACCACGGCGGTAACAACAGCTTCTGCGGGGCTTTGCATTCTGATGTCCCATCTCTGATCGTGCCATATGGTTGGGATGGTCATGATGACGGTTTTCGAACGGCACAGACCGGCACTGGCCTCTATATGAATCTCGATACATTGGCCCTCCAAGCGTTGCGCGAAACAATAACTTCACTTCTGAACGATGAGGAAATGCTGGCGAACTTGGCAGTCATGAAATAGCAGCGTGATAAAACGGTGAAATGAGCAAGCCCAAAATACCGGATGCTCAAGGTGAGCACGACAAGCCAATGAGCCGTGATCTCCCCGCTGTTGCGTTCATTCCCAGCAATCCCGCCATGTTCCTGATTCTATCTGTTTCCTTTGGGCTCGGAGCGGAAACGCCAGTAAACGAGGCGTTTTAGGGATGAACAACCGAAGCAAAGGCGACATGACCTAGAGTTGTACTTTTTGTAAAACCACCACCCTTCCTTGACTAATATCAATTCAGAAACACGAATGTGTGCCAAATTTCCCGCAGTAAATTGAAAGGAACTTTGACTTCGTAGAGGAATAAACCATGGCAACTCCAGTAAAATGGCTCACTGAATTCCAAGTTAACACCGGAACCGCCGATGTTCCGGGCATTTCTGATCCGCAGACCATCGGATTGTCCAACGGCAACTATCTTGTTGCTTGGGTGGAGCCCGGCACAGCAGGTATAGGCACAACGATCGGTACTGACATTATCGGTGTCATCTTTGATGCAGAAGGGAATTTGGTCGAGACGGCCCAGCGGCTCAACACCGACCGAAACGCAGATGACGAACGAGATTTCGACATTGCGGCGACCAACGATGGCGGCTTCATCATGGTTTACGTAGATGATGATATTTCCAACACGAGCGCAGAAGCGATTTACTGGGAGCGGTTTGACGCCACCGGCACAAGAACTTCAGGGGCGCAAATCGCAACGAACGCCGTCGCTGCAGATTTTCTTGCCAACCCTAAGGTTGTCGTCAACAACAACGACAACACCTCATATGTGACATTCACGGATGATGTGGGCGCGGACACCGACATCAGCGCTGTTCGAGTGAGTTCTACAGGGGTTGTTCTAACGCCAAAATTCAGTGCCGCGCAGAATTCGAGCGACTTCGACCGCAATGGCGATACCGCGATCAATTCCAATGGCGAACTGGTCTCCATTTACGAAGAAGATGATAGCGGAACAACCAGTATAGAACTTCGCGTTTACAGTACATCCGGGGTGCTTCAACATGCCGTTACGGCATACGCCGGACCAGGCAGCGACCCGCATGTTGCAACGTTGACCAACGGAAATATCGTGGCTACCTGGGTCGATGGTACCAACGTCAAGTATAGCGTCTTTGACTCTAATCTTTTACCTGATCCCGTCGGCGGCGGGCCGTTCAACACGGACAGCAGTCCCGACACCCATAACGAGCCTGAAATTGTAGCCCTCCCTGACGGCGGCTTCGTGATTGTCTGGGATAACGATACAGACAACACCGTTGAAGCACGGCGGTTAAATGAAAATGGATCAGTTAGTGGCACCGACACTGTCTTCGTGATCGAAGGATCCGCTGGGTCGGAAGTATCGCCGGATGTCGGCGTAACGGGTGATGGTAGAATTCTGTTCGCTTGGGAAGATACCGACAACGTCTTTTCCAACATCTGGGACACACGCGGCACGACGATTGATGCGTTGGACTACGCCGGGGTTCCGCTGAATTTTATCAACGGCGATGTGATCACCTCTGCGCCGGGCAGTTCTACAGTCAATGGTGACAGCGGGAATGACACCATTCTTGGTCAGGACGGCAATGATAGCATCCTCGGCAATAGTGGCGTCGATGTCATTAACGGCGGTGCCGGGAATGACACTATCGAAGGGGGCCTTGCCAAAGACATAGTTGATGGTGGGTCGGGCAACGATACTTTCATTGTCCGCAATGGCGAATACGCCGACGATATTCAGGGAGGTGTCGGAGATGACACCCTTGATCTGTCAAACAGAACCGATTTTGCGTTAACGATCGATCTGAATGCCGGCACCTATGACAACCAGAATTCCGGCAATTCGATAAGCAACGTGAATACCATTATTGGTACACAGCTTGGAGACACGTTTACCAGTACGTTTGGTATTCAAACGCTGGATGGCCAAGACGGGGACGATCTCTTTATTCACGGTGACGGGCAGTTCATCGATAATATCGCTGGCGGTGCGGGCGGCGGAGATACGCTTGACCTGAGTGCTGCGGATGAAGCCGTTGACATGAATCTGCAGGCGGGTACTTGGACCGGTCTGGGCGGCACACGCAGCATCACCGGTATCGAGACGGTTATCGCCACGCAGGGCAATGATACGATTATCAGCAGAAGTGGCACCCAGACTTTGGATGGTCAGGGCGGGAATGACTTTTTCTTTCATGGCAATGGTCAGATTATCGACAATATTGATGGTGGCGTCGGCGTAGATACGCTGGACTTGAGCGCTGTTGTGACAGCGGGCCAAGAGGTCAGCGTAGACTTGCAAATCGACAGCTGGACAGGTTCCGGCGCTACCCGCACTCTTAACAACATCGAAATTGTCAGAGGCACACAACTGGGCGATACGTTCCGCGGCAACGTTAATTCCGAGTTCTTTGGCAATGGTGGAAATGACACCATCATCTTTGGTAGCGGAGACGGAACTCCCGACTACCATGGCGACAGCGGTACCGACACGGCAGACTTCTCTTTGTTCCCCAGTATCAATTTCTATGTCGATCTGGACGCAGGTGGCTACATTTTCCACGCGACGGCACCGGGTGCATTCAGCGGTGATCTGACCGGCTTTGAAAACTACGAGGGCGGCGGCGGGATCGACATCCTGATCGGCAATGCTTCGAACAACATTTTCGATGGAAACAACGGAAACGACGAAGCCTTTGGCGGCCTTGGCAGTGACACGCTGCGTGGTGACGAGGGCAGCGACAATCTGCGCGGTGAAGCCGGTGCCGATGTGCTCTCTGGTGGTGACGGAAACGATATTGTGAACGGTGGTGACGGCGAGGACCTGATGTTCGGTGGTTCCGGTAACGATTTGATGTTTGGTGGAATCGGGTTTGACCGGCTTTATGGCGGCACTGGCACTGACAAGATGTATGGCGGTGATCAAAACGATATTGCCAACGGCGGTGGCGACAATGACGTCATCAACACAGGCAGCGGTAACGATCTGGTCTTTGGCCAATCCGGAAATGATCTGGTGTTCACGCAAATCGGCAATGACAATGTGTTCGGCGGGATCGGGAATGACAAGATCTTTGGCGGCGACGGAAACGACGATATCAATGGTGGCGATGGCAATGACCAGATTTTTGGTGGTGCCGGTATCGACACAATTACAGGAGCCAACGGCAATGACACCATATCCGGAGGTGGTGACGGTGACATCTTTATCTTTGCTGCGAATAAAGGGGCTGATGTCATCACTGACTACACCGGTGCCGACAAGATCGACATTTCGGCGTTTGGTATCATTGATGGCGGTGTTTCGGATCAGGACTGGCGCGATGCGACACTCACAGTTGGAACAAGCGGCGGCGGTGCTGACGTCACGATCACTTGGGACGGCGGTGGTAGTCTGACGTTGGAAACAACCGGCATTGCAAGTTTGACTGACGTCGACTTCCTGTTCTGAAGCGCGCAACCCTAAGGGCTGATCGGGGACAGGCAACACCTACCCGATCAGCGTCACATGTTGCGCATCCCTGATTGCGCCGAAGCCGGACGTACGCGGGAACAAAACCCGGAAGCCAAAAGAAAGGGCGGGACGTTGTTGTCAGGGTATTGGCAGGGATTTCGGCATAGACATATTCCCTTCCTTTGCCATACGCGCAAATTCCCGAGCGTGAGAAATGGAAGAAACAGACATCGGCTGGCATTTACCACCAAATTAGACGCTTCCCAATAGATCTCGCGCGATACGTTCGAAAATGGCACTCCCCACGGGGATCAAATCATCCGGGAAATCATAATCCGGGTTGTGAAGCGCAGCATAGTCTTGCCCTGGTCCCAAGCATAACATCGCAGCCTTGGCCTCCCAGCCGAACACACCAAAATCTTCGGACGCACGCATGGGTACACCCGCATTGCCATAGCTGACGCCGATTGCCTCCATAGCTGACGTTGCCACAGCGTAGGCGTCAGGATGGTTAATCGAGGCTGAAAAATGATCACATATCTCGAAATCAACACCGAGGCCGGATTCCTTTGCCACTGAACTGGCAAGGTCGCGGGCTGTCGCCTCAAGACCATCCATGCCGTCATCACCAGCCGTTCGCAATGTGGCGTAAATTACGGCGTCACCGGGAGCCACGCCAAACGAAGGCTCCCCGAGATTTGCATGGGTGATCGTCACAAGTCGGAAATCATCATCAAGAGTCCCGCCCTGCCCGAGAGCATGCAGCGCAGGGATCAGTTTGGCAACGGCCAGCGCCGGAGAAATGCCATCCTGCGGGTCGGCAGCATGGGCGGTCTTTCCAGTGAGCTTGATCTTGAGCCCCAGAGAAGCGCAGTTCACAAGCCCGACACAGGTCGAGACATATCCAAACGGCCGGCCCGGCTCGATGTGAATGGCGAAAGCCCAATCTGCTTTGATTTCTTGGTAGGCTGGATCGGCAACCACTGCCCTTGCGCCACTGCCGTCTTCCTCGGAGGGTTGGAACATAAGTACGACACGACCACGGGCGACCGGTTGGCGCGATATCATGCGACCCAAAGCAAGCAGCATGGTCATATGACCGTCATGACCACAAACATGGCTCTTGCCGGGTATCTCTGAGCGCCACGAAATCGCGTCATTTTGTTCGTCGATTGGCAGTGCGTCAAGCTCTGCACGGAACAGGACCGTTGGACCGTCTTTGCCACTGTCAAAGACCGCCGCCACACCATGACCTCCAAGGCCGGTGATCAGACGCGTCGGTGACAGCGGTTTCAACGCAGCGGCAATTGTACGGGCTGTCTGCACTTCTTCGCCTGACAATTCCGGATGCAGGTGGAGCTCCCGTCGAAATTCGGTCAGTTCAGTCAGGTCAAGATTTGTTAGCATCGTCCGCCCTACTTTCGAAGTCCGTTACGCGATCAAAGGTTGCTCTGAAAAAAGCAATGCATTCGCTGAACACCCTATAACGGAATAGAGCTTTTGACAGCTTCCATAACCGGAATTCAAAATCGAACGATGAACACCTGCAAAACCCTGCGTCCCATGGGTTCGCTCCCTGCATTCCCGCAACTGTGTTTAATCGGTGCGCATACAATCGTTTGGCGTACTGGTTTCTGCGTGCCTTCTGCGCACCGCGCGATATTGTCGGTCGTCAAATGGCGATGTTTTTCTGCCGAGCCGTTCACAACTTTGCTGGCCTTTATCCCGCTTAATGTGCGTATCCATTGACAAAAATCAATTACCCGCCCCCAGAATCATATTCTGGTAGTTGAATATAACATTAACGTGAAAGAGCCTTTGCAGGCGAAGGGGGATAAATGACTGTTTCACTAATCAGTACACTGGGCGGTTCCGCAGGGTTCGGAACAGAGGTACTTGCAGTCAACGATGATTCATCAACAAGCGAGATAAGCCTCGGCAGTGTTTTTGAGAACGGTCTGAATTTCTTTGGAACAACATACAATTCGCTTTGGATCAACAACAACGGCGGTGTCAGTTTTAGTGGTCCGGTCAGCACCTACACGCCTCAGACAATCTCAAGCGGCACAACACCGGGTATTTTTCCATATTGGGCTGACGTAGATACGCGCGGCGGATCGGGGAACGTTTCGCCAGGAGGGACGTCGCAAGGCACGAACATCGTGCATTACACTTTGGATACGTCAAATGACCGACTAGTCGTTACCTGGGATGACGTTGGATATTACAGCAACAAGACCGACCATGTTAACGCGTTTCAGCTTATTCTTACCGATGCCTCTTCAATATCTGGCCGAACGGCCGGGGATTTCGATATCGAATTTCGGTATGAGTGGGTAGACTGGACTGCCGGTAGTGCAAGCGGCGGCGCAGGTGGTATTGGTGGCACCACGTCCAGAGCTGGATACTCGGCAGGGAACGGCACCTTTTTCGAGCTTCCGCAGGCGGGTAACGAAGCCGCAATGCTCGCGCTGGAAAGCACACCAGGAAATACGGGACAGGATGGCCTTTGGCGCTGGTCGGTGTTCAACGGCAATGTTCCGCCAACTGTATCAATCAGCGCAACAGGAAATGTCGTGGAGGGGAACAGCGGCGTCACCAATATGGTCTTTCTTGTCGAGCGGACAGGCGATCTGGATGGCACTCTCAGCGTAGACTGGAGTGCTGCTGGGGGATTTCCAAATCCAGCCAACTCAGGCGATGTTGTTGGGGATTTACCGCGTGGTGGAACGATTGAATTTGAAGAAGGCGAAACGACGAAAACAATCACAATAGGCATCACGGGTGATACCGTGATTGAGCCTAACGAGAACATCGTGGTCACACTCAGCAATGCAGTCGCATCAACAGGAGAAACGATTAACTTCGCGGCCCGTCAGGCCTTTGGGCAGATCATCAACGATGATTTTGCACCGCCTCCATCTCTGGGTGTGAGGGCGAATTTATACGGTGACCCCCACATCACAACGCTGGACGGGCTCGGATATGATTTTCAGGCCGTGGGCGAGTTTACATTGGTTGAATCGACGTCAGGTGACCCGCTGAACGTTCAGGTCCGCATGACCCCGGTCAGCGATGTGGTTTCCTGGATTTCCGCAGTTGCAACAGAAATCGGCAATACGCGGATCATGCTGGATGCCACGCGCGATATCGCACTGAGCATCAATGGCGTGCTGACGCCGCTCGGTACTTCAAACAGCCCGCTTTCGGTTGGAGACACGGGTGCGCAGATCTATGCAAATAATGGTGCCTACACCATCATCATGCCCAATGGCGAACAGCTTCAGGTCGCAGTGTCTGACAGTGGCTATCTGAATGTTGCCACGTTCCTGTCAGACAGCCGACCAGCAGGCAGCGTCCGGGGTTTGACGGGCAATGCGGATGGTAACAGCGCGAACGATCTGGCGTTGCCAGACGGCACAATTCTGCCCCAGCCCGTGGATTTCGCAACGCTGTATTCGACCTTTGCCGACGCATGGCGGATTACTGAACCCCAAGCCCTTTTTGATCGCGCCGCCGGAGAAACAACTGCGGATTATCAGGACGCCAGTTATCCCCGTGGACATGTCACCGTTGAAGACCTGCCGGCTGACATCCGTGCCGCTGCCGAGGCCGCGGTCGAAGCCGCCGGGATCACAGATCCTGTTGTTGCGCAAAACGCGATACTTGATTTCGCGCTGACCGGCGACATGAGCTTGGTCACTTCTGCGGCTGGGTTGACTGGACCTGCAACGTCAATTGATCCGGCCAACACACCTGCCGCGCGACCAACTCTTATGATTTCGTCAGTGAACAGTCAGGTTGAGGGTGATGGGGGAACCAGCACGTTCCGGTTCACCGTTGACCGCTTTGTCTCAACCGAAGGGGCTCTGGACGTTAACTACGCGATAGGTGGGCAGGTAAATGCCAGCGATCTGAGTGGACCAATGAATGGAACCGTTCGTTTTGCAGATGGCGAGACGGAAAAAACGATCGAAGTGGTTGTGACTGGTGACACAGAGATTGAAAACGATGAGGCGCTAACCGTTTCCATCAGTGCTTCGGGCGCGTCGGTTCTTTATGCGACCAATTCTTCCACAACCATCGTTCTGGATGACGATGGCATGCCGGTCCAATTCGGCACCGATGAGGGAGAGGTATTGCGGGGCGACACTGCTGATAACCGCATTTATGCGCTGGGCGGGAACGATACCATCGAAGGTGGCGGCGGCGATGACCAGATCGCCGGTGGTTTGGGGAGCGATACCGCTGTCTATTCCGGCAACCAGAGCAGCTACACCCTTGTTGTTGATGAAAACAGCACCACTATTATGGATCGCCGGACGGACCGCAACGGCACTGATGCGCTGGCAGATATCGAGTACCTGAGTTTTGACACGGGCATTGATGGCAATCAGTTCAACCTGTCGATCTTTGGGGGCTCTGCGGGATTGTCCGAGACAGCGATGAACAGCGTGATCGAGCTTTATATCGCCTATTTCAACCGTGCGCCGGATGCGGTTGGTTTGAACTACTGGGGCACAGAGTTTTCAAATGGCTACACCCTGCCTGAAATGGCGGCGAGCTTCTTTGTCCAGAACGAAACCCGCGCGACCTATGATTCAGTGCTCGACAATAATGGCGATCTGACGGATATCCCGGCATTTGTCACATCGGTCTACGCGAATGTCTTGGGGCGCACCGCCGATCCGGAAGGTTTCGCGTATTGGGTAAGCGAACTGGAAAACAACCCGGATATCACGCCGCCTATTTTCATTCTCGCCATTATCAATGGGGCCAAAAACCCGAGCAATCCGACACCCCAGTCCTCTATTGACCAGCAATACCTTGAATCCAAGGCTGATCTCGGGGCGTATTTCTCGGTTATCAAAGGCATGTCAGACGTGGACAATGCGATAGACGTCATGACACGGTTTGACGGTACACAAGAAGGATTGACCGCTGCAATCGGCGCTGTTGATGCACATTACGCGTCTGCACTGGATGCCACGAATGGTGAATTTCTGATGCCGCTTGTTGGCGTGGTAGACGATCCATTTTCAGCCATCTGATCAATTTCGCTTTTCCGCTGATGTTTTGGCGGAGAAGCAAAACGGGGGAAAGCCGCTTGGCAGAATGTGATGGCATGGGCCGGTTATCTGGCGCATGCCATCGCTGACTGTTGCGAAGCGGATGTTTGAATTGACGCCAGAGCAGCCTTGATCCCAAAACGCAAACTTTTGCGTTGGGCGACGCGTCACTGTTTTTAGGATGCAGCGTTTGCAGCGCGCGCCTACAAGCGCCGGTCAGAAGCCTCGATTAAACTGGAGAGTGGTTAAGAAACGCCCTCATCAAAGCCTTCTCGCTGATCTTCGGGGGTTCAGGCGCAGGACAAGGGGAATAATCACGAAGATAAGTAACGCCGCGATAATGAAAGGCGCACCAGGAAAGTAGATCCCGTCATCATCTACAAATCCCCGGAACACACCGGTCAAAGCAAGGGGGGCCGCCACGGCCGCAACCGACGAAAGCGAGGCAATCACACCTTGCACCAGGCCCTGTTGATTTTCACCAACCCGATTGGCGGCAAATGCTGTCAAAAGTGGCGGGGCCATATCAGCAAGTGTGGCAATTGGCAGAACAAGTGCCACTGCCCAAGCAGTTGTCGAAAATCCAAACCCGACCAATCCGATGACCGCTGCAGCAATCGCCAACAGCAGTGTTTTGTAATCACCAAATCGCATGGTCAATTGTGGGAGCAGCCCCGCCTGAACAATCGCGATCAGGATACCATATGCCGAAAGCGTCAGTCCGATCGTGAACCCGTCCCAGCCAAACACCTCGCGCCCCCAGAAGGCCCACAGCGTGGGATAGACCATGTTGGCAAACTCGAAAACAAAGATACAGATCAACGGCACCGCAAGCCCCGGTATCATAAAAGCCCGCGCAATTGTCCCGAACGGGTTGAGATCACGCTTGCCAAAAGGCCGCCGGTTTTCCTTCTTCAAGGACTCCGGCAGCACAAATATACCAAACACCACGTTAAGTGCTGAAAGTGCCGCCGCTATCCAGAATGGTGCTGTGATATGCCAACCTGATGCAACACCACCAAGTGCAGGTCCAAATACAAAACCGATCCCAAAGGCTGCACCAATCATACCAAAAGCAGCACCCCGTTCTTCGGGTTTGGCGATATCGGAGATATAGGCCGTCGCCGTAATATATGTCGCACCTGCCATTCCTGCGATGACCCGTCCCACCAGCAATACCCAATAGGTCTGCGCCATCGCCATTATGACATAGTCGATCGCCAATGTGACCAGCGCCGCGATCAACACCGGCCTGCGCCCAAAGGCATCGGAAAGGCTGCCCACGATTGGACCAAACAGAAACATCGCGCCAGCATATGCCGACATCATGATCCCGCCCCAAAAGGCACCCTCTGCCGTGCTTGCGGCACCGACACGATCCATCAGGTCAGGCATGATCGGAAACACGATTCCGACGCCGATGGCATCAATCATCAGGGTGGAAAGAATGAAAAGGAACGGACCGGTAATTTTCATTTGAGGACCGGACACCCGAAACCAGTTGCTTACAAGACATAAAGTGCGAATTGCTGCTGTAAATACCGTCCCAAGCCGGAATGACGCGCAAGCCAACGCTGTTTGATGGTCTCAGCTGATGGGGACCGCTAAGTTGTCTTAGGCAAACAAAAGCCACATGTTTCCAAATGATCTCTGCCCGAAAACGGACGGCTCTTTTCACCAAGCATATGGCTTGGGTGGGCCATAGATGCGTCACTTCCCCAAGGTTGATCCATTAAATGACATAGCCTCGCCCTTCGGAATAGGTAATACTTGTTCTGTGGTCGCGATCTGTGCGCTCCAACTTTGATTTGGCACATTCCGTCAGGCTACCTGTTGAGAAAGCAGGTGCCGTTGATGTTGCAAGAGCCATGCGTAACAAGACTTGCGGGAATAACGACTATGAATGGCCGAGAATGACATCCAACAGCCAAGAATGTGAGCCACAGGATCTTCCGGACACGTTGATTAAACTGGGGACCTTCAAATGGCCGCGCAGCGAGGCGCGCCAGACGCTTGGGCATCTTTTTGAGAAGGTCAAGATTGGCCTTTTGCCTGACGTTGGCGAGAACGCTGTGGACGTCCAAGAACTCAAGTCCATTTCTGATGACGCTCTGAACCGCAGTGTCCGTATGTTACTTGCAACAAGACTCCACAATATGCTGGATCATCACTATCTTGAATGGGCGCAGGTGGCCGAAAACGCAGTCGCACGACGCGCCTTTGTCCATCCGCCCATGAACGAAGACACCCTGACTGACTGGGCAGATCATCATGGCCTTCCGGTTTTGCATTGTGACGGAAACCTGCACGATTTTGGGGATGCTGCTTGCATTTTAATCCCTCAACTGGAAACGTTCTTTGCGCGTGATCACAACAAATTAGCCCCGCTTTTTGATCTTTTTTCCGACCTCGCCGGTTTCAAAGGGAAAGTTCTTGTAGGCTGCAACAGTTGGGCATGGCGATATCTCAAGCAGTTCGACGATGCGTTATTGCTGTTTGGAAATGCCGACACTTTTCCTGCCTTTGATAAAAATGCCCTCGCCGCAATACTTGAAGGTGCGCTGTCTCATAACGGCAAGCGTGATACCTTTTCCTCAGTCGAGAGTGGCAACTCCATTCTGGCGCGCGATGACGATGATGGTTTGACAGACCCCTATCTGGAAAACCTTGCCGGTCGCAGCCTTGGCCTTCCATGGGTTGCGATTGAAATGTTCTTTCGCGGCATCGCCGAAACAAAAGACAAGGAAAAAGCGTCAGACGCGGGCCGCATCTGGGTGGACCTGCCAGCCGCCTGTTCGCTTCCAGCCAACGGATCAGATGCGTTGTTGTTTGCCTTGCATGCCTTGATGATCCACGGAAGCCGCTCCATCGACGCGTTGAATGACTTACTGCCACAACGGGTGCCTAATGGCATCTGGACGGAACTCAACCGGACAGGGTTTATCAATTTGCAGGACGATCGCGTCCAATGCGCCATTCGCAGCTACCCCGACATTCGCAGCGAACTTGGTGCTGCCGGCTTCAACCTTGATGAGCTTTGACTGACCTATGGATGATCGCGCAGAGAGAGTTTCGAACCTTTTCAACAGTATCAATGGATGGATCATTGCAGAGATAGCGCTCAGCATTCTGCTGGCTTGGGCATTTATCAAAGTCACTCAAAAACTACTTCCCTGGTTGGCTGATCTGTTGCCGGCGCAGTTACGCAACATGACCTTGAATGCCGTGCCGATCTCGCGGGTCTTGGCCCTGCTGATTTTGATCATCTGGATTGTACCCCTGATTTTCAACATCACACTTCAGAACTTCATCTTCATTGCCGGTGCATTGAGCGTCGCCGCCGGTTTTGCGGTCAAGGATTTAGCAAGCAGCGTGATCGCCGGTTTTGTCGCGCTATTCGAGAAACCGTACCGGCTGGGCGACTGGATCAAAATCGGGAACGATTATGGTGAGGTTGTTTCCGTCGGCATGCGTGCCGTGCAGATACGAACGCCAGATGACAATGTGGTCACAATCTCTCATGACCGGATATGGACCGAGAATGTCTCAAATGCCAACGACGGTTTCGGGACGTTGATGTGCGTGGCGACATTTTACGTCATGCGGGATCAGGCCATTGATCAGGTTGCGCCGCTTTTGAAAGCTGTAGCGCGCACCAGCCCCTATTTGAACCTTGATCGTGATGTGGTCGTGGTTATGGAAAATGCGCCGTATTGTATGGTGTACAAGCTCAAGGCCTATCCGTTTGAGCCCCGCAACCAGTTCGCATTCATAACGGACATGACGGCGCGCGGGAATACCGCGCTTTTTGAGGCAGGCATTGCAATGGCCTCTATCCCGCAGGAACTGGTTTCAACTGATCAAAATATCTGACCCGCTCCCAGCCTTGGGAAATTGCCAGTTGCATTGTCAGATCCGGTCGTTGGCGAACCCGTTGCTGGAAAATACAACGTTCAAGATCACCCCCGCCGACTTTCGCGGTTTCACTGTGTCATAGATTAATGCAGGCCGCGTCCAACATCGTTATCCGCAAACGATGAAACATAGTATGGACTTTGTTGTGCGGACTTTCGTTGTCGTCGAGCCAGACCCAATTGTGAGTATGGATTTAGCGGGAATACTGAAATCCAGCTTCCCCGATAGCGCTGTAGAATTGCATCAAAACGGGGCCGAAGCAGAAACGCGGATCGCAACAAAACCAGAAACGGTTTGCATCATTATCAACAGCAAGCTTGCGACCCAAGGAATGTTACGGGTGTTGAAAAACTGTGTTGGACGCGGCGGACACGTGGTGTTTGTCGGACCGGCCCGCGATGTTGGTTTTCCAGCACGCTTTGTCGAGGTTCCCTTCAACTCGGGCATGGTATTGGACGCATTGTCAAATTAGCAGCAACCGCCTTCCAAAAGGCATGACCGAGACAACTTGAATGCCAGCCTGCCGGATTACTGCCAGTTTTGGCCATAATTTTTGGAACCAAATCACCCGCCATGTCGTTTGTTTGGCAGATCAAGTGATTTCACAATCACTGCAAACAGACAGCAAGGCAGGAGAGCCAAAATGCTATATTATGCACTCGTTTTTCTCGTGGTCGCATTGATCGCGGCCCTGTTCGGCTTTGGCGGAATTGCAACGGCATCCGCCGGAATCGCAAAAATCCTATTCGTTGTATTCTTGGTCCTGTTCGTCGGCACTTTGATCCTGCGCGCAGTACGAAGCTGAACTCCCAACCCTCTCATGAAAGGAAGATAAAATGACACATGCACTCGACGTTGTACCTACATCCACAGACATCGCATCTGGCGTAGAAGGTGCCGAAGAGCTGGCAAACGCCCTTACGGACGTTCTTGCGGATACATACCGGCTGACATTCAAAAGCCATGCGTTTCACTGGAACGTAGAAGGGCCGCTTTTCTTCTCGATTCACAAGCTGACCGAAGGACAGTACGAAAACATGTTCGCTGCCGCCGACAAACTCGCCGAGCGTATCCGCGCGATCGGACAGATGGCCCCGATGGCGATGGGAACAATCATTGAACGGTCCGTGATCAAAGACGATGCGACAGCCCCAAGCGCGGGCGAAATGTGCGTTATTTTGGCCGAAGATCACGCGCACGTTTCCCAGCGCCTGCATGCGCTTATCAAGCTGGCAGGTGAGCATAACGACCCTGTCACCGAGGATCTTGCAACCGAAAGGGCTGCGTTCCACGAACAGGCGGCCTGGATGCTCAAGGCGATGGCAGCCCAATAAAAACGTGCCCGTGAGGCGCGTCGGTACAAGCCCGCCCCGATATCGGGGCGGGCTTTAGTTTTTGCTCTAGTTCTTCAATGTATCGGTAGACGCAAAGAACATCGCCTGACTTACCGCCGATTGCACTTGCGCTTCATGGAACGGCTTGGAAATCAGGAAAGCAGGTTCGTGGCGTTCTCCGGTCAACAGACGCTCCGGGAAAGCCGTGATAAAGATGACCGGCACATCCATCAGATCAAGCAAATCGTTCACAGCGTCAATTCCGGACGAGTTATCCGCCAACTGAATGTCCGCGAGGATCAGATCAGCGCCAAGCTCGCTTCCCAGTGATACTGCCTCGGCATGAGTGCGTGCAATACCGGTAACCTCATGTCCCAGAGCACTCACTATTGCGGAAAGATCGGCGGCGATGATCGGCTCGTCCTCGATAATCATCACACGGCCCTTGAAACTATCCGCAAGTTCGACATTGGCTGTTGAAATCAGTTCGCGAACCTCGTCGACGGTAACGTCCATAATCACAGCGATGTGGGTCAGGCTGAACTCTTCGATTGTGCGCAGCAAGAGAGCCTCGCGTGAATTGGCTGTCAGGTTTGCCAGCAAACCATGCGCGCGGCTGCGCAACCCGTCCTCCGGCTCGACAAACTGCTGCCCGGATGTCATCCAGATAGCGTGGAAGCACTTAAACAGGTTAACTTTGACAGGGTGTTCGTTCTCGAACGGTGATCTGTCCTTCAGGATTGTCTCAAGCGTGGCGACCGTGTATTTGTCGCCCCTCGCCTGCGATCCTGTCAGTGCTCGTGTATAGCGGCGCAGATAGGGAAGCTCCGCAGCGATAAGATCGGAAAAGTTGGCCTCGGCGAAAGAGTCGTTCATATTTTTGAACCTTTTTAGTAGATTATTGGAACTAAACGCATCCAACGCGCGTTGGTTCCCTGCGTTAGGAAAACTTATACTTTAAACATGAGGCGTCGGCAAAGCATGACAACCAGCGAAGACCCCAAAAAGGCAAAGATTGCCGAGTACATAGATCAGAACCTCAAGCAGGTGTTTTCCGACCTAGAGGCCGACGGAATGCCGGAGCAAATCACAGATTTGCTTTTGGTTCTTCGCGCGCAAGACGAAGCGCAGAAGGCAAAGAAATGAGCGATGCTGACCCACGCGACGAACTCGTAACGCATTTGCCTGCCCTCCGGGCGTTTGCCTTAAGCCTGACGCGCAACCGTTCAACCGCAGATGACATGGTACAGGATACGGTCCTCAAGGCATGGACGAACATGGACAAGTTTCAGGTGGGCACAAACATGCGCGCGTGGCTGTTTACCATTTTGCGCAACAACTTCTATTCAAGCCGGCGCAAACTGAACCGCGAGGTCGCGGATGTCGACAATGTCTTTTCCGACACTTTGTCTGTCAAACCGGCACATGATGGCCGAATGCAAATGATGGATTTCAAACAAGCTTTTGACCAATTGCCTGACGAGCAACGCGAAGCGTTGATTTTGGTTGGCGCATCCGGATTTTCCTACGAAGACGCGGGCAAAATGTGTGGCGTGGCCACCGGTACAGTTAAGAGCAGGGTAAACCGTGCGCGTGCCAAGCTGACCGAGCTCTTGCATCTGGACGAAGACGATGCATTGGAATTGACAGACAGTGCCACAATGGCAGTAGTCGGCAGTCCGGGCTTGCCTTCGTGACCACTCCGAAATGGCTCAATGGTCTGCGTGTGCAGATCATACTTTTGATGACACTTGCCTTGCTGCCGCTCGGATTGGTCGCGGTCTACCAGACAAACCGTGTCGAGGATCAGGCCGAACGGAACGCCAGAATGGTGTTGCTCGCTCTGACGGAACGCGCGGCCAAGTCGGAAGAACTAAAGCTGAAACGCGCGTCCGGTGTCGCGCGGTTTTTCGCCAGCGTGGCTCAGGATTTTATCGACAACCCTGACAAGTGTGTCCGTGAGTTGCCGCAGTTTATTCAACGCAATACCGGCTACACGTTTATCGGCATTCTCCCGACCACAGGGCAGGTAAGTTGCAGCTCGGCCGAGGTGGTCGTGGATTTTTCAGAACTACCGGACTTCGACGCCATTATGCGCGCTCAAGAGCCAGCCATCGTTATCAACCGCCAAGCGCCACCAACAAACAGCTCCGCTTTTGTGATTTTCGAACCGTTTGAGATTGAGGGGGACTTCGCCGGATTTGTCACGCTTTCCATTCCACACAAAGGGGTTCTGGACACGCAAAACCGACTGGTAGACCGTGGACTGGCGGCGATGCTGACACTTGACGCGCAAGGCGGTGTTCTGACGGAACGCAGTCAACTTGGCCCCGCTGTTGAGGAATTGCCTCAAAGCTCTGTTCTGCAAAATCTGGAAACAACCCGCAGCTTTGCATTTGTCGGCAAAAACCAGCGCGGGGAAAACCGCATCTATACTATCGTCCCGAGCGAAAGCAGTCCCGCCACAGTTATCGGTGTCTGGCAGATTAAAGATGGTCTGGTGAACCGGTTAGGCGATTACATCCAGCCAGCCGTTTTCCCAATCCTGATGTGGATCGCCAGCATGGCCGTTGCCTTTTTATCGATCCACACCCTTGTCCTACGACACATCGCACGGTTGCGCAACAATATGGACCGGTTTTCGCTAAACCGCAGCATCCGGAAAGATGACAAGCAAATACCGATGCCAAACGAGCTGAGGGCGCTTACATCGAACTTTGATATGCTGACTGACGCTATTTTGCGGGAAGAGGCCAACCTTGAGGATATGGTTCGCGAGAAGAATGTACTGATCAAAGAAGTGCATCACCGCGTTAAGAATAACCTGCAGCTGATTTCATCAATCATGAACATGCAGATCAGAACAGCAAAACAGGAAGAGACCAAATCCGTCTTGTCGCGCGTTCAGGACCGTGTGTTAAGCTTGGCGACCATCCACCGTGATCTGTACCAATCCCAACACGGCGGCAAGGTGGACGTCAGGGTGTTGGCGACTGAAATCATCGAAAAATCATTGGAGGTGGGCTTGCCCTCTGATGCAGACGTGGATCTGGACATCGAGATCGACCTTGTCCTGCTCTATCCGGATCAGGCCGTACCGCTGTCACTACTTGTCGCAGAGGGCATGACCAATGTGATGAAATACTTCGGCATGCCGTCCAAGGGACAGCCGTTTATTCGCGCGGTACTGCGTCAAGACGGCAAAAACTGCACTCTGACGCTTGCAAATTCTATCGGCGACGCGCCCGATGTGGAAAGTACAGGCTTTGGGGCCCAGCTTATCAACGCCTTTGCAGTCCAGTTGGGCGGCAAATTGGAGATCAACAAGAACGAGGGAAGTTACACGATGCGCGTGAGTTTTTCTGTCGAAGACTTCGAGCCGGAAATGCGTGATTTCTGACACGCGCCTCTCTCTGACTGCTTAGGGATTTAGCGGGCATTCCGGCGCGACATTCTATCCCAATACTGGTTCGTGTTGCAGAAAATGAAGTTGATAGGAGACACGTTCTAGCGATCGCGGAGATGTTCGCGACGTGCCTTGCCCATAGAAAAAGGCGCGCCGTAGAAAAGCGCGCCCTCTATTAAGTCGTTCGTGATTGATCAGGCGAGGCTCTTGCTAGAGCGCGGGCCAGCGAAGAACCAGATCACGAAGCCGATGATTGGCAAGACCAGAACAAGCAACGTCCAGATCACCTTGCCCCCTGTCGAGGCCGACGAGCCAACAATGTTGATGATGGCCCAGATGTTCAGGGCCAGGACAATCATTCCGCCAATTCCAGCATATTCCATTGTAAATTCCTCAGTTTGTTTAAGCTACCTGGAAATACAACTCATGAAATCCTGTTTGGTTCCGCCCGCCGGACATGTTTTATTTTGCGATCCTAGCTGGAAATCTTGTGCAAGGGCTTCTGAGAGCCTCGCGTGGAGGGGATTATTCAATCTGGAAAGACGGCAATTTCTTTTCGGGGGATATATCCGGATGCAGGATAACGCTCGTTTCTTGATAATTGAAAGGGTGCGGTCTTCATTGTGCCCTTCAAGACTTTGAGATGAACAGCGCCCATACCGGAATGTTCTGAAAAACCTGCCGTGATTTGAAATACTTTTTTGGGCCTGCTCAAGACAGACTTGTGTGCTTCGATCTTTTGCCGGCGCAGCATCTGCATCCAGCTGTTTTCAAAGGCGCGACTCTCTCACACGCGCTCCACTTCGGACGAAAGCTTGAGAACAGCATCGCCATCCTCCTGTTTGATATAAAGCGCCGGATCGTCCTGCGAACCATGGCGCGTCACCTCTGATCCTTTGATCTTCCGCGTAGTTTTCTCTGGGAAAACGGACTGAATTTCGCCCGTGCCGTATCCCCGACCCCAAGCCCACTTTACCTTGTCTCCAGCCTCAAAATTTGCCATTTGACCATCCCTTTAGGCTTCGGAAAATGAAGAGGCCCCGTCAATAATGACAGGGCCTATGCGAATTTACGACTTGTCCACTGCGTCTTTCAACGCGGAAGCGACAGCGCCGTCATTGTCTGCTTTTTTGACAGCTTCCTGAACAGCTTCGCTGGCTTCACCCGACCCTGCCGCATGGTCCGGATCGCCCTTTTTGCCAGGATTGCCTTTAAGATCGTGATGTTGTTCGGAACCCTTGAGGTCGATTACGGTGCGGTCATCGGTGTCGATATTTGTTTTTTCAGTCTTGTCAGTCATTTTCTTTCCTTTCGGGGGTTTCTGGCTTGCATCACGCTGTGTCGGGCAAGCAGTCAGGATCGTGAACGATCGCTTGGTTCTGTCATGCTGCCGCTGAGGTCGGCTGTGCGCCAACAAAAGCCCAAGCGTGCTGGGCCTCACTTGCCTCAAACGCCTTTGCCTTTACGGGTATTACGCGGTTAATGATGCCGATCATCGTGGCAGCCCGGTCCGGCGCGCCAATTACGGCATACCGTTCCACATGATTGAGTGAACGGAAACGCGATACGATCACATCGTCGTCCAACATAGAGTCCCAGTCGCTGCCTGTAAGACCGGTTAAGTCCAACAGCATGTTAACCTGGTCGTGGCGGTCAAAAACATCGTTCATGTGTTTTGCCAATGCTTCGGAAGCATCATCGTCTATGTGACCATTGACTTCAAAAGCGTGCACTTTGGGATTGTCGTTTGGAATTTCAGCTATCGGACCGTACGAAAATATTGTCATATCTGTTCTCCCTTTGCATACCAAACGCCCTGCCCTTGTTGTTGGTTCCACGATGACCCACTCTATTTATACGGGACCGGAACTTTACGGCTTTGCAACGGTTGATCTTGCGATGGGAAAGAAGCCCAGCTGCATCTTTTCGCTTGCTGACTTGATCTTTGCCACGCCCCGCAGTTTTTGAGGCTTTTTGAATGACAACGCGATCAGCAAACCTGACAACGATCCTTCAACGGATCGAGAACGCAGAAGGTGACGCGACAATCACGTTGGACGAGATCGTACAGACAATTGGTCACGTCAGCTTTGCGCCGCTGCTAATCATGCCTGCGATTGCATTGGTGTCACCCCTCAGCGGCATTCCACTGTTTTCGTCCATCATGGGAATCCTCATTTTTCTGGTTTCCGTTCAGATGCTGCTCCGGCGCGATCACCTTTGGCTTCCCCGCTGGTTGTTGAAGTTACGGACCAACAGAGCATTGGTGCATTCGGCATTCGGCAAAGCCCATCCATTTGTGGCATGGCTTGATCGACGGACCCAGAAACGCTTTCGGGTTTTGACGCATCGCCCATTTGTATTCATTCCACAGATGTTCTGCGTAATGTCGGGCCTGTTTTTGCCGGTATTGGAGCTTGTGCCTTTTTCTTCCTCGATGATCGGCCTAGCGGTTGCGCTACTAGGCATCGGGATGCTGGCGCGGGACGGAGTAGTGCTTGTCCTCGCCCTTGTGCCGTACATTGGAATCGGATTTTTGGTCCTGCAATTGGTGCCGTGAGGAAGCTTTGTTTATGTCGGCTGGTTCAGTCTAATTTGCGCACTCTATAAATAAAGGACACTGGGTCTGCACAGCGGATTACTCTTTGTTAACTCTCGACGGATGTCCGATGCGCGACATCGTTCTTGAGTAACGCAAAGTTCCGCCTGTTCGATTTATAAACCGCGTCAAACACGTCACCCACAACTGGAACAGCGCCGATCGTGAAATCCAGTCCCGTGTTCAGAGCCATCCGCCCAATTGTACGCTTGCGCGCCCCGAGTGCATTTGCCCTGTAGATCAGATACACCGAGGGAGCCAACGCCACTGCGTCTCCCACGCCGGGCACAAGGCCCAGAATGGAATCCCATCCGAACCGGAAGGCGGTAAAAGGAATCCGGTACTGGGCATCCAAAGACTTGGAAAGTCGGTCAAGTGCTTCCAGTTCGTCCCGCAATCCAGCGTTCACTTTCGGGCCACGATATAAACGGCGTGCACAAGCCCTGGAATATAGCCGAGGATTGTCAAAAGGATATTTATCCAGAAATGCTTGCCGATACCAACCTGCAGAAACACACCTAACGGAGGGATGATAACTGACAGGATAATGCGAATAAGGTCCATGTGAATTTCTCCGGTATTTGAGTGCCTTGGTTGCAAGACCAACGTGGCGCACCGCATTTGGTTGCAACACGTCAGACATTTTGTTTGCACGTTGAGGCAAACGAGATTGAACGATTTCGCATGCAGGCGCGTTGGCATCTTGCTAACGTCGGTTGTGGTGGTCCCTGCTGCCGTCTCTTTCTTGATAAAGGAACGGAAATAATGACAAGAAGTGAGCCGCAGACCGACCCTAAGGTGAGCCCGCCAAAATCCGTTCTGGGGCGCGCAGAAATACCGATCATTGGCATCTTTTGTATTTTGCTTTTGCAAGCCCTTGTTTGGGCAAGCGATTTTCTGATCCCGGTTACAGCAGCATTTCTCGGCTATTTTGTCCTCAACAGACCTCGCCGTTTCTTGCAGGGCGTGGGCGTACCCCCTGTCCTTTCAGCCGTTTTGTTCACAACCGTTCTGGCCTTTTTGCTTGTTGTTCTCCTTGTCCAGCTCAGCGCGCCGACAGCAGAATTTATCGAGGATTTTCCGGCCCTCATCGAGCAGATCAAAGCAAAGCTTGCTGCATCCGGTGGAACGCTTGAGGCAATTAATGACGCAACTGTCGCGGCCGAAGAAATCATCGCCGAACAGGACAGTGAAACGGTTGCCGTTGAAGTTGTCTCAAGAACAGGCTTTGCTGCGACATTATTCAGCATGGCACCCGCCCTCCTCAGCCGCATTCTTTTTGCGCTCATCCTGTTATTCTTTTTGGTGTCCTCCGGCGACATGTTCCTGATTAAAACCATTCAGAGTTTCAAAAACTTCCGTGACAAGCGCCGCGCGGTCGAAGTTTTGCATTCTATCGAGGAACGGCTCGGATATTATCTTGGCGGTATCACACTGATCAACTTCGGCCTTGGCATTGCTGTTGCAATTGCAATGTACCTCTGGGGTTTGCCCGGACCACTGGTATTCGGTTTCATGGCGTTTGCCCTGAACTTCGTGCCTTTCCTAGGGGGCTTGTTGGGTGCAAGCATTGCCGCCGCCGTTGCCTTTGTCAGCCTTGAGGGGGGATGGATTTCTTTTGGTGTATTTACCACTTACATCATGCTGACGTCGATTGAAGGGCAATTCATAACTCCCCTGCTGATCTCGCGGCGCATGCGGTTGAACACTACAGTTGTGTTTCTGTTTGTCGCTTTCTTTGCCTGGATCTGGTCTGTGATGGGAATGGTTGTCGCGCTGCCCATCCTTATCGTGATCAAAATCGCATGTGACGAAACCGAAAGCCTCAAAACGTTGGGACGTTTTTTGGGCGACATACAAGAACCCTCAAAATCAGAAAGGCAAACGTGATCAGCCCACCTTCATTTGTCAGTACCTTGCACCTGTCGCCTTTTGCCGATCTGCTTGATGCTGACCCAGACAACAGGACAGGCCTATGGACGCCTTGAACGACGCACTCCGGGCCGAAAACGCCCAGTTGAAACACGAACTTGAAATTCTGAAATCACATCAGGCAAAAGACGCCTTGATGGCTGCGACATCGCGCCGCCGCATGAGCTTTCTTGAGGCCATGTTGGAAACCATGCCCATCGGGGTGATCATGGCGGAGGCACCTAGCGGTAAAATCATCATGGGAAACAAACGCGCAGAAGAACTTGTGCGTCACCCGATTTTTGAATCCGATGATGTAGATTCCTATGGTGAATGGGTGTCCTTCCACGAGAACGGTGACCGCGTGCAAAGCCACGAATATCCTTTGGCCAAGGTTATCACCGAGAGGCTTGAGTACGCCGAATTGGATGTGAACTACCAGCGCGGGGATGGCACCACATTCTGGATGCGTATCGTATGCCGTCCCGTGAATGCAGATGACGGCAGCATGACGGGCGCCGCTGTGGCCATCATCGACATCGATAATGAACGCCAGCTGATGGCGCAGCAGCGCGTCTTGATCGCAGAGTTAAACCACCGTGTGAAGAATGCCTTTACGGTGGTGAAATCAATCGTCAGCCAGTCATTGCGCGGCACAAAAGCGCCCTTTGACGTACGCGATACAATCGACAGCCGTCTGGACGCCTACGCAAAAGCTCATTCTCAGCTGATCGGAAATCACTGGGACCGTGCCTTAATTGCTGACATTGCCGCTGACACAATCGGCCAGATAGCCGGGGGCCGCATCGCCTTGAACGGACCGGAAGTCGAGGTCACTTCACGCATTGCGATGGCGCTATCAATGGCATTCTACGAATTGGCAACTAACGCAGTCAAACACGGCAGTCTGTCAAATCCAGACGGGCGTGTCATTCTTGACTGGGGCTACAGCGGTCCCGAACCATCCAGCCTCAGGATCAATTGGACGGAACTTGACGGGCCTGCGCCAGTTAGTCCCACGACAAAAGGGTTCGGATCGAAGATAACAGGCCAAATACTGGCAGCAGAAACATACGGTACAATTGCCGTCGATTACCCGGAATCCGGCTTCACATGGAGTCTTGAGATGCCGTTGAGTGAAAAGGAGTAAAGAGCTATGACATCAGACCCCAAAAGGATTTTTATTGTTGATGACGAAGCCCTTATTGCCTTTGAAATGGCGGATGCGCTGGAAGACCTCGGTTTCGAGGTCGTCGGTCCATCCATGCACCTTGATGATGCGCTTAGCGTGGCAAAGGAAGAACACTTTGATGTGGCGTGTCTTGATGTGAACCTTGGCAAAGGAAAGACGTCCGAACCAGTCGCGCGCATTCTAAGTCAACGGGGCATCCCTTATGTGTATATTACCGCCTATGAGGCCAACCAGATCGGCTTTGCCAATCCGGACGACAAAGTCTTGCGCAAACCTCTTTCGATTTCCGATTTGAAAAAGGCACTTATCGACGTTGTCGAGTAAACGCTGCATCGACTGAGTTAGTGCAGTTGGCGTGAGCCAGATCATCCATAAATCGAAACAGGCGGCCAGTTATGGCCGCCTGTTTCCGTTTAAGTCAGGTATTGTACTAAGGTCCGCTTATCCAGACCTAGGTGCAGTTTAACTACTTACGCAGCAGCTTTGTTCACACCGCCAGTGGCAATCTCGGTCATGACACGATCACCATCATAGGTTTGGTCCAGACATTCCTGAAGAATGGCACCGTCCTCGTCCTGCTCCAAACGATTGGCAAATGCCACAAGGCAGCCATAGCCCGCCAACGCGTAATGCACCATGCGCTGATACTGTGTGATGATCATTGCATCGCGCACATCATCATCGCCAAATTCCGCATCCAAAGCGTGCGCCTTAGCTTCTTTGACAAGACCCTCCATACCCTTGCAGTGCTCACCGTTGGGGTTAATGTCATGGCGACTGCAAATCTCTGCGACTTTCTGCATTCCGTCGTTGATGCCATTTGCACCACGGATCAGCGCCTCTGACAGTTTCTTGTCGGACGCAGCCCGGCCAAGTGCTGTCACAACTTCCATGGATTGTTTGTTGGCACTCCAGATGTCCTGAAGTTGATCGTGATAAACGTCTTTCAATGACTGCATTGTCATGGTCGTCTCCCTTTTTATTGGTGTTCAACTTACAAACGCCTGCGGGATGGAACCGTTCCTGAGAAAATGAAGTTTTTAAATAATCGCGCTGCGCAATATAGGTCTGTCGAAGGAACCCGCGATCTGTCATCAGCGTTATCCCCAGACACACAGAATGAAAGCCGACACGATGGAATGGATCTTCTCGCTTGCCGCGCAAAACGAACAGACGGACTGGTTCCTGCGCCTTCTGTGCGCGCTTTCAGCTGGTGCAATCCTCGGACTTGACCGTGAAGTGCGGCGCCGCCGCATTGGTATCCGGACCTACATGATGGTTTCACTGGGTGCGGCCATCTTTACGATTGTAGCGATCGAAATGGCAATTGATATGACGGCGACCGGCCTTGCGTCCGACCCGTCCCGTGTCATTCAGGGGCTTGTCGGTGGTTTGGGCTTTCTGGGCGCGGGCGCGATCATCCAAGGCGACAAGAACGTCGGTGGCATGGCAACGGCGGCAAGTCTCTGGGTTGCCGGTGCAGTTGGTCTGGCAGCGGGGTTGGGGTATGCCATGATTGCACTAACATCCGCAATTCTTGCGGCAGCTATACTCTGGATAAGCCGATTTATGGAACATCGCGGTGCGGACGACCGGCCTGACGGATAAACATCATCGCCAAAACACAGACAGCACACATCGCGATCAGACCAAGATAACGCTCGTAGATACCGTCAATTCCGTCCGGCAAGAAAAAGAAAACAGGCGCAGACAAAGTCCAGACAATCGAAACGCCGAACAAGAAACGGCGGTACTTCTGCGAAACACGCCCTGCCCCGTTTGCCATCAGCAACGGCAATGCTGTCATCAAAAGGCCGATCGCGTAGACTAGGTAGATGTGGATCACGACGCCATCATGATCTGCATCGCCATATTCATTGCGCGCACCGACAAGGAAGACAATCAGGCCGAGCATGGCAAACCCAACGACACCAATGCTCCACCTTTGATCGCCCAGATGAACATGTGACGCCAGTAATGCGATGGAAACCAGCGATGCGGAAAAGGCGTAAATGCCGATGTCGACAATAAATTCGTATTTCCCTGCGCCCAAATCACTGATCGTGTCGGCAATCCAGTTGTGATCCGGCACCACAAAATCAGCGATCAGGATTGAAATGGCAAAGACAGTGCATCCGGTTATGGCGTACCACCCCAATACACGAACCAAAAAGGGGCTCTCACCTGTTTTTGCACAATTCATGTCAGCTTTTCCTTTGGATTGGTTCCAGTCCAACAATGAGCGAGGCCAAAGAGTTCCACGCAGAGTGGTACAGTTCGGCCTGTTTCCCAACGAACGCGCTAAAATAGACCAATTCCCAGTTTGAGGCTGCATTGCTCAAAAGCCGCTGGCAATAAGGATCAAAACCGCTAACCAACTGAAAAATGAGATTTCCAAAGTCTCGATAGCCGCCAGATCAAATCGTTTTCTAAAAGAAACTTTGATGACATGCGCCGCAACCCACCTCGTTTTCTCGGTGTCGCTTGCGCGCGGATGGAACCAATTCTTCTGCCCGTCGTTTTAATTAACAGACAGACACCAAAAAGGTGATCTGTCCGACACGCCGTTTTCTTTGGATAGGATTTGCAATGACCCGAGGCCGTTTCGCCGACACCCCCGCCGAGTTGCCCGCAAAGGGCTGGAAAGACATTGCCTTTCGCGTCAAAGACGAGGTTGCAAAAGATCGCGTCGGGCTTATCGCGGCAGGCGTTGCATTTTACGGATTTCTCGCAATTTTTCCCGCAATTGCAGCCCTAATGGCCATTAGCGGCCTGTTTTACGATCCCACCGATATCACCGATCAGTTGCAAAGCCTGACCGCCCTTGTGCCACAGGACATCATCGATATTGTTGTGCAGCAAGCCCGTTCGGTGACAGGTTCCACTGACAGCGACTTGGGTTTAACTGCGCTGCTTGCCGTAGGCATCGCGCTGTATTCCGCATCCAAAGGGGTCGGCAGTTTGATGGAAGGCATCAATGTCGCTTACGACGAAGAGGAAAAACGCGGCTTTTTCAAACTCAAACTTGTCACGCTCGCACTGACACTGTTCCTTGTGTTTGGCCTTCTGATTTCCTTGTCCGTCACGCTCGCACTGCCTGCTGTGATGTCCTATTTAAAATTGGGCGGCATGATAGAGCCTCTGGTTCTGGTTGGCTCTTTTGCCGTTATTGCCGTGCTTACAATTGTAGGGTTGTCGGTACTTTACCGCTACGGGCCAAGCCGTGACGCACCCGAGTGGTCCTGGGTGTCTGTCGGCGGTATCGCGGGCTGCACGCTCTGGATCGTCGGCTCGGCGGGTTTTGCCTATTACGTGAAAACATTCGGATCTTACAACGAGAGCTTTGGCACGCTGGCAGGTGTTGTCATTATGTTGACCTGGCTATGGCTATCCGCCTTTATCATTCTGCTTGGTGCCGAACTTAACGCAGAAATGGAAGCACAGACACGTCGGGACACGACACAGGGGCGCGACCTGCCCATGGGCGAACGTGACGCCGAAAAGGCAGATACGCTCGGTGAAGCTAAAAAATAGGCGGCTCCAGAATAATCAGGTGGAACCAAACCGGCCTAGACGCGTTTGTTTGGCAAATAAGGAGATCAATTCAATGGCTACTTCAAAAAAGACTTCATCACCTAAAACATCGGCGACCGGCCCCGACGCGGGCGGCGACGTTGCGCCAAAGCACGTCGGCACAGGACAGGGCGAAAGCTTAACGGAAAAAGTCAGCTTTGACCGTGTCAAAGAAGCGATCCCATCCATGGACCGTGTTGCAGGTGACGTGCAGGACTTTGCGAAAGAGCATGCAAATGTCGATTTGCAGCGCTTGGCAGATGACGCAACAAATTTTGTCCGCCGGAACCCCGGCACATCACTGGCTGCGGCGGCGGGGCTTGGTGTTCTGATCGGCTTGTTGGTTTACAAGCGGTCTTAACTCACGCGCTGGAAAGGAAGAAAATATGATCAAACATGATGACATAACCCAAGACGTGAAAAACAAAGCGCAGGAACTTGGTGAAGATGCCAAGGAAGCGATCCAGATCGAAGCAGAGCGTAAGGCGGCGGATTTGCGTGACCGTGCAGCGCACAAGGTGGATAACGCGGCAAACGCCGCCGAAGCTGCCGCGGCAGAATTCGATTATGACAGCATTCAGGCACGCGCTGCCCATCAGGTTGCAGATCAGGTTCAGCAACTGTCAGAACGTCTGCGCTCTACGGATCTGAATTCGGTCACACGCGACGTCAGCGCTTTTGCACGAAAGAACCCCGCCCTCTTTATCGGAGGGGCAGCTTTGTTGGGATTCGCAGCTACACGGTTTCTCAAGGCCCGTGATCCGAACAGTAGACAGCATAGCGGCGAAAACTCCGATCCTTGGGGCGCAGGTCCAACCGCCAATACAACTTCGCGAGGCTATGATGTCCCATCCTGACCCACGCCAAGCGCCCGGATTGTTGGTTGACGCTCTGCGCAACTTTTCCAATCTGATGCAGATTGAGCTGCAGCTTGCCAAAGCGGAAATTTCGCAAAACATTTCACGGGCCGGAACCGGCATCGCATTTTTTGTAATCGCAGGCATTCTTGCGCTCACGGCTCTGAATGTTCTTGCAGCCGCTCTTGTGGCTTATATCGCAGCGTCGGGAATTTCGGCTGGCATGGCCGCTTTAATCGTCGGGGGCATTATCCTGTTGATTGCGGCAGGTTTGTTTTTTGCTGGCAAGGCACGCATTTCTGCGTCCGCACTCGAACCCTCGCGCACGATTAACAATATTCAGCGTGATGTATCCGCAGTGAAAGGAGCAACAAATGTCTGATTTCAAAACCATCGAACGCGAAGCGGCCAACGAGCGTCAGAAGCTTGCAGCGTCCCTAGATTCCTTATCTGCTGCGCTTAACCCGGACAATGTCAGGGATCATGCCGCAGTGATTGCCGAAACATACGGCGGCGATCTCGGGCGTCAGGCATGGGGCGCTGCAAAGCAGAACCCGGCCGCCTTCGCGCTTGTCGGTGCAGGACTGAGCTTGCTGCTGACAGGAACCGGTTCAAGGCCTGAAATACGCACTCCGGCACCGAGTTCTGTGCCACCACAAAAAGCGTTTGTCGGCTTTGATGCACGTGTCGCAGCCGCGGACGAAGAGATGAAAAAGGAGATGACTGGTATGATGGAACATGACACCGCTCCGCGCGCCGCTTGGTTGCGTGCAAGATTAAACGACGGTCTTGACGCCCTACCCGAAGCAGCCCGTTCCCGCGTTTTGCAAGCCCGCGAAGCCGCTGTAGATGCGCAGGAAAAAGTCGAGGCACAGGCCCGCAAGACCGCGCAGAAATCACGAACGTTCATGCAAGATCAGCCGCTGGCAGTTGGTGCCATCGCACTTGGATTGGGTGCCCTTATCGGAGCCCTGCTGCCTTCCACCAAACGAGAGGATGACTTGCTGGGTGAGCATCGCGATGCGGTCATGGTCTCGGCCAAGTCTGTCCTGCAGGAAGAAATCGAAAAGGCGCACGGCGCTGCACGCTCCGCCCTGAAAAGCGAACCTTCCACCGTCGGCTAATCAAGGCCCGGTTAAACCAGCGCGAAATGCCACCCGATCAATTTGAAAATGGTGCGTCCTGAAAAGGGATGCACCATTTTGCTATCCCATTCTTCAGCCGACATCCGAACCATTGATCCCAGCGCTTAGTATCTTCGGCGCAAAGTCTTTGCTTGATTTCTGAAACAAGACGTTGCGCGCGCATTCCGACCCTTGTTGGCGTATCTTTGCATAGGCCGCTACTGTTTAGTAAAGCGCGAAACCGGGTCCGTGTGGGATGTGGCGTTGGGACCCCATCCCGTAACCACGTGGCACCTGCAGTTTGCGATGCCTGCCCGATTTCGCTGGGACAGGCTTTAGCCACTTATTCCCATCAAGGATATTGAATAGAAATTGAGTTATCCATGCGCATCGCTCATAGATAGCAAATGGACATCACCCTGATCAAAACATTCGTCGAAGTTGCAAACAGCGGATCGTTTGTCGCTGCCTGTGACAGGCTTTTTGTGACACAATCCGCTGTCAGTCTGCGCATTCAGCGCCTTGAGGACAGCTTGGGCCACCCGCTCTTTATCCGCTCCAAGGCTGGCGCGATCCTGACACCGGCGGGGGAACAGTTCGAACGCTATGCGCTAAGCCTTCTTAAAATATGGGAGGAAGCACGCCAGCAAATCGCCATTCCCGAAGGGTATACCAAATCGTTGACCATTGGCGGGCAATACTCTTTGTGGCCGCGGCTCGGGTTTCGCTGGGTAGATGCTTTGCGTGTTAACATGCCAGAGCTTAGCATCCGCACCGAAGTCGGCATGCCTGACAGGCTCACCCGGTTTCTGGTTGAGGGGATGGTGCAGGCCGCACTTCTATACACACCGCAATTGCGTCCCGGATTGATTGTGGAAAAGGCACTGGAGGACGAGTTGATCATGGTCGCCTCCTTCCCTGATGCGTCAGCGAACAACAAGGATGGGTATGTCTTTGTCGATTGGGGACCGGAATTCACCCATGCGCATGCCATCGCCCTACCCCATCTGACGAATCCCGGCCTAACAATGAGCCTTGGCGCACTGACTGCGGAGTATATTGCCCACCGTCGCGCTGTTGCCTACCTGCCCGCACGGGCCGTGAAGCGGCGGGTGGACGCGGGTATTTTACATATTGTGGCAGACGCGCCACGCTTTCCCTATCCTGCATGGGTCGTCTGGCGGGATGACCTGGATGAAACGATTGCAGACAACGCGCGCAACGCCCTTCAAAGAGTCGCCCAAGCCGCTGAAAAAGAACAAGAAACCGTTATTGATCAGCTTGATGCGATGGAAGACAGCGACACTGGATGATCGGTCCGCATTACAAATGCGAAATACTCATGTCACGCGTGATTTATATGAATTTCACTCCGATCAATAGATAATTTAGACCTCTCCCTAGCAGAAATGCTCCCGATCTAAGGCGATGACGCCGGACGACGGGTCTCCTTGTTGGGAAAGGAATGACCCATGAACACTCTTTCTAAACTGGCCACTGTATCTGTACTGGCCCTAATGGTTGCTGCGCCTGCATTTGCGCAAAGCCGTATCGTCGGGGTTGAAGCCCTGAATGACGACATCGACGACATCACACGCGATGTGAATAAAGACCTCGCACGCGGCGACGACGCAGAGCGTTACGGCCCGAACGGCGTTGCTCAAGGCTGGCGTGGATCCTTTGCACTGTCTGCATCCGGCACTTCCGGCAACACAGACAACGGCGAACTGTCTGCCGCTGGTCGTCTGACATACGGCATTGGCGACTGGAACCACCTGATCGGCTTTGCGGCTGAATACGGCGAGGCAAACGGCACCAAAAGCGAAGAATCTTTCTTTGCGACCTATGAGGGTAGCCGTTACTTCACCGAAAAAGTGTACGGCTTCGGTATTGCGCGCGTTCAGTACGACGGGTTCCAAACCGATGCGACTGGCGCTTCCATCGACGGCGACACAACCGATGCGTTCTTGGGCTTTGGTCCCGGCTACCGCGCAATTAACAAGGACGGCCACACATGGCGTGTTCAGGCAGGCCCGGGTGTACGTTACTTTGAAGACGTAACCGGCAACTCCGAAACCGAAGTCGGCTTCATCGCCTCTTCACGTTACTACTATGAACTGAACGACACCGTATCTTTCACAATGGACACCGACGTTCTGGGTTCCGACATCAACACCATTCTGGCAAACGACGCCGGTATGAACTTCAAAATGTCCAATAACCTGTCCACACGGGTCAGCTACCGGACAGAATACAACACAGACCCTGCTGCGGGCCTGAAATCGACAGACAATACGCTGGGCGTTTCCTTGGTGCTTGGCTTCTAAAATACCTCGATGCCACAGGCGGTTTGATACCTCGTACCGCTGACGGACAGAGACAGGAAAGGACGGGGCAACCCGTCCTTTTTTGTGTTTCGGGATGCCCGACAGCCTATTGTGATTACGGTTTTTGCCCCTCTGAACCGATCGACAATGGTTCCTTGAACGTCAGTGTCCGGTAGGGGAACGGAATTTCGATACCAGCCTCATCCAGACCCCGTTTCACGGCTGCGATAACCTGATCGCGCGAACGGCGCACCTCGACCGGTGTCGACCTTGTCCACCACGTCACTTCGAAGTTGACGGAGGACTCGGCAAATTCCTGAGCGAAAACCTGAATTGGTTTCCCGTCCTGAATGACACTGTCACAGGCACCAACGGCATCTGCAATTACCTTGCGCGCAGTCTCGATGTCGACGTCGTAGGCGACACCACAGATCACCGTGACCCGTCTGATATCCTGATCCGTTCGGACAGTAACCGGATTCTTGAACAGGATTGAATTTGGTACAATCACCAACTGACCATCTGTTTGCCGGATATGGCTTTCGCGGATGGCGATCTGGTCAACCTCGCCCTCGATATCGTTACACTTGATGTGATCCCCGATCCGCATTTCCCGACGAAACAGAATGATGATCCCTGCAAGAAAGTTCTCGAACACATCTTTGAAGGCAAAGCCGATAGCGACCGATCCAATGCCGAGACCGGCCAGAATACTTGCCGGTGTGAGGCCCGGAAAGACGATGACAGCAGCGATCATCAGGCCCAGAATCCAAACCAGAATTGACAGTAATAGTGTAAACAACTCCTTCAGGCTCCGGCGCAATTTCGTGCGCTCAAGACCCTGCCGCGCAATGAACTTCGTAAACTTGCTGAGCAGAGCCGTGAGAAAAATAACAACAACAGCGACAACAAGCTGTGGCAGCAGTTCGATTGATGCGCGCAGAATTTCATTCAGCTGCGTGAGCAAAATCTTAACGGGTTCCATAAGTGACTTCCTTTGCCAAATGCCGGTCGCCTATACAGCCGATGTACAACAAGGGTTCCCTTTTTCTACGTAGTAAAATGGGTTTAACGAAAAAATCTGAAATCCCGAAAACTGACTTTGGCGCAAGGACCGCTTTTCTCCGTGCGGTTTACACTACCCATCCTGTCTTTTGTCGACGTCTGTCAATTTTAAGGGTGCAAGTCCGATCTATAGAACATATCATGAACAAATGACGCAAAAAACACTTGACCAAAAACTCGCAATTCTCAGCGATGCAGCAAAATATGACGCATCCTGTGCCTCGTCAGGATCGACGAAACGCGACTCTCGTGATGGAAAAGGGCTGGGATCAAACGATGGTTCCGGCATTTGCCATGCCTATGCACCTGACGGTCGCTGTATCAGCTTGCTGAAAATCCTGATGACCAACTTCTGCATCTATGATTGCAGCTATTGTATCAACCGCGTGTCCTCAAACGTGAAACGCGCACGCTTCAGTGTGGATGAGGTCGTGAAGCTGACCATAGAATTCTATCGGCGCAACTATATTGAAGGGCTGTTTCTCTCTTCCGGCGTTATCCGTTCGCCGGATGATACCATGTCAGACATGGTGCAGATCGCAAGAAAGCTGCGCCATGAGGAAAATTTTCGCGGCTACATCCACCTCAAGACCATACCGGATGCCGCCCCCGAACTGATTGAGCAGGCAGGGCTTCTCGCGGATCGGCTGTCCATCAACGTGGAATTACCAACCGATGCGGCCGTCCAGCACTATGCGCCGGAGAAGAAACCCGAGCAAATACGCAAAGCCATGGCCGATGTTCGCTTACGCAAGGATGCGGGTAAGGATAGATCGTTCTCAGGTAAACGGCTGCCCCGCTTTGCGCCTGCAGGCCAATCAACGCAAATGATCATCGGTGCGGACGGATCAAATGATGCCGCCATTCTGGGGCAGTCGACACGGCTTTATTCCAGCTACAAGCTTAAGAGGGTCTATTATTCTGCATTCTCTCCCATTCCCGATAGTTCCGCCAAGCTGCCCCTGATCAGACCGCCGCTGGAACGCGAACACCGGTTGTATCAGGCGGATTGGTTGTTGCGGTTTTACGAATTCGAACTGGACGAGATCACATCGGTGACCGCCGATGGCAACCTTGATCTGGAAGTCGATCCAAAACTCGCATGGGCGCTGGCCCACCGTGCCGTGTTTCCGCTGGATGTGAACCTCGCAAGCCGTGAAATGCTGCTGCGGGTGCCGGGATTTGGAGTGAAAACCGTGACCCGTATTCTGTCGACCCGGCGTCATCGTGCGCTGCGCTATGATGACCTTATCCGCATGGGGGCCTCGATGAAAAAAGCGCGCGCGTTTATCACGGCGGGTGGCTGGACCCCAGGTGCGCTTACAGACAGCGCAAACCTGCGCGCGCGCTTTGTGCCGCCCCCAAAGCAGTTGTCCCTGTTCTAATGCAGCACGTTGTGATCCCCGATATTGGTGCGGCACAGATTTGGCGTGAAAAGGCGCGTGGATTTCTGGCGTCCGGTATCGCGCCAGATCAAATCCTATGGGGCGAAGTGTCGAGCGATGCGGATTTGTTCGCAACGCAGCCACCAGCCCATAAGCAAGGGACCATCACCGTGCCCCGCAGCTTTGTCGCACTGGCAAATACTGTCGTCTGGCACAACGACCCCGAACGGTTTGCACGACTCTATGCGTTCTTGTGGCGACTGCGCACAGCGCCCCACCTGATGTCGGATCGCGGGGACAGCGATCTGGCCCGTTTGCGTAACATGGAAAAAAACGTCAGGCGATGTCAGCATAAAATGAAAGCTTTTGTTCGCTTTCGCGAGATCGGATGCGAAAGTGACAAACGGCGTTCCTTTGCCGCCTGGTTTGAACCGACTCACCACACAGTCGAGCCTACCGCGCAGTTTTTCGTGAAACGGTTTGCGGACATGGATTGGCGGATCGTGACCCCACATGTGTCCGCGATTTTCGAGCAAGGTCGGCTTTCATTCGTCACGGGTCAGCCCAAACCCGATTTACCGGATGACGCCAGCGAAGATCTTTGGATTACCTATTTTCGTAACATCTTCAATCCTGCGCGGCTCAAGGTGCAGGCGATGCAATCAGAGATGCCCAAGAAGTATTGGAAAAACCTGCCGGAGGCTGCATCCATTCCCGACCTGATCGCCAACGCACCGACACGCGCACGCCAGATGGCGGAAAGCGCGCCAACATTGCCGCCCAAGCGTATGGCGCAAGTGCAAGCTCAACTTGCGGCATGTACATCGGCCTGGAAGGGTCCGGAAGGTGCGCTTGAGAAAGATATTGCCGCCTGTACCCGATGCCCGCTACACCGCAGCGCAACGCAGGCTGTCCTTGGCGAAGGGCCAAAGGATGCAAGTCTGATGGTAGTAGGCGAACAACCCGGCGATATGGAAGACTTGCACGGCAAACCGTTTATCGGCCCGGCAGGTCAGTTGTTTGACGATGTCGCAGCCGCCGCATCGCTGGATCGCACGTCAACATATATCACCAACGCGGTGAAGCATTTCAAGTTTCAGGCGAAAGGTCGACGGCGGATACATCAGCGGCCCGATGCGGATGAAATCGCCCATTGCAAGTGGTGGCTGGATGCAGAGGTGGATCAGGTCAAACCCGAGCTCATCGTCGCGATGGGTGCAACAGCGGCCCAAGCGTTGACAGGAAATGGTGCGTCGATCCTGTCCCGCCGAGGACAAATAGAGCACACCGCAACCGGTCAACCGGTGCTTGTTACGCTGCATCCTGCCTACCTGCTGCGCCAACCGGACGCGCAGCGTAGGTCAGAAGCAAAAGACCTATTGTTGAACGATCTTGAAGTGGCGACGCGCTTCCTGTGATCAGAACCCCTTGTGGAGCATTCAAGAACCCATTGGAATGTGTTCTAGAAACATCCTGACAACAATAATCGCGACATCACTGGGGCGCGCAGACATCGCGTTGATACGAACACCTGTTGGTGATTGTGTTTGCCCCCGGAAAGGCACTAAGTCTGGTCCGGTAATTGCGGAACAAATGCGCCATGATGTCAGTCCTTCTCATAGCACTGGTTTGGGTCATCATTCTGATCGTTTGGATCGGGACGCTGCTACCGCTTGTCCGCAGCGTGCGTTGGTGGGTTCGTGCTTGGGAATTTCCGCGCCTTCACATCGTCGTTCTGGCCCTTATCGGGGTCGTTGGTGTATTGTTCCTGTCTTTCCCGTTCAAGGAACTCCTTGCGCTCAGCCTTGCGGCCTGCGCGCTTTACCAAGGGTTCCAGATTTTTCCTTATACCCGCTTTGCGCGCGCTGAAATAAGTATCACGAGGGATGCACCCGACGACAGCAGAATTAAATTACTCTCGGCGAATGTCCTGATGGAAAACAGCCGCAAATCCGACTTGGTCGATATTATTGATCGCGAAGATCCGGACATCCTGTTCCTTATGGAAACCGATCAAGGTTGGCTTGATGCGGTTCAGGGATGTCTGAACCGCTATCCGACTGTGTTGACCTATCCGCTCGACAATCATTACGGACTAATCTTTGCGACCCGCCTTCAGGCACCCACCGCAGAGGTCACCTTTTTGTCTGAGGACAACACACCATCACTGCGCGCTGAATTGATTGGGCCTGACGGAACGGGGTTCAACTTTCTGGGCCTACATCCAAGACCCCCGGTGCCCGGTAACGATACAAAGCTGCGCGATTACCAGATCAAGATGGCTGCGAAGATGACAGGTCATGCAAACTGGCCAACTGTGTGCATGGGGGATTTTAACGACGTTGCATGGTCTTGGACCAGTCGTCGTTTCAAACGGTACGGTGATTTTCTGGAGCCCCGCGTCGGTCGCGGCATGTTCCCGACTTTTCACGCGCAGTATCCACTTGTAAGCGTGCCAATTGACCAGCTGTATCTCACGTCCGGTGTTGGACTGGTTTCATTTGGACGACTTGAAGAATTCGGGTCCGATCACTATCCGATCAGCGCCGTAATCACCTTTCATGGTATCCCCAAGGCGATATAGTCGGCACGCCAGAAGCTACATGATTGGACGTTTTCTTGGCGGATCCAACGTCGTCAATCCAATCTTGGCCAATGCAGCCAGATCATGAATTTGGACTTCCGAACCACTCCATCCCAAAAGCTGGCGTTCCTTAAGAATGCCGATTGTCTTGTTTGTGTGAACCAGCGACAGTCCCAGTGCATCTGCAAGGTCGCGTTGCTTGAACGGGAAACGCATCACGCCGTCAACACCATTGCCACTGGCGTCCGCTCGTAAATAGATGCGTACAAACGCCCATGCAACAGCCTGTAGCGCCGTGCGCTGGCCGACAGTTGTCAACGCATCCCCCATAAAGTGTTCCTCAACGGCAGCGAGCCAAGCCAGTTCAAACCCACGCTCAGGGTCCGCCCTGATGAAAGACCACAATTCGGCCCGGTCAAAAACGCAAAGGGTCATTTTTGTAGTGGCTTCAACCGAATGCCCCATCTCTCCCATCAGCCCCGCCTGCAGGCCAAGGAAGTCACCGGGGAAAACGAAATTGATCACTTGCCGTTCGCCGTTCTCAAGATGGCGGTGCCGCAGGCCCATACCGTGAAGAAGCGTGAAAAGTTGGGGACTGTTTGATCCTTCAAGCAGTATCGTCGTGCCTGCATCCACCACCAGTTCACCAACTTTGAAACGCTGCATTCCGGCGACGTCTTCATCACTCATTGGTGCAAAGAGCGACTTTCTGCGCAAAGGGCAATATTTACATTCAGTAGCCAATTTCAGGTTCTTTCTCTGTGCGGCGCTAGCACCATTAGGGTTTCGTGTCTGGCAATACCATAAAGCGAGAGACATCCGATCCCTAACTGAATTGACGTAGGGACGTACTTAATAAGAAATGCCGTTTGCTATGTCATAAAATGGCTTGCGCCATTTCTTCATCGGGTAGGCCAGAGGTGGCTCTGCACGTCGAGCGGCTTCTTGCGGTTATCGTCCAATAATTAGTTCCCAAGTTCCCTCGGCAACCGGACGTGACGTGCGGGGCCACCTCAGAGGCGAACAAGATTGGCATCGTGCCAACGCGCCACCAAAAGAAAGCACTGAACCTATGAAGAACCTTATGATGACGACCGCTGTCTGCCTTACAATGGCGACATCAGGATTTGCGGATGGCCATATGACCGGCTTTCTGGATTATGAACTTACCAACAACGACATCCGTGCTTCAGAGTTTATCGGCATGCGTGTTTACAGCGCCGAAGGCGATGTAGATGTCACAGCCAATATGGTTGCTGACGCGCAGACCGAATGGGATGACATTGGTGAAATTAATGAAGTGGTTATCTCCACGGACGGCAAAGTTGTTGCTGTAATCGTCGGCGTGGGCGGTTTCCTCGGGATGGGCGAAAAAGATGTGGCCATGGACATGAACCAGATCAATATCATGCGCGAAGCCGATGATGCCGAGGATTTCTTCCTTGTGATCAAGTCTTCCAGCGCCGCCCTTGAAGCAGCACCTGTTTTCGAGCGCGGGATGGACGACACGGACATGGAAAAATCCGAGATGGACGCAAATCGCCCGATGTTGAAAGCGCCGCAGGTAGCCCGTGACGGATATGTCGCGACGAAACGCTCTGAACTGACAACAGAGATGTTGACCGGCGCGCGCGTATACGGTGCAGGTGACGAGGACATCGGCGAAATCCACTCGTTGATTTTGGCTGATGACGGCACAATCGCGCGCGCAATCATCGACGTTGGTGGTTTTCTCGGGATGGGCGAAAAGCCGGTAGCGGTGACATTCGAAGAACTCACCATCCTGCGCAAGGACGGTGGCGACGACGTTCAAGTCTATATCGATGCTTCCCAAGAAGCGCTGGAAGCACAACCAACTTACCAGAAATAATCGACAAGCGGAGAGGAATGATCCTCTCCGCTTTGCGGCTGCCTCACTGAACACGTCACAAATTTTCGGCGCAAAGGAACCATTTGCTGCTTTGCGTGTTTTGATAGTGAGACTTGCAAATGCAAGTACCAAGCCACCCCCACTTTTCAGTGCGGGAGGGCCACGAATACTGAAGACGGTGGCTAGACCACAGGTTTTCTAAACTTGAAAGGAAGAAAAATGAACTGGGACCAGATCGAAGGTAAATGGAAAGAGATGTCAGGTAACGTCAAAGCCAAATGGGGCGACCTGACTGACGACGAATTGGCCGAGGTGAACGGCAACCGTGAGGCGCTGGAAGGTAAGATCCAGGCGAAATACGGCAAGACCAAAGAAGAAGCGAAGAAGGAAGTCGATGATTTCCTGAACGAGCACTAACCTCAGCGGGGCTGCCATAATGGCGGCCCCGATCTTTGCTTGCCAATCCAGCAGCGCAAGGCCAAACAGACGGAGGTTCACATGAATCGCATTATCTACCTTGTCGGCCTTGTGGTCGTCATTCTCGTTATACTGGGCTTTTTGGGGTTAAGATGAACTGGAGAACACCAATCATCAGGATCAAGAAAAACGTTGTTTCAACGGCTATACTTGGTCTGCTGTCCAGCAGCTCGGTGGCGTTGGCCGAGCAGGTGGGAAACGTCGACGTTGACTGGCTCGGAAATGACATTGTCATCGAGGCTTTTGGCGATCCAAAAGTTGAGGGCGTTACCTGTCATGTCGCCTACTTTGAACGCGGCCTTATCGACCGCCTCCAAAAAGGCAACTGGTTTGAAGATCCGTCAAATTCTTCAATATCCTGTCGCCAGACCGGTGTGATCAACATGGGTAACATTGACCGCTCTGATGAGGGTGAGAATGTGTTTTCTGAACGCCGTTCCGTTATATGGAAATCACTTGGCGTAAAAAGAATTTTTGACGAGAAAAACCAGACGCTTATCTACATCTCGCATGCGCGTGACGTGCAAAACGGGTCGGCGAAAATGTCTATGTCGACCATTCCTTTGTTTACAAGACCCTAAGCGAAACAGTCGCTGCAAATAATTTGCGCTGATCCGTCAATCGCTGCAAGAACGCGACTGTTAAGATAACAAAGCAAATACCGCCCCAAGAAAATTGAGAGAAGTTGATGGCAAATGCGCAAACTGACCGGCTTGAGGCGGCCAAAGAAAAAATATCGGACGAAAAGTCAGTCAACGATGCTGCTAAACTGTCACCGCGCCTGATCTACGAGGTTATTCGCCGTGATGGCGAGGAAGAGCTTGAGCGGCCAACCCGATCATTGATCTGGTCTGGCATTGCAGCCGGTATCATGATCAGCTTTTCTGTTCTCGGCGAAGCAATCTTTCGCACATATCTGCCTGACACACCAAGCAGCTATTTGATCGAGAACCTAGGTTACAGCCTTGGCTTCTTGCTGGTCATTCTCGGCCGAATGCAACTTTTTACAGAGAATACGATTACGACGGTCCTGCCGTTCATGGTTTCGCCTTCACGGCAGATGTTTGGCCGGATTTGCCGTCTTTGGGGAATTGTCTTGGCGGCCAACGTCGTCGGAGCTTTTGCGATTGCTATCGTATATGCGCATACCTCTGCGATCCCGTCTGAATTGATGCCAGCCTTGATGTCGCTGTCAGAACATGCCGTGGGCATGCCCGCTGGCGAAAGTTTCATGCGTGCCATTCCGGCGGGCATCCTGATAGCGGCTATTGTCTGGATGCTACCCCAACTGGAAAACGGGGCATTTTACGTTATTCTCGTCTTTACTTGGCTAATTGCAGCCGGTGATTTCACCCATGTTGTGGCGGGTTCCGTCGAGATGGCTTTGTTGGCGGTTACTGGCAATCTGGGGTTCTACGACGCCCTGTTCGGTTTTTTCTTGCCTGTCTTGTGCGGCAATGTCGTAGGCGGAACCGTGATCTTTACATTGATGGCTTGGGGGCAAGTACGTGATGAAATGGTTGATCAAGACTGATTAACTGGTCCGCTTGGCTATGAACGGGGCAGATCAAAAAGCGCAATACATGCCTGAAGACTTGGGGGCGAAAAGGCACTCGTCCTTTTCACTGCCCCACCTACCGGTGTCCGCAATCCGACAGAGGTTGCTCTGCTGGCGCAAGCGCTAGTTGATACGCCAGACGCTCGCTTGCTCTGTCTTCCTTTCCTGACGTCTCAACCGGTTTGACCAAGGCATATCTATATGGCCAACGGTCATCGCAAAATGTTCCACCAGCATACGCACACAACTGCCAAACGCAAAACCCCTTGGCCTTCCGTCCAAAGGCTGCCTAAATGAACTCCAAGACAGGAACACAAGAAAATCAAGACCGATCCTTATTTGGGAAGGACCGCCATGCAGCACCCCCTCGACAGGTTAGCCGCGCAGGTTGCACCGGGAATGAAACTGGCAGTGCCGGTAGATTATGGCGGCGTACCTATGGCGTTGACCCGTGCAATCATTGAACGTGACATAGGTAATCTGCATCTCGTTTGTGTGCCCACTGGCGGAATGCAAGTCGATATGTTGATTGGTGCAGGGCTGGTCAAAACCGTCGAGACAAGCGCCGTGTCTCTTGGCGAAGCGGGCGGCGCGCCGCGCTTCAACGCCGCCGTGCGTGCCGGTGAGGTTCACATGCTGGACGCCACCTGCCCTGCCATTCACGCAGGATTACTTGCCGCACAAAAAGGTGTCCCCTTTGTCCCGATACGTGGGTTGTTAGGCACTGATCTGCTCGCAAACCGCCCGGATTGGCGGGTGATTGACAACCCGGTGCGCGAAGAAACAGACAGCGACCCCATCGTCCTGATCCCTGCCATTCACCCGGATGCGGCCATTTTTCATGCACCTATGGCGGATCGGTTCGGCAATGTCTGGATTGGGCGGCGGCGCGAACTGGCCGCCATGGCTTATGCAACACAGACAACGCTTGTGACGGTCGAGCGGATTTTTGACGGCGACTTAATGGACGACGAAATGACAGCCGCCGGAACCCTGCCCGCCCTATATGTCACCGACGTTGCCCAGGTGGAGAAAGGGGCTTGGCCGCTGGGATTATGGGGGGAATATGAGGGCGATACTGCCGAACAGCACCGATATGCATCCGCCGCACGCACCGCTGACGGCTTTGCCGCCTATATGGCCGATAGCCAACAGAAGGGCGCGGCATGAGTACGCCTGCAACCGCTCATGAAATCCTGATTGTCAGCATCGCGCGATTGCTGCACGGGACACGACACGTGGCAGTCGGCGCGGCCTCCCCGATCCCTGCAGCGGGGGCGATGCTGGCCCGCGCCTTGGCCGAAGCGGCAGACGAGCCGAAACTGCGTCTGTCCATCCTCGGCTCGGTCACACATAATTTCTTTACCAACGGCTCTGCCGAATTGTTTGATTGTGCCGCTCAGGGGCGGATCGATGCCTTCTTTCTCGGCGGTGGCCAGATCGACGGGACCGGCAATGTCAATTTGGTCGGGGTTGGTGACTACCCCCAAGGAAAAGTCCGCTGGCCCGGGTCATTCGGCTCTGCGTTTCTCTACTTCCATATCCCGCGTGTCATCCTGTTTCGCGAAGAACACAGCCCGCGTGTGATGGTCGAAAAGGTCGATTTTATCAGTGCACCGGGTGTCAGTGAAAAAGGCATTTGGCGCAAGGGAGGCCCTTATGCGCTGTTGACGGGCAAAGGCCTGTTCGGGTTTGAGTGCGAGCGTCCCGGCTTTCATTTGCAAACCCTGCACCCCGGACACACACTGGAGGAAGTCATCGCGGCTACAGGCTTTGACTTCAGCCATGACGCCACACCTGCCCAAACAGCACCGCCTGATCCCACAACGCTGGCGTTGATCCGTGGGCGTGTTACGGACGAATTACACGAGTCCTACCCGGATTTCGCCGCGACACTCCGCCAGACCGTCACTCAACATTCTCTCAAGGAACAAACAACATGACACAACAATTCGGGTCCTTGTCCCATCTCAAAGTTATCGATGCCAGCCGTGTGTTGGGTGGTCCGTATGCAGGGCAGATACTGGCTGACCACGGTGCCGACGTCATCAAGGTGGAGCCACCGGCGGGCGACGAAACGCGCGGTTGGGGTCCTCCGTTTCTGGACGGTACCGCCAGCTATTTTCTAGGTGTGAACCGCAACAAACGCGGCATGGCAATCGACCTGTCAACACCTGCTGGGCAGGCGTTATTCTCGCACCTTCTGCAAGACGCTGATGTCCTGATCGAGAATTTCAAAACCGGAACGCTCGACAAATGGGGCCTGTCTCATGCCGAGATCGAGCGCCGTTTTCCCAATCTTATCCATGCCCGCGTCTCCGGCTTTGGCGCGGACGGGCCAATGGGCGGCATGCCGGGTTATGACGCGGCAGTACAGGCCAGCTGTGGCATCATGAGCGTGAACGGCGAAACGGGCGGCGATGCTCTGCGTGTCGGGCTGCCGGTGGTGGATATGACAACAGGGCTGAACGCAGTGATCGGCATCCTGATGGCAGTGGCCGAACGCAGCCAAAGCGGCAAAGGCCAGTTTGTCGAAACCACGCTATATGATTGCGGATTTTCCATCCTGCATCCGCATCTTCCCAACTACTATTTGTCGGGTAAGGTACCTGCCCCTTCGGGAAACGCGCACCCCAATATCAGCCCTTATGACACATATGCCACCGCCACCGACCTCTTGTTTCTTGCCGTTGGCAACCATCGGCAATTTACCACGCTCTGCCGCATTCTGGAGCGCACCGATCTACCGGATGATCCACGGTTCAATGACAACGGCGCGCGTCTCCAGAATCGCGATGTGCTGAAGGTCGAGCTGGAAAAAGCGATGGCGTCCCACGCATGTACCGAACTGGCCGACACCTTGCTGAAGGCAGGTGTACCTTGCGGTGCAGTGCGCAGCATTGATCAGGTCGTGGAAGATCCGCACACAAAGCATCGCGAGATGGTGGTCGATATTGGTGACTATCGCGGCACGGGCAGTCCGATCAAACTATCACGCACTCCCGCAAGCTATCGCTCTGCCCCGCCGGCCTATGCACAACATACCGATGAGATCATGCAGGAACTGGGCGTCGATGCGGCGGATTTCCCCGATGCGATCCCCTCAAACAACAACAAGAGTTAACCTCTGCCGTTAAAGGACTTCAATGCCCATGACCGACCTTCCCATCAGCCGCTTTCCTGTACCTGAACTCTCCGACCTGCCCGACGACATTCGCGAACGCATCGAAGCGGTGCAGGAAAAATCCGGCTTTGTGCCCAATGTCTTTCTGACTTTGGCTCACCGCCCAGACGAATTTCGCGCCTTCTTTGCTTACCACGATGCGCTGATGGACAAGCCCGGCCCGATCACAAAAGCAGAACGCGAAATGATCGTGGTCGCCACCAGCAATCTCAACCAATGCCAGTATTGTGTCGTGTCGCACGGGGCGATCCTGCGGATCCGAGCCAAAGACCCGCTGATTGCCGATCAGGTTGCGGTCAACTACCGCAAGGCTGACATCACACCACGCCAGCGTGCCATGCTTGATTTTGCAATCAAGGTATCGGCCAATGCGCAAGAGGTAGGCGATGCCGATATGGAGACCTTGCGCAGCCACGGCTTTGACGACGAGGACATCTGGGACATCGCCGCGATCTCGGCGTTTTTCAGCCTGTCCAACCGCATGGCAAACGTCACCAACATGCGCCCGAATGCGGAATTCTATGCCATGGGGCGGTAGGCACCTGCCGTCCCACTCAGGACGTTCTTTATCAACCATATCCGATGTGCAACGTGTAAGGTTGGCGAATCTGCGCTGACGGGATCAGGATGACCGGCCGAACAACATTGGCTGGCATTGATGATGCCATGCGTCGCGTCCATGCAACGGGTGGCGCAATCAACTTGGCTGTCCAGCCTTTTTCACGTTGTCTTAAGCGCCTTGTTCATCATGGGCGACCTGAGAGCTGACATGCCCGCCACAACTGCCCCCTTACCTCTTCAACAGAGACGCAAATGCCACCGTTGACACAATGGCCCCTTCTGTGAAAACCATTGTGGAACCAACTTTGGGAACGAATGCGCCATGATGCCAGACATCCGCAACCCAATGCTCCGCCGCGCGACGGGATGTGATCTGGTCGTCTGACACAACCGCGACCGCTTCTTTTGAGGCGACGCAAGTGTGATTTCAGGTATTTTCGAAAATTGGCGTTCTCAATGACAACCACAGACGGACTCCGGCTTGCAATTGATATCGGCGGTACGTTCACGGACACCGTGCTGATGAGTGCAGCCAACACTGTTCTGGCAACAGCCAAGACACCAACAACCCCTGCAACCCCTGCATTGGCCGCGATCGACGGGGCGGTGCGTGTTCTGGAAACCAGCGGCGTGCACTGGTCACAGATCACAACCTTCATTCACGGGACCACGCTTGCGACAAATGCGCTGATCGAACGACGCGGGGCCAAGGTTGCGACCATCACGACAGACGGATTTCGGGACATTCTGCAAATCGCGTACGAGCGGCGCTACAGCCAGTATGCTATCAACATCGAAAAACCGGACCTGATTGTGCCGCGCAAACATGCGCTGACCATTGGCGGGCGGATGAATGCGCAGGGTCAAGAACTTGCCCCGCTGAACGAAGTGGCGGTCAGTGACATTGCCAACACATTGCGCGCAGGTGGTATTGAAGCTGTGGCGATCTGTCTGCTGCACGCCTATGCCAACCCTGCCCATGAATTGCGATTGCGTGCGTTGCTTAGAGGCGAACTACCCAACTTGGTCATCTCGCTCAGTCACGAGGTCAGTCCCGAAGCGCGCGAATTTGACCGGCTTTGCACGACCATCGCCAACGCCTATATCCAGCCGCTCATGGCGGGGTATCTTGCCGATATCCAACGCAGGTTTGTCGAAAAAGGGCTCGGCTGTCCGGTTCTCATGATGACCGCGGGCGGCGGTATGACCACGCTTGAAACCGCGGCGCGCCTGCCGATCCGGCTGGTCGAATCCGGTCCGGCAGGAGGAGCTATTCTTGCCGCGCGTCTTGCTGCCGAGACAGGTGAGAGACAGGTGCTTTCCTTTGATATGGGCGGCACAACGGCGAAGCTGTCGCTGATTGATGACTTCCGCCCGCAAATGTCGCGCAAATTCGAAATCTCCCGCGCCGCGCGTTTTATCAAAGGATCAGGTATGCCTGTACGCATTCCGGTGATCGAGATGATCGAGATCGGTGCCGGAGGTGGATCAATCGCATCTGTCGATACATTGGGTCGGGTTGCGGTTGGACCGCGCAGCGCTGGTTCCATCCCTGGCCCCGTTGGTTTTGGCAAGGGTGGCACGGAAGCGACGGTGACTGACGCCGACATTGCGTTGGGCTATATTGATCCGGATCGTTTTGCCGAAGGCCGCTTGAAGATTGATCGCATCGCTTCGGAACACGCTTTGGTACAAGGGATTGGCACACAATTGCTCCTGAACGCTGAGGGTGCGGCAACAGCCATTACCGAAATTGTGGATGAAGCAATGGCAAGTGCAGCGCGTATGCATGCGGTTGAGTCCGGCAAGGAAGCCTCTGACCGGTTGATGATCGCGTTTGGTGGCAACGGACCGTTGCACGCAACGCGTCTGGCGCGGCGGGCTGGCATACGCCGTATCTTGATCCCGCATGATCCCGGTGTCGGTTCTGCCGTCGGTTTCCTGTTTGCGCCTGTGTCCTTCGAAATTATCAGGTCATATTACACCACACTTCAGGCCGTGGACCTTGAGGCTTTGAATGCACTGTTCGCATCCATGTATCATGAAGCTGAAACAGTTGTCCGGGCCGGAGCCTCGCAAGGTATGTTAACCCAACGCCGCGTGGCATTCATGCGTTACAAAGGACAGGGGCACGAGATCGAAGTCGACCTTGGACCAGACCCGTTGGACCCTGCCGACATTGCCCAGCTCAGCGCCAATTTCGAAGCCGAATACGCCCGCCAGTTCGGTCGACGGGTTCCGGGGATGACAATCGAAGTGCTGAATTGGGGTCTGTCTCTCTCTTCGCAAGCGCCGGCTCTGGCCGCTTGCCCGGATCAACCTGAAATCCGGCTGCCATCCGCGCAATCCACGCGCAGGATATGGTGCAATATCACAGACAGGTGGCAGAACGCCGCTGTCTTTTTACGTTCACATTTGGGCAAAGGCGATAGGTTTGCCGGGCCCGCGCTGATCATTGAACCGCAAACAACCACTTTTGTCAGCGCGGATTTTCGCGCCGACATCGACGGGCGCGGAAACATCTGGCTGACCTCGGAACAGGAGACAACAACATGACCCTGCCCAATACCAAGCTACAGGTAATGTGGAATCGCCTGCTGGCAGTCGTCGAAGAACAGGGACAGGCCCTGATCCGTGCCGCCTTTAGCCCGATTGTGCGTGAGTGTGGCGATATTTCTGCCGGAATTTTCGACTTTGAAGGACGTATGCTGGCCCAAGCTGTCACAGGTACCCCGGGTCACATCAACACCATGGCCGAAGCGGTCAAGACACTGCGCGCCCGTTTTGCCGTTCAGGAAATGAAACCTGGCGACATCTATATGACCAATGACCCTTGGATTGCCTCGGGCCATTTGAATGACTTCCTGTTGATGATGCCGGTTTTCTACAAGGATCGCGTGATCGGCTTTACGTCCTGTACATCACATCTGGTAGACTTGGGGGGCCTTGGCATGGGCCCCGAAGGATCCGACATTTACGATGAGGGGCTGTTAATTCCACCCTGCAAGCTGGTCAGCGAAGGTGAAATCAATGCGCTGCTGATGGAGATCGTTAAAGCAAACTCTCGTGAACCTGTCGCAAACGAAGGTGATATCTACGCATTGATCGCCTGCTGTGAGGCGGGTGCCAAAAGCCTGAGCCATATGTTGCATGAATTTGGCATCAACGATCTGGACCAACTTGCCAACTACATCATCGACACATCGCGCAATGCCACAATCAAGGCCATCGCGACTTTGCCCAAAGGCACTTGGCACAACACGCTGGTTGTTGACGGGTATGACAACGAGATAGAGTTGCACGCGTTTTTAACTATCACCGCCGACCATCTGAAAGTTGATTTTTCAGGCACAGCCCCCTGCATCAACAAGGGCATTAACGTGCCACTGAATTACGCAACGGCCTATACGGTTTTTGCGCTACGTTGCATCATCGGCCCCGAAATCCCCAACAACGCCGGATCACTCGAACCATTCCGTATCACGGCTCCAAAGGGCTGCATTCTAAACGCCCAGCCCCCCGCGCCGGTCGCCATGCGCCATACTTTGGGACAAATGACGCCGGATTTGGTGTATGGCTGCCTGTCACAGGCCTTGCCAGACATAGTGCCGGCCGAGGGCGCATCCTGCATGTATGATCTGCCTTTGCGCCATGCCCCCGAAACCGGCACGTCAAACCATCAGCAATTCGCGGTAGAACTGGTTTTCAACGGAGGCACCGGCGCACGCCCGACACTTGACGGATTGTCTGCCACAGCCTTTCCCAGCGGTGTCTGGGGCAGTCAGGTCGAAACAACAGAAGCTGCAGCGCCGGTTTTGATCCACAAAAGGGAATTGCGACCGGATTCAGGTGGCGCGGGCCAGTACCGTGGCGGCCTTGGGCAGCATATCGAAGTAAGCTCGACGATAAATCAGGACGTCTTGTTGTTTCTGTCGGTCGAGCGCGTGAGCAATCCTGCGAAGGGACGTAACGGCGGTTTGACAGGTGCCAAGGGTCGCATTCGCATTGACAAGGACGGTCCTGATTTGCCCGCCAAGGGTGAATTCCGGATCAGGGGCGGCCAGACATTGATATTTGAAACCCCCGGCGGCGGCGGCTTTGGCCCTCCGCACAATCGTTCCGCACAGGAATTGCAATCCGACATTGACGCCGGAATCGTAAGTACGGGTGCTGCCAGGGAAATCTATGGAGCTCCAGAATGATCAATGCCCTGCCCCATATCATACAGATGTCACCGTATGCCCTTGCGGATATGACGGCACCGGCGGGAATGGACCTGATTTCGTTGTCGCAAAACGAAAGCCTGCGCCCGCCTAGCCCACATGCGATAAAGGCGGCGGCCGAGGGGCTGGCCGACGGGGCTGTTTACCCCGATCCCGACTGGACTAGATTGCGCGTTGCACTTGGCGAAATCCATGGCATTGGATCGGGAGAAATCCTGTGTGGTAACGGTTCTTTAGACCTGATCGGCTGTCTGGCGAGAGCGTTTTCAGGGCCGGAAAAGTCCATTCTGGCTTCACGTCACGCCTATCCGTTTTTCGCAACAGCAGCGCTGATCGCAAATGCAAGATTTGACACCTCACCCGAAAAGAACTGCACTGTTTGTGTCGATGGCCTTTTGCATGCCGTGCAGCCCGATACCGCAATTGTCTTTCTTGCAAATCCTGGCAACCCCACCGGGACACGTCTCTCAAAAGCAGAGATCGAGCGCCTGCGCGCGGGTTTGCGCGCGGACATTCTTCTGGTGATTGATGAAGCCTATGGCGAATTCACAGATCATCTGGGTGAACGCTGTTGGGAAATGGTCGGCATGCAGAACTGCATTGTCTTGCGTACCTTTTCAAAGGCCTACGCGATGGCAGGGTATCGCGTCGGCTGGGGTCTTTTTCCCGAACGGGTCGCAAACGAAATGAGAAAAGTCATGAACCCCAACAACGTCACACATGTTGCACAGCTGGCCGCTGTCGCAGCAGTTAGTGACCAGACTTACATGAAAGAGACATGTCAAATGACCGCAGCTCTGCGAGAGCAAACATCACAAACACTGACGCAAGCGGGATTTGATGTGATCCCCAGCGTTACAAACTTTCTGCTGATCCGCTTTGAAATGCCAGAGAACGCGCGCGATGCAGACACTGCGTTGCGCGCAAAGGGAGTCTTTTTGCGCCGCCAACAAGGTGCCGGATTGCCCAATGCGTTGCGGATGACAATTGGCCCGGAACCAGACACGATCAAGGCAACCGAATATCTGTGCCGCTGGATGAAAGGCGCAATCTTATGACCCTTTCACGCGGGCGCGCACGCTTTGGCCTTCTGGTCCCGTTTACCAATTCAAACCTCGAACCGGATTTTGCGATGATGCGGCCTTGCGGGGTCTCCTGCCATTCCGCGCGCTTGGGCGGATATGACGAAGACGCAATTCCAGACGCGCACCAGATGCAAGGCTTGGGGGCGGCTGATCTTGACGCGCCGCTCAAGCTGCTGCTTGGCATCAAGCCGGATGTGGTGATTTATGGCTGCACTTCCGCCACGCTAACCCACGGCCCCGCCTTTGATCGCGCTCTGGCTGAACGGATCGAAGCCGAAAGTGGGGCAAAGACGGTGACGGCGGCAGGCGCGCTGGTCTATGCGCTAAACGCTTTGGGGGCCAGGCGTATTGGTTTTGCCTCACCTTATGTGCCGAGAATCAACGAAATGGCAGTTGGTTTCCTGACGGATATGGGCGTTGAAACTGTCGCACAGGCCCAGGTTGAGCTTGCTCTTGGCAATCACGAACAAGGCGCGCTGGAGCCGGATGCGGTTTATGCGCTCGGGCTGCAAGCAGACAGTGTCGAGGCCGAAGCCATTGTCCTGTCTTGCACCGAAATGCGCAGCGTCGAGACGATTGACCGTCTGGAGCAAAAGTTGGGCAAACCGGTTGTCAGTTCAAATCAGGCCATGATGTTCGAGGCGCTCGATGCCTTGGACATGAGCGATGCCATTCAAGGTTTCGGAAGCTTATTGGAAAGGTCAGCAAGATGAATTTTGTGCGGATTGCCGAGTTCACGCTTGGCGCACCTGATATTCCCGAACCCGCACTGTCGATGGCAGCATTGTTGTTGATCGACACACTTGGCGTGGCAGCTGGGGCCGCCAGAATGGCACCGGCGCGCATCGCACGTGATCACGCGGCACGCTTCATGGCTGCAGGCAGTGCCAAAGATGCGGCGACACTTCTGTTCGATGGACGCAGCGTATCCGTTCCCGGCGCGGCCTTTGCCGGTGCGACACAGATCGACAATCTGGACGCCCATGACGGCTACAATCCGACAAAGGGGCACATCGGGTGTGCCGTGGTGCCTGCGCTATGCGCTTTTGCGCAATACTTGCCAGAACTTAGCGGTCGGGAGGCGCTTGCCGCATTGGCAATGTCTTACGAGGTTTCGGCCCGCGCAGGCATCGCACTACATGACAGCGTCAGCGATTATCACACTTCCGGCGCATGGAATGCGCTTGGTGTTGCAGCCCTTGGCGCACATTTGCGCCACCTCTCGGCACACCAATTGCGCCATGCTTTCGGAATTGCGGAATACCACGGGCCGCGCAGCCAGATGATGCGTGAAATTGCCAATCCGACAATGCTGCACGACGGCTCGGGCATGGGTGCAATGGTTGGTGCGATGGCCGTTTTGTTGGCCGAGGACGGGTTCGAAGGGGCACCGGCAGTCACCGTGGAAGCATCAGAGGTGACGCATCACTGGCGTGATCTGGGATCTGCGTGGACGATATCGGACAACTACATCAAACCTTATCCGATTTGTCGTTGGGCACATGCAGCGCTGGATGCCCTTGGTTTGGTGGTGCAGGAACATGATTTGGGTGAACAAGACATTGCCAAAATCGACGTGCGCACTTTTGCCCAAGCCGCTGCATTATTTGCCGGGATGCCGCAGACCACGTCACAGGCGCAATATTCGCTGCCATTCGCACTGGCCGTACGTCTTGTTCACGGGCATATCGCGCCAGAGCATATAGAGGGTGCCGGACTGGCCGATGCGCATGTGGCTAGAACCTTGGATAAGATCAGCGTGACCGAAGACAGCCGCCATTCTACGCGGTTTCCTGCCGGCCGTTGGTCTGATGTGACCGTGCATATGCATGACGGCAGGATCCTGCATTCTGGCGACATACATGCGCGCGGCGGCCCCGAGTCACCAATGGCACTGACCGAAGTTGAGGCAAAGTTTCGCGTTATGGCGGCACCGTTACCTGCCACGCGCCGCAACGCGATCTGGCAAATGCACCGCGCTTTGTTGGAGCCTAAAACGCGGTTTTCCGACCTGCTGCGCCTTCTGCATGCAAATCCCGAGACCGATCATGCCTGAGGCACAACGCATCCTGATCCACAACGACAGGACAGCCACCTTTGCCAGCCAGCTACGCGCCGCTTTCCCAGACTCGGAAATCGCAGAATGTACAACTTATGAAGCGTTGCCCGCGCAACTGGAGGCCTTTCGCCCTGACGTGGTTTATACAGTCCGCTTTGCCGGTACGCCCGGCTATCCGCGCGAGGCGCTGTTTGCCCCCACAGGCCCGCGATGGATTACCAATGGCGGGGCAGGAACAGATCATTTTGGCAGGTGGGATCCCGAACGCACCATTGTTACGAATGCGGCGGGGGTTGCGGCGGATATGATGGCCGAATACGTCATGGGGACCTTCCTGCACTTCACGCTCGACATACCGGGGTTTCAATCAGACAAAGCGCAAAAGATATGGCAAAAACGTATGGTTCGGCCGCTCAAGGGCAGCACCCTTGTGATCCTTGGTCTGGGCCACACCGGACGGGCAATCGCCCAGCGCGCCAAAGCATTTGGCATAACGGTCATCGGGACTCGCACGCACCCCAAGCCGATGGAAAACGTCGATGAAGTCCACGGTTCAAACGCGCTTCAAGACATATTCCCTCGCGCGGATTTCATCGCGGTATCAACTCCGTTAACAGCCACCACACGCGGACTGCTTGATAAAAATGCGTTTAGCGCAATGAAGTCCGGTGTGATCTTGGCAGATGTATCGCGCGGCGGCGTTATAGATCAACAGGCCCTGTTGTGGGCGATGGATGAGGGGATCATCACCTGTGCTGCGTTGGATGTTTTTGAAACAGAACCGCTTCCCGCTGACAGTCCGTTTTGGCAGATGGAGAATACCATCATCTCTCCGCATTGCTCTTCTGTCTATGATGGGTGGGCCGAGGCATCGTTTGATCTGTTTCTGACTAATCTCGAGCGTTGGAACAGGGGTGAGGAGTTGTTCAATATCGTCGATCCAGCCCGGGGCTATTGAATACAGCGTTAGCTTGGCTGCAGAACACAGCCGAAACCTGATGCTTCCCGAATTACACTCTGATTTATAATGATTTTTTTCGAGAGCAGGCATATCCCGCGCGATATCGCGCGGAATGTTTATGAACCTTTCTTGCTCCGCGTTTTGCCTGCGCCTGATCTGCGTCGAGAGATAGTAAGCGGAGCGCAACTCGGGTTCAAAAGGCAGCGCAGAAATGTCATCGCGGGACCATATGCGCAGACTGAAAGGTTCAACTATTCCCACTGCAAGACCTTGCGCAATAAAGGAATACGCCGTCAGCGACGTATCAATCTCGAGCGTATCTTTAAACGGGATGCTTCTACGTTCCAGCACTTGAAAAACCTCGCTCCAATCCGCAGATCTGTCCGGCGAAATACGCAAGATGGTTTCACCCGCCAAATCTTCAGGATGGACAAGACGCTTAGCAGCAAGAGGATGGGCCACGGGCACAACGCAAAGCAGTCGCACATGGCCGATCAGTCCGCGGTTATTGCCGGGCACCTTGGGAATTTGCGATCCAATTGCAATATCAACGGACCCGTTCTGCAAGCGTAGAATGATCTGCGACAGTCTGTAAGAATGAACGACCACCTCCACATCAGGGAACCTTGCCCGGAATGTCCTCAATACAGGGGGCAAAAAAGTGGCCGCAAGGGAATGGGTGACTGCGATCCGTAAAACCTGTCCGCCCTCGCCCCGAATGTGCTTTGCCGTATTCTCCAGCCGTTGAATCCCGAGGAAACTCTCTTCGATAGCTCCGTAAAAGGCGAGACCCGAAGGGGTCGGCGTCAAAGTTCGCTGTTTGCTATTGAAAAGGCTGAACATGAGCAATGTCTCCAGATCAGAGATCAAGCAGCTGACTGCAGAAGTTTCCATCATACGGCTTTTTGCCGCTGGCATCCTGCCCGGTCTTCTGATCGCAAGCCTTTATAGCGGCTACATCATAATTCGCGCCGTGTCAGACCCTACAATTGCACCCGCTCGCAAAACAACAAATTCAATACTGGATCTGTTCGTTGCGTTCAGGAAGTTACTCCCGATCATTATTTTTGATGGCCCTCATTCTGGGTGCGATTTATTCAGGCGTCGCCACCCCTTTCGAGGCCGCCACGATTGGCCTTGCAGCAACACTGGTGATCACGGTCCTGCTACAGCAACTCAACCGGTTGGTTTTTTTATCACTCGCTGAAAAGTGCCGTGAAGATATCCGCAATGATCACCAGCCTCGTTTCTTGGGCGGCGGTTCTGGCCTCTTCCATGAGTCACGTGAGACTTCCGCAATCCATCGCGGAAATCATCGTTCAAATCGCCCCGTCCGAATTCCAACTGATCTTGTTACTCGCGGCTTTCTATATTTTCCTCGGTTTGTTTCTGAATGGGACTTCAATCACAGTGATGAGCCTTCCGATCACCATGCCAATTGTAATGGCGGCTGGCATCGACCCAATCTGGTTCGGCATTTTTTGAGTAATTATGATCGAACTGGCCCAGATCACCCCGCCCGTCGGCTTTGACTTGTACGTGTTGCAAAGCCTGACCGGTGACAGTTTGCCCAAGGTCGCTCGTGCAACGGTGCCGTTCTTTTTTCTGCTCTGCCTGGGTGCGGCGATCATCTAGGTCTCGCCGCAAATCGCATTGGGGTTGCCTGTCGTCATTTACGGATAATGCGCATTTACATCAGAGGTATGATGCAGTCCCGAAGCGGATCGGCATATTCGAAATTTCCACCGCACTAGCGAAACGAACAAATGTTCTAGTTGACTAGTCAACTGGTCTTTGTAGCATCGGAACATGAACACAGCCAGATTCGCCCCCCGTTATCAGCAACTCGCAGATCAACTCCGCGAGGGCATCGCATCCGGCCGCTATGCGTTTGGCGAACGCCTGCCCTCGGAAACCAAGCTGTGCAGGCAACATGGCGTCAGCCGAGGGACAGTGGTCAAAGCGTTTGAAATTCTGGTGGCCGATGGGCTGGCGGTGCGCAAGCAAGGGGCAGGAACATTTGTCGCGCGGGTTTCTCTCAAGCGGGAACCCGGGCGGCTGATGAGTTTTTCCGACACGGTTGCCGCACAGGGAAAGCGTGCAGGCCAAAGATTGATCTCGTTAACGCAGGCCACTTCGGAGCAGCGCAATTCGGTTGGCCTCTTTGAACCTGCAACCGCACTCACCCGTTTGCGCATGGTGGACGGTGTCACGACGTCGCTACACGCATCAATCATTCCGGATGTAGTTGTCGAGTCCTTTTCAGAGCAGCACGCAGCACAAATGCGGGATACGGAAAGTTCGGACTTCTCGCTCTACTGCGCGTTTGAAGCCGCCGGTTTCATGATTGTCCGGGCCACCGAACAGGTATCAACCCGGCTGGCATCTGCGCAGGAAATTGTAACTCTGTCGCTGCCGGATCCCACCGCTGTCATGGTTGTCACCCGCCACAGCTATGACGGCGATGACAGGCTCATCGAAGCAACTGAAGCCGTCTATCAAAGCGGCCATTATTCCTACGAAATAAATCTGCTGCAAAGCAATCTGCACGCCGTGCCTTTTAAGGCGCGCAATCCGGACTCGTGAAAAGGCCCGACACGGGCAATCAACAAGGAGAGTACCCAATGACCAAGATGACCAGAAGAGTGCTTCAAGTGACAACGGCCTGTGCCGCCCTTATGGCGGGCAGCGTTGCAATGGCGGACGAGCGACCGGCGGCAATGATCATTGCGCAAGGTGGCCTTGGTGACGGGTCGTGGAATGACACGGCAAATGCCGGATTTCTCAGCGGTTTGGAAAAAACCGGTATTGAAGGCCGGCCCATTGAATCCGCTGACGTCGCCGCGCAGGGCGAAGAAATCATGCGCCGTGCGGCTGATGGTGGCTTTGGCCTCGTGATCTCGCTGGAATGGATTCACGGTGAGCCGATGGAGATGCTGGCCAAGGATTACCCCGATACCAATTGGGTAATCATGAACCAGACGCGCTCAGGCGACAACATCGCCTCGGTGGTTTTCGGAGAGCATGAAGGATCATTTCTTGCGGGCGCACTGGCGGCTCAGGTCACAACGGATACCTCGATCCAAGGCATCAACGCGGACGCAACCATCGGCGTGATCGGTGGATTCAAGGCACCGGGGATCGACAAATTCATTGTCGGTTATATTCAGGGCGCAAAAGCAGTAAACCCCGACATCGACGTGAAGGTTGCTTATGCCGACAGCTTTGGCGATCCGGCCAAGGGTTTGCAAATGGCCAATGCGATGTTCGATGAGGGTGCAGACATCATATATCAAGTTGCAGGTGGTACGGGCATTGGTATTATCGAGGCTGCCAAGGCACGCGGCCACTATGCCATTGGCGTGGATTCCGATCAGGATGGTATGGCACCGGGCAACGTGCTGACCTCGATGGTCAAACGCGTGGATGTCGCGGTGGACGAGATCGTGACCGATTACGCCGCTGACAATTTCCCCGGCGGTGAAGTCATCCAGTTTGGTCTGGCACAGAACGGTGTGGCCTTGTCGGACATGACCCACACCAAGGACAAGATCCCGGCCGCATACGTCGAGCGGGTCAACACATACAGGGACCAAATCATTGCAGGCGATGTCGACGTCTGGGATGTCTCTTCCCAAGGTTATCCCGATTTCTTTCAGTAACCGCCAGTCAGATGCGCGGGACTAACCCGTGCATCTGCACTTCACAGGCAAGGGGGCGATGATGCAGCCTGACGCGCGGTCCGTGGCACTGGGTGCTGTAGATCTTCACAAGTCTTATGGGTCGACCAAGGCCAATCGGGGTATTTCGCTTTCGGTCATGCGGGGCGAAATCCATGCCATCGTTGGTGAAAACGGGGCAGGCAAATCGACCCTGATGCGGATGTTGCAAGGGGTTGAACGCCCCGACAGCGGGCACGTGGTGATCGCCGACAAGCAGGTGACGCTGAGTGGTCCCGCCGAAGCGTTGGCCCAAAGCATCGGAATGGTGCATCAGGAATTCATGTTGGCCCCGGACCTGACACTGTTGGAAAATCTGGTGCTGGGCGAGGAACCCGTGACGCGTCACTGGGGGCCGCTGTCGCGGATTGACTGGGCCAAAGCCTTGCGCGAAGGGCGAGAGTTGGCTGACAGCATCGGGGCCCAGATTGACTGGCACCGGCGCACTTCAAGCGTGCCGGTGCACATTCTCCAGTTTGTCGAAATTATCCGGCTGTTGCGGCGCGGTTGTAACGTGCTGATTTTGGATGAACCCACGGCAGTTCTGGCACCGCCACAAGTGGAAGAACTGTTCGATCTGCTGCGCAATCTGCGGGCAAACGGCACAACGATCCTGTTCATCAGTCACAAGATAGGCGAAGTTATCGCGCTTGCCGATCAGGTCACTGTTATTCGGCAAGGCAAGACGGTTTTTCAAAGTGCGATTGTCGATACAACTGGCCCCGAGATCGCCAGCCATATTGTGCGGGACGCACCGCAGGTGGAAACACAACCGGCGGCTTCCCCCACTGTTAATGGCGAGACCGTTTTGGAGCTGAACGGGCTGACCGCCCGCAGCCTGGAGAAATCACAATCGCTGGAGAGCATCAGCCTGAAGGTCCGCGAAGGCGAAATTTTGGGCATCGCAGGCGTCTCCGGCAACGGCCAAGGCGAGCTTGTCGAATGTATTGCAGGCCTGCGCGAGATCAGCGCCGGCAGCATTCTCTTGCAAGGGGCTGACATCACCGCTGAAACCACCTTGGCGCGGCGCAATCGCGGCCTTGCCTATGTCAGCGCAGACCGCCGTCACGAGGGGTTAACAACCGCTGCAAGCATTGAAACCAATGTGGTTGCGGGCAGCCACCGCGCCCCACCTATCGCACGCAGTGGCATCCTGAGCCGCAAAAACCTGCGCCAAGAAGCAAGCAAGCGGCTGGCCGCGCTCAAGGTTGTCTTTGGCAAGGTCACAGATCCTGCCGATAGCCTGTCAGGGGGCAATCAGCAGAAGCTCGTTTTCGCGCGCGAAAGTGCTGGCGACCCTAAGCTGATGATTGCGTCACAACCAACCCGTGGTGTGGATTTGAACGGCATTGCCGCCATCCATGGGCTGCTGCGTGATTTTCGCGATCAAGGCGGTGCTGTGCTTCTGGCCTCCGAAGAACTGGACGAATTGCTCAGCCTGTCCGACCGCGTTGTTGTGATCTTCGAAGGGCGTCTGGTGGGCGAGGTCACTTCGCCTGCTGGTGCCATGGCGCAGATCGGCCAGATGATGGTGCAAGGTGATGCAGCATGAGCAGTAACGTCGCCTCCCGCAGCATCGGCATTCTGCTGCCGCTCGTTGTTTCCTTAATTGTCAGCGGTGCCGTGTTGCTGGCAATCGGGAAAAACCCGCTGGATGTGTTTGGCCTCATTGCAACAGAATCCTTCGGCAATCCGCGCCGGATTGCAGCCACCCTGTCAGCCGCCACGCCGCTGCTTTTTACCGCAGTTGCAACCGCAATCTGCTTTCGATCGGGTGTGTTCAATGTGGGCGTTGAAGGGGCGTTCCTTGTTGGCGGGCTGGCCGCTATTTTCCTTGGCTTCACCCTGCCCGCCACATGGGGTTTTGCGCTCTTTCCGGTTTGTTTCCTCGCCGCCGCCCTCATCGGTGCAATCTGGCTCTATGTACCGGGTATCTTGCTGGCCAAGTTCGAGGTGGATGAAGTTGTCTCGACCCTGATGCTCAACTTTATCGCCGTGGCCATCACCGGCTATCTGGTCAACGGTCCGCTGTTATCACCGCTCTCGGGCAATAACGTAACCCCGCTCATTCACGAGGTCGCCTATCTGCCGCGGTTAATGCCACCCTCAACACTGCACGCCGGCTTCCTGATCGGGTTAGTCTGTGTGGCTGCCTATGGCTATTGGTGTCGCTACACACCCGCAGGATTTGAGGGGGCGTTGATCGGCCTGAACCAACGCTTTTCCCGTGCAGTCGGGATTTCTGTGCCGCGCACAATTGTGGGTGTGATGATCCTGTCAGGCGTTATCGCAGGCATTGGCGGCGCTGCACATGGCATGGGCCAGATGCACCGCTTTAGTGACGGGTTTTCGCCCGGCTATGGCTTTACTGGCATGGCCGTTGCCTTGTTGGGGCGGAACCATCCGATTGGCATTGTCTTGGGCGCGATCCTTTTTGGGGCGTTGGCTTCTGCTGGCACAACGATCCAGCTCTTTTCCAACATCCCGCTTGATCTGGTGAACATTATCCAAGGCACGGTGATGATATTCGCGGTGGTGGAATTGGGCCGGATAAGCCTGCGCCGCAAGAAGGGGACCGCCAATGCAAATTGAGCAAATCCTTGTCTCGACCCTGATCCTGACCACCCCTATTTTGCTGGCGGCTATGGGAGGGTTGGTCAATCGACAAGCGGGGATCGTCAACATCGGGCTGGAGGCCAAGATGCTGTCGGGCGCTTTTGTCGCGGTCATCGTGTCGTCCGCGACCCAAAGCTGGTTCATCGCCTGCCTTGCCGCCGCGCTCAGCAGTGCAGTGATCGGCTGGCTGTTCTCCCTCACCATCACCCGCGCGCGTGCCAATATGATCGTTGCCGGATTGGGGCTGAACATCCTTGTTGCAGGCTTGCTTGGGTTTATCCTCAGTTGGGTCTACAAAACCTCCGGCACATTGCGTCAACCAGATGTGGTCTTGTTACCTGATGTATTGCCGGACGCTTTTGATAAAATCCCCGTCATTGGCCCAGCCCTTGCCAGCTTAGACCCGTTGACAATATTTGCATGGGTCACTGTATTTTGCCTGCCATTCTTGCTGACCAACACCCGCATCGGCCTGTGGATTAGGGCAACCGGAAATGCGCCGCATGTGACCCGTGCCGTTGGATTACGCAGCCTTGCGATACAAGATGCCTCCACCGCATTTGCGGGCTTCTTTGCAGGACTCGCGGGCGCGCATCTTGCGCTGGCATCGCTTGGGTTGTTCAATGAGGGGCTGACAGCGGGGCGCGGTTTCATCGCATTGGCAGCGTTCTATTTCGGACGTGACCGACCCATTCAAACCGCAATGGCATGTTTGTTGTTCGGGTTTCTCGACACCACTCAAATCCGCCTGCAAACTGCAGGATTTCCGCCAAAACTGATCGGCATGACACCTTATCTGATGGTGCTTCTTGCCCTTATCTTCACCAGCATTCGTGCTCAGCGAAAGGCCCGGTTATGACAAACGCCCTGCTCGTCATCGACATGCAAAACGCATTTTTGCACCCAGACGGCGAAAACTATTATCCCGCCGCACCCGATGTCATCGCCCCCTGTCGCGCCCTCCTTGCAGCGGCACGCGAAGGCGGGACAATCGTAGTTCATGTCGGCGACATTCACCGTGCAGGTTTCAAGGACTTTGAACAAAAACGCCTGCCCCAACATTCCATCGCGGGCGGGTTTAACGCGACCTATTTCGACGGGTTCGGACCGCAAGGAAATTCACGCGAAATAGAGATCGTGAAACGCCGATTCAGTGCGTTCTTTGCAACTGATCTGGCGCTGTTCCTGCGCGAACAAGATGTGGAGCGAGTTATCATCTGCGGCGTAAAAACCAACGTCTGCGTGCGTGCCACGTCACAAGATGCCTTTGCCCACGGCTTTGAGGTTCAGGTGGTGCGCGATGCGGTCAATACCAATCGAGACCACCTTGGTGCCGCCGCGCTGGAAGACATCGACCGCTATCTGGGCCGTGTCGTCAGTCTGGACGATGCCCTGAAGGCGCTGACATGAGTAATCTTTGCGTCACGGGCTATGCCAGCCTTGATTATGTACTTGATCTTGCAACGCCGGGTGCACCGGATCAGACCGCGCATGCCAGAAAAGTTCCGGATGCGTGGCCACGTGCGGGCGGATGCCCGACATACATCTCTATGGCTGCGGCTCAATTTGACCAAATCGTCAACCCTGTCATGTGGGTTGGCGATGATCCCTTGGCCGCGCAGCTTTTGGATAGGTTGACCGATCACGACATTAACACTGAAGCCGTTGCAAGAGTAGCAGGTGCCGTCTCCCCTACCGCTGTGCTGCTTTACCAACCGGACGGAAGTTGCGCCTGTATTTACGACCCCGGTCTTGCGGGGCAGGAATCGCTGACATCCGCCCAGAAAAATGCAATTACATCAGCAAGTCATCTGTGCATCTCTGTCGGCCCCCCACACTTAATCGCCGACATTATTGCGTTGCGTGCCCCCACAGCGCGGCTCTACTGGGCTGTCAAAAACGACCCTGCCTGTTTCACACCAGACATTTGCACACAGCTTGCCCAAGACGCCGATGTGATTTTTTGCAGTACGGCCGAACGCGCGATGATCGGGCTGACAAAAGCGGTCGTCGTGCAAACCAGGGGCGCAAAAGGCGTCCGGATCGAAGACGGAGAGAGCATAACAAACCTGCCCGTCGTGGCGCTTGAGGTGCATGATGCCACAGGTGCCGGTGACAGCTTTGCAGGTGGGTATATCGCCGCTGAAATGTCGGGGGCGACAACACCAAAAGAAGCGGCACAAGTTGGCATCGACACAGCGTTCCTGCTGCTCAAGAACAGACAAAAAGGACGGACAGCATGAAGACGGCTTGGTATCTTGGACACAAGGCAGAGGATGTTGGGTCGTGCGCCATTCTGGTGGGCGACCCCGACCGCGTTGAACGCATTGGTGCCTTGCTGGACGATCCGGTTTACTTGCCCGTAAGCCGTGGCCTGAAAACCGTGACAGGCACATACAACGATACCCGTGTCAGTGTTGCTGCCTTTGGGATGGGTGCACCCATTGCGACAATTGTGATGCATGAACTGGCCTATCTGGGGCTGACCCGTTTCGTGCGGATCGGGACGGCGATGCACTTCCCGCCTGCCCGTCCAGGTGACTTTGTAATCAGCAATTCGGCCTTGGTATTCGAGGGCACATCGCCGTCCTATGCGACCCATGAAGGGCCGCCAACTGCGGATGCCAAACTGGTTGGTGACCTACAAAAAGCCGCCGCGCAGAACGGCGCGGACTCAACTGCGGGGCTCTTTGCAACCTTTGATGCGTTTTACCGTGACATGTTCGGTATTGATCCCGCAGGCGAGGCCAAAGTCGCGCAAACGCGCAAGATGCTGCATGAGCGCGATGTGCTGGCCACCGATATGGAAACCTCTGCTCTGCTCACAGCTGGCGAAGCCTTGGGCGTTGCATGTGCCACGCTTTGCCTAGGGACAGTGGACGGTATTTCTCAGCAAAAACTGGCCGCAGAACCTTTGGCGACGGGCGAAAAAATCATGTTCCGCATCGCATTGGATGCCATCACAATGAAGGAAAACCAGACATGAGCGACATTCCGAACCTCTATTTCTCCAGCCTGATCAATCGGCTTCAAAAGGTACAGGACACCCAAGTCGATGCCATAAACGCCGCCGCCGAGATTTGCGCAAAGGCGATACTGGACGACAAGCTGGTGTTCACCTTTGGCACAGGCCACGGATCGTTTGCGGCCATGGAGATGTATCCGCGCACGGGGACGGTCACGGGCTTTCGCCCCATCGTCGAAAGCTCGATGATCTCTTTCCACCGCGTAATCGGTGACGGCGGTGCGCGCCAGTACCGTTTCATTCATTCCCAAGAAGGTTACGGTGACGCCATCCTTGCTTCACATGACACGCTTGCCGGTGACGTGATGTTGATTTTCTCCCATTCCGGCTTGAATGCCGTCACGCTGGACATTGCTGTCGGGGCCAAGGCCAAGGGCATGAAGTTGATCGGGGTCACGTCATTGCCTCACTCTTCTGTCACGCCCTCGCGCCATAGCAGCGGCAAACGCCTGTTTGAAATCGCGGATGTTGTCATTGATACAGGTGTGCCCGTTGGTGACGCCGAGATTGAAATCGACAACATGTCAGGCAAGACCGGCGCGACCTCTACCTCGATTGCGATCGCCATCGGGCATGCCATCAACTCTGCTACTGCTGCGCATATTGTCGCCGCCGGAGGTGATCCATTCCTGATGCAAAGCCCCAATACCACAGACAAAGAGGCCGCAACGGTACAGAACAACAAGAACTACGCTGAACTTGCGCGTCGTCTGAAACTTAGGTGATCCCCATGGACAACAATCGCGGATTTTTCATCAATGGTGCTTGGGTCAAACCAAGTGGCTGTGACCAGCATATCATTCTCAACCCAGCCACTGGTGAGCGGGTCGGATCGACCTTGCTGGCGGACAGAGTTATCGTCGATCAAGCCGTTGACGTAGCCGAACAAGCCTTTCCCGCCTTCGCCCGGATGAGCGCAAATGAACGTGCCGACATTCTGTTTCGTGCAGCCGCGTTGATTGACGCACGAACGCCTGAAATGGCGCTTTTGTTGACACGTGAACAGGGCAAACCGGTCTCTGACAACGTCAAGGAAATCAGCTTCGGGGCCGAGGTGCTGCGGTACTATGCCGAAGAGGGCAAACGTATCTGGGGATCAATCCGCCCCGCGTCCTCGCCCGACATCCGCAATCTGGTCAGCTCTTATCCCGTGGGTGTGGCAGCTGCGATTGTGCCGTGGAACTACCCCGTAGATTTGTATTGCTGGAAGATCGGCCCCGCATTGGCAGTCGGGTGTCCGATTGTTATGAAATCGCCGCATGAAACGCCGCTTGCTATTGCGATGGTGGTCGATTGCTTGCATGAGGCGGGTTTACCCGCTGGCTGTATCGCGGACATTCCCGGGTTGGGGCCTGTTGCCGGCGCGGCCTTAGCCGAACATCCCAAGGTGCGGGTAATCTCTGCCACGGCATCTGTACCCGCAGGTCAAGCCATCCTGCGCGCCGCGGCCGGAAACCTGAAACGCACCTGTCTGGAATTGGGCGGCCATGCGCCGTTTATCGTGACAGCAGATGCAGATTTGGAAGAAGCTGCGAAGGCCGCACACCGCCGTTCCTATTCCAACATGGGACAAATCTGCATTACCGTGAACCGCATTCTGGTGGACCGCCGTGTGCACCGTGAGTTTGCGGGATTAATGGCCGATCTTGCCGATGCAACGATAACTGGTGACGGGACGGACCCCGCAATCGGCTATGGTCCGGTGCTTAATCCATCGGTCATTACGCGAACCGAAGAGCATGTGAAGGACGCCGTCTGCAAAGGTGGGCAATTGATTGCTGGCGGTCATCGGCCAACGGGGTCAGAATTTGCGCAGGGGCATTTCTTTCGCCCAACCGTGATCGACAACGCACCCTTAAACAGTTTGCCGATGACCGAAGAGAGCTTTGGACCCATCGCGGCCATTGCTGCCTATAATACCGAAGACGAGATGCTGCGCATTGCCAACAGCCTCGATTTTGGCTTGGCCGCCTACATCTACGGTCAGGATCTGGAGCGCATCTGGGGGCTGGCGGAACAGTTGGACTTTGGCGCTGTTGGTGTGAACGTAAACGACACCAGCGATCTTCAGGCTCCCTTTGGCGGCTGGAAGATGAGCGGCATGGGGCGCGAGCTTGGGCCGGAGGGGCTAGAAACCTATCTCGAAACCAAGCACCTCAAGATGCGCGTTCGACGTCGGACCTAGTCACTCAGGATGACCTGACGATAAGGTCAGGCGGGCGCGCGCTGGGCGATCAAAACGCCCGCAACCTCACCAGGAGGCCTGATAAATGGCCAGCGCATCGCTGTGGCTTAGGGGCCTCGGGTTGTTCACCAACAGCCGGGTCTGCATCATTGCATCATCGGCCATTGGTCCAAGGTCATCAGATCCGATCCCGACATCCCGCAGCCGGACCGGTAAGCCACAGCGCAGGGCCAACGCGTGCAACTCATCGCAGAAATCAAACGCGATTTGCGATGCCGATCCCTTCAGTTGCGGGAACAGCAATGGTGCAATCGTGGCGTAACCTTCCGGCGCGGTTTCAGCATTGAACCGGAGGACATGTGGCAAGACCAGCGCATTGGATAAGCCGTGCGGCACCTTAAAGCGGCCCCCGATGGGATAGGCCAGCGCGTGCACCGCTGCGACGGGGGAATTGGCAAACGCCTGCCCTGCCAGCAGCGATCCCAACAACATGTCAGAGCGGGCCGCAATATTGGACGGCTCGCCAACAGCCGTTTCCAATGCCGCCCCCATCAAACGCAGCGCTTCGCAGGCCAAAGCACGCGAGACCGGATTGTTGTTGGGGCTGGCAGAGCAATAAGCCTCTATTGCGTGGACCATCGCATCTATGCCGGTTGCCGCCGTGACATGTGCTGGCAAGCCGATGGTTAAGACTGGATCAAGCAGCGCAATATCGGGCAGCATCACCGGACTGACGACACCCATCTTTGTACTTTCGCCCGTAGTTATGATCGAGATCGGGGTCACCTCTGATCCCGTGCCTGCCGTGGTGGGGATCAGCACCAATGGCAAGCGTCCCGATGCCAGATTGCCAATGCCATAACTATCTGCCAGGGAGGCACCGCTTTGCGCAAGGGCCGCTGCCAGCTTTGCCACATCAAGAGAAGACCCGCCGCCCAAGCCGATCACCCCCGTGGCTCCCACGTCACGCATCAGCTGCGTCGCGGTCAGAATGATTTCTTCATGCGGGTCAGCTTTGACCCCATCGAACAAATGCACTTCTGCACCAGTCAATCTTAGCGCCTGCATTGCACGATCCGGTATTCCGGTCTCAACAAGGCCACTGTCGGTTACAAGGACGATCCGTTGGCCCAACATCCCGTCAACTGTTGCGGCAAGGTCATTCAGACCGTCTGGCACAAAACGGACCGAGGGCGTGGTGTTGAAGGTAAAGGGTGTCATGGTCTCAGTCCGATCTAATGGATGGATGGGTGTTCACCCGTTTTGGAAACACCCGAGTTTCTAAGATGTTGCGCTATGATTTTTGTTGCGCAAGTTCCGCAACCATCATGTCGCGCATAACAAACTTTTGCGGCTTGCCGGTAATCGTCATGGGCAACTCCTCCACAATCCTGAAATGCGCAGGAATTTTGAAATGTGCAATTTGCTCCTGACAGAACGCGCGCAGGTCTTCTGCGCTGATCTTGGTGTTCGGGGCAGGCACCACCCAAGCACAGACCACTTCTCCCAGCCGCTCATCCGGAATACCAAATACCTGAACCTCACTGACCTGCGGATGGGCGAACAAGAACTCTTCGATCTCGCGGGGATAGATGTTTTCGCCACCCCGAATGATCATGTCTTTCACGCGACCGGTGATCGTACAAAACCCTGCCTCGTCAAATACGGCCAGATCGCCGGTATGCATCCAACCATCACGGATCGCGTCTTGGGTGCGGTGCGGATCATTCCAGTACCCTTTCATCACCGAATAGCCTTTTGTGCACAGCTCGCCCTGCGTGCCAACAGGCACAATCTGGCCAGCCTCGTCAACAATCTTGACCTCAAGATGGGGATGCACGCGGCCCACTGTTTCACAGCGTTGCGCAACGCTATCATCCACAAAGCTCTGGATCGACACTGGCGAGGTTTCGGTCATCCCGTAGCAGATCGTGACCTCGCCCATGTTCATCCGGTCGTTGACCTGCTTCATCACTTTGACCGGACAGGGAGAACCGGCCATGATGCCCGTGCGCAAAGAAGATAGATCACGGGGCTTGACCTCAAGGTCCTGCAACATTTGCACAAACATCGTCGGCACCCCATAAAGGGACGTGCACCGCTCGGCGGCGACGACATCCAGCGTCTTTGCCGCATCAAAGGCTTCGCCGGTAAACACCATCGCCGCCCCTTTGTTCACGGCACCCATCACCCCCATCGCCATGCCAAAACAATGATAGAGCGGCACGGGCAGCGCCAGTTTGTCGTGTTCGGTGATCTTGATCCGGTCCATGACAAAGCGCGAATTGTTGATGATGTTGGCATGTGAAAGCGTTGCCCCTTTGGGCTGTCCCGTCGTGCCGGAGGTGAACTGAATGTTGATCGCGTCATCCGGATGCAAGGTGGCATCTATCTCAGCGATACGCGCGTGCATATCGGGACCAGCAAGGGATGAAATATCGTCAAAGGACCACACCCCTTTGGTGTCCGTCGTTTCCCCCATCAGAATGACATGGCGCAGATCAGGCAGTTTCTCAGCACGCAATGCGCCGGGCTTGGAGGTATCAAGCTCCGGTGCCAGAGTGCGGATCAACTGCAGATAATCAGAGCTCTTGAAACTGCGCGCCAACACCAATGCTTTGCAACCCACCAGATTAAGCGCATATTCCAGTTCCGACAGTCGGTAGGCTGGGTTGATATTAACCAGAACCACCCCGATCCGTGCTGTCGCGAACTGCGTCAGAACCCACTCAAGCCGATTGGGCGACCAGATACCCAAACGGTCGCCTTTTTCCAGTCCGAGGGCCAGAAATCCCGCTGCCAGCGCATCAACGGCCTGTCCCATTTCGGCATACGTTAGCCTGTAATCCGGAAAGACGAGCGCCTCTCGGTCCCCATGATGCACTACGGCATCTTGCAACAGACCCGGAATGGTGGTGTGGACCAGCGCCGGAACAGAGGGGCCGCGGACATATGACATGCCTTCTTTTGGTGCCAGATCGGCATGCTGCCGGAGTTGTCCATCCACCACAGTGTTGTCCGCATTGTTGACACCATCATCGTTCCGATTTGCCATCGTTATGTCCTCCTGATGTGTCGCGTCCATCACCTGTTTGCCCACATGCGCGCGACACCTGATCATATTCAATCCCAGTATAGTGGGGTCCGACACTTTAGTATCCGATATTTCAGACTTCAATTTTCGTACAGAAGCCAAAGCAATATGCGTTGCATAATTTTACTACTACATGGTAGCATCTACTGGAAAGTTTTATTTTTAGCGGGGATGGAACATGGCTGCTACAGGTACGCTTGCGAAGTATGCGATACGTGATCGCGTTGCGATTGTTACGCTGAATGCCCCGCCAGTTAACGGGTTGTCGCAACCCTTGCGCGCTGGCATCCAAGAGGCATTGCATCAAGCAAAAGCCGATGCGGCCGTTGATGCCGTCGTCATAACCGGCGCGGGGAAAATGTTCTGCGGCGGTGCTGATATCAAGGAATTCGCGGCTGGCGAAATCACCGAACCGGACCTCAACATTGTCTGCGCCTTGATCGAAACGCTGGGCAAACCCGTTGTTGCTGCAATCCACGGATATGCGCTTGGCGGGGGTATGGAACTGGCCTTGGGCTGTCATCACCGTATTGCTGCGCACGATGCGCAAATGGGGTTTCCAGAAGTAACGTTGGGCGTCTTGCCTGGCGGTGGCGGCACACAGCGCACGCCGCGTCTGGTGGGTGTTCCGGTTGCGTCGGACCTGATCCTGAGCGGGCGGATGATTGGCGCAAGCGAGGCGCTTGAATGCGGATTGATCGACGCGGTGGCCCAAGATGATTTGCTGAAGGAAGCGATCACTTTTGCATTGGACGCCAAGGACCGTGCTGACGGGCTGCGCACCGCGCGCGCCCTGCCGGTAAAAGACGCAGCCAATGCAAAAGATACCATTTCCGCTACGCTGGCCAAAGTGTTGAGGCGGACACCAAATGCGCATGCACCCAAGGCAATTGCACGCTGTATCGAATTTGCCGCATCTGACGCCAGTTTCGAAGATAGGTTGATCTTTGAACGCAAAGAGTTTCTGGAGCTGATGAACGGCACACAATCCAAGGCGCTACGCCACCTGTTCTTTGCCGAAAAAGCCGCTGTTAAAATCCCAAATTTGGACAAAGAATTGCCCCTGCGCCCGATTGAATGTGTCGGCATCATTGGCGCAGGCACTATGGGCGGTGGCATTGCAATGAACTTCCTGAATGCGGACATGCCGGTTACGGTCCTCGAAATCGCGCAGGATGCGCTGGACCGGGGGATCGAGAACATCCGCCGCACCTTTGCCGGTAACGTCGAAAAGGGCCGCATGACACTGGCGCAGATGGACAGACGCATGGGGCTGCTCAAAGGCTCTACCGATTACGCGGATATGGCCGACCGCGATCTGGTGATCGAAGCGGTTTTCGAGAATATGAAGATCAAGCAGGATGTTTGTGCCAAGCTGGGTGAAGTCTGTAAACCCGGTGCGATCATCGCGACCAACACCTCAACGCTGGATGTAGACATCATAGCCGAGGCGACCGGACGACCGGATGATGTGCTGGGCATGCACTTTTTCAGTCCGGCCCATATCATGCGCCTTCTAGAAGTCGTGCGCGGCGCAAAAACCGCGCCTGACGTCCTGGCCACGGCGATGCAGCTTGCCCGCCGGATCAACAAGGTCGCAGTTGTCTCCGGTGTTTGCTACGGCTTCATCGGCAACCGGATGCTGGAAAGCTATCTGCGCGAGATGGACTATCTGCTGATGGAAGGGGCCACGCCCGCACAGCTGGACGCAGCACTGGAAGGGTTCGGCATGGCGATGGGGCCTTGCCGGATGATGGACATGGCGGGCGTCGATGTGAACGCCTTTGTGCTGGATGGCCGCGAGGCCGAAGGCGCATTGCCTGATACCCCGTCCTATCGCGCGCTGGTCCGCAAGCTGGGCGCATTGGGACGCAACGGGCAGAAAGCGGGCAAGGGGTACTATCGCTATGACGGGCGCACACCTGTCGACGATCCGGAGGTGAACCAGATCGCTGCCGATCTGGCAGCGGAGTTTGGCATCCGGCGGCGCAATGACATTACGGATGCGGAAATTTGTGACCGCCTGCTTTATCCCCTGATCAACGAAGGCTTCAAGATCATGGAAGAAGGCATCGCTTACCGTGAAGCTGATATCGACGTGGTCTGGACCGCTGGATACGGCTGGCCTGCACTGACGGGCGGACCGATGCACCTGGCACAAACCATCGGTCTGACCAAGTTGCGTGATCGCCTGATCGGGTTGGGACAACAAACGCAAGACCGCTTCGATTTTTTCACCCCTGCCCCGCTTTTGCAGCGGCTTGCTGACGCAGAGGGCCGAGCGGACGAACGCCTTCCTGAAGCGGTTTGATACACTAATTTCTGGAGAGATATGATGAGTTACAAAGAGATCACCTACGACGTTGACGGGCATACCGCGATCATCACATTTAACCGGCCTGACCGGATGAACGCACTGACCAAGGTGTTGGAGGGCGAGTTGTATGACGCCATGCGTGCCGCCGATCTGGATGACAACGTGCGCGCGATCATCCTGACCGGAAATGGCCGTGCCTTCTGTGCAGGCATGGACATGGACGAACTTGAGGTGCTGCCGCCCGATGACATCAGCGCACGCGAATGGATGCGCCCCTATGACATGAACCGCCGCGCCGATTATCAGGCGCGTTATTCTTATTTTCCGGGTGTGTCCAAGCCCGTGATCTCGGCCATCAACGGTGCGGCGGCGGGTCTTGGCCTGATCTTCGCGCTTTACAGTGATTTCCGCATTGCATCGGACAAGGCGGCCTTTGTCACCGCCTTTGTCATGCGCGGGTTGATCGCGGAACACGGGATCAGCTGGATCCTGCCCCGTGTCGTTGGTCATGCCCATGCGATGGACATGCTGCTGACCTCGCGCAAGGTGAAAGCGGATGAAGCCCTGTCGATGGGGCTGGTTCACCGCGTGGTTGAACCGGATGCCTTGATGGAAGAGGCGCGCGCGCTGGCGACCAAGCTGTCGAAAGAAGTCTCGCCCCGCTCCGTGCGGATCATGAAACGGCAGGTCTGGGAAGCGCCGTATCAATCGCTGGGCGAAGCCATCACAATGGCCAACGAAGAAATGTTTCTAAGCATCCAAAGCGAGGACTTCACCGAAGGTGTTGCACATTTTCAGGAAAAGCGGGCACCAAACTTTTCGGGCAAGTGAGTGTGGGACTGGCGGCAACCTGCTAAGCTGAAATTCCGGACAACAATCCAATCAGAAATACGGAGATACGAACATGATCGAGAAACGTGATTTCTACATTGATGGCACGTGGGTCGCACCGATGCAGACCAACGACTATCACGTCATCAACCCCTCTACCGAAGAGCCATGTGCCGTGATTTCACTGGGCGCACAGGGCGACGTAGACACAGCAGTGGCTGCTGCAAAAAAGGCATTGCCCGGCTGGATGGCCACACCGCCGTCAGAGCGTATCGCGCTGCTGGAAAAACTGGCGGAAATCTACAAAGCACGCGCTGAAGAAATGGCGCAGGCGATCAGCACCGAAATGGGCGCCCCCATCACCCTTGCGCGTTCCGCGCAGTGGGGAGCAGGCTATAGCCATATCAAGACCTTCATTAATGCAGCAAAAGGTTTCGAGTTTATCAAACCGTTGGGGGATCACGCACCAAATGATCGCATCATCCACGAAGCGGTAGGTGTGGTGGCAATGATCACGCCGTGGAACTGGCCGATGAACCAGGTCACACTCAAGGTTGGTGCAGCGGTGGTTGCGGGCTGCACAATGGTACTGAAACCGTCCGAGGAAAGCCCCCTGAGTGCGGTCCTGTTTGCCGAAATGATGGACGAGGCGGGTTTCCCCGCCGGTGTATTCAATCTGGTAAATGGTGACGGCATGGGCGTTGGCACAGCGCTGACCGGACACGTGGATGTCGATATGGTCAGCTTTACCGGCTCCACCCGTGCAGGCATCGCGATCTCCAAGAACGCGGCGGATACGCTCAAGAAGGTCCACTTGGAGTTGGGCGGGAAGGGTGCGAACCTGATCTTTGCCGATGCGGACGAAAAGGCCGTTAAACGCGGTGTATTGTCGATGATGAACAACTCGGGCCAAAGCTGTAACGCCCCGAGCCGTATGATTGTCGAGGCAAGCGCTTATGACGCAGCTGTCGAGAGTGCGGGTGAAATCGCCTCTGGCATCACGGTCGGTCCGGCCAGCGAAGAAGGTCGCCACATCGGTCCGGTTGTGAACGAAAGCCAATGGGGCAAAATTCAGGACCTGATCCAGAAAGGCATTGATGAGGGCGCAAAACTGGTTGCTGGCGGCACCGGGCGTCCCGAAGGTCTGAACCGCGGTTTCTATGTCAAACCAACCGTTTTTGCAGATGTAACGCCGGACATGACCATCGCACGCGAGGAAATCTTTGGCCCTGTCCTGTCGATCATGAAATTCGACAACGAAGAGCAGGCCGTCGAAATTGCAAACGACACGGTCTATGGCCTGACCAACTATGTCCAGACACAGGACGGTGCACGCCGCAATCGCCTGGCGACGCAACTGCGCTCTGGCATGGTGGAAATGAACGGTGAGTCCCGAGGGGCCGGATCACCCTTTGGCGGTATGAAACAATCAGGCAACGGGCGCGAAGGCGGCATATGGGGCATCGAGGATTTCTGCGAGGTCAAAGCCGTTTCCGGTTGGTGCAACGACTGATACCGGACACGTAAAACGATCTTTGCGGCATGGCACGACCCTGCCTTGCCGCAAACCAGCCGTGAGGGAAGCCTGATAATGTCTGACTATGTACAAAGCCCAATTTCGGGGCGGACAATGAACCGCCCCCTTTTGATCTCCAGTCTTATCAAGAATGCTGCCCGCTATTTCAGTGATGTTGAAATCGTCTCGCGGATGAGTGACGGAACTGTTCATCGCTATACCTACGGCGATTGTCACGCCCGCGCGCAACGGCTTGCAAATGCGTTGGCACAGCTGGGCCTGAGCATCGGGGACAGGGTCGCGACGCTGGGTTGGAACAACTACCGCCACTTTGAGGCATATTTTGCTATTCCCGGCTCTGGGCTGGTTCTGAACACCATCAACCCGCGCCTGCATGCTGACCAGATCACCTACATCGCGGATCATGCCGAGGCGAAATGCGTGCTGTTCGATCTGTCCTTTCTGGAACAGGCCGAAGCGATTGCCGCCCAGTGCCCCGGCGCTGCAACCTTTGTCGCCATGTGCGCAGCCTCAGAGATGCCAGAACGAACCAGCATTTCAAACCTGATCTGCTACGAGGACTTCATCGCGGCAGCTTCCGACACCTACGGCTGGCCTGAATTTGACGAAACCGCTGCATCGGCGCTGTGCTATACCTCCGGCACCACGGGCAACCCCAAGGGCGTGCTCTATTCCCACCGCTCCACGATGATCCACTCCTATGCAGAGGTCATGCCGGACGCGTTCAACATTTCATCGCGTGACGTGATCATGCCGGTGGTGCCGATGTATCACTCAAACGCATGGGGATTGCCCTATGCCTCTGCGCTTGCGGGCGCGAAACTGGTGTTGCCGGGTCCGATGATGGATGGCAAATCATTGTATGAATTGATTGACGGTGAAGGCGTCACCTTCTCTGCTGGTGTGCCGACGGTCTGGAACGGGTTGCTGGACTATATCAAGGCGCGTGAGCTGAGCTTTACCACGTTCAAACGCATGAACATCGGCGGTTCCGCCTGTCCGACCGCGATGATGAACACTTTCCGTCACACCCATGGCGTCGACGTGATCCACGCTTGGGGAATGACCGAAATGTCGCCTATGGGCACGATCTGTACCCTGCAGGGCCGCCATGCCGATCTCCCCGAGGCCGACATACAAACACTGCGCGAAACCCAGGGACATCCGGTCTTTGGCGTTGATATGTTGCTGCTGGATGATCAGGGCGTTGAATTGCCATGGGATGGCAAAACCACTGGCAACCTGTTTGTGAAAGGCCCATGGGTGATTGATTCATACTTCAAGCATCCAGTGGGCAGCGCCTTGGAAGACGGTTGGTTACCTACGGGGGATGTGGTTACGATCAATTCCCAAGGCTATATCAAGATCATGGATCGCAGTAAGGATATCATCAAATCGGGTGACGAATGGATCAGTTCGATCGAGGTCGAAAATATTGCGCAGCTGCACGAGGATGTGCATCAGGCGGCCTGTATTGGCATCCCGCATCCAAAATGGGGCGAGCGGCCGGTTCTGGTGGTCATCGCCCGCGCCGAAGCTGAAATCAGCAAAGATGATCTACTGGCCTTTTTGGAAGATCGAATTGCGAAATGGTGGATGCCCGACGACATCCATTTTGTAGATACAATCGACCTTGGCCCAACGGGTAAGGTGCTCAAGAACAAGTTGCGCGACAGGTTTGCCAAAGTGGAAAGCACCGCCACCTGATCTTGCCTGCCCCTGATACAAGGAAACCGACGATGGAGCACATCGAACTAACCCGCCCCCAAACCGATCTGGCCATTGTGCGTCTGAAAGGTGCTGGGAAATACAATCTGATGTCCTATGCAATGCTGCACGAACTCTGGGGAGTGGCAAACCAAATCCAAAGCGATCCGGCGATCCGTGCCGTCGTCGTTTGCGGCTCTGACAGCCATTTCTCAGCGGGCATGAACCTGAAACAGGACGAGGTAAAAGGATACCGCGATCTGACCACCGAACAGCGCCTCGCCATCCACGCCATCGGCGCACGCGCCTGCGCCGCATGGGAGGCGCTGGACGCAGTGACGGTATGTGCCATCGAGGGCTATTGCCTTGGCGGGGGGCTGGCCTTTAGCGTGGTCTGCGATTTCCGCGTTGCCGCAAGCGATACGGTGCTCGGCGCGCCGGAACTGCTGAACGGCATGAGCATGAGCTGGCAAAGCCTGCCACGTCTGGTGTCATTGGTCGGCCCTGCACGGACCCGCAAACTGGTGATGCTGGCCGAGAATATCGGCGCGACCAAAGCCGAAAGCTGGGGCATGGTGGATGAGGTATCCACCGCAGGCGCAGCACGCACAGAGGCGGAAAAGCTGGCCCATCGTCTGCTTGAAATTCCGGGCGCACCCTTGCGGATGACCAAACACGCCATCGGTCAGGCCGCAAATGCGCTGAACCACGCGGTCAGCTTCATGGATCTGGAGCAATATGCCGTGTGTCAGGCAACGGACGCCCATGGCGACGCCTTGGATGCATTTTTCAAAGGCCGCTGATTAGAGGGCAAGCACATGGACAATCTGTTGAACTCCGACATTGTCGGCACCGATATCACACCAGCGCAAACCCATATGACCGCGCGGCGGCTGATGAGCTATACCGCGTCCCTTGGCGCGACCGAGGATGTATATCTCAATGACCTCCGGACAGGCGGGATCATCGGCTTGCCCACTTATGTGATCTCGCCAGAATGGCAGGTGATGAACGGCGCGCCTTATCGAAACGTGCTGGGCGCGGACAATGCGCAGATGTGGCGCTGCATCCACGTTCAACAGGATTCAACCGTCTTCAAACCGCTGCGCCCCGATGTGCATGTCACCACACGTGGCAAGATTTGTGTGCTGCGCCAGACCCGCATCGGGGCCTATATCGCCGTGCGGTTGACCACCTCCGAGACAAAAACCGATACGGCTTTGGCGGAAAGCTGGTTCTGCGGCATCTTTCTGGGCGACAAGGTCGAAGGCCCAGATCGCAGCATTGCCGAACCCCCTGCCCCCGTTGCCCTGGGCGATGATTTCACCACCGATGAAACGACGATGTTGGAGGTCACGCGTGCGCTGCCGCATCTTTATACCGAAGCTGCGGATATCTGGAATCCGATCCATACGGAACGCACGGCGGCGCAGGATGCCGGTTTGGAGGATACGATCCTGCACGGTTCCTGCAGCTGGGGTGCGGCGGGCTTGCAGATTGTGCGTGAGTTCGCAGATGGTGATCCGGCGCGGTTGACACGGCTGGGTGCGCGGATGACGGGCAAGGCGCTGGTTGGCACATCGCTGTTCATGCGGCACCGCACACAGCAGGCGGAGGGCGGACCGCAGCAGGTGCATTTCGAGGTTGTAGACAGTCAGGGCCAGTCCATTCTATCAAACGGCTACGCCGAAATCACCGCGTAGCCCGCCACATTACTGGAACGGTGTCAGGCTGCCGCTTCCGGAACGGAAACGATCTTCATCAAATGGGCGACCATATGTTGCGCCAGTTCTTTCGGCTTCATTTTGCTATCGGGGCGATACCAGGTGAACATGAACCCGATTGACCCACCGATCATCAAAGCCGTCAGCCTGGTATCCACGAATTGGAAATCACCGGACGCGCGCCCGTCCTCAAGCACCTGCAAAAGGTCCGCATGCAGCACCAGCGCGTTCTTGCGCACGGTTTCCTTTGCTTCACCCTGCAAAAGTCCGGGCTCTTTATAGTAAAGTGCGCCACCGGCAAAGGTCTGCAAATACCGCAAGATCAGTTCGTTCAATCCACGAGACAGCCGCTCTGGCGGCGAGAGGTCGGCATCGCGCGTGGCCTCAAAGGCCTTGTGGGTCACATTGGACGATTCAACACAAAGGGTTTCAAGAATGGTCAGCTTGTCGCGGAAATAGTAATAAATAAACGGCTTGCCGACGCCCAGTTCGGCCGCAATCTCATCAATGCTCGTGTTGCCATAGCCCTGCCGGTAGAACATCTCTCCGGCAACCTCCAAAATCCGCGCGCGCTTTGCCCCGTGGTTTTCCGCCTTTCGGGCAGCGCGTCTTGTGGCTGCGTCTTTTGTTGTTGTCTTGGCCATTGCCGCAATGCCTCCGTACCGGTTGCTGTTTTGATCCGATGGCGCTCCTTAAGCGAAAATCGTGCACATAGCAAAAAATACCTTCACGCCATCTACGCGACTTCGCAAAAAGAGGGGTGGGAAATAAATCGGCTGATGTGATGATCAACATCGCCCTGCACCGCACCAAACATCGTCAGACGTTTGAAGTAATGTGCGACCTGCATTTCATTGGTCATGCCGATGCCGCCGTGAAGTTGAATCGCCTCTTTGCCAACACGTTTTGCCGCCTGACCCACACGGATCATCGCGCCTGCAATCACGCGCTGACGCTCCGCTTCGTCATCGGAATCGATACGCGCGGCGGCAAGCATCGCCATGGAACGCGCCTGTTCGACTTCTATGAACATCTGCGCCATGCGGTGCTGCAGCGCCTGAAACGCACCGATGGGTTGGTCGAACTGGCGGCGGGTTCTGAGGTACTCAAGCGTGGTCTGGAAAACCGCCTGCATGATCCCGACTGCCTCGGCACAGATCAGCATGCAGGCATAATCAGATGCGGCGTCCATGATTGGCGCGGCATTGCCCGCCTCACCAATCAACGCAGCATCTGAAATGCGCACATCAGCGAAGTCGATATCTGCAGCTAGCATCCCGTCTATGGTCCGATATTCCGTGCGTGTGACACCCGGCGCATCGGCAGACACGACGAACAGCGACAGACCATTTTTGTCGTTTCGCGCGCTATCACTGCGCGCCGATACGATCAGGTGACCGGCCTGCGCGCCATGGATTACAACCGTCTTGCGCCCGTTGAGGATGTGATCGTCCCCCTCCGCACTGGCCGTCATTTGCACATCGAAACGGTTGAACCGCGATTGCGCCTCGCCCGTGGCGCAGGCAAGGCGGACGTTACCTGCTGCTACCTGTTGCAACAGGTCGGTGTGTTTACCTGCGTCCTGTTTCAGGTATTGGACAGCGCAAACCGTGGCGAGATAGGGCTCAATGACCAATCCCTTGCCCATCTCCTGCATGATCGCGAACATGTCTGTGCCGCTGCCGCCAAATCCGTCCTGTGCCTCCGGCACCGGTAGCGCCATCAGGCCCAGCTCGGCTAGACCTTGCCAAGCCTGCGCGCTCCCCCCGTCGGCAGAGGTGATGATCTCGCGGCGGCGCTCAAAGTCATATTCCTTTTCGATCCAGCGTCGAAGCGTGTCCGAAAACTGTGTCTGTTCCTGCGAAAGATTGAAATCCATGCTAGATCAAAGCCCCAGTATCATTTTGTTGATGATGTTCTTTTGAATTTCGTTGGAGCCGCCGTAGATCGACGCCTTGCGGAAGTTGAGATAAGCCGCCGTCAGCGGCGCGGCATCGTCCTGACTTGTTACAGCATCTGGGCGTACCCCTTCGAGGAATTCCGCATCAAACGGCAGCCCATAAGGCCCGACAACCTCGAACATCAGTTCAGTTAAACGTTGCTGGACTTCGGTGCCCACTATCTTGAGCATGGAGACTTCCGGCCCTGGTTCCGATTTGCCATCATCGGCCGACACCACCCGCAGATTGGTGATTTCCAGCGCCATCAGTTCCGCCTCAAGGATCGCGACCTTTCGCGCAAACAACGGGTCTTCCAGCATCGGCTTGCCGTTGCTGGTATAGCGCATGGCGAGTTCCTTGAGATAGCGCAGCTCGCGTTTGGAGCGGCCCACCTCGGCGACGTTGTTGCGCTCGTGGCTGAGCAGGTATTTCGCATAGGTCCAACCCATGTTTTCCTGACCGACAAGGTTCTCAACCGGTACTTTGACATTGTCGAAAAAGACTTCGTTGACCTCGTGATCTTCGTCCAGCGTGATGATCGGGCGCACGGTGATGCCCGGCGTTTTCATGTCGATCAGAAGAAAGGAAATACCCTGCTGTTTGCGCCCCGAATTGTCGGTCCGGACAAGGCAGAAAATCATATCGGCGTGTTGTGCCAGTGTGGTCCATGTCTTCTGACCATTCACGACATAATGCTCGCCATCAGCATCCTGAACCCGCTTGGCGGAGGTCTTGAGCGATGCAAGATCAGAACCTGAACCCGGTTCAGAATAGCCCTGACACCACCAGTCCTCGCAACTCAGGATACGGGGCAAATAGTAGTCTTTCTGCGCATCATTGCCAAAGGCGATCAGAACCGGCCCGATCATATTGACGCCAAAGCCGATCACATTCGGCGCACCCGCGCGGGTGGTTTCCTCTTCCCAGATGTGGCGCTGGACCGGGCTCCATCCGGCACCGCCATATTCAGCGGGCCAGGCCGGTGCCACCCAGCCTTGTTTGTGCAGGATCTGGTGCCACCGTTTGTAGTCATCCCTGTTCAACCGCTTATGGCTCAGGACTTTGACCTGTATGTCTGATGGCAAGCTCTCTTCGATGAACGCTCGCGCCTTTGCACGAAAGTTTAGCTCCTCAGCATCATAATCGAGATTCATCGGGGTTCCTTTTGTCCGTCGCTCAGTTGAAGGAAACTGCAGGTCTGTATCCGAAAGCGTTGCCCACAACAGGTCCAGTCCGGTCGCAATTCTCAGCTGTCGTTTTCTTGACGTTGACGGCACATCTGTGTCGTTCATTCGTTACAATGCATGCTCTCGGCAGACCGCGAAACATTTCAACAGCAGGCAATCCACGGGGAGGTCGGGACCGCCTGCTGTCAGAGGTTAGCGCAGAGCACGAACCATTCGTTTTGCCGCTGTGTCCAACGCCTCCTGCGAGGTGGCCTGTCCGGCGAGCGCGCGGGCGACCTCATCCGCAAGGATTTGCTGTGCCGCGTCAGACTTGGGGTGACGCATGCGCCACATCTCGCCTTTGATGGTTACGTCATAGGCATTCTTGATCGCTTCATAAACCGGTTCAGCCCATGGCTCTGAAGGGTTGTTCAGCGTGTTCAGACGCGATGGGAATGACCCGGTCTGGCTGGCGTTGAACGCTTCACCTTCCTTGGATGACATCCACTGCACAAAGGCCCATGACGCATCAAGATGATCGGTCTTCGTGCTGATGCCGAGGCTCCAGACACCACGATGTGCGCCAGCGCTAAAGCTGCCCGCTGGCATGACCTGAATGCCGACCTCGTCTTTACCAAGTGTGGTCGCGTCACTGCCACCTGCGGTGGTTTTATACACACTGCCCCACATGAACATGGAGGCGGCGGCACCCTGACGGAACGTCTGAAGCGATTCAGAAAAACCGTGGCCAAGGGCACCGGGAGGCGCGTAATCAAGCAGCTTGCGCTGAGTATCCAGCGCGGCGGCACCGATTTCGTCGTTAAATGCAGGTTTGCCTTCATCATCCAGCAACCTGCCACCATTGGAGTTCATAATGGTCTGCCAGATTGTCGGCGTTAACTGATCACGGGTAAAGAACGTGTGCAGCGGCCAAGCGTCCGTGGTGCCGTCACCGTCAAGGTCTTGCACCAGTTTCGGAGCCTGCTCAAAAAAGGTATCCCAAGTCAGCTCTGGCGTCGGCAAAGGCACGCCCGCGCTTTCATAGAGTGACTTGTTGTAAAACATCAGCAACATATTGGCACGTACAGGGACGCCGTATTGCTTTCCTTCCCATTGGGCTGCAGCCAGAGGTGCCGGATGCAAGTCGTCCCAATCGTAGTCTTGCGACGTCATCGCCGCAATCTCGGGGCTTTTCAGATCAACCAGCGCACCAATTGTCGCCATCTGTGGCGCCCATGGATCATCAACAAGCAGCAGATCGTAATCAGGTGTCGTGCTGGTGGCATCCAGCATCAGCTTGGCCAGATGCTCCGGATAAGGAACACCATCAATCGTGACATTGATGTGCGGATAAATCTTGTTGAATTCCGGCACGAGCGTTTTTTGCCACGTAGCGGCAAAAGACTCGTTTGCCAGAAAGCGCAGTTCGATCGGCTCTTCGGCGGTTCCCAATCCGTCTTGCGCCGAAACTGGCCCCGTCATCGCCATTGCCAGCGCCATCGCCATCGCCGTTCCGGCGAGCCACGCTTTTGGGGCAGCTATCGTTTTGGTGATTTCCATTCCCGGTCTCCTCCTCAGTTGTGCTTGGTTCTCCGGGCCTCCCCCGGCAGGTAGAAAGTCTATTCAGTATTTACTACTATAAAGTAGAACATACTACAGAGTCGCATCTGTCAAGGATTCAGTCAAGCTAGTGATCCTCTTCTAGCGCCACATCAGGGATAGGTGCCGGATCAAACATGTGGATCAGCTCGGGCTTCACAGTTAGATGGATGTCCTGACCCGCCTGTACATCCGTGCGTCCACGCACCAGAACGCGGATCATTTTTCCGGCCAACCGAGCGGTGATCTGGGTCTCCGAACCGGTCGCCTCGACCACAGACACGGTCGCGGGCCACCCGGTATCAGCCAATTCAAAGTGTTCCGGACGCACCCCAACGGTGATTTCGGTCCGGCCCTTGGGATCAGAGACAGGCAGTTGTAACTGCGTCCCGTCTTCAAGACGCAATACATTGCCTTGCTCGACTGTACCTTCAAAAAAGTTCATCGGCGGGGAACCGATGAAGGCCGCCACAAAAACAGATTTGGGATGGTCGTAAAGCTCCAGCGGCGGACCTTCCTGTTCAATCACGCCGCCGTTCATCACCACGACACGATCCGCGAGGGTCATTGCCTCGATCTGGTCGTGGGTCACGTAAACGGTGGTGGTACCAAGCCTCTGATGCAGTTCCTTGATCTCTGACCGCATCTGGACGCGCAGCTTGGCATCGAGGTTCGACAAGGGTTCGTCAAAAAGGAACACATTGGGGTTGCGTACAATGGCACGCCCCATGGCGACCCGTTGGCGTTGGCCACCGGACAACGCGCGTGGTTTGCGGGTCAGCAAATCCTCAAGACCAAGGATCTTTGCCGCCTCGTCGACGCGTTGACGGATTTCCGACTTTGGCGTCCGGCGCTGCTTGAGCGCAAAGCCCATATTGTCGCGCACGGTCATATGCGGATAAAGCGCGTAGTTCTGGAAAACCATCGCAATGTCGCGCGCCTTGGGCGGCAGGTCCGTCACCTCACGCTCACCGATGTCAATCTCGCCCTGTGTGACCTCTTCAAGCCCGGCGATCATCCGCAGCAATGTCGACTTGCCACAGCCGGACGGACCAACAAGGGCAACAAATTCGCCATCTTTGATATTGAGTGTAATACCATGGATAACCTGCACCGACCCGTAAGCTTTATGCACGTCTTTGATGTCGAGTGTGCTCATGACGGAAAACTCCTGTTGAACGCTGCGCCTGCTGGCAAGTCTTGGAAAAAAGGGCGGGCGATCATCCTTTGGTCGCCCCGTCGGCAAGGCCCTGGATCAGCCATTTCTGAACCAGCAGCGCAAAGATCACGACCGGTATCACCGTCACCGTGCCCACCGCCGTCAGCGCAGCCCAGTTGGCCCCGGTTTCCGTATCCCCCGCGATGCCCGCAATCGCCACCGGAATGGTCACCGCATCACGGCTGGTCAGGACAAGTGCGAACAGCAATTCTTCCCATGCCAGAATGATGCTGAAGATCAGGGTGGACAGGATACCGGGCATGGAAATCGGCACGATGATCTTGAAAAACGCGCCAAAGCGGGAACAACCGTCGATCATCGCGGATTCCTCAAGCTCTTTGGGAAGCGAGACAAAGAAACTGCGCATCAGCCACATCACGTAGGGAATGAGGAAGGTGCAATAGGCCAGGATCAAGGTGATGTGCTTGTCCGTCAGCCCCATGTTGCGGGCCACTAGAAACATCGGCACGGCAAGCGCGATGGGCGGCACGCCCCGCGACATCAGGATCAGCACGCCAAAGGTCGCCGCGCCGCGCAGTCGGATGCGTGCAAGCGCATAGCCAGACAGGGTGCCGACAACGATAGACAGGATACCTGCCCCGGTGGCCACGATGACAGTGTTCAGCAACCGCTGGGGAATATCAGCGCGGCTAAAATATTCGACATAAGTAGCTGTTGTCGCCTCAAAGAACAGCTTGGGCGGCGTGGTGAAGATATCGACCTGCGTTTTGAACGAGGTCAGGATCATCCAGAAAACCGGAAACAGGAACAGAAGGCTAACGAAGATCGCCCCTGCGATCCGCGCACCGTGACTGAACGAGCGGCGTCGACGGCGGATTTTGGGCGCGTTGGTATTGGAACTGGTCAATGCATTGTCTCCAGTTTGCGGCTGCCGATCAGGAACACACCTGTCAAAAGCATCGTGAGGACAAGAACGATCATCGCCATCGCCGCAGATTCTGCGAAGTTGAGCGAGCGGAAGGCTTCCTCATAGATGAACAGATTGATCACGCTGGTGGATTTGCCCGGCCCGCCAAGGGTCGAGGCCAGAACGATGTCGAACATCTTGACCGCGCCCAGCCAGCGGATCACGAAAGTCGCCGCAATCACCGGGGCCAGCAGCGGCAGCGCCACGGACCAAAGCGTCGCCCAGCGGCCAGCACCATCAATCTTGGCTGCCTCGAACACGTCACGCGGCAGGGCCAGCAAGGCGGCCGTCGCGATCAGCACAATGAAGGGGGTCCAGCGCCATGTGTCGATGATGACAATCGTCGCCATCGCCAGATTGGGATCCCCGAACCAGTCGAATGGCCCCAGCCCCACCAAACCGAAAACCCAGTTGATCACACCCCAGATCGGATCCAGCAGCATACGCCAAATGCCACCGGCAACAACGGGGGCCACCACCATCGGAATGATGAACAGCGCCCGCAGCAGTCCGCGCCCACGCCATGGCGCGTTGATCATATAGGCAATTCCGAAGCCGAGGATGATCTGAATGGGCAGCGCCCAGATCAAATAGACCAGCGTCACCCAAAGGGATTCCCAAAAGCGGTAGTCATCCACCACCCAGGCGTAGTTTTCCCATCCGACCCATTCGCCGGCACCGAATGTCATCATGTCGAACGAGGAAAAGCTGATCTCGATCGTGTACCAAATGGGATAGGCCAGAACGAGGATCAGCAGCACGATGGTGGGCAGCATAAAGCTCCACCTGACGGCGAGATCACCCCATTGCGTGCGCCCGCGACGGGGGGCTTTGGATGTATCCTTGCTCATGTGTCTGTTCCTTCTTGCGGGACATCGCGGTAGATCGGGCCGCGCGCGCGCACCGGATCAAGCAGCGACCAGTCGCCCTGTGCCACCTCATAGCCCTTGGGGAACGGCGCACGTGGTTCCATGCCGATGGCCACCAAAACGCGATCATCGCGGTAATAACACTGCGCAATGACCAGAGAGAGAACGCCCGCCAGTGCCGGGTGATCGTCGCGGAACCGTGCTAGGGAAGCATCGGTAATCTGTGCACCCTCTGCGCCCAGAATGTCCAATGCGCGGGCAAGATCATCCGCATCACGGCCCGCGGAGGCGAGGATGTCATCAAGGATCGCCGGATCATCTGCGCCCGGCATATCCCGCGCGGGGTCCGCCGGGATGATGGCCCCGGCAACAAGGCGCATGACCTCGCGCTTAACAGCGCTGAAATACTCGGATGTGTTGGGTGTCAGGTCACTCATGGTTCAATCAAACAATTCATAGATGCGGTTCTTGATCTGGTCGGCGACGTAAAGCGCAATCGCTTGTATCGTTGAGGTCGGGTTCACACCGCCCGAAGTCACGAAGACACTGCCGTCCACGATGAACAGATTGCGCACATCATGGCTGCGCCCCCATTCGTTGACGACAGAGGTCTTGGGGTCCGTCCCCATGCGTGCGGTGCCCATCAGGTGCCAGCCTGCACCCGGAAAGATCGTCTTGTGCGTGATGTCACGCGCCCCTGCCGCTTGCAAAATCTCTTTGCCGCGTGCCACGGAATGATCCAGCATGCGTTTGGAGTTTTCGCTCAAACGGTAGGTGATCCTAGGCGCGGGAATGCCGTCGCTGTCGGTTAGATGCGGGTCAATGGTGACGCGGTTGATCTCTTCGGGCAGGTCCTCGCAAATCGCCAGCATCCCCAAGGAATGATCGAACATCCGGCCAAAGGCTTCATGGTGCCCGGCCCCCCAGGGGATGATCCCGTCAGCCATGCCGTTTACGGCGGTCGCAACCGGGCCATAGCCCCGCGAGAACTGATAACAATAGCCACGTTTGAAACCGCGCTTCGGGTCGGTCTCGTAAAATTCCATGCTCCACGTGCCGATGCGGGGGCCCTTGTAGCCTTCCAGTTTTTCATCCACATGGCCACGAACTTGGGAATAAGGGTGGAACATCAGATTCTTGCCCACCATCCGGCTGGAATTGCACAGACCATCAGGGAAGCGTTCGGAGGCAGAGTTCAACAACAGGCGCGGCGTGCCGACGCCGTTGCAGGCGACAATCACGATCTCGGCGGGTTGAAACCGCTCGACCCCGTCAGGATCGACGTAATAGGCACCGGTTGCCATGTCGTCTTCGTTCGTCTCGATCCGGCGCACGCGGCAGCGGTGGCGCAGTTCGACCCGCGCGCGGATCGCTTCAGGCCAGTAGGTGCCATCGGTGGTGGCCTTGGCCCCCTGCGCACAACCGGACCCGCAATGACCCAGATTGATACAGGGTGCACGCCCCTCGTATTCCTGCGTGTTGATCGCGGCGTCAGACGGCCACCAGTGCCAGCCCAGCTTGTTCATCGCCTCGCCGATCACCTCGCAGGAACGCCCCATCGGCAGGGGCGGCATGACGGCGGGCTTGGATGGATAGGCGGGATCACCAGCAAGGGCGGCAACCCCTGTCATCTTGTCGTTCAACTCGAAAAACGGCTCTAGCGTGGCATAATCAATAGGCCAGTCATCAGCGACATCATCCAGTGTTTTCACTTTGAAATCAGAGGGGTGAAAGCGCGGGAAGTGACCCGCATAAAGGATTGTACCGCCCCCGACCCCGTTAAAGTTCGCGACTTTGATCGGGGAGTTATCTTCGTTGATCGGATAATCCGCCTCCAGCTTGCGCCGGTTCGGGCTGATCGCGAAATCGCCAAACTGGCGCGCTTCCCAATCGCGTCCGGTGCTTGGAAAACCCTCGTTCTTGATCCAGTCGCCCTGCTCAAGACAGACGATATGCATCTTCGTCTCGGCAAGGCTCCAGGCGACGGCGGCACCGGATGCGCCGCCGCCGATGATCAATACGTCCACAGGTTCGTTCATTTCTGCCATAAAATAACCCTCCGGACTGCTCTGGGTGGAAATCAGGTAATGACGCGGTTCACTGGAACGCGGTTATACATGTTCATCTCCACCGGCGGGTGATCCAACAACGCCTCTTCGATCGGCTCTGTGCCCCAGCCGGGACGATCCGGAATGATCAAATGACCGTTCTTAAACTCAGGCTCATGGGTAAAGATATCCTTGTCCCACGAGACGCGGTCGATATCCGTCTCCATGATCCGCAAGTTCGGAACAGCAGCGCAGAAATGCGCATTCATCATAGTGCACAAATGACCATAGAAGTTGTGGCAGGCCACGTTGACCTCATAGGCATCGGCAGCAGCCGCAATTTTCATCGACTGCCACACACCGTTCCAAGGCGTATCCACAATCGCAACATCCACAGCACCGGCTTTGAAGAACGGCAGGAACTGGTGCAGTCCGATCAGTGTTTCGAGACCCGCAATCGGATGCGGGCTCTTGTCACGGATCATCGCCATGGCATCAGAGTCCAGAATATCCAGCTCGACCCAGAACAGATCAAGGTCCGCAATCTCGCGGAGGATTTCGATATAGCCTTCGGTACGTGCGTTAAAGTTCAGGTCCAGCAGGATGTCGATGTTAGGCCCGGCCGCTTCGCGCATGGTTTCCAGATGACGGCGCAGGTTCTGACGTGTCTTGCGCTCTACGTTGCGGGCCGGATCAAACTGCGCGCCAAAGCCGGGTGCCCAGTTGGTGATTTTGTCGTTCTCGTCATATTCAAAGATGTTTGTCTTCAGGCCGGTAAAGCCGCGCTCGCCCACTTCAGCGGCAATCTGTTTGACCCCTTCAATATCGGTGATCGGCGGGGAGAAGTGTTCGGTCCGTGTTCGGTAAGAAACGCAATGTGACCAGTAAACACGGATTTCGTCGCGGATCTTACCCCCCAAAAGCGTGTAGGCAGGCACTTCAAGCGTCTTGGCTTTCACATCCAACAACGCATTTTCGATCGCCCCCAATGCCTGTCCCACAACGCCGCCCGAACCGGGGCGCGTCACGTTGCGTAAATCCTCTCGGATGTGTTCGTGGTTCATCGCGCTTTGACCGATAAGCCGGTGACCAATCATATTGATAACGGCCTCGACCCCCGGTGAGCCGAAGTTCTGGTCAAATTCACTCCAGCCGGTGATCCCGTCTTTGGTGGTGATCTTCAGGAAATAGTAATTCCGCCAGGAGTTGCTGCATGAAAACGTCTTTACGTCGGTGATAATCGCTTTGTCCGGCATGGGTTCCGATCCTCTCCATTTTTGGAACGGGTCGCGCCGCAAGATCATGCAACCCATCCAGCATTAAAGCTACTCTACAGTATACCTACTATCTGGTAGCTTTACGGTCAAGATTTCTTTCGCCGGTTCGACCGATCACAAATTCCTAGAAATTGTGTGCGCCATCGAAAGCACTGACCAACTGCTCCGCAGGAAACACGCCGAGACAAATGCACAAGAGCAGCAGCTTGACAGTGATGATTCAATTTCCGTGCACGGAACCTGACGCAAGGCAGTCGGGTTTGATGTCAGCGATCTTGGTGACACCACAAAACTGCATCGTCCGTTTTGTTTCCGACTTCATCACATCTAGCGCACGTTCAACGCCCTCAAACCCTCCGGCCGCAAGACCGTAAAGCGTTGTACGTCCCAGCAAAACGCCCTTTGCCCCCATAGCCAGCGCCTTGACCACATCAGTGCCGCGCCGGATGCCACCATCCACAAGGACTGGCACGCGCCCGGCTGCAGCGGCGACAACAACGGGTAGCGCGTCGCAGGTGGCAATTCCTGAATCCAGTTGTCGACCGCCATGGTTGGAGACAACAATTGCATCCACCCCCATATCAATCAGACGTTTGGTATCATCAGCGCGCACAACACCCTTGACCACAAGTTTGCGTGGCCACCTGTCCCTGATCCGCGCTAGGGCATCCCAGTCAAACCCCGCATCGTAATTCCGGCCCACCGTGGACGCGACTTCAGAGACGTCATTTGACGCTGTAAACCCATGTAGGTTGGCAAGGCCGGGCGTGCCATTACGTAGAATAGAAATCGACCAGCCGGGGTGGGTTGCAAAATCCCAGACGATTTTGGGAGTATAGCGAAACGGCAGGGTAAAGTCGTTTTTGTAGTCCCGCTCACGGTTGCCGCCGACAGGGAAGTCAACGGTGATAACAAGGGCTTCATAACCTGCAGCCAGCGCGCGGGCGATGAGGCGATCGCTGAAATCGCGTTGTTTGAAGATATAGCACTGGAACCACAGAGACCCGTCTACGGAGGCGCGAAGGTCTTCAATCGACGTGTTTGCGCTTGTCGAAAGGGTAAAGGGAACACCGGATGCCGACGCCGCTTTGGCAAGGGCAACATCGCCTCTGGGCCAGACAAACCCGATGCCTCCCGTGGGCCCGATCATAAAGGGATGCGCCCACTTTTGCCCCAAAATGGTTGTAGATTGATCCACTTCGGTCACATCCGTCAGGATGCGGGGGGCGAACCTTGGTTCGGCCCAAGCCACGCGATTGCGTGTCATCGTCACCTCGTCCTCAGAGCCACCATCAACGAAGCCGCCAATCGCTCGCGGCAGACGGCGCAGCGCGGCTTCCCTGAGGTCTGCGATGTTTCTGGCCCGCTTGATGCGCCTTGCCATAAGTGCGCTCACAGGTGGCAGGGTGATCTTTTTCGCGGCGGGCAGTTCGGGTGGGGCATCGTTGGTCATGGCTGTCTCAAGTTTTCTGGAACCACTTGCGTCCTGCGCCATTTGCCGAACGTCATGCGCGTGCCGCCTGCCTAAGTGACGTAACTGTCGCCGTAGGTGAAATAGCCTCTTGGTCCATCACGACTTCAATGACCGCCGACGCACCACTCTCGCGGGCCCGTTCAAAAGCCGGCATAAACTCTTCGGTAGAAGTCACCCGCTGCGCGACAGCCCCGTAAGACTTGGCAAGCATCACAAAGTCCGGATTGACCAGTTCGGTTGCACTGATCCTTTCAGGAAAATCACGTTCCTGATGCATGCGGATCGTGCCATACATGCTGTTGTTCAGAAGGATCACAATTACCGCGACACCGTACATCTTTGCCGTTGCCAGTTCCTGTCCGGTCATCAAGAAATCACCGTCCCCCGCGAAACAAATCACGGTCTTGTCGGGAAACTGCAATTTCGCCGCAATCGCGGCCGGTACGCCATATCCCATTGACCCTGATCTTGGGGCCAGCATCGTCCCATAGCCACGATAGCGGTGGAACCGGTTTGGCCAGATTGCAAAATTCCCCGCACCATTGGTCAGGATGGCATCCTCGGGCAGCGCCTTGCCAAGCGATGCCATGACGTCACCCATCTGAACGGCACCCGGTATCTGCACCGGACTAATCCACGCCAGATGGCTCGCGTTCAACTTTGCGGTTTGCCGCGACCATGGCCTGTCGGCTGGCGCAGTCAGGTTCGCAAGGCATGCAGCGACCTGGGTTGATCCCGCGCAGATCGCAAATGTCGGTTGATAGACCCGCCCGATCTCATGCGCATCCGGGTGGATGTGAATGAAGTCCTGTGCCGGTGCAGGCATATCAAGCAGTGTGTACCCGTTGCTGGATACCTCCCCCAGACGCCCCCCCAGCAGAAGGACCAAGTCAGCGTTCTCTACGGCCTGCAACAGGTCGGGATTGGCCCCGAGCCCAAGATTACCGATGTATTGATCCGCTGTATTGTCAATGTAGTCCTGACACCTGAAACTTGTGGCAACCGGCATATCCCAGTTTTCCGCAAATTGCCGGACATCCAGCGCGGCCTGAGCACTCCACCCGCCGCCGCCCAGTATCAGCACCGGGCGTTGCGCAGCAGAAAGCCGCCGTGCCAATTCCGCCTGATCTGACGGGGACGGCGTTGGCGCAACTGGATCAAGACGTCGGGAGGGCCGCGCTTCGACATGATCCAACAACATATCCTCATGCAGCGTCACCATCACCGGACCAGGCCGACCGGCCAATGCTGTGTGAAAGGCGCGTCCGACCATTTCGGGAATACGCGCCGCATCCGCGATCTGTGTGACAAACTTGGTGATCGGCCCAAACATACCCCTATAGTCAATTTCCTGAAAAGTGTCGCGTTCAGTCACGCCGCGATCAACATCGCCGACAAATACGATCAGCGGCGTGCCATCCTGATGCGCAATATGGATGCCAGCAGAGGCATTCGTGGCACCCGGCCCGCGCGTAACAAACACAACGCCCGGACGGCCTGTCAGCTTGCCATAGGCATCGCCCATCATGGCGGCAGATCCTTCGTGGCGACAGGTCACAACCTGAATTTCGGGCGCATCTACCAGCGCGTCGAGAACCGCCAGATAACTTTCGCCCGGCACGCAAAAGACGCGATCAACGCCGTGCAACTGCAACTGCTGCACCAAAAGCTCTGCAGCACGAATTGTCGCCTTATTGCCTGTCATATCAATCTCGCTTTGAGTTGTTGCGCCGCAATTCCTGCCATAAGACAGTCATTTTCGCCGGTTGCCCCCATAGACCAACCTACTGCAGAGTCGCATGGAATATCCATACACAGAAGCCGTTTATCAATAGGTTTGTGCGTATAGATCACAAATGTCCTGTGTTTCCAGATCGCCCACATGCGCGATTTCCGCTGCCTTATGCGCAAAGTAAACCTGCGAAAAATCTTGGGGGAACCAATTGGTCACTGTCTTGTTGTTGATGAATTTGCCCAGTGCCGCCTCAAGCGACGTTGGCAGGCGTTCATAGCCGCGCTCTGCCAGCACATCCGGCGAGAGAAGTGACAAATCCTCTTGCGTCGGATCCGGTGCCACCAACCCGTCCTCGATGCCCTGAACGCCAGCATGAACGATTGCTGCCAAGGCCAAATGTGGACAGGCGGCAGCATCTGCGGCGCGGTACTCGATGTTGAACTGGCGCGCAATTGAAGCCGGATCTTTCGCAGTCACAGGACAGACCCGCAGCGACGCTTCGCGATCGCGATAACCCAGATTGTTATAGGCGGCCGACCAGCGGTGCGGTGTCAGTCGCTCATAGGAGACCACGGACGGCGCGGTCAGCGCGACAATTGACGGCAGATATTTCAGAATGCCGGCTGAAAATGCCGAGGTCAGCGCAGACATGCCGCATTTCCCGTCTGCGTCATAGGTAACGGGGTTTCCGTCCTCATCCACAAAACTCATGTGGACGTGGACACCATTGCCGACCGACGCCGCGTCAAGAATGGGTGAGAATGTGGCGTGTTCCCCTTTGGCGCGAGCGGCAGAGCGGGTCAACTCTCGCAGGATGACCGCGTGATCTGCAGAAGTAACGCCTTCGGCGGGGCCAACAACGACCTCATATTGATTGGGGCCGTATTCTTTCATGATACTATCAGGCGCAATTCCTGAGCTTTGCAGCGCCGCCATCAAGGTTGCGCACAGGTCGCGTTGCAACTCAAAGCCTTCACGTCCAAAGCCCTGGTTATTGATCGCTGGCGCACCCTTCAGCTGGAATTCATGCTCGAATGCGGAGATCAGGCGCACACCGCCTGCACGGTGCAAACGCGCAAGCGCCGATTTCAGAAGCGCGCGTGTGCACAAATCCCACGGGTCACCGTCCAAGGTCACGATGTCACCCAGCATAAAGTGTTCCGGTGCCGCCCCGTCAAAACCAATCTTGGTCTCCGTGCTTGGGTCCGGCACCAACAGCAGATCGCCAAGCGAGCCAAACGGACTCTCACCGATGCCATCAAAACAGTTGATCATCACGTTTGTCGGCACCCACCCCACCCCGCGCGCCAGCCGCTTGTCCAACTGCTCGGCTGGAAACGCCTTGCCGCGCACCTTTCCGGCAAAATCACATGTGGCGGCAAAGATAAGGGGCATGGGTTTCATGTTGCATGGTCCTTTGGTGAGGGACGAAAAGCGTCCCATGCTTCGATGCGAGCGCGGGTTTGGTCCCAGTTGTCTTCGGCAATGCGCGTCACAATTGCCTCAGTAACGGTCAGGGCAGCCGCGTAAGTGTCCCATAAGGTCCCTGATTCGATAGGCACTGGCAGCACTTCGGCTGCATGTTTTGCAATGGGTGATATCCACTTGTCCGTCATCAGGATCAATCGTACGCCTCGTTTGGTATGGGCTGCCCTTGCGAGGTCTTCCAGCGCGGATTGATAGCGGCGAAAATCCACCAAAAACAAGATGTCGTTCCGGCGCATGCGCAGCAGGTACTCGGGCCAGCTTTCCGGATTATCGGGCAGATGGTAAACGCTGGGGCGGATCTGGCGCAGGTGGAACGAAAGGTGTCGGGCAATCGTGTCACTGCTGCGCCCGCCCAGAACATAGATGTCGCGCTTTTGATCTGTCAGAAGGCTGCAGATTTTGTTGAACTGCACCTCTGTTATTGCGTCGGCAGACATTGCCATCTGCGCAGACGCCTTGGCAATAAAGTCAGCCAGATATCCGCCCTCAACCTTTCTGTTTCGGTCGTGGACTTCCACAGGAGAGCGCGATCGTTCTTTCAACTCGCAGATCAGGTCCCGCTGAAACTCCTGATATCCTTCAAGACCGATTTTTGTCACAAACCGGGAGATAGACGGGGCGGAAACCTCTGACCGGCTGGCAAGTTCCTGTATCGATTCCAGTCCTGCAAAGGGATAATCCGACAAGATCGCGGCAGCGAGCTTGCGCTCCCCGCTTGTCAGTTTCTCTGCGGCGTCTTCAATTCGTTCTTTGATCAACATGGCGCGTGACGCTTCCCCGTTTCTACGCAAGAGTAGTGAATTAAATTTTCAGGTCAACATTTTCAATTGACATTGAAATTTTATTTCCCGTTACTGAAGCCATCCAATTTCAGGCTATGTTCATGCGCATCACTGCACCGCGGTCACATATTCTACCTGCCCTTTCGATGCTGTTCATCGCAGTTGCAGCGGTCGCAGTTGTGAGCGGTTTCACCAGCGCAACAATCGCCCGCAGTTTGGTTGTTTTCCTGATTTCGCTGACCGCAATCAGCGCGATGGGCCTGTATTCCGGCAACAGTGGTATCCTGAGTTTCGGCCATCTGGCTTTCATGGCGGTCGGGGCATATGCATCGTCCCTATTGACGCTTCCGGCAAACATCAAAGGGGCCACCCTGCCCGGTTTGCCAGATTGGCTTGCGGATACGACGCTTGGGTTCTGGCCCGCCACCCTGGCGGCTATTTTTGTGACGATTGCCCTCGCCATGCTGATCGGTCTGGCCATTTGGCGGCTTGAGGGGTCAGCCGCGACCATTGCCACACTGGCACTCTTGATCATCATGCACGGCGTGCTGATCGGCTGGCGTGATGTGACCCGTGGTGCCCAGACGTTCTTTGGTGTGCCCAGAGAGACCGGTATCTGGACCGCCGCCATTGGCTGTCTTGTCGCTCTGGTGGTTGCGCGTCTTTATCGTGACAGCGTGAGTGGTTTGCGCCTGCGGGGGGGGCGTGAAAACGCGATTGCCGCCACTGCCGTCGGGGTCAACGTACCGCGTGAACGTTTCATCGCTTTTGTCATCAGCGCTGCATTGATGGCATTGTCCGGCGCGTTGCTTGCGCATTTTCTGGGCGCGTTCAGCCCGAAAAAGTTCTACTTTACCGACACGTTTTTCCTACTGGCCATGCTGATCGTCGGTGGGATGAGCACCGTCACAGGCGCTATTATGGGTGCTACTGTTGTGACTTTGGTCACTGAACTCTTGCGCCGCCTGGAAACCGGTATTGATCTGGGATTTATGGCGATACCGCAGGTGTTTGGCACCACGCAAATCGGCATCGGGCTGTTGATCCTTGTGGCCTTGGTCAAACGCCCTGACGGCCTGTCCGGTCTGCTGGAATGGGAAGAACGGTTTATTCCTTTGCGCCGCAAAGGAGTAAAAACCGTACCTCTTATTGCGGCTCAATCCGAACCAGTTATTGCACAGAACCTGACCAAACGTTTCGGCGGTGTTGTGGCAACCAATGATGTCACAATCACCATCAAGCCGGGTGAAATTCTCGGGCTGATTGGTCCCAACGGGTCTGGCAAAACGACACTGGTCAACCAACTTTCCGGCATCTTGCGCCCTTCCGAGGGGCGGATTTCGATGGGCGCGCACGACCTTGTCAAACTGCCGCCACATCGTTTCGCGGATGTCGGTCTGGCGCGGACTTTCCAGAATATCCGCCTGTTTGAAACCCTGTCCGTTTTCCAGAATGTCCATGTTGCTGCGCTGTCTACCAAAGGCGGCATAGATGCAGACGCCCGGACCATGTCGGCGCTGAACCTTATGGACGTCGCCCATCACGCCGATGCGCAGGCCAATACGTTATCCTATGGTGATCAGCGGCGGGTGGAAATCGCCCGTGCGCTTGTCTGCCAGCCCTCACTGATCTTTCTGGACGAACCGGCAGCTGGCATGAACCGCGAGGAAACCGACGATCTGATGGAACGCCTGCGCGGATTGAACCGTGATCTGGGCATCGGCATTTTGTTGATTGATCACGATCTGGCGCTGGTCAACGCGCTGTGTGACCGGATCGTTGTTTTGAACGAAGGGCGTCTGATTGCCGAAGGCACGCCCGACGAGGTGCGCCAGAACAAGGCGGTCATCGAAGCGTATATCGGCACATCCAACCACTCATGAATTGAAAACCAAAGGGAGAAGAACCAGATGAAACATCTACTACTCACAACCACAGCCTTGGTATTGGCGGCAGCCTCCGTGTCAGCAGACACGCTGAAGCTGGGGCTGGCAACGGCACAGACCGGTGGCCTGGCCCCCTATGATGCGCCTGTTGTCGAAGGCATCCGTATCGCCGTGGACGAATTGAATGCTGCGGGTGGCATTAACGGCAACATCATGATCGAACTGGTGGAACGCGATGTCCGCTCTGATGCGGCGCAAACTGCGATTGCTGTGCAAGAACTGGCCGATGCGGGCGTTGAGGCGATTGTCCTGCCGTGTGACGCTGATCCCGGTCTTGCCGCCGCTGGCATTGTGGCAGATGCGATGATCCCCGCGATCTCAACCTGCGCGTCATCGCCCACCCTGCCGATGATTGGCGGCGACTATGTCTTTGCCAACTTCCCCGGCGACAATGTGCAGGCAACGGTTTCCGCATCCTGGGCCGCAGAACAGGGACATAAAACCGGTTACATTCTTTATTCACCTGACAGCCAGTACACCTCCATGCCGCTGTACTTTGCGGATGTCATGAAATCGCTGGGGGGCGAGATGGTGGGCGAGGCAACCTATAACATTGGCCAGCCTGATTTTTCAGCCATCGCAACCCAGATTGCTGCACTTGAAACGCAGCCTGATGTGATCATGACCTCGGCTTATGAGCCTGACTTCCCGTCTTTCATCAAAGCGCTGCGTGCGGCCGGTGTTACCAGTCAGGTGATCGGTTCCGACGGCATCGACAGCCCGACAACCTTCGGTCTGGGTGAAGCAGCTGAAGGGGTCGTGTTCACCACCGCGGGCCACGCCACCGCAGGCAGCCCGCTTGAGGCCTTTAACGCGCTTTATGAAAAGACCACGGGTTCTGCATCTGAGACTGTGTTCAACGCAGTTGGCTATGATCTGGTGAAAGTGCTTGAGGCCGCTGTGCAGGCCGCAGGATCCACCGATCCCCAAGCTTTGCGCGATGCGATTGCCAACCTTGAGAATGTACAGGGTGCCACCAGCATGATCACTTACAAGGGCACGGACGGTATGCCGGTGCGCGAGGTCTCTCTTATCCGTGTCAAAGATGGCGCGCGTGAGTTGGTTGGCCAGCCTGCACCGCAAGCTGACCTGATCCCAGCCCCACGCATGCAATAAGGATCAGCCGCGCATGACCTCGATACTGGACCTTAAGGGACTGAACGTGCGTTACGGCGCGGTCGAGGCTGTGCGCGGCATTGATCTGAACATCCAGCAGGGCGAGATCGTCGCCCTGCTGGGCGCTAATGGTGCCGGAAAATCCTCTACCATGAATGCCGTTGTCGGGCTTGAGCCTGTGGCCAGCGGGCAGATCATGTTTGAAGGGCGCGACATTACCAACCAACCGGCAGAGGTTTCTGCCCAAAGCGGTTTGACACTCTCCCCCGAAGGGCGCCGCGTTTTTGGCACGCTCAGTGTCGAAGACAATCTGACAATGGGGGCCTATACCCGCACCGATGCAGCCGCCATTCTTGCCGCCAAGGAACGGGTGTTTGATTTGTTCCCGATCCTGCAGGAACGGCGGACCCAATATGCGGGCACCCTGTCGGGCGGGCAGCAACAAATGCTGGCCATCGGACGTGCGTTGATGTGCGAACCCAAACTGCTGCTGCTGGATGAACCCTCTTTGGGGCTTGCGCCAATGATCGTTGAACAGGTGTTTGAACTGATCGCCAAGTTGCGTGACCAAGGCGTCACGATCTTTCTGGTTGAACAGAATGTCGCGGGTGCGCTGAACATCGCGGATCGTGCCTATCTGATGTCGTCGGGCAAGATTGTCGGTGCTGGCACAGCCGCTGAAATGCGGACCAGTGGGGCGCTGACCGAAACCTTTATGGGGGCGCAGTGATCTAATGGATTTGATCTTGCAGCAAACCGTGAACGCCTTTGCATTGGGCGGCACCTACGCGCTCTTGGCACTGGGCCTTGCCGTGGTTTTCTCCATCATGGGGCTGATCAACTTTGCCCATGGCGAATTGATGACCATCGCGGGCTACGTCTTGATGTATTGCGGCCTGGCAGGCTTCCCATTCGCGCTCTCCGTTTGCTTTGCAGTAATGGCGGCCATGACTGCCGCAGTGGTGATGGAAAGGGTGGCGTTCCGCACCGTGCGCAATGCCTCCGGCGCGACAATGCTTGTGACCAGCTTTGCCGTTGCAATGGTTTTGCAGGTCTTGTTCCAGAACCTTATCTCGGCCCGCTCGCAGCCTGTGATCATTCCGGACTTTCTCGGCAGCAGCATCCGGATTGGCGATGTGGTGATCGGTACAAACAAGATCGTCGCAATTGCCGCAACCCTCGCCATGCTGGTTGCGCTTGAATTATTTATGAAGAAACAAAAACACGGCATCGCCATGCGCGCCGCCGCCGAAGATTTCGCCATCGCCCGCCTGATGGGTATTCGCGGCAATACGGTGATTGCAGGCGCTTTCGCGCTGTCCGGTCTGCTGGCCGGTGTGGCGGCGGTTCTTTGGGTGTCTCAGCGGTCATCCGTTGATCCGTTGATGGGGTTCACCCCCGTCCTCAAAGCTTTCATCGCGGCCATTCTGGGCGGGCTTGGCTCCCTTCGTGGTGCTGTCCTTGGCGGCTTTGTCCTGGGCTTTATCGAGGTCTATCTGGCCGCCTTTCTGCCCGCGTCCATGCAGGAATTCCGCGAACCTATCGGGCTCACAATTGTTGTTCTGCTGCTGATCGCACGGCCAAACGGGCTGATCCCTTCCGCTACCTTGCAGGCTCAAAAAGTATGACACAGCTTCTGTCACCCCGTGATCCCGCACCCGTGGAATGGGTGAACCCGTCAAGCGCTTCGCCCATCCTGCTGTTGTGCGAACATGCAGGGCAGGCCATTCCCGAAGCATTCGGAAATATGGGACTGCCAAGCGGCGCAATTGACCGCCACATCGGCTGGGACATCGGTGCCGAGGCGCTCGCGCGAGCGCTTGCGACGCGGTTGTCCGCACCCTTGATCATCCAGCGTTACAGCCGTTTGGTGATTGATTGTAACCGCCCCCCCCATAGCCGGGGCGCGGTGCCATCTGTCAGTGACGGAACGGTAATTCCACAAAACACCGAGCTTGGCGAAGCGGATCGCCTCGCCCGCGTGCGTGCCATCTTTGACCCGATGGAGCAGGCCTTGCGGGACGGTTTTGCCGCCCACCCGCGCCGCGCCGCATTTTCGATCCATTCCTATACGCCACAAATGTCGGACGGGCAGCATCGGTCATGGCATGCGGGGTTCCTTGCCCGCGCGGATGATCAAACATCGCAGATCATGATGGATCATATCGCCGCCCAAGCGCCCGACCTTGTGCTGGGATTCAATGAACCCTACCAGTTGGATGATGCCTCTGACTGGTTTATTCCCGCCCATGCCGAAGCGCGAGGCCTTGCCCATGCGCTGATCGAAATCCGCAATGACGGCCTGTTGGAAGATGCTGGCGTGAACCGCTGGGCGGACCTTTTGGCCGGTGCTATGTCTAAAGTTCTGGAGACCATGAAATGACCCTCACCCGTGACGTCCCCCTTGTGCCTGCGCAATCGGCGCTGCTGTTTATTGATGTGCAGAACTTTGCCGCGCATCGAAACGGGGCGGAATTTGACGGGCTGTCAGACGCAGAATTTGACGCAAAATACGGCTGGTTCTTTGAGCAGATGAAAACCAAGGTTGTGCCGAATATGCAGCGGTTGCAAAACGCATTCCGCGCGGCAGATATCGAGGTGATGTACACCACTATCGAGAGCCTGACCAAAGACGGTCGCGACCGCAGCCTTGATTACAAGATCACCGGTTTCAACGTACCCAAAGGGTCATGGGACGGCAAAGTCATTGACGAACTGGCCCCGGATGAGGACGAAATCGTGCTTCCGAAATCTTCGTCTTCGGTGTTTGTCTCGACCCACATCGACTATCTGTTGCGCAATCTTGGCGTCAAACAACTGGTGATCAGCGGCATCCTGACCGACCAATGTGCCGAAGGGGCGATCCGCGATGCCTGTGATCTGGGGTATCTTGTCACTCAGGTAACAGATGCCTGCATGACCTACACTCAGGAACGTCACGACAATTCGATCTGCACGATCAAAGGCTATTGTCGGCAGATCACCACCGACCAGTTGATTGCGGAACTTCAAGGGGCCTGAACGGGCCGGCTTTGAGGCTGATGAGCAAGCGAAATCAACTTTCAGCTGATGGCTTTCGCAATGTGAAACAGATCAAGATCAGCGTGTCGCGGTCCAATGATCTGGATGCTGGCCGGAAACCCTGATGAAGTCAGTCCCACAGGAAAAGACAATGCAGGAAGTCCCAAAAGCGGTGTGACCAAAGTCGGTGTTTCATCCAGCGTCAACTTGCTGGAGTCGGCATCAGCACTATAGGGGGGCTGGTTGTTGGTTGGCCAGACGCACACATCATAAGTCTCAAAGAACGCGTGCATGCGCTCCCAGCCTTTGACACGCGCTTTACCCGCACTGGCCAGATCCGCCGCAGTGAGCGTCTCGGCGCGCAGTAGTGTTCGCCTGAGCTCGGGACCGAAAGTATCAATATTGCGCTGCCATCCGTCCCCGATTTCCATCAATGCGGACCAGTCCCGCATGATCTGTTGCGCCTTCAGCATGAAACCAAGCTGCGGATCAGCCTCTACAACCTGCGCGCCCAGCTCCGAAAGGCGAATGCGCACCTGTTCCAGTAACGCCGCGATTTCTGCGTCGATCGGGGCACCCCCCGGTGTCAGGCACCATGCAACACGCAAACCGCGGATTGAAGGGTTCCCAGACGGAGCAAGGTCAAGTGCACAAGGATCAACCGTCGACGCACCCGCCATAACCTCAAGCATCAACCGCGCATCATCCAGCGTGCGCGCCATTGGCCCGGGCGTGTTCAGGCACTCAAAGGGCAGCGCCGTTGAAGCCAGCGGCACCACCCGCGCGGTGGGGCGTAAACCGACAACACCGGTAAATCCCGCCGGTGCGCGAATAGACCCGCCCAGATCAGACCCGTCCGCCAAGACCGCCAATCCAGCCGCCAAAGCGGCAGCCGCCCCGCCCGAGGATCCCGAAACGGTGCGCGTCAGATCATAAGGGTTGCGGGTAACACCGAATAACGGGTTCGTTGTCTGCGCACCAAAGGCAAATTCTGACGTATTGGTCTTACCCATGATGATCGCACCTGCGCTGCGCAACCGTGCAACGTGAATGGCATCCTGCGCCGGGACATGATCCGCGCGCGTGCGAGAACCTGACGTCGTTCGCAAACCTTGGGTGGCAAAAATATCCTTGATCAAGACAGGAATGCCATGCAGCGACCCCGCGAACTGTCCCTGCTGCGCAACGGCATCAAGTGCATGGGCACGCGCCATTGCCGCTTCGGTATCAAGTGTAACAACCGCGTTAATGTGCGGGTTGATCGCTGAAATTCTTTCCAGATGTGCCGACAATAGTTCAACAGCAGAAATGTCGCGGCTGTGCAAAAGAGGTACCAATTCAGTGGCACTCAACGCGCAAAGACTGTCCGGTACTGAACGAGCAAGCAGTTGCTCTGCATCGTCCGGCTGACGGGTCACGATTTCAGCAATTGGCTGAGGAATAGCTGCGCCCGATCAGTCTGGGGATTGTTAAAGAACTCTTCGGGCGTGTTCTTTTCGATGATTTCGCCTGCGTCCATAAACACGATCTTGTCCGCTACTTTACGTGCAAAGCTCATCTCGTGAGTCACACAGACCATCGTCATGCCCGTTTGCGCAAGATCAACCATCACATCTAGCACCTCCGAGATCATCTCGGGGTCAAGCGCCGAAGTCGGCTCGTCAAACAACATGATCCGTGGCTCCATGCAAAGCGCGCGCGCGATGGCCACCCGCTGTTGTTGGCCACCGGACAGCTGCACCGGATACTTATGCGCCTGATCCGGAATTTTCACGCGTTCCAGATATTTCATTGCAACTTTTTTCGCTTCTTCCGTGGACACCCCGCGCGAGGTTGTAGGTGCCAGGATGCAGTTTTCCAATACCGTCAGATGTGGAAACAGATTGAACTGCTGGAACACCATGCCAACGTCCTGACGGACTGCGGCAATATTGCGGGTGTTGTCCGTCAATTCGATGCCGTCGACGACAATACTGCCTTCCTGATGCTGCTCAAGACGGTTAATGCACCGGATCAGAGTAGATTTCCCCGAGCCCGAAGGGCCACAGACAACAATGCGCTCTCCGGTCATCACCTCGAAATCAATGTTCTTGAGAACCTGGAAATCTCCGTACCATTTCTGCATGTTCTGAATGCGAATGGCCGTCTCGGGCACTGGCTGTGTCATCTGTTTCCCCTGTCACCTGCCACCTGTAAAATCATCGGCCTTAATCAAAATACCCTGCGCGTACGGCGGCACCGATCATCATCACGATGAAGCGGCCCGCAGTGATCGCAGTAATGCCGTTCACGTCACGAGCTGGAGTAATCTCGACGATATCCATGCCAACAACGCGCCCTTTTTTCGCAAGTCCGTTGATCAAAGTACGCATTTGCGGATAGTTGACACCCCCCGGTGCCGGGCCTGCCACTGCGGGCATGATGCTTGGGTCAACGCCATCTGCGTCGATCGTCAGATAGTATTGCCCCCCGTCAGGAATACGGTCCAGAACCGCCTGCATCCCGATCTCTTGCAATTCAATGTCCGGCACGAGGTTGGAGCCATAATCCAGCGCCGCCTGTACTTCTTCTGGGCGTCCACTGCCTGCGGCACGCAACCCGATTTGCCAGATATCCTGTATGTGATCCATTTCGGAGGCACGGCGGATCACGCTAGACAGACCGTGATCAACCCCGTGAAACCGGTCGCGCCAGTCAACATGGGCATCAATCTGAATCAACGTGATCGGTCCACGACCTTCAAAAGCGCGAAAAATCGGGATTGGAATGGCATGATCGCCGCCCATCACAATCGGCATCGCGCCCGCCTCAAGGATCTTGCGCACCGCTTGTTCGGAGCGGTCGTGACTTCCGGCGACATCTTTCGCCACGCCAATGACGTCGCCACAATCGACCACGCTGATATCGCGCCCGTCCAGCATTGTGCCGCCAATGTCAAAGTCATAGCGGTCCAGCCCGCGCAAGGCACGTTCACAATAGCGCCGGATATGCCCCGGTGCCGTGGATTGATCGTTGCTGACTTCAGCCATTGAATAGGGATCACCAAAGGGAATTCCCAACAGGGCCACATCGGCCTTGAGCGTATCCAGATCAGTAACCAGCGGAAAATCGTGAAACGTCTGGAACTCTTTCTTCGGGGGGCAAACGAGTGTGTTGGTCATGTTATTTCCGCTTTTGGTTTTAGGAGAGTTATGTGGACAGCAAAGCGCCTAGCGCCCCGCCATATCGTTCAGGGGGGTAACGGTGCGTTTGCTGGAGGTCTTGGGGATCACCAGATAGCGGGAAGCGTGGCGCTCCCATCTTTTCAGGCCATAAGCGACCAGCGAATTCAGCCCCCAATACATCAGCCCGATCGCTGTAAATATCTCGACGGGGGCAAAGGTGCGCCCGATAACCACCTGCGCCTGATAGGTGAGTTCCGGCACAGTGATGACCGACAGGATCGCGGATTCCTTGATCAGCGTAATCGTCAGATTGGTTGTTGTCGGGATCAGGTAACTTAGCATCTGTGGAAAGATCACACGCTTCTGGATGGTCCAGTACCCCATACCCAAGGCATTGGCCGCTTCAGTCTGGCCCTTCGGGATTGTCAGGATCGCGCCGCGTACGTTTTCCGCGAAATAGGCACCACAATAAACGGCCAGTGTGATGATACCTACAGTGACACCCCCCAAACGCAGACCGAAAAGCGGCAGCACGAAAAACACCAGATAAACCTGGATGAGAAACGGCGTATTGCGGATCAGCTCGATGTAGCCGATGACCAGCCAGCGCAGCCACCAGATGCCGGACATCCGCCCCAACGCGCACAGGGCACCAATGATGAAACCGCTCGGCACGGCAACGCCGCAGATCAATAGCGTATAGCCAAGCCCCGCCAACAGTAGGCCAAAGCCGTCGGTTATGACCGAAATATCAAACGTCATGCGCGCGCCCTTTCCGACCAGTTCTCGATGCGCCGCGTGGCGTAACTCATCAGTGACAGCATCACAAAATACATCGCTGCCGCGACCAGATAGGCCTCAACCGGCGCATAGGTTTGCAGCAGGACCAACTGCGCGGAACGGGTCAATTCAACCACGCTGATGACCGACAGAAGCGGCGATGCCTTGACCAGCATGGTCAGCTCATTGGTCAAAGGCGGCAACACACGCACAAATAGCTGCGGCAGGATCACCCGTTTCCATGTGGTGAAACGCGACATGCCCAGTGCATCGGCGGCTTCCCACTGCCCTTGCGGCAGCGCACTAAGTCCGCCGCGCAGAATTTCGGTGACAAAGGCACCGCTGTTCAGGCTCAGGGCCAGAAACCCCGCAGCGAAGGCTGGAATGTTAATGCCAGTAAGTCCCGGCAAAGCATAGAATACAAAGAAGATCTGCACCAAAATCGGGGTGCCACGAATAAGGCTGATGTACAAATGGGCCACCCAGCGCAGAGGCGCAAAAGGGGCCCGCTGCATGCCGAGCAGGATCAAGGCCACCACCAGTCCCAACAAGAATCCCGGAACGGACACCCCGATGGTCACAAGCGCCCCTTGGATAAAAAGGGGATATTGGGCGAGCGTTTCGTACATTATGCACTCATGGTTTGGAGCAAAAATCACCAACCACCCGACCGCAGCCGGATGGTTGGCGAGAGTGGAAAGCGATCAAAGAGCGCCTTCGGGGAGGTAGTTTTCAGACGGCAGTTCCATGGTGAAACCGAACCATTCCTGCTGCCATTCGGTCAGCTGCCCACTGTCAGCCAGCTTGCCAATGACGCCGTTCAGATAATCGCGCAAATCGGCATTGTCAGGATGTGTGACCCACGCCAGCAAACGCGGCTCGCCCACCTTACCAACAACCTTGAACTTGCCCGGCTGTTCGCGCATCAGCGCAGCTGCACCATTGGACCCGATCAATGCCGCGTCGACCTGACCAGAACCAACCGCTACATAGGTTTCCGGAAATGCCTGAAAGAGCTTGAGATCGGCAAACCCTTCACCGCCTTCGGTCTTCAGCTTTTCACTGAAGGCCTCAACGACGGGCTGTTCAGCCGAGGCAAGCTGCGTTGCGACCACTTTACCAGCGAGGTCATTCTCGTTCTTGATGTCCTGATTGTCTTCGCGCACCAGCAGAACAGTCTGCACTGTGCCAATCGGGCGGGTATATGCATATTTTGCGGCACGCTCGGGGTTGATCGACACCGATGTTGCGACAAAATCGAATTTCTTTGCCAGAACACCGGGCAATATCCCCTGCCACGGCAGGTTGAGCTGGTTCAATTCGACGCCAAGGTCAGCGACGACAACGTCGAGGATCTGTTTGCTATATCCGGTGATTTCACCATCAATCACAAACTCGAAAGGTTCGTATGCGGCTTCGGTTCCGACTGTCAGCGTGCCAGCGGCCTTGATCTCGGCGACCTTGCCAGCATCCTGCGCCAAAACGGGTGTGGCCAGAAAAAGCGATGCGCAGAATGCTGAGGCCAGCGCCGTTGCTGCACCCTTTTGAAAGTAAGTAAGTACATTCATCTTGTTCATTTCTCCCTGAGTGTTTTGCGCAAGCCTGTCGCCTGCGCCGTCCTCTATCGGGGAGTTTAGGAACGGGTCCGGCTCTCTTACAGACTTGTTAACGAAACTTTACTTGTATATTTCATCAACTATGGAAAACGCCTCCCAACTTCACCGCTTAAGGGGTGCAGAGATCAACGGTCTGAGTGTTTTCAAAGTCGTGACAGAAAGCGGTGGATTTTCGCAAGCCGCGCGGTTTCTGGGAATCGATCTGTCCACGATCAGTCGACAGGTCAAGGATTTGGAAATCAGACTGGGGTTTGAATTATGCCAACGCGGGCGCAGCGGTTTTGCGCTGACCCAGAACGGTCGTATCGTCTATGATGTCGCCTGCCAAATGGTACATGCACTCAAAGACTGTGACGCACGGTTGGAGGGTTTACGCAGCGGCCTGTCCGGTGCGCTGCGGATCGGTCTGGTGAACCATTTGCTGTCCGCGCCAGAGCTGAGATTTCATGAAGTCATCGCCCGCATGCGCAAACAGGCACCGGATCTCATTGTTGATTGTCAGGTTCTAAGCCCGTCGGAAATCATGCGTCAGGTGGAAGATCGTCATTTGCATCTTGGTATTCTGGGCGCGATTGAGCAATCAGATCATCTGGAATTCCAGCCGATTTTCAAAGAAGAAGCCGCTTTGTTTTGCGGACCCGGACACAGCCTTTTTGCTGATCCTGTGACCAATTTTGACGAGGAAAAGTTGCGCGGCATGCGGTATGTCGGGCGGACCCACAACTCGCATACGGACATGCTGGCACAATCCCTCGGGATGGTTGCGGAAACCGCATCTAACGATATCGACGTTATCTTTGCACTGATTTTGTCGGGTGTTTACCTCGGGTTCATTCCTGTCCACGCGGTCGCCGCTCTTGATCCCGAAAACAAGGTCAGACGCCTGCCAATCACCGGAAGCGATTGCCATGTGCCATTTTATGTGTGCACCCGCAGGCTGCCCCAACAGGCGCGCCGTACCAGACTATTCCTGAAGACACTTGCAAACGTGATGAACACGCAATAGCGGCTGGCCTTTGGCAAGGATCACTGTGAATGATGGCGCAACACGCGGGCCTCAACAGCAGCAACAATGGCAAACAGCGTAATCGACAGGAATGACGCCGCCACAATTGCCGCATAAAGTTGATCCGACTGGTAATTGAACGTGGCGCGGATGATCAAGGCACCCAAGCCCTTGTCCGCTCCGATCCATTCCCCGACGATAGCCCCAATCACGGCGGTTGCCGTGGCGATGCGCAAGGACGAGAACAACATCGGCAAGGAGCGCGGGAAATGCAGCCGCATGAATGTCTCGAACTTGTTCGCGGAGAGTACGTGAAACAGCTCTTCCTCGTTATGTGTGGCAGAGCCAAGACCACGGATCATGTTCACCAATGTCGGGAAGAAACAGATAATCGCCGCAATGATGATCTTGGTGGTCATTCCCAGACCAAAGATCAGAATAATGATCGGGGACAATGCCAGAATGGGGATCGTGTTAAAGAACAGCACAACGGGAAAATACGCCTGCCGGATGAACTTGGAATAGGCAAAGATGATCGCGAACAGGACCGCCGCCGTGTTGCCAAAGACAAACCCCGCCAGCGCTTCAATGGCGGTTGGCGTGAAATTCGACAAGATCAGCTCGGTCTGTGAAAAGAAAACTGACAGGATTTTGGTCGGCGTTGGCGCAATGTAGGCGGGTACACCGGACAACGGCAGCAAAAACTGCCACGCCAAAAGGATCGACAGTGCACCAAAAACGGGGGCGGCAAGAGAGGTGAGCCGGCTCATGATGCTTGCGCCAGTAACGCACGTTGGGCGGCGATTTCGGACACGATGGCAGGATCCTCCCGTCGGCAGGTATTGTCGGCTGTCTTGATCGGCGTGAGGTCATGCAGGTTCAGAATACGGCCCGGATTTGCCCCCAGCACCATGATGCGCTGGCCCAGATACACGGCCTCTTCGATGGAATGGGTCACAAACAGGATCGTCGTGCCGGTGGCTCGCCAGATCGACAAAAGCTCGTCGTTCAAACGATCACGGGTGATCTCATCGAGTGCGCCGAAAGGTTCATCCATCAGCAAAATGCGCGGCTCGTCGATCAAGGCGCGTGCAATGGCAACACGCTGGCGTTGCCCACCCGAAAGCTGGCTTGGATAACGTTCCCCCAACCCTTCCAGTCCCAACAGGCCAAGAAGGTTGTTCACACGCCCCTTGGGGATGGGTTTGGCCAGCCGTCCACCCACACTAGCGGGCAAACGGATATTATCGCGCACCGTGCGCCACGGCAGCAAGGTTGCTTCCTGAAAGACAAAACCGGTTTCGCGCTTTTTGCGGATCGCGGCCGGGCTTTCGCCCAGCACGCTGATTGTGCCATCCAGCGGTTCCAGCAGATTTGCGACCACGCGCAGCAATGTCGATTTTCCACAGCCGGACGGTCCGAGAATGGTCAGGAACTCGCCCTGCTCGACTGTCAGGTTCACATCGCTCAATACCGTCGCGGTTTTTGCGCCGTTGCGGTAACCAATGTTCAGCCCCTGTGCCTCTATCGCTGCGCCTGCCATATCAGCTTGGCGCGCCGAGTTTCGGACGTTGATCCGCAGTCATTTCAAGGATCTTGGTGGTGTGCACTTCTTCAAGCGAAGGCCGCCCGCCGCTATACTGACCAATGCTGTCATAGAGCGCCAGTTGCTGCTCAAGATTGGCCGGATCGAATACACCCCAACCACCCACAGCGGTGTTTTCGTCAAAGCTGAGGCTTAGAACCAGATCGATGGTTTTCTGTTCCCATTCAAGGTCCAGCCCGTCCGTGGCATCAACCATAATCTGCACCGCCTCCTGCGGATTGGCATGCACGAATTCCCAACCCTTCGCGGTGGCACCAATGAACGCCGCCAGTTGCTCTGCGTTATTCTCGATTGCATCATCAGTGGCAAAATAGACCAGCGCATAGGCAGGCAGACCCAGATCGCTGACCAGCGTGTCAATCCGGTCATCGCCAACCACGCTGAGGGCTTGGGTGTTGGTGATCCAACCGCCAATCGCGTCCACGTCGCCATTGACCAGTGGTCCCTTGTCAAAGCCGACCGAGGTGATCTGCAATTCGTCAATCGGAATGTCATTGGCTGCCGCAATCGCATCAATGATAAACCGCGCCGTTGGCTGAATGCCAATCCGGACATTGCGCAGATCGTCGATCGTGCGTAACGGTTTGTCCGGCTTGGAAGTGAATGCATACGGCCCCGTACGGAATCCGCAGGCCAGAATTTTCACTGGCACGCCGCCTGCCCGGGCATTGAACAATTGTGCAGTTTCGGAAAATTGTCCCAGCGCCGCAGCGCCAGAAATTACAGGTGGCACAGTGGAAGAGTTTGGTCCGCCCGGTGCAAATTCGACTTCTAGTCCGGCGTCGGCGTAAAAGCCCTTCTGCGCCGCAACAATGTCACCGATCTGGCCATTCGACATCAGCCAGTCATATTTGACCACAACTTTTGCAGATGCATGCGCCTCAGTCGGAAGGATCAGCTGCACCGCACCTCCCAGCGCGCTTGCCGCGACAATCCCGCCTCCGGTCTTGAGCAGCGAACGACGGCTGATTTCCATTTTATCTGTCATATTACCCTCCAGTTTTTGAATTGTGTTTTGCGGGGTCATGGTAGTCATCCGGCCCCCCGTCGAGCCATGCGTAGAGTTCCCAGACATTGCCGTCAGGGTCATAGAAATAAGCGCAGCGGGCGTTCCATTCGAAATTGTCCGGCGGTGCCTGAAATGCGATGCCTTTGCCGGTGAGTTCGACGTACATCCGGTCAAGCGTGGCGGGAGAGTCCAACTCAATGGCGATGCACGCCTTGTGCCCCTCACGACCTGGATGGTTCGGCACACCTGTGTGGCGCGAGATATGTCCGATCTCCCATGCGGCAAGCGTCACACCATCCATTTCAAAGTCGGCAAACCCTTCGGCGCGGCGGCGCAGGGTCAACCCCAGCTTGTCGGTGTAAAACGCCACAGTGCGTTCGATGTTTTCGACCAGCAGACAGATATCTGTAATCTTTTTCAATCCGGCAAGGCTCATGTCCAGTCTCCTGTCTGGCGTTCGGGAAGGGTGGCACCGGCCCTTTGACCGGACTGCAATATATGGGTGCGCATCGCTTTGCGGGCGCGGGTGGCGTCACTTGCGGCCAATGCGTCATAGACTGCCTGATGCTCTGCAATGGTCTCGTCCACCACAACGTCGATCGGCTGCGCCTGTCGGGCAAGATAGATCGTGTCGCGGATCTGGCTGGCGATGAAACTGGTGAAGGTCAGGATATAGGCATTACCTGTGGCGCGGCTGATCTCGCGGTGGAACTCCAAATCGGCGGCAACGGAATCGTCGCGCGTGCGCTCGCTGCCCTGCATCCGCTCCAAAGCTTGCGCAAGTATGGCCAACCCTTCCGGTTGAATGCGTGTCGCAGCAAGGCCAGCGGCCTCTGTCTCCAAAACGGCACGCAGTTCGAAAAGCTGTCCAAGATCGGTGGCATCCCCCAACAGCAATGGATCAAGCCGGATCACCTTGCTGTCTTCGGGAGCCAGCGCATAGGCCCCAGCACCTTGGCGTACATAGACCAGACCGTCGGCGCGTAATTGGGATATCGCCTCGCGCACGACATTGCGGCTGACACCCAGTTCTGTGGCCAGCGATGTTTCTGGCGGCAAACGACTTTCGGGCGCGATACGGCCCGACTTGATTTCCCGCGTCAGATGTTCGGCGACACGTGTAGGCAATGGCACGGATGCGCCCAGACCGATGGCAGGCCGTTTCATATCTGCCCCTCCGGTTCGGCAAGCAGACAGCCGGGATTCATATGCCAGCCGGGATCGAATGCCGTCTTGATGCGCCCCAAAAGGTCCACGCGATCAGCAGGTGTTGTTTTTGCGAACCATCCTGCCTTGGTCCGGCCAATGCCGTGTTCGGCGGAATAGGAGCCATTCAACGCCAATGTATTCTCGAAAATGCGCGCTTCTATCCGGCGACCGATATCGCGGGCGGCCTCTTCCGAAAGGTCCAGCGGCGGCAGGGCGTTGAAATGGATATTGCCATCTCCCATGTGGCCGTAAGCCTGCGAAATCCAAGTCGGAAATTCTTCTGCCAGCATCGTCTCAAGTGTGACCACCAGCTGCGGCACATCTCCCAGCCGCACCGACACGTCGCTGCGCACATGATAGCCGCGCTTGGAATGGCCCTCGACCAGACCTTCACGCAGCGCCCAGAAGTGCGCCGCCTGACGTTCGGATTGCGCCAGCACCACGTCCTGCGCCACCCCTTTTTCCATCGCGTCGGCCAAAAGGCTTTGCAGCATGTCTTCCAGCGGCAGGCGTGCCGCAGTGCTTAACCGGATCAGCACATGCACGGAGGCCTCAAACGGCGGCACCAGATCAGGATCAACAAGACGCGCCAGCGGCAGGCACGCCGCTGACATCACTTCGAACCCTGTCAGGCATTCATAGGCACCGGCGCGAACGTCGCGAAACAAGGCCAATGCAGCCTTAAAATCTGCGCATCCAACATATGCTGTGACGCTGCAGGTAGGGCGTGGGGTCAGGCGCAAACAGGCCGCAGTCACAATGCCAAACGCGCCCTCACCACCAATGGCGATCCGCAAGGGGTCAGGGCCACGGTTGTCCTTGTAGAGACCAGACATCGACGACAGGATACGGCCATCGGCCAGTACCATTTCCAAGCCCTGTACATGCGTTCCTGTCATTCCGTGGCGCACAACCTGAACTCCGCCAGCATTTGTGGAAACCAGACCACCAATCTGCGCTGTGCCCTGCGCGCCAATTGACACGGGGAATTCCAAATTTTGATCGGACAGCGTCGATTGCAGGTGCTGCAAAACAACGCCAGCCTCGACAGTGGTTGTCATGTTGTCGGGGTCGATTTCACGGATCGTCGACAACAGCGACAGCGACAGAATAATGCAATCCGCCTGCAATCGCTGCGCTCCACCGACCAGACCAGTATGCCCGCCTTGCGGAATGATACCAACGCCAGCCTGATTGCATAGCGAGACAACCCGCGAAACCTCTTGCACTGTCTTGGGGCGCACGACAGCCAGACAACGGCCGATTCTATCGCGAGACCAATCTTCTATAAAGCTGCCTGATACAGTTGATCCTTTCAGCACCGCAGTTGACCCAAACTCCTGCTCCAGCTTGCGCAAAAGCGTGTTCGAAGCAGTTACAGTGTCGATGCCAAAGGTGCGGTCCGATTCCATACCAAAGAGGATTGACCGATTCATCCTACAAGTAAACAAATATCTCATGGATAGAGAAACGACCAGCGACAGTCCATCGCAACTACAATATTATCAATCTAATTCAGATAGTTAAAAAAATTCGACATTCGATCCAACACGGCAGAAGTCTGCGGCATTGCTTTGCACCGCTTGAATGAAGCCCTGTGCTCAGAACCAAGATCAAGCAAAAACCGGCATTGCGGTGCCGTTTGCACCTTTGTTCACGGCACTAACTTACCGTGTCTTGCAAATCGCTTCGGGGGGGCACACATGGCGATGTACGCAGAAGCCTGAACCAGCGGCAAACCGGAACTGGCCCAACCGATCTGCCTCCAGAGCAACCAACTTATCGGCACCTCAGGATATGTGGCGTTGTTTTCCTTCCCAGAACGGTTTGCGTAGTTCGGTTTTCAACACTTTGTTTGCACCCGAGAGCGGAAACGGCTTAGTCCGGAATTCGATACTGCGCGGACATTTGTACCCTGCGATCAGGGTGTGACAATGAGTTTGCAGTTCTTCGGCACTTGTCGTGACCCCTTCATGCAGAATGACAAGTGCATGTACGCTTTCACCCCATTGTTCACTCGGGATTCCGATCACCGCACTTGTCGCCACTGCGGGATGTTGACCCAGCGCGTTCTCTACTTCTGCAGAATAGACATTTTCGCCCCCCGAAACGATCATGTCTTTCACGCGGTCCATCAAAAAGATAAAGCCGTCCTCGTCCATATATCCGGCATCTCCGGTCATGACCCAGCCATCAATGATGGTCTCTGCGGTCACATCGGGTTTGTTCCAATAGCCCAACATGGCATTCGGCCCTTTGACCGCAATCTGCCCCACATCACCGCGTGGAATCTCTTTGTTTTGTTCATCCACAATGCGCACTTCGCAGATACGCGTAGGCCTGCCAGCCGACCTAAGCTTGCCTGCCTTTGGTCCCTCGAACACATGGTAATCATCGGGAAGCACCGTCGCGATGGGGCTGAGTTCCGTCTGTCCGAAGGCCTGCAAAAAGGACACATTCGGGAACTTCTCAATTGCTTGTGCCAGCACAGCCTGCGTGATTGGTGACGCACCATAGGCGATTTTCTGTAACGATGACACATCCGTCTGGGCAAGTTTCTCGCTTTGCAACACCATCTGCAACATCACAGGCACCAGCATGACCTGACTTGGGCGATGCCGTTCTATCGCATCCAGAGTATCATCCGGTGTGAACATCGGGATCGCAACGTGGGTTCCTGCCATCAATGTCACCGCACCAAACCAGAGCAGGTCAGCGATGTGAAACATCGGTGCGGCATGCAGATATACAACGCCCTCTTCCATGTTGATCTCATGGGCGTTCGAAACCGCACTGACATAGAAGTTCGTGTGAGAGAGCATGACTCCCTTGGGAAAACCGGTGGTACCGCCGGTATAAAAAACGCCGGCCAGATCATCACCGCCACGACCTGCATCCGGCACAGGGGCTGTGCCTGTTAGAATTGCTTCATAATTGGCCATACCGCGAGGGGTATCGTCATCCCCGCAATAGACCACAGTTTTCAGCCCTGCCACTTGCGGTTTGATATCCTCTGCCGATCCTTTGAAGGCGTCATCAACAATCAGAATTTCGGCACCCGCATCGTTCAACGCATAGGCACATTCGGACGCGGTCCAGCGAATGTTCATCGGCATCATCGCACCGCCCCCCCAGAGGACAGCAAAATAGTACTCCACAAAGCGGTCCGAATTCAGCGACAACAACGCCACCCTGTCCCCCGGCTTCATTCCCAACGCTTGCAAAGCACCGGCCAACCGCGCCACACGGTCCAGCATTTGACCCCAACTTTGCTTTCGCTGCTGGAATATTGTTGCAATGCCGTTTGGATTGACCTGAGCGGCCCGTCTGAGCATGGATGTGATTTGCATGGGCCAACCTTTGGATTCTGGGTGATACAGGGTTGATGCAGATTGGGTTGGCGAACAGCGTGCTGTCAACGCTCTTGCCATGTTTCTGAATTCGGCTGTTGAATTGATCCACCGTCCTTCGCACAATCAATTTACGTTGTAGCCAAGGGGTCATCCGTGAAAATCATCAAAGCCGAAAGCGCCGCTATCGTCTCAGAAATCCGCGTCGTCGAGGGGGATGAGGTGACAGCAGGCAGCATCCTGTTGGTCACTGAACTCATGAAAATGCAGCATGACATCCGCGCAGACGAAAGTGGTGTGATCAAAGCTGTGCATGTCTACCAGGGAGACGAGCTGCGTGGAGGTGAAGCGCTTGTGTCCCTGGAACCTGCCGACGTGTCCGCAACACCTATTCAACAGCCCAATGAGGAGCGCCCGGATTTTACCGAATACGAGGCCCGCATCAGTCTGCTTGCAGACAGCAGCAGGCCTGACGCTGTCGCAAAGCGGCACAAGAACGGTGCACGTACAGCACGTGAAAACATCGAAGATCTTTTTGATACAGGTTCGTTCACCGAATACGGCGCTCTTGCCATTGCCGCGCAGCGCACAAAACGCCCCCTGCCAGAGCTTCAGGCCCGCACACAGGGTGACGGTATCATCTGTGGCACCGGAACGGTCGGGGGACGTCCAGTCGCCGCGATGGCTGTTGATTACATGGTTCTCGCAGGGACACAGGGCTATAACCATCACCGCAAGATGGATCGCTTGATCGAAATCGCCGGCCGCGACAACTTGCCGATTGTTGTGTTTGCAGAGGGCGGTGGCGGGCGGCCAAATGACTATGATGTTGCCACTGTGATGGCCGCGTGGCTTAATGTGTCTTCGTTCCGTCATTTTGCCGCCCACAAGGGACCAAAAATCGGAATCGTTTCCGGCTATTGTTTCGCCGGAAATGCCGCACTTTTTGGTGTGTGTAACGTGCGGATCGCGACACAGAACAGTTGGATCGGGATGGGTGGCCCTGCGATGATCGAAGGGGGTGGCCTTGGCAGCGTCGGCCCGCGCGAGATCGGGCCATCGGAGATTCAAACCCGGAACGGTGTTATTGATTTATTAACAAAGAATGAAGCTGAGGCTGTGACCGCCGCCAAGACGCTCTTGGGTTTGTCGGCACCCATCCAGCCAACACAGAAAGAAGGGGCTGCAGAAGCGTTGCGCTCTGTTGTCCCGACGGATCGCACCCGCGCCTACGACATGCGCGAAGCTGTGAGCGCGATCGTTGATCCTGACAGTTTTCTGGAAGTGCGTCGGGCCTTTGGAAAGGGCCTGATTTGCGGTTTTGCACGTATCAACGGCCGCGCCACTGGCCTTATGGCGAACAATCCGCTGCATTTAGGTGGTGCCATTGATGCCGCGGCAGGTGACAAGGGCGCACGGTTCTTGCAGCTTTGTGACAATTGGGGACTGCCGGTTGTCACCCTGTGTGACACACCCGGTTTCATGGTTGGCCCCAAGATCGAGGAAACCGGTCAGGTTGCCCATATCTCCCGATTGTTCCTTGCGGGCGCGCATTTCGGGCAACCTCTTGTCACCATCATCTTACGCAAGGCCTACGGGCTGGGTGCCATGGCAATGGCGGGCGGTGATTTTGACCGGCCCCATTATTGCTGCGCCTGGCCAACCGGTGAAGTTGGAGCGATGGGTCTGGCAGGTGCTGTGAAACTGGGCCACCGTGATCATCTTGCGGCCATCAGCGACCCAACGCAGCGCGAAGCCGAATACCAACGCCTTGTTGCCGAATTATATGAGCGTGGCAAAGCCCTGAATGCGGCGAGCCTCTTGGAGTTTGATGCTGTCATTGACCCTGCCAATACGCGGGAAGAGATCACCCGCGCATTGGCAACCGCTGGACCGTCCGTTCCGGGAACAAGGTACATAGACGCGTGGTGAAACGCGCATCCCCTTGACTGGTTTGTATTGGCCCCGCACCTGCCTTGCGTTTGGACATCACAGACAGGCGTCATCCACACTTCATGATGAAGCCCGTTTGGCCGAGCGTCGATACCTCATCCGTTAGAATAATCTCTGATGACGAAGTGTTTGACGGTGGTTTCCAGGACGTTCCAATAGCCTTTGAAGCCGTTTGGGATGAGGAAGCTGTCGCCTGCGCGGAAGTCCTGGACGGTGCCGTCTTCGGAAATCAGTTGTGCATGGCCTGACAGAAAGACACAAAACTCGTCGCGGTCGGCGAAGGCGTGCCATTTGCCCGGAGTGCTGGTCCAGGTTCCCGCCATCAGTGACCCATCGGGGCTGTTAAAGCGCATCTGGGTTTCATGTTGTGGATCGCCCGCGACCACACGATCCGGCAGATCGGCAAGGCGTCGGTGGGTTGTTTCACCGCTGGTTTGGAAATCAATAACGGGTCCGGTCATGGTTTTCTCCTTGATTAGCCGGCAAAGTGGGTGATGCCATAGAGGATGAAAGCCGCGATGAAAATGGTTTGTGCCACGATCAACACAATTGCCTGTCCACCCACGTCAAAGATCGTTCTAAGCGATGTTTTCATGCCCACAGCGGCGATAGAAACCAGCAACGCCCATTTCGACAGATCGGCAAGGAACCCTTGCACAAAAGTCGGGATCAAGCCGAAGGAATTGATCGCGGCCAGCACCAGAAACATCACCACAAAAAACGGCATCAGCGGGGGTCTCTTGCCATCCCCCTCATCATCATCGGCAAAGGCGCGGATCACCAGCGCAAACACCAGTACAACAGGGGCCAACATCGTGACACGGATCAATTTCACCAGCGTTGCGGTTTCCCCCGTCTCATTGCTGACCGAGAATCCCGCGCCGACAACCTGTGCAACATCGTGGATGGTTCCGCCAAGGAAAACACCTGCTGCAAGGTCGTCCAGTTCAAGTGCTGCCGTGATGATCGGATAGGCAATCATAGCGACGGTGGACAAGATTGTAACGCTCAACACGGTAAAGATCAGGTTGCGCTCGGAATGTTCGTTCTTGGGCAGGACAGCGGCAATTGCCATGGCTGCAGAGGCACCACAAATGGCGACCGCGCCACCTGTGAGCAGCGCAAAACGCCAGCCACGCCCAAGCAGTTTCGCCCCGAGCAGACCAAACAGAATGGTGCAGATGACACCGGCGACCACAAGTCCGATCAGTTTCGGGCCAAGTCCGATCAGCAACTCGACACTGATGCGCGCGCCCAGCAGGGCCACACCAATGCGCAATACGGTTTTGGAGGTCAGGGCGATACCCGGCACGCAGCGGCCTTCCTCGGCAAGAAAGTGGAACGCGATGCCCAGCAGTAACGCCATCAGCATGGCTGGCACGCTGTAATGGTCCGACAGGAATTGTGCCGCTGCGGCCACAACCACCGAAACTGCAAATCCGGGGCCGTTTCGGGAGAGGAACACGGGGATGCGACCAACGAAGTCACTGGGCGAGGTCAATGGGGTGGCCATTGGTCAAAAACTCCTAGGTCGCGCAGGTAACGTGCTGCGCGGCGATAATTTTGCGGGTGATCTAAATAGTTCGTGAAGGAGACGCGCAAAACGCGTCTCCCTTATTGTTTCAGTTTTTACACATTCACCTGCGGTTTCATGTCGTCTTTGTTGATGCCTGCGACGGAGACGGGTTTTTTCATGGCGTCACGGCGGAAGGGTTCGCCGAGCTCCTGGTTCAGCACCACCTCGATAAACGTGGTCACACCGTCCTTCATCTGCTCTTT
>CANMXJ010000004.1 GCA_947501805.1 uncultured Sulfitobacter sp. | reverse complement strand
TGGAAAAGTCCGGTCGCCTTCGAACGTAAGGTGGCCTAAACGAGCACGGGGGGCGGCACGAAAGCGGGACAGGTCCAGACGTCCAAGACCGGTTCCTGAATGAGTTGGAGGAGGGAGAGCTTTTGGCTCTCCCTTTTTTGTTCGAGTTCTGGGCGATGGATCACCAATTGCCCCCAGAAGGCGATTGGCGGACGTGGATCGTGCTGGGCGGTCGCGGTGCTGGCAAGACGCGTGCGGGTGCGGAATGGGTGCGCTCGATGGTTGAAGGGGCGCAGCCCTTTGACGAGGGGAAGTGCCGGCGTGTGGCCTTGGTGGGTGAAACGATCGAGCAGGTGCGCGAGGTTATGATTTTCGGGGATAGCGGGATATTGGCCTGTTCGCCGGATGATCGCAGGCCGGAATGGGAGGCGGGGCGCAAGCGGCTGATTTGGCCGAACGGGGCGATTGCAACGGTGCATACGGCGCATGATCCCGAAGGGTTGCGCGGGCCGCAGTTTGATGCGGCCTGGGTGGATGAGTTGGCGAAGTGGAAGCGCGGGCAGGAGGCGTGGGACCAGTTGCAGTTTGCTTTGCGTTTGGGGGATGATCCGCGGGTATGTGTGACGACAACGCCGCGGAATGTGGATGTGTTGAAGAAGGTGATGGCCTCGCCGTCGACTGTGCAAACCCATGCGCCGACAGAGGCAAATGCGGCAAACCTCGCGTCCTCGTTTCTGGAGGAGGTGCAGGCGCGGTATCGCGGAACACGTTTGGGGCGACAGGAATTGGACGGGGTTTTGTTGGCGGACGCGGAAGGAGCATTGTGGACAACCGCAGGCTTGGAGAACGGGAGGATTGAGGCATTGCCCGAGTTTGACCGGATTGTAGTGGGGCTGGACCCTGCGGCATCTTCGGGAGCTTCGGCCGATGAATGTGGAATTGTGGTGGTTGGCGCGGTGACACAGGGGCCGGTGCAGGATTGGCGGGCAGTTGTGTTGGCGGATTGCACGGTGCAGGGCGCCACGCCAAGCGGTTGGGCCAAGGCGGCGATTGCGGCGATGGAGCGGTATGGGGCCGATAAGCTGGTGGCAGAAGTCAATCAGGGCGGCGCTATGGTGGGTGAGGTTTTGCGACAGGTTGATCCGCTGGTGCCGTTGAAATCGGTACATGCGTCGCGGGGTAAGGTGGCACGCGCGGAGCCTGTGGCGGCGTTGTACGAGCAGGGGCGTATTTCGCATGTTCGTGGGTTGGATGCGTTGGAGGACCAGATGTGCCGGATGACGGCGCGGGGCTATGAGGGCGGTGGCTCGCCTGACCGTGTGGATGCACTGGTCTGGGCTTTGCACGAGTTGATGATCGAGCCTGCGGCGAAGTGGCGGCGGCCTGCTATGCGTTCGTTATGAGGTGTTGCGCGGCCCTGCGGGCGGTGGGGTCGCGTGAAGTTAAACTCTTTCAGGCAAATTGTTTTCAAGGCGGATGGGCAAGAGGAGTTGGCGCATATGTTTGATTTTCTGCGACGGGGGACGGCGGCGGCATCGGTGCCTGAGGGGAAGGCCTCGGCAACAGGTCCGGTGGTGGCGTATCAGACGTCTGGCCGAATTGCGTGGTCGCCCCGTGATGCGGTGAGCCTGACCAAGGTGGGGTTTTGTGGCAATCCGGTCGGGTTTCGTTCGGTCAAGTTGATTGCGGAGGCAGCGGCGGCCTTGCCTTTGGTCGTACAGGATGCGGAGCGGCGTTATGATGCGCACCCGTTGGTGTCACTGTTGGCGCGGCCCAATGGGGCGCAGGGCAAGGCGGAATTGTTAGAGGCGCTATATGCGCAGTTGTTGTTGAGCGGCAATGGATATGTCGAAGCTGTGGGTGAGGGGATGCCTGCGGAGTTGCACGTGTTGCGGTCGGACCGGATGTCGGTGGTACCTGGGGCGGATGGTTGGCCCGTGGCGTATGAATATGCGGTGGGCGGGCGCAAACACCGGTTTGATGTGTCGGGGGACTCGAAACCTGTCTGCCATATCAAGAGTTTCCATCCGCAGGACGATCATTACGGTTTCGCTCCGATGCAAGCGGCAGCGATGGCGATGGATGTGCATAATGCGGCATCGCGTTGGTCGAAATCCTTGCTCGATAATGCGGCACGGCCATCTGGGGCGATGATTTACAAGGGTGCCGAGGGGCAGGGGCATTTGTCACCGGATCAATATGATCGCTTGGTGGCAGAGATGGAGACCATGCATCAAGGTGCGCGCAATGCGGGACGGCCGATGTTGCTGGAAGGTGGGTTGGACTGGAAGCCGATGGGGTTTTCGCCGTCTGACATGGAATTCCAGAAGACCAAAGAAGCGGCGGCGCGGGAGATTGCGCTGGCCTATGGGGTGCCGCCGATGTTGCTGGGAATCCAAGGGGATGCCACCTACGCCAACTATCAGGAAGCGCATCGTGCATTCTTTCGGTTGACGGTTTTGCCATTGGCCACGCGTGTGACGGCATCGCTGGCGAGTTGGTTGGCGGGATTTACGGGGGAGGCTGTAGATGTTCGACCCGATCTGGATCAGGTGCCTGCCCTTGCGGCGGAACGGGATGCGCAGTGGGCACGGGTGGCGGGCGCGGATTTTCTGACGGAAGCGGAAAAGCGGAGCCTGTTGGGGCTACCGGTGGTGGCTGTGGATGAGTGAGCCGCCGTCCTATGAGAGGTTTGATTGTGCGCCGGGGTTGCGGCTGGAGGCGCATGAAAGGGTGAGTGACATCCATCATCAGAATATGGTGCAGCGCATGAAGCGCATGGAGGACATGATGGAACGCATGGAGCGGCGGCTGTGGTTGACGGTCTACGGGGTGGTTGCGGTGATCCTCGCGCAAGCGGTGCAGAGCGTGTTGGTGGTGGCACCGTAGCGGACTGAAATTCAAGGAGAGTGTCATGGGATATGACGTGAATGACTTCGGCGTAATGCCGGAGAACGGGGAAGGTTTGCCTGCTTTGGAGCGCAAGTTCATGGCGTTCGAAGATGTAGCGCAGGTTGAGGGCGGAACCGAGATCAGCGGTTATGCCAGCCTCTTTGGTGCGGTGGATCAGGGTGGGGATGTGGTTGAGAGTGGCGCGTATGGTGTTTCGCTCAAGAAGGTCGCGAAGGCGGGGCGCAATATCAAGATGTTGTGGCAGCATGATCCGGCCCAGCCGATTGGTGTCTGGGATGAAGTACGTGAGGACGCCAAGGGGCTGTTCGTGAAGGGCCGCATTCTGGACAGCGTTGAAAAGGGCCGTGAGGCGGCGGCGCTGATTGCGGCGGGGGCGATTGACGGGTTGTCGATTGGCTACCGCACGGTGAAGGCGACAAAGAACACCAAGGGCCAACGGCTCTTGTCGGAACTGGAGCTTTGGGAGGTGTCACTGGTGACCTTCCCGATGCTGCCCAGTGCGCGGGTGGCGGCGAAGGGCGATTTTGTCGCTATCGGTGACATTCTGCGTGATATGGCGGCGTCCTTTGAGGGGGCGCGGGCGGAGATGGCGCGGCGGTAAGCTGACGCTTGGGTGAGGCAAATTCGGGAGTGACGGATGAGCAGTACGGGAAACGGGGATGCGTCCCCGGCTGAAGAAGTGCGCGCGGCGGTGACGGGATTTGTCACTGACTTCAAGGGCTTTCAGGCTGAAATTGAGACTAAACTTCAACAAACAGAAGAGCGGATGACCATGCTGGATCGAAAAATGACACTGCCTGCGCGTACACCTTTGGGTGGCGCTGTTGATACGGGTGCGCCCCATCAGAAGGCGTTTAACGCATATCTGCGCAATGGCGATGATGACGGGCTGCGCGGGCTTGAGTTGGAGGGCAAATCGCTGTCCACGGCGGTGAATTCGGATGGGGGCTATCTTGTGGATCCGCAGACGAGTGCCTCGGTGCAATCTGTGCTGAATGCCACAGCGTCGATCCGTGCGATTGCGTCTGTCGTGCAGGTCGAGGCGACGTCTTATGATGTGCTGGTGGATCACACGGATGTGGGTGCTGGTTGGGCGAGCGAAGCGGGTCCGCAGGCCGAGACAGACACGCCGCAGATTGACCGTATTACCATCGGGTTGCACGAGTTGTCGGCGCTGCCAAAGGCGTCACAGCGTTTGCTGGATGATAGTGCGTTTGACATCGAAGGTTGGCTGGCCGGGCGCATTGCAGACAAGTTTGCGCGTGCGGAGGCGGCGGCATTTGTGAATGGTGATGGTGTGGACAAGCCCAAGGGGTTTTTGACGCACACGGCTGTCGACAATGACGTTTGGACCTGGGGCAACCTTGGCTATGTGCCGTCCGAGGTCGACGGTGAAGTGACGCCGGATTCGATTGTGGAACTGGTGTATTCGTTGGGGGCACAATACCGCGCTAATGGTGCCTTTGTGATGAATTCCAAAACGGCGGGCCGTGTGCGCAAGCTGACCGATGCGGATGGGCGTTTCCTCTGGTCGGACGGTCTGGCGGCGGGAGAGCCTGCGCAGCTTATGGGGTATCCGGTGCTGGTGGCCGAGGATATGCCGGATGCAGCATCTGACAGTTTCTCGATTGCCTTCGGTGATTTCCGCGCGGGCTACACCGTGGCCGAGCGTCCCGATCTGCGCATCCTGCGTGATCCGTTCAGCGCCAAGCCGCATGTGCTGTTTTACGCAACCAAACGCGTGGGCGGCGATGTGTCTGACTTTGCCGCGATCAAGCTGCTGAAATTCGGCGTGGCCTAGACCGCACCGAAGGAGGGACCGGGGTGAGTAAGCCCCGGTCCGGGCGCGCGACCTTTGATGCCTGCTTTGCCTAGCTGCTCCCCTCTGACCGAGCAGGGCGGGTGGCCGCGCGTCCGGGTTTATCAGGAGCCTGTGAGGGGCCGAAAATTGGAGAGTTCCATGATGTTGATCGAAGAAACCCCCGTTCCCGACGCGGCCCTGCCGGTGGAGGCATTTAAGGCCCATCTGCGCCTGGGCAGTGGTTTTGGTCCGGGGGATGTACAAGACGCGGTGCTGGCGTCGTTTTTACGCGCAGCGCTGGCTGCTGTCGAAGGGCGGACGGGTAAGGCGTTGCTGACGCGCGGTTTCTCGCAAACTGTGAACGCGTGGCGGCAGGGTGGCGAGCATGGCTTGCCCATCGCACCGGTAGTCTCGGTGACGCGGGTTGAGCGTGTGGCGCAGGATGGGACGCGCAGCGATGTGGATGCTTCGGCCTATTGGCTGGAGCACGATACGCACCAGCCAAAGTTGCGGGCCACGGCTACGGGCCTGCCTGCGGTACCGTCAAATGGGGCCGTGGTGATCTCGTTCGAGGCCGGATTTGCGGCTGACTGGGACGGGGTGCCAAGTGATTTGCGTCAGGCAGTGCTGATGCTGGCTGCACACTATTACGAATACCGGCATGACACGGGATTGAGCGACGGCTGTATGCCGTTTGGTGTGTCGAGCCTGATCGAGCGTTACAAGCATCTGCGACTGGGCGCGGGAGTGATGCGATGAATGTGCCGCGTTTGAATCAGGCACTTGTGCTGGAAGCGCCGGAACGGGTGAGTGACGGGGCGGGTGGCTTTGTCGAAGGCTGGGTTGCGCTGGGAACTGTTTGGGCCGAGATCACGGCACGCACGGGGCGAGAGACCGCGCAGATTGGCACGGCTGTCAGCCGGATGGCTTACAAGATCGTCGTGCGCGGTGCACCGTTTGGCACGCCGGAGCGACCCAAGCCGCAGCAGCGGTTTCGCCTTGGCACGCGGGTTTTCACAATCGAGGCGGTGGCGGAGCGCGATCCTGAGGGCCGTTACCTGACCTGCTTTGCGGATGAGGAGGTCGTTGTATGAGTTTTGCGATGTCAGGGCCTTTGCAGGCAGCGGTTTACGATGCCTTGGTGGCGGACACGGCACTGGGCGCGATTGTCGGGACGGCGATCTATGATGCGGTGCCAAGCGGTGCCTTGCCGCCGATCTATGTGCGGTTGGGCAGCGAAGAGGTGCGCAATGCGTCGGACGGATCGGGGGCAGGGGCAGTGCACCGGTTCAGCGTGTCGGTGATCACGTCCAACCCCGGATTTGCGCAGGCCAAGGCGGCAGCGGCGGCGGTGAGTGATGTTTTGCATGATGGTGCGTTGGCGTTGAGCCGTGGACGGCTGGTGTATCTGCGGTTTGAGCGGGCGCGGGTTTCACGAGTCGAGAGTGCCGCGACACGCCAGATTGATCTGCGCTTTGCCGCGCGGGTGCAGGACGACTGAGTTTTTGGAATTAGCAGGAGATAAGTGATGGCTGTTCAGGCAGGTAAAGACCTTTTGGTCAAAGTGGATATGACAAGTGACGGTCAGTTCGAAACGATTGCGGGTCTGCGGGCTACGCGGGTGAGTTTCAATGCGGAGCCGGTCGATGTGACGACGCTGGACAGCGAGGGCGGTTGGCGCGAATTGTTGGCTGGAGCCGGCGTGCGGTCTGCCGCGATTTCCGGATCGGGTGTGTTCCGTGATGCAGGCACAGACGAGCGGGCGCGCCAGCTGTTTTTTGACGGGCTGACGCCGGACTTTCAGATCGTGATCCCTGAATTCGGTGTGGTCGAGGGGCCGTTTCAGGTGACCTCGCTTGAATATTCCGGGCAGCTGAATGGCGAGGCGACCTATGAGTTGAGCCTGCAGTCGGCTGGTATTCTGGTGTTCACGCCTGATCTGGTGGTGGTCTGAATGGTGAACCGGTGGCGGGGGGATGTGGCGCTTGTCTTGGACGGCAAGCGCTGCGTGGCGCGCTTGACGCTGGGAGCGCTGGCAGAGCTGGAGGACGGGTTGGGCGAGAGTTCATTGGTCGGCTTGGTCGAGCGGTTCGAGGCAAGCCGGTTTTCATCGCGTGATGTTGTTGCCCTGCTGGGGGCGGGATTACGCGGCGGTGGTCTGGACATGAGCGACGAGGCGATTGCGTCTGCGAAGATCTCGGGCGGGCCGATGGCGGCGGCAAAAGCAGCGGCGGAGTTGTTGGCGCGGGCGTTTGTGGTGCCCGAATGACAGGACTGGATTGGCCCGCGTTAATGCGGGTCGGGCTGCATGGTTTGGGATTGGCACCGGATGCGTTCTGGGCGCTGACGCCGGTAGAGTTGCAGGTGATGCTGGGCAGCGCAGGCGCGGACAAGCCGATGTTGAGTGACGGGTTGGCGGCCTTGATGGCGGCCTATCCGGATAGGGAAAAGGGGTCGGATGATGGCTGATTTTGATGACTATGGCGGGCTTGAGAGCCATGCGGAAGACTTGAACGCAACGCTGGCGAATACAGGTACGCTGGTGGCCGGTTTTGACGGCGAGTTGCGGCGGATGTCCGCGTCGCTGGCGGCGACAGGCAAGGATGTGCAAACGCTTGAGAAGGGGTTGAGCCGTGGACTGCGGCGGGCCTTTGACGGGGTGGTGTTTGACGGGATGAAAATGTCGGATGCGCTTAGGACCGTGGCGCAGTCGCTGGCGAACACGACCTATAATGCGGCGATGAAACCCGTAACAAACCACATTGGTGGCATGATTTCGCAGGGCGTCGGATCGCTGGTGCAGGGGATACTGCCGTTTGCGGATGGGGCTGCGTTTTCTCAGGGCAAGGTGATGCCTTTTGCTAAGGGCGGCGTGGTGAGCGGGGCCACGACATTTCCGATGCGTGGTGGCACCGGCCTGATGGGCGAAGCGGGGCCGGAAGCGATCATGCCGCTTGCGCGAGGACCGGATGGCAAACTGGGTGTACGCGGTGTTGGAGGCGGCGGCGGGCCGCAGTTGGTGATGAACATTACCACACCGGATGTCGCCGGATTTCAACGCTCGCAAAGCCAGATTGCGGCGCAGATGAGCCGGGCTTTGTCGTCGGGCAACCGGAACCGGTAAAGCGCGCGCAATCGCTGAATTTCAATAAATGTCAGGAGCAGGTTGATGGCTTTTCATGAGGTACGATTTCCACCCACGCTGAGTTTTGGATCGGTCGGTGGGCCGCAGCGGCGCACGGATGTGGTGACGCTGGCGAACGGTTTTGAAGAGCGCAACACGCCTTGGGCGCATTCACGGCGCAGCTATGATGCAGGGCTTGGAATGCGGTCTATTGACGATCTTCAAGTGCTGATCGGTTTCTTCGAGGCGCGGATGGGGCAGATGCACGGATTTCGATGGAAGGATTGGTCTGACTACAAGTCTGGCCGCTCAACCGCCGAGCCTGCGTTTGATGATCAGAGCATCGGATATGGCGACGGGATAGAACGCTCGTATCAGATCATGAAGACCTATTGGTCCGGTGAGCAGTTTTATCGCCGCCCGATCAGCAAGCCGGTTTATGGCACAGTGAAGGTCGGCGTGGAGCAGGACGAGTTGCAGGAGGGGCTGGATTACGAGGTGGATGCCAATACGGGCATCATCACTTTTACGCGCCCGCCTGATCCGAATATGGAAATCTATGCAGGTTATGAATTTGACGTGCCTGTGCGCTTTGACACGGATCGTATTCTGACCAGCGTCGAGAGCTTTCAGGCGGGGCACGCACCGTCTGTCCCAGTGATCGAGGTGCGGATATGATCGGGGGCTTGGATGCAGCGCTTCAGGCGCATTTGGAAGGTGGGCTGACCACGGTGTGTCATGCGTGGAAGATCACGCGGGGCGATGGTGTCACCTTTGCGTTTACAGATCATGATCTGCCTTTGACGTTTGAGGGGACATCGTTTCGCGCGGATGCGGGGCTGAGTGCCAAAGCGATTGCGCAAACCACGGGGCTGTCGGTGGACAACACCGAGGCCATCGGTGCGTTGAGTGATGCGTCGATACGCGAAGACGAGATCGAGCAGGGCCGTTTTGACGGGGCCGAGGTGCAGGCTTGGTTGGTCAATTGGGCAGATGTGCGCCAGCGCTGGTTGCAGTTTCGCGGCACGATTGGAGAAATGCGGCGTGTGGACGGGATTTTTCGCGCCGAGTTGCGGGGGCTGACCGAGGCGCTGAACCGGACGCTGGGGCGGGTTTACCAGAAGCCGTGTACTGCTGTTCTTGGGGACAGGCAGTGTCGTTTTGACACGACCCTGCCCGGATACTCCCTAACGCTGTCTGTTGATGTGGAAGAAAGTGGGCGAAAATTCACGTGGGACAGTTTGCCCGGCTTTGACCCCGAGTTCTTCATTCGGGGCCGTCTGGATGTGTTGGAAGGGTCTGCGGCAGGTCTGTTTGGTCTGATCAAACATGACCGCGTAAGAGGGAAAACCCGTAGCATTGAGTTGTGGGAACCGATCAAGGGGGATGTTGGAACCGGAACGCAGATCAAGCTGACCGCAGGGTGCAACAAGCAGATGGAAACCTGCCGTTTGAAGTTCAACAATATTCTGAACTTTCAGGGTTTTCCTGACTTGCCGGGGGAAGACTGGGTTGTTTCGGTGCCCAAGTCGAGCGGCACGAATTCGGGTGGATCCATGCGATGAGTGGCACACAGATTGCGAATATTGCGCGGCGATGGATCGGCACGCCCTATGTGCATCAAAGCTCGACCCTTGATGCTGGATGTGACTGTTTGGGGCTTTTGCGTGGCATCTGGCGCGAGATCAATGGTGAGGAGCCGGAGCGCATTCCTGCCTATTCGATGGACTGGTCCGAGCCGCAGGGTGAAGAACGTCTTTGGGCGGCGGCAGCGCGGCATTTGGTGGCGAAAGAACGCCGGGACGAGATGGCAGGTGATGTTTTGTTGTTTCGCATGCGCGATCAAGGTGTTGCCAAACATCTGGGGGTGCAGGGTCGTGTTGGTGACAATGCGAGCTTTATCCATGCCTACACGGGGCACGGCGTGGTTGAAAGCCCACTCAGCCGCCCTTGGCAGCGGCGCATTGTAGCGCGATTTGAATTTCCAAAAGGAGTATAACTGATGGCAACGGTCCTTTTTTCCGTCGCGGGTGCGGCTATTGGTGGCTCTGTCGGGGGGACGCTGGCGGGTCTCTCGTCTGTCGCAATCGGGCGGGCCGTCGGCGCAACGCTCGGGCGTGTCGTGGATCAGCGTCTATTGGGTCAGGGTGGTCAGGCGATCGAGACCGGCAAGGTTGACCGCTTTCGCATCACCAGCGCCGGTGAGGGGGATCCAATAGCGCAGACCTACGGACGTATGCGCCTTGGAGGCCATGTGATCTGGGCATCTGACTTTCAGGAAACCACCACGACTTCGGGCGGTGGCAAAGGGAGCCGTTCGCAACCGGCCAATACTGAATACAGCTATTCAGTCAGCGTCGCGATTGCGGTCTGCGAAGGCGAGATTTTGCGCATTGGCCGGGTCTGGGCGGACGGTGAGGAAGTGGCGCGGGATGATCTGAATATGCGTGTTTATGCGGGCACTGCAGATCAACTGCCCGATCCGGTGATCGAGGCGATAGAAGGCATGGGAAAGGTGCCCGCATATCGTGGTACGGCATATGTGGTGATAGAAGATCTGAATCTTGCACCGTTTGGAAACAGGTTGCCGCAATTCTCGTTTGAGGTATTGCGCGCTGAACAGAAAGACGCTGCAAAGTGGGAGTACACGCCTGCGTTCGGTATTGAGGGGGTCGCCCTTATTCCGGGCACCGGAGAGTATGCTTTGGCAACGACGCCTGTAAATTTCGAGCACGAGACTGGAATGTTCAAGAGCGCGAATGTATCGACGCCAGCCGGAAAGCCCGACTTTAGTGTTGCTTTAGATGCGCTGACCGAGGAATTGCCCAACCTGAAAGCCGCATCTTTGGTGGTCTCCTGGTTTGGAGACGATTTGCGATGTGGCGAGTGCACGATACGTCCGAAAGTGGAAAATCCCGAGTTTGATTCAGGTGACATGCCTTGGGTAGTCTCCGGGGTGCCGCGGGAATACGCGAAAATCATTGTGCAGGAAGAGGGGCGACCGATCTACGGAGGTACACCAACGGATGATTCAGTCGTTGAAGCCATACGATCGCTTAAGGCCGCCGGACAAGAGGTGATGTTCTACCCGTTTATATTGCTGGACCAATACACTGACAATGGTTTGCCTGATCCCTATAGCGATTCTGAAAACCAGCCAAATCTGCCATGGCGTGGAAGGATCACGTCTTCAAAAGCGCCCGGGCAGGACGGAAGTCCGGACGGAACGGCGCAAGCCGCACTTGAAGTCGAAGCATTCTTTGGCGGCGTAACGGCGGACAGTTTCGAAATTGTTGACGGTCGTATTCGTCTGGTGGACGAATGGTACATTCCTGAACCCGAAGATGAAGTGGAAGGCGGCAGCGCGGGTGGCGGTGGCAGCGAGGGTGGTGGGGAAAGTGAAACCGAAGAGGTGGAGGAAGAATTTGTCGAAGCGCGTGAAAACTGGACGTTTTCGCGCTTCATCCTTCATAATGCGCTCCTGTGCGCGCAGGCTGGCGGCGTTGAAGCGTTCTGCATCGGCTCGGAAATGCGCGGACTGACGCAGATCCGAGGTGCGGGTGGTTCATTCATCGCCGTGCAGAAATTGCGCGCATTGGCGGCGGAGGTCCGTCGCATTTTGGGTCCGCATACCAAGATCAGCTATGCAGCAGATTGGTCGGAGTACTTCGGCTATCAGCCGCAAGACGGGACAAACGATCGCTATTTTCATCTTGATCCGCTGTGGGCGGATGAGAACATCGACTTTATCGGTATCGACAACTACATGCCGCTTGCCGACTGGCGCGCCAGCGAAGGGCATCTGGATGGCGAAGAATGGGATGCGATTTACAACCTCGACTACCTCAAGAGCAACATCGAGGGCGGTGAAGGGTACGATTGGTATTATCATTCGCCAGAGGCACGCGCGGCACAGATTCGGACGCAGATTAAGGACGGAGAGCATCAGGAACCTTGGGTCTACCGCTATAAGGATGTGCGGGGGTGGTGGGAGAATTTCCATCATGAACGGATCAATGGTGTACGCCAGGGCGCTACCGCTTGGGAGCCGATGTCAAAGCCGATTTGGTTTACAGAATACGGTTGCGCGGCTGTAAACAAGGGCGCAAACCAGCCCAACAAATTTCTGGACCGCAAAAGCTCCGAGAGCAGGTTGCCGTACTTTTCGACCGGTGCGCGTGATGAGTTGATGCAAATGCAATATCTGCGCGCGATGACCGAATATTGGGACGATCCGGTCAATAATCCGCAATCGAGCGAATATGCGGGCAGGATGCTGGACATGAGCCGGGCTTTTGTCTGGGCTTTCGACACACGCCCCTATCCTTTTTTCCCTAACAACGCTGCAAAGTAGAGTGACAGTGAAAATTATACGCGCGGACATTGGATAAACGGGCGGACCGCAGGGCGTTCACTGGCGTCGGTTGTAAGCGAGATTTGCCGCCGTGCGGGTCTCAGGGATTTTAGCACAGAAGGTCTTTACGGTTACGTGCGCGGATATGCGGTTGAGCAGGTGACAGATGCGCGCGCGGCATTGCAACCTTTGATGATCCGGTATGGCTTTGACGCTATTGAACGCGATGGCGTGTTGCGTTTTCGGATGCGAGACGGCGTGAAAACGACCAAGCTCGATCTGGAACGGCTGGCTGTCAGCGATGAACTTGGTGGTACGGCGGAACAGGTTCGTGAGGCCGATGCGGAAGTTTCGGGCCGAATGCGGCTGCGCTTTGTACAGGCGGATGCGGATTTTGAAGTGATCGCGGAAGAGGCGGTTTTGGCGGATGAATCAACGCATTCAGTGTCTGGTTCTGAGGTGAATATCGCGCTCACGCGGGGCGAGGGTAAACAAATTGCAGAACGTTGGCTGACAGAGGCACGGGTGGCGCGTGATACCGTCAGATTGGCCTTGCCACCCTCCCAGATGCAGCTTGGGGCGGGGGATGTTTTTGAGTTACCCAATGAAGGCTCGGAGCGGTCTGCGTTGTACCGCGTTGATCGTGTGGAACAATCTGACGTGCAATTGATTGAGGGGGTGCGGATCGAACCAGAAGTCTATGACCTGGCCGATATCTATGACGAGGTGGTTCCGGCACGCCAGTTTGTGGCACCGACTCCGGTATTGTCGCATTTTCTGGACTTGCCATTACTACGCGGGGACGAGGTGGCGCATGCTCCGCGTGTCGCCGCCACAGCCCAGCCTTGGCCGGGACCGGTAGCATTGTATCAGTCAAACACAGATGAAAACTACCAGTTAAACAAGCTGATCGGATCCCGTTCGACCATCGGTGTGACGCGTACGGTGCTGCCTTTTGCCTGTTCAGGTGTCATTGATCGCGGGGGCGTTCTGGAAGTGGTTTTGGTCAGCGGAACCCTTTCCTCTGTTGATCAAGAGGCATTGCTCGCGGGGGCGAACATGGCCGCTATTGGTGATGGCAGTTCGGATAGGTGGGAAGTGTTTCAATTTGCCGAAGCGGAACTGGTGGCTCCAAGAACTTACTGGTTGAAAAAGCGGCTGCGGGGGCAGGCGGGATCAGATGGCATTATGCCCGGAACATGGCCCGCGGGATCAAAGTTCGTTTTGCTGGATGGCACGCCCGAGCAGATTGCCCTGAGCCCGAACTTGCGCCGTGTTGCGCAGAATTTCCGCATTGGTCCGGCGCGGCGGGGATATGATGATCCATCGTACCGCCATATTGTTCAGGCCTTTGACGGAAACGGATTGCGTCCCTACAGCCCGTGCCATCTGAGCAGCCAAAAACAATCGAACGGTTCCTATGACATCAGCTGGATTAGGCGGACGCGCGTCGACGGGGATAACTGGGACACGCCCGAGGTGCCCTTGGGTGAGGAGGTAGAAAGCTATGTCGTGCGCATCATTCAAGGGGCCGCTGTGCTGCGCGAAGTGATGGTCGGTACAACGGCTTGGCAATACAGTCCAGCGATGCAGTCGACCGATGGAGTCGTTGCGCCTTTCGACGTTGCGGTCGCTCAGATTTCGGCGACCTACGGGGAGGGTCCAGTGCAGCGGACGCGCGTAATTGCCTGATGCGAGACGTCTTTTACAGTGACGTATCGGCAGCAGCGCGGGTCTTGTTGTCCGTGCCTTTAGAGCGGCGCACCGAGGTTTGTCTTGGGATGATGCAGGAAGCGGAGGTTGCGGACCGCTTCTTGCGTCGTCTGGGCAAAATGCACCCGCATTGGGGAAATGGCACGTTGCGTAGCGCGGCATTGCGTCGATACCCCGTAGGTGAACCCAGCTTTCGCGATCCAGATTATTGCTCCTGTTTTCAAATGGTTCTCCATCACTTGCATAAAGATCGCTAAAAATACCGCATGTAAGCTCACGTGACATATAGACAGCAGAAATGTGCTGCATCACATCTTTGCGTTTGGTAGACGCCCCCTTAAATGCGTATACTGAGACGCAGCAAAGGATGTGACCCATGGCAGAACCCCGTAGAAACATAACAGCCGTCGATCCGGTTTGGGATCAAATCCAGACCGAAGCCCAACAGGCTGTAAAAGACGAACCGTTGATTGGCGGTTTTGTGCATGCCTGTATTTTGCACCACAAATCCATTGATAAGGCGCTTTCGTACCGGATAGCAGCCAAACTTGCATCAAACGAAATGTCGATGGTTGTTGTGCGGGAAATTGTCGAAGAGGCTTATGCATCCGATCCCTCTTTGGTGGAGGCAGCCCGGGCAGACCTTATGGCGATATACGAGCGTGATCCGGCCTGTCACCGTCTGTCCCAACCCATTCTCTATTTCAAAGGATTTCAGGCGGTGCAGGCCTACCGCGTTGGTCATCACCTCTGGACTCAGGGGCATCGTGATCTGGCGTATTTTGTGCAAATGCGGGTCAGCGAGATATTCGGCGTTGATATCCATCCCGGCGCAAAGATCGGTAAGGGAATCATGATTGATCACGCCCATTCGATTGTCATCGGTGAAACGGCGGTGGTTGGAGACAATGTCTCTATGCTGCATTCCGTGACACTAGGGGGCACAGGCAAGGAAGAAGAAGACCGACATCCCAAGATTGGCGATGGTGTGCTGATCGGGGCGGGGGCCAAGGTTCTGGGCAACATCAAAGTAGGCCAGTGCAGCCGGATCGCGGCAGGGTCTGTCGTTTTGGAAGAAGTACCGCCCTGCAAGACGGTCGCGGGCATTCCGGCACGAATTGTCGGGGAGGCGGGATGCGAACACCCGTCGATTTCGATGAACCACATGTTTGGTCCGCAAGAGAGCTAACGAATGTGCCATTGAATTGAAAAAGCCGGGGAATTCCCCGGCTTTTTGCGATTTGGAACTGCGTATTGACCTAGGCCAGCATCGTCATCGGTGCTTCAAGGTTATCCTTGATCGCGTTCAAGAGCTCGGCCCCCATTGCGCCATCAATCACCCTGTGATCAACTGACAAGGTGACGGACATCACGGTTGCGATGCTCAGTTCTCCATCTGTCCCCACAACAGGTTTCTTTGTTCCTGCACCAACGGCCAAAATGGCACCATGCGGAGGATTGATCACCGCATCAAAGTTGTCGATCCCGAACATGCCCAGATTGGAGATCGCAAAACTGCCGCCCTGATATTCGTGCGGCGCAAGCTTGCGGTCGCGGGCCCGCGCGGCGAGGTCTTTCATCTCGGCGGAAAGGGCCGAAAGCGACTTCAATTCCGCATCTTTCAGAACTGGTGTGAACAACCCGCCTTCGATTGCGACCGCAACGGCCACGTCTGAAGGTTTCAGCTTGAGCGTCCGATCACCTGCCCAGACCGAATTGGCATCCGGTACTTGCTGCAGAGCCAAGGCGCAGGCCTTGATGATGAAATCATTCACCGACAGCTTTACACCGCGCGGCTCAAGCTGCTTGTTCAATTGCCCGCGAAACGCCATCAGTGCATCCAGCTGGATGTCGCGGCGCAGATAGAAATGTGGCACGGTTTGTTTGGCTTCGGTCAGGCGCGCAGCTATTGTTTTGCGCATGCCGTCGAGCTTGATCTCCTCGAATTCACGGTCCGCATACATCTTGAGAATAGTATCGGTTGCGGGGCCTGCCGGCATCGTGGCTGCAGCAGGGGCGCTGGCCGAAGCCGCCGCCGCTTTTGGTGCATCCGCTTTGGACAGGCCTTCAACGTCGGCTTTGATGATACGGCCACGTGGGCCGGAGCCTTTGACATCTGCCAAATCAAGCCCTTTGTCTGCTGCGATCCGCCGTGCAAGCGGCGTTGCGAAAACGCGGGTGCCATCGGACGCAACAGGTGCGGCTGGGGCAGGGGCGCTTTTCTCGGCAGGGGCTGCAGCCTCGACAACAGGCGCAGCCTTGGGGGCCGTGGCTGGCGTGCTTCCGATGTTATCCGCGCTTTCGCCGTCCTCCAAGAGCACGGCAATTGCGGTGTTTACGGCCACCCCTTCGGTGCCATCCGCGATCAGGATTTTGCCGATCACGCCTTCGTCGACGGCTTCGAACTCCATTGTGGCCTTGTCGGTTTCAATCTCGCACATAACGTCGCCGGAGGACACGGTATCGCCCTCCTTGACCAGCCATTTCGCAAGCGTGCCTTCTTCCATCGTGGGTGACAGGGCGGGCATTAGAATTTCAATGGGCATCTGGTCCGCTCCTTATTTGTAAGTGACTTTTTTCACGGCTGCGATGACCTCGTCGGTGGTCAGCAGCGCGTGTTTTTCGAGGTTCGCAGCATAAGGCATCGGCACATCCTTGCCTGTGCAATTGATCACCGGTGCATCAAGATAATCGAACGCCTCCTGCATCACCACGCTTGAGATGTAATTGCCGACAGAGCCTTGCGGCCAGCCTTCCTCGACGGTGACCAAACGGTTGGTTTTCATCACAGACTTGAGGATTGCGCCAGTGTCCATCGGGCGCAGGGTGCGCAGGTCGATAACCTCGGCATTGATGCCCTCTTCGGCAAGTCTATCAGCTGCTTCCAAGGCATAACTCATACCGATACCGAAGCTGACAATAGTAACATCGCCCCCTTCGCGCCAGATGCGGGCCTTGCCAAAGGGAACGGTGTAATCGTCCAGATCAGGCACATCGAAAGAGCGCCCGTAAAGGATTTCGTTCTCAAGGAAAATCACCGGGTTGGGATCACGGATCGCTGTCTTCATCAGACCTTTGTAGTCTGACGCTGAGTAGGGCATCGCGACCTTCAGGCCCGGTATCTGCATGTACCACGCGGCGTAATCTTGCGAGTGTTGCGCGCCGACACGGGCGGCGGCACCGTTGGGACCGCGGAACACCATGGGCGCGCCCATCTGACCGCCCGACATATAGAGCGTCTTGGCGGCGGAGTTGATGATGTGGTCGATCGCCTGCATGGCAAAGTTGAATGTCATAAACTCCACAATCGGGCGCAAGCCGCCAAAGGCAGCGCCGACACCGATTCCGGCAAAACCGTGCTCGGTGATTGGCGTGTCAATTACCCGCTTGGCACCAAATTCGTCCAGCATCCCTTGGGAAATCTTGTACGCACCTTGGTATTCGGCAACTTCCTCGCCCATCAAAAACACACGATCATCGCGGCGCATTTCTTCCGACATGCCGTCACGCAAGGCTTCGCGGACGGTCTGTTGTTTCAGCTTCGTACCTTCGGGCCAATCCGGTGTGGTATCCACTTGTGGCTCCGGGTGGCTCATGCCGGCGGCGGGCGCATCCTCAGAGGATTGTTCCTTGTCGACCGGGACAGGGGCGCTGGCCTTTTGTGGTGCCGCCGCGTCAATATCATCCGCGCTTTCGCCGTCTTCTAGCAAGATCGCTATCGCGGTGTTTACCTTTATCCCCTCGGTGCCGTCGGCGATCAGGATTTTACCAATCACGCCTTCGTCGACCGCCTCGAACTCCATCGTGGCTTTGTCGGTCTCGATCTCGGCCATGATATCACCAGAGGAGACAGTGTCGCCCTCTTTGACCATCCATTTGGCCAGTGTGCCTTCTTCCATGGTGGGGCTCAGGGCGGGCATCAGGATTTCAATTGCCATGGTTTAAGCCTCCATCTCTGCGTAAATATCGGTCCACAACTCGTCCAGATGCGGCTCTGGGCTTTCCTTGGCAAAATCGGCGCTTTCGTTCACGATTTTCTTGATCTCCTTGTCGATGGCCTTCAGGTCATCTTCGGTTGCATGTTTGCCGTCCAGTAGCAGGGTGCGCACCGCTTCGATCGGGTCACGCTCGTCGCGCATTTTCTGGACCTCTTCGCGGGTGCGGTATTTGGCAGGGTCCGACATGGAGTGGCCCCGATAACGATAGGTCTTGATCTCCAGGATGTACGGCCCTTTGCCCGCGCGGCAGTGCGCCACAGCGGTTTCACCTGCTGACTTCACAGCAAGTACATCCATGCCATCCACCGCTTCTCCGGGGATGCCAAACGCTTTGCCACGTTCCCAGATTTCAGCGGAAGAAGTGGATCGCTGTTGTGACGTTCCCATTGCGTATTGGTTGTTCTCGATTACAAAAATACAGGGCAAGCCCCAAAGGGCGGCCATGTTGAATGTCTCATAGACCTGTCCCTGGTTCGCCGCACCATCCCCGAAATAGGTGAAGGTCACGCGTCCGTTGTCCTTGTACTTGTCTGCAAACGCCAGACCGGCACCCAGCGGCACCTGCGCGGCCACAATGCCGTGACCGCCATAGAAATGCTTCTCCTTGGAGAACATATGCATGGAGCCGCCTTTGCCTTTGGAATAGCCGCCCTCGCGGCCCGTCAGCTCGGCCATGACACCGTTGGGATCCATGCCACACGCCAACATATGTCCGTGGTCGCGATAGGACGTGATGCGCTTGTCGCCTTCCTCAGCCGCGGCTTCCAACCCGACTACAACTGCCTCTTGCCCAATGTAGAGGTGGCAAAACCCGCCAATCAATCCCATGCCGTATAACTGGCCTGCTTTTTCCTCGAACCGCCGGATCAACAGCATGTCCCTATAATAGGCTTTCAGTTCCTCTGCAGACGCATTGGTTTTCTTGGTGGTTTTCTTGGCCGCCATAGGGGCTGTCCTCCTTCGTTACGCTACAGGGCGCACATATAGTTTAACGTTAAACTATATAGTACTGGAATTAAACTCAGTTGGATAGCCATTAATAAGGGGAGGGGAAAACGGAGCAGATGGTCGAAAAAGGAGGTTAGTGAATTACGATCTCGTCGGAGCGCACCATGCCCAGAACGCCGCGCGCCTGTTCATCCAATAGATCAAGATCAAGATAGTCGTCTGACATCCGCTTGGTCAGGTTTTCCATACGCGCTACGTCTGTCCGTACTTTCGCCAGCTTTTCGCGCAAATCCTGACTTTCCGCTACAATTTCAGCACGGAGAAACAAACCAAAATCCCCCTGCACAGCGGCAAAGGTGAAATACAGGCTCAGCGCAAAAGCGATTGCGAAAAAAATAAGTGTGCCAAATGCAGGGCGTGCGGTGCGGTTCATGTTCTCGGCCTCGGACCGTCTCTTGATGGACGTCCCGTTACTATGCCACAGGCGATTCGCGATGTGAATCCCCTGTGGGTGACTATCTGTCAATTAAAGTGGGTTAGTTCCTTTTATATCGGTTCGCGAGGTCGCCATTGATCCAATCCTCCAGCGCGTGACTTTGCAGCTCGCCACTCAGGGCATCCCATGTCATCTGAACTGCATCCCCGCGTGCTGAAAATCGCCCGTCGATTTCATTCTTCAACGCCGTTGCGCCGATGTCGCCTGCCGCTTCGGCAAGCAAGGCGAAATAATAGGCCTGCGCATAGGACCGCGTGACATCCGACCCCGTCAGGTAGGCGAGGGCAAGACGGCGCAGGGCACGTGGATCGTCATCCTCAACCACATCCGCTGCGGATAAAACAGCGCCAAGTTCAAGCGCCTGTGCCTCAAGCACCAGAGTTGTTGTCATTTGCGCTTCGAGAAGGTCCAGCAGCGATATCGCATCTTCAATACCGCCAGCTGCGGCCTGAAGTGCAAAGGGATAGGCCTTGGCCGGATCGCGGTTTTCCAATGCACGGGCAATCAACGCGGCGGCTTGTGCGCTGTTTTCGTCATCCTCCAGCACGGAATCCAGTAAATCGGGCACCAATGCCGGCGTTTGCGGCACACCTGATCCATCCAGCAAGGCTTGTCCCAAGGCAAGTAACTGCGCAGAGCCAAGATCATCGGGGTTGGACAATGCCGCAAGTTCCTCACCGCTCAAGATACGGCTGCGCGACAGTGGAACCGCGCGGGCTTCCAGTGCAAGGGCAGATATCAACGCCTGCGGTTCGCGATCATAGACTTCCGGCTCAATCACAATGCCGGTGACGGGCAAGTTTGCCTCAACAGTCAATTCGCCCGGATCATTGATGAAATCCTCAACCCGGTCCATCAACTGCGTGACAAAGTTGCGCTCGACGGCTGTGACAGTGCGCGTGCCGTTGTTGCTCAGGAATTGCGTGACACCTTCTGTGCCGATGACCTTGATGGTTTCCGCATCGCGAAAATTGGGTGGCAGGATTGCAGAAATTGTCTGCCAACCGCCCATATCCTTCAGGCTGGCCACAGCCCGCAAGACCCGAAATGCCGGTTCACCGGGGCCGAACGATCCCGCGCGGGGCAGGATCATCCCGCTGGCCGAGAAGTCGAGGGCCGCGATGTTGTTTACGACAAGCGACGCATCAACAGAGGTTTCTCCGGTCGGATAGATATAGGCCGCGCGGATTTTCATCTGGTCCAGCTCAATGTCGCGCAATCCGGTTGCGCGCAGCGCCATCGCGGCCTCACGTGGCAGGCAGGCGGTATTGGCCTTGCCACCGATCAGGCTGACATTCACTTCGGAGGCGACTTCGAAAGGCTTGGCAACATCCGTTTTCAAAACGGCCCGCTCCACCGTGATCACGCATTGACGCGCTTGATCATGAGGCAGGAGAGGGCGTGCCGTAATGCCGGATACGGAAATTGTTCCGCGTATCAGGTCAGTGGACAGAAAATCATATTCCAGTTCCATCTGTGTGCGCAGCGCCGCAATCGCCGAATTGGCAAAGAAAGTGCCCAAACGATTGATTGAGAAAAACTCAAGCAGATCAGGCTGGGGATCGGTTTCGGCGCTCAGTGGTGTCGCAAGGCCCGCACTCAGGACAGCGATACGGGCAAGACGGGTGAATTTGGACATAAGATCTCCTTCGGGTTCACCTCAGCTTACCCGTGAAATCCACAATAACAAGTTCGGGAATACCCTACCTTGTTTACCCGCTGGCCCCTTCAAGGGCGGCCACGCCAGGCAGCGTTTTGCCCTCCATCCATTCCAGAAAGGCACCACCGGCAGTCGAGATATAGGTGAAATCCTCTGCCACGCCCGCTTGGTTCAACGCGGCGACCGTGTCACCACCCCCTGCAACAGAAATCAATGCACCGCTCTGCGTGCGCTCTGCCGCCAACTTGGCCGCTGCGACCGTAGCCGTGTCAAACGGTGCAATCTCGAAGGCCCCCATGGGACCATTCCAGATCAGCGTTTTCAACTCTTTGAACGCAGTGCGCAGGGTGTCGATGCTTGCCGGACCTGCGTCCAATACCATCTGGTCCGCATCCAGCGTTGTGTCAGCGTTCAGGGCAATCACTTCATGCGCTGCACCCGCTGCAAATTCCCGTGCCACCAAACCGTCTGCGGGCAGGATCACACGACAACCTGCCTTGTCTGCCTGCGCCAGAATATCGCAGGCGGTGTCATAGAAATCCTCTTCCTTCAACGAGGCACCCATATCTGCGCCAAGCGCGCCCAGAAACGTATTTGCCATGCCGCCGCCAATCACAAGAACATCCAGCCGGTTCACCAGATTTTCAAGAAGCGCAATCTTTGTCGACACTTTTGCGCCCCCCACAACTGCGCCCACGGGACGTTCGGGTTTCGACAATGCAGCTTCCAATGCGCTCAACTCGGCTTGCATCAGACGTCCGGCACAACTGGGCATGAGCGCCGCAATGCCAGCGGTGGAGGCATGCGCACGGTGGGCTGCGGAAAACGCGTCGTTGCAAAACACATCGCCCAAGGCGGCCAGACGTTGCGCAAATTCCGGATCATTTGCCGTTTCGCCGGGGTGAAAGCGGATGTTCTCAAGCAACAACACGTCCGCCTCTGCGGCCTCTTGGGTTAGGTGTTCAGCCCCCTCAAGGGTTTCGATCAGCCTGACCTTGCGATCCAGCGCGGATTGCAGGGCGGGCAAAACCTGCGCCAAACTCAGATCTAGACTGACCTTGCCTTTGGGTCGACCAAAATGCGCGATCAGCATCGGCTTGCCACCTTTCTCCAGAATATCGTGGATGGTTGGCACAATCCGTTCGATCCGCGTGGTGTCCGTCACCCGTCCGTTTTCAACCGGCACGTTGATATCCACCCGCACCAGCACGCGTTTGCCTGACAAATCCATATCGTCCAGCGATTTCCAGCCCATCACATATTCCCTCACGTCTACTTTACACGGTGTTTTGCCTTTCTGGGCCAAATGGTCAACTCACTCGCTTGGCAATCTGCCTCATCACCCCTAGTTAGGGGGCAATAGATCAAAGGAGAGCGGCATGGCCGAAATTAAAGACCCGGAAAACACAATCCTGATGGAGCTGGCAGGCGGCACCGTCACAATCGAATTGCTGCCCGATGTGGCACCCAAACATTGCGAGCGGATGAAAGAACTCGCCCGCGCCGGAAAATACGACAACGTCTGCTTTCACCGCGTGATCGACGGCTTCATGGCGCAGACCGGCGACGTGGAACATGGCAACATGGAAGGCGACTTCAACCTGCGTGCCGCAGGGACGGGTGGATCTGATCTGGGCAATGTGCCTGCTGAATTTTCCAAGATCCCGCATGCGCGTGGATCCATCGGCGCGGCACGCTCTGCCAACCCTGATTCCGCCAACAGCCAGTTCTTTATCAACTTCAAAGACAATGATTTCCTGAACGGCCAATACACTGTTTACGGTCTTGTCACATCCGGCATGGAACATGTCGATGCCATCACACGCGGAGAGCCACCAGCGCAGCCTGATCGTATGATCAGTGTGAAGGTGGCCGCAGATGCGTAAGGCACTTGTAAGCGCGGGCCTTCTTGCAACAATCATCGGCAGCTCTGTCGCGGCATCCGGTCTAAAGATCGAGATCGCAGGCGAAGCAAACGGCGTTGTGATGATCGACCTGCTTGAAGATATCGCCCCGCAGCATGTGGAGCGGATCACGACACTGGCATCCCAAGGGGCCTATGACGGGGTTGTTTTCCACCGCGTCATCGAAGGCTTCATGGCCCAGACCGGTGACGTTCAGCACGGCAAGGACCCCAGCAACCTGAGCCGCGCAGGCACGGGTGGTTCCGACATGCCCAACGTGGCAGCCGAATTTTCGGATGTCCCTTTTGACAAAGGCGTTGTTGGCATGGCGCGGTCGCAGAACCCAGACTCCGCCAACAGCCAGTTCTTCATCATGTTTGATGCGGGCCATTTCCTGAACGGTCAGTACACGGTTGTTGGCCGCGTGACCGAAGGTCAGGATATTGTCGATGCAATCAAACTGGGAACAGGTGGCAACGGCGCGGTTGTCGGCGCACCCGACGTGATGAAAACGGTGACGGTCACTGAATGATCAGGCCGAAAGTGTTGGTCTAAAACAGAGGGGCGTGCTGCTAGGCGCGCCCTTTTTCTGTTACGGCAAGGCAAACACCCCAAAGAAAAAGGCACCATCAGCGATCTGACAGTGCCTTTCAAATTCGGGTGTAACCTTGAGCGTTAGCTTGCCGGGTTCGCCTTGGCCGCTGGTGCGGATTTTGCACCGGGGTTCAGCGGATCGTCCTGACGCTGTACAGAACCTTCGAAATGCGCACCGGATTCAATTGCGATTGTCTTGTGGATGATGTCACCCTCAACCCGCGCAGTTGATGTCAGACGGACCTTCAAGCCACGCACACGGCCAACGATACGGCCGTTGATCACAACATCATCGGCAATCACTTCGCCCTTGATGGTAGCAGTTTCACCGATGGTCAGCAGGTGGGCGCGAATGTCGCCCTCAACTGTGCCTTCGACTTGAATGTCACCAGTGGTCTTCATGTTTCCGGTGACGTGCAAATCCTGAGACAGGATCGACGCCGGAGGTTTGGCTTTTGGCGCGCTGGCCTTGAATTCACTTGGCTTTGCCTGCGCCGTTGTTTGGGGTGCAGGTGCCGCGGGTGCCGCAGGTTTGGACGCTTCTGCGTCTTTGTTTGGGGCGGGATCGTTGATTTTGCTTTTAGAAAACATCGTTTGCTGCCTTGATATAGATCATCGGGTTGACGGCTTTGCCACCTACACGCACTTCATAGTGCAGGTGAACACCGGTTACGCGTCCAGAAGCCCCCATATCACCAATTCGTTGCCCGCGCGAGACCCTTTGTCCTACTTTTACGCGAAGTTTGGACATGTGGGCATAGCGCGTCTCGATACCGAACTCGTGCTGGATCTTGACCAGACGGCCATAACCCGACTGCCAGCCCGAGTGGGTGACCACGCCATCGGCGGTTGCATAAAGAGGTGTGCCATTGCCCGCGGCGAAATCCACACCGGAATGCATGCGCCGTCCACCCGTCTTGGGATCACGGCGAAACCCGAATTTGGACGTAAAGCGAAAGGCATCTTTGACAGGGTTCGCAAAGGGCGCTTTTTGCGCGGCGATACGATAGAGGTTCAAGCGGTCCATCTGGTTAAGCAGACGGTTGGCGCGCAGTGTATCGGCTGACGGCTCTTCGCCACGTGTGGTGAACGACAGCGGGGCGAGGGGACCACCCTGACCGGAATAACCACGGCGCACGGTTTCCAGAATGCGGTCTGTTGGCATGCCTGCATTGCGAAACATCTTGTCGAGCGGCGCGACTGAAACAGACATCGCTTCTTCCAACTGGCGGAAGATTGCATCGTTCTGATCCCGCATCAGCGCAATTTCTTGGGTCATACGATCCGCTTCAAGCAAGGCCTCCTGAGCATCAACCACAACCTGATCGCGTTCTTTTGCGGTGCGGGCCAGTGCCTCGGAGAGGAAATCCAGCGGCGCGGCATTTGATGCCGTCCGGACCACACCGGAGCCACCATCTTGTAGGCTGCCTTTCAGTTCAGTCAGCTGCGTGCGCGCTTCTTCACGGTCATGCATGGTTTGACGCAGGGTGTTCTGGATCACGTCGATACCGGTTTCCAACTCGCGCCGGTGGGTTTCGGAATTCAACAACTCAGATTGCATGATCGAGATCTGCTTGAGGGCGACATTGAAACGTTCCTGCGCTGCAATGGCCTCGGCGGCACGGCTGTCACGCTGCGAGGACAGATCGTTCAGTCGCGCCTGATAGGTGCGCTGGTCCCGTTTGGCCTGTTCGCGAAAGTTTCCCGACCCGATGCTGTCCATCAAGATAACTGCGGTTGCGATAATCGACCAAGCCACCAGAAGAGCACTGCCCGCAAAAGCCACAAGCTGCGTTCCGGGACGTAAACGGATAAAACGGGTATCATTGTCGGACTTTAGGAACACGCGCCGTTCAGGAAAATGTTGTTCCAGAATAGCATTGATTTTTATGGCAAATCTTGAGCGCACGTGTGTATTCCCTTCGTCTGTCCCAACGACGCGCCATCTTGTGTGGCGCTTTGTTTGGCTTTCATTAGACAGTGAGACCACTTCGGGCAAGCTTGTTGACCTATGCCCCTACGTTAAATCGGCGGAATGGTGCATATTGGCAAAAATCCGCCGATACCAGTGACTTGAGTTGCGTGGTTCACTCTACCCCTACGCCTGATTTCAGGCGGTCAGGGGCCAGTAGAAGTCAGGAGGGATGCCCGCCTCGGCGCGTTTTTCCTCGTTGAAGGGTGGTTTCAGATCACCATGAAAGTACTTTCTGACCAAGGTGTGAAACCGCTCCTTTGGATCCGCATCAAAACGTCCACATAGAAAATGGAACCATTTGCTGCCGTAGGCCACATGTGCAACTTCTTCGCTGTATATTGTCTCCAGTGCGGCCACCGCGCTCTCTGCTTTGGCTTGTTTGAAAAGCTTGATCATGTTTGGTGTCACATCCAGTCCCCGAGCCTCAAGCACCATTGGCACGACAGCGAGGCGCCCCATCAGATCATCTATCGTATCTTCTGCCGCACGCCACATGCCTGCATGGGCAGGGAGCGCCCCGTAAAAACTGCCTACTTCCTCAAGACAATCTGCCATCAGATTGAAGTGTTTGGATTCTTCGTCCGCCGCTTTGACCCAATCATCATAAAAACCCATCGGGAATTTGGTGTCGGTAAAACGGGCGATGATGTCCCAGTGCAAATCAACGGCGTTGAGTTCGATATGCGCCACCGCATGCAGCAAAGCGATGCGGCCTTCGGGGGTGCCGGGCTTGCGGTGGGGCACGTCCCGCGGGCTAAGGAGTTCCGGCTTTTCCGGCCTTGCCGGATGCAGCGGCGGTAGCGCGGTGCCTATTTCCGGTGTTTCCCCCCGCGCACGGGCAGCTTGCCACTGCGCCGCAAAACCGCGCGACAAGGCGGTTTTTTCGCGCCCGCCGGGGCAGCGCAACACGGCATCCGCCATTTCGGCCAGCGCGATCACAGCGCGCGTACCGTCTCAAGGACCGCCTCGACATGGCCCGGCACTTTCACCTTTCGCCAGACCTGAGCGATCTTGCCATCTGCACCAATCAAGTAGGTTGCGCGTTCAATCCCCATGGATTTCTTGCCGTACATGTTTTTCTCGACCCACACGCCGTAGCTTTCGGTCACAGTGCCTTCTTCGTCCGACAACAGCGGTACTGTCAGCGCATGCTTGGCGACAAACTTGTCATGTTTCGCCATTGTGTCGCGCGAAATGCCGAACACTTTCGTACCCGCCGCCTCAAAATCGGACAGTTTTGCGGAGAAACTGATGCTTTCCTTGGTGCAGCCCGGCGTGTCGTCACGTGGGTAGAAAAACAACACGACTGGCGTGCCGTTGAGCGCGCTCAGCGTAACTTCGCCGCCGCCGGTGACGGGCAGAGTGAAATCGGGGGCAGTATCATTGATATCGGGCATAGGTCACGTGTCTTTCACTTGGAAGGTCGGTTGCAGCCTGACATACTAGAGCGATATTCGCGGGTGCCAAGCCTGTGAAACCAAAGCGGGTCCGGAATGAGCGACGCAGATACATCCATGCCCAGAAAAAAGCGCAGCCGCCATGTGGGCAAGGGCGTGATGTGGCTGCTCAATATGGCTGTCGGATTGACCACTGTCGCGGTGCTGACAGTTGGCGCAGGCGTCTATTACCTCAAGACCCATCCGGTGAACGCGCCCGACTGGTTGCGCACCAAAGTCGAGGCACGCATTGCACAGGTGATCCCGCAAGCGCGGGTCAGCTTTGGCGAGATGGCGTTTCTGATGGAAGAAAGTTGGCGACCGCGCATCCGTCTGCGCAATGTGGCTGTAAAATCCGTATCTGGCGAAGAGATTATCCGGTTTAATGAATTCAAAGCCACGCTGTCGGGGCGGTCTTTGCTTGAGGGGCAGCTTCAGCCCAAAATTATTGCACTGTCTGGTATTACGGCGCGGCTGCGCCGTGCTGCGGATGGCAGTTTTGCGGTTCAGGCAGGCAGTAACGGTCTGTCCGCAGAGCGGCAGGCGGCGACGTTGCCGCAACTTATCGGCCAGGTGGATCAGGTTTTACTCAGTCCTGCGCTCAGTGCATTGCGCGAAGTTGATCTGCGTGCGTTGACCCTGCGCTATGAGGACGAGGCGTCAGACAGGGCGTGGACGGTCGATGGCGGGCGTCTGAGATTGGGCCGCGAAGACGGCGATCTGACAATTGCAGCAGACCTTGCCGTGCTGAACGGCGGTGTTGGTGTTGCCACCGTGGCGGCAAATTACGCCAGCATTATCGGTGAAACAGAGGCAGAATTTGGTGTCGCCTTCGAGGATCTTGCAGCTCAGGATATCGCGGCGCAAAGTCTGGCGTTTGCATGGCTTGGCGTCTTGCAAGCGCCGATCTCCGGCTCTGTGAGGTCGGGCTTGAACAGTGACGGGACGTTCACACCTCTTTCCGCGACACTCCAGATCGGGGCAGGGGCAATCCAGCCGAACGCGGGCACTGCACCAATCCCTTTCGAACAAGCGCGCAGTTATTTCAGTTATGATCCGGCAGAGCGGTTGCTGCAATTTGACGAACTCTCTGTGCGCAGCAAATGGATCACGGGACAGGCAACCGGAACGGCTGTGTTGGGGCTGGATGCTAACGGCAGTGCTTTGACAGATCTGGTTGGTCAGATCAGCCTGACAGGGATATCGGCGAACCCGAGTGACCTCTATGATGCACCAGTTGAATTGACAGGGGCGGACGTTGATTTCCGTCTGCAACTGAACCCGTTCCGCGTGACACTGGGGCGCGCGCAGATTACCGATGAAGAACGCACATTGCTGGTTGATGGCACTGTCACCGCTGACCCTGATGGCTGGCGCTTGGCGCTTGACGGCCGGATGGACGGGGTCAGACCCGAACGTCTTTTTACTCTGTGGCCGGAACGTGCTGTACCGCGCACCCGCCAGTGGTTGACCACCAATCTCAAGGCTGGCGTGATAGAAAACATCGACGTTGCTGTGCGTCGCGCGCCGGGCCTCATCCCGCAGACGTATCTGGCATTCGACTACACCGGAGCCACGGTCCAGTTTATGAAAACCCTGCCGCCGATCACGCAAGGGCGCGGTCATTTCAGCCTTGCGGACAAACGTCTTGTGATTTCTCTGGATGCCGGCACACTCACTCCGCCACAAGGTGGCGACATCGCGGTGAGCGGTTCCTCCTTCATCATTCCCGAGGTTGGCGTAAAGGATGGCACCCCGTCCGTGGTGCGCCTTGAAACCCGTTCCAGTGTGACGGCTGCCCTGTCCTTGCTGAATATGCCGCCCCTGTCAGTGATGGACAAAGCCAAGCTGCCTGTCACCTTGGCCGAGGGCGAGGCCGTCATGACGGGCACGTTGTCCTTGCCCTTGAAACCGGGGACAAAACCCAAGGTCGACTACCACGTTCAGGGCGATCTGCTGTCCGTGCGCTCGGATGTTCTGGTCAAGGACAGAAGAGTTCTGGCGGATCGGTTGACGCTTGCAGCGGACAATGGCGAGGTCACGCTTGCGGGAGGCGGTACGCTCGACGGGGTGCCTTTTGAGGCGCAATACAAGCAACCAATCGGAAAGGGCGCACCACCGGGCACTTTGCAGGCAGATGTGATCCTGACGCCGGATGCTTTGGAAACCTTTGGAGTCAAACTCCCGCCCGGCTCCGTTTCGGGGCGGACCAACGGTCAGGTGGAGGTTACGCTAGCGCGCGGTGCGCCGCCGCGCCTGACGCTGCGCTCTGATCTGGTTGGTCTAAGGGTCGCTGTGCCGCAGGTGTCTTGGGTGAAACCGGCAAACCGCGCGGGCAACCTCGACCTTGCTCTGTTGCTTGCGCCGGTTCTGCAGGTCGACAAGCTTGATTTCTCGGCACCTGGACTGAACGCCTCCGGCACCATCCGCTTTAACGCGGACAAGTCGCTGGATCGCATACGCTTTGATCCGCTCAGGGTCGGCGATTGGTTGAATGTGCCGATTGATCTGCTGGGACGGGGCGCGGGTAAACCGTTGGCCGTGGTCCTGCGTGGTGGCACGCTTGATTTACGCCGCGCCGATTTCGGCACATCAACTTCGGGCCAGCCGGGGCCGCCAATGGACATCACATTGGACAGGTTGCAGATCACCAATACGATTGCGCTGACAAATTTGCAGGGCCGCTTTGGCACTGCGAATGGGCTGGATGGAAGTTTCAAGGCGCGGTTGAATGATGGTGCCGTTGTTGCAGGAACAGTGGTGCCTCAAGGCGGGCGCAGTGCGGTGCGCATCACCTCTGCAAATGCGGGCAATGTGCTGCGCGCAGCGGGTTTGTTAAAACAGGTCGTCGGGGGCAGTCTTTCGCTGGTGTTGCTGCCTGTCGGATCAGGTGGTGCGTTTGATGGACGTCTTGAAGCGGGCGGCGTGCGGATCAAGGATGCGCCGGGCATTGCGGCGCTGCTAAATGCAGTGTCGGTTGTGGGGCTTGTGAATGAACTCAACGGGGATGGCATCTACTTTGAAGACGTTGAGGCCGATTTCCGCCTGACCTCCAATCAGCTGACCTTGACCAAAGCCAGCGCGGTCGGGGCCTCCATGGGGCTTTCCATGGACGGCATTTACGCGCTTGATACGGGCCGGATTGCGATGCAGGGTGTGATTTCTCCGGTCTATTTGCTGAACGGTATCGGTTCCTTGTTCACCCGCAAGGGCGAGGGGCTGATCGGCTTCAATTACGCGTTGAATGGCCTTGCCAAAGAACCCAAGGTTTCGGTCAATCCGCTTTCTGCGCTGACACCTGCAATGTTCCGCGAGATTTTCCGCGCACCACCCCCTGATTTGCCGGCAGTTGAGGGCGTGACAGAGAGTACTTTGCCGCAAGCCGCGTCGACCGCGCAAAGACCGGTTGCCCGCGACCATGAGGGGCGGTAAGGCGCGGCCATGAAACTTTCCGATTTTGATTTCGAACTGCCCGAAGACCTGATCGCCACGCGTCCCGCTGTGCCGCGATCCTCGGCGCGTTTGCTGGTGGCGGATGGTGATGCGTTCCACGACCAGCATGTGACAGATCTGACCAAATGGTTGCGCCCCGGCGACAGGCTGGTGTTGAACGACACCCGCGTTATCCCCGCGCGTTTGGCAGGTGTGCGGGTGCGCAATTCTGCGCAAGGGCGGGTTGAGGCCAAGATCGAAGTCACTTTGCTGGAGCCAAGGGGCGATGGTACGTGGTCCGCGTTGATCAAACCCCTGCGCAAGCTCAAAGAAGGCGAAACGGTCACCTTCAGCGATGCCTTGTCGGCCACATTGGAAGGTGTTGCAGACGGGCAGGGCCATCTGCGCTTTAACTGCGAGGGCGATGATTTCGATGCGGCGTTGAATGCGGCAGGGGCGATGCCGCTGCCGCCTTACATTGCGGGCAAACGCGCCGCTGATGCGCAGGACAAGACGGATTATCAAACCGTATGGGCGCGCCACGCGGGCGCGGTCGCAGCCCCCACCGCGTCCCTGCATTTTGATGAACCATTGCTGGATGCACTGAAAAAGGCAGGTGTCACCTTTACCCATGTCACCCTCCATGTGGGCGCGGGTACGTTTTTGCCGGTCAAGGTTGACGACATATCCGATCACAAAATGCACGCCGAATGGGGGCAGGTAAGTATGCAGGCGGCACAGGAGATTGCCGCGACCAAGGCCGCCGGTGGTCGTGTGATCCCGGTTGGCACCACCGCATTGCGCCTGATCGAAACGGCAGGACGCGGAGGCACAATCCAGCCATGGGAAGGCGACACCGACATTTTCATCACGCCAGGGTTCGAATTTCAGGTGGCGGATGCGCTGATGACCAACTTCCATCTGCCTAAGTCAACATTGATGATGCTGGTCTCCGCGCTGATTGGGCCCGAGCGTGTTCGCCGCATTTATGATCACGCGATTGCCCACAAATACCGTTTCTTTTCTTATGGCGATGCGTCGCTTTTGATCCCGATGTCGCAAACGCGCGGCTGAACCGCCAGATTTGTCGCGGATGGGGCTGACGCGGCAGATCAACAGGTCCAGTCAGGGCCACGACACACAAAGGAATTTCCGATGATTCAGGTTTTATCAAGCGCATGGGCGCTGCTGCTCGGTATGGGGCTGCTGATGATCGGCAATGGCATGCAAGGCACGATGCTTGGCATTCGGGGTGCGATCGAGAATTTCTCGACCTTCGAGATGTCGATTGTAATGTCATGTTACTTTGTGGGGTTCTTGGGGGGATCACGCATGGCACCGGGCATGATCCGTCGTGTCGGCCATGTGCGCGTGTTTGCCGCGCTGGCCTCGCTGATCTCGGCGGTGATGATCCTTTACCCGACTTTCCCGAATATCATTGTCTGGTCTCTTGGCCGTATCCTGATCGGCTTTTGTTTTTCGGCTGTGTACGTGACGGCAGAAAGCTGGCTGAACAACGCAGCAGACAATTCCAACCGCGGTCAGGCGCTGTCACTCTATATGATTGTCCAGACCCTTGGCATCGTGATTTCCCAAGCCCTCTTGCTGACGGCTGACCCTTCCGGATTTGTGTTGTTTGTGATCCCGTCGATCTTGGTGAGCCTTGCAATCACGCCGATCCTATTGTCGATCTCGCCAACGCCCGCCTTTGATACCACAAAACCGATGAGCTTGCGTGAACTGGTCAACTTCTCACCCCTAGGGGCGGTGGGGATGGCCCTTTTGGGCGGGATATTTGCCGCACAATTTGGCATGTCGTCTGTTTATGCCGCGCAGGCGGGGCTGAGCATCGGACAGATATCTGTTTTTGTGTCGTCCTTCTTTGTGGGGGCGATTGTGTTGCAATATCCCATCGGTTTGATGTCGGACCGCATGGATCGTCGCTATCTTGTGATCGGTGTGTGCCTCGTTGGTCTGCTGGCCTCGATCTTGGGCATGACCATGGGGGCAAACTTCAATTTCCTGCTGATTTCTTCCTTTTTGACCGGAGGTATGTCCAATCCGCTGTATTCTTTGTTGATCGCCCATACCAATGACTTTCTGGAGCACGAAGACATGGCTGCCGGATCAAGCGGTCTTATCTTCATCAACGGGCTTGGCGCAGTCTTTGGCCCGATTGTATTGGGTTTTCTGATGGGAACCAGCCTCGGTCCATCTGCCTTCTATCTTTACACCGCTGTCCTGTTTGGTGTGTTGCTTGTTTATGCCGCGTACCGGACGACCCAGCGCAAGACCGTTCCGACCGACGAGACCGGAAGCTACGTCCCGATTTATCCAACAGCCACTGCGATGGCGGTGGAGTATGCGCAGGAAATCGCCATTGAAGCGGAACAGGAAGACGAAACAGCCGCTTAAAGGGGGCAAACATGTCGGTTCTGATACAATTCGTGAGTATCCACTGTGCCAAAAATGTATTTAACATGAACAGGTTGTCGCGAAAACTCAAAGGAACGCGCTATGGTAGGCCCGGATGAGATACTTGAATTTTGGTTGGACGAGGTAGGTCCGAAAGGCTGGTATGGGGCAAGTGACGCCTTGGATGCCACCATTCGCGAACGGTTTTTGGAGACATGGGAGGCCGCGTGCGAGGGTAATTTTTCGCTTTGGCATACCTATCCGTCTGGTGCCTTGGCCTATCTTATCCTGACCGATCAATTTCCGCGCAACATGTTTCGTGGTCAAAGCCGCGCTTTTTCCAGCGACCGGGCTGCGCTCGCCGTTGCCAAATCCGCGATCGAACGGGAGTGGGACTTGCGCATTGACGAACCGGCGCGCCAGTTCTTTTACTTGCCCCTGATGCACTCTGAAAACCTGTGTGACCAGGACCGCTGCGTCCGTTTGATGTGCGAGCGGATGCCGGTCGGGCGCGAAAACAATCTGCTGCATGCGCGCGCGCACCGCGAAGTGATCCGTCGCTTTGGCCGTTTCCCCTATCGCAACGCTGCATTGTCGCGCAGCGGTACAGCGTTGGAGCAGGCTTATCTGGGGGAAGGCGGGTACGGTGCCACCCTGCGCCAACTGCAGCAAGACGCCAAACAAGCTGCTTAGGCGCAATCGCCACTTCTCAAAAGTATTATCCGTTAACACAAATGGCGCAATTCCTTGCGCCATTTGTGCATTCGCATGGCATCAGGCCAACCTGTTGTTGTGGCAGGGCACTACGTAGTTTAACAATAAACTAAATTCCCTATCCCAAGAGGTGCTTAACATGGCCGCTACATCCTTTGATCTGATTGTTATCGGTGCCGGACCGGGGGGGTATGTCGCTGCAATCAGGGCGTCTCAACTCGGCATGAAAGTCGCCATTGTAGAGCGTGAACATCTGGGCGGTATCTGCCTGAACTGGGGCTGCATCCCGACCAAAGCCATGTTGCGTTCTGCCGAAGTCTTCCATCTGATGCACCGCGCATCGGAATTCGGCCTCAAGGCGGACGGTATCGGATATGATCTGGACGCGGTGGTCAAACGCTCGCGCAAGGTGGCAGGGCAGTTGTCGGGCGGCATTGGTCATCTGATGAAAAAGAACAAAGTCACCGTGTTTATGGGCGCGGCCACAATCCCTGCCAAGGGCAAGGTTTCTGTCAAGACCGACAAGGGCAGCGAAGAGTTGACGGCCAAGAACATTGTCCTTGCGACAGGTGCGCGCGCCCGTGAATTGCCCGGACTTGAGGCGGACGGCAAGCGGGTCTGGACCTACAAGAACGCGCTGCAGCCGCCGCACATGCCCAAGAAGCTGCTGGTCATTGGATCAGGGGCCATCGGAATTGAATTCGCCAGCTTTTTCAACACGCTGGGGGCTGATACAACTGTGGTTGAAGTCATGGACCGCGTGTTGCCCGTGGAGGATGCCGAGATTTCCGCATTTGCGCATAAGGCATTCGAGAAACAGGGCATGAAGATCATGTCCAAGGCGATGGTCAAGAAACTCGACCGTGCATCGGATAAAGTCACCGCGCATATCGAAGTGGGCGGCAAGGTCGAGAAGCAGGATTTTGACACGGTCATCAGCGCTGTGGGTATCGTCGGCAACGTGGAAAACCTCGGCCTCGAAGAACTGGGCGTGAAAATCGACCGCACCCATGTTGTAACGGACGAATACTGCCGCACGGGTGTTGACGGCCTATATGCCATTGGCGACATTGCCGGTGCGCCATGGCTTGCGCACAAGGCCAGCCACGAAGGGGTGATGGTCGCCGAACTGATCGCGGGCAAACATGCCCATCCGGTTAAACCCGAAAGCATTGCGGGCTGCACCTATTGCCACCCGCAGGTCGCCTCTGTCGGCTATAGCGAGGCCAAGGCCAAGGAGTTGGGTTACGATATCAAAGTCGGCCGCTTCCCCTTTATCGGCAATGGCAAGGCCATCGCTTTGGGCGAAGAAAACGGCATGATCAAAACGGTGTTCGACGCCAAGACAGGTGAATTGCTGGGCGCACATATGATCGGCGCAGAAGTCACCGAACTCATTCAAGGCTATGTTGTGGGCCGCCAGCTTGAGACCACCGAAGAAGACCTGATGAACACTGTCTTCCCGCATCCAACCTTGAGCGAAATGATGCATGAGAGTGTGCTGGATGCTTATGACCGTGTCATCCATATGTGACATGGTTGTCTGTTGAGCCAAAAACGGATAGCCCAACGTCATCATTCTGCCAGTCGTGCAGGAAAAGAATTAATTTCGGAGTTTTATAATGAAGAAGACAATCGTAGCCGCAGCTTTCGGCCTTTTGGTAGCCGGCAACGCCTCGGCGGCAACCATCGTCAACGGAAGCTTCGAAGACCCAGCACCTACCATCGGCGCTTTTGCCAGTGTTAACGCCGGTTCCAATTTGATCACGGGTTGGACTATTGGGGGCGGCGGCGTCGACCTCATCAGAACCTATTGGGAAAATCAGGACGGTGCTTATAGCCTGGATTTGAACCAAACGTCAGCGGGATCAATCAGCCAGGACATCACCGGTTTGGTTGTAGGGCAGGCGTACCGGTTGGATTTCTGGCTTGCCAGTAACACCGCAGGCGCGCCCAATGTGAAAATGCTGGATGTTTCTGTTGGGTCAAAGAATGAATCCTTCTCTTTTGATCGTACAGGCTCCAGCTTGACCAATATGAATTGGGCAGAGAGCAGCCTCTTGTTCACTGCGTCGGGTACATCCGAAACGCTCACTTTCGCCAGCGCAATCAGCGGTGCTTATGGTCCTGCGCTTGACAATGTGTCCATTTCTGCAGTTGCTGCTGTCCCCCTGCCTGCAGGCGGCGCGCTGTTGCTAGGTGGTCTGCTTGGCTTTGGTGCGTTGCGTCGCAAGCGCAAAAGTTGATCCTGTCAGACTTGTTTCTGAAAGGCAGTTCCCACCTCGGGGGCTGCCTTTTCCATTTGCGCAAAGACGGTTCCGCTGGATGCGGCCTCGGTTCTCTGAGATGATAACCGCAAACCCGGAGTGGTTTTTCATTACACACGAATAAGAGGGTCGCAGATGGTCAGTCTCAACCGCGTCGTGATGCAGCCGTCAAGCCGCCGGATGATCAATGCTCTTGGTCCGGGCGACCTTGATGTTGCCGAAATCTCCGGCAAATGGGGCGAGCGGTTTGAGTTCAAGAGTTATACCAAGTTCCGCTATCCCGCTTTTGATGTTTGCGCTGACCCGTTTGTCGATCCGTCCACAGGACAGGTGCGTCAGTTTGATCTGATCCTTGCCAATCAGGTCTGGGAACATCTGGACCGCCCCTATGCCGCAACGCGCAATGTCCACGCCATGCTGCGCCCCGGCGGATATTTCTGGGTTGCGGTTCCTTTTTTCACGCCGCTGCACGCCGCCCCGCAGGATAATTCCCGATGGAGCGCACGTGGTCTCACAAACCTGCTGATCGAAGGCGGGTTTGACGGGGATGCGATCCATGCGGAGCAATGGGGCAACCGTCACGTGGCGCGGCGCAATCTCGAAGAGATCTGGCCACCCGTCTATGACCCTGAAACCGACGACATCAAGAATGATCCCGATATGCCCGTCTGTGCATGGGCTCTGGCGCAAAAGGTTTGAGTAGGCGTACCCCTTGGGGTCTGATCCTGTTGCTTTGGGGCGCTGGATTGGGAGCTGCGGCGCAATACGGCAAGATGTCGGTCACGTTCGATCTGCTGCCGCTGGCCTATCCCCAAGCCGGTGCCACAGTTGGCTGGATCGTTTCCCTTGTTGGTTTTGTGGGTATTCTCTTTGGGGTGGTTGCCGGCCTTGTTGTCGCGCGCATCCGTTATCGGCGTGCCTTGCTTTGGGCGCTGTGGGTTGGGGCCGGGGCCTCGCTTGTGCAAGCGGCTTTGCCACCGCTGCCCTGGATGCTGCTGAGCCGGATTGTTGAAGGCGCATCCCACCTTGCAATTGTCGTGGCGGTGCCAACCCTGATCGCCCAACTCAGCGCGCCAAAGGACCGTGGCCTGACACTGACGCTTTGGGGGACCTTCTTTGGTGTTGCCTTTGCATTACTGGCTTTTGCCGGACGCCCTTTGGCATTGGGTTATGGACTTTCAGCCCTCTTTCTGGCGCATGGGGCGTACATGGCATTGTGCGCCATGATCCTGAGCGTCACCTTGCGCGCCATCCCGGACGAGGGGCCGCAACCACCGCTTTCTGTCCCGCAGATCCTGCGCGATCACGCAACCATTTATCGCTCTACCTACATCGCGGCCCCCGCCGCAGGCTGGCTGTTCTATACCTTCAGCTTTGTCTCGATCCTGACGGTGCTGCCGCCGTATCTGTCCGATGACATACGCGCCCTTGTCATGACCGCCATGCCCCTGACCAGCATCGCTGTCTCCATGACGCTTGGCGTCGCGTTGCTGCGTTTCATATCAGCGGTGCGGGTTGTCGAATTGGGTTTCGCCCTGTCCGTCCTGTGCGCAGGATGGCTGTGGATCAGCCCCGGTGCCCCCGTGGCATGTCTCGCGCTTGCAGGGGCGATGGGGCTGATCCAAGGGGCCAGTTTTGCCACCGTTCCACAACTCAATGATGCACCTGCCAAACAGGCGCAGGCCAACGGGGCGATGGCGCAGATGGGCAACATCGGCAACACGCTCGGGACGCCTGTGGTTGCCTTTGCGCTGCTTTCGGGGGGCTATGCGGCCTTGCCGATCCTCACGGGGCTGGCCTTTGGTTTAGGCCTTATCGTGCATTTATTTCTGGGCCGAATGCGCAGATCACAGCGCGTTCCCCTTTAGTTCTCAATTTTCCATTGGAGAATCCGCCGCCAACCCCTATGTCTCAACTGTTAACAGGGGTGTGTCATGGCTGAACTGAAAAATATCGAAGTGCGCGGTGCGCGCGAACACAATCTAAAGAACATCGACGTGGATATTCCGCGCGACCAACTGGTTGTGATTACAGGGCTTTCCGGTTCGGGAAAGTCCTCCCTTGCCTTCGATACGATCTATGCCGAAGGGCAGCGCCGCTATGTGGAATCACTGTCCGCCTATGCGCGCCAGTTTCTTGACATGATGCAAAAACCGGATGTGGATCACATTTCCGGCCTGTCACCCGCGATTTCTATCGAGCAAAAGACGACGTCCAAGAACCCGCGGTCCACCGTGGGTACTGTGACCGAGATTTACGATTACATGCGCCTGTTGTTTGCCCGGGTCGGTACGCCTTATTCACCCGCGACGGGCAAGCCCATCGAAGCCCAGCAGGTGCAGGACATGGTCGACCGCATCATCAAGATGGAGGAAGGCACACGCGGTTATCTGCTGGCCCCGATCGTGCGGGACCGCAAAGGCGAATACCGTAAGGAATTCCTTGAGTTACGAAAATCCGGCTTCCAACGGGTCAAAGTCAACGGAGAATTCTACGAGCTCGACGAACCACCCACCTTGGACAAAAAGTTCCGTCATGACATCGACGTTGTCGTAGACCGCATCGTCGTGCGCGAGGGCTTGGAGACGCGTCTGGCGGATTCCCTGCGTACCGCGCTTGATCTGGCTGACGGCATCGCGATTCTTGAAACTGCGCCAAGCGAGGGCGAACCAGAGCGGATCACGTTTTCCGAGAAATTCGCCTGTCCGGTCAGCGGCTTCACCATTCCAGAGATCGAGCCGCGCCTGTTTTCCTTCAACGCGCCCTTTGGTGCCTGTCCTGTTTGTGACGGCCTTGGCAAAGAGCTGTTCTTTGATGAGCGCCTTGTTGTACCGGATCAAAATCTGAAGGTTTATGACGGAGCATTGGCCCCTTGGCGCAAGGGCAAAAGTCCCTATTTCAAGCAAACCATTGAGGCGATTGCCAAGCATTTCGAGTTCAACCCGAACACCAAATGGAAAGACCTTGATCCAAAAGTGCAAAAGGTATTTCTGCACGGCTCCGGCAAAGAAGAAATCAAGTTTCGCTATGATGAGGGCGGTCGCGTCTACGAAGTCAGCCGTGTGTTCGAGGGGGTCATCCCCAACATGGAGCGCCGTTATCGCGAGACGGATTCAAACTGGATCCGCGAAGAATTCGAGCGATATCAGAACAACCGTCCCTGTGGCACCTGCGAGGGGTACCGGCTGCGTCCCGAAGCACTGGCAGTCAGGATCGCGGGGCTGCACGCAGGGCAGGTTGTGCAAATGTCGATCCGCGATGCGCTGGCATGGTGCGAGAGCGTTCCAGAGAATCTGACAGTGCAAAAGAACGAGATCGCCAAAGCAATTCTCAAGGAAATTCGTGAGCGCCTTGGATTCCTGAATAACGTTGGATTAGAGTACCTTACACTTGCGCGTTCAAGTGGTACATTAAGTGGCGGAGAGAGCCAGCGTATCCGTCTGGCTTCCCAGATCGGCTCTGGCCTGACGGGTGTTCTATATGTGCTGGACGAACCTTCGATCGGCCTGCACCAGCGCGATAATGACCGTCTGTTGCTGACCCTCAAGAACCTGCGCGATCAAGGCAATACCGTGATTGTCGTGGAGCATGACGAAGAGGCCATTCGCGAGGCTGATTATGTTTTTGACATCGGTCCGGGCGCGGGCGTGCATGGCGGACAAGTGGTGAGCCACGGCGTGCCAGCGGTTATCGCGGCGGACCCCAATTCGATCACAGGCCAGTATCTAACAGGTGTTCGCGAGATCAAGGTGCCTGAAAAGCGCCGCAAGGGAAACAAGAAGAAACTTCAGGTGGTCAAGGCCACGGGTAACAATCTTCGAAATGTCACTGTCGACTTTCCGCTGGCTCAATTTGTCTGCGTGACCGGGGTGTCGGGTGGCGGGAAATCCACGCTCACCATTGAGACCTTGTTCAAGACAGCGTCCATGAACCTGAACGGTGCGCGCCAGACACCGGCACCTTGCGAAACAATCAAGGGGTTGGAGCATCTGGACAAGGTTATTGATATTGACCAGCGCCCCATTGGCCGCACGCCACGGTCCAACCCTGCAACATATACGGGGGCGTTTACCCCGATCCGCGACTGGTTTGCCGGACTTCCTGAAGCGAAAGCAAGGGGTTACAAGCCTGGACGTTTCAGCTTTAACGTTAAGGGTGGGCGCTGTGAGGCCTGTCAGGGTGACGGTGTGATCAAAATCGAGATGCACTTTTTGCCTGATGTCTATGTGGAATGCGAAACCTGCAAGGGTGCGCGTTATAACCGCGAAACTTTGGAAATCCGGTTCAAGGGCAAATCGATTGCGGACGTTCTGGATATGACTGTTGAAGACGCACAGACGTTCTTTGCCGCTGTGCCATCCATTCGCGAGAAAATGGATGCGTTGATGCGGGTTGGCCTTGGCTACATCAAGGTTGGCCAGCAAGCCACAACACTGTCGGGTGGTGAAGCGCAGCGTGTGAAACTGTCCAAGGAATTGAGCAAACGCTCAACAGGGCGCACCCTTTATATTCTGGACGAGCCGACCACGGGTTTGCACTTTGAAGACGTGCGTAAGCTCTTGGAGGTGTTGCACGAATTGGTAGATCAGGGAAATTCGGTCATCGTGATCGAGCATAACCTCGATGTGGTTAAAACAGCGGACTACATTATTGATATTGGTCCCGAAGGCGGGGACGGTGGGGGACAGGTTGTTGCCAAAGGCACACCGGAACAAGTGGCCGAGGTCGCAGAAAGCTACACGGGAAAATACCTCAAACCGATGTTGGAAAGACGCGCAAAGGTTGCGGCGGAATAGGGATCAGGGTGCAGAAAGGCAGAGATCCAGAAGTCGGGTGAATGCTGCGGCGTCCAGACTGTCGAACTCTGAACTTAACTTTTCAATCTCGCTTGCGCGTTTGTCACCAAGTACCGGATCGGAGAACAAGTGAAATTTTTCCGATATTTCGCCATCTGACAGCGGTTGATCACTGTCACCCTTCGGAGTGCGCGGAATGTCCTGAAAACTCTGGCCGTCCTGCGTATGGATCGTAACCTGAGCCCAGCGTTTGCCCACAGATATTTTGGTAAAATGCGGATCGTCGATCAGGCGGACAGCGCTGCTGACGCGTTGAATATCGGGATCATTCAAAGTTTGTTGAGAGAGTTCCGGCACGCCAATCTGACCACGCACAATCATCGTCGCAACCGGAAAGGCGATTCCATAAGCAAATTCGTCCGGTGTCGCGGGACTGTGACCTGCAAGGCGGGTTGCATTGTGGAATGTCGCAATCTCAACACCTGCAATCTGGTCGTGGGTCAAGCGATGTTCGGCCATGAGATATGCCACGGAATCGATACTGGGATGGGCCCAGCGGCAGCAGGGATAGGCCTTGTAACTGGTGTCCTCAACTGTGCGCCAAGCATTGCCCAGATCATTCCAGAACGCGGGGGCCTGCTCGCAAGTGAGGGCAGGGGCACCGGTTAATCCTTCCGATGCCAGATATGCCGCCACCACACCGGAGGGCGCGCCCCAACCGACACCGTCACGCACCATTGTTGGATAGTCGATGCATCGCATCATCTGGCTGCGCGGTCCGTGATATTCGCCAATCCCGGCCGCATGCCTGATTTGCTGCGCATCACATCCCAACATGCGGGCACAGGCCGTAGCCACGCCCACCGCGGTCCAAGCTCCAGATGTATGGTAATCGGCGCATGTGGCATGCTGCGCAAGCCCGGCCCGTGCGCTGATCTCGTACGCAACCGCGAGATTCTCTGCAAACTCTTTTCCATTCAGCGGGTTGGACATGGCGTCGGCCATCGCCAGAAGGGCGGGGAACACGGCAGAGCCTACATGACCCTTGCACGGCGTGGTGGTGTCATGCGCATCAACGGCATCCACTGTGAAACCGCCTGCCATTGCGGCACCTGCGGCTGACAGTTTTGTCCCATCCATCAACACCCGGGCGGCCCCTACGCTACCCACACCGAATGTCGCACGCGCGCCGCGCACGGCAATTTGCGCCATATCCGTGGTTGAGGCCACGGCAGCAACACCCATTGTGTCCAGAAACGAACGGCGCAAGATCATCAACAAGCGGTCGGGTAAGTCCGCATAGCTCAGATCGGCCGCGAAAGTATGAAAGGGCTGGGTCATGGCTGGCTCCGGCTGTTTCACACAACCTAGCCTGACCTAGCCCCCGTAATTGTCTGAATGCGACGTCAGTCGTCGCGCCCGCGTGCTGCAAAACGTGGCAGCATGGCGGAAAAATCGCGGCCCATGCCATCTTCATCCTCGACAAACCGCCTGTACAATTCCAATGCCATTGCACCCATTGGCGTATCGGCATCGACCAAAGCAGCCGCCTGCTGGCTCAGCCCAAGGTCTTTGAGCATCAGTTCAGCTGCGAAGCCGGGTTTATAGTCATTGTCCGCAGGTGAGGACGGGCCAACACCCGGTGCCGGACAATACGCATTCATCGACCACGAATAGCCCGACGAAGTGCTGACCACATCGAACATTTTCTGACGGTCGAGGCCAAGCTTGTCAGCAAGGGCAAAAGCTTCGCACGTGGCGATCATTGTGGCACCAAGAATCATGTTGTTGCAAATTTTTGCAGCCTGTCCTGCACCAGCTTCGCCACAATGCACGGCCTTCTGGCCCATGATATCAAACAGCGGTTGAGCCTTGGCAAAGCCATCAACCGATCCCCCCGCCATGAAGGTCAGCGTCCCGTCCGACGCGCCGCCGATGCCGCCGGATACGGGGGCATCCACAGCTAGAAGTCCCGCATTTTCAGCAGCTTCTGCAGTATTTCGCGCGCTTTCGACATCTACTGTCGAGCAGTCGATGAACAAGGCACCGGACGACATATGTGTGATCGCCTGAGCAGCAACCTGTCGCAAAATGGATCCGTTTGGCAGCATGGTGATGGCCACATCCGCACCTGTCACGGCACCTGCGATGTCCTCTGCCGGTGTGACACCTTTCGCGGTTGTTCCAGCGACGTCAAAGCCGGTGACGCTATGTCCGGCAGCCGCCAGATTTGCGGCCATCGGGGCACCCATGTTGCCCAGTCCGATAAAGCCGATTTTGAGGGTGTCCATGGTTGTCTCCTAAAGTTTGAGGGCGTGTTCACCCAAGGGTTGCAGCATCTTGGATACTGCAGCAAGGGGCACGTCTTGATCGGCGTATTGCCATTGCGGATTGCGATCCTTGTCTATGATTGCGGCACGGATGCCTTCAAGGAAATCAGCATGCTCGGATGCGCGGTAGGTAAAGCGGTATTCGAGATCGAGCGCTTTTTCCATGGTCAGGGACGGACCCCGCAGGCGGTGCAGCATTTCCACTGTGCATGCGGCGGAAAGGGGAGAGGCACGCATGATTTTCTTGAGCGCATCCTTGGCAAAAGACGTGTCACTCGTGCGTAATAGAGCCAGAATATCGCCAAGACTTTCGCCTGCAAAAAGGCGATTTATCTGATCAATATTTGCTTCCAGTTCACCCTCAGGTGAAGTTTTCCGGGCAGCTTCAACCTTTGACGGATCGCCGGAATTTTCCAACGCGGCGATCAAATCTGTCCACATGTGTTGCGGGATGTAATGATCTGCAAAGCCTGCAAAAATTGCGTCCGCCGGTCCCATGCGGGAGGCCGTTATTCCCAGGTATTCCCCAAGTCGGCCCGGTGCCAGCGCCAGCATCAAAGAACCACCAACATCAGGCACCAGTCCGATACCGCACTCCGGCATGGCAATCTGGCTGGTTTCGCCCACAACACGGTGCGAACCATGGCATCCAATCCCGACGCCGCCGCCCATGGTGAACCCTTGCAGGAACGAGACAACGGGTTTGGGATAGGTAAATATCTTGTGGTTCAGCCGGTATTCATCAGCCCAGAATTTTTGCCCGTACGCAAAATTGCCTTTGCGGCCTTCTGCATAAAGGTCCGCAATATCACCGCCGGAACAAAAGGCGCGTTCGCCCTCCGCATCCAGTACAATCACATCAAGCGCCGTGTCTTCACGCCATGCGTCAAAAGCGGATTCGATGGCCAGACACATATCATAAGTCATTGCATTCAATGCTTTAGGGCGGGTCAATGTGATCCGTCCGGCACGCCCGACAATGCGAATATCAATGTCGCTCATCGGTTTTTCAGCATGTCGCGCGATACAATCACGCGCATGACCTCGTTTGTACCTTCAAGAATTTGATGCACACGCAAGTCGCGCACCAGCTTTTCGATGCCGTAGTCGGCGAGGTAGCCGTAGCCGCCGTGCAACTGCAGACACTGGTCCACGATCTTACTACCCGCTTCGGTCACAAACTTCTTTGCCATGGCGCAGAATTTTGTCGCATCTGGCGCGCCTGTATCAAGTTTCCACGCGGCCTGCCGCAAGAAGGTACGCGCAGCTTGCAGTTCGATTTCCATATCGGCAAGGCGGAATTGCAGGCCCTGAAACTGGTCGATGGATTGACCAAAGGCTTTGCGCTCGCCCATATAATCCAGCGTTTTGTTCAAGGCGATCTGGGCAGCGCCTAATGAACAGGCGGAAATGTTCAGACGGCCACCATCAAGGCCAATCATCGCATATTTGAAACCTATGCCTTCTTCCCCGACCAAATTGGCACTGGAAATATCGCAATTGTCAAACTGGACTTGGGCCGTGGGTTGGCTGCGCCAGCCCATTTTATCTTCCAATCCACCAAAGGAAAGGCCCGCTGTGCCATCTTCGACAAGCACGGTTGAAATTCCGGCTGCGCCATCATCCGAGGTGCGCACCATACACACGTAGGCGTCTGAATATCCTCCGCCAGAGATAAACGCCTTGGTACCGTTCAAACGGTATCCCTCGTTTGTGCGTTCCGCTTTGGTTTTGAGGGCGGCTGCGTCCGATCCGGAACCAGGTTCGGTCAAACAATAGCTCAGGACGGTGTTCATCGCGATGACATCGGGCATAACCCGCGCCTTAAACGCATCAGAGCCAAACGTGTCGAGCATCTTGGCGCACATGTTGTGAATTGACAAAAAGGATGCCACGGAAGGACAAGCCATTGAAAGAGCTTCAAAAACCAATGTCGCGTCGAGACGGCTGAGCCCTGCGCCACCGCCGTCTTCGGTCACATAAAGGCCGCCAAAACCCAGTTCGCCAACGCTGGTCCATAGGTCTTTGGGGATCGTGCCATCTTTTTCCCATTGGTGGGCGTGCGGCGCAATGTGTTCCTGCCCAAAGGCATAGGCCATATCAAAAATGGCGGTTTGTTCTTCGTTTAAGGCAAAATCCATCTCATGCTCCCCCGATACAATTAATGAACATGCGTTAAATTAAAACTTTTGCAAGAGTGTTTCAGAATGTGGGGTAAGGCGGGGCGGACCCCGCCTTACAGACTTATTCCATGACTGGAATAGAGAATTCGCCGCCTTCTTTGATGCCCGAAGGCCAGCGCGCGGTTACGGTCTTGGTACGGGTATAGAATTTGAACGCATCCGGACCGTGCTGGTTCAAATCGCCAAAGACGGATTTTTTCCAGCCGCCAAAGGTGTGATAGGCCAGCGGCACGGGGATCGGCACGTTGATGCCTACCATGCCAACGTTGATACGGTTGGCGAAATCACGTGCTGCGTCACCGTCACGGGTGAAAATCGCGGTGCCGTTGCCATATTCGTGATCCATCGCAAGGCCAATGGCCTCTTCATAGGTCTGCGCGCGCACACAGGTCAGCACGGGGCCGAAAATCTCCTGTTTGTAGATGTCCATGTCTTTGGTCGCGCGGTCAAACAGGTGTGGGCCAACAAAAAACCCATCCTCGTAGCCCTGCAATTTAAAGTCACGCCCGTCGACAACCAGTTCGGCACCTTGGTCGATGCCGGTTTGCACCAGACGTTCGATGTTGGCCTTGGCCGCGGCGGTCACAACGGGACCGTAATCAACGTCATTGCCGGAGGTGTAGGGGCCAACCTTGAGGCTTTCGATGCGTGGGACCAGTTCTGCGATAAGCTTATCAGCCGTTTCTTCGCCCACGGGGACCGCAACGGAAATCGCCATGCAGCGTTCGCCCGCTGCGCCGTATCCGGCTCCGATCAAGGCGTCAGCGGCCTGTGCCATATCCGCATCCGGCATGATGATCATGTGGTTTTTCGCGCCGCCGAAACACTGGACGCGTTTGCCCTGTGCGCAGCCGGTGCCGTAGATGTATTCGGCGATAGGGGTGGAACCGACAAAGCCAACCGACTGGATCACGTCGTTGTACAGGATCGCATCAACTGCTTCTTTGTCACCGTTTACGACCTGCAAGATTCCTTTGGGCAGGCCGGCTTCTTCAGCCAACTCAGCCAGCATGAGGGGGACAGATGGGTCACGCTCGGATGGCTTCAGGATAAACGCGTTGCCACAGGCAATGGCGGGGGCAAACATCCACATCGGGATCATCGCTGGGAAGTTGAACGGGGTGATTCCTGCTGTCACACCAAGGGCTTGGCGCATGGAATACATATCAATGCCGGGGCCAGCTGAATCTGTGAACTCGCCTTTCAGCAGCTGTGGTGCACCGATGCAATATTCGACCACCTCAAGACCGCGCTGCACATCACCAGCCGCATCAGGCAGGGTTTTGCCATGCTCGCGTGACAGCGCTTCGGCCAGTTTATCCATGTCACGGTTCAGCAGATCGACCAGTTTCATAAGAACCCGTGCGCGGCGCTGCGGGTTTGTTGCGGCCCACGCCGGCTGGGCGGCGGCGGCATAGGCCACAGCCTGTTCCAGCTCTTCCTTGGACGCAAGCGGGCATTTCGCCTGCACTTCACCGGTCGCAGGATTCATGACATCGGCAAAACGCCCCGATGTGCCCTTGACGTGCGCGCCATTCAGGTAGTGGGTCAGTTCTTGCATGGTTTTCTCCCGAGAAATTGTTTGAACCTATTCTAGTCTTGCAAAATGGCAAGGCAAAGGGCTTTGATTGCAAATCGGTTTTGCGATTTTGCAATATACAGGGAGATATCATGCAGAACTGGGATGATTTGCGACTGTTTCTTGCCGTTGCGCGGGAAGAAAGCCTGTCAGGGGCAGGCAAAGTTCTGCGCCTTGATCCGGCGACATTGGGACGGCGGGTGGCACGGCTTGAGAAAACGCTGGAAACTGCGCTTTTCGTGAAATCGCCGCAAGGCTATGCGTTGACGGCGGCGGGGGCACAATTGTTGGGGCAGGCCGAAGCGGCGGAACAAGCGATGCGTCAGGCAACAGCGGGTCTGGCAGGCGCGCAGGACGGGTTGACAGGACAGATCCGGATTGGCGCGCCGGATGGGGCGGCAAATTTTCTTTTGCCACAGGTTTGCGGGCAGATTGGCGCAGAAAACCCTGGCCTCGACATCCAGATTGTCGCCCTGCCGCGTGTGTTCAACCTGTCACGGCGCGAGGCCGACATGGCGATTGCTGTGTCGGCCCCGGATGCGGGGCGTTTGGTGGTGCAAAAGGTGGCGGATTATCACCTGCATCTTGCCGCAAGCGAGGCATATCTCGGGACTAATACAGCGATCCGTCGGGTTTCGGATCTCAGACATCACCGGATTGTCGGATATATCCCCGACATGATCTTTGACCGTGAACTGGATTATCTGGCTGATTTAGGACTGGCGCGGGTGCCGCTTGCGTCAAATTCGGTCTCGGTTCAGGGTCATATGATCCAGCAGGGCGGAGGTGTGGGCGTGGTTCATGATTTCGCGTTGCCGTTCCTGCCCGGCGTGCGCCGGATTTTGACACAGGACGTACATCTTGCACGCGCCTTTTACCTGATCCGCCACGCAGACGACCGACGCAATCAACGCCTGAGCCAGTTTGCCGAGCTTTTGGCAGGCGCATTGCGACGCGAAGTGGCACGACTTGAGGCAATGGCTTGACATAAATACCCTTTGTGGCGGACGCTGGTACCAACTGAAGTCTCGCAGGGGAGAAAAGCAAATGATGGTTTCGCAGATTCTGAGAACGAAGTCGGATGAGGGCGTTGTCACATCGCCGCCTAGCATGTTGATCTCCGAGGCGGCGGCAGAACTGTCGGAAAAACGGATCGGTACGCTGGTCATTTCCGAAGATGGCAAGACGCCGTTGGGTATTCTTTCCGAACGCGATATCGTGCGCGAACTGGGCAAGCAGGGCGCGGCCTGTATGCCGCTGACCGTAGACAAGCTGATGACCACCAAACTGGTGACATGCAGTCTGGAAGACCGTGCAGACGCGATTTTGACCAAGATGACCGAGGGCCGCTTTCGCCACATGCCGGTTCTGAAAGATGGCGAGATGGTCGGACTGGTATCACTCGGGGATGTGGTCAAGGCCCGCTTGCAGGAATTGTCGATGGAAAAGAATGCCCTTGAAGGGATGATCATGGGGCATTGAGTTGCAGTATATCGGGTTGCACCTGAGTACGCGGCATTTTAGCCTTTTGTGACATTAGCTAAGTCAGGACATCCCCATGCGCATCGGCCTTTACCCCGGTACCTTTGATCCCATCACAATGGGACATATCGACATCATTCGCCGTGCGACCACGCTGGTGGACAAACTCGTGATTGGTGTCGCGATCAACCGTGACAAGGGACCGCTGTTTTCCCTCGAAGAAAGGGTCTCAATGATAGAGGCCGAATGTGCGGGCCTCGCAAAAACAACCGGTATCGAAATTGTGGTTCATCCCTTTGAAAACCTGTTGATCAATTGCGCGCGGGACGTTGGGGCCCAGATGATTGTTAGGGGGCTGCGCGCCGTTGCCGATTTCGAATACGAATATCAAATGGTTGGCATGAATCGCCAGCTCGACGATTCGATCGAGACAGTGTTTCTGATGGCCGAAGCACAGCATCAAGCCATTGCCAGCAAACTGGTTAAAGAGATTGCCCGTCTAGACGGAGACATCAGCAAGTTTGTATCCCCGCTGGTTGACAAGGCAGTGCGTGAGAAATTCGCGCGCTAGAGGTACTTTGCCATAACGCCGGCAGTGTCCAGCATCCGGTTCGAATAGGCCCATTCGTTATCATACCATGCCAGAACCCGCGCCAGCGTGCCTTGTTGCACGCTGGTCTGATCGCTCGCGACGACGGCGCTGATTGGATCATGGTTGAAGTCGATCGAAACAAGTTTGCGCTCTGTAACGCCCAATACACCTGCCATTGACCCGGTTGCGGCCTTCGACATGGCATTGTTTATGTCCTTGGCAGTGGTGGATGTATTCAGCTCCACCACCAAATCGACGCAGGATACATTTGGTGTTGGCACCCGGATGGCCGTGCCGGTGATCAGCCCGTCAAGATGCGGCATGACCACCCCAAGCGTATTTGCGGCACCTGTGGTTGTCGGGATCATCGACAATGCAGCGGCGCGCGCGCGATACAAATCCTTGTGCGCACCGTCCTGTAAGACTTGGGTGCTGGTATAGGCATGGATCGTCGTCATATGCCCGCGCCGAATTCCGAAGGTTTCATGCAGAACATGCGCAACTGGTGCGAGACAGTTTGTGGTGCAGGATGCATTGCTGACAATTTGGTCCTGCGCCGCAATCTCATTGTGGTTCACACCGTAAACAATTGTTTTTATGTCTCCTTTGGCAGGGGCGGACATCAGAACGCGCTTTGATCCGTTCTTGAGGTGGAGACCCGCTGCATCAGGGGTGCGAAAAATGCCGGTGCACTCCAGTGCGATATCCACATCACCCCACGGCAATTTGTCCGGTTCACGTTCTGCCGTTACGCGGATCGGCCCACGGCCTACGTCGATTGTGTCCGCCGTCAGGGAAACGGGGCGGCCATAGCGGCCATGCACGCTGTCAAACTCAAAAAGATGCGCGTTTGTCTCAAGCGGGGAGAGATCGTTGATGGCGACAACTTCGAACATATCATCGTTACGTTCGATCAATGCGCGCAGAGTATTGCGTCCGATGCGCCCGAAACCGTTGATTGCTATCTTGATGGTCATTGTATCACCTGTGCTGTCGTTAGCGATAACATGGCGATGCAGGCGGTTATGTCAACGCCAGAAGGCGATCCATTCAATCAGTTCGAACAGTTTCTTGCCAAGAAAAATCAAGTGTTCGGTGCCATAGAACATGACATCGACCGCGGCTGCAAGAATCAGCAATAGGCCAAGAATAATGGCAATAAGATTGGTCACGTGACAGTGGCTCCGGACAGGTCCGCCCCGATATGACAGGGGCGGAACCCGCGCGCAAGGTGTCGGGCGGCGTGGTTATCCAAGCTTGCCCATCGCGACAGCCACATCGGCCATACGCACGGAAAACGCCCATTCGTTGTCATACCATCCCAGAACGCGCACAGTGCGGCCCGCGACAACAATTGTCTGGTCGGGGGCGAAGATGCAGGATTCTTCGGTGTGGTTGAAGTCGATGCTGACTTTCTGTTCCGGATCATACCCCAGAACACCCTTCATCGGCCCCTCGGCTGCCGCCTTGGCAGCAGCGTTCACTTCTTCCGTGGTCACATCGCGCGACGCGGTAAAGGTAAGGTCTACGGCGGACACATTTGGTGTCGGCACGCGCATCGCTGTGCCGTCAAGCTTGCCTTTCATCGCAGGGTAAACTTCGCCCAATGCCTTGGCGGCACCTGTGGACGTCGGGATCAAAGCCATGGCGGCCGCACGGGCGCGGTAGAGGTCGGAGTGGCGGCGATCCAGCGTGGGCTGATCACCGGTATAGCTGTGGATAGTGGTCATCAGACCGCTCTCGATACCGATGGCCTCGTGCATGACCTTTGCCAGCGGGGCAAGGCAGTTGGTGGTGCAGGAACCGTTTGAGATCATGCGATCGGACTTCACCATGTCCTGATCATTCACACCGTAAACAATTGTCCGGTCTACGTTTTTCCCCGGTGCCGACAGCAGGACACGCTTTGCACCTTGCTCCAGATGGACGTTCGCCTTATTGCCGTCATTGAACTTGCCGGTACATTCAAGCACGACGTCACAGCCGCTCCAGTCCAGTTCCTCCAGATTGTAGGTGGACATTACTTCGATGTCGTTCTGGCCCAGATTGATATAGCGCTCGTTTTCGTCGATCGTGATCACGCCGGGGAAGCGGCCATGCACCGAATCATACTTGATCAGATGCGCGGCGGTTGAAAGCGGACCTGTTGCATTGATCTTGACCACTTCAATATCGTTCCGGCCTGAGGCGGCAATGTGAGACAGGGTGCAGCGGCCGATGCGGCCAAATCCGTTGATACCGACTTTGATGGTCATGGCAGTGGTCCTTTTTTGCGGGTGCTTGGGCGCTCTATAGCTGTCAGTGCAACAAAGGTTAAAGGGGGAAAGGACAAGGATATCGGCGTGTTAGCGCTAAACATGCGTGTTAGCGGTAAAGGATAGACCGTATAGGGATTGCAGCCCTTTTGGATCAGGTTAAGTTCGGGGCATTCTGTTGAAAGGAAAGTTGATGAGCGGCCTGATTGCCCTGCTGGATGACGTGGCTGCGATTGCCAAAGTTGCAGCGTCTTCGATTGATGATGTGATCGGACAGGCGGCCAAGGCTGGCAGCAAGGCTGCAGGCGCGGTGATTGATGACGCTGCGGTCTCGCCGAAGTATGTGCAGGGATTTGAGGCCAGCCGCGAGTTGCCGATCATCTGGCGCATCACCAAAGGCAGTCTGAAGAACAAACTGGTGTTTCTGTTACCCGCAGGATTGATCCTGTCGAATTTCGCCCCTTGGGCAATTGCGCCATTGCTGATGCTGGGCGGCTGTTACCTTTGCTTTGAGGGGGCAGAGAAGGTCGCCCATGCGTTTGGGTTGTCCCATGGACATGAAGCCTATCCGGGCGACGACAAGACACCCGATGATCCCGCCCATCTTGAAGAGGAGAAAGCGGCAGGGGCAATCAAGACCGACTTTATCCTGTCGGCTGAGATCATGACAATCTCGCTGGCGGCAATCCCGCAAAGCAATTTCTGGATGGAAGCTGCGACGCTTGCCACTGTTGCTGTGATGATCACTGTTGTGGTGTACGGTTCGGTTGCGCTGATCGTGAAGATGGATGATGTGGGACTTGCCATGGCAAACGGGGGCCGATTTGGCCTGACGCGCTCGGTCGGGCGTGCATTGGTGCTTGGTATGCCGGGGTTCCTCAAGACGCTGACGGTAATTGGCACTGCCGCAATGTTGTGGGTTGGCGGCTCGATCATTGTGCATGGTCTGGAAGAATTGGGCTTTAGCGGTCTGGGCCATCTGATACATGACGCGGCCTACAGTGTGGCGCATCTGGTGCCAGCGGCGATCGAAGGTGCGACGGAGTGGTTTGCCAAAGCGGCGATGGACGGCGTATTTGGCCTTGCGCTGGGTCTGGTGCTGATCCCGATTGGCGAAAAGATTGTCACGCCGATATGGCGTTCGCTCTTTAGTCGCAAAGCGGCGTAAACAAGGTTAGCGCGTTTTACGCAGGGCTGTGTGACTGAGCATGGCAGCCATGACCAGTTGGCCGGACAACACATAGATCACAAAGGCCATAAGGCCCGAACCGCCCAGCGACAACCAGAGGGCTGCCGACGTAAGCCCTGAAAAAACCGCAGCAATCAAGAACGCTAAAGGCATGAAGATCCTCTCTCAACAAAGCTCCTGACGTAGATTAGCGCCCTGAAGCATAACAAACCGTAAACAACACAATAACAACCCTAGGTTATGTTGAACGGTTTGCCTATACAGAAACGAGAATTTTTGCAAATGGGCGGTAAGTGGCTGATAGAGCGCGGTTAACTGCCGATCAAAGCCCTGAAAGATGCAAAAAAGCCCCGTTCTGTGCCAGAACAGGGCTCATTGTTTCTTATTAAGCAACAATCGGTCTAGAGCAACGCCTTGGCCGCATCCGCAACGCCTTGTGCCGTGATGCCATATTTTTCGAACAATTCTTCTGCGGGGGCAGAAGAGCCGAAGCTGTCCATGCCGACAAACGCAGCCTTGCCGAACTTGCCGCGCTCGCCCAACAACCAGCGATCCCAGCCCATGCGCACGCCGGCCTCGACACCCACACGTACTGCGCCACCGGGCAGGACGCGCTTGCGATAGGCGTCGTCCTGTGCGGCGAAAAGTTCCATGCAGGGCATCGACACAACGCGAACACCGATACCCTCGGCCTCCAACAGATCGCGGGCTTGCATTGCCAGATGCACTTCGGATCCAGTGGCAATCAGGATGACCTGACGTTTGCTCGTCGCATCAGCCAGCACATATGCGCCTTTTTCGACCATGTTGGTGTTCTTGTGTTCAAGGCGCACAGTTGGCAGCCCCTGACGCGTCAGGGACAATACGGACGGGGTCGTCTTGGTTGTGACCGCGATCTCCCATGCCTCGGCTGTCTCAATTGTGTCAGCGGGACGGAAGACATACGTATTTGGCGTGGCGCGTGAAATCGCCAGATGCTCGACCGGTTGGTGGGTCGGACCGTCTTCGCCAAGGCCGATGGAATCGTGCGTCATAACAAAAACCGTCGGAACCTTCATCAACGCGGCCAAGCGCATTGCGGGGCGGGCATAGTCTGTGAAACACATGAACGTGCCGCCGTAAGGGCGTACGCCGCCATGCAGCGCCATGCCATTCATGGCTGATGACATTCCGTGCTCGCGCACACCCCAATATACGTAGCGGCCAGCGCGGTTGTCGGTATCAAACACTCCCAGATCGCCGGTCTTGGTGTTGTTGGAACCGGTCAGATCCGCAGAACCACCTACCGTTTCGGGCAGAATCGGGTTGATGACTTCAAGCACTTTCTCGGAAGACGCGCGTGTCGCCAGCTTTGGTGCTGTCTCTGACATCTGCTTTTTGAAGGCTTTGATCGTCGCGCTCAACTTCTTGGGCGCATCCATCGCCAGCGCACGATTGAATGTCTCGCGTTTGGAGCGGGGCATTTTGTCGAACCGCTCTTCCCAGGCCTGACGCTCGGCCACCCCGCGTTTGCCAATGGCTTCCCAGGCGGATTTCACATCTGCAGGGATTTCAAACGGGCCGGTTGTCCAGCCATAGGCCGCTTTGGCAGCTGCCATCTGGGCAGGATCGGTCAACGCGCCGTGACCTTTGGAGGTATCCTGCGCAGCATGACCCAATGCAATGTGAGTTTTGCAAGCAATCATCGTCGGCATATCGGACTTGCGTGCTTCTGTCAGGGCGGCGTCAATCTCGACGGGATTGTGGCCGTCGATTTCGATCACATGCCATTGTGCCGCTTTGAAACGCGCTACCTGATCGGTGCGATCCGACAAGGTAACAGGGCCGTCAATGGTTATGTTGTTGTTGTCCCACATGACGATCAGCTTGTTAAGCTGGTGGCGCCCCGCGAGTGTGATTGCTTCTTGGGATACGCCTTCCATAAGGCATCCGTCGCCGGCGATGACGTAGGTGAAGTGGTCGACAACCTTGGCACCATATGTGGCGCGCTGGATTTCCTCGGCCATGGCAAAGCCCACAGAATTGGCGATGCCCTGACCCAGCGGGCCGGTTGTGGTTTCAATCGCATCTGCGAGGAAGTTTTCGGGATGCCCCGCTGTGCGTGCGCCTGCCTGCCGGAAGTTCTTTAGTTCTTCGATGGGGAATTGAACGTCGCCAACCAAGTGTAACAGGGAATAGATCAGCATGGAGCCGTGACCGGCGGACAGGATGAAACGGTCCCGATCCGGCCAAAGCGGGTTGGCCGCATCGAACTTCAGATGCTTTTCAAACAGAACCGTTGCCACATCAGCCATGCCCATTGGCATGCCGGAATGGCCGGAGTTGGCAGCGGCTACTGCGTCCAGTGTCAGGGCGCGAATGGCAGTGGCTTTGGACCAATGGTCGGGATGGGCGGTGCGCAGGGCGTTCAGATCCAAGAGAAGCTTCCTTATTGGAGATCAGGGCAGTTGCGCCTGTGCATATCAGCAGGCCCGCAAAGTTCAAGCCAAAGGCGGCACGGGCAATGCGCGCCCTGCATGCATCGGTTCAACTTCGCCGTTCAAGTGGCTGATCTCAAACGGGGGGGCGCATTTGGTAAAATCTTTGGGTAGAATTAGGCAAATCCGTGGATCGCGCGATTCGTTTGTTTGGGCCGCGTGGCAGGATTGACGCGCCGCAGATGCGAATGGTGGTGGACCACATAGAGTGAAGAGTGAGGACCGGACAGGAAATGAGTAACATCGACGAATTGCAACGGCGCATCACGGCTGCCATGGACCGCGTCGCAGGGGGCTTGGACAAGCTGGCCACCGGACCCAGCGGGCCGGACCCCGAGATGGTTCAGTTGCTTGAGGACGAGCGCACGGCAAATGCACAGTTGAACGAGCGTGTAAGGGCGTTGAAAACCCAGTCTGACGCCGAATTGGGAAGACTGCGCGCCAAAGTCGAAGAGGGCGAGACCCGCATGGCGCAGCTGGACGTCGAGTTGCAGCGTGTGCGCCGCGCCAATGTGCAGTTGTCTGAAGCCTGCGAAGCTCTGCGCGAAGCCAATCAGGAAGGTGTGGGCGAACCCCATCTGATCAACAAGGCCATGCTGGCCGAACTTGAAGGTCTGCGCGCGGCACGTGCCTCTGACGTTGCCGAAACCAGTGCCATTCTGGCGGCTTTGACACCGCTTCTGGACACTGCGGGCGAACCCTATGAGCCCAGCAACGAGGAGAACGCCTGATGCCCGAGGTACGGATTACAATCGGCGGTCGCCAGTTTGAAGTCGCCTGTCAGGAAGGCGAGGAAAGCTATCTGCATTCCGCTGCCAAAATGCTGGACGACGAAGCGCAGGTATTGTCGGATCAGGTGGGGCGGATGCCCGAAGCACGCATGTTACTGATGGCGGGTTTGCTGTTGGCGGACAAGACAGCCTCGGTCGAGGATCGCATCAGCGAAGTGCGTGCCGAACTGGCCGAACGGGAGGCCGAATTGGCGGGATTGCGCAATGCGGTGGTTGAACCAGAGCGGATCGAAGTGCCGGTGGTGCCCCAGCAGGTGAGTGATACGCTGGCCGAACTGGCCGCGCAAGCCGAAGCACTGGCCGCGGCGGTGGAGGAAAAAGCGGGTAGTTGAAAGCCTGATACCGGACTTGAAAAGAAGTCCGGGGTGCGCAAGCCCAAGAAGGCGAGCGTACCATATGATCCGGAGACCGACCCGCGACAACTGAAGTTCGTTTTCTGGCACGATCCTGATTGAAACGGAAAAAGACCGTTCCGGCACATGTCCGGAACGGTCTTTTTGTTCTTTAATAGCAGTTTGGTGGGCGGTTACCCGTTGGCTTCGCGGATCTTGTCAGCGGCTTCTTTATCATATGCCACGCCGTTTTCCTCGAACAACGTGTCCAATTCGCCCGACAGCGTCATTTCCGTGATGATGTCACAACCGCCGACAAATTCCCCTTTGACGTAAAGCTGCGGGATCGTGGGCCAGTCCGAATAATCCTTGATACCGGCGCGAATGTCTTCATCAGCCAGTACGTTCACATCGGAATAATCAATGCCCATGTAGTTCAAAACACCTGCCACGCGGGAGGAAAACCCGCATTGCGGCATCTCTTTGGTACCCTTCATGAACAACACAACGTTGTTGGTGGTGACGGTCTCTTTGATACGGGTTGCTGCATCGCTCATGGCGTTAGTCCTTTGGTTTGTCGGTCATAAAAGCTGCGTGATAACGCGCAGCGTAGGTTTCATCGTCGGCCAGCGGTTGCACATCACTGTCCGCACGGCCAAAAAATCCGGCACCGCGCAACCAGTTTGTCTGGCCGCGTTCAAGGCTCTCGTTGCGCCGCGTCGCGCGGGAGACGTGTTCCAGATCAATGGCCTCCATGCCCAATGGCACCTGTCGCGCCCGCCGTTCGGGTTGGCGGCTGGAATGCGGTTTATACGGTGTCCGGTGCGCACGGTACTGAAGGTAGCCGGTTACACCGACACCAATCGCAATCACCAGAAGGGGCCAGACCCACATGGCTATTCCGGTGCCCGGGTTGTGAGCGCCAGTGCATGTAGTTCACCGTTTGCGCCATCCATCTTGCCTTTCAAGGATGCATAGACCGCGCGCTGTTGTTGCACGCGGTTCATACCTTTGAACGAGGCATCGACCACCATTGCGGCCATGTGCACCCCGTCATTACCCTGCACGGTGATTTCCGCATCAGGAAAAGAGGCGCGGATCAGTTCTTCGATTTCGTGGGCTTGCATCGGCATGGGGTCACTCCGGCGTAGAATTGTGTTGTAATAGATGTAGTGGGGGCAGGGCGGCTGTGCAAGCAATGGACCTGCGTTTCTTTGTACAGGCGTTATCCGATTGAGAGAGGCGGCGCAGCGCACTACATTTGAAGGACCGCGCAGAGCGGCGGCAGGTTCTGGGAGGACCACATGCAGCACAGCGAAAATGCACCTGAACAGGCTTTGGCGTGGGTCGAGGCGGGCAAGGGCGCGGCCATCGCCACAGTGATCGAAACGTGGGGGTCCGCACCGCGCCGTGTTGGCGCGCAACTGGTGATCTCGGGTGGCGGGGAGATGGAGGGTTCCGTCTCGGGTGGCTGCGTTGAGGGGGCCGTGGTGATCGAGGCACTTGAGGTGTTGGAAAAAGGCGGGACGCGGGTTCTGGAATATGGCGTCAGTGACGGCGACGCCTTTGCAGTTGGCTTGGCGTGTGGTGGGAACATCCGCGTCTTGGTCGAACCCGTGGGTGCAGGCGGGATGCCAGTGGATATGCTGCGCGATTTGGTGGTGCTGCGGGCAAAGCGGGACGCAGTGGCGTACGAAGTGACACTGGACGGCACGTCACGCGGGTTGGTCCAGTCCGGGCACGAGGCTCGGTTTCGCATGGACCGCTCAGGCATCACAGAGGACGGACTGACCTTTGTCGGCATTCACAATCCACCCTTGCGCCTGATTGTCGTCGGCGGCGTCCACATTGCACAAACCTTGGTGGATATGGCGCAGGCAAGCGGCTTTGACCCGATTGTCGTCGATCCGCGCGCGGCGTTCGGATCAAACGCGCGGTTTCCAAATGCCAAGGTGGTGAGCGACTGGCCCGATGATGCACTGCGCGAGATCGGTCTGGATGCCCGGTGCGCTGTGGTCTTACTGACCCATGATCCCAAGCTGGACGATCCGGCCCTGCACATCGCGTTAAAGTCACCGGTGTTCTACATCGGTGCCTTGGGCAGTACACGCACCCATGCCGCGCGAAAGGACCGTCTGGTTCAGGCGGGTTTTGCGCAGGCAGAGATTGCCCGCATACACGGGCCTGTGGGCCTGAACATCGGCGCGGCGGGTCCGGCGGAAATTGCCGTGTCCATACTGGCGCAGATTATCCAGACACTGAGACAACCATGAAGTTCGGACCTGTTGATCTTGCGGACGCGCAAGGCGCGGTTCTGGCCCATTCTGTTGCCGTGACGAAGGGTCGTTTGCGCAAGGGTCGGGTGTTATCTGGGCAGGACATTGCGGCTTTGGCTCAGGCGGGTGTGCAAGAGGTTATCGTTGCACGCCTCGACACAACCGACGTGGGCGAAAATGATGCCGCCGCTGCATTGGCACAGGCGGTGTCGGGGCAGGCTACAGGTCTTGATGTAACGGCACCGTTTACAGGTCGGGTCAATCTGCTGGCCAAAGCGGCCGGTGTGGTCGAACTCGATGTTGCCGCTCTGGACCGGATCAACAGTATCGACCCGATGATCACCATCGCCACGGTCCCGCCGTTTCAACAAATGGCAGCCGGCGGTATGGTCGCGACAATCAAGATCATATCCTACGCGGTTGAAGCCGCGTCACTTAAACAAGCCGTGAAAACGGCGGGAACAGGTGTGATCAGGCTTGCAAGAACCGTCATGCGCTCTGCAAGCCTGATCATCACAGAGATTCCCGGTGGCGTTGGCGACAAGGGCCGTCAGGCCATCGAGACCCGTCTGATGGCGCTGAATGTGAATCTGTCCGAAGTTGTGGTGGTGGCGCATGAACGCGATGCGCTTAAATCCGCGCTGTTGCAAACATCGAGCGATATGGTGCTGATCCTAACCGGTTCTGCCACGTCAGACCTTTATGACGTGGCACCCGAGGCGTTGCGCGCGGCAGGCGGGCAGGTGGCGCGTTTCGGCATGCCAGTTGATCCGGGTAACCTTTTGTTTATCGGAGATCTGGCTGAACGACCTGTCATCGGTTTACCCGGATGCGCGCGTTCTCCCGCACTGAATGGGGCGGATTGGGTACTAAGCCGCGTGATCTGTGGCGTTCCTGTAACTTCGGCCGATATCGCAGGCATGGGCGTGGGCGGATTGCTCAAGGAAATTCCGACCCGTCCGCAGCCGCGCCGTGGCAAAGCGCGCCCGGCTCGCTGACAAAACCGACATCCGCAACAGGGCTGTTTTTCGCAATCTTCGTAAGGTCACGAAATTTTTATGTTCTCAACTCAGACGGGCCGTGCTTAACTCCGGTCAAATAAAGAACACTCAGGGAGGAACTTATGACACAGGTCACAATGACTGTGAACGGCAAGGCTGCGTCCGGTGACGTGGAAGGCCGTACATTACTGGCCCAATTCTTGCGCGAGGATCAGGGGCTGACCGGCACACACATCGGCTGTGACACCAGCCAATGCGGTGCCTGTGTGGTGCATGTGAACGGTGAGGCGGTAAAAGCCTGTACCATGTTTGCGGTTGAGGCCAACGGGGCGACGGTCGAGACAATCGAGGGTCAGGCGAACGCGGATGGCTCGCTTAACGTGATCCAGCAGGCGTTTCAGGATCACCACGGGTTGCAATGCGGTTTCTGCACACCGGGTATGGTTATGTCAGCCGCAGCTTTACTCAAGGAAAACCCCAAGCCAAGCGAAGCCGAAGTGCGTCACTATCTGGACGGCAACATCTGCCGCTGCACGGGCTACCACAACATCGTCAAAGCAATCATGGCCGCATCCGGTCAGGATGTATCGGCAATAGCCGCGGAATAAAACATCGGACAGGTGGTGCGCGGGGAGGCGCGTCACCGATGGTTCGTTTCAGGTGTGCCCTGTGCATGCCCCACATTGGGAGGAAATAACATGCCTAAAGATGGCGGAATTGGTGCTAGCAGCAAACGGCGCGAAGACGTCCGGTTTTTGACCGGCAACGGAAATTACACCGACGATATCAACATGCGGGGACAGGCCTATGTGCATTTCCTGCGTTCCGATATCGCCCATGGGACGCTGACATCGGTGGACACATCCGCCGCGGCAGCGATGCCCGGTGTGATCCAGATTTTCACAGGGGATGATTTTGCCGAAATCGGCGGTATGCCCTGTGGCTGGCAAGTTACCGACAAACACGGCGAAGCCATGCAGGAGCCAAAGCATCCGGTGTTGGCCCATGGCAAAGTGCGTCATGTGGGCGAACCGATTGCTGCCGTGGTGGCCGACACGCTTGAACAGGCACGCGACGCGGCTGAGGCGATCGAGGTTGAGATTGCGGAACTGCCTGCGGTCGTTAACATGAAAGACGCCGTTAAGGATGGTGCGCCCAAGGTGCATGACGATCTGACCTCTAACCTTTGTTATGACTGGGGATTCGTTGAGGAAAATAAAGCGGCTGTGGACGGCGCTTTTGAAAAGGCCGCTCATGTCACCACGCTTGAACTGGTCAACAACCGACTGGTTGCAAACCCGATGGAACCGCGTGTCGCAATTGGTGACTACAATCGTTCAGACGGTGAGCATACGCTTTATACCACTTCGCAGAACCCACATGTGATCCGCCTGCTGATGGGCGCATTTGTGCTGGGCATTCCCGAACACAAGCTGCGGGTTGTCTCACCCGATGTGGGCGGCGGTTTTGGCACAAAGATTTTCCATTATCAGGAAGAAGCCTTTTGCACCTTTGCGGCCAAAGCGATCAACCGTCCGGTCAAATGGACCTCGACCCGCTCCGAAGCCTTCATGTCGGACGCCCATGGCCGGGACCACGTCACCAAGATCCAGATGGCGCTGGACGCAGACAACAACTTTACTGCGCTGCGCACCGATACCTATGCGAATATGGGCGCGTACCTCTCGACCTTTGCACCCTCCGTGCCCACATGGCTGCACGGCACGCTGATGGCAGGCAACTACAAAACGCCGCTGATTTATGTGAACGTCAAAGCGGTGTTCACCAATACGGTGCCGGTGGATGCCTATCGCGGGGCCGGTCGTCCTGAGGCCACCTTCCAGCTGGAGCGGCTGGTGGATAAATGTGCGCATGAATTGGGCGTTGATCCGATTGCCCTGCGCCGCCAGAATTTCATCACCGAATTCCCATATGCCACGCCAGTGGCGGTGGAGTACGACACGGGTGATTATGTGGCGACCATGGACAAGCTCGAAGAGATGTCCGACATCGCGGGCTTTGAGGCGCGCCGCAAGGAGTCAGAAGCCAAGGGTAAATTGCGCGGCTTTGGCGTGAACTGCTACATTGAGGCCTGCGGCATTGCACCTTCGAATTTGGTGGGGCAACTGGGTGCGCGTGCGGGTCTGTACGAATCCGCGACCGTGCGGGTCAATGCCACGGGTGGTTTGGTTGTCATGACCGGATCACACAGCCACGGGCAGGGACATGAAACATCCTTTGCGCAGGTCGTGGCCGAGATGATCGGCATTGATGAAAACATGATCGAGATTGTGCATGGTGATACCTCCAAAGTGCCGATGGGCATGGGCACCTACGGGTCACGCTCCATCGCGGTGGGTGGATCGGCTATGGTGCGCGCTACAGAAAAGATCATCGCCAAAGCCAAGAAAATCGCCTCGCATCTTCTGGAGGCGTCCGAAGGCGATATCGAGCTAAAGGATGGTGCGTTCAGCGTTGCAGGGACTGACAAATCAGTGGCTTGGGGCGACGTGACCCTCGCGGCATACGTGCCGCATAACTATCCGCTGGATGATATCGAACCCGGTTTGGAAGAGACGGCATTCTACGATCCGTCGAATTTCACCTATCCCTCTGGTGCCTATGCTTGTGAAGTCGAACTGGACCCCGAAACCGGTGTTGTTACGATCGAACGGTTCAGTGCAGCGGATGATTTTGGCAATATCATCAACCCGATGATCGTGACGGGGCAGGTGCATGGCGGTCTGGCGCAGGGGATTGGGCAGGCGTTGCTTGAGAATTGCGCTTATGACGAAGACGGACAGTTGCTGAGCGCGTCTTATATGGACTACGCGATGCCGCGGGCGTCTGATCTGCCGTTCTATGATGTGGATCATTCCTGCCAGACACCTTGCACGCACAATCCGTTGGGCGTGAAAGGCTGTGGCGAGGCGGGGGCCATCGGCTCGCCTCCGGCGGTGGTCAACGCGGTGCTGGATGCCATGCGTTCGGGGGGATCGAAGGTCGAGCATATCGACATGCCCGTGACGCCATCGCGTGTTTGGGCCGCGATGAACGGATAATGTCGCAAGTTTGGGGAGTTTCGGGGGCCAGCCCCCGGACCCCCGGGATTTTGAACCATTTGGAAGCAGGGGGCCCGCATAGATCGGAACCTGCAACCGGAAAGGAAAGACGATGTATAACTTTGATGTAGAGCAGCCGACAACACTGGCCGATGCGGTGCAGGCGCTGAGCAGAGATGAGGCACAGCCGTTGAGCGGCGGACAGACTTTGATCCCGACACTGAAAGCGCGGTTGGCGGCCCCTTCCGTCCTCGTCTCGCTGAGCGGGATTGATGAAATGAAAGGGGTTTGCAGCGACGATGCAGGCCGTGTCTGTATTGGCGCAGCGACGACTCATGCAACTGTGGCGCGGGAGGTTGCGGACCTCTATCCCGCCTTGGCAGGATTGGCAGCCCGGATCGGCGATCCGGCTGTACGCAATCGCGGGACAATTGGCGGATCGGTTGCGAATAATGATCCATCAGCCTGCTATCCTGCAGCCGTTCTGGCCAGCGGTGCGACGGTGGTAACCAACAAACGTGAAATCGCCGCAGATGATTATTTTCAGGGCATGTTTGAAACGGCACTGAAAGAAGGCGAGATCGTCACAGAAGTGAAGTTCCCCGTTCCGGAGGCCGCGCATTACGAAAAAATCCTGCAACCTGCGTCGCGATTTCCTCTTGTTGCGGTCTTTGTTGCCAAATTTCCGGATGGTGTTCGTGTGGCTGTCACTGGCGCATCTAACAACGGCGTGTTTCGCTGGTCCGATGCAGAGGCGGCGCTTGGCGGCGATTTTTCTGCGCAGGCAGTGGCTGATCTCAAGATCGACAGTGCGGACATGATCAGCGATTTACACGGCACAGCCGAATATCGCGCGCATCTTGTGGGGGTGATGACCAAACGGGCCGTTGCCGCAATTGCCTGAAAATCAGGTTTGGGACGTACCATTGGATAGCCACGCCTGAAAGGGCGTGGCTTTTGCAATCGAGTTAACATCCCTGTGCAGCTTGCCCCCGCGCCAAAGCGCTTTTTTCGGCATAAACGGCCCCCCGCACTTTGGGTTGTTTATAGGTCAAAATAATGCCGGACCTGTTGGCAAAGCAGCGGCAATTGATGGCGTCGGGCTGCGCGCGACAATAGGCGAGTTCCTGCGTGAAAACGGCGTCAAATTCCGCCTGGCTGACACCGGAACTGCCTTGATTGCCGCCGGACGTGAGCGCGGGCATGGAGAACACAACGAACACAACAGCTGTCCCGACAAACAAGACGAAAACAACGATGCGATGGTCATATGGCATGTCTCGCCCCTTATGCATGCGCCCAAGGGTAATACAGCAGTCTTAATGTTAGATTGCCGGACAGGCACCCTGCGCAAACATGTGGGAAAAAACAAAAGCCCCCGCGAATTGCGAGGGCTTCTTGGCTGTCCGCATCATCTGCGCCGGTGCGGGTTATTTCGGAAGTGGACCGATCAGCATGACCATCTGGCGGCCTTCCATCTTGGGAAAGTTCTCCACACGGCCCGCCTCTTTGGTGTCTTCTGCCACACGTTCCAGCAGTTCGCGGCCCAGATTCTGGTGTGCCATCTCGCGGCCACGAAAACGCAGGGTGATCTTGACCTTGTCGCCGTTCTCCAGAAACTTGAAGACATTGCGCATCTTGACTTCGTAGTCGTTCTTATCCGTATTCGGACGGAACTTGACCTCTTTAATCTCGATGATCTTTTGCTTCTTGCGGGCCTCGGCCTCGCGTTTCTGGGTCTCGTATTTGAACTTGCCGAAATCCATGATCTTGCAGACCGGCGGATTTGCGTTTGGCGAAATCTCAACCAGATCAAGACCGGCCTCTTCGGCCAGTTGCAAGGCACGCGCGGGGGTTACGACACCGCCGTTGCCACCGTCGGCCTCGATGAGGCGGATTTCATTTGAGCGGATGTTTTCGTTGACGCGCGGGCCTGTGTCACGTTGGGGCGGCGCATTATGGGGTCTGCGAGCGATGTTGGTCGTCCTTTGATTGTTCACGTATATTGAAGATGCAAAGTAGCTTTTGCGCGGCTTATCTTCAAGACGCTAAATTTCGCCTAAAGGGGCCTGTGGTCAATTATTCCCCCTTGCACCTTTTGGCCGACCCGCCCATTTGACCCTTAATGAACACGATTGCCCGGAATTGAACGCGGCAACTGGTGAAAATAAGGAGAGAACATGAAGAATCTGGTTTGGATCATCGTTGCGGCGGTCATCGCAGGTATCGCCTATCTGCTGTATTCCGGCAAAACGCCAACTGAGGTTGTGAGCGAAGCGGCTGAAGCCGTGAACGCACCGGCAGCACTGGAAGCAGCAAGCGACGCCGCAGGCGAGGCGGTTGAAACAGCAACAGACACGGCGGCAGCGGCAGTTGACGCCACAACCGAAGCCGCAAGTGACACGGCCGAGGCGGTCACCGAAGCCGCAACAGATGCAGGCGAAGCAGTGAGCGATGCCACCACAACTGCGGTTGAAGCGGCAACGGATGCGGCTACAACCGCCGTTGATGCAGTGACTGAAACAGCAAATGACGCGGTAGAAGCAGTGACCGAAACAACTGACGACGCCGCGCAGGCTGCAAGTGAAGCGGTCAGTGCAACAACAGAAACGGTTAATGAAACAGCGGATGCCGTAAGTGAAGCCGCCTCTGATGCAGCCACAGCCACAACTGACGCCGCAAGCGATGCTGTTGAAACCGCGACCGAGACTGCGACCGATGCGGGCGAAGCAGTGACAGAAGCTGCGTCAGATGCCGCTGAAGCGACAACAGAAACCGCCAGCGACGCGGCCGAAGCTGTCACCGATGCCGCCAGTGACGCGACAGAGACTGCCACCGAGGCTGCAGAAGCCACAACCGAAGCTGCGACAGAGGCAGCGGAGGCCGCTACGCAAACAACATCCGACTCTTCAGAAGCAGCAGTCGACGAGGCCGCTGAGGCGGCTGCAGAGGGTACCGAAGCAGCGGCAACCACGGCCGAAGAAGCCACACCATCAATGATGGAGCAGCTGCTGACTGTTGACGGTTTTGATTTGGAAAAAGTCACCACAATGGTTGACGAGTCCGAGCTTGGTGCTGTGCAAAAAACGCTTTTGAACAAAGGTTTGAAAGCAGCGCAGGACAATCCTGAGCTGCTGAAAGCGGCGTTGGACAAGGTCCGTGAAGCGTTGGGCATGTAAGCCTATCAGCGATAGGAACAAAAAAGGCCGCGTCCGGGAAATCGGGCGCGGCCTTTATCTTTTTAATTGGACGTCATCCAGTTCGAGGCTTTAGCCGACAAACGCCTTTTCGATCACAAAATGCTTCGGGTCCGAGTTCGCCCCTTCCTCAAGGCCGAACCCTTCGAGGATTGCCAGAATGTCCTTGTTGAACTCCAGACTGCCGCAGACCATGGCGCGGTCGGTTTCAACATTTATCCCGTCAATGCCCAGATCACGAAACACTGTCCCGTCTTCAAGCAGGGTGGTGATCCGGCCCATCTTTGGGCTTTGTTCACGCGTTGTTGTCGGGTAGTAGCGGATCTTTTCCAAATTCTCGACACCGATCAGCTCTTGCATCATCTCGTCAGCCTTAAGCTCTTCGATCAATTGCCGACCATACTCCAGTTCTGCAACATCACGACAGGTGTGGGTCACGATAACTTCGTCGAATTTCTCGTATGTCTCGGGCTCGCGCAGCAAGGATGCAAAGGGCGCAAAGCCTGTGCCGGTGGCAAAAAACCAGATACGTTTGCCGGGCAGCAAGGCGTCATGCACCAAGGTGCCAACGGGTTTCGGGCGCAGGATGATCTCGTCACCGGGCTGGATATGTTGCAGCTTGGAGGTGAGCGGCCCGTCCTGTACCTTGATCGAATAGAACTCCAGTTCCTCGTCCCAAGAGGGCGAGGCGATGGAATAGGCGCGCAGCAGCGGCTTTTGCTTGCCGGTCTCAGGATGCGGATCGCCCATCAGGCCAATCATCACAAATTCCCCCGAGCGGAAGCGTAAGGACACGGGGCGGGTAACGCGGAAAGAAAATAACCGGTCCGTCCAGTGCTTAACAGAAGTCACGGTCTGCGCATCAGGCAGGGTGGGGACGGGTTTGGCGGCGGCTGTATTCACGGGTGATTGCTCAGTCATGTCAAATTTCCACGAAGGGTGCCCCTCGCGGCCTCATAGTTAGAATAGGGAAAGGATGAGTGCAATCGGCGCTTACGCCGCAGGCACGCAGCGCAATCGTGATTGATAGTTGTGCTCTTGCCAATTTGCGCGGAACTGCCATTGCGCTGCCGGTTGGCGGGCGGCAATTTCATCCGTGACCTCAACTTCGTCAAAGCCCGCACGGCGCGCCATGGCGTATTGATCCGCAATGACATGACCGTGCGCGCGCAACCGTCCGGTATACCCGCGCAGACGCAGGGCACGGGCAATGGTGAACCCGCGACCATCCGCTGAAGAAGGAAAATCGATGCGGATCATCTCAAGGCCGTCTGTCAAGTCCACGTCTTCGGGCTGTGCATCGGATGGCAAATCAAGAGCGCGGCAATCGTTCGCTGCCCCCTGATTACAAAACCCGTGGGTCCAATTGTCAGCCACAAAGCCTGAATCATTGATAAGTTGTGTCATGTTTTTGCTCCTGTGCGGATGGCATTGCCGTTTGCAAAGTGGATACCGCATTCGTCTTTTGTTGTTTCACGCCAACGTCCTGCGCGGGGATCTTCACCTTTCGCAACAGGAGAGGTGCAGGGGGCGCAGCCAATGGAAGGATAGCCGCGCGCGACAAGTGGGTGACGCGGCAGATTGTTCTCTTCGATGTAATCCTGAACGTCACTTGCCGCCCAGAAAGCCAACGGATTTACTTTGATACGCGTCGACATGTTGTCTTGATGGTCTTCTGTCTCAAAATGCGGCAACTGCGCACGGGTGCCGGATTGGAAGCGTTTGCGACCGGTGATCCAGCCGTCAAATCCGCTCAAGGCTGCCGCCAGAGGGGCGGATTTGCGCAGTGCGCAACAGGCATCGGGGTCCGATTGGTGCAGGGTGCCGTTTGGGTCGTGTTTGTAGATATCCGTGGCGCGGATTACCTTGATTTTGGTCAGTCCCAATTTGACGGCCACATCGCGCTGATAGGCCAGCGTTTCGGAAAATAGCATTTCAGTGTCAATAAAGAGGATCGGTAAATCCTTGCGCACCCGTGACGCTAGATGCAGCAGCGCCACGGATTCCGCACCAAAACTGGACACCAAAGCCAGTTTTGGTACTGCTTCCACCGCGGCGCGCATGACGTCATGTGCCGCATGGTGGCGCATCTGGACGTTCAGGCGTGCAACCCGCGCATCCGGCGCGGGCTTTGTGCCGGGCCCATCAAGCGGCATTTGCGGCCTGCGTTTCAGGGTAAAGTGCTGCCTTGAATGGCGCGAGGCCAAGGCGTCGGTAGGTTTGCAGAAAAGTCTCTGACGGCTCTGTACGCAGGTCAAGATAGGCCAGAACAAGGCGTTCCACCGCCGGAATAATCTCGGTTGCCGAAAATCCGGGGCCTGCACGTTCACCGATGGCCGCATCCTCAGTCCCGTCACCGCCCAGCGTGATCTGGTAATTCTCCACACCTGCACGGTCGAGGCCAAGAATACCGATATGCCCGACATGGTGATGCCCGCAGGCATTGATGCAGCCTGAGATTTTGATCTTGAGCGGGCCGACGTCGTGTTCCAGCTTCAGTTCATCAAAACGGGTGGCAATTTCCTGTGCAATCGGGATCGAACGCGCGGTGGCCAAGGCGCAATAGTCCATGCCGGGGCAGGCGATGATGTCCGAAATCAGGCCGATGTTGGCGGTGCCCAGCCCTTCGGCCTTTAGCGCATAATAAACCGAGGGCAGATCGCCTTTGTGCACATGCGGTAGGATCACGTTCTGTTCGTGGCTGATGCGTAATTCGTCATGGCCATAGCGTTTGGCAAGCTGTGCCATCAGGCGCATCTGGCGCGAGGTTGCATCACCCGGCGTTTTGCCATGGGCTTTCAGTGAGATAGATACAATCGCGTAATCCGGATTGCGGTGGTCGGACAGGTTGGTGTCAGCCCAAGAGCGGAACAACGGATCGTGCTGGTAGGCGCTGTGATAGGGGGCCTCATCGCCTTTGAGGAATGTGGGCCGGACAAAATCTGCCTCGATCCTTGCAAGCATTTGTTGATCAACGCCGGTGAACTGATCACGGATGAGATTGTAACGCGCATCAACACGGGCGCGGATGTCTTCGATTCCGTTCTCATGCACGGTGATCTTGATGCGTGCTTTGTACTTGTTGTCGCGCCGTCCCAGCAGGTTATAGACGCTGACGATGGCTTCCAAGGTGGGCAGCAGGTCTTCGCCGCTGACAAAGTCATAGAGTACCTTGCCGATCATCGGGGTGCGGCCAAGGCCACCGCCGATGATCACTCTATAGCCGATGTCGTCGCCTTGGCGCACGATTTGCAGCCCGATGTCATGGGCTTTGATCACCGCGCGGTCAGCTGAGGCCCCGCTGACGGCAACCTTGAACTTGCGCGGCAGGAACTGGAACTCCGGATGGTCTGTGGACCATTGGCGGATCAGTTCCGCCACAGGGCGCGGATCGGCGACCTCATCCGCCGCAGCGCCTGCGAAATGGTCGGCTGTGACGTTGCGGATCGTGTTGCCCGATGTCTGGATGGCGTGCATGTTCACTTCGGCCAGCGCATCCAGCATGTCCGGCACATCGCGCAATTCGGGCCAGTTGTACTGGATGTTCTGGCGGGTGGTGAAATGGCCGTAGCCCTTGTCCCATTTGTCCGCGATATAGGCGAGCTTTTCCATCTGGCTGGAATTCAGCGTGCCGTAAGGAATGGCGACGCGCAGCATGTAGGCGTGCAATTGCAGGTACAGGCCGTTCATCAGGCGCAGGGGCTTGAACTCGTCCTCGGTCAATGAACCGTCAATCCGGCGCTCTACCTGAGCGCGGAACTGGGCGTTACGGGATTTGAGAAAGGCATCGTCGAAATCGGTGTAGTGATACATCAGATGTGCTCCTGTTTGCGCAGTTCTTGTTTGCCATGTGCGTAGTTGGAGGGGCCTGTGGCGCGAAAATCCTCGCGAAAATGCGTGGGTGTCGGAACATCGCCATCCATGATGACATCCGCCAGATAAACACCGACAACCGCATCCGCTTGGGCTTCTGCCTCGATCATGCGCAGATCTGCATGGGCTTCGTCCGTCAGGACTTCGGCATCTTGCAAGCTGCGCGACCATCCTGTGAGGGTCTGATAGATAACATCGCCCTCAAGAAGTGCGTTTGCGGTGATGACTTTGGGTGTAAAAGGTTTGGGCATTATGCCATCTCCTCCAGTTGGATGTCGGTTGCGGCAATTGCGGCGGCGCGGGGGGCAAGGCCATAGAACGTCAGGGCGGGTCCGGACAGATCGGCTTGTGCGATATCATCGGCCATGTGGTTTAGCGTTGTCTCAAGCACGCGCTGATTGGTGCGCGAAGCGTTTTCGATCAGCGTGACAGGGGTGCTGCGATCCGCGCCATGCATCAACAGACGGCCTTGCACAAAACGGGCTGATTTCTTGCCCATATAGATTGCGGCGACTTCATTCGGACGTGCCAGATGTGCCCAGTCATGATCGGCGAACCCCTGCATGTCGTGGCCTGTAAGAAAGCGGACAGAGGCGTTACGGCCCCGCCGCGTCAGGCTTTGACCGATGGTGGCAACCGCAGCAGAGGCCGAAGTGATCCCGGGGACGATGTGCCAGCCGATCTGGTGCGCGTCGACCGCGTCGATCTCTTCGTCAAGGCGGCCAAAGATGGTGGCATCGCCGGACTTAAGCCGCACAACCTGCGCGCCCTTTAGCGCATGCTCAACCAGTAGATTATTGATGGTGTCCTGAGATGTAGAGGGACCAAAGCCCTCTTTGCCCACGTCGATCAAGGTCGCTTCACGGCGCGCAAGTTCAAGTATTTCAGGAGAAATCAATCGATCGTAAATCACGACATCAGCTTCATCCAGTGCGCGGCGCGCCTTGAGGGTCAGCAATTCGGGATCACCCGGTCCACCACCAACAAAGGCGACATGGCCAGCGCGGGCGGTTTTGTCGAGATGGTCGTTCAGAAGTACGTCTAGGGTCTCGTTTACGCGGGTTTCACCACCTTGCACCGCCTTGGGACCGGCGTTGAAATAGTAATCACGCCAGAAATCGCGCCGTGCGCGGCCAAAGGGCAGGCTTTCTGCAACCTTGCGAAAGCCCTTGCCGATCCGGGCAAGCGTACCAAGGCTTGCAGGCAGGCGTTCTTCGAGATCAGCCTTGATCGCGCGGGCCAGCACGGGGGCCGCGCCTTCGGTGCCAATGGCGATGGTGACGGGATCGCGGTCCACGATGGCAGGCGTGATAAACGCACTGTCGGCAAGATTGTCGACGATGTTGACCAAAGCGCCTTCCGCTCGTGCAATTGCGGCGGTGCGTTTGTCCTCGGTTGCGTCCTCGTCTGCTGCATAAAACAGGGCGGCGCACAGAACATCACCATGAGACAACGCGCGGCGGGTCAGCTTCAGCTTGCCTGCCGCCGCCCAATTTTCAATTTCAGGCGCTGGGGCGGCTGTGAAGACGCTGATTTTTGCAGTGGTCTTGAGCAACAGCCGCAATTTGGCCAAGGCTGCATCACCACCACCGGACAACACGATGCGTTGGCCTGATGTGGCAAGGAAGATTGGGAAGTGATCCATTTGTTTGGCCTGCTGTTGTGTTTCTCTTCCTTGTATATAGGAAATTTTCCCGATAATGCGCCAGATAGCTGACGCAATAAGGACATGTGTTCCACCTCTGGTCAGAACGGGAACAAGTGACCTCAAACAGAAGGGAAATCGGAATGAGCGTTCGAATAGACGAGACGGATCGGAAAATTCTGGCAGAGCTTCAACGCGATGCCAGCCAGTCTCTGGATGATATTGCCAGACAAGTGGGGTCCTCCAAGACGCCAGTTTGGAATCGCATACGCAAACTGAAAGAGGCAGGCGTTATCGGCCAGCAAACCGTGATGCTGGATGCGGAGGCGCTAGGTTTTGAGGCTTGCTTCTTTGTCCTGATCCGCACTTCGGAGCACGAAGCGGCATGGCAAGCGGCATTCTTGAAGGCGTTGCATGACCGCCCCGAAGTGCAAGAAGCGCATCGTTTGGCAGGGGATATCGACTATATCCTCAAAGTGCGGGTGGCAAACGCGCGTGCTTATGATGTTTTCTATCAGGCGCTGATTTCGGAGGTGCGGGTTTTCAACGTCACAGCACTTTTGTCGATGGAAGAAATCAAATCCACGGTGGCGCTGCCGTTGTAAAGGTCGCGCTGTTTGGGGCGGGTTTGGTAGCCAGTTTTTGACCGTGCTTGTACGTCTGCGCCGCCTCAGATCCTGCTTAATGCGCGGGATCAATCAACAGCGTTTCGAGTTTGCGAAAATGGTAGGACATGGCGTAGCGGGGATGCGCGCTCAACTTCATGTTAGGCATATGGGCAAAGAGCGTGGGCAGGGCGATTTGCAACTCCAGCCGCGCAAGTGGGGCACCAACGCAGAAGTGCAATCCACCCCCAAAGGCGGCGTGTGGTTTGGCCGGTCGCTGCGGATTGAACACATGCGGGGCGTTGTGCAGCGCAGGGTCACGACCCGCAGCTCCGAGGATCAATGCGATTTCCTCGTCTTGCTTGAGGGTCACAGCACCCAGGTCGATGTCTTCGTAGGCAAATCGGGTAAACATGTGCAGCGGCGGATCATAGCGCAGCAGTTCTTCAACGGTTGCGCCAATCTGTGCAGGCGCAAGCGCCTCGGGTGGCGTTTCGTGTTCCAGCAGGCATTTTACAGCGTTGCCGATGCTATGCACCGTGGCTTCATGACCCGCGTTGAGAAGCAGGATACAGGTGCCGATTAGCTCTTGCGTGTTGAGTTTTTCACCGTCTTCTTCTGCGGCGATCAACTCAGAGATCAGATCATCCCGCGGATCGTTGCGGCGTTTGTTGATGTAGCCGTGCAGAAAGGCAGTGAACTCGAGGCTTGCTTGTTCAGCGGCATCTTCAATGTCGCGGGTGCGGCCCGCTTGATACATCGCAACCATCGCATTGGACCAGCGCAGCAGATCACCGGACATTCCTTCAGGGACACCCAACAGGCGGGCAATGATGCGCACGGGCAGTTGTGTGCAAAAAGTGGGGATCAGATCAAAAGGGGTTTCTGGCAGGTCGGTCAGTAGTTGGGCCGTTACAGCCTCGATATCGGGCCGCAGGTTGGCGATGCGCCGCGACGTGAAGGCACGCAACACCAAAGAGCGCAAGCGCGTGTGGCGTGGCGGCTCCATGTCCAACATGGAATTGGCCTCCACCGCTGCCCAGTTGGTCAGATGCGCAGGTGGCGGCGTGACAAGGTGGGTCGGTTTTGCCCGACCAAGCCGCCTGTCACGCAGCAAGGCCTGAACCGTTGTCGCGTCAAAAGCGGCCAACATGCCGTAGTCTTGCCAATAGACAACGGGGCCAGCCGTGCGGGCGGCATCATAGGCGGTGTAGGGGTCTTGGACAAAGGCGGGGTTAAGCGGGGAAAGGTTCAGGATATACATGCCACCATGCAAACCGTGCGGGGCTGGTCAATACAAGGGGCGTTGTGCAATCTGTGGCTATGAGCAAAGGGTTGCGTCATAGACTGAGCGTGGTGTGCGCTTTTCTGGGGATTGTTCTGGTCCTTGCAGGTGGCGTGTGGCGCTATGCCTATCATCAGGGTCTGGACCAGCTTGCGGCACGCGGCGCTGCTGATCTGGCGCTGGCCGGAGATCGCCTGGTCGGGCAGCTACAGCGGTATCGCGATCTGGCCGTGTTGATGTCGGATCATCCGCTGGTTGAGAAGGCGGCACAAAGGGCGCAGTCTGACGGCGTGACGGACTTACTGCGCGATGTGGCGGACAAGACGGCGGCGCTGGATGTCTTGGTGCTGGGCGCGGTGGGCGCGGTGCGGGCCTCGGCTTCTGGCAATGCGCCGGCGGATTTGCGCGATTACGCACATGTAAAACGGGCTCTGCGGGGGGCCTTGGGCTGGGGGCACGGTCCGGCAGAGCCATTGACCAAACGTGCATTTTATCATGCCGCACCGGTATTTGGGGCAACGGGGCGCGTGCAGGGCGCGGTGGTGGTGATCACGGACCTGAACGGCATTGACTACAACTGGCGCGGCACCAATCCGGCGGCGTTCTTCACGGATGCGGGGGGAGAGGTCTATATCTCCAACCGTTCCGAACTGTTGTTCTGGCGGCGTCCCGAAGCCACCGCAGGGTTGATCCCGCCGCGTGGCCAAGCGCCTTCATTCTCTGCGCATATGATCGGGCCGCATGAAATCTGGCAACTGGGCTGGGGGCCTTATCTGCCCGGCGAAGCGCTGCATCTGACGCAAGGTCTGCCGGTGATCGGGATGACGGGCGAAGTGCTGTTGGATGTGTCGCAAACCCGCGCCTTGGCCTTTGCGCAAGCGGCTGCTGTTGCGGCGTTATGTCTGGCGTTTGGCTCTTTGTTGTTTCTGGCGTCAGAGCGACGGCGCACGCTGGCGGCGGCAAATGTGCAGCTTGAAGCGCGGGTGGCTCAGCGCACCGTGGCCCTGCGTGAGACCAATGCGAAACTGATCGCAGAGGCCACTGAACGGGAAGAGGCGCAGGCCGCTCTCAGACGGGCGCAGGATGATCTGGTGCAGGCGGGCAAGCTGAGTGCTTTGGGGCAGATGTCAGCGGGCATCAGCCACGAGTTGAACCAGCCACTGATGGCGATCCGGTCCTTTGCCGAGAACGGTTTGTTGTTCATGGAGCGTGACAAGCCCGAGCGGGCGCGCGAGAACCTGACACGTATTTCCCAACTTGCGCAGCGTATGGCACGTATCATCCAGAATTTACGGGCCTTTGCACGGCAGGAAAATATCCCGCAAGGAAGCGTCGAAATTAGTGCCGTGCTTGAAACAGCATTGGAATTGACGCGCAGCCAGCGCGAGGCGGCAGGTGTGCGTCTGGAATGGGAAAGCGACGTTAAAGACGTCTGGGTGCGCGGTGGCGAGGTGCGGCTTGGGCAGGTTTTTGTCAATTTGATCACCAATGCAGTCGACGCAATGGCCGGACGGGATAAAAAAGTGCTGCACATCAGGATTGAAGCGGCGGATCCCGTTACCGTGCATTTTAGCGACACAGGGCCGGGCATTGAAATTCCTGACAAGGTTTTTGATCCGTTTTATACCACCAAAGAAGTGGGCGAGACAGGCGGTATGGGGCTTGGCCTGTCGATCAGCTATGGCATTGTACAAAGCTTTGGTGGCCAAATCAGAGGCAATAACCGCCCCGAGGGCGGGGCAGTGTTCATCGTCACGCTTGAGCCGAGTGTTGCACAGGAGGCAGTGGCATGAGTGGCGCGGTGTTGTTGGTCGATGATGACGCGGCCGTGCGCGAGGCATTGGCCCAAACGCTGGAATTAGCAGACCTCACGGCGATCACGGCGGGGTCTTTTGTGGTGGCCAAAGATCACATCTCGGCCGGGTTCGAAGGCGTGATCCTGTCGGATATCCGGATGCCGGGACGGGACGGATTTCATCTGCTGGATTATGCCCGCGCACAGGATCCCGATCTGCCGGTGATCTTGCTGACGGGCGAGGGTGATATTCCGATGGCCGTGGCGGCGATGGGTAAGGGGGCGTTCGGTTTTCTCGAAAAACCCTGTGCACCGGATGATCTGATTGCGGTGCTGCAACGCGCCTTGCGCACCCGTTCAATGGTGATAGACAACCGCCGCCTGCGCCATCTGGTCGAGACAGGTGATCCCGCATCGCGAATGATTTTTGGCACCTCCGAATTGGCCGAAGCCCTGCGCCGTCAGGTGCGTCTGGTTGCGCAGGCCGAGGGGGATGCCTTGGTCAACGGGGCACCGGGATCCGGTATTTCGAAGGTGGCAGAAGTAATCCACCTCAGCTCCGCACGTTCAAAGGCCGCATTTGTCAAACGAGCGGCGACCGGCATGACGCAACCGGAATTGGAACAGGCCTTACAAGAGGCTGATGGCGGCAGTCTGTTCATCGACGAAATCTCCCAGTTGCCTGCACAATTGCAACTGACGTTAAGCGAGGCGCACAAAGGCGTGTGCCTGATTGCTGGCAATACCCGTGATCCTGCGGTGGAAATGCAAGCAGGGCGGTTGAATGCCGACCTCTATTATCGTCTCGAAGCCTTGTCCGCACGGGTGCCGTCTTTGGCCGAGCGTCCGGAGGATATTCCCGAAATGTTTCGCCGTTACGTGGCGCAGGCGGCAGAGCAGGCAGGGTTGCACGCGCCGGAAGTCTCGGCAGAGATGGTTGCGAATCTGATGGCGCGGGAATGGCCGGGCAATGCGCGCTCCCTCATGTCGGTGGCTATGCGGTTTGTAATGAATTTGCCCGAAGATGTGGTGCCGGACGCCGCACTTGGCTTGGCTGAACAATTGTCAGTGATTGAACAATCCTTGCTTGAAGCTGCATTGCGCCGCGCAGAGGGGCAGGCATCTGCGGCGGCTGTGGCGCTAAAGCTGCCGCGCAAGACATTCTATGACAAACTGGCCCGGTATGGCATTCGCGCGGAGGATTTCCGTCCCTGATGCTGTGCGGATTTCCGCACAACGACGGTCAGGGGTGTGCGGGATTTCGCACAACATGCTGTCTCAGGATGTTGGTTTCAGTTTAGGGCTGCTTCGTAAGTATAAGAAATTGTTTCTTGAAACTCGTTTCAAGAGCACGACCCGAACACATCCTTGTGAGCGTTGGATTTGCGTAGTCTCATAACGTTACCGCAGGGGAATCTCTGCCAACACCGATTCTAGTTCCTTGGGAGGAAACACCATGAAATTTCTGACAATGGCCGTATTGGCAATGACCGTATCCGCGGGCGCAGTTGCCGCCGCATGTGATGACGGCGAGATCGTGATCAAGCTGAGCCACGTGACCAACACCGACAAACACCCCAAAGGCATCGCTGCCTCATTGCTGGAACAGCGCGTCAACGACGAGATGAACGGCAAAGCTTGTATGGAAGTTTTCCCGAACTCTACGCTTTATAATGACGATCAGGTGCTAGAGGCATTGCTGCAAGGCGATGTGCAAATGGCGGCACCGTCGCTCTCCAAGTTCGAGCAGTTCACCAAGCAGTTCCGCATTTTTGATCTGCCGTTCATGTTCAAGAACATCAACGCAGTTGACGAGTTCCAGAATTCGGAAACGGGTCAGGCAATGAAAGAAAGCATGACGCGTCGCGGCCTGCTGGGGCTGGCTTTCTGGCACAACGGGATGAAGCAGATGTCAGCCAACAAACCCCTGCTGTCACCGTCCGATGCCTCTGGTCTCAAATTCCGTGTCCAGAACTCTGACGTGTTGAAAGCGCAAATGGCGGCAATGGGTGGTTCACCACAGCCGATGGCCTTTTCCGAAGTTTACGGCGCGCTGCAAACAGGCGTTGTGGACGGGCAGGAAAACACATGGTCCAACATCTATGGCCGCAAGTTCTTCGAAGTGCAGGACGGCGTGACCGAAACCAACCACGGCATTATCGACTACATGCTGGTAACGTCAGTAGATTGGCTCGACTCGCTGGATGCGGATGTGCGTGACCAGTTGATGACCATCGTGGCCGAAGTGACCGAAGCGCGCAACTCTGAGTCCACACGGGTGAACGCCGAAGCCAAGCAGGCGATCATTGATGCCGGTGGTGTCGTGCGCGAGTTGAATGCGGAACAGCGTGAAGAGTGGGTGTCGGTGATGAAACCGGTCTGGACTGAATTCCTTGAGGACGTCGGTCAGGAAAACATTGACGCTGCACAGGCGATCAACGCCAAGCACTAAGGCGTTTCAGCGGCCAGCCACATCGGGCTGGCCGCAACACTTGTCTGACCGTTCGCATCATTTGGGGGGAGAGACCATGAGCCATGCCACCACAGATCAAAGCCGCCTGTCGCGTATTGTCAGCGAGATAGAAGAAACGGCGATTGCCATCATTCTTGGGCTGATGACGATCCTGACGTTTATCAATGTCGTACTGCGCTACGGATTCAACACCGGGATCATCTGGGGTCTCGAGATGGTGACGTTCCTGTTTGCGTGGCTGGTGCTGTTTGGCATGTCCTACGCGGTCAAGGTCACGGCCCATCTGGGTGTAGACGCTGTGATCAACCTGTTCAGCGAGGGGCCGCGAAAGGTGTTGGCTGTTCTGGCTGCGGTGTTCTGCGTGATCTATGCAGGATTGGTTCTAAAAGGTTCCTGGGATTACTGGGCGCCTTTTGCAGGGCTTGACGCGACCTCTGGCCGCTGGTTCCCGACCGGGTTTGAAAACTCTCGTGATCAGGCGTGGTACGAGGTGATCGACACGCCAATTCCCGAATGGCTGCGCTTTATCGAGCCTATCATGAACGAAGGCGAAGCCTACGAGAAACTCCCGCGCTTCATTCCATACGCGATCCTGCCTTTTGGTGCGGCGCTGCTGTTGCTGCGATTTGTACAGGCGCTGATTAGGGTCGTTCAAGGCAGACAAAAGACGCTCATCGTCAGCCACGAAGTCGAAGATGCGATTGAAGACGTCAAACATATGAACGCGGAGCGTTAAGCCATGGAAGTCATTATTCTATTCTCGATGGTTGTCGGGCTGATGCTTATTGGCGTGCCGATCGCAATTTCGCTGGGTCTGTCGTCGATCGTCTTTTTGATGGCACTGTCAGATACCTCGATGGCGTCCATTGCCCAGACGTTTTTTCAGGCCATGGCAGGGCATTATACACTGCTGGCAATCCCGTTCTTTATCCTTGCGTCTTCATTCATGTCGACGGGCGGCGTTGCGCGGCGGATTATCCGGTTTTCAATTGCGCTGGTCGGGCATTTGCCCGGCGGTCTGGCGATTGCGGGTGTCTTTGCCTGTATGCTCTTTGCCGCCCTCAGCGGCTCTTCCCCAGCTACGGTTGTCGCCATCGGCTCTATCGTGATCGTGGGCATGCGCGAAGTGGGTTATACCAAGGACTTTGCCGCAGGTGTGATCGCTGTGGCAGGGACACTGGGCATTCTGATCCCTCCTTCAATCGTGATGGTGGTTTATGCGTCAGCCACGGATGTCTCTGTCGGGCGGATGTTCCTCGCAGGGGTTATTCCCGGGCTATTGGCGGGCTTTATGCTAATGCTGACGATCTACATTATCGCCAAGGTGCGCGATCTGCCCAAGGGCGACTGGCAGGGCTGGGGCGAAGTGCGCCGGTCCGGTATTGAAGCGGGCTGGGGTCTGTTCCTGATCGTGATCATTCTGGGTGGCATTTACGGCGGTATCTTCACCCCCACAGAAGCGGCGGCGGTTGCGGCAGTCTATGCGTTTTTCATCGCTTCTTTTGTTTACCGCGATATGGGCCCGCTACATGTGTCGGGCGACGGGCAGAATATTTCCCTGATGAAAAAGCCGATGGCGTTGATCACCGTCTTCTTTCACCGCGACACCCGTGATACATTGTTTGAAGCGGGCAAGCTGACGGTAACGTTGATGTTCATCATCGCCAATGCGCTGATCCTGAAACATGTTTTAACCGATGAACAAATCCCGCAGCAGATTTCAGCGGCCATGCTGAATGCCGGTTTTGGCCCGATCATGTTCCTTGTGATTGTGAACGTGATTCTGCTGATCGGCGGGCAGTTCATGGAACCTTCTGGCCTGTTGGTGATCGTTGCACCCTTGGTGTTTCCGATTGCGATCGAGCTGGGCATTGATCCGATTCACCTTGGCATCATCATGGTGGTGAACATGGAAATCGGGATGATCACGCCGCCTGTTGGACTAAATTTGTTTGTGACGTCGGGCGTGGCGAATATGCCGATGATGAATGTCGTCAGGGCGGCGCTGCCGTTCCTTGCTGTGCTGTTCGTTTTCCTGATTATGGTGACTTACATTCCATTCCTCAGCACATGGTTACCAACGATGATGATGGGGCCAGAGATCATCACGAAATAGGCTATCGGGCGGCTTTCCACGTGGGATGTCGCCCGGTGTGCCTGCTGCTCTCCGGTATTTTCGGCCAAAAGGAGATCAGGATGCAGCGAGGGCCGCGATGATCGGGGCGAAATCATCCGCTTTGAGCGATGCCCCTCCGACAAGGGCACCGGCGACGTTTTCCGCCTCAAAGATCATGGCAGCGTTGTCGGGTTTGACTGAACCGCCGTAAAGTAGCGGAATGGCGTCACCGATGTCTTTGCCAAAGCGGGCGATCAGGCGGGTACGGATGAAATCATGTACTTCGATGATTTGCTCCAGTGTCGGGATTTTTCCGGTGCCAATGGCCCAGATCGGCTCGTAGGCGATGATGGTATTTGTTTTGGTCACACCATCGGGCAGAGACCCTGCAAGCTGGCCTCCGATGATGTCGAGTGTATTGTTCGCCTCGCGGTCATCCAGCGCCTCGCCGATGCACAGGATCGGTGTGAGGCCCGCAGCCCATGCAGACCGCGCTTTTGCACGTACATCTGCATTTGATTCTTCATGTGCCGCACGGCGTTCTGAATGGCCAATGATGACAAAACCTGCGCCGGTATCCGCGATCATCTCGGCAGAGATATCACCGGTAAAGGCACCCGAAGCTTGCATATGGCAATCCTGCGCGCCGATACGGACACCTTCCGGTGCTGCTTCCGTTGCACGAAACAGCAGGGGGGCTGGTGGGCAGATGACGACTTCAGGGGCATTCAAGGGCAGGGCTTTGGATAGTGCGACAAGTTCACCAAGGGCGGTACTTGTCCCGTTCATTTTCCAGTTTCCGGCGGCGATTTTGCGGCGCATGGGCGTTCCTTGATCTGCGGTGTCGCAAGGTCGTAGCACCCGCGCATGCACATGGCAACGTGGCAAGGGTTCGACAAGTCTCGCCAAGATGGTAGAGGATCGGCACGACTGGAAAAGGATGTGTGCATGATTCCCCGAATTGATTTGTCTGCCCTGACAGCGCGAGATCCGGCAGCTTTGGCCGCGATGAAGACGGCGGCAACTGACATCGGATTTGCGACAGTTCACAACACACAGCTTAGCGCAGAGCGTGTGCACCGCGTGATCGAAACATACCGCGCGTTTTTCAAATTGCCCGAGGCGCAAAAGGCACGGGTCGATATGGCAAAAACCGGGTCAAACAGGGGGTGGGGCGCTGCCGGTTCTGAACAGGTCGATCCAGATGCAAACCCTGACTACAAGCAATTTTTCGATTGTGGTCTGACCCTGCCAGAAGGTGATCCACGGTTGAGCAACCGGTTTTACGCAGCAAATGTCTGGCCAGATGAGCCAAGCGATTTCCGCGATGTAATCAGCGCCTATTATGTAGATGCTTGTGATGTTGCAATGGAGGTTTTGCGCGGTGTGGCGGCAAGTGTGGCCTTGCGCGCAGATGTTTTTGAGGGGGCGTTTGATGCGCCGATGGCATTGCTGCGCGGCAATTATTATCCGGCACGGCCCGACTGGGCGGGGGCCCGTGATTTTGGCATTGCGACCCACACGGATTATGGCTGCCTGACGCTGTTGGCAACGGATGGATCGCCCGGACTTGAGGTGCGCAAGCGGGGTGGCGGATGGATGCCGCTAAGTGCGGAACCGGGCGAATTCATCATCAACTTCGGCGAGATGATGGAAACCTGGAGTGACCGCTTGATCACGGCAACACCGCACCGCGTTGTTGGCGGGCTGGAAGAGCGGATTTCAGTGCCGCTGTTTTTCAATCCGGCCTATGAGACAAATGTGGCACCGGAAGGATCAGGGCGGGTTGAGCTTGCAGGGGATCATTTAACGGCACGTTACGATGAGACCTACGTGCATTTGCAAAAGAAACAAATCTAACGCTGCAGCGCAAGCGCTTCGCGGGCCAGAACGTTTGCGAGGTCCGGATCATCCAGTGCGCTATCAGGCAGAGTCCAATACGGCATAGACGAAATGCCACCGTTTTTGCGAGGGTAAGTCCATTTTTCGGACCCCATTGCCGTGAGTTTCGCCTCGAATTCAGGGTCTTGCGCTTTGAGCAACATCTGCGTGTCAGATTTCATCAAGGCAAAGATCACGCCGTCCGAATAAATGCCGAGACCGCCGAACATCTTGCGGGTGGTTAGGTCGGGAATGTTATTGAACAATTCTGTCGCAAAGTTGATATCGGCCGCACTCAGGCTCACTTGGCGCTCAGGGCGTCATCAAATTTAATCGATTCACCGCAGCCGCAGGCTTCGGTCACGTTGGGGTTATTGAACTTGAAACCGGATTCAAGCAGCGACGTTTCGTAGTCGATTTCGGTTCCGAAAAGGAACATCTGTGCCATCGGGGCGATCATCACGCGGGCACCGTCTTGCTCGACAACCTCGTCATTGGGATCTGCCTCATCCACGTATTCCATGGTGTATTCCATGCCCGCGCAGCCACCCTTCTTGATGCCGATGCGCAAGCCAGCGTGGCCTGCAGAGGCCATGAGTTTGGTGATCTGCGCACTTGCTTTGGGCGTGATGGTGACGGCTTGTTTGCCGGGAATGCCGAACATATCTGGTCTCCTGTTACGTCCAAAATAGGCAAGCCTGCCTGACTTCTCAAGGGCGCGTTACATAAAGCCCAGTTCAAGGCGCGCCTCGTCAGACATCATATCCATGCCCCAAGGCGGCTCCCACACCAACTCTACGTTCACTTGTTTGACGCCGGGCAGTGGTTCAACCGCATCCGCCACCCAGCCCGGCATTTCACCTGCCACGGGACAGCCGGGGGCCGTTAGCGACATTTTGATATCCACCGCGTTATCATCGGAAATATCGATCGTATAGATCAAACCCAGCTCATAGATATTCACTGGAATTTCAGGGTCATAGACAGAACGACATGCCTCAACCACGTTCTCGTAGAGTGGATGATCTGTAGAGGAGGGCGCAATCAGCGGTGTGCCTTCCATCGGTTGTGTCTGATCAGTCATGAGAGCCTCGTTTTATTTCTTAGCATTTATATAGGGTTTGCAGGTGTCCCCGTCCAGAGGTGCATTGTGGATGGGGTGAATTGCATGGGATACTGAAACCGAAACCTGTCAAAGGTTGAAACGAGATCACAAGGGGCGCGCAAATGACGAACACTGACGCATGGGTGGAACGCTTTCCGGGATTGTCGCAACTGGAGGGGGATGTGAAGCAGCTGTTGCTGACCCGCAGTGCGATTATCGAGATGCCAAAAAATACAATGGTCTTTGGGCCGGGGAAATCACCGGAAAACATGTTGTTCTTGCTGGATGGCACCGTGCGGGTGCAGCAGGTATCCGATACCGGGCACGAGATTGTCCTCTACCGGATACATGCAGGTCAGAGCTGTGTGCTGACAACGGCTTGCCTGCTTGCATATAAGGATTACTCGGCAGAAGGGATTGCTGAAACACCGGTGCAGGCCGCTGCGGTGCCGCGCGATGTTTTTGATCAACTGGTCGCCCAGTCGAAGTCATTTCGAGACTTCGTGTTTGCGGCCTTTTCAAAGCGGATTACCGATCTGTTCCTGATGATTGACGAAGTTGCTTTTCAACGCCTGGACGTCCGGCTGGCGGACAAGTTGATCCAGCTTGCGGATGGTGCAGACGTGGTCGCAACCACCCACCAGAAGCTGTCTGTGGAGTTGGGGACCGCCCGTGAAGTTGTTTCACGCCAGTTGCAGGAATTCCACCGCCGTGGATGGATTGAACAGGAGCGCGGGCGGATCAATCTGACGGGCAGGGCAGATCTGGAGCGGCTTGCAGATCATAACACATGAAAGAATTGCAAAGTTGGTGACAATGTCACTGAAGGCCGCGACACGTGATGCTATATTGGATGCAGTTCTTGAAGGAGACTGAAAATGACTGCGAATGTTGGTAAAATCGACCGCATGCTGCGCTTGATCCTCGGGCTGGTGCTGCTGGCGGCTCCCTTTGTCAGTGGCATGGCGCTGTTTGCCTCCGGCCCTGCGACCGTTATTTCGGTCATCCTCGGGTTGGTGATGGTTGGCACGTCAGCGATGAAGTTCTGCCCGCTGTATCGTATCCTTGGCATCCAGACTTGCGAGCTTTGATGATGGAAACAGCATTTACACCGTTTCAATCGCTTGGCGGCGGTATCCTGATCGGTGCCGCCTCCGTTTTGCTGATGGCCACGATGGGGCGCATCATGGGTGCGACCGGCATTCTGGCAGGGGTCATCTTTCCGACGAACAAGGCGGACTGGCTGTGGCGTGCCGCCGTTATTCTGGGCATGATCAGCGGGCCATTGCTTGTGATGTTGATCACGGGACAGTTTCCGGCCGTGCAAGTGCCGGTCTCGACGTCGATGCTGGTCATCGGTGGTGTGATTGTCGGCATTGGCGTCACTTACGGCGCGGGGTGCACCTCGGGTCACGGCGTTTGCGGCATGGCTCGGTTGTCGCCCCGTTCCATTGTCGCAACATTGACCTTTATGTTAACCACCGGGATCACAGTGTATGTGATCCGCCATGTATTGGGGGCCTGATATGCGCTTGTTGATTTGTTACCTGATTGGCCTTGTCTTTGGCGTTGGAATCTCGATTTCGGGCATGGCAAACCCCGCCAAAGTGTTGAATTTCTTCGACGTTGCGGGGAACTGGGATCCCAGCCTTGCGTTTGTGATGGGGGGGGCGTTGATCGTCACCTTTATCGGATACCGCTTTGTGCTGAAGCGCCCTGCGCCGACACTGTCCGAGACCTTCCAACTGCCGACACGCCGTGACCTTGATCTGCCGTTGATTGGTGGTTCAGCGGTCTTTGGTGTTGGTTGGGGTATTGCGGGTTTCTGTCCCGGCGGCGCTTTGCCGGCACTCGGGACGGGACGCAGCGAGGTCATCATATTTGTGGTGGCTCTGCTGGTCGGTATCATTGCCGCAAAAGCCCTGCAGTCTATGTTGAACCGTGGATCGGCCGCCCGAATTTGAATCTGAGGAGGAAGCCAGTTGAACTACCCCGTTGATATGTCCGTCAAACCAGAGGTGTCTGCCCATTTTGACGAGGCCACCAATACCATCAGCTACATCGTAGCGGACCCGAACACCAAGCATTGCGCGATCATTGATAGCGTGATGGACATTGATTACGCGGCAGGGCGGATCACTTATGATCACGCAGATGCACTGATCACCGAGATCACGCAACGTGGATTGACGCTGGACTGGATCATCGAAACCCATGTGCACGCCGACCACCTGAGTGCGGCTCCCTATATCCAGCAAAAGCTGGGGGGCAAAATTGGCGTTGGCGAAAAAATCATGGTGGTTCAGGAGACCTTCGGTAAGATATTCAATGAAGGCACGGAATTCCAGCGGGACGGTTCGCAGTTCGATGCGCTGTTCAAGGACGGGGATACCTACCAGATTGGCGACATGCAGGGCTTTGCGATGTTCACACCCGGCCATACGCCTGCCTGTATGGTGCATGTGATTGGCGATGCGGCCTTTGCGGGCGATACCCTGTTTATGCCGGACGGGGGCTCTGCGCGCGCTGATTTCCCGGGCGGGGATGCGGGCGAGTTATACGACAGCATTCAGAAGGTGCTGGCCCTGCCGGACGAGATGCGTCTGTTCATGTGCCACGACTACGGACCCAATGGCCGCGCGATCGAGTGGGAGACCACGGTGGCTGCGCAAAAGGCCGATAATATCCATGTCGGTGGCGGCAAAACCCGCGAGGATTTCATCAAGTTCCGCACGGAAAGGGATGCTCAGCTGGATATGCCCAAGCTGATTATTCCGTCTTTGCAGGTAAACATGCGGGCCGGCGAGGTGCCAACCGACAAGGACGGCAATCCCATGTTGAAGGTGCCAATAAACGCGATTTGATCAGCCGCTCTTGCGCTTGCGCGAGGGCTGCGGTTTGACGCGTGCTTCGATCTCGTCATAAAGCTTGCCAACGATGTCCTTGCCGGTCGCTTTCTCGATCCCTTCAAATCCGGGCGAAGAGTTGACCTCAAGTACCTTGGGCCCGCTGTCAGAGCGCAGCAGGTCCACCCCCGCTTTGCCCAGACCAAAAGCGCGCGCCGCACGCAAGGCGGTGTCGCGCTCTTCTTTCGAAATGCGCACCACTTTGGCAGAGCCGCCGCGATGCAGGTTAGAGCGGAAATCGCCCTCTGCGCCAGTGCGCTTCATCGCCGCCACCACTTTGCCTGCAATCACCAGACAGCGGATGTCCTCGCCTGCGGCTTCCTTGACGAAATCCTGCACCAAAAAGTTTGCCTTGAGGCCGCGAAAGGCGTCGATCACGGATTCGGCGGCCTTCTTGGTTTCGGCCAGTACAACGCCTTTGCCTTGGGTTGATTCCAGCAGCTTTACAATCAGGGGGGCGGTACCGACCAGTGCCATCAAGTTTGATGTATCTTTCGGTGAGGCGGCAAAAGCGGTGGTCGGCATGGAGATACGTTTGCCCGCCAACACCTGATGCGCGTGCAGCTTGTCACGACTGGCGGTGATCCCTGCGGACCCGTTCACGCAATAGGTGCCGATGGTTTCGAACTGGCGGATAACGGCGGTGCCGTAGGGCGTGATAGAGGCACCGATGCGCGGGATCACGGCATCATAGCGCGGCAGGCGCTTGCCATCGTAATGCACCTCGGGGGCCATTGCGTTTATCGCCATATAACAACGGGTTGTGTCGATAACTTCAACCGTATGTCCGCGTGCTTCGCCCACCTCGACCAGACGGCGGGTGGAATAATTGTCCTCGCGGCTAAGAACCGCAATCCGCAATGCGCGTTTCGGTGCGGTTTTGCGCACGGCGGCTGAATGGTAGACGTCATAGCTGAGGTCCGGTTGCAGTCGCCGTTCGGTGGCCGAGATGGTGATGTGGTCATTCAGCGCCTGACGGCCCAGCAACATCCGACTGGTCAGATTGGCGCGATTGGTCAGCGTGACCTCGATCGGCCAGCTTTGGCCGCCAACTTCCAGTTTTGTTTCAATAACATAGCGTTGTTCGCTCTCGCCGTTTGACGATGTCACCTCGCGGCGATCCACCAAGGGCGCAGAGCAGGTGATGACAATGTCATCGCGCCCCGCAATCGGGTGTACGTTGAAGCGGACCTTGGGATGCGCCGCGGAGCCGAAAGTTTCGATGTCATGGGCATGCAGGGCCGAGGTGCGCGCACCGGTATCCACCTTTGCCTTGATCGCAGGCAAACCCAGTTCGGGCAGGGCGATCCATTCTTCCCAGCCGAAAGACAGATTATCCATGGGTCACACCTCATTGTTACAGGCTGCCGAGGTATCAGGCACCGCGGTTAACCTCAACTAAAGAAGTGGTCAGTTTTCGTTGATATCGCGGGTGACGATGCGTGCACCGCTGGATTGCTTGCGAAACGCGGCCTTGAGGGCGATCCATGCGATCAGCGACAGGATCGCAAATACAGCGAGCAGGGCGTTGACATTGGTGATTGAGATCAAAGTCACCACACCGGCCATGATGAACGCGCCAATGGCAAAGCCCAGAAAGATGAAGCCGGGGGCCAGAACTTCGATGACACCCAAGGCGAGGGCAATACAGATCCAGACCCACCAGACAGTGAAGTAGTCGGCCATTACGAGCGTCCTTTCAACAGCTTGAAAGCGTCACCGAAGGCGGCAAGCGCTTCGGCGGGCACCACAATTGTCTGATTGCCTGCGCCGCTGCTCATTTTGCCAACGGCCTCGACCTGTTTCAGGGCAATCTGGTACTGCGCAGCTTCCAACCCGTTTTCGTTGATGGCCGTGGCCACCACTTGCGTGGCATAGGCTTCGGCGTCAGCCAGCACGCGACGGGCTTTCGCGGTTTGCTCGGACGCATAGAGTTCCGCATCGGCTGCCAGTTCTACCGCCCGTTTCGAGCCTTCAGCCTCCGTCACCTGCGCACGGCGCGCGCGTTCGGCGTTCAACTGCTGCATCATGGCGGCGCGGGTGGCGGCATCAAGATTCACGTCCAGTATTTCGGCGCGGGTCACTTCGATGCCCCAGTCATCCACGGCCTGTTCGACCGTTGACTTGATCGTGTCGATCAGGGAGTTGCGATTGGCTTGCACTTCGTCGAGGTCCATCTTGCCGATCTCGGCCCGCACGATACCGGCGACAGTGGTTGAAATGGCCGAGTCCACATCGCGAATCCGGTAGACAGTCTTTTCCGGCTCGGTGATGCGGTAAAACACGGATGTATCCACCTGTGTCAGCACGTTGTCGCGGGTGATTGCGTCTTGGGACGCGGTGGGCAGTTGGCGTTCCAGGATCGAGATTTTATGGGCAATCCGGTCGATAAACGGCACAATCATGTTGATACCAGGCCCAAGCACCGCACGCAGGCGGCCAAAGCGTTCCACCACATGCTGTTCGGATTGCGGGACAATCTTGACCGATTTGACGATCAGTATGATCACAAGAACAGCGAGCAGCAGCCAAGCGAGGTTGTTTTCCAATATACTCAAGGTCAGTGCTTCGATGTCCACGATCGCTATCCTTTTCAAAAATTTGTCCACTAGATGTGGGTGTAAATGCGCTTGATTGCAAGTTTTGTACAGGTGGTTTAGGGCCTGTGCGGTGCTGACAAAAGGACCGTTGAATGACCCGTATCACCTTTGAAAAACACGCGCAGGATGGCAAGGCCCGCAGCGGCGTGATCCACACCACACGCGGTGACATTCGCACGCCCGCCTTTATGCCAGTCGGGACAGCGGCGACAGTTAAGGCAATGATGCCCGAAAGCGTGGCGGCAACGGGTGCGGACATTCTGCTGGGCAACACCTATCATCTGATGCTGCGACCCACAGCAGAGAGGATTGCATCCCTTGGTGGACTGCACAGGTTTATGAACTGGGACAAGCCGATCCTGACAGATTCGGGCGGCTTTCAGGTGATGAGTCTGTCGTCGTTACGCAAACTGACAGAACGCGGCGTGACGTTCAAAAGCCATATCGACGGGTCCAAACACGAAATTACGCCGGAACGCTCAATGGAAATCCAAGCGTTGCTTGGTTCCGACATTGTGATGTGTTTTGATGAGTGCCCCGCGCTGCCTGCGGATCGCGACCGGATCGCGTCGAGCATGGAAATGTCGATGCGGTGGGCAAAAAGGTCAAAAGAAGCCTTTGGCGATCGTCCGGGACATGCGTTGTTCGGCATCCAGCAGGGGGGCTTGGAAGAAGATCTGCGTAAACAATCGGCAGAGGCGCTGCGCGAGATTGAATTTGACGGCTACGCCATCGGCGGTTTGGCCGTGGGCGAGGGGCAGGAAGCGATGTTTGGCTGTCTTGATTTTGCTCCCGATCAATTGCCTGAAGACAAGCCCCGCTACCTGATGGGCGTGGGCAAGCCGGACGACATAGTCGGTGCCGTTGCGCGGGGCGTTGATATGATGGATTGCGTTCTGCCGTCACGTTCAGGACGCACGGGGCAGGTGTTTACGCGCAAAGGGGTGCTAAACATCAAGAACGCGCGGCATCAGGATGATCCGCGCCCGTTGGACGAGAACTGCGGCTGTCCGGCCTGCCAGAATTATTCCCGCGCCTATCTGCATCATGTCTTTCGCAGTCAGGAGATCATTTCGTCCATGCTGCTGACCTGGCACAATCTGCGGTACTATCAGGACATTATGGACGGTATGCGCGGCGCGATTGCAACGGGGACGTTTGCTGAATGGCAGGCAGACTTCCATGCGGGGCGTGCAGAGGGTGATATCGAACCGCTCTGAACGCTCGGGTGACGTTACGCCAACTATTTTGTGACACATAGCCCTCTTGGCAAAATCCATTCAAATTCGGCGAAAACTCTGGTTGCCTCGGGATGCCACTGGGGTGATTATATCGCGAACCTCGCAAGATCGGGGATTGAAACAGGCGGACCGGACCTACATATCGGTCCACAACAGGAGACGGCATTGGTTGCCTAATAGGGACCGGAACCGTCTTGCTAGTATAAGGAACTGAGCATGTTAGAGCCACTGAACGCATCATATCCGGTATTGCCATTGCGCGATATCGTGGTCTTCCCTCACATGATCGTGCCGCTTTTTGTCGGTCGCGAAAAATCTGTGCGCGCCTTGGAAGAGGTGATGGCAGACGACAAACAAATACTTCTGTCCAGCCAAATTGACCCCGGCGAGGATGATCCCGAAGCAGAAGGCATCTTCAAAGTTGGCGTTCTCGCGAATGTCCTGCAGCTGCTGAAATTGCCCGATGGCACCGTAAAGGTACTTGTCGAGGGGCAAGCGCGGGTCCGCATCACTGATTATGTGGACAACGAGAACTTCTTTGAGGCACGTGCAGAATACCTCACGGAAATACCGGGGGACACCACCACAACCGAAGCGCTGCTGCGCTCTGTCGGGGATGAATTCGAACGCTATGCCAAGGTCAAGAAAAACGTGCCGGACGAGGCACTGACCGCGGTGGGTGAAGCGGTTGAGCCTGCCCGTCTGGCTGATCTGGTCGCGGGTCATCTGGGCATCGAGGTTGAGCAAAAGCAGGACTTGCTTGAGACGCTGAGCGTTTCCGAGCGTCTGGAAAAGGTCTATGGCCTGATGCAAGGCGAGATGTCTGTTTTGCAGGTCGAGAAAAAGATCAAAACGCGCGTCAAATCCCAGATGGAGAAGACACAGCGCGAATATTACCTCAACGAACAGATGAAGGCGATCCAGACCGAGCTTGGCGATGGCGAAGACGGCAAGAACGAAGTGGTCGAGCTTGAGGAAAAGATCGCAGCAACCAAACTGAGCAAAGAGGCCAAGGAAAAGGCTGACGCAGAGATCAAAAAGCTCAAGAACATGAGCCCGATGTCTGCTGAGGCAACGGTCGTGCGCAACTATCTGGACTGGATGTTGTCGATCCCGTGGGGCGTTAAATCCCGCGTGAAGAAAGATCTGGGCAAGGCGCAATCCGTGCTGGATAACGATCACTACGGTCTGGAGAAGGTCAAGGAACGCATCGTCGAATACCTCGCGGTGCAGCAACGCTCGACCAAGATGAAAGGCCCGATCATGTGTCTGGTCGGTCCTCCGGGTGTGGGTAAAACCTCGCTTGGTAAATCTGTCGCCAAGGCAACGGGACGCGAGTTTATCCGCATCTCGCTGGGTGGCGTGCGTGATGAAAGCGAAATTCGCGGTCACCGCCGGACTTACATCGGCTCCATGCCGGGCAAGATCATTCAGGCGTTGAAAAAGGCCAAGACCACGAACCCGCTTATCCTGCTCGACGAGATCGACAAGATGGGACAGGACTTCCGTGGTGATCCCGCGTCTGCGATGCTTGAAGTGCTTGATCCGGAACAGAACTCCACCTTTGTGGATCACTATCTTGAGGTTGAATATGACCTCTCGAACGTGATGTTCCTGACTACGTCGAACAGCTACAACATGCCGGGTCCATTGCTTGACCGGATGGAGATCATTCCGCTGTCAGGCTATACCGAGGATGAGAAGCTGGAGATCGCCAAGCAGCATTTGGTGAGCAAGCAGATCAAGAACCACGGCCTGAAGGCCAAGGAATTCTCGATCGAGGACTCCGCGCTTTTAGGCATGATCCGGTACTACACCCGCGAGGCGGGCGTGCGGAACCTTGAGCGTGAGATTGCCAAGGTCGCGCGCAAGTCCCTGACCAAGATCATCAAGAAAGAAGCCGACAGCGTTACCGTGACCGGCGACAATCTTGATGAGTTTCTTGGGGTGCGCAAGCATCGCTACGGTCTGGCCGAACAAGAGCATCAGGTTGGTGTTGTAACCGGTCTTGCCTATACGTCCGTGGGCGGTGAATTGCTGCATATCGAAGCTTTGCGCCTGCCGGGCAAGGGCCGGATGAAGACCACCGGTAAGCTTGGCGATGTGATGAAAGAAAGCATCGACGCGGCGAGTTCCTATGTCCGTTCGATCAGTCCGAGCATCGGGGTGAAGCCGCCGGTCTTTGACACGCTGGATATTCACGTGCACGTGCCGGATGGCGCAACGCCCAAGGATGGTCCTTCTGCCGGTCTGGCAATGGTCACGTCGATTGTGTCTGTGCTGACCAAGATCCCTGTACGCAAGGATATTGCGATGACGGGCGAAGTTTCCTTGCGCGGTAACGCAATGCCGATTGGCGGCCTGAAGGAAAAACTTCTGGCAGCCTTGCGCGGCGGCATAACCACTGTGCTGATCCCGCAGGAAAACGAAAAAGACCTGCCGGAGATTCCCGACAACGTCAAAGAAGGACTGACCATCATTCCGGTCAGCCATGTCTCCGAAGTGTTGAAGCATGCCCTTGTCTCGGAGCCGGTGGCGATTGAGTGGGATCAAGAAGCTGAAGATGCGGCCACTGCGGCAGCACTTGCGGCAAAAACAGCGGGTAACGATGGTGCAACTGCGCATTAAAACGCGGACCATCTTTATAAAATGATGAAAGCGCCCTGTTGGAAAAACGGGGCGCTTTTGTATTTAGGTCGATAACCCGAAATCAGATGCTCTATGCCTCAGTCGAGCAGGGGAACAATCATCAACAGGGCCAGTGCGGCGACCAATGCTGTGCCCGAGCTGCTGCTCGTTGCGTCTGCGACAATGACTGCAGGCTCAACCACGGGATCTGTAAGAGAACCGGCAGAGACCGCATTGCTAAGAACCAACGCTGCAATCATGGATGAGACGGAAAGAGTTGTTAGACGTTTCATAATATGTACCCCCAAGTAAAAACGAACGCACCATCTTTGCGCAAAGCGACCGGGGAGGCAAGCAACGCTAGTGTTTTCGCGTAATTGCAGATAATGTGTTTCCAAACAAGAAACAATGAAGAGTGAGGTTTTCATGAGTACCAAGACCAGTAAATCGACAAAGTCGAGCAGTACGGCGAAGACGGCCAAAGCGCCCGCCAGCACCACGTCCAAATCCGAGAAGGCATCGGAAGCAGCGAGCAAGGCACCAACGTCTGCGATAGATGGCAGCGCACCCGCCACAGCCAAAAAGGTTGAACCAACGGTTGTGGACGCGCCACAGGCCGTGATTGTCGGCCCGATGATGCGCAAGAAAGAACTGGTCGATATTGTTGTCATGCGCTCTGGCATGAAAAAGAAAGACGTCAAGCCGGTGGTTGAAATGGCGTTGACTGTTCTTGGCGATGCCTTGCGTGACAATCGCGAACTTAATTTGCCCCCGCTGGGCCGCCTCAAGGTGCGCCGTGAAAAACAGCTGGCAAATGGCCGGATGGTCATTGCCAAAATCCGGCAACCGCTGCCACCGGAAGGCGGCGAAGCCGTCGAGCTGGGCGTACCTGCAGAAGACTACTAAGAACTCCTCCTATTAGGCGTGATCACTGCCTCTTGCACGGGGCAGTGTTTGACGTCACTTTCGTACAGAGCAAGTCCGCTCGCGTTTATCGCCCTGCGGATCGAGAATCCCTGTGTCAGCAGGAAACATCTGAAAGCGGCACATGCGCGAATATCCCAAGATCTGGTTTCTGCGACATGGACAGACAGAATGGAACCGTGCGTACCGCTTGCAAGGCCAACTGGATTCTCCGCTGACCGATCAGGGCATTGCCGATGCGCAGCGTCAGGCCCGTTTGATTGCACCGATTCTGGCGGATCAGCCCCCAATTTTTGTCTCGCCACTCGGACGAACGCTGCACACTGCAAGAATTGCCCTGAACGGTGCGCCATTCCAGACAGATGAACGCCTGATGGAAATACATGCAGGCGCATGGCAGGGCCGCTTGCGTTCCGATATTCTGGCGGACCATCCGGAATGGGAAACCCGAAACTTCACCGCGCTGGATATCTACGAAGCCGCGCAGGGAGGCGAAGGGCTGGCGGCTTTTCACGAAAGGATCGTTGCGTTTCTGTCTGATCTCACCGTACCAAGCGTGATTGTCGCACATGGGTTGCTCGGTCAGGTGCTGCGTGCAGAGGTGTGTGGGATTGGCATTTCGCGGGCAGGCCAGCTGACCAACAAGCAAGGGTGCATCTATGTTCTCGAAAACGGGATCGAAACTGTTTTGGAAGTTGCGGCATGAGCACATTTCCTCCGCTCTATATCCTGCGCCACGGTCAGACAGAATGGAATGCGGCGGGCAGATTGCAGGGGCGGTTTGATTCGGCGCTTACACCGGATGGATTGGCGCAGGCGCGTAGACAGAATGCGATTCTGTCGCGTCAGAATCTGCACGGCTTTGTTGCGATCAGCAGTCCACAGGGGCGGGCGCTCGAAACGGCCAAAATTGCGGTGCAAGGTTTGATCTCGCCGCTTGAGACCGATTCCGCCCTGACGGAGATTGGCTTGGGGGAATGGGCAGGCAAATCACGCGCCGAAGTCATCGCCCAAAGTGGCGCACGCGACGGTTTCGACCTCTATGAACTGGCCCCTGAGGGTGAGGGATTCGCAGCTTTACACCAACGTTGCTTGGGTTTTCTGCGTGGTTTGAAACGCCCTGGCGTTTTGGTCACGCACGGGATCACCTCGCGGATGCTGCGGCTGATTTTGACCGGCCGCCCCATCGGCGCATTGCGCGAAATCGAAGGCGGACAGGGGATTGTTTTCCATCTTGAGGACAGTAAGCAAAAAAGGCTGACATTAAGGGGTTGAAGCGGGTGGCAACCTTGCGCTAAGAGGTCGCCACGGCGGGTCGTTAGCTCAGTTGGTAGAGCGCTTCGTTTACACCGAAGATGTCGGGAGTTCGAGCCTCTCACGACCCACCATATCCTCAATACTTGTAACAGTACCCGCGCTGCGGGCTTTCCTGATTTGTTCAGGAACCCGTGTGTGTTCAAAGGTGCATGCTGGATGATTTCAATCGGGGAGGGGCAAGGGATCCCGGTTCGTTTGCAAAGAAATATCGCCTTCACAAATTTTTCTGCATTTCGCTTGGATTTGCTGCTTGACGCCTAGCGCACCCGCCCATATTACGACCCCACGCTTCGAGGGCAACTTCGGAGGGTGCAGCGGGCGGTTGTAGCTCAGCTGGTTAGAGTGCCGGCCTGTCACGCCGGAGGTCGCGGGTTCGAGCCCCGTCAACCGCGCCACTGCTGCATGAAAAAGGGTCCTCTTCGAGGGCCCTTTTTTCTTTGCGGCGTATGGATTTATCCTTGCGCAGTTGGCACCTGACAAACAGCAGCTTTTGGGTGTAGGAGGGAGTATGACCATGCCCCCGATCACCACGTCCCAATTGGGCATTTTCTGTATGATTACAGGCATGTTCTGCATCTCGCTGAACGACATGTTCGTAAAAGCGCTGTCCGGGGATTATCCGCTGCACCAGATCGTCTTTGCCCGCACGGTAATCGGTCTTTTGATCACGCTGGTTTTGCTGCGTCTGGAGGGCGGTTTTGCGCTATTGCGGACAGGTCAAAGCGGCCTGCATTTGTTGCGCGCGCTTCTCGTGGTGTTTGCCAATTCGGCCTTTTATGCCGCCATCGTTGCGATGCCACTGGCGACAGCGAACGCGCTTTATTTTGTCGCTCCCTTGCTGGTGACGTTACTGTCGATTCCAGTGCTGGGTGAACCGGTGGGGCCACGCCGGATGATGGCTGTTGTTGTTGGATTTGCGGGCGTTCTGTTGATGCTGTGGCCGCAATTGCGCGGCGGCACTGATTCTGTGGGGTGGGTCGCTGTGCTGCCTCTGCTGGCGGCAGCGGGCTATGCGGGGATGTCCGTGCTGACCCGCAAGCTGGGCCGTGCCACCCGTGCTTCGGCGCTGGCAATTAAACTGCAACTGGCGTTCATCGTGGTGTCGAGCGGGTTCTACCTCGTCGCGGGGGATGGTCGTTTTGTGACACCGGACAGCAATGACAGCATGCGGTTCCTGTTGCGCGCATGGGTCTGGCCGCAATTCCAGGATTTGTGGGTCATGCTGGCGTTGGGCGTACTGTCCGCTGTTGTCGGATACACGATGAGCCAAGCCTACCGTCTGGCCAGTGCTGCGGTTGTCGCCCCGTTCGAATACATCCTGTTGGTCTTTGCCTTGTTCTGGGGCTGGACGGTGTTTGGGGAATGGCCGGTGATCGAGGTGCTGATCGGGGCGGCGATCATCATCGCCGCCGGTATCTACATTTTCTGGCGTGAGAATCGCCGCGTTTAGACCAGCGCATCCAGAATACGCGCCCACGACCGGATGCCTTTGTGAAAACTCTCCATGTCGTATTTTTCATTAGGGGAGTGCAAAGCATCGTCGTCTTTGCCAAAGCCGATCAACATCGGTTCGGTTCCGAGAATCTGCTGGAAGTGTCCCGCAATCGGGATTGACCCGCCACAACCGACATAGGCAGCCGGGATTTGCCATTCTTCTGACAGCGCCTTGCGCGCGGCTTCGAACATCGGATCAGAGACATCGGCACCGGACGCCTGACTGGCACCATGCGACGTGAACTCGACCTCGCAATCGGGCGGCAGCATTTCCGTGACCATTTTGCGAAAATTCTCGCGGATCGCGTGCGGGTCTTGTGTGCCAACAAGGCGGAAACTGATTTTCGCGTGTGCCTTGGAGGGCAGCACGGTTTTGAAACCGTCGCCGGTATAGCCCCCCCAGATGCCGTTGACCTCGCAGGTCGGGCGGGACCAGATCATCTCGAGCGGGGTGCGGTCCTGTTCGCCTGCGGGATGGCTCAGGCCCACGTCCGCCAAGAATTTCTGGTGATCAAAAGCCAGACCCTGCCACTGCGCTTCCAGATCGTCGGACAATTCCGGCACACCTTCATAGAAGTTGGGCACGGTGATCCGTCCGGTTTCATCATGCAAGGATGCAATCACGCGCGACAAGACGCGAATGGGATTCATCGCAATACCGCCATACATGCCAGAATGAAGGTCTAGTAATGGTGCGGTAATGGTAAGTTCCTCGCCCAACAACCCGCGCAACATGGTGACAATCGCGGGGGTCTTGGATTCGAAAAGGCCGGTGTCACAGATCAGCGCAATGTCGGTTTTCAACTCATCCGCGTTTTCTTCCATGAATGGGACAAGAGAAGGGGAGCCCGATTCCTCTTCGCCTTCAATAAAGAATGTGATGCGACATGGCCAGTCGCCTTTCACTGCTTTCCATGAGCGTAACGCTTCGATGAAGGTCATCAGCTGTCCCTTATCATCCGACGAGCCGCGTCCGCGAATGACCTGACCCTTGGCGGTATCCTCGATTTGTGGATCAAACGGATCGTTGTCCCACAGGTCCAGCGGATCAACCGGCTGCACATCATAATGGCCATAAAACAAAAGATGCGGGCCAGAATCGCCTAAATGTCCGACAACCATCGGATGCCCCGGTGTCGGACGTTTGGTGGCTTCGATCCCCATGCCGTTCAGGTCGGCCACCAGCCAATCAGCCGCGCGGTCACAATCGTCCTTGTACCCGGGATCGGTTGATATGGAAGGAATGCGCAACAGGTCCAGCAAGCGGTCTGTTGACTGCGCCAGGTTGGTATCAATATGGGCTAGGACATCGTCTAGGGACATGGAATTTGCTTTCTTTCTAGGGCAAACGATCATTTTCCCGCGGTGCGGGTGATTGCCGCGATATTGACGCCATCAGACAAGGAGGCGCAACCAATCAGACCGGGAATGGGACCATGGCAATGATGTCTGCGGATATTTCCGGACAAATATCCGCTTTGGACGTTTTTGTTGATCTACATCAAACTGCGACAAGACGTGCACCGATATACCGTTGAAGACGGGAATGGGTTTCTGTATTCATTCTAAAAATAAATCTTTTCGGGTACCTGATGCTTCGCCCGCTAAGCTTGCCGAACGGAGATGCGCGTGGACTATACAACAAAGCTGGACGAGGCGATTGCGCGCCTGCATGAAGAAGGCAGATACCGGACTTTTATCGACATCGAACGGCGCAAGGGACAATTCCCGCATGCGGTATGGACGCGGCCAGACGGATCTGAACAGGATATCACTGTCTGGTGTGGCAATGACTATCTTGGCATGGGGCAGCATCCTGTTGTGTTGGCGGCGATGCAAGAAGCGTTGCAAGCAACGGGCGCAGGGTCTGGTGGCACCCGTAACATTTCAGGCACCACCGTCTATCACAAACGGCTGGAAGCCGAACTGGCGGATTTGCACGGCAAAGAACAAGCGCTTTTGTTCACTTCGGCCTACATCGCCAATGATGCAACGCTTTCAACCTTGCCCAAACTGTTTCCCGGTCTGATCATCTATTCGGACGAGCGCAACCATGCTTCCATGATCGAAGGTGTGCGCCGCAACGGCGGTGCCAAGCGTATTTTCCGCCATAACGATGTTGCGCATTTACGTAAACTGCTTGAAGCAGACGATGCTGCCGCGCCAAAGCTGATTGCGTTCGAATCGATCTATTCCATGGATGGTGATTTTGGTCCCATCGAGGAAATCTGCGATCTGGCGGATGAATTCGGTGCGCTGACCTATATTGACGAAGTCCACGCGGTTGGGATGTACGGCCCGCGCGGGGCAGGGGTTGCAGAACGGGACCGCCTGATGCACCGCCTCGACATTATCAACGGTACATTGGCCAAAGCCTATGGCGTGATGGGGGGGTATATCGCGGCCTCAGCCAAGATGTGTGACGCCATCCGGTCTTACGCCCCGGGCTTCATTTTTACGACGTCCTTACCGCCTGCAATCGCAGCAGGTGCAGCGGCTTCTGTTGCCTATCTCAAGACCGCACCGGAGTTGCGTGAGAAACATCAGCAACAGGCCAAAATCCTTAAAATGCGCCTCAAGGGGTTGGGATTGCCGATCATCGACCACGGGTCACATATTGTGCCTGTCATCGTCGGAAACCCGGTTCACACCCAGATATTGTCTGACAGGTTGCTTGATGATTACGGCATCTATGTCCAGCCGATCAATTTCCCAACTGTGCCGCGCGGCACGGAACGGCTGCGGTTCACCCCGTCACCGGTACACGAATTCAAGGAATTGGACGCCTTGGTGCAAGCGATGGACGGTCTATGGTCCCATTGTGCGCTAAATCGTGCCGAAGCCGCTGGGTAGCCACGTTAAAGTCGCATTTCCGGTTGTACTGTGCTACACATAGCGCAAGAACAGACCAAGCTTCGAATCGTCTGCTGATTCAAGTTAAGGTTACAGGCAAGTTAACGGTGGGGCGATGGGATGATCGGGCGTTGGTCCTCTAGGGCGAAAAACGAGGAAACGGTTGAGCCAAAAGGCTTTGACGCGTTTGAACTACGTCTTGGCGACGTAATGCGCGGGGAACGCGCAACTCTTGGAAAATCATTGCTTGATGTACAGCGCGAATTGCGCATCAAAGCATCCTATATTGCTGCAATTGAAAATGCCGATCCTGACGCATTTGATACGCCCGGCTTTATTGCAGGCTATGTCAGATCCTATGCGCGTTATCTTGGGATGGACCCGGACAAGGCGTTTAGCGCCTTTTGTCAGGAGTCAGGTTTCGAAGTTGCGCACGGGATGTCGGCGCAAGCGTCTGTGATCAATAAACCAAGCTTTGAAGAACGCAAGAAACGTCCCAGCGAAACGAATTTGTTTGCGACACCCAACACGCCTTTCACACCCGTCGGCGATAGTATCTTCAGCCGGATCGAACCCGGTGCGGTTGGTTCCATGCTGGTGCTGGTTGCACTGATTGGTGCCATTGGATTTGGCGGTTATACCGTGTTACAAGAAGTCCAGCGTGTGCAGGTTGCACCGGTAGATCAGACACCTGTTGTCTTGTCCGACCTTGATCCGGTTGATGGCGCGTTGAACATCACTCAGGATGATAACACGGCCTCTGCGGCACCTCTCGCCATGGAAGCGCCCCGCGTCGAAGCGCTGGATCGTCTTTACCGCCCACAAGCCTTGGAAGTTCCGGTGCTTGTTGCCCGCGATGCACCCATTGCGACAATCAACCCCAGTACTTTGGGGAATTTTGCCACGCCGGACTTTGTCTCAACGGAGGTTGTATCGCCTTCATCCGGTGTGAGCATCGCGAGCTTGACTGCCGGCCTCGACAACCCGTCTGTTCCACAAGTTGTTGAAGGTCCGGCTGCCGCCGTGCGTATGGTTGCCGCCTATCCATCTTGGGTGCGTGTCCGCGCTGCGGATGGCACTGTGATCTTTGAAGGTGTGATGGACAAGGGCGACACATGGGATGTGCCTGCCACCGAAGAGGCACCGACCTTGCGAACAGGCGAATCCGGTGCGTTGTATTTTGCCATGTCTGACGGTTGTTATGGCCCAGTCGGTGATCGTGGCAGCATTACGTCGAACCTGCCATTGGACAATCAGGCCTTGGCTGAATTGTACGAACCGGTAGACCCGACCGCTGATCAATCGCTCAGCCGCATGTTTGCGGACCTTGCCAGCTCTGAAATTGATCCGGCAGTTTTGGCAGCAATGCCCTGTCAGTCAAACTAGACAGTCTTGCGAAAACCGGGCGGGATGCGTAGGTACTGGAGATGAAATCACCAGCACCGGGGTTCTCTCATGTCGCTTAACCAGATCCGTCCATGGCGCAACATCTACCGCAGAAAATCGCGTCAGATCATGGTGGGCAATGTACCTGTCGGGGGCGATGCCCCGATTTCTGTACAGACCATGACCAACACGCTGACCACCGATGTCAAAGGCACAATCGCGCAGGTGCAGGCAGCCGCAGATGCGGGGGCGGATATCGTACGCATTTCGGTGCCCGACGAAGCTTCTTCAAAGGCATTGAAACTGATCGTGCCGGAAGTATCGGTACCGATCGTGGCTGACATCCATTTCCACTACAAACGTGGTATTGAAGCTGCGGAGGCCGGTGCCGCCTGTCTACGGATCAATCCGGGAAATATCGGTGACGAAAAACGTGTCAAAGAAGTGATCAAAGCGGCGCGGGACAACAATTGTTCCATCCGCATCGGCGTGAATGCCGGATCATTGGAAAAACACCTGCTCGACAAATATGCCGAACCTTGCCCCGATGCGATGGTCGAGAGCGGTCTGGATCACATTAAAATCCTGCAAGACAACGATTTCCACGAATTCAAGATCAGCTGCAAAGCATCTGACGTCTTCATGGCCGCTGCCGCCTATCAACAGCTCGCCGAAGCCACGGATGCGCCAATCCACCTCGGGATTACCGAAGCAGGTGGGCTGATCAGTGGCACGGTTAAGTCCGCGATAGGGATGGGAAATCTGCTTTGGATGGGGATTGGTGACACCATCCGTGTTTCGCTGTCTGCCGATCCGGTTGAAGAAGTGAAAATGGGCTTTGAAATCTTGAAGTCCCTCGGTCTGCGCCATCGTGGCGTGAACATCATTTCCTGTCCGTCTTGCGCGCGTCAGGGATTCGACGTGATCAAAACAGTCGAGGTGCTGGAACAGCGGTTGGAGCACATCAAAACGCCAATGAGCCTAAGCATCATCGGCTGTGTGGTTAACGGACCCGGAGAGGCGCTGATGACGGATGTTGGTTTCACTGGCGGCGGTGCAGGATCCGGCATGGTCTATCTCGCCGGCAAACAAAGCCACAAGCAAGATAACGCCAGCATGATCGAGCATATCGTTGAACAGGTTGAGAAAAAAGCCGCAGAGATCGAAGCCCAAACAGCGCAAGCTGCAGAGTAACGCCACCAATTCACTATCGACAGTTTTGGCACCTCCGTTTAGACATAGATATGGTGTCTGACGCGGAAATATCCCCCAAATTTGCCGAGTTTTTTTGCGGTGGCGGTATGGTCCGTGCAGGTCTGGGCAAGGCATGGTCCTGCGCCTTTGCCAATGACATCGATCCTATGAAATGTGCGGTTTACGCCGATAATTGGGGGCGTAGGGGGCTGATCGAAGCCGATATTGCGACCCTTGATGTTGCCCCATTGCTGCAGCCGATTGACCTTTATTGGGCGTCCAGTCCCTGTCAGGATTTCTCGCTTGCGGGCAAGGGGCAGGGACTGAACGGCGTGCGCAGTGGCGTGTTTATGGAATGGGCAGGGATGATCCAACGCGCTGCCGAACAGGGGTTCGCGCCACGCATTATTGCCTTTGAAAACGTGACCGGCCTGATGACCCGAAATAACGGGCGCGATCTGGTGCAGGTGCTCAAGACGCTGAGCGATCTTGGGTATCGGATCGGGGCGATGGAAATAGACGCTGCGCATTTTCTGCCACAAAGCAGGCCACGCTTGTTTATCATTGGCGTGCGGCAGGACGTTCCCGTCGAGAGACTGATGGCTGATGGTCCGCGGGGTGTCTTCCACACCGAAAAAGTACAGGCGTTTGTGAAACGCATGCCGACGGGGCTAAGGCGGCAGTGGGTTTGGTGGCATCATGAACCGCCGGGCAAAAGGCGTACATCGCTGAGTAAGATCGTCGATCAGGCACCCGATACCGACTGGATCAGTGATACCGATGTGGCGCGGCTGTTGTCTTTGATGTCAGAGCCGAGTCAGGCACGCGTGGCAGCGGCACGCAGCTCCGGAAAGATCGAGATTGGCATGCTCTATAAACGCGGGCGCCCTGATGAGGGGGGGCAAAATCGCCAGCGCGCGGAAATACGGTTTGACGGATTGGCAGGCTGTCTGCGAACGCCAGCGGGCGGCTCTTCGCGTCAGACAATCATGTTTGTCAAAGGAAACGAGACACGCGCACGTTTGCTATCCAGCAAGGAAGTCGCGCGGTTGATGGGTCTACCTGACCGCTTCAAAATGCCGGAACGCTACAATCAGGCGTATAAAGTCGCCGGAGACGGGGTGGCCGTGCCGATTGTCTCCTACCTGAACAAAACCCTGTTTCAACCCATTCTACAGGCCGAACGGCGTCGGGCGGTGGCGTGACCCACGCGCAGGATTTCCGCTCCAGAGCGATTTCCGCGCTGACCAATGATGTGGGTGTGTATGCGCTGTGTGATCTGGACGGGCAGCCGATTTACGTTGGGCAGTCCGTAGATGGAATCCGCAATCGTGTTCGCAGGCACCTGACGTCGGCCCGCTCTGATGTGATTGCAAATCGCCAGATTGACGTGTGGGAAATTGCCTATGTCTGGGCTTGGCCCTTGGCAGATGCGGGTGACGTGCAGCTGTTGGAAGGGGCGATTTTCCATTATTACGATGCACAGCAACCCTTGATGAACGGCAAGGGTTTGTCGCAACCGGCTACGGCATTCGAATGGCCGGACCGCCAGCAGGTTCAGGTGATCGAGGAGGCAGACCGCAGATTGCGCCTTGATCCGGCGCAACGTTTGCCGCGCCAGATTCAGCAATACAATCTATTGGTCGATTACATTCTAACGGTGAAAGACGCGCCACATCTCAAGCGGTCCCTTGAGGCGCATTTCCGGCGCCTTGTGAAATATCATCAGACGTTTCTGTAAGAATTAACCGCGTTTCTCGTCGACCAGTGCTTTCATCTGGTCATAGGGAAGGTAGCCGCGCAGCAATTCGTCATGCATGACAAATGTCGGCGTGCCTGAGACGCGCAGTTTTTCGGCCAAAGCCCGTGTTGCGGCAATTTCTCGTGTAACTGAGTCGTTGTTCATCGCGGCTTCAATCGCATCGGCATCCAGACCGAATGTTGTCGCAAGACGGCGCAGGGCGGGCAGGGTGACGTCGCCTTTGTACTCCATCAGCGCATCCCCCATCGCTTTGTAGTTGTCGTCGCCCGCGACCTGTTTCGTTGCCACTGCAAAGCGCGAGGCAAGCACTGACTGATCGCCCAGGATCGGCAACTCTTTGACAATCAACCTGATGTTGCCGTCACTTTTCAGCAACTTGGCAACTTCGCCATGGGCTTTTTTGCAATAGCCACAGCGGTAGTCCAGAAACTCTACCAGCGTGATATCGCCGTCCGGATTGCCGCCAACCCAAGAATAGCCGTCGTCGAATATTTCCTCAGCGTTGTCTGTTACCAAAGACAGATCCGCTTGCGCCTGCGTTTCCGCATCGCGCGCTTGCAGCAATTCAACCGCTTCCATGATCACTTCGGGGTTGTCCATCAGATAGGACCGCACTTCGGCACGAAACTGTGCGCGTTGGGCATCTGTCAGTTCTGTCAGATCCATGGCACCCGCAGGCAAGGCCATTGAAGCGGCGAGGACAGGGGCGAGGAAGCGATGCATCATGAGAAAGACCTTTGATCGGGCGCGACCTGCTTGACGGCTGCGGCGTAGATGGTGAAACACGAGACCAGTAATAGGAGTAAAACCATGCGCACTTCAACCCGATCCGCTGTTGATCCCTTTATCGTGATGGACGTGATGCAGGCGGCGGCAGCAGCCGAGGCCAAAGGCGAGCATATCATCCATATGGAAGTGGGTCAGCCGGGCACCGGCGCACCCAAAGGGGCTGTGGAGGCGTTGACCGGAGCCATGAACGCAGGATCGCTGGGGTATACAGTTGCATTGGGCTTGCCGGCCTTGCGCGCGAGAATCGCCCAGATGTACGGGGAGTGGTACAATGTTGATCTGGACCCGAACCGCGTGGTGATTACGCCGGGTTCATCGGGGGCGTTCATCCTTGCTTTCACGGCATTGTTTGACACCGGCGACAAAGTCGGGATCGGGGCACCGGGCTATCCCAGCTACCGCCAGATTTTGCGGGCCTTGGGGTTTGCTCCGGTCGATTTGCAGACCAGTGCCGCAAACCGTTTCCAGCCGGTACCGGATGATTTCACTCAAATGGACTTGGCAGGCCTGATGGTGGCCTCTCCTGCGAACCCCACGGGCACAATGCTGGATCACGGTGCAATGTCAGCGCTGGTTGAGGCATGTCGCGCAACTGACACAAGTTTTATCTCAGATGAACTCTATCATGGTGTCGAATATGAAAAGAAAGCGGTGACAGCGCTGGAGATCACCGACGATTGTTATGTCATCAATTCGTTTTCGAAATATTTCTCTATGACCGGATGGCGCGTCGGCTGGATGGTTGTACCTGATGATCACGTGCGCGTGATAGAGCGGATAGCTCAGAACATGTTCATCTGTGCGCCCCATGCCAGTCAGATCGCGGCTTTGGCAGCGATGGATTGTGATGATGAACTACAGGCCAATATGGACATCTACCGCGCCAACCGGACCTTGATGATGCAGGGGCTGAAAGAGGCGGGCTTTACCAGTTTTGCGCCACCGGACGGGGCATTCTATGTCTACGCAGATGTGTCCGATCTGACGAATGACAGCCTTAGCTTCGCGGCGGAAATTCTTGAAAAGGCGCGGGTATCTGTGACACCGGGTTTGGATTTTGATCCTCTGCGCGGTGCCACGACATTGCGGTTTTCTTATGCCCGCAGCACGCCCGATATTGTCGAAGGATTGGCGCGGCTCAAAGCATTTATGGCGGCGCGTTGAACCACTGGCAGGTGCTGCGCAAAGATGATAGTTTGCGCAAAATAAAAACATGCAGTGGTGACATGATACGGGCGTTTTTTCAGGCAGTAGCACTTGTGTGGCTCTGTGCGGGCAGTCTGGTCGCGCAGGAACTGAGTGTGCTAGCCCGTGTGGACCCCACGCGCAGCGAGATTTCAGATGGCTGGCTCGGCAAGACAACGATCCAGATCGGCCTCAGCCAAGGGGTGCCGTTTCGCGTCTTCATGCTGGAGAACCCCGCGCGTCTTGTGGTCGACTTCAAAGAAGCAGACTGGAGCGGGCTACGTCCTGCGATGATCCTGCCCGAAGCAGGACGGATTTCGGCCATACGTTTCGGCGCATTCCGACCCGGCTGGTCTCGTTTGGTGGCTGATCTCGCAGAACCGATGATACCGACGGAAATCGGCATGCCGGTTGACCTCAACAGCGGCGAAGCTCTGTTGGAAATAGCCCTGAAAAAAGCCGATGCAGAAACATTTGCCGGGGCCGCCGGCGCGCCGGTTGATCCAACATGGGCCGCAGCGCTGACGCAAAAACCGCCTCCCGAACCGCTACAGCCAAGCCGTTTTCGCGTGGCGCTTGATCCCGGACATGGGGGTATTGACCCCGGTGCAGAGCGCGATGACGCGATTGAAAAAGACCTGATGCTGGCCTTCGCACGAGGGCTGCGCGAAGCTTTGGTGCGCAGTGACGTGGATGTGGTACTGACCCGCGACGAGGACGTTTTTGTCGCGCTGGAAACCCGCGTGGCCATTGCCCATCAGGCGCAGGCGGATATTTTCATTTCGTTACATGCAGATAGCCTAAGTCAGGGCGGTGCCAAAGGTGCAACAGTCTATACGTTGTCCGAAGAGGCCAGTGATGCCGCCACCGCGCATCTGGCAGCCCGACATAACCGGGCTGATATTATTGCAGGGGCTGATTTGACCGGATCGGATGATCAGGTGGCAGGCATTCTGCTTGATCTCGCCCGACAGGAAACGGAGCCGCGATCTGCGGCGTTGGCGCAGGTTCTGGTTGAAGGCATGGCAAAGGCAGGCGGGCCGATGAACCGCAGACCGATGCGTCAGGCGGGGTTCTCTGTCCTGAAGTCGGCTGACATCCCGTCGGTCCTGATCGAGATTGGTTTTATTAGTTCGGATCGCGATCTGAAAAACCTGCGTGATCCGATCTGGCGCTCTGTGATGATCAACGCCATGGCGGATGCGATTCTGGCATGGCGCGACCAGGATGCCGCGCGCGCGCCTTTGGTGCGGCAGTGAAGTTGGGCTAAGCCCTTTGATATTATGGGCAAATAATGGCCGATGTAGATAGGTGCCATGTTTTGACGATTGCGGCGCGGCCAGCTATAAGAGCTTTAATGCAAGCCACATAGAGGGCGACACGCGGTGTTCCGATTTATCCTTTCTTTTCTGGGCGGTATCTTTACCACCCTCACAATGAGCATCGGCATGGTGGCGTTGACCATCGGTGCGGTCTTTTGGATGTATGGTCGCGACCTGCCCAGCCATGAAAGCCTGGCCAGTTATACGCCGCCAACGATCAGCCGGATATATTCGGGGCAGGGACGTCTGATCGACGAGTTCGCCAAGGAGCGGCGCCTGTTTGCCCCTGCGGATACCATTCCGCCGCTTGTGAAATACGCGTTTATTTCGGCGGAGGACAAGAATTTCTACGATCACGAAGGCTACGATCTGCGCGGTATTGCAGCCGCTGCGATTGATGCGGTGCGGTCGCGTGGCAAGGACGTGCGCGGTGCGTCAACAATCACACAGCAGGTGATGAAAAACTTTCTGCTAGACGGCAGCCGCCGCGCAGAACGCAAGGTCAAGGAAATCATCCTCGCCGCGCGCGTCGAAGAAGCCTTGCCAAAAGAGAAAATTCTTGAGTTGTATCTGAACGAAATTTTTCTGGGTCAGAACTCCTATGGCGTCGCAGCAGCCTCGCAGACCTATTTTAACAAAACCCTAAGCGAACTGGCCCCGCACGAGGCGGCATTCCTTGCGTCATTGCCCAAAGCACCGTCACAATTCCATCCGGTACGTGGCAAGGAACGCTTGTTGCAACGCCGTAACTTCGTGCTGCGCGAGATGAATGAAAACGGCTATATCAGCGATGATGCCTACGCCGCTGAAAAGGCGCAGCCTTTGCGCTCTGTCCAGAACGGGGACTTTGCCAGTTTCAAGGCTGATCTGCCGCCACGCGATTACTTTACCGATGAAATCCGCCGTCAACTGTCCGAGGATTTTGGCGAGGCGGAGTTCTTCACATCGGGCCTCACGGTCCGCGCCACCATCGACAATGAAATGCAGCCAGTTGCAGCAAACGCGCTGCGCCGTCAGTTGGAGCAATACGACCGAGGTCGTGGCGTCTGGCGCGGCACAGGAAAGTCTATTCCCGTTGAGCAGCTTGCATCCGAGGAAAGCTGGCGTGAAGCGCTGGCCGATGTGCGTGTGCCCCGCGATATTGATCTGGAAAACCAGTGGTATCCGGCTGTTGTTCTAGGTGTGGACGGCGGCAATGCCCGCATCGGTATAGAAGGTGTCGAAGAAGGTGCAGACGGTCATTTCATTCCGGCCAAGGACGCCCAATGGGCGCGCAAACGTCTTGAAAATGGCCAACTTGGCCGCAAGGCGCGAGGGGCTGGTGATCTGGTCGAGGTGGGTGATGTGGTTCTCGTGCGCCGTATGACAGCGGATGCGGATGGCAGTTTTATCCGCTGGACCCTGCGTCAAGTGCCCGAAGTACAGGGCGCATTTGTGGCGATGGACGTAGACACAGGCCGAGTGATCGCGATGCAGGGCGGCTTTTCCTATCAGGCGTCGGTTTTCAATCGCGCAACGCAAGCACAACGCCAGCCCGGTTCCAGTTTCAAGCCGTTTGTGTATGCGTCCGCTCTCGACAGTGGGTATTCGCCCGCCACGATCGTCGTGGATGCCCCCATCGAGATCAACACACCGCAAGGTGTTTGGCGGCCGCGCAACTCCTCAAACCGGTTTTATGGGCCAACACCGCTGCGTACTGGTATCGAGCAGTCGCGCAATCTGATGACCATCCGTCTGGCACAAGAAGTCGGTATGGACGTGGTTGGCAGCTATGCCGAACGTTTTGGCGTTTATGAGGATCTTTCGCCCGTGCTGGCCAACGCCTTGGGCTCGCAAGAGACGACGCTCTATAAGATGGTCAGCGCCTACGCGATGTTTGCCAATGGTGGCGAACGGGTCCAACCAACGCTTGTTGATCGTATTCAGGACCGTTACGGGCGCACCGTCTACAAGCATGATGAACGCATTTGTACCGATTGCCAGCTGGCCAGCCTTGATCCCGGTGTTGCTCCGCGTGTTATTTCCAACCGGGACCGTGTGATGGATCCCGTGACCGCCTATCAGCTGACATCGATGATGAAAGGCGTTGTGGAACGCGGCACCGCACGCAAGACGGTGAACCTTGGCGTCCCGACAGCCGGCAAGACTGGCACAACCAATGATGCAAAAGACGTGTGGTTTGTCGGGTTCACCTCCAACATCGTGGCTGGCTGCTATATCGGCTATGATCAACCCAAACCGATGGGGCGCGGCGCAACAGGCGGCGGTATGTGCGGGCCCGTGTTCCAGCGTTTCATGCGCGAGGCTGTCAAGAAATACGGCGGCGGCGAATTCTCTGTGCCCGAAGACTGTGAATTCATTAAGATCGACCGGTTTTCAGGTGCGCGCCTGAGTTCCGGTGCGTCTGGCCCGAATGTTGTGTCCGAGTGTTTCCGTACTGGCGAAGAGCCGATATTCGGCATTACTTTTGATGGCGGCTTTGCAATGGGGGCGGATTTGCCCTTGGTCGAAGAGGTGAACCGCGTGTCCAAGCAGGTCACAACATCCACAGGTAAAAAAGCGGTTGTTGGTCCCAAGGCAAGCTTTGGCACCTTGTCTTCGGGCGGTTTGTATTAAGCGGGGTCGGGGGAAACCCCGCCCTTCCGCTTGCCGATTTCGGACGGCTGGTCTATGTCAAAAGGGCATAGAATAAAGGCTTGAACCCGATGCGCGCAGAGGCACAAAACACCGCAGATCAGATTTCCAAGTCATTGGAATTGTTGGGACAACGTCTGGACGTTGAAACAGCAACCCACCGGCTTGAGGAATTTAACGCGCGTGTCGAGGATCCGAACCTGTGGGATGATGCAGAAGCTGCACAAAAGCTCATGCGAGACCGTCAGTCATTGGTTGATGCCATCGCGACCTACGAGGGGATCAAGCAGGAGCTTGCCGACAACATCGAGTTGATCGAAATGGGCGAGATGGAAGAGGACGAAGAGGTCATCTCGGACGCCGAAGCCGCGCTAAAGAAACTCGCGGAAACCGCAGCGCAAAAGGAACTTGAGGCGCTACTGGACGGTGAGGCAGATGCCAACGATACGTTTCTCGAAATAAACTCCGGTGCTGGGGGGACGGAATCCTGCGACTGGGCCAGCATGTTGGCGCGGATGTACGTCCGCTGGGCCGAGAAAAAGGGATACAAAGTTGAATTGATGGCCGAGAGCGCGGGCGAAGAAGCGGGCATTAAATCGGCAACCTACAAGATCGCCGGACATAACGCCTATGGATGGTTGAAATCTGAAAGCGGTGTGCATCGTCTTGTGCGCATTTCTCCTTTTGACTCGGCGGCCAAGCGGCATACGTCTTTTACCTCGGTAAAGGTATATCCAGTTGTTGATGACAACATCGAAATCGAAGTGAACCCTGCCGATATTCGCATCGACACCTATCGTTCCTCAGGAGCGGGCGGCCAGCACGTCAACACAACCGATTCCGCTGTGCGTATCACGCATGCCCCCACTGGTATTGTGGTCACCTCGTCAGTTAAGTCCCAGCATCAGAACCGCGACATCGCGATGAAAGCGTTGAAAAGCCGCTTGTACCAGATGGAACTGGACAAACGCTCTGCTCTGGTCAACGAAGCACACGAGAGCGCGGGGGACGCGGGCTGGGGCAACCAGATCAGGTCATATGTTTTGCAGCCCTATCAGATGGTCAAAGACCTGCGCACCAATTTTGAAACCTCGGACACAAAGGGTGTTCTGGATGGTGATCTTGATGGTTTGATGGGGGCGACGCTGGCCTTGGCCGTGAGCGGCAAGAGCCGCGCCGAAGCGCAAGGCAACTAACCGGATACCGCGCGACATTGGGGTTTGGTGCGTGCCAAGGCGGCGTCCGCAATCAACATATTCCTTGCTTTCTATAGGGATAGTTGCTGTTGTCCAGTAATGGAGCTTTTTGAACAAGACGCGCTGGCCCTGTCCTCGTTGATAGAGCAGGGCAAACTCAGCGCAGCAGAATTGATGCAGGCCACGCTGTCGCGCATCGAGGCCGTGAACAGCGATGTGAATGCAGTTGTATCTTTGCGTGACCCAGATGCGCTTATGAATGAAGCCCGCGCTGCAGATGCCACACCGCGCAAGGGGTGGCTGCACGGCATCCCCATGGCGATCAAGGATCTGGCGAATGTCAAAGACATGCCAACTTCCATGGGGTCGCCAATATTCGAAGGTCAGATTGCCGAAAAAGATGATCTGGTGATTGCGCGGCTGCGTGAGGCTGGCGCCCTTTTCATCGGCAAGACAAATACACCCGAGTTTGGTCTGGGCAGTCATACCTTCAATCCTGTGCATGGCGCGACCCGCAATCCCTACGATACGGGCAAATCGGCTGGTGGATCGTCCGGTGGTGCGGCAGCGGCACTTGCGGCCCGCATGTTGAGTGTGGCGGATGGTTCGGACATGATGGGATCGCTACGCAATCCGGCGGGATGGAATAACGTCTACGGTATGCGCCCGACATGGGGAACAGTGCCGTCCGAACCGGTGGGTGATCTCTTTATGCACCAGCTGGCGACTTCGGGCCCAATGGCGCGCAACCCGGCCGATATGGCGGCGCTGGGGGGTACGATGACGGGTCTTGATCCATGCCAGCCCCTTGGGACTTCGATAGATTTGACAAGCCCACTGCCAGATCAGCCTCTGGCACCGCAACGCATCGGCTGGCTGGGGGATTGGGGCGGGGCACTGCCCTATGAAGCTGGCATTGCGGAACTGAGCGAAGCGGCCCTCCAGCAGATGACGGGTCTAGGCCACGTTGTCGAACCCCTCGCAGTGCCCTTTGAAGCGGCGCGGATGTGGGACAGCTGGATCACGCTACGCTCTTTTGCTGTCGCATCAGGATCACTGCCGCTTTACGAAGACCCCGAAACGCGAAAGTTGCTTAAACCTGCCTCGATATGGGAAATCGAGCGTGGCATCGCGATGTCAGCGATGGAAGTCCATCATGCAAGTCTGACCCGCTCTGACTGGTTCCGCCGTACGGTCGAGTTGTTTGAGCAGGTGGATGTGTTGGTGTTGCCTTCGGCGCAATGCTGGCCGTTTAATGTGGATCAGGTCCATCCGACTGAGATCGCAGGTGTCACCATGGACACCTATCACCGGTGGATGCAGGTGGTCATTCCGGCGGGGTTGATTGGCCTGCCGGTCGTGAATATCCCTGTGGGTTTTGGCGCAAACGGTCTACCCGGTGGTCTGCAACTCATCGGTCCACGCGGCAGTGACAGGCGTTTGCTGCGGCTCGCGCAGGATTGGCACAAGATGACTGATTGGCCGAACAAGCGACCTCCCGCGCTTTAGCATTATCTTCTTGGAGGCTTTGGCGCGGACAATGGCTGTTCGCGCCCGGCATCTATCAGGCGTTGGTGAAGGGCAGGCGCATCGGCGTGCCCTGATTCCAACGCAAATATGTAGGCATGCGTGAGGTAAAACGCGGCGCTGTCCGCCGTTTCAGCGGTATCAGCGGCTTGCGCGTAAAGCTTGATCAGGGTTTCGCTGTCATCGGCCGCATGTGCGGCCAGCAGAGCGTTGTCCAGCGCCTTCATTCTGCGGCCAGAGGTCTTTCACGGTGGCCCTGCATCTGCGTGGCGACCCAGTCGTGGAACAGATGTGTCGGCCCGTCCATCGCAGGGGAAAACCGACCGCCGTCAAAGTCCACAGCGTGCCGACCGCGCTGCATCCCTTCAACGACAAAGACGTCCTCAGCAAACACCTCTTTCCATTGTGCAGTGTTCTTTTCGCGCAATTTTTCTGAGGTGTCAGGCTCTGCATAATAGAGATGGATATGTTCAACCGTTTTTTCTGGCCCTTCGGGTACCAATACAATTGCGAATGTGTGATCGCGATGCACGCCCAGCAGGACATTCGGGTAAACAGTTATATATTCCGCTGCCGTGTCCCATTTGTTGGACAACCCGTCAAAATCGGGAAAGACACTCCCGTCCTCCCCCTTTAGTTGGCGGTAAACAACGGTGCCTTGCCCAGAAAACTTGCGCGGCTCCTCGATGTGGTAATGATCCTCAAGTCTTGAATAGCTGTTAAGACCGGGGTGAACCCAAGGCAGGTGATAGCTCTCGCAGTAGTTCTCGACGGCAAGCTTCCAATTGCAATTGACCTCAAGCTGGAACGCACTGCCCGCTCCGCCGTGAAACAGGGGTTTGTCAAATTCGGACCAGCGTTGCATCAGATCGGCGTTGGCCTTTTCAAAGGCGGGGGCGGTGCCGGAAATGTTGATATAGACAACATCCATCCAGATGTAGCTGCGCACCTCGAACAACCCGAGCAAGGCACGATCAATCCCTTCATGTGTATTCTGACCGGGGCCGCCCACGTGCGGCGTGCTGACCAAACGGCCATCTGTGGAATAACACCAGCTGTGATAGGGGCAGCGGATTGCGCCCTCGATTTTGCGCGGCGCATCAACGAGGATCATGCCACGGTGTCGGCAGATGTTCTGAAAGACGCGCACGTGGTTATCTTTGTCGCGCACCATTAGCAGGGGTATGCCAAGGAAGGTGACGGGTACGGCATCACCTATCTCGGGGACATCCGCAGCAACGCCGAGGCCTGCCCAGTTGTCAAAAAGCACCGCTTGGCGTTCCTCGGCAAAAACACTGGCGTCCGTATAATGGGCGTTTGGCAATCCGTTGGCGGTCTCGATCGGGCGGCGCACGGCGCTCAGATCGGTTTCGGTATGGGCCATGTTATCCTCCTGTTGTCGAGGACGAGTATAGGCAGGTGCAGCAGAGTTTCGCAGCCGTCAGCGACCCGTCTTTGTCACAGGCGACATCTTCTGCGCTGGCGCAGCGTGGCTCAGGAAAAGGACTTGTCAGGTTGCAGCAAGCGACGGTGGAATGGCAAAAGCTCATCCGTTTTATGAAATCCGGTCTGGCGCGCCGCCTGCATCGCATCACGAGGGCGTGGCCCGAGATACTCATACACCATTCGGGTGGCGCGCAGGCCGCCAACGCTCTCCGGTACGGTGCGTGTAACATAGCCGACCCAGAAGTTATTCTCGAAAGAGGCGACACGGCTGAGGTAATTGAACGAGTTGGTCATCGCATTCTTGCGCGAAACGATAATGGTGATTCCGTCTTCCTGTTGCATGACAATGCCGCGAAATTCGCGTGCGCCTGGATCAGTGGGCAGGTCTTGTACTTCCATTGCGCTGACGGATTCGTAGCCGCGCATAAAGGTCTTGGTGCCATCACGTTTGATGACCACAACGCCCACAATGAAGACATCCTGGCGGGTAAAGCTGCGACGCGAAAACCGGTAAAAGCCACTCGGAAAGAAATCCTCGCTCACGTTCGAGGCACCGGCATTGACGTAGTCTTGCAGGAAAGGATTCGCGATCGGATCCTGACTCGCTCCGATCTGTTCAACCGGTTCCAGCAGCACGCGGGCATCCACTTTGAAAAAGGCGCAAATACGCGCAAGCACGTCAGGACGTGGAAAGCTTTCTCCGGACAGATATCTGTTGAACTGGGTCCGGTTGATGCCCAACTGACGCGACAAATCGGAAATTGAGGCATATTTGGCAGAGAGTTCCCGCAGGTTCGCCCCAAACATGTTTCTCAATTCAGCAGGTGATTGTTTTTGTGGTTGCATGCCCATGCACCTTTCCAACTGCAGCCAGCAAAGCTGGCCGCGCCCCATAACGCAAGGAATTCGCACATATGACGCTATATAGCAACAGTTCTGACGCGAAGTCGCATCAGCTTTACGCATTCTTAGACACAAATGCAATCGTGCGTTGCAGCGCCTTCTTCATGTATTGGTTAAGGACGCAACGTGGTTTGTTCTTTGTTGAAGGATTGTACAATTAAGATGATGGGTGTGGTTCTCTGGAGCGATCTTAACGATCAAAAAGCAGTGTTTTGGTGTGAAGATCAGGGTGATTTGGCATTTTATGATGCGACAGCAGATGGGCATCATCTGCAAGGCCAGATGAACGCGGGTGATATGGTGAGTTTTGATTTGACCTTCGAGCGCAAAATGCGCCGTGCGCACAACGCGCAGATTGTCGAACAAAAGGTCTGCCATGGCCTGCAGGATCAACTGCGCGAAAGCGCTGCACAAAGCGGCACCGACCAAGTGGCTGAAAAAAGGTCCGGTGAAGTTGTGCAGCTTCACCCGTCACCTGCACACGCGGCATCCCCCAGACGGGTGCGCAACAGGTAGGGGCCGCGGCCGTTTTATCCAGCCAGTGCGGTTTATCTACGCTGTCCAGAAAGACAGCATAGATAATAGTGTCAATACTTCGTGTCTGTTTGACTTAATCGCCGCGCGACAACGCCGCGACACCGGTGCGTGCAACTTCAATCAGACCAAGCGGACGCATCAGATCGGCAAATGCGTCGATTTTTTCTGGTGCGCCTGTGATCTCAAAGATGAAGCTCTCCAGCGTGCTGTCGACAACATTGGCGCGAAAGATATCCGCAAGGCGCAAGGCTTCAACACGGTGATCACCTTTGCCCGCCACTTTGAACATCGCCAGTTCGCGCTCTACGCTTGCGCCCTCGACCGTCAGGTCATGCACATCATGTACCGAGATTATCCGCCCCAGTTGGGCCTTGATCTGCTCGATTACCTGCGGTGTGCCGGAGGTGACAATGGTGATGCGGCTCAGATGTCCGGTGTGATCCACCTCGGCGACAGTCAGGCTGTCGATGTTGTACCCGCGACCAGAGAACAGGCCGATCACACGCGCCAGGACGCCGGGTTCGTTTTCGACCAGCACGGCCAGCGTGTGACGCTCAACCACGTCGGAAAAGTTGGGGCGTAGGTTGTAGGCGGAGTGCGATGTGGCACCTTTTTTGATTTTTAGAGCTGACATATTCCGTTTCCTTCACTTGGGGGTATCGGGAACTTTCAAAGTTCCCGACCGTTTTCTTTCAAAGAAAACGTCTCAGACGAGAACCGACCCTTTTGCGTCAATTGCATTCTGCGTATCCGCATCGCCCATCAGCATTTCGTTATGTGCCTTGCCTGACGGGATCATTGGGAAACAGTTTTCGTGCTTTTCAACCAGACAATCAAAGATCACCGGACCGTCATGGTTCAGCATCTCCATGATGGCGTCATCCAGATCGTCAGGATCGGAACACAGAATACCCTTGGCCCCAAAGGCTTCAGCCAGCTTTACAAAATCGGGCAGGGATTCAGACCAGCTTTGCGAATAACGCTCGCCGTGCAGCAATTCCTGCCACTGTCGCACCATGCCAAGGCGTTCATTGTTCAGGATGAACTGCTTGACCGGCAGGTTATACTGCATCGCCGTGCCCATTTCCTGCATGTTCATCAGCCATGACGCTTCGCCTGCAACGTTGATCACGGTTGCATCCGGATGCGCCATTTGCACGCCGATAGAGGCCGGAAAGCCATAGCCCATGGTTCCGAGCCCCCCGGAGGTCATCCAGCGGTTCGGATCTTCAAATCCGAGGTATTGCGCTGCCCACATCTGGTGTTGGCCCACTTCCGTACAGATGTAGCGATCATGGTCCTTGGTCAGTGCTTCGAGGCGGGACAGGGCGTATTGCGGCTTGATTACCTTGCCTTTCTGCTCGAACTTCAGGCAATCCACGCTGCGCCATTCCTCGATCTGTTTCCACCATTTGGCCACAGCCTCGGAATTGGTTTTGCGGCCGCGTGATTTCCAGATTTTCAGCAAGTCCTCAAGCACATGCGCAACATCGCCAAGAATGGGGATATCAACGCGGATCACCTTGTTGATGGAGGAGGCGTCAATGTCGATATGTGCCTTTTTGGATTTGGGGCTGAAACTGTCGATCACACCAGTGATGCGATCATCAAAACGTGCCCCGATGTTGATCATCAGATCACAGCCATGCATCGCCATGTTGGCCTCATAAAGCCCGTGCATGCCCAACATACCCAGCCACTTGTCGCCGGACGCAGGATAGCAACCCAGACCCATGAGGGTCGACGTAATCGGGAAACCTGTCGCCTCGACCAATTCGCGCAATAACTGGCTGGCCGCAGGGCCCGAGTTGATAACGCCGCCACCTGTATAGAATACGGGCCGCTTGGCCTTTTCAATGGCAGCAACCAGTTCGGTGATCTCTTCCAGATCGCCTTTTACTTGCGGCTGGTAATGGGACGTGGACGTTGTTTTTGGCGTGTAGATACCTGTTGCGAACTGCACGTCTTTCGGAATGTCGATCAGCACAGGGCCGGGACGACCGGACGTGGCAACATGGAACGCCTCGTGCACCACGCTGGACAGTTTGTCCGTCTCCTTTACCAACCAGTTGTGCTTGGTACAGGGCCGGGTAATGCCAACGGTGTCGGCCTCTTGGAACGCGTCAGAGCCGATCATGAATGTCGGCACCTGACCGGTCAAAACGATAATCGGGATCGAATCCATCAAAGCGTCCGTCAGGCCGGTCACAGCGTTTGTTGCGCCCGGACCGGACGTCACCAAGGCAACACCGGGTTTGCCGGTGGATCGCGCATAGCCCTCGGCGGCATGAACGGCACCTTGTTCGTGACGCACCAGAATATGTTTGATCGAGTTTTGCTGAAACACCTCGTCATAGATCGGTAGCACAGCGCCGCCGGGGTATCCAAATACAGTGTCGACACCCTGGTCAATCAAGGCTTGGACGATCATTTTAGCTCCGGTCATTTGGCGTTTCATCGTTTTGCTCCGTGCGGCAATAAAGTTTTCGTGTTTCGCATAAAAAAGCCCCCGATTTTGTCGGGGGCGCATGGGGTCGAATATGGTATACCGTTACCGGCCCATGCGCGCGTTTCTCACAATGACGACTAGTGGTGACATGCCCAAAGGCTCCTTCATGCGTGCGGGGACATTATGAGGGGTTATCGGGGGCGTCAACAGGGAATGCCGCCAAAAACATGTCGTGTGGCGATCTTTTTGCGACATTATGTTTCGTTTTCTTGCGCTGAGTGGCATCTTTCGAAAATTCAAAGGTGTTTCCCGTCCAGCTTGGCGGTTTTTGGGGAATCTGCAAAAGCGACCCTGCGGTGTCGTATTTATTATTGCATGGATTCTGATTTGGTAGCATAGCAGCGTCAATGGGTCGGCGATGGCGTCGCCAGCACAATGTGCATACCTGTTTAACCTTCCTGAACGCCGGGATCTTGCTTTGCCGTTAATGCGGTGGGGGAGGTCTATGCTCCTTCGACCCGCAAACGGTTTCGAGCTTTTGAAGGAGCCTAAGATGGACCGTCCACAGCATTATCGTTTTCACCAGGGGGATCGTATCCTTCCGTTCGCAGATTCAGAGTATGAAGCGCGTCTGACCAAATTGCGTGCCGATATGGCGGCTGCTGGCGTAGACGCCTGTGTATTTACCTCGATGCACAACGTCGCCTATTACTCCGGCTTCCTGTACTGTTCATTTGGCCGTCCTTATGCTTGTGTTGTTACACCATCGGAAAGTGTAACCTTCAGCGCGGGTATTGACGCCGCACAGCCTTGGCGTCGCGGGTATGGCGACAATATCACCTACACGGATTGGCAGCGGAACAACTACTGGCGCGCCATCGAAAGCGTGACAGGATCCGGCAAGGTTATCGGTTTTGAAGGCGATCACCTGAGCATCGCACAAAAGGCACTGCTGGACGAATTCCTCAAGCCATCCGCAACCAAAGACGTGGCCCCTACAACCATGCGCCAGCGTATGCATAAATCCGCAGCTGAACTGGACTTGATCCGCGCCGGTGCGAATGTGGCGGATGTTGGTGGTTACGCGATCAAGGATGCAATCAAAGAGGGCGTGCGCGAGATTGACGTGGCCATGGCAGGCCGTGACGCGATGGAACTGGAGATTGCCAAGCGCTTCCCTGACTCCGAAATCCGCGACAGCTGGGTCTGGTTCCAGTCCGGCATCAACACCGATGGTGCGCACAACCCTGTAACCACCCGCAAGCTGGAGCGTGGCGATATTCTCAGCCTCAACACGTTCCCGATGATTTCCGGTTACTACACGGCACTTGAGCGCACCATGTTTGTCGGTGAAGTTGACGATGCCAGCCGCCACATCTGGGAAGCGAACGTCGCAGCGCACGAGTATGGCATGAGCCTGCTGGTCCCCGGTGCCAAATGTTCTGACATCACGCACAAAATCAACGACTTCTTTGCAGAGCGTCAATTGTTGCAGTACCGCACCTTTGGTTACGGCCATTCGTTTGGTGTTCTGTCACACTATTACGGTCGTGAAGCGGGTCTGGAACTGCGCGAAGATATCGACACGGTACTGGAACCGGGTATGGTCATTTCCATGGAGCCAATGCTGACAATTCCCGAGGGCCAGCCGGGTGCCGGTGGCTACCGTGAGCATGACATTCTGATCATCAACGAAAACGGCAATGAAAACATCACGGGTTATCCTTACGGCCCTGATTTCAACGTTGTTGGCTAAATGAACGGGCAGGGGACCGCGCTACAATCGAGCGCCGGTCCCTTGCAATACCCCATGCTCCAGCGCGTAGCGGGTCAGGCCAGCCGTGCTGGAGATCCCAAGTTTGCGTTTGATGTTCTTGCGATGCGTCTCGACCGTGCGCACCGAGATATCCAGAATACCTGCCACTTCCTTGTTTGATTTTCCGGATGCCAGTTGCAGCAGGATCGTTTGTTCGCGTTCTGTCAGGGCCTCGCGTGCATTGTTTGCTTTCGGCGCAATTGAGCCTTGCGCACCGGTGCACAGATACCGCTCGCCGCGCATCACCACATCAATCGCCTGCTTTATCTCGTCCGTCGGCACGTCCTTGAGCAGATAACCCATCGCGCCGTGGCTGAGGGCCGAAGATATGTACTCGGGGTTGTCGTGCATTGTCATGATCACAATACGCGTGCCCGGACGCCGCTCCAGCATGATTTCGGTAGCAGTCAGCCCGCCGATTTCCGGCATGTTCAAATCCATCAGAACCACATCGGGATCAAGGGCATCCAACTGGTCTATGGCATCGCGACCGTTGTTCAGCGTCGCGATGACGTTGATGTCGTCATAGCTTTCAAGGATCGACTGGATGCCTTCGGCAACCATCGGATGATCATCTACAATTACAACGCGGGTTTGTTCTGTCATTGTGCAGCAACCTTGGATGTTTCGGCGGTGTCTGGGGGCAACATATGGCTAAGGGGCAAGGTTGCTTCAATGGTTGTTCCGCCCGTGTTGCTTTCGCGCAGGATCAAGGTGCCACCCAATTGCTCCATCCGTTCCTGCATGTTGCGCAGGCCCAGCCCCGGTGAGGCTTCGGAGTGGCGGGTGCTCAGACCCTTCCCATTGTCGCTGATGAGCAAGGTTGCGCCCCGACGATGCCCGCGTAGATCAATGGTAAGCTGGCTCGCGCCAGCGTGGCGTTCAATATTCGTCAAAGCCTCCTGGGCAATCCGGTACAACGCAATTTTGGCTTCGTCGTCCAGCCGGTTGCGAAATACCACGGTCTCAAAGACGCAAGTGATGCCGGTGCGGGCCTCGAATTCCTCAGCCAGAGTCTTGAGGGCGGGACCAAGCCCAAGATCGTCCAGAACAGCGGGGCGTAAATCACGGCTGATGCGGCGGACTTCTGTGATGGCTTCGCTCAGACTTTCGATGCCCTTGCCCAAGGGTTCGGATGCACGCGCATCGCCACGTTCCAAACGCCGTCGCGCATTGTCCAGCGCATAGCGTACGCCCACCAGAATTTGGCTGATGCCGTCATGCAATTCGCGGGCCACGCGCCCGCGTTCTTCTTCTTGGGCATCAAACACCCGCTGAGTAAGCTTTTTCAGTTTGGCATCCGCAAGCCGTCTTTCGCGCAGGTTAATCACCATGCCTGTACCAAACACCACCAGCAGCGCGACCAGTGTGATCACACCGATGTAAAGAAACGTGCGCTGGACACGGGCCTCCACATCCGCCCGCGCGGAAGCAATCGAGGCGAGCACGTCGTCGATGAAAACGCCTGTGCCAACAGCCCACTGCCAGGATGGAAAAGAAGTCACATAGGTGATCATGCGCGCCTCTTGTCCGGTGCTTGGCTTGGGCCACAAATAGCTGTGATAACCGGCACCGTCGCGCGCAATGCGGATCAGCGCGTCGACAACATCGGTCCCTTCACTGTCGGTCTGGCCGGTCCAGTTGCGGTTGATCCGATCAGTCTGGCGCGGGCTGACCAACTGTGTACCGGAATAATCATAGACAAAGAACTGGCCCTCATCACCAAAGATCATAGCCGACAGGATTTGGGCGACCCGCTGTTTGGCGGCTTCATCATTCGGGTCCGCGTTGCCATATATAAAGTAGAACCCATTACGCGCCTGAGTAACGTAGTTGCGCAGCTCTGCCTTCTTGGCTTCGATCAGCTGTGTTTCCAGCGTTGTGATTTCCCGCTCTGCCAGCGCACGCGCCTGCCAGGCGACCAGCATTGCAATCGCGGCCACAGCTACAATCAACGGGATCGCAGCCAGCAATGTGAGCTTTTGAGCATAGCTGAGAAGGAAAGGGACAGAGAGTCGATGCATAAACGATTCGATACGCCGAATCACGGCTGATTCAAAGGGCAGGGCGATCTGTTGGCGCTAACAGGCGGGTATGTCGTCCATGAAACCTGCCATTTTGGCGTTATTTCAAAGACCAAACCGCAAGCATCGCGACAGCTACGTAGTACTAGGTATTTCATCTTTTGATTGCGGCGTTAGTGTGGGCTCACCTGAAACGACCCGCGCGTAAACTGAAATCGGCGCGGGCATACTATAACTCTGGGAGGAGTATCCTTATGGATCGTCGTTCATTTCTGAAGACATCTGCCCTCGGCGGTACAGCCGCAGCTGCGACAACACTTGCCGCGCCTGTGTATGCGCAGGGCAAAAAGACACTGACAATGGTTACATCATGGCCACGCGGTTTTGCCGTGCTGGACGATGCGGCGTCATACCTCAACACAATGGTCAACGAGATGTCCGACGGCACATTGACCATCGACAAAAAAGCCCCCGGCGAACTGGTTGGTGCATTCGAGGTTTTTGACGCTGTGTCCTCCGGTCAGGCCGACATGTACCACTCTGCTGACTATTATTTCATCGGCCAGCACCCAGCTTATGCCTACTACACGGCCGTTCCCTTCGGTGGCACAGCGCAAGAGCTGACAAACTGGTACCACCACGGTGGCGGTCACGACCTGCACAACGAGCTGGGCGAGATCTTCAACCTCAAATCCTTCCTTGCCGGTAACTCCGGTTCACAGTCCGGTGGCTGGTTCCGCAACGAAATCGGTTCTGCCGCAGACTTCAACGGTCTGAAATTCCGCATGCCGGGCCTTGGTGGCAAGGTTCTGGGCAAGCTGGGCGCTTCCGTTCAGAACATTCCCGGTGGCGAACTTTATCAGGCGCTGTCTTCCGGCGCGCTGGACGGACTGGAGTGGGTTGGCCCGTTCGCGGACGAACGCGCAGGCTTCCAGGAAGTCGCAAAAGTCTACTACACAGCGGGCTTCCACGAGCCGGGCTCCGGTCTGGCTGCAGCTGTTAACCTTGATGTATTTAACGAGCTGTCCCCGGCACACCAGAAGATCATCGAGTATTCCACAATGGCGACAACACATGTTCAGCTGGCGCAGACACTGGCAAACAACGGTGCCGCACTTGGCCGTCTGCAGCAGCAAGGTGTAAAAACCATGCAATTCTCTGACGATGTCTGGGATGCGTTTGGTGCAGCGTCCGCCGAAGTGATGGACGAAAACATGGGTGACGAATTGTTCGCCCGCACACGCGAAAGCTTTGAAGCATCGCTGACCTCTTCGGCTGAGTGGCTGTCAAAGTCCGACGCCTTCTACGTCGAGCAGCGCGAGCGCGTGCGCAACAAGGGCTAACCGCCTGATTTGAAAAGCTTGAGGGCCGCATTCGCTGCGGCCCTTGATGCACATCAAAGACAGATGTCGCAGGACTTCTGACACGCGCAGAACGGATCATAAAGTCCGCGCGCATTCCGGGGAGGGGATATTGATGGCCGATGATGTAGTATGTTCGGGATTTTTCCGCGCAGCTGAGGGCGCAAAGCTCAGCTGTCTCGACAAGTTCCAAGACGCTGGGATGATCCAGTTCATTCTGGGCAACCTTCTTGAAGCCCCTTACAATTTTTTCGCGGCCCTGTTCCAGCCGATGCTTTGGCTGAACTGGACCGATCCCCAAGCCATGATGCGTTTCATCTACTACGGCGGGTCGGTCGAATTCTTCTTTGTCTGTCTTTTTGGATTTCTGATCCTCACCGGTGTCGGCATCTGGCGTCGTCAGGTGATGTGGGCTGTTGTCCGCGCGCTTGAATGGTTCGCCAACGGTATGGGGCGGCTGTTTGCATGGGCGGGTCTGATCATGGTGCTGCAACAAATCATCATTGTCTTCATGCAGCGAATATTCACACGGCCCGATATCTCTATCGGTTTTGGCATACCGCTTCAGTTCGACATTTCATGGTTTGCCGAAGAACTGAAACTTTTCAATGCTTTGGTCGTGTGCCTTTGTGTGTCCTATACCTTTGTGCAAGGCGGGCATGTGCGGGTTGATCTGTTCTATGCAGGGGCGAAGTTTCGCACCAAAAAGATCGTCGATATGTTTGGTGCGCTGTTCTTCATGATCCCTTTTGCTGTGGTTACATGGCTTTACGGCTGGTTCTTTATGTGGCGCCATCTGGTGACGCCAAACCCGTCCGCCTCTGACAGTCTCGATTTGCTGCTGCGCAAGGCGCGGATATTGAAATGGAATGTGGAAACCATCGGTTTTTCACCCAACGGCTTTAACGGATACTTCCTGTTCAAGGTTCTGCTGTGCATGTTCTGCGTGATGGTGATCCTGCAGGCGATTGCCATGTTCTATCGCAGCTGGTGCGAGTTCATGGAAGGGCCAGAGTCAGAAGGTAAATATCTCGACAAGGATACCCTTGGCGAAGGCGAAGAAGCATACGAGGGAACACACTGATGTTTTTTGGTCTCGACGGGGTCGAAGTCGGCCTGATTATCGTATTTGTCTGCCTGTTTGGCGGCATTCTCTCCGGCTTTCCAGTGGCTTTTGCCATTGGCGGCGCGGGTATCATTTCCTTTGGCATCATTGCCGCGATGGATTCTGCGGGTTTGCTGATCCACCAGGCGATTGACACCTCATCGGATGCGTATCGCGCGCTGGTAAACTCAGGGGTCAAGGAGGACACGGTATCGCTGTTCCGATATCCCGACTTGCCGCGTATCGGTGAACCCGTCTTTCCACAGGGCTGGGAAGTTGCACTAGATCGCAACGTTTCGTTCATCGTGAACCGTATGAATGAACGCGTGCTGGCGGGCCAGTCGATTGAAACGCTGCTGGCCGTGCTGATGTTTGTTCTGATGGGAATCACGCTTGAGCGTTCAAAGATCGCGAACGATCTGTTGACAACAATGGCCAAGGTTTTTGGCCCTTTGCCCGGTGGCTTGGCCGTGTCCGTGGTTGTTGTGGGTGCCTTTCTGGCGGCTTCAACTGGGATTGTTGGTGCCACCGTTGTGACGATGGGTCTGCTCGCGCTGCCGACCATGCTGCGTCATAATTATTCTCCCGAACTGGCCACAGGGGTCATCGCCGCATCCGGCACTTTGGGGCAAATCATTCCGCCCTCGATTGTTATTGTTCTGCTCGGCACGCTGGCAGGGGATCTATACTCTGCAGCACAAGAAGCGCGTGCGCAAACCGCAGGCTGTACAGACGCGCTTACATTGCTGGGCGAACCCGCTGTTGTTTCTGTAGGCACGCTGTTTCAGGCGGCGCTGCTGCCGGGTATCTTGCTGGCGCTTCTCTACGCGCTTTATGCCTTTGGTTACGCGTTGCTGAACCCGGACAAGGCACCGGCCGTTGAAATGGGTTCGACCAATTCAGAGCCGATCACGCGCAATGAAGCCTTTACATGGTTCCTTGGTGCACCGGTTCTGTTGGTTGTCGGCACGATCTTTCTGGGCAACCTCGGTTTTGTGGGCAGTCAGTCAACAACAGTTTCAAGCTTTTCCGACATCGGGCAGGCGGCCAGCTTGCGCACCAATGTGGGTGAGGAATGCAAAGCCTCGATGATTGATCTGCACGGACAGGACGCATGGGATCGCGCCTTGGAAGAGCAGAAAACCATCGATGATGCTGGAGGGCTTACGCAATCGGAACGGTTGAGCGCCGAGGCACTTGCCGAAAAACAGGCAGCAAAGATTTCTGCGGCGGCACCCGTGGGCACCGGCATTGCAATCCTGTTGATCCTGCTGTCGCTGTTCCTGACAACCGCGCGCGGCGTATCGCCGTCCTCGGATGCGCGCCCCTTGATGATCGGCGCAGTAGGGGTGGTACTAGCGGTTCTGGTAGATATTCTATTGATCAGTCCCACCACATCCGCAGGTCTGACAGTCGTGTTGTTGGGAATCCCCTTTGCGCTGGCGCTTTACGGGGTGGTCTATGCCACCAAGATCTGTGCGCAGAACGAGTTGATCCGCGTGGTCTTTCCACCACTGATGTTGATCGTAGCGGTGCTTGGCTCCATTCTTGGAGGCATTACAAACCCCACACCTGCAGCGGCACTGGGTGCGGGTGGTGCGATCATGTTGGCGGCGTATCGCAAGCTGAAAGACGAGGACCGCTCTCCTAAGGTGATCATCTGGTCAACGTTGGCGATTATTGTCTGCATTCTGGTCGGCGTGAACTTTGATCTGCGGATCAATCAGGACGGGGTCACCTTTGAATCCTGGATTGCGTTCTTTGTGGCCTATGGTGCCTACCTCTATGCGGTCTTTGGCCTTTTGTTCTCTTGCTACATCCTGTTCACACACGGCGTTCTGACGCCAGTGGTACGCGAAACGGCCAAAGTAACTTCCATGGTCTTCACTATTCTCATTGGTTCGCAATTGTTGAACCTTGTGGTGATCAGCTTTGGTGGCGAGCATTATATCCAGCAGTTTCTCAAGTCGTTTGACAACGAGTTGACGGTCTTCCTGTTGGTGATGTTGGTACTGTTTGTTCTGGGGTTTGTTCTCGATTTCCTTGAGATCATTTACATCGTGGTGCCCATCGTCGGACCTGTGATCTATGGTGGTACATTCGATCCCAAGTGGGTGACGATCATGATCGCCGTGAACCTGCAAACGTCCTTCCTGACGCCGCCCTTCGGCTTTGCGCTGTTCTATCTGCGCGGAGTGGCACCGGCCTCTGTGACCACCCAACATATCTATCGCGGCATTATTCCGTTTGTGTTGATTCAGGTGGCCGGTCTCGCAATCCTCTGGTTCTTCCCGGCGATTGTGACCATCGTTCCTGATCTGATCCCGTAGATATGCAACGACAGGGTTGATCTGAATGTGAGGCCGCCTGAAGAAGGCGGCCTCGTTTCATTTCAAGGATTGAAGCGTGGGGGAACTGTTGGTGGCCAAAACAACTGCATCGACCGGTGTGGATGTTGCACTACGATATTTAAGGCCAAAAAGAGGAGAGGGGTTCAGCGCCGTCGTTGCGCCATGTCGGGCAGCGCGATGTTGGCAACCTGTTCGGCAATGGGATCATTGCTCAGCGGATGCTGCTCGGGTTCGAATTCGTCCGGATTGTTCAGCTTTTGCCATTTGCCGCCAATGTAGACTTCGACGCCAGAAAACTTGGCCTTGTAGCCCATCTTTTGACTGCCCGGCACCCAATAGCCCAGATAGACGTAAGGCAGGCCAGCGTCGCGGGCGATTTCGATATGATCAAGGATGATGTAGTTGCCCAACCCATCGCTGGGGCGGTCCGGCGTGTAGAAGGAATACACCATGCTGACACCATCACCCAAAACATCGGTGAGACAGACACCGATCAGCTCCCGAGTCTCGGCATCTGTATATTCTACGACGCGGCTGCGGATTGGCGTTTCTTCGATCATTGCAGCAAATTCGAATACATCCATATCCGCCATACCGCCATCTGCGTGACGGCTGTCGAGGTAACGCCGAAACAATGCATATTGGTCCTCGGTTGCCCAAGGTGATGTGGCACGGCGTTCCAACGTGGTGTTGCGCTTGATGATGCGACGTTGGCTCCGGCTTGGTTTGAACGATGCCACTTCGATCCGTGCCGACAAGCAGGAGGCGCAATCCGCACAGGAGGGGCGGTAGAGAACATTCTGAGATCGGCGAAACCCTTGCGCAGACAGGCTATTGTTCAGCTCTGTCGCATTCTCGCCCTGCAAGGCGGTGAACAGTTTCCGCTCTAGCCGACCCTCAAGATAAGGGCAGGGCTGCGGCGCTGTCACATAGAATTGCGGCGTAAGGGGGAGTGTATGGCGCATGGTATCCGTTCTTGGTTCGCCCAAGTGTAACCTTGCCTTGGTGTCGGGCCAAGCCGTGTTTTAGTAAATTTTTTATACTGATGGACGGATTGTGAACGACGCCTGTCACCGCGCATTAACGACGCCGATTCATGGGAACGGTTCCAAGTACCATGTCGTTCAAACCCTGCTTTCGAGCGGAAGTCAGCATCAGCACAACCGAGATGAGTTGCAGCGGGGCCATCGCAAAAGAAATCGAGTAGCCCAATGTGTGCAGGAAAGCCTGACCTAAATCCAGTGGACTGTCATCGCTTTGGCGGATTTCCATGCCCATCAGGCGCATGCCCCATGTCGCAGAGCCGTTTGCCAGTGTCACAACACGATAAGCAAAACCAAAGACCAGCATCAGGAAGGGAAAGAAGAAGAGTCCGGTGAAAGCGGTGAATGGCAACACCAACAGGCAGATGCCGATGATGATGATCATATCGACGATCCAGGCCAGGAATCGCTTGCTCGGGATGCCGTCATAGAATTGTGATTGGATATCGGGGTCGGGTGTCATCATGCTCTCGTTGGTTCGGGGGTGGATACCCTCCCGGCAAAACCGGGAGGTGTCGTCATTTACGCTTCGGCAGCGGCATCGCTGCGCTTGGCGCGGTCATCCATGAACTGGTCGAACTCTGCTTTGTCCTTGGCTTCGCGCAGACGTTCGAGGAAGGCTTCAAAGTTGTTCTGCTCTTCTTCGAGACGGCGCAGAGTGTCTGCCTTGTAGGCATCAAACGCGGCGTTCCCGGTGCTGCGGGTGGACATTACAGTACGGTTCATGCGCTTGGCGCAGGATTTGCCAGAAAACATACGTTTACTCCAGATCATATAAGCAAGAAGGGCGAGGCCGACAGGCCAGAAAAAGACAAAGCCAAGGACCATCGCAGCGATCCACGCGCCTTTGCCTTTGTCATCCAACCACATTTCCGCACGCGCAAACCAGTTGGGGCGGGGCGCATATGTCTGCTCTTGGGTCATGGTGTTCATTCATCAAACCTTTCGTGTGGGTAGGCCTGACTACGGCCTCTCTGTTTCAAAGGGTCTTATGTGAATGCCCTTTACATAAATCAAAATGGCGATTGTGTGCCATGTTGCAAGGGTGAATGTGAAAGTCTTTTACATTAATTTCGATTATTTAATGAAATCAGCTTGTTGTGCACCGGAAATTTGCAACATTTCAGCAGGGTCCAAGCCGAAAACATGGTGGGGTGTCCCAGCAGCGGCCCAGATAATGTCGAAATCAAGCAAGGTCTTGTCGAACCATTTACGTGTTTCGCTGACATGCCCCACAGGAGAAACACCGCCAATCGCAAAGCCCGTCTGGGCGCGGATCAGCGCTGCATCGGCCTTTCCCAAAGGCTCTCCGGCAAGTTTTGCAGCAACATCCAGATCAACTTGCCGGCTGCCCGATGTGATGAAAACCACAGCTTCACCGCTCATCTCACCGCGCAACACGATAGATTTGGCAATCTGGTCAACGGCGCAGCCAATTGCGGTTGCTGCATCCGCAGCCGTGCGCGCAAGCGCAGTCTCGACAATCCGGGCAGGGGTTCCTGCGGCTTCTAAAGTGGCACGCACTCGTTTCAGGCTCTTGCTCATGGGCGGACACTGGCGCAAAGATTATACCATGACAAGCAGCCTCATCTCACAAATCACCCGCGCCCCGCGCCACTTTGACAAAGCCCGTGCGCAGGACGCAGAGGCGCTGGTATCCGACCTGCCGGTGGAACTGCGTGAACTGATTGCGGGGGCGGCATCAACAGCCCCGTATCTGATGTCATCGCTTGAAAAAGAGGTCGATTGGCTGAGAGGCGCGGTTGATGATCCGCAGGCTGCCCTTCGGGACGTGATCAAGGTCGCAGCAGCGGCACCGTTTGACAAAGTTGGTGACACCCTGCGCATTGGCAAGCGACGCGTGGCGTTGTTGGCGGCCCTATGTGATCTGGGTGGGGCGTGGTCACTTGAACAGGTGACGGGTGCGTTGACCGATTATGCCGATGCAGCCTGCGGTGTTGCTTTGCGGGCAGGACTTGCGCCACAAATCAAGCGCGGCAAACTGCCCGGCATGACGGAGGACGATCTGGCTGACGCTGGCGGTATGACGGTGCTGGCGATGGGCAAGATGGGCGCGCGCGAGCTGAATTATTCCTCTGACATCGACCTGATCTGCCTGTTTGATGAAACCCGCTTTGAAGCGGCGGATTTCCACGATGCCCGCACCGCTTTTATCCGCGCCACACGCGCAATGAGCGGTACGCTGAGTGATCTCACGGGGGAGGGCTACGTCTTTCGCACTGATTTACGCCTGCGCCCCGATCCGGCTGTGACGCCGGTGTGCATCGCCATGGAGGCGGCGGAGCGGTATTATGAATCGCTGGGCCGCACGTGGGAGCGAGCCGCCTACATCAAGGCGCGGCCCTGCGCGGGGGATCTGGCGGCAGGCGGGCGCTTTATCAAGGCGTTGCGTCCGTTTGTTTGGCGCAGGCATCTGGACTTTGCTGCCATTCAGGACGCCCATGACATGCGCCTTGCGATCCGCGAGCACAAAGGACTGGGGGGGCCGATCACCTTGCCGGGGCACAACATGAAGTTGGGGCGGGGCGGTATCCGGGAAATAGAGTTCTTTACACAGACACGCCAGTTGATCGCGGGCGGGCGTGATGCAGAATTGCGCCTGCGCGGAACCTGCGAAAGCCTTGCGGTGCTGGCTGAGAAAGGTTGGGTACCCGAAGACGCAGCGGTGACGTTGACGGATCATTACCGTGCCCACCGCACGATCGAGCATCGTTTGCAAATGGTGCGCGATGCACAAACCCATGATCTGCCAAAATCCGAAGAGGGGTTTGAGCGGCTTGCGGCGATGATGGATGTGGACGTGGTGGCGCTGAAAGCGGACCTTACGGAACGGCTTTCGCAAGTGCACGATCTGATCGAAGGCTTCTTTGCCGGATCACAGGCGGAGCCGCCAGCCAAGGAAGGTGCGCATGTATTTGACACTAAAACGCTTGATCGCTGGCCCAGCTATCCTGCGCTACGCTCTGATCGCGGTGCGCAATTGTTCGAGCGTCTCAAGCCCGATCTGTTGGCGCGGCTGGCGCAAGCATCCAAACCGGACGAGGCGCTGCTGGCCTTTGACGGTTTCCTTGCGGGGCTTCCTGCGGGGGTGCAACTGTTCTCCTTGCTGAAAGCCAACCCGCCGCTTGCTGATTTGCTCATTGATATTGTCAGTACTTCACCGGCCCTTGCGACCCATCTATCACGTAACGCAGGCGTTTTTGATGCGGTCATCGGTGGCGACTTTTTCAGCGATTGGCCAGGAGAGAGCGGACTGACGCAAGCCTTGAAGGCTGTCCTGGCAGCCGAACCCAATTACGAAACCCAACTTGACGGTACCCGCCGTTGGGCGCGCGAATGGCATTTCCGGATCGGGGTGCATTTATTGCGCGGGCTGACAGACGCGGACACAGCAGGACAGCAATATGCGGATTTGGCGCGTGCGGTATTGGCAGCACTTTGGCCCGTGGTCACGGTTCAGTTCGCAACCCGGCATGGCCCACCGCCGGGACGCGGTGCGGTTATCTTGGGCATGGGATCCCTCGGCGCGGGGCGATTGACTGCCAACTCCGATCTGGACCTGCTGGTGATTTACGATCCTGTAGATCAGGAGGAATCCGATGGTAAACGCCCGCTGCCAACGCGGACTTACTATGCGCGCCTGACCCAAGCGATGATCACGGCGATGACTGCCCCGATGTCACAGGGCAAACTCTATGAAATCGACATGCGCCTTCGCCCGTCGGGCAATCAGGGACCGGTGGCCACCAGCCTTGCCAGCTTTGAAAGTTATCAGAAAACCGAAAGCTGGGTTTGGGAACACCTTGCGTTGACCCGCGCACATGTGATCGCGGGACCTGATGACGTGGGCGCGGACGTCGCAGCCCTCTGCAAGGAGGTGCTGGCCACGCCAAGCGATGCAGATCAAGTGTTGTCGGAGGTGGCCGAGATGCGCCGCCGGATCGCTGCGGCGAAATCTCCAAACGGCCCGTGGGACGCCAAGATCGGTGCGGGACGCTTGCAAGACATTGAGCTATTCGCACAGGCCTGTGCCTTGATCGCGGGCCAACCGGCGCAGCGTATCCCTGATGGCATCGCGGCAGGCATGGACGTGGGAATTCTGGACAAAGAGGCCGCGCGTACTCTGAGCGAAGCCTATGCTGCTTGCTGGTCATTGCAATGCGCGGCGCGCCTGCTTTCTGCCGAAACACTGGATGACGCGACTTTGGGGCAGGCGGGGGCTGCATTTTTGGCCCGATCGCTGGGGTGCGACACTCTTGCAGCGTCAAGGACGCGAATGGAACAAACCTATGCGGCCGCGGTAGAGGTCATAGATGCTGTGTTAAAAGACCGGAGTGCAACAGAATGAGTAAGGGCAGCAAACAAGACCCTAAAGGACTTATTTTTGAGAGTTACCGGATAGAAGGGATCACAAAACCGGAATGCCGCTCGATCTTCCTGGATTGGGCGTTGAGCCTGCCATTGGAGCAGGATACCGGCACCGCGATCCGCACGCTTTTGGATCAATATCTGCCAACCCATCCCGATCACCCCATGAGCCAGGTACTGAACGAGGGACTGACCTCAATGGCTACGCCGCGCCGGCGTGGCGGATGGCGTTCCCGGCCTCGCAACTGACACGTTCAGACTGTGGCGGTAAGGAAACATTGGAAATATTAGATCAAAATCGCCCAAATGGTGCCTCAATTTGCGCGCATGTCGAAGCCAAACAAAAACGGGCGCGCCCAAGTGTCCAAAGCGAGGTAGACATGCAGACTCTGAAGTTTTTCACACTGGTTGCTCTCGGTGCATCGGTAGCAGCCTGTGGCAAGATGCCCGATATCGCCAGCCGAAACGCCCCCTTTGAGGTAACGCCGCCGGTACAGGCGGTGCAGTCAGGCAGTCTGCCGCAAGCGCACAATGCCCTGCCCATGACCGTGACGGCGATCAATATCTCTGTGCCGCAATCGCTAACGGTCTCCGAAGCAAACAGTTATTATCCCAAAGGCGACATCGTCTGGCGTGGTGATCCCATTGGTGATCGGCATGCACAGGTCGCAGCCCTTTTAGAGGCCGGATTCAAAGAGGGTACCAAAGACATGAATGGTGCCACCGCTGTAACGCTTGATGTTGAAGTTGTCCGTTTTCATTCGGTGACAGAGAAATCCCGCTATACCGTCGGAGGCGTGCACAATATCATGTTCAATCTGACAGTGCGCCGGGCCTCGACCGGGCAAGCCCTGACCAGCACAGCCGGGATCGAAGCGAATTTGCCCGCTCTCGGGGGCGTTGCTGCGGTTGAAGCAGACCGTCAGGGCCAGACACAAAAGGTGCGCGTGACCGCCCATCTGGCGCAAGTGATCCAGCGCGAACTGGCGCGCTTTGTCACCAGCTAGGCCGGTGGCGTTGATTCAACGCTTTCGCAACAGCTGCGAAGCGACTAAAGGGGCTTTATGACAGAGCCCCTTTCCCCAACCCCGTCCCATGATCTGCCGACTGTTCGGTTGATGCCCAAAGCCAATGCCCGCGCGATCCGTTTTGGCGCGCCTTGGGTCTATACCAACGAAATGGTTGTAGACCGACGCACCAAGAACCTCGCGCCCGGCACGCTGGCCCGCCTCGAAGATGCGGAGCGTCAGCCGTTGGGCTTGGTCACGGTCAACCCTGTTTCCAAGATCATCGCACGTGTGCTGGACCAGGACGCCGACGCCAAGATTGATGCGGCATGGTTCGAGGCCAAATTCGCACGTGCCTTGCAGTTGCGCGCTCAGATTTATGACGAGCCCTATTACCGTCTGATCCATGCCGAAGCTGACGGTCTTCCCGGTGTGATCATCGACCGTTTTGGCGACACCTGTGTTGTGCAGCCAAACGCAGCCTGGGCAGATATGCTGCTTGAGCCGCTTTGCGCCGCTCTCGTCAAGGTAACGGGTGTGAAGAACGTCCTGAAAAATGCCAGCGGACGGACACGCGCGCTCGAAGGTCTCGATGACGTGTCTTCTGTCTTGCTAGGGGAAGCACCATCTGCCGCGATCCCAGTCCCGATGAACGGTGCGACTTATATGGCGGACCTGACGGGCGGTCAGAAAACCGGTTTGTTCTATGATCAGCGTCCCAACCACGCCTTTGCCGCAAGCCTGTCACGCGGTTTGCGCGTCTTGGATATCTTTGCCCATGTCGGCGGGTTTGGGCTTGCCGCATTGGCGGCGGGCGCAAAGAGTGCCTTGGCGGTTGACGGCTCTGCGCCCGCACTTGAGCTTGCCACCCAGGGCGCACATGCCATGGGCATGCAGGACCGCTTTGCCACCCGTCAGGGCGATGCCTTTGATACGCTGGCTGCGTTGCGCGCAGAGGGTGCCGAATTTGACGTGGTAATCTGTGATCCACCCGCTTTTGCCCCCTCCAAGAACACGATGGAAGCGGGCCTGCGCGCGTATGAGCGTATTGCACGTCTGGCAGCACCCCTGGTCGCGGAAAACGGTATCCTGGGACTGTGTTCCTGTTCGCATGCCGCGGACTTGAACCAGTTTCGCACGTCGTCAGTGCGCGGCATCGGGCGGGCCGGGCGGCGCGGTATTCTGCTGCACACGGGATTTGCAGGGCCGGATCATCCGCAACTCCCGCAACTCGCCGAAAGCGGCTATCTGAAGTCGCTGTTCTTTCGCCTCTGATGGCCCCTCGCGTGCTGATCGACACTTGCGTCCTGTATCCGACTGTAATGCGGGAGATCGTGCTGGCGGTCGCGCGCACAGGTCTGTTCGAGCCGATCTGGTCCGCGCGTATCCTCGAAGAGTGGGCGCGTGCGGCGGTGAAACTAGGCCGTGACGGCGAAGCACAGGCCCGCAGCGAAATTGCCCTGCTCAAAGCGGCGTGGCCCAAGTCAGAACGCGCCGCAGCGCCGCAAGTTGCGCAGCGCCTGTGGTTGCCGGACGGGGACGATATTCATGTGCTTGCTGTGGCTGTGGATTCCAGTGCAGATATGATCATGACATTAAACGCAAAGGACTTTCCGCGCGCAACTTTGGCTGAAGAAGGGCTGGAGCGCGTTGATCCTGATGGCTACCTGATGGACCTCTGGATGGAAGATTTCGCCGCTGTGGAACAGGCGGCGCAGGGTGTTCTGGAAACTGCCTGTCGCTTGTCTGGACGAGACTGGGAAATGCGCCCCTTGCTCAAGAAAGCGAAACTCCCCCGATTGGCCAAAGCGCTGGGTTAACTCACTTTTCCCAGCGGTTTTGCAATTTCTGCAGGGCCGCAACACGCTCTTGCGTCTTGGGATGGCTCAACAACCATGCAGGGGCGGAGCCGCCATTTGATGCAGTCAAAGCATCCAGTTTCTTAAACAGTGAAATCTGCGGTCCCACGCCGATGCCCGCCTTGATCAACAGCGCTGCGGCATAGGCGTCGGCTTCGTACTCATCGCCGCGCGACAGACGGGCCGCCAGCAGGGTGGTCAGCATATTGGCGACCCAAACTCCGACAAACGGAATGAACCGCCCGATCACCATAGCCAGTACAGTGCGAATGGCATTTTGACCCGAAAAATCAATCATCCTGCGGCGCGAATGGCCCAAGGCAACGTGGCCCAACTCATGCGCGATAACGCTGGCAAGCTCTTCGGCGGTGACTTCGCCTGCGACAAATTTCTTGTAAAATCCACGGGTGATAAAAATGCGACCGTCAGGCGCGGCAAGGCCGTTTATCGGTTCGATCTCGTAGATATGTACTTTGATCCGTGGCAGGTCGAGCGCCGATGCCATGCGGTCACTCATCTCTTTGAGTGCTGGATCAGCCAACAGAGTGGACTTCGCATCCAGCTCACGCCCCGTTCGCCACGCGGAAAAGCGATACATCACAAGCGCGTAGCCGATAGCAAGCAAGATGGGGAAAACACGTATCATGGGTTTAATATGGGGGCGATTGCAGGGGAGGCAAGCGAGAGGGGTGAAACAACTGGTTTACCACGTCACTGGCACAGAGGTCGGGCCACGAAACGCCCAACCGTCAAACGGGACCGGCCCGGCAAGTCGCAGGTCTGGAAACCGCTCGAGGATCATTGGCACGGCATAATCGGCCACCAAAGTCCGCGCCGCTGCAGCACCTGCGCAGAAATGGGGCCCCGCACCAAAGGGGATCGCCGCAGAGGTGTTGCGGGTAACATCGAAGGTGTCTGCATCAACGAACACATCCTCGTCACGGCAGGCCGAGCTATACATCAGGAACACGCGGTCTCCGGTTTCGAAGGAAACGCCGTTCACCGTGTCCGGCTGGGCAATCATGCGGGGTGTCATCTGGATCGGAGCGACGAATCGCGCGTATTCACCAAAAGCGTCAATGAAACTGGCACGACCAGAGCGCAAATGCTCCAGTTGGGTCCGATTGCTTAGCAGCGCCCATAATAGCCCCGCAATCGCATCCCGCGGTTCGTTCTGCCCTCCGCCAATGATGACTTTGACGTTGGCCCCGATGCTGTCACGTGACATGCCAGCGCGATCAAGCACACTGAGGATGGACGGGTCCGGCGCATCGCGGAGCGCAATCAATCGTGCGTCAATTGCGGTGTCGACAAAGGCGGATTGCGCAAAACCCTTAGTGTCAATGTCTGGATCAGCAGCGTAGTTTGCCACGGCATCCAGCATTTCCTGACTTGCGCGGTCCATCTGGGCTGGCGTCATATTGGTCAGTCCGGTCATGGCGCACAGAGCAGCTCCGGAGACCGGCATCGCATATTCCGTCACAAGGTCGCAGCCGTTACGAGGGGACAGCGCATCAAGTTGTTGCTCGACGATTTTCCTGAACAAAGGCGCCCAATGATCCGCCACGGTGCGCGGGCTCAGGGCGGGAAACAACGCACGCCGCTCGGACATATGCGCATTGCCATCGCGGCGCATCATATTCAGGCCCATGATCTTTTCCATCAACCCGCCCGGCTGAACGGAGGAAAACACATGGATGCGTTTTTCTTCACGGTGAATATCTTCACGCCGCGTCAGAAGGGTTGCATTCAGTTCCGGCACATACGTAATCGGGGTGTCCCGGCGCATCTGTGCCAATACCGGATAGGGGTCCGCACGGAACGCAGCAGGGTCGATATGGGTTACAGGAGCGTTGGACATGCGCACAGCCTAGAACGGTTCCTGTGCCAGACCAAGAAGCTTTAGCGTGTGAGTTCCTTGATGCCGCGGCTCAGGCCTTCCAGTGTCATTGGTACCATGGCTTGCGGTCCGAAAATCTCGCGGATCATTTCAATCGATTGGGTATAACGCCAGTATTTTTCGGGGACCGGATTGATCCACAAATTGCTGGGCCATTGATCGCGCGCGCGCGTCAGCCAGACCGATCCGGCTTCGGGGTTCCAATGCTCATTTGCACCGCCGGGATAGGCAACCTCATAAGGGGACATCGACGCGTCACCGACAAAAATACATTTGTAATCAGAGCCATAGGTGCGCAGGATTTCATGCGTATCAAGCTGCGCGTCCCAACGGCGCCGGTTGTCTTTCCAGACACCTTCATAGAGGCAGTTGTGGAAATAGAAGTGTTCCATGTGCTTGAATTCGGATTTCGCCGCCGAAAACAATTCCTCAACCACTTTCACATGCGGGTCCATTGATCCGCCAACATCAAGGAACAACAACACCTTAACTGCATTGCGCCGCTCGGGACGGGTTTTGACATCCAGATAGCCGTGTTCTGCCGTGGCGCGGATGGTGCCGTTCAGATCAAGTTCTTCCTGCGCGCCGTCGCGCGCCCAGCGACGCAGCCGCTTTAGTGCAACCTTGATGTTGCGCGTGCCCAGTTCAACCGTGTCGTCCAAGTTCTTGAATTCGCGTTTGTCCCAGACTTTGGTGGCCCTCTGGTGGCGGGACTCCTTCTGGCCAATCCGCACGCCTTCGGGGTTGTAGCCATAGGCACCAAAAGGCGAGGTGCCCGCTGTGCCGACCCACTTGTTGCCACCCTGATGGCGGCCCTTTTGTTCCTCAAGGCGTTTCTTGAGTGTCTCCATCAACTTTTCAAATCCGCCAGCGGCTTCGATCTCGGCTTTCTCTTCAGCTGTCAGATGTTTCTCGGCCATCTTCTCAAGCCAGTCCTGAGGGATTTCCACAGCTTCAAGAACGTCGTCCAAGCTAATGTTTTCCAACCCTTTAAACGCTGCCGCAAAAGCCTGATCAAACTTGTCGATGTTACGTTCGTCTTTGACCATCGACACACGGGCAAGGTAGTAAAACGCCTCAACGTCATAGGTGGCGATGCCAGCGGCCATACCGTCCAAAAACGCCAAAAATTCCCGCATGGACACGGGAACCTTGTGCGCGCGAAGCTGATCAAAGAAGGGCAGAAACATCAGACGGCCAAGAATATGCGGTCAATAAGAACCGTCAAGACAATCCCGACGATCATAAAGGCCATCGCGTATCCGGCGGCGTATTGTGCAATATCCTTGCGGTTGCCGCGCCGTTTGCGGGCGGTGAACCCGCCAATCAGCGCGCCCACAATGCCTAAAACGAGTACGATCATACTTGGCCCTAACTTACGTGTTTCGGGCTGTTAACCTTTGAGCGGGTTCAGCGATGCAATCTCGCGCAGCTTGGCCCGCACAGCCCAATCTGGTCCAAAGCCGTACCGCGCCCAGCCGATGCTGTCCAGCCTGACGCTACGGGCTTCGGTATGGCGATTTTCCAGCTCAAGTGCTTCTGAACGCAGCAAAAGAAGGGTCGACAACAGCGCGGCATTCTCGCTTTGACGCGCCGTGGCAATATGTGGGCCAATAAGCCGCAGGGCTTCTGCGCCGTCACCGCGGGTGATTGCATAGGCCGACAGTTGTGTCGCGACATAAGCGCGGTGCAGATTGGTGCCGGGCGTGTTTCTGTAATAGCGTTCAGCCGCCAAATAGTGTTTGTGCGCCGTTTCCGGATCACTGGTCTGAAGCACGCGGCCCATCGCATAATGGGCAAATGCGCGGCGATGATCGGTCCAACCCATTGCGCTAGCAATCCGGATACCTTCGTGCGCAGCGGCCTGGCGTCCCGAAAAAGAGACAGAGCGGCCAAGCGCGGTCTGGATCGCCTTGCTCCAGGCTTTTGGGGTACGGGTGGCAAAGCGTGCGGCGCGGTTGGCACCCCGCGGATTTGTGCGCGCCAGAACAGAGGGCAGGGCAGATGCAACCTGACCACGTGTCATTCCCGAACGCAGCGCAGGATCGTAATAGGTGCGCAAGATCAACATATCAAAGCCGGTCAGCACGGTATGAACGTTGTCATCGTTAAACACGGAATCAGGCAAGCGATACAGGTCGTTAAGCGGACCAAGTGCTTGGGCCAGTTCTTCGTGCAAACAATCGCGGACCTCTTGCGGGCTGCTGTCATTGGGGAGGAAAATCGCCAGACGTTCGCGTTTCTTCAGAAGCGTCCAATTCGTCGCAGGTTTGCGGCGAGAGGTTTGGTATTCACTCAACGACGAGACGTTTGGCGCAACAAAACAGGCGGCTTGTGGCAAGACGGCGCGAATTTCGGCGCGGCTGACAGCCTGAATTGTAATGTTAGCGGCAGGTGCCGTTGTTTCACTGATGTCGATCTTGGCCTCGTTGCGCAGACGCGAGATCAAGCGTTTGAGGTCCGGTTTTAGCGTGGCAGAAGGTCTGCCTGTGACACGTACAGTAATGGGCGTTTCGAACCGTGTGAGGACCGGCAGGCGACGCCCGCTTTCCATCTGAAACGACAGTTCGATGAAATCCAGTGCCAGATCATTGTTTGACCGGATCGGTGCAACCGGCGCGCTGGCCGAGAATGACTTCATCGGGGGCAGGGTGCTGCTGGCAAAACTTGCCCGTGTTGCGACGTCATGTTGCGAGGCAGGGACACATGCGTTCAACAGCATCACCAGTGGTAGAACCGACCGCGCCCTCATGTAGAAAGCTCTACAAATTTGGTGCGTTGCCCCGCAAGAATACGGAATACGGACACGCCAATTGCGTGCACGGAACGTGCGAAAAGGATACTCATAACTGCCTGCCTGCCCTTTTTGAGCCTTGGATTTCAGGTCTTTTCGCCTTCCATCGGGCCCTTAGTAGGGAGCAATTAAGGCAAATTTGGGGCAAATAAGGCGGAATATGGCAGTCAAACTTCAATTAATGCGGGAATTTTCAGGCCATCCTCAAAAATGCCTTGTTTTTAGGTGGATGAGGGAAACCAGCTTGGCTTTTGGTATCCCGTCAGGGAATCCAATGTTGCAAAGCGCACACAGATCGTGGCGCTTTGCCTGTTTTTCCGAATTGTTTATTGAAAAACGGACGCTTATCGTTTGCCGCGCGCCATGAATGCCAACCGCTCAAACAAATGCACGTCCTGTTCGTTTTTCAGCAAGGCACCGTGCAACTTGGGCAAGGCAGAAGCACCGTCCCCCCGCAGGTCGGCGACGTCCATGTCTTCGGCCAGCAACAGCTTGAGCCAATCCAGAACTTCGGAGGTCGAAGGTTTCTTTTTCAGGCCCTGCTGCTCGCGGATCTCGTAGAACTGCGTCAATGCGGTTGTCAGCAGTGTTTCCTTGATGCCCGGATGGTGCACTTCGACGATCTTTTTCAATGTGTCCATCTCTGGAAAGCGGATATAATGGAAGAAACAGCGCCGCAAAAACGCATCCGGCAGTTCTTTTTCATTGTTTGACGTGATGATTACAATCGGGCGGTTTGCCGCCTTGATCGTTTTGCCGGTCTCGTAGACAAAGAACTCCATCTTATCAAGCTCTTGCAACAGGTCGTTGGGGAATTCGATGTCTGCTTTGTCGATTTCGTCAATCAGCAGAACAACTTTTTCATCCGCTTCAAATGCTTCCCAAAGCTTGCCCTTTTTGATGTAGTTGGCAACGTCATGCACCTTTTCCTCGCCCAGCTGGCTGTCACGCAACCGGCTGACCGCGTCATATTCGTACAATCCCTGCTGTGCGCGGGTGGTGGATTTGATATTCCACTCGATCATGCGCAGACCAAGCGCGGTTGAAACCTGCTTGGCCAACTCTGTTTTACCGGTGCCCGGCTCCCCCTTGACCAGCAGGGGGCGTTCAAGCGTTACAGCGGCATTGACCGCGATGGTCAGGTCATCCGTCGCGACGTAATCAGCGGTGCCTTGGAATTTCATATGGTTTTCAACCTTCTGTCAGGTGGTGCTGCGCAAAGTAATTCGAAAGTCTTTAACCAAAAATCCAAAGGATTGTGTAGTGACAATTCTCAGAGCCTAAGATAGACGCGGCGTCACAGGGAAGATCTCAGGGAGAGGTACAGACATGCCAGAACTGAAAACAATTGGGGAAAAGTACATGAAACAGGAAGTTTTTTTGTCAGATGATTATCGTCCGGCTGAGGGCGAGCCATTCATGAACGAAAAGCAGGAAGAGTACTTCCGTCGCAAGTTATTGAATTGGCGGGCTGAGTTGATCGAGGGCAGCCGTGATACGCTGGAAGGTTTGCAAGACACTACACGCAACATTCCGGATGTAAATGATCGTGCGTCCGAAGAGACTGACCGTGCACTGGAGTTGCGCACGCGCGACCGTGCACGCAAGCTGGTCGAAAAAATCGACGCTGCGCTGCGCCGTCTTGATGAGGGCGAGTTCGGCTATTGCTCGGTAACAGGTGATCCGATTTCGCTCAAGCGTCTGGATGCACGGCCCATCGCCACAATGAGCCTTGAAGCACAGGAAAAGCACGAGCGCCGCGAAAAAGTACACCGCGACGACTGATCAGGTCAGGCGCAGTGTGTGAGGCAAATTGTATCAAAACGCCGGGGTTCTGCCTCGGCGTTTTGTCGTTGAAAGACTTGTTATGAACATTTCGAACGCGATTGTTGTTGGTGCCGGCGTTGGCGGGTTGGCTGCGGCCGCCGCATTGGCGCGGCGCGGCGTTGCTGTGACGGTTCTCGAACAGGCAGACGCCTTGCGCGAGGTAGGGGCAGGTTTGCAGATCAGCCCCAACGGTTTGGCCGTTTTACGCTCGCTTGGACTTGAATCCGCATTGCGCAGCAAAGAAGCAGTACAGGCACAAGCGGTCGTGTTGCGGGATTCGCAGGCAGGCGCACAGGTCGCCCATCTTGATCTGGCCCGCCTGCGCCCCGACCAGAAGTACTTCTTTGTGCACCGCGTGGATTTGATCGACCTGCTGGCAGGCTCGGCCAAACGCGCAAATGTCACCTTTGAAATGGGCGCACAGGTGGCCAGCATCCGTCCGGGTCCAACACCGCTGATCCAGATGACAGATGGCAGCACGCGTCGTGCCGAACTGGTTGTTGCGGCTGATGGCATTCACTCTGTGGCGCGGCCGGTTTTGAACGGTCCTGATGGCGCGACATTCTCGGGGCAAGTGGCATGGCGTGCCTTGATTCCGAACACGATTGACCATCCAGCGCAGGCGCAGGTTCATATGGGGCCGGGGCGTCATCTTGTCAGTTATCCGCTAAGGGGGGGAAGCCTGATCAATCTGGTGGCCGTTGAGGAACGTGCCGATTGGGCGGCCGAAGGCTGGAACCACACAGACGATCCGAAACACGTGCAACAGGCGTTTGCGCAATTTGGCGGTGACGTCCCCGCAATGATGAACGGAATATCCGACGTCACGTTATGGGGCCTTCACCTGCACCCCGTCGCCCAGTCGTGGCATCGGCAAGGCGTGGCATTGCTTGGCGATGCGGCGCATCCGACACTGCCGTTTCTGGCGCAAGGCGCAAACATGGCGCTGGAGGATGCGTGGATTTTGGCCGACAGCGCCGCACGTGGACAGGGGGATTGGCTGGCCGGATATCAGCAACGCCGCCATGCCCGTGTCACCCGCGTGATCAACGCTGCGGCTGGCAACGCCGCACGGTATCATTTGCGTCCCGGATTAAAACGCTCCGCCGCACATCTGGGATTGCGGCTGGCCAGCCGCATTGCACCGGGCCGCATGCTCGGCGCATTTGACTGGCTCTACGGGCATGACGTCACCGCCCGTCAAACCTGACGGGCGGCACCATATACCGATTTCAGGTTTTGGCGCGTTGCAGCATGCCAAACAGATCACGCGGGTCTTCGGGATCTGCCAGCAGGTCCAGCGCAAGGAACAGATCCGTGTCTTTGATCTGGTCGCGCACATACCGCAGCGCCGAGAAATCCTCGATCGCAAAGCCGACGCTGTCAAACAAGGTGATTTGCGCGTCATCAGTGCGCCCTTTGGATGCGCCGGTCAGAACCTCCCAGAACTCGGTGACGGGATGATCCGCTGCCATCTGCTGAATTTCGCCTTCGATGCGCGTTTGTTCGGGATATTCCACGAAGATCTCAGCGCGGTGCAAAATCGCCGGGGCCAGTTCCGTCTTGCCCGGACAGTCGCCGCCAATCGCGTTGATGTGCACGCCCGCACCCACCATGTTGTCCGTCAGGATGGTCGCATATTGCTTGTCCGCAGTGCAGGTTGTGATGATCTGCGCGCCCTCGATCGCCTCTTCGGCGGTTTTGCATTTCACCACCCGCAAACCTTGCCCCGCAAGGTTGGTCGCGCATTTTTCAATGGCTGCCGCGTCGATGTCATAAAGGCGCACTTCCTCGATCCCGACGATGGTTTTCATCGCCAAAGACTGAAACTCTGACTGTGTACCATTGCCGATCATCGCCATCACTTTGGAGCCTTCGGGGGCCAATACCCGCGCCACCAAAGCAGACGTTGCCGCCGTGCGCATCGCCGTGAGCAAGGTCATTTCACTGAGCAACACAGGATAGCCGGACGCCACATCTGCCAGCAGGCCGAAGGCCGTGACGGTTTGCAGTCCGTCCGCCGTGTTGGACGGGTGGCCGTTTACATATTTGAACCCGTAAACATCGCCGTCCGAGGTTGGCATCAGTTCGATCACGCCGCTTTCGGAGTGGCTTGCCACGCGCGGTGTCTTGTCGAACAATTCCCAGCGCAGGAAATCCGCTTCGATGTAATCAGCAATACCGCGCATCATGGGTTCGACACCGATGTGATGCACCAGTTTCATCATGTTATCGACGGAGACAAAAGGCACCAATGCCTTGTCGGAGGGGGCAAGATTGATCATGTCAGGGTCCTTTAAAATGCGCGGGTCGGGCGGTCAAAGACGCGGCGGCCAAGGGCCGAAGCGGCAAGGTCGACCATCAGGGATGCGGTGCGGCCGCGCTCGTCCAGAAACGGGTTTAACTCGACCAGATCAAGCGAGGTCATCAAGCCGGAATCGTGCAGCATTTCCATAACCAGATGCCCTTCACGCTGCGTCGCCCCGCCTGGCACTGTGGTGCCAACCGCAGGGGCAATGGACGGGTCGAGAAAATCCACATCCAGCGAGACATGAAGCAGGCCATTGGCGGCCTCAACTTTTTCAAGGAAAGTTGCCAGCGGCTTTGCAATGCCCGTCTCGTCAATCGCACGCATGTCGACATAGGTCACGTTGGTTTCCTGCATCGCGGCACGTTCTGCGGCGTCCACGGAACGCAGTCCGATAATCGCAACATTTTCATGGGGCAGGGGATTTGCAATGGACGGAAAGCCGTCAAATCCCTTGCGCCCCGTTACATAGCCCAGCGGCGTGCCGTGCAGATTGCCGCTATCGGTGCTTTGTGGTGTGTGAAAATCCGTATGCGCATCAAGCCAGAGGACAAACAGCGGGCGCTCAACACTATCCGCATGGCGCATTGCACCCAAGACAGTGCCCAACGAAAGCGCGTGATCACCACCCAGAAACAGAGGCAGCCCGTCTTTCATGGCCGCTTCCGAAGCATCGGCAAGGCTTTCGGTCCAGGCGATGTTTTCTTCATAGGCCACCAGCTTTGGGTGTTCTTTTGGCGTGAAGGGGGCGGGGGCCACATTGCCGCGGTCCTCTACCGTGTGACCCAGATCGCGGATCGCTTCGGCCAGGCCGGCCGTGCGATACGCATCGGGGCCCATCAAACACCCTTTGCGTTTCTTGCCGCAATCCAGTGGTGCGCCGATGAGGATACAATGTTCTTGCGACATGAGGAGGTTCCTTAACTCTGTTTGGAACTGGATATCCGGCGGATATGATTGTCGACAAGAGATCTAATTGGCCGTAATGGGACGGTATTGACCAAAGTGGAGGAAAAAATGGACGATATGGACAGTCGCATCATTGCTGCCCTACGGCGGGATGCGCGTATGTCGTTATCTGATCTCGCAGACGTTCTTCAGACATCCCGGACAACCTTGCGAACGCGCTTGGCACGCTTGCAGGAGCACGGCGAAATTGTGGGCTTCACAGTGCTGACACGCGCAGATGTCATGCGTGATCCGGTGCGCGGGTTGATGATGATCGGGATTGAGGGGCGCGGTACCGAACGGATCACCCGACAACTCGGAAGCTTTGCCGAGGTAACAGCGGTTCATTCCACAAATGGCCGCTGGGATGTGATAGTTGAAATTGGTACAGATACGCTGGAGGCATTTGATGCGGTGCTAACGCGCATAAGACGGCTGGAAGGCATCGTCGCGAGCGAAACAAACCTGCTGCTTAAGACCCGCAAGTCCCGTTAGAAAGACTTAGGTGCGCCGTGCAGCCAAAATCCAAAGCGCCATCAATCCAAACGAGATCACAGCATTCCATCCGGCCATGGACAGGCCCAGCAATTGCCAGACAATTTCGTCACACATGATCACACCCGTTGGCGTATCGAGCGACAAAAGGGCGTCACCATCCATCCCGGACAGGTCCGCGCCGCCACCACTGCACGAGGACGGACCCGGCCACCACCCCCATTCCACCCCTGCATGGTAGGATCCGATAACGCCGGTTGTGGCAGCCGCCAATGCTCCCAACCACGCGAGCAAACGTGGACCACCCGACCACAGAATAACGCCGATCAAAATGGCGGCCGCGTGGGGCCAGCGTTGCCACAGGCACATCTTGCAGGGCAGCAGTCCGCCAATGTGCTGGAAACCGTAAGCCCCCAACAGAACGGCAGCGGACCCGAGGGTCGCAAACAAAACAAGCGTTTGATGTTTCATAGGAATTTTACCACCATAAATCCGCCAATAAGCAAGGCCATGAACAATGTGAACATCAACCCAAGCCGCTTTTCGATGAAATCGCGGATCGGTTCACCGAATTTCCACAACAGGGTCGCGACTATAAAGAACCGAAAGCCGCGCGCCAGTATCGACGTGGCAATAAAGGTGCCAAGCGGCATTGCGGTCCAGCCGGACATGATCGTAATTACCTTGTAGGGGAAGGGCGTAATACCCGCCGCCAATACCGCCCAAAAGCCTACATCGTTGAACCGTCCGGAGAATTCGGCCATCGCATCTCCCTTGCCCAGCGCGGCAAGGATTGGCTGGCCAATGGTCTCGTAGGCGAATGCACCGATCGCATAGCCCAGCATGCCGCCAAGAACAGAGGCCACCATGGCGATGCCCGCAATCACAAAGGCGCGGTTGGGACGCGCAATGATCATGGGAATCATGATGATGTCAGGGGGAATCGGAAAGAACGAACTTTCGACAAATGCCACAAGTGCCAGCGCCCACAACGCGCGGGGGTGTTGGGCAAGGCCGAGGGTCCAGTCATAAAGATCTTTTAACATACTAGGGCTTTCGGGCATTATTTGGCCTGCAACACCACGTTGACCGGCTTGGGTCAAGAGGAGGGTACAAAGAGGTGATAAAATACTCTTGAAGGGCGGCGAGATGCAGGCTAGACCGCCCCAAGTGCCCGAGTGGCGGAATGGTAGACGCAGGAGATTCAAAATCTCCCGCTGCGAGGCGTGCCGGTTCGAGTCCGGCCTCGGGTACCACTGGTCTTTTCAGATCAGCCGCAAAAAAACCACATTTTCAGAACCGAGCGGATTTACGGTGCGTTTGGACAATTGAATGCAAATTCGATTCTATCAAATTGTGGCGGCTTCCCCAACGGAAACGCATCAGTAGATCGTAAACTTTGCGATTGGTTCCAACTTGTGAACAAGCAGCACTCAACTAAGGCGAGAAAAAGGCACAATGTGTCCGGTTTTCGACGTCCGGTGATTGTTTCCGAAAAGAGTACAATTCATCCTGTTTAAACAGGCCCTCTTTTTGACCATACAGTGAAAAACACACTTATTTATATAGCGAAACGGATTTCTCGAAAATTTCTAATTGGAAACAATCGCTTGATTTGCGGTCTTTACCAACCGTCTGAAGCAGGCCAAATGGATACCGCTCCGCTTCAGTTATGGCCACTTTTCAAACATTTTTCCCTTTGTTCGTCATAATCTGGGAGGTATCTATGGTTTTGCCCAACTGGGGGGCATTTTTTTGGTCAGGGGGCGGCCACACTATTTCGCATCACTTGGATGCGGGAGACGTGTGTACGCTGCACATCGTGTGACCGTATATACGAAGTTGCTTGGGCTGCTGCCGCCCCGGCGCTTGCTGACTGTTCAGTTCTCCCCAACTTGTTTGGTGCATGTCGTGTGTGTCGCTCTTGCCAAAGTATGTGCCTGAGGGGGCGAGAGTTTGAATGGAGTGAACAAAATGACCCGAGAGCATTTAGATAGAATGTCCGATTTGGCCATCTGTCGGCACGTTTCGTTCACTGCTTCCCATGCAACATTCGCACAAACATCCAAAACGGCCGCGTTGCGCGCCGCGCGCAACACTGTCCAGGAGACTTTCCAATGATCAGAACACTTGATTTCAATGCATTTGCAGCCGGTACCGAAATGGACGACGAATATTTCGCAACCGACGGTGTGACCATTTCCGCAACAGGTGGTTCAGGTCAGGCTATGATCTTTGACAGCAACAATCCGACCGGAGGTGATGACGACCTTGCATCCGACACCCTTGATGGATTGCTTATCATATCCGAGGATGGCGACGAGTGTGATCCTGATGACAATGCGTCCGGTGGTAGCATCTTCTTTGATTTCGAAGACCTCGTGCGCATCAAGTCACTGACATTCAAAGACATCGAAGAGACCTCCGGTGATGGCACACGGATGATCTTCTATGATGCGAACGATCAGGTGATCAAGAACATGTTTGTCTCTCCGACGGGTGATGGCGGCGAGTCAACCGTGCAATTGTTCGTTCCCGGTGTGGCGCGCATGGAAGTTCGTTTTGAAGGTTCCGGTGCAATCGACAATCTTGTGTTTGACGACGCCAAGAATCAGGGAGAAGACCCTGATGCCGTTGACGATCTGGCAGAGACCGATGAAGACACAGCCGTTACCATTGACCTGCGCGGCAACGACAGCGATCCGAACAATTCACTTGATGAGCTGACTATCGGAAGTTTTGTCAGCCCGAACGGCACCGTGACAGACAACGGTGACGGCACGGTTGAATTCATGCCGGATGAAAACTTCAACGGTGAGGCCACATTCACTTACACATTGACAGATCCGAACGGTAACACCGACACGGCAACGGTCACGGTTCAGGTCAATCCGATCAATGATGCACCGGTGGCCAACGACGACGAAGGTGACGCTGTTGCGGGAGAGCCCGTCATTATCGACCTGCGCGGCAATGACACCGACGTTGAAACACCAACTGACGAGCTGGTTCTTTCCAACATCAGCAGCCTTGATGGCGAAGTTGTGGACAATGGCGACGGCACTGTGACCTTCACCCCCGACATTGATTTCGAAGGCACAGCGTCAATATTTTATACTGTGAATGACGCGGACGGCGGATCTGACACCGCAACTGCACTTGTTCAGGTGATGCCAGCGCCCGACACCGGCCCGACAGCCGTGGACGATACAGCCGAAACAGACGAGGATACCGCGGTTGTAGTTGACCTCCTTGGCAATGACACCGATCCGGACAACACGAATGCCGAATTGAGCATTGCTGCCATATCCGTGCCCGCAGACCAGGGCACCGTTACAGACAACGGCGACGGCACGGTCACATTCACGCCCGCCGAGAACTTCAATGGCGAGGCAACCATCACCTATACCGTATCCGACCCTGACGGTCAGACCGATGAAGGTGTCGCGGTAGTCACTGTGAACCCGGTCAACGATGCACCTGATGCGGTTAATGACGCGGATGCCACAGATTTCAACACGCCGATCACCGTTGACCTGCTGGCCAATGACACCGACGTCGAAACGCCGGATGATCTGACCGTGACCGAGGCCACTGTGCCTGTCGATCAAGGCACGCTTGTCGACAATGATGACGGTACTGTGACCTTTACGCCTGCGGACGGATTTGAGGGTGAGGCAACGATTTCCTACACCATCGAAGATCCCGAAGGTGCCAGCGACAGCGCCGTGCACATCGTTGACGTGGGCGCAAATCCTGATACCGGACCAACAGCTGTCGATGACGTGGCAGAGACTCAGGAAGATGTCAGCGTCACGATCGACCTTTTGGGCAATGACACCGATCCGGACAACGCGAACGACGAGTTAAGCATAGCTGCCGTATCCGTGCCCGCAGACCAAGGCACCGTCACAGACAACGGCGATGGCACGGTTACATTCACGCCCGCCGAAAACTTCAATGGCGAGGCAACCATCACCTATACCGTGGCCGACCCTGATGGTCAGACCGATGACGGCGAAGCCATTGTCACTGTGACACCCGTCAACGATGCACCTGTTACGATGCCTGATGCCATCGAAACTGATGAGGACACCGCATCCGAGCCGTTCAACGTGCTTGACAACGATAGTGATCCAGAAGGCGGCGCACTTGAATTGCTGTCAGCAACAAGTCCTGACGGCACTGTCGAAATTTCGCCAGACGGTGAAATCATCTTTACGCCAAATGACGATTTCAATGGTGAAACAACCATCGAATATTTTGTATCCGACCCCGAGGGCGCAGTTTCGCCCGGTTCGGTGACGGTGACGGTAAACCCTGTCAACGACGATCCGGTTGCTGTTGATGACACTGAAACAACACCCGAAGAAACACCGGTCATTGTTGACCTGATCGGCAATGACACGGACGTCGATGGTGACATCCTGACTTTGGGCGAGGTCTCTGTCCCGGAGGAGCAAGGCACGCTGGTCGACAATGGCGACGGAACTGTCACCTTCACGCCGGCTGACGATTTTGTCGGCGAGGCTACAATCACCTATACCGTTCTTGACGGCAATGGTGGTGAGGACGAAGGCGAAGCGATTGTCACCGTCACGCCGGAGGCTGATGCTCCGATTGCGAATCCCGACACGCTTGAAACAGACGAGGACACCCCCTCCGAGCCACTGAACGTGCTGGCAAACGACACCGATCCGGACGGCGACCCCCTTGAGTTGCTCGACGCGGTCAGCCCTGATGGCGCAGTTTCCTTCACGCCTGACGGCGAGGTCATCTTTACCCCGAACCCTGATTTCAACGGCGAGACCACGATCACCTACACTGTGACCGATCCTACCGGCCTGGAATCAACGGGTACTGTGACGGTTACCGTGAACCCGGTAAACGACGCACCTGTCGCAGTTGATGATGTTGACGTCACACCAGAGGACGAGCCGATTACAGTTGATCTGCTGGCCAACGATTCAGATGTGGACGGCGACGAATTAACCGTGGTTGAGGCAACTGTGCCTGCGGATCAGGGCACCTTGGTCGACAATGGTGACGGCACGGTGACTTTCACACCAGCGCCTGACTTTGTCGGCGAAGTCACAATAAGCTACACCATCGAAGACGAAGAGGGTCTGCAGGATTCAGCCGAGCACACAGTCTACGTCAACGCCGTCAGCGATGAGCCGGTTGCGATGGACGATACAGCCGAAACGGACGAGGACACGCCCGTCACCATCGACGTGCTGGCCAACGACACTGATCCGGACGGCGATGAAACCCTGTTTATCTCTGATGCTTCCGTGCCGGAAGAGCAGGGCACCGTCGAGATTGTGGACGGCGAATTGGTGTTCACACCAGCCGATGACTTTAACGGCGAGGCAACGATTACCTACACAGCCGAAGATCCCGATGGCAACGAATCAGAAGCCAGCGTTACGGTCACGGTTAACCCTGTGAACGATGCACCTGTGGCCGAAGATGACAGCGATGTCACCGACATCAACACGCCTGTCACCGTTGACCTGTTGGCCAACGATTCAGACGTCGACGGCGACCCGCTGACAGTCACCGAAGCCTCCGTGCCGGCCGATCAGGGCACTTTGGTCGATAATGGTGATGGTACTGTAACCTTCACACCAGCTGACGATTTTGTTGGTGATGCAACCATCAGCTACACCATCACGGATGGCACCGAAGAAGCTTCGGCTGAACACATCGTGAATGTAAGCGATCCTGCGCAAGCGCCCACAGCCAACCCCGACATGGCCGAAACGCCCGAGGACACGCCTGTCACCATTGACGTGCTTGAAAATGACACCGATCCACAGGACGATCCGCTGACAATTTCCGAGGCTTCCGTTCCGGAAGAGCAGGGCACGGTCGAGATCGTGGACAACGAGTTGGTCTTTACTCCTGCGCCGGACTTCAACGGTCCAGCAGAGATCACCTACACCGCGACTGACCCAGACGGGAATGCCGCCGAAGGGACCGTCACGGTTGACGTCACACCGCTCAACGATGCGCCGGTAGCCGAAGACGACGAGGACAGCACAGACTTCAACACACCTGTCACCGTTGATCTGTTGGCAAATGACAGCGATGTGGATGGCGACGATCTGGTTGTGTCCGCAGCGACTGTGCCTGCTGATCAAGGCACAGTGTCGCTGAACGGTGATGGCACTGCTCTGTTTACGCCAGCGGATGGCTTCAGTGGTGAGGCTGTTATCAGCTACACCATTGAAGACGAAGAAGGGCTGAGCGACAGTGCGGTACATGTGGTCACCGTTGGTGACAATGATGCCCCGGTTGCCGTCGACGACGAAGCCGAAACACCAGAGGACGAGTCCGTTGTTGTCGATCTGCTTGGCAACGACACCGACGAGAACGGCGATGAGCTGACATTGGTGGACGCCACGGTTCCCGAAGAGCAGGGCACGCTGGTCGACAATGGTGACGGCACTGTGACGTTCACTCCGGCACCTGATTTCAACGGCCCGGCGACCATTACTTACACTGTCGCGGACCCCTCGGGAGCCACGGATGAAGGTCAGGCTGTGGTTGATGTTGTACCTGTCAACGACCCACCGGTTGCGGTGGATGACTTCGATACAACCGACTTTGAAACACCTGTGACCGTTGATCTTCTGGCCAATGACACGGATGTCGACGGCGATGAATTGACGGTTATTGACGCCTCCGTGCCTGCCGATCAGGGTACACTGGTTGATAACGGAGACGGTACCGTTACCTTCACCCCCGCGGATGACTTCCTTGGCGATGCAACAATCAGTTACACCATTGCTGACGAGCTTGGCGAAGAAGCCTCTGCTGTGCATGTGATCACGGTAAACGAAGTTGATAACGCTCCTGTGGCGGTTGATGATATCGCCGAGACCGATGAGGACACGCCTGTCACCATCGACGCCGCTGGCAATGACACCGATCCAAACGGCGACCCGCTGACAATCATCCAAGCCACTGTTCCGGAAGAGCAAGGCACGGTTGAGATCGTGGGCGGCGAGTTGGTCTTTACCCCGGCAGAAGACTTCTCGGGTCCGGTAGACATCACCTACATTGTCGAAGATCCAGACGGGAACGCGGACGAAGGCACGGTCAGGGTCAACGTCAACCCCGTGAACGATGCACCAGATGCGGTCGACGATGTTGCGACAACCGAGGAAGACACACCTGTTGTGCTTGATCTGGTCGACAATGACAGCGATCCGGACGGCGATCCGCTGACTGTTACAGCTGTATCCGTTCCGGCGGAGCAAGGTACTGTTGTCGACAATGGCGACGGTACCGCAACCTTTACGCCAGCCCCTGACTTTGTTGGTGAGGCCACAATTACCTACACAATCGAAGACCCCGATGGTGAGGAAGACACCGCCGAGCATGTTGTTACGGTGACACCGATCAACGACGCACCCGATGCGGTTGATGATGTCGATGAAACTGATGAGGACACGCCAATCACGGTTGATCTGCTGGCCAATGACACAGACGTAGACGGCGACGATCTGCGTGTGATCGAAGCTACCGTGCCGGAAGAGCAAGGTACGCTTGTCGACAATGGCGATGGGACTGTCACCTTCACGCCAGCACCTGACTTCAACGGCCCGGCCACCATCACCTATACCATCTCTGATGGGCAGGGTGGTGAAGACACAGCCGAGCACGTGATCACTGTTGGTGAAGAAAACGATCCCCCTGTCACCGAACCGGATACGTTGGAAACAGACGAGGACACACCATCCGACCCACTGAACGTTTTAGACAACGACAGCGACCCGGACGGCGATCCACTGACGCTGATCGCGGCGACAAGCCCCGATGGCACGGTCGCGTTCACACCAGAGGGCGAGGTGATCTTTACTCCTGATCCTGACTTCAATGGTGAGACCACAATCGACTATATCGTGACTGATCCTTCCGGCGTAGAGGTGCCGGGCACGGTCACAGTCACGGTGAATCCTGTGAACGACGCACCTGATGCGGTCGATGATGCGGATACAACAGACTACAATACACCGGTAACGGTTGATCTTCTGGCCAATGATACGGACCCGGAAGACGATCCGCTGACCGTCATCGAAGCCACCGTGCCCGAAGAGCAAGGTACGCTGGTTGACAACGGCGACGGCACTGTGACCTTTACTCCGGTTGACGGTTTTGTCGGCGACGCAATCATCACGTACACCATCGAGGACGAAGGCGGCCTGCGCGATACCGCAGAGCATCTCATCACAGTCGAGCCAGGTGAGCGGGACGGCATTGTTGAAGGCACCGACGGTGACGATCTGATTGACGTGGATTATCGCGGCGATCCGGACGGCGATGTGGTTGACGGCGAGGATGCGATCATTCCGGGTCAGGAACCCAATGATGATATTATCCTTGCAGGGGAGGGTGACGATACTGTCCTTGCCGGCGAAGGTGACGATAGTGTCACAGGCGGCGAAGGCGACGACAGCATCTTTGGCGAAGACGGGAATGATACCGTCGACGGCGGCGATGGTGACGACGTGATCGACACCGGCAACGGTGATCTGGCACCTGATCTGGGGTATCCGTTTGCTCCGGGCACTGATCCCCTCGGTTATGACCCCGATACCGATCCCGAGAACGACCGCGACTCTGTCAATGGTGGCGACGGCGATGACACCATCAGCACAGGCGATGACCGTGACACGATCTCTGGTGGAGACGGCGATGATGTGATCAACGCAGGCATCGACGACGATACTGTTGACGGTAACGATGGCGATGACCGGATTGTCGGTGGTGAAGGCAACGACACCATCAACGGTGGCTTCGGCAACGACACAATTTATGCCGGCAATGATCCCGACCGTATTCCTGATCTGGTGAATATCACCGATGAGCCAAGCGACGACTTCCCGTTCTCGCCTGATCGCAACCCCGACAACGGACGTGATCTGGTCAACGGCGGCGCTGGCGACGATCTGATCTTTGGTGCGGACGATGATGACACCCTGCTGGGTGGCTCGGGCAACGACACCATTGACGGTGAAATCGACGATGACTCCATTGAGGGTGGCACGGGCGATGACTCTCTCATCGGTGGTCAGGGCAACGACACCCTGCGCGGCAACCGGAACGACGACACCTTGATTGGTGGCATTGGCGACGATGTCCTTGACGGTGGCGGCGAAGACGACTTGCTCGAAGGTGGTGACGGCGACGACAGCCTGCAAGGTGCTCAAGGCGACGACACCATGCGCGGTGGCGACGGCAATGACACAATGACAGGTGGCGCGGGCCAAGACCTCTTTGAGGATGTCGGGCCGGGTGATGTGGTCGACGGTGGCTCCGGCCCCATTGACATGGACACGCTGGATCTGCGTGGGTCCGCACCTGAAGGTGGCAGCCTTGAGATCACGTACACGTCCGATGATCGCGAAGACGGTATCGTCAACTACTTCGACGAAGATGGTGAAGATGCGGGCCAGTTGGTGTTCGAGGAAATCGAAACGATCATTCCTTGTTTCACACCGGGTACCAAGATCGCGACACCGAAAGGCGAACGTCTGGTGGAGGAGCTGCAAGTTGGAGATCGTGTCATCACACGCGACAACGGAATTCAGGAAATCCGCTGGGTCGGTGCCCGCGATATGACCGGTGCCGAATTCGAAAAGGCCGCACACCTCAAGCCGGTTCTGATCCGTCAGGGCGCACTGGGCAACGATCTGCCCGAGCGTGATATGATGGTATCACCCAACCACCGCGTTCTGGTGGCCAACGACAAAACCGCGCTCTACTTCGAAGAGCGTGAGGTTCTGGTCGCGGCCAAACACCTGACCGGTCTGGAAGGGGTGGACATCGTGGATGTGTCACAGACGACCTACATCCACATCATGTTCGACCAGCACGAGGTGATCCTATCTGATGGATCATGGACCGAAAGCTTCCAGCCGGGTGACATGTCACTGGCCGGTATCGGCAATGCACAGCGTCAGGAAATTCTGGAACTCTTCCCGGAATTGGCCACACAAGAAGGCATCGAGGGCTACGCATCTGCCCGCCGGTCCCTGAAAAAGCACGAAGCGAAACTGATCACCAAGTAAGTTTCGGGCAGTTTTCCACAGAAAAACAGACGCGCGGATTATTCTGCGCGTCCAGAAATATGCAGCTGTTTCGCTTGGGGAGTATGACCTGTCGTGAGCGGACGAACCAAGCGAGGCGGGAAACCGCCTCGCTTTCTTTCTTTGTTTCATCATTCAACAGGCATTGTTTGATGAACGGAAACAATTTCCGCGAAGAATACCCCTTTGTTGCACAGGGCTTGGCAGTTGCGCGTATGGCGGCATAATTCCCCCTATGGTTCAGCGAGAAATAGCTTAAGCTATAGTTAACGCTCATCCTTTGGGGGGATGTGCCTATACTGCGTTGACATTGTAACGAGGGGGCTGCTGCCATGGCGATTATCAACGGGACATCCAACAACGATACCTTGCAAGGCACCGCCGAAGACGACCAGATCAGCGCAGGTGCCGGACAGGATCTTGTCTCGGGCGAGGGTGCGGATGATCTGATTGACGGTGGCAGCGGTGATGACACGCTGTTCGGGGACGCCGGTGTTGGAACGGCACCGGGACTGGATGCAACGCCGATCACGCTGGATTATGCCAACCGCGCCGAAAACACCGGCAGCACCGCTGATGCCGGCGACAGTGTCGTTTACCGCAACGTGGCCCAATTGGAAGACGGTACGCGGATTGACGGCCGTCTGGTGCTGGTCAGTACCTCCAACGACAACATGCGCATTGACCTGACCGGTGGTACAGGCTTCGAAATCCTGATGAACACCAACAGCCGCGCCCAATTTGCAGGCGAAACTGCAACATTCCGGCTCGAGTTTTTTGACCCTGTCACAGGCGATCCTGTTGCGCTGAATTCCACTGGTACGTTCAACGATCTGGACCGCAACAGCCCCGGCAATCAGGAATCCGTGACAATCGATTCCGGCAGTTTCACCGCCTTTGGCACTTCTGCGGATACCTCACTGAATATCTCCACAGCAGGTGGCACGATCAACGCGGCTGGCACCGAACAGAACAGCCCCTCGGATCAGGACGCGTGGTTCTCCGCCGAGTTTGAAAACCGTGAATTCATCGAATTCACCCTCGAAACGCGTTCAACACGCTCCGGTTTCACCCTGTCGGGCGATTTGATTGACGACGGCGTTGTTGTGCCGATCGAAGCGGGGGATGACACCATCACCGGCGGTTCAGGGCAGGACGAGATTTTTGGTCAGGGTGGCAATGACGTCCTGATTGGTGAAAGCGGCAATGATACGCTTGAGGGCGGCGAGGGCGATGATACGCTGCTAGGTGGTGACGATCAGGACAGCATTGTTGGCGGTGCAGGAAACGACAGCATCAACGGTGGCGACGGCGATGACAGCATTTTCGCGGGTGACGGCGAGGATACGATTATCTCCGGAGAGGGCAACGACCGCGCAGAGGGCGGGCTGAACAGCGATCTGTTCCTTTTTGATGGACAGGGCAGTCACCAGATTTTGGGTGGAGAAGACCCCGATGACAGCGACATCGACCGCATCGATCTGACGGGCATTGACCGCAATACCTACCGTTTGATCCGTGGCGCACCCGAAGAGGGTCGCATCGAATTTCTTGACGGCGCGGGAAACGTTGTTGGCAGCACAAATTACGCTGAAATCGAAGAAGTCATCATTTGCTTCACACCCGGCACGATGATCGCGACAAAGCGAGGTGAAAAGCCGGTGCAGCAACTCAAGGTCGGGGACAAGGTGTTCACCCGTGACAACGGTCCGCAGGAGTTGCGCTGGATCGGACGGCGTAACCTTAACCGGCACGAATTGGGAAAAATGCAGCAGTATTTCCCTATTCTGATCCGTGCCGGAGCCTTGGGAGACGGTACGCCGCAGCGCGATATGATGGTCAGCCCCAACCACCGGATGCTGATCACGTCAGAGATTGCAGAAATGATGTTTGGCGAAAGCGAGGTTCTGGTTGCGGCAAAACATCTGATCAGTCTTGACGGAGTTGAGGCCGCACCGGTGAGCAAGGTAAGCTACATCCACCTGATGTTCGACGCGCATGAGGTTGTGTTGGCCGATGGCACGTGGGCCGAGAGTTTTTTGCCCGGCCAGCAAGCCATGGCAGGCATCAAGAGTGATCAACGCCAGGAAATTCTTGACCTCTTCCCTGAGTTGATTGATGTACGCGGCTTGCGCAATTTCGATGCCGCAAGGCGGCTGTTGAAAGCACACGAGGCACATCTTTTGATGCTGGAAAAGAAGAACTAGCGCAAAGATCTGTTTTTCTTCCTTAGCGCTTTTTCCCTGCACGCCAGATTTGCCAGTCTTCTGGTGTGTCCAGATCATGTCGCGCTCTGTCGCCTTGCAGGCGTATCGGTTTGATGCGGCCTTTTGCAAGTGCAACCACTTCGTGACCGCCGCCATCGCCCTTTAGGGAAGCGAAGGCCGAAAACAGATCAGCTTTGAATACAATCGGATGCCCGTGTTTTCCCGCCTCTGTTGATCCGCGCCAGATCAAAAAATCTGCTTTCAAATCAACAGCTTCAGCCACCATACGCAAATCATCTGAGGTCACATCCGGCAGATCGGCGAGGAGTAACATTGCATGGGTGGTACCGTCTGGCAGTGCGGCAAACGCTGTCCGCAGACTGGCGTTCATACCCGCATCAGCATCCGGCACAGGGATTGTTTCAACCCTTAATCCCCCAAGGGCGTCATACCGTGGGTGCGGCGAGGGCGGTAGAGCAACCAAAACCGGACCTTCCGTGGCATCCAGCGCCTTAAGGGCCTGAAGGCGCAAAAGCGGAACATTGTCGACGATTTCCATCAATTTATCACGCCCCTGCATGCGGCTGGATGCGCCAGCGGCAAGGATGATGATGGGCAAATCAGGCTTGGACATTTCTTCATCCTATTGCCTGATGCAATGTGATGAAACGCATTTCACCCCCGCATGCGCGATCCATCAGGATCAAACAATGGCGTAGTGATCAACGTCGCATCTCGCATTTTTCCGAGAATTTCGATCTGTACGTTCAAACCGGAGACGGCCCGTTCGCGTGGCACAAACCCCATCGCAATTGATTTCCCCGCGAAATGTGAAAAACCGCCCGAAGTACAGAAACCGACCACGCCACCGTCAAGCCAGATCGGCTCGTACCCCTGCACATCAGCATTATCTGCGTCGACTTCGAAACTCATGAGCTGCCGGGCAGGCGGCGTTGCACGCTCCCCTTCGGCCACTTTGCGGCCGATAAAATCACAGTTCTTTTTGAAACTGATGAAGCGGTCCAATCCTGTTTCAGCTGCCGTATAATCCGGTGAAAACTCAGCCATCCACGAGCCAAAGAATTTATCAAGCCGCAAAGACATCATCGCGCGCATGCCAAACGGGACAATATCGTACTCTTGGCCCGCGCCCCACAGTGCATGCCACAAGTTACGCTGGTCCATCGGATCACAATACATCTCGAACCCCAAATCGCCGGTGTAGCTGACCCTTTGCACGATGCAGTTGACCTGACCCACGGTCATGTCCCACACGTCGAGGAATTTCATATTTGCAACGTCCGTGCGGGTGCAGGCCTGCAGGAGCTCACGTGACCTTGGCCCTGCAATCTGGAAACCGGTGCGACGGTCAGAAATGTTATCTACATCAATACCCGTTTCCAAGTGATTGATAAACCATCTGTAATGATAGGATTGCGATCCATAGGAAGAGGTGAGCTGAAACAGATTTTCGCTCAAGCAAGAAATGGTGAAATCGCCAATCAACTTGCCTTTTTCGGACAACATCGGGCTCAGGGAAAGACGCCCGGGTTGGGGTACCCGTCCGGCCATGATCCGGTCCAGCCATGTCCGGGCCTTGGAACCCGTTACCAGAAATTTGCCAAAGTTCTGAACTTCGTTGATGCCGACACCATTGCGCACGCCCATCACTTCGCGGGCAGTGGCGCCAAAAGCATCAGAGCGGCGAAAGGATGGAGTCTCAAACGCGGGTTCGCCGCCTTGGGCAAAGTAATTTGGCACCTCCAAGCCGAATTGCTGACCCCAAACCGCACCCATACCTGAAAAAATATCATACATAGGAGTGGTGCGATGGGGACGCGCGGCTGGCAATTCCTCGTTGGGATAAGCGACGGAAAACCGTTTCTGGTAGTTCTCGATGACCTTGGGCAAGGTGTAGCCCGGCGTGATCCAGTCGCCGAACCGCGCTACATCCATTGCCATCACATCGCGTTCAGGTTCCCCTTCGATCATCCATTGTGCCAGTGTCAGGCCAACCCCGCCACCTTGAGAAAACCCCGCCATGACGCCGCAAGCAGACCAGTAATTGCGCATGCCCGGAACAGGACCGACCAACGGATTGCCATCGGGGGCAAATGTAAAGGGGCCGTGGATCACGTTTTTCACGCCCGCGCGTTCCAGATCGGGGAAGCGTTTGTAGGCAAAGGCGATGGAATCCTCGATCTTATCAAAATCATCTTGCAACAGGTCTTGCCCGAATGACCAAGGCGTGCCGTCAACGGCCCAAGGGCGGCAGGTTTGTTCATAAAATCCGATACATAGCCCTTTGCCTTCCTGGCGCAGATACGATTCCCCCGCTGGGTCCATCACATGCGGATGTTCATGGCCATCCGCCATCATCTCGACAATCATCGGCACGTCTTCGGTAACGATATACTGATGCTCCATCGGGTGCAGAGGGAAATAAACACCCGCCATCGCGCCAACTTCCCGCGCCCAAAGACCGCCAGCGTTAACGATATGCTCGGCGTGGATCGTACCTTTGCCGGTGACGACATCCCATGTGCCATCAGGGCGCTGGTTGGTTTCCTGTACCATGCAATGCGTTTCAATCGTCGCACCACCCATCCTGGCTGCACGGGCATAGGCATGCGTAGTGCCCGAAGGGTCGAGATGACCATCAAGCGGATCATACAGCCCACCGATGATCCCGTCGATGTTGGTGACGGGCGCGATTTTCTTGATCTCTTCGGGGCTGACAATTTCGGTATCGAGGCCCATAAACCGGTGTTTGGCCCGTTCGGCCAGCAGCATATCAAAGCGGTCTTGGTTATCCGCGAGGGTCACGCCACCAACGTGGTGGAGGCCACAGGACATGCCGGTGATTTCCTCCAGTTCTTTATACAAACGAATGGTATAGCCCTGTAGTGCGGCCATATTCGTATCACCATTTAACGTATGAAACCCGCCGGCCGCATGCCATGTAGAGCCTGACGTTAACTCCGATCGCTCAAGCAACATCACATCACGCCAGCCCAGCTTGGTTAGGTGGTACAATACCGAAGCGCCGACGACGCCGCCGCCAATGATAAGAACGCGGGTGGATGTTTGCATGGTGGGGCTCCAGACTGCTTGGCCTGATCGTGAAAGCGGATCAATTAACGGGCATGTGATTTTCCGACGATAAATGTCGTGAACCGGCAATCGGAGGCATTTGGTGGGGGGCAGATTGACCCGTAACCAAAATGCAATGTCAGGACCACGCCCATGCGCACCCATGCCCAAGCTGTTGTGATCGGAGGTGGCGTGATCGGCTGCTCGATCCTGTATCATCTGACAAAGCTGGGGTGGACTGATGTGGTGTTGCTGGAACGCTCCGAGCTGACCAGCGGGTCGACGTGGCATGCGGCAGCGAACATTCACGGACTGCATGACAACAATAATATCACGCGTATTCAGAACTATACGATGGATTTGTATAACGCGCTGGAGGCCGAAACAGGACAGTCTTGCGGGGTGTTCCAACCCGGTAGCCTGTATCTCGCACAGACGGAGGCGCGGGAGCATCAGTTGCGCCTGCAAGCGGCCAAGGCGAAATATTACGACATGCCGTTTCGAGAGGTCTCGCGGGAGGAGGCGGAGGTACTGCACCCGCTGGTGAACTATGACGGCATCCGCTGCATCATGTTCGAGGAGAACGGCGGCAACGTGGACCCGTCCGGTGTAACCAACGCCTATGCGGCGGGCGCGCGGCAAAACGGGGCGGAGATTATCCGATTCTGTCCGGTCACGGGGACGGAGCAGCAGGCGGATGGCACATGGATTGTGCGGACCGATAAGGGCGATATTGCAACTCAGTGGATTGTGAATGCGGCTGGCTTGTGGGGACGCGAAGTGGCGGCTTTGGCGGGGGTGAAACTGCCGCTGCAACCGACGGAGCACCAGTATTTTGTAACCGAAACGATCGCCGAGATTGAGGGGCTGGATCGGCGGTTGCCGTCCGTGGCAGACCGCGACGGGGAGTATTATCTGCGCCAAGAGGGCAAGGGGTTGCTGGTTGGTGCCTATGAGAAGAACCTGAAATTCTGGGCGGAGAATGGGACGCCGCAGGGATTCGGACACGAGCTCTTCGCGGATGATCTGGAACGGATCGAGGACAATATGATGCGCGCGATTGATCGTGTGCCGGCCGTTGGCGCGGCTGGGATCAAGCGGGTGATCAACGGGCCGATGATTTGGTCCCCGGACAGCAACGTTTTGTTCGGGCCACTACCGGAATTATCTAACTACTTCTGTTGTAACGGGATTATTCCCGGGTTCTCGCAATCGGGCGGCATGGGGCTGCTTGCGGCGGATTGGATTGTAACAGGAGAGAGCCGCTATGACATGTTCGCATGGGACGTCGCGCGCTTTGGCGATTGGGCCGATGCGGCGTTCACCAAAGCGAAGGTTGGCGATCAATATGCCAACCGCTTCAAAATACATTTCCCCAATGAGGAACGCAGCGCAGGCAGGCCGATGCGCAAGCGGCCCGCCTACGCCGCGCAGCGCGATTTGGGAGCGGTATTCGGGTTGAACTATGGTTGGGAGCATCCTCTGTATTATGGCCAGCCTGTTGGCTCAGAAGACGTGACCGAAGGGTTCACGCGGCAAGGCTGGTGGGAGCAGGTCGGAAAAGAATGTCGGATGCTGCGCGAACATGCAGGCATCATCGACATCTCGAATTTTGCGAAATACCGCTGTAGGGGCGCGGGGGCCGAAGACTGGCTGAATGCGCTCTTTGCCAACAACATACCCAAATCGGTAGGACGATCTTGTTTGACGCCTCTGATCGGAGTGCGCGGCGGGATTGCGGGGGATTTCACCGTAACGCGCATGGGGGGCGATGAATTCTGGATCATCGGGTCAGGCATGGCGGAACGCTATCATCAGCGGTTCTTTAAGGAGGTGCCGCTGCCCAAAGGAACGACATTTGAAAGCCAGACAGAAGCAATGTGCGGGTTCAACGTGGCGGGACCAAAGGCGCGCGATCTATTGCAGCGGATGACGAACACGTCGCTTGCCACAGTTGATTTTCCCTTCATGCGCTCCAATTGGATCGAGCTGGCAGGCGTACGTTGTCTGGCGCTGCGGGTCAGCTTTACAGGCGATCTGGGGTGGGAACTGCATTGTGACAAGTCAGATCAGGCAAGGCTATTTGAGGCACTAATCGCTGAGGGCGCTGATCTGGGTGCCGGACCGGTGGGATCAAGAGCGTTGATGTCCCTGCGGGTCGAAAAAGGCTATGGATCTTGGGGCCGCGAATACAGCCCCGAATACTGGCCCCAAGAGGTCGGGCTGGAACGTCTGTGCAAGATGGAGAAAGAGTTCCTGAACAAGGACGCGGTTACTGCGACAATGGCAAAAGAGCCACGAGAGCAGTTGGTCGTCTTGGCCTTGGATGGTGCCCAGACCGATGCGTCCAATGCAGATGCTACGGGAGGAGAGCCAATATTCAAAGAAGGTGTCGGAATTGGCCGTGTGACCTCGGGGGCCTATGGGTACTCGGTTGGACAATCGCTGGCGTTGGGATTTGTGAAAAATGCAGTGGCTGGCGACGTTGTCGACGTCATGGTTTTAGGCGTAGCGCACCGCGCTACCATCCTCGATGAACCGCCGTTTGACCCCAAAGGGGAGCGGTTGCGCGCCTGAGAAACGGGCGGTGGTCGCCTAGAGTGCGGACGATATTTAAGGCCAAAAAGAGGAGCGATGCGCAGCGGGCTACAGGGGGCGTATCTTCAGCTGCGTGATGCGGTTGCCGTCGCGCGATGTGACCTCAAAGCGGAAGCCATGGAAGCTGAAGACCTGACCCGGGGTCGGGATCATCTGGGCTTCGTGGATCACCAGACCTGCAACCGTGTTCGCCTCATCATCCGGCAAGGACCAGTCTGTTGCACGGTTGAGGTCGCGGATTGTCATGGCTCCGTCGACAAAGAAATGTCCGTCCTCGGATGGCGCAAGCGGGTGATCAGCGTCGGGATCAAATTCATCCGTGATCTCGCCGACGATTTCCTCAAGGATGTCTTCCAGCGTGATGAGGCCTTGCAAAGAGCCGTATTCATCGACCACCAGCGCAAAATGCGTGCGGCGGCGCAGGAACTGGCGCATTTGTTCATCAAGTGTCGAGGTTTCCGGCACGAAGTAGGGGGTCATGGCCACGCTTGCCACGTCAAACTTCTTGAGGGCCACCGCATCCCCGTCCGGCCCTCCGATAAGCTTGTACATGGCCCGTAAAAGATCCTTTGCGTGGATCACTCCGATAATGTTCTCGGGATCGTCGCGGTAAACAGGCAGGCGTGTGTGGTTGGATTGCAGGCACTGGTCCAGAATGTCCGCAGGATCGCTGTCAGCGTTGATCATTTCGATGCCGGAGCGATGGAGCATGATTTCTTCAACCACCCGTTCGCGCAGATCAAGCGCGCCAAGGATACGGTCACGGTCTTCTTTTTCGACAACGCCTTCGGAATGGCCCAGTTGCAGGGCGCCGGCGATTTCTTCGCGTACAGCAAGAATATTGCTGTCCGGGTCCACAGCAACGCCCAGAATGCGCAGGATGCCGCGCACCAGAATACGCACCGCGGCGACAACAGGTGCAAAGACCGTCACTACAATGCTGATCGGGCGCGAGACCAGTGCCGCGGCGCGTTCGGAATTTGTTATGGCATAGGTTTTGGGCAGCACTTCGGCAAAGACCAGCACCAACAATGTCATGACCAGCGTTGCAACGGCCACGCCGTTTTCCCCGAACAGCCGCAAAAACAGAGTTGTCGCAAGCGAGGTCGCCAGAATGTTCACAAGGTTGTTGCCCAGAAGAACCGACCCGATAAGTCGTTCATTATCTTCGGTAATGTGCAATGCGCGCTCGGCTCCGCGTGACCCCTTGTCAGCCTGACTGCGCAACTTGCCACGAGAGGCTGCTGTCAGCGCTGTTTCAGAGCCCGAGAAAAAGCCCGACAATACCAGCAGAAGCAAAATGATGATCGCGTTGAACCAGAATGCGCCGTCGATCAAAGCAGCAGCGGGCAGCGCGGAGGAGGGTTCCATTAAGTCTTGTGTCCATGTGATAATAACGTTGAGTTGGTTATGGGGCCGCGCGGGCTTGCGTTCAAGGGTGCGCACAACATGTGGACAAAAAGCGTGACATGAAACACAGCGATTTGGGGCAGATGGACGGGCCGGTTCTGCAGTTTGGCGGGCCTTATTCCAATGTGCAGGCATTGGCAGCCCTCATGGAGGTGGCGCGAACAAACGGTATCTCAGCGGATCATATGATTTGCACTGGTGATATTGTTGCATATTGCGCTGCCCCCATAGAGACCGTGGCAGGCATCCGTGCGCTTGGCTGTGCGGTTGTAAGTGGCAATTGCGAGATTCAGTTGGGACGCGACGCACAGGAATGTGGCTGCGGTTTCGAGGCAGGGTCCGTCTGCGATGTGGCCAGTGTTGGCTGGTACGGTTTTGCCAGTCGTATGGTGTCGGCAACGGACAAGGCGTGGATGGCAGGACTACCCGACATTCTAAGTTTTAGACACCAGGGGGCGCGCTATGCCGTGGTGCATGGCGGGGTGCAGGATGTGGCGCGGTTTATCTGGCCCGTTTCCGGTGCCCAGGTTTTTGAAGAGGAATGGGAGGCGGTGCAAGATGCCATCGGCCCTGTTGATCATATCATTGCTGGCCATTGCGGTTTGCCTTTTATCAAGGCGACGCGACATGGCAACTGGATCAACGCAGGGGTCATCGGGATGCCGCCGCATGACGGAAGACAGCAGACACGCTATGCACTCCTTGACGGCGGCGAGGTTCAGATCAGGCGGCTAAGCTATGATGCAGCGGCAGCGGCGGCGGATATGCAACGAAATGGACTGCCCGAAGGATACAGGATCGGGCTGCTTAGCGGTTACTGGCCCTCAGAAGACATCTTGCCACCAGATTTGCGCGTACCCTCATTGGCCAGCGGGTGACGTTCCAACACCAGTTCTGACAGACGTTCTTCGAGTACATGTGTGTAAATCTCTGTTGTGGCGACATCCGCATGCCCCAACATAGTCTGGATCGCCCTTAAATCAGCGCCGTTTGCCAGCAAATGCGTTGCAAAGGCGTGGCGCAGGGTGTGAGGCGTGACTTTGGAAGGTGTCACACCGCCCGCGACTGCAAATTCCTTGATCAAAAGATAAAACCGGTGCCGTGTCAGATGGCCAGACACACCCCGGGACGGGAACAGGAACCGCGAAAGCGGTTTTTTCTTGAGCCGGTCAGCTTCGTCCTGCGCATCCCGTATGGCCAGCCATTCGGTAAGAGCCTCGCGGGCCGGCGGGGACAATGGCACCATGCGTTCCTTGCCGCCTTTGCCCATAATCAGCAGCAAGCGTGGATCGCCCCGCGTGGCCGCAATCGGCAGGCTGACCAATTCACTGACCCGCATCCCCGTGGCATAGAGCAATTCCATCAGGCAGGTGTTGCGCGTTTGGTCAGACAAGTTGCGCCCCGACGCACGTGCGGCCTCCAGAAGGCGGTCAACTTCCTCTACCGAGAGGATTTTGGGTAGGCGTTTGTCCTGACCGGGTCCCGATATCTGGATTGCGGGATTTTCACTGCGCAAGCCTTCCTCGAATGCGAAACGATAGAGTTGTTTGATCGCCGACAGGCGCCGCGCGCGGGTAGATTTCGCCAAACCCTGTGCGTCACAATAAACCAGATAAGCCTCGACTTCGGCACGGGTAACAGTGGTGAAATCGTGTTTCTGTCGGGCGAGGTAGGCGTCAAAATCCTTTAGGTCACGACCATACGCCAACTGCGTGTTGGTCGCAGCACCCAGTTCGGCGGACTGGGCCTCAAGAAACGTCGAAATCCAATGAAATGTCTCGGTTTGCATCGTCAGGACTCCAGCATCAGGATTTGCAAAGCGGCACGCCGCGCCGTGTCCTCCAACCCAAGGACACGTAAGGTTGCAAGCGCATCTGTCAACGCCTTGTCGTTGCCGCGTGCACCGTTGTGAAGCATGGTCAGCAAATGCAGAATGCTTTCACCCAAACGCTCCTGCTTGACCATCGCAACCAGATCCGCGCGCGGCGAGGCAGTATCAAAAGCGTCGAATATGGCCCCTTGAATGATATCGGCGGGGCGCCCCGGTTGTACTTGTCCGCGTGCAATCTGGCTTGCAAGGGTTGAGGTGTCTGATGCGGCGACTGCTGTTTCATACTTGGGTGACAGCAAGAGAACCTCTACCGCCGTCTCGGCGGCCTTTCCTTCAAGGGACAGGGTGACGATCTGCTCTGCAAACAGTGTAGCAAAAGAGACTTGCAGGCCCGCCGTTCCCATCGCGCGCCAGACCACAGGTAGGGTTTTGCTGATGGCTTCGGTATTGCCCGTCTCCAGCGCGGTTTCGAAGCGCTTGAGCGCCGCCACGCGGTCCCAAACACCACCCGAAGCGGCCGCTTTGCGTTCTGAATAAAGCCCCAACAGGCGATTGTCGGGAAGGGCCCCTGCGCGGGTCAGCCGCTCGGCTGCGTCAAGCTGTGATTTCCATCCTGAAATATCGCGCAAATCAGCAACCGCATAAGCGCGGGGCAGATTACCGGTCGGAACGGGTTCACCAATGCTCTCGAAGAGACGGAAACTGAGCGGATCCATTTTGCGCGGCAAGGCCAGCGGGGGCAGACCCTCAAACGCTTCTGGCTCAAGGAAACGTTCCAGCAATGCCAGTTTTCCCTCGGGAAGCAATCCGAGCGCCTTTGCGGATCCAAGCGTTAAAGCGGCATCTTCCCAACGCTGCGCGCGGGCGTCACAGAAAATACGGGTGCCGTAATCCGTGCTCAGGTGCGCTGCAGTTGCCAGCAGATCACAAGCGCGGTCCTCAGTACCGGACAACAAGCTGATCCGCATCCAGAGATCAAAATGGGCTGATGATGTTGTGACGCCGGCCTGTTCAATCAGGGACAAGGCCGGATCAAGGGCGCCGCGCTGCATCAGGTGTTCCACACGCGCCAGAGCAAGTGCATCACCGGCAGCCACATCTTTTCCGGGTGCCTGCGCTTCGGCCAGTAGCACCGTGTAAAGAAGGGATTGCGCGGCGGGCAGGTGAAGATCCGGCATGCCTGCGATGAGCTTTTCAAGCGTACCGATGTCACTTCCCGCCCAGAGATCAACGGGCAAGCCTGTAAGGGCAGTGGGCACAAGACCGATCTCGCGCGGCCCGCCCTGACCTAAAGGCTGGACGTTGACCTTGGGCGTAAGCGCGTTGTTTGTAACCGCTGGTTCATCGTCTTTTGGAAGCGCAACAGATGTAATCGGGGCTTGCTGGGACTGTGTGCCAAGCCAGTCGATCACCGAAAGCGGTTTGTGGCTTTCTGCAAATACAGGAAACCCGAGGCATGTGCAGATCAGCGCCGTCGCACTCAACCTGCAGCGCAACGTCGGGCCGCAAGAACGCACTTAGTCAGCTCCCAAGGTGATCGGTTGACGGATTTCCACCTGTGCGGGTGCAAAATCAGCCCCGAAAAACGGCCCGACATAAGCATAGCCGACAAGCGCAATAAACCCCATTATAGTTAGGAAAATCAGTAGCTTGATAAGTTTGCCCATGACGTCTGCCCATTATTTTTGTGGTTTTGTTATGCAATCTATATATGGCCTTTTCGGCAAGATCACGTCATTCACGTAAGAATGAGCGAAATTGAGCAAAGCATGGCCGATGATGGTACATTACCCCCACGCTACCAGTTGAAAAAGACGGTTGTGATGGTTGGTATGATGGGCGCGGGCAAAACTGCGGTGGGGCGCGCAGTCGCGGCGCGTCTGGGCGTTCCGTTTCTGGACAGTGACGCCGAAATCGAAGCGGCGGCCAACCTCAGCGTACCGGAGATATTTGAACGCGACGGCGAAGCATTCTTTCGAAAACGTGAAACCGAGGTAATCGGACGCCTTCTGAGGACCGTGCACGGCATCCTATCAACCGGTGGGGGCGCATTTCTGGCCGAAACCAACCGCCGCATGATATCCGAACATGGTGTGTCGGTCTGGTTGAACGCGGATCTGGAATTGCTGTGGAACCGTGTGAAACACAAAGACACGCGGCCCTTGCTGCGAACCTCTGATCCCAAAGCAACGCTAACAGCCTTATACGAAGCACGCGTTCCGCTTTATCAAAGAGCGGACCTTTCAGTTACTTGCGAACCTGCGCTTAGCATTGATGCGATGGCGGCGCGGGTGATTGCCGCATTGGCGGAACGCAAGGATGTGTTGGAGCCGATCAATGCTTGAGACCGTACATGTTGACCTGCCGGGGCGCGCCTACGACGTGCGGATCGGTCCCAATCTGCTGGCGCAGGCAGGCACCCATGTCTCCCCGCTAGTGTCGCGGCCAAAGGTGGCAGTGATCACGGATGAAACAGTGGGTGCGCTGCATCTGGCTACACTGGAGCAGGGCTTGAGTGCGGCGGGCATCGCCATGCAGGCACTGTATTTGCCTGCAGGTGAGGCAACAAAATGCTGGGAGCAGCTTGAGCGTTGCGTGGATTGGTTGCTGGATCAACAGGTCGAGCGGCGTGATGTGGTGGTCGCCTTTGGCGGCGGCGTGATTGGCGATCTGGTCGGCTTTGCCGCTGCAATCCTGCGGCGCGGCGTCCGGTTTGTGCAAATACCAACATCACTGCTTGCGCAGGTGGACAGCTCGGTTGGGGGCAAGACCGGTATCAACGCACGACAGGGCAAAAACCTGATCGGTGCGTTTCATCAACCCTCACTGGTGTTGGCCGATACGGCGGTGCTTGGCACACTGGAACCACGTGATTTTCTGGCGGGCTACGGTGAGGTCGTAAAATACGGCCTTTTGGGCGATTCGGATTTCTTTGAATGGCTGGAAACGCAGGGGCCGGCACTGGCCGCCGGTGATATGACCACGCGGATCGAGGCGGTGCGCCGCTCCGTTCAGATGAAAGCCGACATTGTTGTTCGCGACGAGACGGAGCAGGGGGATCGTGCGCTTTTGAACCTTGGCCACACCTTCGGTCATGCGCTTGAAACGGCAACCGGCTATTCGGACCGCCTGTTACACGGCGAAGGCGTTGCGATCGGATGTGCGCTCGCGTTCGAACTGTCTGCGCGTCTTGGGCTTTGCGCTCAGGAAGAACCCAGCCGGGTGCGGGCGCATTTGCGGACTATGGGGATGAAGACGGATCTATCGGATATCGAAGGTGATTTGCCGGATGCGGCCGGGTTGCTCACATTGATGGGTCAGGACAAAAAGGTCGTTGACGGTCAGCTGCGTTTCATTCTGGCACGCGGGATCGGGCAGGCGTTTGTCAGTTCGGACGTGCCAAGCGATGTTGTACTGGGCGTTCTGTCTGATGCATTGCGCGACAGATAATCAAGCGCGCCGCAAAACCATTGCAAATTTGTCTTTCGATGTGAAACCGAGTGTTTCGTAGAAGCCTGTGGCACCCCGCCCTTGCCCCGTCATCAGCATGATCTTGTAGGCGTTTGCATCCCATGCGGCATCAATAGCGGCCTGCATGACGATCCGCCCGTATCCTAAGCGCTGATGTGATCGACGGGTCACCACGTTTTCGATGACGCCGTAGGGACGTGCGTTCCACAAAACATTCGGCAGCAAATGCAGCGTGAGCATCGACGCAAGGCGACGCTCACAAAACACGCCCAACACCTGTGTGCCGGGATGATCCAGCACCATTGAAAAAGCCGCCGGATTATGTGCCGGCGGCCCCACTGTCAGTTCGTTATAGAGTATCAACGCTTCGGAAGCATCCGACAGGGTCAGCCTGCGTGCCGAAACATCTGCCATTAAAACGGAATTTCGTCGTCCAGATCCCGCGAAGATCCGCCGCCACCGCCGCCCTGTGGCTCGTTGCCATAGCCGCCCCCCTGTGGGCCACTATCATACCCGCCGCCGTAATCACCGCCGGACGATGCGCCGCCACCGCCGCCATATCCGCCACCACCAGAACCGCCACCATCACGGCCATCCAGCATGGTCAGCGTACCATTGTAGCCCTGAAGCACAACTTCGGTGGAGTATCTGTCCTGACCGGACTGATCTTGCCATTTGCGGGTCTGCAACTGGCCTTCGATGTAAACCTTGGAGCCTTTCTTGAGGTACTGCTCGGCAATGCGCACCAACCCTTCCTGAAAGATTGCGACGGAATGCCATTCTGTCTTTTCACGCCGCTCACCGGTGTTTTTGTCTTTCCATGTCTCGGACGTGGCGATGCGCAAGTTGCACACTTTGCCGCCGTTCTGGAAGGATCGCACTTCCGGGTCACGGCCCAGATTGCCGATAAGGATTACCTTGTTTACTGAGCCAGCCATATTTTCCCCCGTCAGTCTCAACTACGCAGCGCACCGAATCCGCGTCTGCACCTGTGAACGCGCTTATATCGGTCTGATCTTTGTCTCACCATGGTAAAGAAACCGTTTCCTTCTCTTTATTGCGTCAAATTGTGCGGCAAATCTAATACTGGCTGTTAACTCTGTATCTGGTATACCCTGCGCAACGAAACGGGCAGGAGCGTCCAAAAGATGCTAAGATCATGTGTTTTTGCAGGGTTGGCCGCTGCGGGGCTGGTGTTTGCAACGCCTGGTATTGCGCAGGCCGATCTGTTTTCAACCAAAAGCCGTAAGTCTCTGTTCAAGTCGCAGTCAAAGCTGCTCGATACCCGCGCGGCCAAACAATATTCCTCTTCCGTCAGGCTTAAACCGCCCACAGTTGTGACGCCGACCAATTGGCAAACGCCGAAATACCGTGGCAAATACAAAGGGCAGTTCCTGAGCATGGCCAAACAGGCCGCGACCAAACACGGCGTTCCGGTGGATTTATTCCTGCGTCTGGTGCAACAGGAAAGCAACTGGAACCACACAGCAGTCAGTCATGCGGGTGCCATCGGCTTGGCTCAACTGATGCCCGGCACGGCCCGCTTGTTGCGGGTTGATCCCTCCGACCCTAGGCAAAACCTTGAGGGTGGCGCACGCTATCTCAAGCAGCAGTACCGCACGTTCGGAACATGGAAGCTTGCGCTAGCCGCCTATAATGCGGGTCCGGGTGCGGTGAAAAAGTATGGTGGCGTGCCGCCCTACAAAGAAACCAAGAATTATGTCCGGATCATTGGAGGCAACTAAGCCGTTGATATAGAACGGAACTTCTGCGATTTTACGTCAGTTTTCTGCACAGCCCAAGGCTGTATGTGGAACCATTCCCCCTCATCTTGAGTTTGTTCACCAATCACACTGGCGTGCGCTTGCATGCCTGTGAACACAACGAAGGAGAGTAGTACCATGTTTAACACACTCAGAAATCTGACCATCGCAACCGCCATGACCACGGCGATTTTCGCAATTCCCGCAAATGCTGCGGACCTGCAGGACGTCTCTGAAATCACTGTAAAGGCGTCTTATGACGCCGCTGAGGGCAGCAATGCGCAGGCGCTTTATCCCGAGATTGCCAGTGACATCCAATTGGCGATCGCGGACATGGTTCCACTCAGCAACAATGCCGCTGATCCGATCATTCGCGTGGACATCCGCAAGGTGGCACTGAATGGCGATACGATGTTGCCGGATTCGGCTGAATTCAACCAGCTGGAAGGCATCGTCGCAATTGACCGGAGCAGTGGCAGCGGCGGACAGACATTCACCGTGAAAATTCACGCAACGATGGACGAGACAGCAGTGCCAGACGGCTTTGTCGCAATCGCACCGTCGCTAGATGATTTCTACAAGGCAATGGTGCAAGGATTTGCATTAAATGTGGCCGAAGGTCTGGCCAAAGTTCCATCGTAAGACCGATAACCACCGGACCTTTGCAACGTAAGAACAAGGCGCGTCCCTTTGCAGGGGCGCGTCTTTATTTATCACTATTCAGCGGCAACACCTACTTCGATGACAGGTTCCATCTGTGCCAGTTTTTCGTCAGACAGATGGCATTTCACCTGATGATTTTCGCCAACCATCCGGATCGGTGGCACTTCTTTTTCACACAGGTTGCCTGGCACTTCCGATTTCCAGCGACAACGTGTCTGGAACGGACAGCCGGGGGGCGGGTTCATCGCGGACGGGATATCACCTTCAAGCACGATGTGTTTCTTCTTCACGGACGTATCCGCAATCGGCACCGCGGACAGCAGCGCCTCTGTGTAGGGGTGATAGGGCGGCGAGAAGACCTGATCCGTGCTGCCAAGTTCGACGACATGGCCGAGGTACATCACCATCACACGATCACTCAGGTAGCGTACAATCGACAGGTCATGGCTGATGAACAAAAGTGTGGTTTTCTGCTCGCGCTGGATTTCCATTAGCAAATCCGTAACCGCCGCCTGCACGGACACATCCAGAGCCGACACAGGTTCATCTGCCACCACGATGCGTGCATCACCCGCAAAGGCGCGTGCAATGCCAACCCGTTGTTTTTGCCCGCCTGATAACTGGCGCGGCATGCGGGTGGCAAACTCACGTGGCAATTTCACAAGGTCCAGCAGTTCAAGCATGCGTTTCTTGCGCTCTGCCTCGTTCTTGCCGATTTTGAAAATCTCAAGCGCGCGGATGATCTGGCGACCCACCGTCATTGACGGGTTCAGCGTATCAAACGGGTTCTGGAACACCATCTGGATGTCCGCAACATTTTGCGTTGTGCGTTCTTCTATCGGGGTACTGCCTATGTCCTGTCCGTCTAGCAGGATTTGCCCTTCGGTTGCGGTTTCCAACCCCATCAGCACCTTCGCAAAGGTGGATTTGCCGCAGCCTGATTCACCGACAATCGCCAGCGTTTCGGATTCGCGGGCCTCAAATGTCAGTTCCTCGTTGGCCTTGACCACTTTGGTGCTGCCCCCGCCAAACATGGCATTGGCCGCAACCTGATAGTACTTCTTGAGTTTATCCATTTTCAGGACAACCTCGCCAACCTCACCTTTGGTTTTGACATCAGCCAGTTCCAGCGGTGCCTGCCAGTCGATTTCGTCATAGCGCAAACAACGGGTGTGGTGCCGATCATTCCCGTCGATGATGGACATCGGGATCACTCCCTGATCACAGCGCCCGGCCTCGAAATAATCGCAGCGCGGGCCAAAGTTGCAGCCGTTAGGCCGCTCGTGGGGCAGGGGAAAATTACCGGGGATGGCAATCAGCGGGCGCGCATTCTTGTCCGCACCGGGCAGGGGGATCGAACGGAACAACGCCTGCGTGTAGGGGTGCTGCATCTCGTCAAAGACGTCTTCGATGGAGCCGCGCTCTACCGCCTCACCGGAGTACATCACACAGATGCGGTCACAGGTTTCGAGTACAAGGCCAAGGTTGTGGCTGATGAACAGCATCGAGGTGCCGTATTTCTTGCCAAGGTCTTTGACCAATTCGACAACCGCCGCTTCGACCGTCACATCCAGCGCGGTTGTCGGTTCATCAAGGATTAGCAAGGACGGTTCCGACATCAACGCCATCGCAATCACGATCCGTTGCTGCTGGCCACCGGAAAGCTGGTGTGGATAGGAGTTCAGGATGCGCTTGGGATCGGGCAGTTTCACGTCTGTGACCACCTGCAAGGCGCGCGCTTCGGCTTCTGTCTCTGACATGCCTGCGTGGATCATCGGAACTTCCATCAGCTGTCGCCCGATCTTCATCGCGGGGTTCAGGGATGCCATAGGTTCCTGATAGATCATCGCAATTTCGGAGCCGCGTATATCGCGCAGTTCCTCATCCGACATCTCGCCCAGATCGCGTCCTTTGAACTTGATCGAACCGCCAACAATGCGTCCGTTCTTGCCCAAATCCTGCATCACGCCCAGCGCAACCGTTGACTTACCACAACCGGATTCACCCACCAATCCCAAAGCTTCCCCCGGCATCACGGAAGCCGAGAAATCCATCACAGCAGGAATTTCGCGAAGCCGTGTGAAAAACGAAATCGACAACTTGTCGATCTCTAGAATTGGCCCGTCATATGCTTCTTTAACCATCGTTCATTCTCCTCGGGGCGCTCACAAAGTGTCTATTCTTCACTTGGCCCTTAACCTCCGGGGTCCGGGGCAGAGCCCCGAACGTCACCAACATTAATCGCGCAGTGATTCCTCCCTGAGGCCATCTGCCAGCAGGTTCAAACCCAACACCAAGCTCAACAAAGCCAGTGCCGGTGCAATCGCCGCATGTGGATAAAGAGCCAGCAAACGCCGTCCCGCGTTGATGGTTGATCCCCAATCCGGACTTTCCGATTCAAGCCCCAATCCAAAGAAACCCAAGGTTCCCAAAAGGATCGTGGTATAGCCAATGCGCAGACAGAAATCGACAATCAGCGGACCACGCGCGTTGGGCAGAATTTCCCACAGCATGATGTACCACGGCCCCTCACCGCGGGTTTGTGCCGCCGCCACGTAATCACGCGTTTTGATGTCGAGTGCGAGGCCGCGCACGATGCGGAACACCGTGGGCGAATTCACAAAGACCACCGAGACAAAAACAACAAGAATACCGCCGTCAATGTCGAACCCGTCCAGCATCGCAGGCAGGCCGGGAATACGGTAAGTGTCGGTTTGCACAATTGAGCCATCAGAACTGATAAGCGATAGATAGAGCCAGCCCAGCACACCCAACACGACAATCAGCAGCGGCGTGCGAAACGACGGCTGTGTGTAGTAGCGCGAGTTCAGCAGGATCGCGACAAAGATCAGCGGAAAGACAAACAGGAATGTCGCCATGTAGTTGGGAATACCTGTTAGCACGATCTCCGGTGTGACCAGCAGATAGAACAGCAAGATCACCGGAAAGGCGAGGATCAGATTGGCGAGGAAGGACAACACAGTGTCCAGACGCCCGCCATAATACCCTGCGGGCAGGCCCAGCGTGATGCCCACCATAAAGGCAAACAGCGTCGCCATTGGCGCAATCTGTACCACGACCCAAGAGCCTTTGATCAGCCGCGAAAACACATCGCGCGCAAGGTTGTCGCCGCCAAGCAGGAACCACTGGTAATCCTCTGCATCCGCCCGTGCCAGTGGTGTGCCGGGCAGTTTGTTTTTCATGCCTGAAACTTGGGACAGACTGTCATGGGTGATCAGCATGTCAAACACGCCCCCCATGATGCCGGTAAAGACCCAGAACATCACGATGCCAAAACCGATCATACCCACCGTGCTGTCAAACAATTTGCCGTAAAGCCCCAGCTTGCGCTTGTATGTAATCGACACCGCATAGGTGATGATCAGCGCGGCCCATACGGGCAAAAACTGGCGGGATATACCGCCCATGATCCCCGCGCCTGTGCCCATGACGACACCAAGCACCAGATAGACCAGCACCAACGCGACAACGGCGTAGAACAGGTAGCCGATGATCATATTGATAAACCCCGCAGCCCCTTGGTCAGAGGCCAGAGTACCATCAGCACCAATTGCCCGCGCATCTGATGACGGCACCAGAGAGGCGAGGATCGAAACCACAATCATCAGAGCCAGAAGGCCCAGAATGATGAGAAAAAAATAGTTAAGCCCTGAAAGAGAGCCCGTCCATGACAATGGTTCCATGTTCATGCCCCCTTAAGAAATGCGAATGCGTGGATTGAGATAGACATAGCCGATATCGGAAATCAGCTGCGTCACCAGAACCACAACAACAGAAACAACAGAGACCGCGAGCAGCAGTTCAATGTCATTATTCGATGCCGCTTGCACCAAAAGCCAGCCAAAGCCCTTGTAGTTAAACAACGTCTCGACAATCACCACACCGTTCAGCAACCATGGGATTTGCAGCATGATCACCGTGAAGGGCGCAATCAGCGCATTGCGCAGCGCGTGTTTCAGAACGATGTCCGAAAACTTGACGCCTTTCAGACGTGCAGTGCGGATATACTGCGCCGTCATCACCTCGGCCATGGAGGCGCGGGTCATGCGGGCAATATATCCCATGCCATAGAGCGAGATGGTCAGCACTGGCAAAAAGAAATTCCAGAAATTCGCATCCGCCATCGCAGATGTGGCAGAGCCGAGGAACAGCGTCTTGCTGTCGATCCAGCCCCATTCCGCAAGTATCGGCGACAAACCGAACTTCGAGGAAGCCAGCACAGCAATGAAGATCACGCCCGATACATATTCCGGAGTGGCCGTTGTCGCGATCGAGAAGGTGGACAATGACCGATCAAGCTTTGATCCTTCCCGCATCCCGGCAAGAACACCGACGATCAGCGCCGAGGGTACCATCAACAGCAACACACAAAGCATCAGCTTGCCTGTCAGCGCCAGACGCGTAGCCACGGTTGTGCCCACTTCGTCCTTGAAAACCGTTGAAAATCCCCAGTCCCCTTGCAGCACGCCACAGCGGGTCGGGCGCTCCTTTTCGGGGGTTCCTGCATCAAAACAGCGGCCAAAGGTCTTGCCTTCCTCTTTTTCTGTCACCCAGCCGGGCATCACGCCCAGCCATTGACCGAATTTCACCGGCATCGGCTGCAAGTAGCCGCGATCACCCAGATAGGACGATACCGCTTCGTCTGACATGCGGAAGTTACCTTGGGTCTTGGCGAGTTTTTCAAGATTCGGATAAAGATTGGTCAGCCAGAACACGATGAACGTCAGGCAAAGCGCCGTCAGTACCATCACGCCCAAGCGACGTAAGATAAATATTCCCATTTAGCGCCCCTGTTGGTGGCAAGGCAGGGTTTTCCCCACCGTTTTTCTTGCAAGGCCAGAAGCCTCAATTAATAGATCAAAGGCCTGAAAGGCCCGTGATGCAGGATCAAGGTGTGGTTTTAGTGCTCCCCCTGTGCGGATCCCCATGGTGTCTTTACTGACACGCGTTTTGCGGCATCCTGCTATCCCTTGGCTGCATCAGGCAACACTCTGGGCATAAGGTCAATGTCCTCCACCGCCTGTTGGCTGTATTTTTGCGACATTTTTGAGGTCCGAAAGCGACATATGTCGTCAGCCACTCATCTGGACGCAGAACTTACCGGTCCCGCAGCTTGCTGGGCGGACTGCCGGTATGTTGTTGTATGAAGCGGGTAAAATAGGCCGCTGATCCAAACCCGAGAAATTGTGCGATCTTTTGTGCGGGTTCTTTGGTTTCAATCAGTAAACGGCGTGCCTCGTGCAATACCCGTTCGGTCAGCAAATCCGCCGCTGTCTTTCCGGTTGCCGCTTTCACAGCGCGCGTCAGATGCGTCGGGGTAACGCCCAATGTGGCCGCATAATCTGCCATCGGGGCACCAGATCTAAATCTGTCGGGCAAAAGCGCGCAGTACCGCTGGCTCAGCCGCTGGCCAGCGGTACGTTTGCTTGGAACATGTTCTTCCAACATCATTTGCCGACGCAACCAGACAGACATCAGCGCGGCATGGCCTTCCAAGGCATCACTACGCAAGGCCCGCGTGCCTTGATCCTCGCGCATTGCCGCTTCGATCAGGCCCGTCAGTTCGGATTGCACCTGCACATCACGAATGCGCAAATGGCGCGGCATCTCTGGCAGGCGCAGCGCAGACGCTTCGGGCAGAATGACAATCTGGCCGGTGGATTGACGCCCCAAGTCCAATGCGAAAAGAGAGTGGGCCGGCACAAACAGCGCATTATGCGCTCCAATCCCGCGGCGCATTCCATCCAGCAACACGCGCCCCTGACCACGGGTGATCCAGATCAGCAAATGATGTGGTCTGTCGTGTGCCAGCAATAACCGCCAGTCCTGACCTTGCGAGAACTGGGGTAGCGTCTGAACACGGATATCATCAAGCATAAAACTCATGACTTATCGTACAAATGAAACTCGGGAAAAGAAAGTGGGGATAATTTGTTGCAAACGATTGTATATTTGAAACTTAATGCAATGCCACTTTGTGCCAATCTGCCATCTTGTTGCGCATCCAGGTGCGTTGCCGTTTGGCAAATTGGCGTGTCGCGATGATGGCCCGTTGTCTGGCATCATCAAGACTGATCTCGCCTTGCAGATGCGCCATCAATTCCGGCACACCAATGGCGCGGTGCGCCGGCAGGTTGGGGTCATAAATGCTGCGCTGCGCAGCAACCTCTTCCAAGGCACCTTGATCAAGCATGAGATCAAAACGCCGCTTGATCCGCTCATTCAGCCAAACCTTATCAACGTCAAACACAATCGGATGACAGTCGCCAAGCGGCAGGATCGGGGCAGGGGTCATGTCCTGCCAGGCAGCAAGACTTCGCCCCGTTGCGATGAGCACTTCCCAAGCGCGCTGTGCGCGTGCACGGTTCTGTACGTCGATGCGCGCAAGTGTGGATGCATCCAGGGCCGCCAAAAGCTGCGCTAAATCCATTTTGTCACCACGCATACGAATCTCGGGTGGTGTTGGTGGTATTTCGGCAAGCCCCTGTGTGAGCGCAGAAAAATACAAACCTGTGCCGCCCGTAATGATCAGCCGCTGTTCTGCAGCCAACAGACCAGTCACTTCACGCAGCCAATGTCCGGTCGAATATGGCTGCGTGGCAGTGATATGCCCATAAAGTGCGTGCGGTGCCTGTGCTTCTTCGTCGGCAGAGGGACGCGCGGTGATCACACGCCAGCACTCGTAGACCTGACTCGCGTCCGCATTCACGATCACACCACCTTGCTGCGCTGCGATTTCAAGTGCGAGGGCGGATTTGCCGCTGGCCGTTGGTCCGGCAATCAGGACGGGTTTGTCGCAAGGTACTTCACGCATTGCGTCTTTGAGGGCGGCAGAAATTTGCATTTTTTGACTTACCCCGCTGCGACGCATTGATCCTTGGCGACATTTGCGACATTTGTAGCCAAATTAAAACTCCATATTCGGAAAGGTCTCCTATGTCCGCAGATGCCGCGCCCGCCTCGTTCAACCGTGTCATGTTGAAAATCTCAGGCGAAGCGTTGATGGGGGACCAAGGATTTGGCCTGCATCCACCGACCGTAGAACGCATCGCCCGCGAAGTGCAGTCGGTCCATGAAATGGGTGTCGAGATTTGCATGGTCATTGGCGGCGGCAATATCTTTCGCGGCCTTCAGGGATCTGCGCAAGGCATGGAGCGAACCACAGCAGATTACATGGGCATGCTCGCCACCGTGATGAACGCGCTCGCGATGCAATCCTCGCTTGAAGGGTTGGGTATACATACCCGTGTGATCTCGGCGATAACCATGAACGAAGTTGCAGAACCCTATATCCGCCGTCGCGCTGTGCGCCATTTAGAGAAAAAGCGGGTTTGTATTTTTGCGGCCGGTACGGGCAATCCCTATTTCACAACAGATACTGCAGCGACCCTGCGTGCAAATGAAATGTCCTGCGAAGCAATCTTTAAGGGCACCAAGGTTGATGGCGTCTATGACAAAGACCCAGCAAAGTTTCCGGACGCCAAACGCTATGACACAGTCACCTATGATGATGTGCTGGCCAAACGTCTGGGCGTGATGGATGCCTCTGCGATTGCACTGGCGCGTGACAACAACCTGCCGATCATTGTTTTCTCGCTGGACGAGCCGGGCGGTTTCAAGGGGATCCTTGCCGGTGAAGGCACATATACGCGCGTTGAAGGCTAGGGTCATTATCCAGACTGGTATTTTAACCTGCCAATGATCTATACCGTTTACGATACTTGAATAATGCAGCTGTAAAAGCGCGAGACCACGGGACAAAGCCATGTCAGAAGACTTTATGCTGGACACAGACGACCTTGAGCGTCGGATGAACGGGGCGGTTGCCTCATTACGCACGGAATTTGCGTCACTTCGCACCGGACGCGCGTCGGCCTCCATGTTGGAGCCGGTAATGGTGGATGCCTATGGCTCCATGACACCAATCAACCAGGTTGGCACGGTGAACGTGCCCGAACCACGCATGGTGACGATCAACGTCTGGGACAAAGGATTGGTCGGAAAGGTCGAAAAGGCCATCCGCGAAAGCGGTTTGGGCATCAACCCGCAACTGAACGGCACGATCATCATGCTGCCGATTCCCGAATTGAACGAAGAACGCCGCACGCAACTAACCAAAGTGGCCGGATCATATGCCGAAAACGCACGTGTCTCGATCCGCAACATCCGGCGCGACGGTATGGATCAGATCAAGAAGGCCAAGAACGACGGAATGTCCGAAGACGACCAGAAAATCTGGGAAAGCGAAATGCAGGACCTGACCAACAAATTCATCGCCTTGATCGATGAACAGCTTGAAACGAAACAAGCCGAGATCATGCAGGTTTAAACGGCCTCTTAAAAACCCTCCGTTGGAGGGTTTTTGCGTGTTCGAAGGGTACCGCCACGGATGAAAATCTACAAATCACCTCCCCTTGGAGCCGCTGAGAAATGACTGATGCACTTCCCAAAGACGACATAGTCGAAGGTTGCCCGCGCCATGTAGCGATCATCATGGACGGTAACGGCCGTTGGGCCACGCAGCGCGGACGGCCGCGTCTGTTTGGTCACCACGCAGGTGCCAAAAGGGTGCGCGAAATTGTAGAGGCCTGTCCCGATTTCGGGGTCAAGTACCTGACGATATTCGCGTTCTCTACCGAAAACTGGAAACGAACACAGGTCGAAGTTGCAGGCCTGATGACGCTGTTCCGCCGATACATTTCCAAAGAAACACGGCATTTGCGCGAACGTGGTGTTCGGGTTCGTTTCATCGGGGACCGGGTCAGGCTCGACAAAAAGCTGATCAAGTTGATGAACGAGCTGGAAGAGGCAACTGCGGAAAACTCTACGACACATTTGACGGTCGCGTTGAATTACGGGGGACGCGACGAAGTGGCCCGCGCCACACAGCGCCTTGCACAAGATGTGGCAAGCGGCCAATTGGACCCCGCCAGCGTAGATGAAGAAACGCTTCCAAAGTACTTGGATACTTACGTTTTACCTGATCCGGACCTTGTAATCCGAACCAGCGGCGAAGCGCGGATTTCCAATTTTCTGCTATGGCAGTCTGCCTATGCAGAATACGAATTCATTGACACCCTGTGGCCCGATTTTACCCGTGAAGAGTTTGGCGCGCTGTGTGCGTCCTACGGCGGGCGGGATCGCCGCTTTGGCGCGGTAAAAACATGAGGCACCCTGAATGAGCAACATGTCCGAAAAATGGTCCGACCTAAGCCCGCGCATGGGGGCCGGGGTTGCGATGGTGGTGATTGGCCTTGGCGGAATAGCACTTGGGGGGCATGTCTTTCATGCGCTGGTAGCGCTGATTTGCGGTCTGATGGTTTGGGAACTGGTGGGCATGCTGCGTCCGGGCGTGCGTCATCTGCAGTTGCAGATGGGCGCGTTGACAGGCGTCGCGGTGTTTCTGTCGATCTATCTGCCTGTGGGCTTTGCGTTGCCCGTGCTGTTGGCCCCTGCGTTGATCGGATTTGGTCAACTTGAACAGAACCGGACAATCTACATGTCGTTTACGGTTGTCATCCTGCTGTCCGGTTTCGGCATGATGCAGGTGCGCGATGATCTCGGATTTGGCTGGATGTTATGGCTGGTGCTGGTGGTTGTTGTGACAGACGTTGTTGGATATTTTGCGGGGCGCATCATTGGCGGCCCAAAGTTCTGGCCTGCGGTTTCACCCAAGAAAACATGGTCCGGCACGGCATTTGGGTGGCTTGGTGCCGCGATTGTCGGGATGGTGTTTTCCATTAACTCGGGGGTTGGTCTGCAACTGATCGGTATCTCGATTGCTGTTTCGATGGCGTCCCAAATGGGGGACATCGCAGAATCCGGTATGAAGCGGAAAATGGGGGTCAAAGACAGCTCTAACCTGATCCCCGGTCATGGCGGTTTGATGGACCGTTTTGACGGAATGCTGGGTGCAGCATTGTTCTTGCTGGTGATCGGTCAGTTTATCGGTTTCCCACCCGGCTTGAATTAGAAACATGGCGCGACGTGTCAGCATTCTGGGGGCCACGGGGTCAATCGGGCAAAACACACTGGATCTGATCGCCCGTGCGCCTGATGACTATGACGTGGTGGCACTGACAGGGGCCGGTAACATCGCCCAACTTGCAAAAGACGCAATTGCTCTCAGGGCAGATGTGGCTGTCACGGCCCATGAAAACCTGCTGGATGACTTGCGCGCAGCTCTAGCAGGCTCCGGTGTGGAAGCGGCAGCGGGGACAAGCGCGATCACCGAATGTGCCAGCCGTCCCGCCGATTGGATCATGTCCGCGATTGTGGGGGCTGCGGGTCTTGCGCCGGGACTGGCCGCACTTGAGCAGGGCACAACACTGGCACTGGCCAACAAGGAATCGCTGGTTTGTGCCGGTAAGCTGCTGCTGGACACCGCGCAGAAGTACGGCACACGTATCTTACCCGTAGACAGTGAACATTCCGCGATCTTTCAGGCGTTGATCGGGGAGGATATCGCCTCCGTCGAGCGGATCATCATAACCGCAAGCGGCGGCGCGTTTCGCGACTGGCCACTTGAAAAACTGGCAGAAGCAACTTTGGATCAGGCTTCAAGCCACCCGAATTGGGACATGGGGCAGCGGATCACGATCGACAGTGCATCCATGTTCAACAAAGCGATGGAGATCATTGAAACACATGAGTTTTTCCACGTCTCACCCGAGCAAATCGAAGTCCTTGTCCACCCGCAATCCATGATCCATGCGCTTGTCGGTTTCAATGATGGTGCCCTAATGGCGCATGTCGGCCCACCTGATATGCGCCACGCGATCGGATTTGCGCTGCATCATCCTGAACGCAAACATCTACCGGTTGAACGCTTAGATTTGGCCGCCATTGGCACTTTTGAGTTCCGCGCCCCTGATGAGGTCCGCTGGCCCGCCCTGCGCCTTGCCCGTGAAACGATGCAAGCGGGCGGCATGACGGGGGCGGTTTTCAACGCGGCCAAGGAAACTGCGCTGGATGGTTTCATCGCCCGCCAGATCAATTTCCCGCAAATGGCGCATGTCGTCGAAGACACTTTGGCCCAGATGTTCGCGTCAGATGGTCATATTGATGCCACCATGACCCTTGATAACGTGCTCCAAGTAGACCATTTGGCACGTAAGGCGGCAAAAGCTGCCATTCACAAAAGAGCAGGGTAGTGTTTTGGATATTGTTGGGCTGTTACCGCAATTTGGCGGCGTGATCTGGACGTTGGTTGCTTTTGTTATCGCGCTCTCGGTGATTGTCGCGATTCATGAGTATGGCCACTACATTGTAGGTCGGTGGTGCGGCATCAAGGCGGATGTGTTCAGCCTTGGTTTCGGGCCTGTACTGTGGTCCGGCAATGACAAACACGGCACCAAATGGCAAATCGCTGCCCTTCCATTCGGCGGGTATGTGAAATTTGCAGGCGATGCGAACGCGGCCTCCGGCAAAGACGAAGAGGCCATGGCCGCTGTCGCCGATGATCCCGAGGCTGCCCGTCATACCATGCATGGTGCCCCGCTTTGGGCGCGTGCACTAACAGTTGCTGCGGGGCCCGCGTTCAATTTTGCGATGTCAATTCTGATATTCTTTGCAGTGGCTTACACATCAGGCGTGCCACGCGACCCGTTGACCATCGGCGAGGTGCGCGCACTGCCACAGGGTAACGTGGAAATGAGGGCTGGCGACGAGGTGCTGGGGATCAATGGGGTGGCCATTCCTGCGGCTGATCCGGAGTATTCACAGTTTATTAAAGCACTGCCCACAACACCGACGCTTGATTATGATGTGCGCCGCAACGGTCAGGAAATCTCGGTCGAGGGGCCGTATTTGCTGCCGCCCTTGGTGCTGCAAGTGATGCCACAATCCGCCGCGATCAGTGCAGGGCTGGAACCAGGGGATGTTATCACCGCGATCAACGGCAATGATGTCTACGCGTTTTCGCAACTCAAAGACGCAGTCGAAGGTTCAGACGGTGCCCCACTTGCGCTGAGCGTGTGGCGCGCGGGCGAGATGTTCAACTTTACGATGACACCGAAAAAAGTGGATGAACCGCAGCCCGATGGCACCTTCAAGCAAGCCCTGCGCATCGGTATCGCAGGTGGTATGGCTTTCGAGGCCGCCACGGACACACCCGGAGTTGGCGAAGCTCTGGTGGGGGGCGTTGAAAACACTTGGCGGATCATCACAGGCTCCATTTCGGGTTTGCGCGAAATGATCATCGGAAATATCAGCACATGTAACCTGAGCGGGCCTGTCGGCATTGCACAGGCCTCCGGAGCGATGGCAAGTCAGGGCGCGCAGTCTTTCATCTACTTCATCGCGGTGCTGAGCACGGCGGTGGGCCTGTTGAACCTGTTCCCGATCCCAGCACTCGATGGTGGCCACCTGACTTTTTATGCCTATGAGGCAGTGACGGGTAAGCCGCCAAGCGACAAGGCGTTACGGGTGCTGATGACCATTGGTCTGGCTTTGGTGCTGTCCTTGATGGTGTTTGCATTAGGAAACGATTTGTTCTGTCCCTGATTTTACAAATCCAAGTTGCTGAGAGCAGGGGTCGGGATCATCCGGACACTGCCCCGCTTGCGAGCCGGAAAGACGTCGCCTTCTATGCCTGAGCCTTGCATGAAAGTGGTCCTTGTGACCCCTGAAATCCCGTTCAATACGGGGGCGATCGGGCGGACCTGTGTTGCGATGGACATGGAACTGATCCTGATCAAGCCCTACGGTTTCTCGCTCGACGAAAAATCTGTGCGGCGTGCGGGCACAGATTACTGGAAGCACGTTCACCTAAGCGAATATGACAACTGGCAGGATTTCCTGACGGTGCGCCAGCCTGCGCACGACGCTCTGTACTTCTTCGAAGAACATGGCGCGCAGAGCGTTTTTGAACCTGTCTATCAACCTGATTGTTTTCTGGTTTTTGGCTGCGAATCTGCCGGGCTTCCGGCGCAAATCCTGCGGGGATCGGAAGACAGGGTTTTCAATCTGCCCATGCGTAATCCGCTTGTGCGCTCCCTGAACCTCGCCAATGTTGCGACTGCGGTGGTTTATCAAGCCATGCGCACGCAACTGGTCGGGTAGGCCAAGACGTCGAGCGGAAAAGCACTGCAGAGTTTGCTGACAACGGGTCTGGGATTGGTACTATTCTTGAGTGCGGATCAAGCGGCGGAAGCAGAGGATATAGACGCTGTTAAACGACAAGCTCCGGTTTATGTGAATGCCGATGGTTTCTACAATTGTGTTCAATTTCTACGCTCACAATCAGCCTGCTCCGTAAATACATTTCTTGGAGTGGCTTTGTATTGGCGTGCTGGCTTTGGTTGCTTTGGCCCGGTTAGGGATTGGGTGCTTTGCCGAAGCCCGCGACCGGACAAGACATCAGAAGGCGTAAACACGCTCATTTCGCATTCCGCCCCATTCCCGCCACATTTCGTCAAATTCACGCCTTAATCCCTTGCTAGGCATCTTTCACTGCCACAAGGAGCAAGTCATGCAAACGATTCAAAAATCCTATCGGGGCCTGAGCCTGTTGATGGATCTCAACTGGGATCGCGTGTTGTACGTGGCGGTCATCGCGACGGCGCTTGCCGCAGGTGCCTTTGTCGGATCACTCTGATCAACCACCATCCTACAGCATGATGTTCCAAACCTGAAATGCACTGCATAATGTAGTGCATTTTTGCGTGTCGGTGTTTTGACAAACCCTCACAACCTGAGTACTCAGGGACATAATGAAGTCTAAAGAGTGGGTTGTAACCATGAGACTGACGACAAGAGGCGGTGTGCCTTTCGAGCGGGCACCAAAAGCGACATTTGGCAATTCACTTCGGGGCGCTTCCGTTTGTGTAATGTTGTCAGTAGCTTGGGTGGTGCCGACCGCACCTGTTCAGGCGCAACAATATCAATTCAACTCGGTCCAGATTAATGGCAATGAGCGGATTGGCGACAGCGCGATCCTCAGGCAAGCTGGAATCAGTCGCGGCCAACCCGTTTCGGGCGGTCAGTTGAATGATGCATATCAAAAGCTGCAGAATTCCGGTCTGTTCGAAACCGTAGAGATCGAGCCACGCGGCGGCACGCTGGTGATCTCCGTTGTCGAACTGCCAACGGTGAACCGCGTCCGCTTTGAGGGCAACAAGCGCATCAAGGATGATGTGCTGGAACAATTGGTGGAAACAACGGAGCGGCGGGTGTTCAACCCTGCCCAAGCCGAAGCGGACGCTGCTGCCATTGCAGAAGCCTATAATTCCGATGGGCGGATCGCCGCACGCGTGCAACCCCGCATCATCAAACGCAATCAGAATCGCGTTGATCTCGTGTTTGAAATTTTTGAAGGCGACAACGTCGAGATCGAGCGTTTGAGTTTCGTCGGCAACCGCAAATACTCTGACCGCCGTCTGCGTCGTGTTCTGGGTACCAAACAGGCGGGTTTGTTCCGCCGTTTGGTGCGCCGGGATACGTTTGTTGAAGGGCAGGTCGAGGTCGACAAACAGTTGCTGCGCGATTTCTACCTTTCACGGGGTTATGTCGACATGCGCACAACGGCCGTCAACGGCGAGTTGACGCAGGAGCGCGACGGCTTTTTTGTTTCTTACAACATTGTTGAGGGGCAACAGTTCAAATTTGGCGCGGTTGACCTTGTGTCCGAGATGCCGAATGTAGATGCTGCAACCTACCGCAAAATCGTTAAAGTGCGCCCCGGCGTGGTCTATTCCCCAACCGTGGTTGAAGCGGATATCGCCCGCCTTGAACGTCAGGCAATCCGCGATGGTGTTGATTTCATGCGGGTTGAGCCACGTGTCACGCGCAATGACCGCGATCTGACGCTGGATGTGACCTATGTCATCACACGCGGGCCGCGGGTTTTTGTCGAACGCATTGATATCGAGGGTAACACAACCACGCTTGATCGTGTGATCCGACGTCAGATTGACAGTGTAGAAGGCGACCCCTTCAACCCGCGCGAAATCCGTCAGGCCGCCGAGCGTATCCGCGCCCTAAACTATTTTGAGACCGCCCAAGTGAACGCCCGCGAGGGCAGCAGCGGGGAACAGGTTGTCATTGATGTTGATGTCGAGGAAAAACCGACAGGTTCCCTGAACTTTGGTGGCTCCTTCTCCAACAACGATGGTTTTGGTGTCGCGATCAGCTTTGCCGAGGAGAACTTTCTTGGGCGTGGGCAGAAACTTACGCTTTCCTTGTCAACCGCCGAAGATGCAACGCGCTATGGCATCACCTTTATCGAACCGGCCCTGCTTGGCCGTGATCTGGCGTTTGGTCTGAACCTTGATTACGCCGAAACCAATTCGTCCTTTGCGTCCTATGATTCCAACCGGTTGATCTTTCAGCCTTCCTTGTCTTTCCCGCTTAGTGAAAACGGACGTTTGTCCCTGCGTTACACGGCAGAAGAAATCGAGATGTTGGCACGTGATCCGGCCGAACACGGGCCAACTATCGGCGGTGATATCGCAGCTGGTCCTCAGTGGTCATCGGCCATTGGCTATGAATACACCTATGACACGCGCCGCGCCGGGTTGGATCCGACCGCGGGTGTGTTGTTCCAGTTCAGTCAGGATTTTGCCGGACTGGGTGGGGACAGTAAGTATATCAAGACCACAGCCAAGGTTACGGGCGAAAAGCGGGTCTTTAACGAAGATGTAACACTGCGTGCCTCCCTCGAGGGTGGTGCATTGGCTTGGCAGGAAGGCACCAACCGCGTCGTGGACCGCTTTCTTTTGGGGCCATCCATCATTCGCGGTTTTGAACCCGGCGGCATTGGCGCGCGTGACATCAGCGGCTCCACAAATGACCCTCTTGGCGGCAACCTTTACCTTGCGGCCCGTTTCGAGGCGGAATTCCCGCTTGGCTTGCCCGAAGAATATGGCATCTCCGGTGGTGTGTTCTATGACGTGGCGAACCTTTGGGATCTGGATGATGTGAACTTCAATGGCGGGAATATCGTAGGCGAGGGTGGATCGTTCCGCCATGTTGTCGGCGTATCTTTGTTCTGGGAAACACCTGTTGGCCCGCTGCAGTTCAACTTCTCCAAGGCGTTGAAAAGCGAAGACTTTGACGAAGAGCAGTCCTTCGAGGTCACGCTGCGCACCCAGTTCTGATCCCGATGCAGCGCACCGCGCTCCATTTTCTTGCCCTGCTGGCCCTGATCGGGTCGGCGGGCATTGCTTTTGCGCAACAAAGTGATCTGGGTCGAGGCAGCGTAATCAGCCCGGTGCTTACTATCGATTCTGAACGGCTGTTTCTTGAGAGCGCCTTTGGTCAGCGCGTCGCGGCCGAAATCGAAAGAGCAGGTGCAGAACTTGCCGCAGAAAACCGCAGGATCGAAGCTGATCTTGAAGCGGAAGAGCGCAGATTGACGGACATTCGGTCGACCATGGAGGCGGAAGAGTTTCGCGCATTGGCGGATGAATTCGACGACAAGGTGCAGGCTACCCGCGAGGCACAGGTAGCCAAGGGGCGGGCGTTGAATGACTTGCTGGAACAAGAGCGCGAGGTCTTTCTGAGTGCGGCCGCCCCTGTTCTGGAGCGGTTGATGCGCAGTGCCGATGCGGCCGTTATTCTCGAACTGCGTTCAGTGTTTGTCAGCTCCTCCGCGATTGAAATTACAGAAGATGCAATTGACTTGCTGAACGAAACATTGGGCAGCGGATCCGAGCCAACGCAGCCCTAGCGGCAAGCTGTGCCACGCTTGCCCCGTTTGCGCGAAATTGATAGCCGTCACAGACGAGCATGAAAACCAAAGGACACCCGCATGAGCGACCAGACCCAACGCGCCGATATCCAGATGATCCAGCGCATCTTGCCCCACCGCTATCCGTTCTTGCTGGTTGATAAGGTCGAAGAGATCAACGGCACGCAATCCGCCGTTGGCTACAAAAACGTTACGATGAACGAGCCGCATTTTCAGGGTCATTTCCCTGGCACACCCATCATGCCTGGTGTTACAATTGTCGAGGCAATGGCACAGACAGCCGGTGTCATGGTTGGCGTCGCGCTTGAGCAGATGGACAAGGAAATGCTGATCTACTTCATGTCCATCGACAACTGCAAGTTCCGTCGCAAGGTTGTCCCCGGAGACGTGTTGCGCATGGACCTCAAGACCTTGCGTGGCAAAGCGGGTGGCAAAATCTGGAAGTTTTCCGGTGTGGCCACGGTCGAGGGCGAAATGGCGGCAGAAGCCGAATTCATGGCGATGCTGGACTTGCCGAAATGAGCAATATCCACCCCTCAGCGGTGATTGAAGAGGGCGCACAGGTTGATCCCTCGGTTGTGATCGGTCCTTTTTGCCTGGTTGGCTCCGAGGTCGTTTTAAAGGCTGATGTCGAACTGAAATCCCATGCCGTTGTGAAGGGGCGTACCGAGGTCGGCGAAGACACGGTGATTTTCTCATTTGCGGTGATTGGTGAAATCCCGCAGGACTTGAAATTCAAGGGCGAGGCCACCCGGTTGGTGATCGGCAAACGCAACCGCATCCGCGAGCATGTCACGATGAACTGCGGCACCGAAGGTGGTGGCGGTTTGACGAAAATCGGGGATGACGGCCTGTTCATGGCGGGTTGCCATATTGCCCATGACGCAATCCTTGGGGATCGTGTGATTGTGGTAAATTCGGCTGCCGTGGCTGGGCATTGCGTCATCGAAGATGACGTGATCATCGGCGGATTGGCGGGCATCCACCAGTTTGTGCGCATTGGCCAGGGGGCCATAATCGGGGCTGTTACAATGGTAACAAATGACGTGATCCCATACGGACTGGTACAGGCGCCGCGCGGCGAGCTGGACGGCTTGAACCTTGTCGGTCTCAAGCGGCGTGGAGTTGCACGTGCTGACATCACTGCATTGCGCGCCGCGTTTCAGATGCTGGCACAGGGCGAGGGGACATTTCACGAGCGTGCCAACCGTCTGGGCGAGGAAACCGAGAGTGACTACGTTAGCCAGATTGTTGATTTTGTCATGGCCGACACCGGCCGCCACTTTCTGACACCGAAATGACGCTGGCGTTGATCGCAGGCCGGGGGCGCTTGCCCGTCGAGGTGGCTCATGCACAGGATGTGGCCCCCCTGATCTGCGCTTACGAAGGCGTTCCACCAGAGGAGCTCGGTGTTGATCTGACCTTCCGGCTGGAAACGCTTGGCACGCTGTTGGTGACACTTGGCGAACGCGGCATCACGCAGGTCTGCTTTTGCGGGGCGATTGACCGGCCCGCGTTGGATCCATCCAAGCTGGACAGTGAAACAATGCCGCTTGTCCCGCTGTTTCAAAAGGCACTGGCGGCCGGTGACAACGGGGCGTTGCAGGTTCTCAAAGACATCTTCGAGCAAACAGGCTTTGAAGTTGTCGGCGCTGATACATTGTTGCCTGATCTGGTGGCCGAACAAGGTGTGTTGTCCGAAAAGTGGCCCGATGCACAGATGCGGCGCGATGCCGCGCGCGGCGAAGCCGTGCTGGCAGGACTGGCACCGCTTGATATCGGACAGTCATGTGTAATTGGGGCCGAACAGGTCTTGGGCGTTGAGACAATGGGAGGCACCGACCACCTTTTATCAACTTTGCCGACAAAAGCTGCTAAGATGAACGCGATCCTGTGTAAGGGGCCAAAGACGGGCCAGATCAGGGAGATCGACATGCCGACGATTGGACCTGACACCATTGAAATGGCCCACAACGCGGGGCTGGCTGGCGTGATTGTGGATGCCGGCGATGTGATTGTTTTGGAACCGGAACGCTGCATAGCATTGGCAAACGAATTCGGGTTGGTTCTGTGGTCCCGGAGTGGAGGCACGACGTGAAAGTCTTTATCCTTGCAGGCGAACCTTCCGGCGACAAGTTGGGCGGCGCGTTTATGGCAGGGTTGAAGTCGCTCCGGCCGGATGTATCGTTTGCGGGCATCGGCGGTCCCGAGATGATGGCAGAGGGGCTGAAAAGCCGCTTTGACATGGCAGAACTGAGCGTCATGGGGCTGGCCGAAATCTTACCAAAATACCGTGCGCTTATGGCGCGAATCAACGAAACGGTTGCTGCGGTTCTGAAAATGCAGCCGGATGTGTTGATTACCATCGACAGCCCCGATTTTTCGTTACGTGTGGCGCGCAAGGTCAAGGCAAAAAGCGAAATCCGTACAGTGCATTACGTGGCCCCAACAGTCTGGGCATGGCGTCCCGGACGGGCGGAGAAAATGGCACGTTATGTGGATCAGGTTCTGGCCCTGTTGCCGTTCGAGCCGCCTTATATGGAAGCGGCCGGCATGCGTTGTGACTTTGTCGGCCATCCGGTTGTTGCCGACCCCGTGGCGACGGAGGCAGAGGCACAGGCGTTTCGTGCGCACCATGAACTTGACGATGCGCCGCTTCTTCTTGTCTTGCCGGGGTCACGTCAGAGCGAGGTTGCACGCCTTGGCCCCGTATTTCAACAGGTGGTCGCACGTCTGCAGCTGGAGCGTCCAGAGTTACGGGTGGTCATTCCAGCCGCCGCACCGGTCGTTGGTGCAGTGCGCCGTTTGACGCAGAATTGGGCACCCCCTCCAATTATCCTCAATCCGTTGGCCACAGATGTTGTAGATCCTAAGGCAGAGAAACGGGACGCATTTGCGGCGGCGGACGTGGCATTGGCGGCGTCCGGGACCGTGTCTTTGGAATTGGCCGCCAGCCAGACACCGATGGTGATCGCGTATGACATGAGCTGGATCAGTCGCCAGATTATCGGGCGGATGGTCAAGGTGGACACCGTGACCTTGGTCAATCTGGTCTCCGAGACCCGCGCTGTGCCGGAATTTATCGGTGCGAATTGCCGCCCCGGCCCGATATCAGAAGCCGTTTTGCGGGTACTGGATGCGCCCAAAGCCCAACGGGATGCGATGACCGCGACCATGCAGCGGTTAGGGCAGGGCGGCGAGGCACCCGGACTGCGCGCCGCAAAGGCGGTTCTTGACGGCATGGTGGAATTGGCGCGCTGAAGCGCGACATGATTTTATTCTGGTATGAGGGCTCTGCCCTCAAACTCCCGCGAGATTTAGGGCCAAAAAGAGCAGCTGAATGGATCAGCCTTTGTGGACCCAGCCACCGCCAAAAATTCGCGTGCTGTCTGGATCGTAGAACACGCAGGCTTGGCCCGGGCTTACGCCTTCTTCGGGGGTCAACAACTCGACTGTGGCTGTTGTCGCGGTGATCGGGCGCAGAATTGCGTCACGTGGCGGGCGGGTTGAACGGACCTTGACCGCGATCGGCCACTCCGTGCGCGACATCATCGGTTCGTCACCAAGCCAGTTGATTTCCTTGACCGGAACTGTGCGTGTGGCCAGCATTGATTTCGGACCAACCACAACTTCCTTGCGATCCGCATCCAATTTGACAACATAAAGCGGATCGGCCAGACCGCCGATGCCCAACCCACGGCGCTGACCGATTGTGTAGTGAATGATGCCGTCGTGTTGCGCGAGAATGGTGCCTTCGGAATCCACGATGTTGCCCGGGTCTGCGGCCTCGGGGCGCAGTTTGCGGATCACGGCCGCGTAATCCCCGTTAGGCACAAAACAAATATCCTGACTATCAGGCTTCATCGCCACGCTGAGACCATATTTTGCGGCCAATGCACGCGTGTCGTCCTTGGACGGCAGATGCCCCAGAGGGAAGCGCAGGTATTCCAGCTGCTCCGGCGTGGTCGAGAACAGGAAATAGCTTTGATCACGGCTGGCATCCGCTGCCGAATGGAGTTCAGCGCCCTGATCTCCCATCATGCGTTGAATGTAATGTCCGGTTGCCATGCAATCGGCCTCAAGGTCTTTGGCGGTTTCCAGAAGATCCTTGAATTTCACGCGCTCGTTGCAGCGGATGCAGGGCACAGGTGTTGCCCCACCCAGATAGCTGTCCGCGAATTCGTCGATCACTGCATCCTGAAAGATGTTTTCATAATCCAACACATAATGGGGAAAACCCATTTCCTCTGCCACACGGCGCGCATCGTGAATGTCGATGCCCGCGCAGCAGGCCCCCTTTTTAGCCAAGGCAGCCCCGTGATCATAAAGCTGTAGGGTGACACCGACTACGTCATAACCTTCTTCGGCTAGCATTGCGGCCACAACGGAGCTGTCAACGCCGCCGGACATCGCCACAACAACGCGCGTGTCAGCAGGGGCTTTGGCAAAGCCCAAGGAATTCAGCGGGGGGGTCTGATCAAGCGGCATGGGTTTCTCCGGGAGAGGTTTAGGATGGAATATAGGAAAATCCTAACTACTCACAAGGGGCGGCTTCATTTGCCGTTAAGCGCAAATGCGCAAGGGTGTCCCTGCGATTATATGGATGAACCTGATGTATCTGAAAAAAGTGGATGGCCCCCGGTCCGTAACCATGGCTGACGGCAGTGTCATGAGCCAGGCAGATTTACCCCCTGCCAAGACTCGGCGCTGGGTGGCATCACGCAAGGCAGCGGTGGTGCGCGGCGTGGTCTACGGGCTGATCAGCCAGGCAGAGGCGCTCGACCGGTATCAGATCAGCGAAGAAGAATTCCTTGAATGGGTTCGGGCCGTCACTGAACATGGTGAAGCTGCCCTAAAAGCCACAGCGTTACAGAAGTATAGACAACCTTAAGTTGTTAATATACTTTGTCTACAATCGGTAACGGGTGGTTAACCTTTTTTGTTCACGATCCAGTCCAGCGATGATCAAGTTTATTCGGAGAATGTGAATGCGCGTACTGCTTGTTGAAGACGATCCTACCACCTCCCGCAGCATCGAATTGATGCTGACCCATGCCAATCTGAATGTTTACGCCACTGACCTTGGCGAAGAAGGGATCGATCTGGCGAAGTTGTATGATTACGATCTCATTCTGCTTGATCTGGACCTTCCAGATATGAACGGTCACGAGGTATTGCGCCAGCTGCGCCTCAGCCGAATCGAGACACCGATTCTGATCCTGTCGGGTTCGGATGACACCGACAGCAAAATAAAGGGCTTTGGATTTGGGGCAGACGACTATTTGACCAAACCATTCCACCGTGAAGAACTGGTAGCGCGTATTCATGCGATCATCCGGCGCTCGAAAGGCCATTCACAATCGGTGATCGAGACCGGGCAAATCGCGGTTAATCTAGATGCCAAGACAGTCAGCGTAGACAACCAGACCGTGCATTTGACCGGCAAAGAATATCAGATGCTGGAGCTGCTATCGTTGCGCAAGGGAACGACCCTAACCAAGGAGATGTTCCTGAATCACCTCTATGGCGGTATGGATGAACCGGAACTGAAGATTATTGATGTCTTTATCTGCAAGCTGCGCAAGAAGTTGAGTATAGCAACTGACGGTGAAAACTACATCGAGACCGTCTGGGGCCGCGGATATGTCCTGCGCGATCCAGAACCGGTATCCCTTGATATTGCAGTATCTGCCTGACCCTCCTTTGAGATAAAAATGCGCTAGACCTGCTTTGTCCTGCGACCTATCTGTTGTGCCACAAGGCCAACGCACAGGCTAGAGCAGGGGGAAGTGCATGACGTCTGAGATTACGGTTGATGCGCTGACAAAGTCCGAAGCCGCCGTTGAACTGGCGCGCCTGGCAGAGTTGCTCGGCGCGGCGAACCGTTCCTACTACAGCGGTTTGGAAACAGATGCTGCATCCAAGCTTGATGATGGCACGTTCGATAGCCTCAAACGGCGCAATACCGAGATCGAAAAGCGGTTTCCCGATTTGAAACGGCCTGACAGCCCATCGGATCAGGTGGGTGCCGTCCCCTCCGAAGGGTTCTCAAAAGTCGAACATGCGGTTGCGATGCTGTCGCTTTCCAATGCGTTTGACAATGAGGATGTGACAGAATTTGATGCACGCATCCGCAAATACCTCGGACTGAGTTCGGATGCACCACTGGCCTACACTGCAGAACCCAAAATCGACGGACTATCCCTGTCGCTGCGCTATGAGCAAGGGCGTTTGGTCCAAGCCGCGACGCGGGGTGACGGTGCAGTAGGTGAAAACGTGACAGCCAATGCGCGGACCATCGAGGATATTCCACATCAGATTGCAGGCGCACCCGATATCCTGGAGGTGCGGGGTGAAGTTTACATGGGGCACGCCGATTTTGCGGCTCTGAACGAACGCCAAAATGACAACGGGGCAAAAACGCTCGCAAATCCGCGTAATGCCGCCGCCGGATCCTTGCGCCAGCTAGACAGTACCATCACAAAATCTCGTCCGTTAAAATTCTTTGCGTATGCATGGGGCGCGTTATCCGAACCCTTGGCACACACGCAGATGGATGCGATCAACAAATTGCAATCCCTCGGTTTCAGCACCAATCCACTCACTACCCTCTGCGAAGGCCCGCAAGAAATGCTGGTCCATTATCAAAATATTGAGACGCAACGTGCGACCCTCGGATATGATATTGATGGCGTTGTATACAAAGTTAACGATCTGGCTCTGCAAGAAAGACTGGGGTTCAGATCAACCACACCGCGTTGGGCTATTGCACACAAGTTTGCGGCTGAGCTGGCCTGGACCTGGCTGACAGGTATCGACATTCAAGTGGGCCGCACCGGTGCGCTTAGTCCTGTCGCGCGCCTGCAGCCCGTAACTGTAGGTGGCGTGGTTGTGTCAAACGCGACACTGCACAACGAGGACTATATCAAGGGATTTGACAGCAAAGGCGCGAAGATCAGAGAGGGCAAGGATATCCGCGTCGGCGACTGGGTGCAGGTCTATCGCGCCGGTGATGTAATTCCCAAAATCGCAGATGTGGACCTGAGCAAAAGACCCGATGATGCGGTCCCTTTTGAGTTTCCGCACATCTGTCCCGAATGCCAAAGTGCGGCGGTGCGCGAACCCGGTGATGCGGTACGCCGATGTACCGGCGGAATAATCTGCCCCGCACAAGCGGTTGAAAAATTGAAACATTTCGTGTCCCGCGGTGCATTCGATATTGAAGGGCTGGGTGCCAAACAAGTCGAACAATTCTACGCCGACGGTTGGATCAAAGAGCCAAGCGATATTTTCACCCTGAAAGAACGCTACGGCAATGGGCTTCAACAGTTGAAAAACCGTGAAGGTTGGGGCGACAAATCTGCGGATAAGTTGTTTCAGGCGATTGAAGACAAGCGTAAAATTCCGATGGATCGTCTTCTTTTCGCTCTTGGCATCCGGCACGTGGGCGAAGCTGCCTCGAACCTTGTTGCACTGCATTACGGCAATTGGGACGCATTAGAAGCCGCTGTCTCCGAGGCTGCAAATCTCGAAGGCTCTGCGTGGGACGATCTGATCAATGTGGACGGCGTCGGCAGTGTCATGGCCGGATCGCTTGTCACCGCCTTCAACCAAGAGCGTGAAAGGGCGTCGATTGATCGTTTGGTCGCGCAATTGGAGGTTCTGGATGTCGCACGCCCTGATACGTCCGGCAGTCCGGTCTCGGGAAAGATCGTCGTGTTCACAGGCACGTTGGAAAAGATGACCCGCGCCGAAGCAAAAGCGCGCGCAGAGCGATTGGGGGCCAAAGTCGCAGGATCGGTCAGTGCCAAGACAGACATCCTTGTCGCAGGACCCGGAGCAGGTTCCAAAGCAAAGAAGGCGGCAGATCTTGGGGTGAAAACCCTTGATGAAGATGGCTGGCTCAGCCTGATCTCCGACACATGAGCCAGCGGCCCGAAGCCCTGTTCCCCTTGTTTGCCGGGCTTGAAACCCTTGAAGGGGTCGGGCCGAAAACGGCACAGCTTTTTCCACATCTTGGCGTGCAGGCACCACGTGATCTGTTGTTCACATTGCCGCACTCCGGCATTGATCGTACCCGTTCAGAGACAGTGAAAGATGCCGTTTTACCCGCCACATTGACGGTTGCCGTTACGATTGGCGCGCATCGTCGTGCACGTAACAAGGGTGGCGCGTATCGGATACATGTTGAGGATTCCGAGACCAGCTTTCAGTTAACGTATTTCCATGCGCGTGGCGATTACCTTGAGCGTCAACTGCCTGAAGGATCGCGGCGTATCGTATCAGGCCGTGTTGAGTTGTTTGACGGTGTGCCGCAAATGGTGCATCCCGATTTTGCCGTCCCTGAATCCGACGAAGATACCATTCCGGCATTCGAACCGGTCTATCCGCTGACCGGCGGGATCACACAAAAGCTGATGTACAAAGCCACGCGCGGGGCTTTGTCACGTGTGCCGACAATGGATGAATGGATTGACCCGTCGCAAAAAGAGCAGGCGGGGTGGCCGGATTTCAAAACGGCAATTTCTATCGCACATGAACCCAAATCGCTGGGTGAGCTGGCCGCTACGGCACCTGCGCGAGAACGGCTGGCGTATGATGAATTGTTTGCGCACCAGATCACGCTGGCCCTGGCCCGGGGACGGGAACGACGTAAGAAGGGCCATATTACAAAGGGGGATGGACGGCTTCAGGCGCGGGTTCTGGCGTCCTTGCCCTATAAACCGACAGCTGCGCAAAACCGCGCTATTACTGAGATTACCGCCGATATGGCTGGTCCTTTACGCATGAACAGGTTGCTTCAAGGGGATGTGGGGGCAGGCAAGACCCTTGTCGCGTTCATGGCGCTTCTGGCCGCCGTTGAGGCAGGCGGGCAGGGCGTTTTGATGGCCCCGACGGAAATCCTCGCGCGCCAGCATCTGCAAGCCTTGCGCCCTTTGGCGGAGGAGGCCGGCGTTGTTCTGGAAATCCTCACAGGCCGCGACAAAGGCGCTGAACGCCAAGCAAAGTTGGGTGCCTTGGCACAAGGCGATATTCAGGTGCTTGTTGGCACCCATGCGGTGTTTCAGGCAGATGTGGCATTTGCGGAATTGCGCCTTGCGGTGGTGGATGAACAACACAGGTTCGGGGTGCGCCAACGGCTGGAACTGGGTCAAAAGGGTGATCGCGCGGACGTGTTGGTGATGACGGCGACGCCCATTCCACGCTCGCTCGCGCTCGCGCAATACGGTGATATGGACGTGTCGGTGCTGGATGAAAAGCCACCCGGACGGCAACCGATCAAAACGGCGTTGGTCAGCACAGACAAGCTGGATCAAGTTGTTGAACGTCTGCGCAGCGCGGTTGCGGACGGGCGGCAGTGTTACTGGGTTTGCCCACTGGTCGAGGAAAGCGAGCTGTCGGATCTGATAGCGGCGGAAGACCGGTTCAAACGCTTGCGTGCGGCTTTGGGAGAGGGTGTTGTCGGTTTGGTGCACGGGCAGATGCCACCCGCCGAAAAGGACGCCGCGATGCTGGCGTTTCAAACGGGCAAGACACAAGTGCTGGTGGCAACAACAGTCATCGAAGTGGGCGTCGATGTGCCGAACGCCACGATCATGGTCATTGAACGGGCCGAGACGTTTGGCTTGGCCCAGCTTCACCAGCTGCGCGGACGGGTTGGACGCGGCCAAGGGGCGTCAACCTGTTTGCTGATCTATCAAAACCCGTTGAGTGAAACAGGCCAGCGGCGCCTTGAAGTGTTGCGCGAAACCGAAGACGGGTTTGTAATCGCGGAAACCGACCTCAAAATGCGCGGATCAGGTGATCTGATCGGGACGGCGCAATCCGGTGTACCACGTTTTCGCGTTGCCGACCTGGAGCGTCAGGCAGGATTGATGGCGATTGCGCAATCGGACGCGCGAAAATTACTGGCCGATGATCCGACATTGACGTCCGAGCGCGGGCAGGCTGCGCGTGTTCTACTTTGGCTGATGCGACAGGACGAAGCTATTCGCTTGATTTCAGTCGGTTAGCGGCATTTCAATCATTTTGTTCGCAAATGTTCCCAAAAAGTTCTTTACATTGCGTTAATGAAATGAGAACAAAGGGGCAACAAAGACGGAGATACAGAGATGACAACACTTAGAACATTGAAATCCATCGCAACAAGGTCTCACGACACATTGTTGCAGGATGCTATCGGCGCAGCTGCGCTGGTTGTGATGCTTGTTGTTGGTCTGCATCTGCCTGCTTTTGTTTGATTTCTGCCTGCGATCTCATGCCGCTTTGCCTACCGCATCCGTCCCACATTGATGCATCAGACTGACACTGCCTGTCTTGGTCTGTACGGGAGTCCCACCCCAAGGGCACTGCCGGGTCCCCATGAGAAACGCTTTCCTTGCGCCGCCATCCTTTTGGATGTGCGGCGTTTTTTTTAGTTCGCGGTGGCAATCCGTTCTGCGCGCTTGACTATCTATTGGCCGATACGTCTTTGGCGGTCATCGCGTTTTGCATCGCTTCTGCAATCGCTTCCATGCTGAGCAGAATGGACGCATGACGGTTTTTGTAATCCACCGCCGGGGTTAACACTTCGAATCCCTCGAAAGGGGCATCTGGCACCGGTCCGTTTTCTTTGAGCATGGCGCGCAACTGGTCGCGTCCTGTGGTGATCACGTCCAATGATGTGTTTACCGCAGCCTGACCCGCGACAGCAGCCGCAGCTTGACCAAGTGCGCAGGCTTTCACGTCTTGCCCGAGATCGATCAACTTTCCGTCTACGACTTTTACGTCGACCGTTACCGTCGATCCGCACAGGGGTGAGCGGCGCTTCACAGTCGCGTCCGGATTGTCCAACCGACCCAGATGCGGAATATCCGCTGCAAGCGACAGTATGCGTGCAGAGTAGAGTTTGATAAGGTCCGTCTCGCCTGACATGGCTGTTTCCTTTGTCCGATATTGCTTACATAACCCCCCTGACCGCAGATGCAAATTATTCGAGAAAGCCGCGCATGATGCCCTTTGATCCCACCACGCTCCGCTACAATGACGCCGGTTTGATCCCGGCCATTGCCCAAGATGCAAACAGCTACGAAGTGCTGATGCTGGCGTGGATGAACGCCGAGAGTATCGCAAAAACACTAGAGACGGGCCGCGTGACCTATTGGAGCCGTTCGCGTCAGGCGTTCTGGATCAAGGGAGCAACCAGCGGGCATGTTCAGGAACTAGTTGATCTGCGCTTTGATTGCGATCAGGATTGTTTGCTTTTGCTGGTAAAGCAGACGGGACCAGCCTGTCACACGGGACGCCAGAGCTGTTTTTACCGCGCTGTCCGGCAAGGTGAAATCAAAGAGCTGTCAGCGCCTGTTTGACCTCACGTGATACTTTTATGTCGTCGCTTAAAGTCCTGCCAAAGAACAAACTTCTTCTACGGATTTTCCTTCACGCCGATACAAAGAGATTGCCCGCGCATCATCCCGTTTTGCCAATCGCCGACCGGTGCTGTCGCGCACAAGACGGTGATGGTGATAGATTGGCTTCGGCAGTTTCAACAAGCGTTGCAATAGAATGTGGATTTTGGTCGCCTCGAACAAATCCTGCCCGCGCACCACATGTGAAATGCGCTGTTCTGCATCGTCCAGCACCACCGATAAATGATAGGACGTTCCCATGTCGCGGCGCGCAAGAACCACGTCACCAATCTGCGACACCAACGCATCCGGCGTGACCTGAACATGACCCGCGTTTATCCCCGTTTCTGAAAAAGTCAGCGGATCCATTCCATCCAATGCCTTGCACATATCCAGTCTGAGAGCAGCATTCCGTGGTCGAACTCCTTTGCGATTGTTTTTCTCCCGACAGGTGCCGGGGTAGATCAACCCATCGGGGCCGTGCAGTGACGCGCCTTCTTGCGGTGCAGACATCGCTTCTTGAATGTCGCGCCGCGTACAGCTGCAAGGATACAAAAGGCCAAGGTTCCAGAGCGTATCAAGGGCTGCGTCATACGCGGGTTGGCGTTCAGATTGCCGCATCACGGGCGTTTCCCATGTGATCCCCAGCCACGCCAGATCGTCATAGATTTGCGTTTCCCACTTCGGGCGGGCCCGGCTTTGGTCAATATCTTCAATCCGGAGCAGGAATGCGCCTTGCCGTTCTTGGGCCATGCGATACGCCAGCAACGCGGAATAGGCGTGCCCCAGATGCAGGGGGCCTGTAGGGGACGGTGCAAAACGGGTTCGGAATGTCACGCTTTTTCAAGAATATAGACGTTGGATTTCATACCGATGCCGGGCAGGTGGTCGCCACGTTCACGAAAAATCAGCCGGGCAGCGCCGCAATCTGTCCATTCGCTGATCCGCCCCTCGTGCACGGGATCTTCCAATGCGTGATCGTTAAAGGAAAAAACCAATCGCCCTCCGGCGTCAAGCGCATGCATCAGCGTGTCCAGAACCGAAACCGGTGCGGCCCCTGATCCGATCACGCCAATCGCCGTGATCGAAGGATAACGACCTTTGTCCAGAACAGTATCACCCGTCACCTGCGCTGTGTCGCGATATACACCCTTTTGTCTGGCTTGGGCCAGCATTTCGGCGGACAAATCTACACCGTCTATCGTGGTAAATCCTGCAAGTTTCAACGCCAACCCGGATAGTCCCGTGCCGCAGCCAAAATCCAGCACCGGCGCATCCATGTCCTTTGTCACACCCGCAAGAGCTGCCGCACATCGTCCGGGCGTAGCATAGCCGTTCTCGGCAATTTCAGTCTCGTAACTGGTGGCCCAGTCATCATAAATCGCACGCGTCTCTTCTTCGGTGCGTGCGGCGTACACTTTGTCTAGGAACTTGTCTGTCATGCAGGCAGATTAGGCAGGCACCGCGTCCCTGTCCAGCCACGCCTGCCAGTCCAGTTTGGCGCGGTCTGTGTAAGCCTTGTAACGGTCCTTGCGGCCACGGCGCCCGGATTTCAGCCCCTCAACAGGTGGGAAAAGACCGAAATTGACGTTCATCGGTTGGAATGTCTTGGCATCCGCACCGCCTGTGATGTGGGTGATCAATGCACCCATGGCTGTTGTGTTGGGCGGGGTTGGCGCAGTGCCACCCAGAATTTCAGCCGCCGCCATTCGCCCCGCAAGCAATCCCATGGCAGCACTTTCAACATAGCCTTCAACGCCTGTAATTTGCCCTGCAAAGCGGATATTTGGGCGCGCGCGCAATCGCATCTGGTCATCCAGCAAGGTAGGCGAGTTGATAAAAGAGTTCCGGTGAATGCCCCCAAGTCGCGCAAATGACGCATTCTCAAGGCCGGGAATCATTTTGAAAACATCGACTTGCGCACCGTACTTCATCTTGGTCTGGAAACCGACCATATTGTAGAGCGTCCCAAGTTTGTTGTCGCGGCGTAGCTGCACAACGGCATAGGCTTTGACATCAGGATCGTGTGGATTGGTCAAGCCAACAGGTTTCATCGGACCAAAGCGCAAGGTCTCTCGTCCCCGTTCTGCCATGACTTCAATCGGCAAGCACCCGTCGAAATAGCCTGCCGTCTCGCCTTCGCGGAATTCTGTTTTATCTGCGGCCAGCAACGCGTCGATAAAGGCCTCATACTGGTCCTTGTCCATTGGGCAGTTTAGATAGGCCGTGCGTTCCTCTTCGGTCTCGCCCTTATCATACCGCGACTGCATCCACGCGCGATCCATATTGATGCTGTCAAAGTAAACAATCGGCGCAATTGCGTCGAAAAACGCAAGCGCCTCGGTGCCTGTTTCAGCTGCAATTGCCTCGGCCAAAGCACCGGACGTAAGGGGGCCGGTGGCAATGATCCATTGCCCGTCCTGCGGCAATTGCGTGATCTCGCCATAATCAACACTGATATTAGGGTGCGCCAAAAGCGCGTCCGTCACAGACTGTGCAAAGGGATCGCGATCAACCGCCAAAGCACCACCCGCCGGCAATTTGTGTTTATCGGCCGTGGCCATGATCAACCCGTTTGCCGCGCGCATTTCCCAGTGCAGCAAACCCACCGCGTTCTGTTCCGAATCGTCCGAACGGAATGAATTGGAGCAAACCATCTCGCCCAGCAACCCCGTCTGATGCGCAAAGGTGCCGACCTTAGGGCGCATCTCATGGATCAACACCTGAACGCCAGCGTTTGCGGCCTGCCAAGCAGCTTCTGATCCGGCCATCCCGCCGCCGATGATATGGAGTGTTTGTGTCATGTCCGCTCTTTGTATTTTGTCTAAGAATTTGGCCGCGATCTGCCTTCAATCCGTGAATTCGCCGCGCCTTTCGATCAGATAGGGACGTTGCCGACGCGTACATTGGATTTAGGGCAGGGGCTGCACAGGCGCAATGGCCTGATGTGTCGCAACCCAATAAGGAGGGGGATTTTGGGGTCGCCGTTGCAGGAATGGCCGATCAGTGAGAGGCTGATCTGGAGGGACCTTCTGAAAGGACGGCGACCCAAAATAGTCAGGCGCATATGCGCTCTGTCACATTCATGCCCTATTCGCGCCCCAATTGAAAGTCCTGTTTTTCGCAACAATGGTTAACTGTTGCAGAAACAATCATTGCTCCCATCTGGGATTACGTTTTTCGAGAAACGCGTCGATACCTTCAGCCGTGTCCTTGCGCAGCATATTCTGCACCATAACGTCACCTGTATACGCGTAAGCATCCCCGGTATTCATTACCATTTGGTTATAGAAAGCCTCTTTACCGATCTTGACAGCCGCGCCAAGTTTAGAGGCGATCTGGTCCGCCATTGCGGCGGTTTCGCTTTCCAGTTGATCCACAGGAACGACGCGATTGATCAAGCCAAGCGATTGCGCGCGCTCCGCTTCGATAAAGTCGCCTGTGGTCAGCATTTCAAACGCCTGCTTACGAGGTATATTTCGGGACAATGCGACCATTGGAGTGGAACAGAAAAGCCCGATATTGACGCCGTTCACGCCAAACCTTGTGCCCTGTGCAGCCACGGCCAGATCGCAGGTCGCAACCAGTTGGCATCCCGCCGCTGTCGCAATTCCGTGCACTTGCGCAATAACCGGTTGCGGCATTGTCTGGATACGCGTCATCACCGCTGCACACCGGTCAAACAAATCCTTGAAAGCCGCAGCACCGCCATCCTCGTTCTGCCGCATGGCGGTCATCTGACGCAAATCGTGGCCAGCGCAAAACGCTTTACCCGTGCCGGATAGGGTGATGACACGGGTGCTTGTATCGCTTGCAAATCTGTCCAACGAAGCTTGCAACGCCGCTAACATTTCGTCTGAAAGGGCATTCAGTCTCTCTGGCGCGTTCATTGTCAGTTGGGCCACAGCGCCACGTTGCGTCACATCCAGAATTGCCATCTTGTCACCCTTGTGTTTTCTGCGCCAACTCTAGGGCAAGCAAAGTAAGGAAAACAAGCATGGCCGCGATAATGACCGCACAAGAGCTGAACGACTTTTTGGATCAGGTCTTTGAACAGGTCGCTGATGATTTTCATGTGGATGAAGTAACGGACGACAGCGTGACCATGCGATTGCTGACATCTGACAAGCACTTGCGCCCCGGCGGTACAATATCGGGTCCGTCTATGTTCGGACTTGCCGATGTTGCCGCATATGTTGTGACGCTGGCACATATCGGGCCGCGCGCATTGGCCGTGACTACAAATTGCTCCATTGATTTCATGCGCAAACCCGAAGCAAACGTCCCGCTGATTGCGAAGGCACGGCTATTAAAATTGGGCAAACAGCTTTCGGTTACAGATGTCTTGTTGTTCTCTGAAGGGCTCGACAAGCCGGTGGCAAGGGCCAGCCTGACCTATGCGATTCCACCCAAATCCATGGGGTAAGACGAAAAAAGGGCCGGAGTTGATCCGGCCCAGTTAGAAGAGGTCTGGCGTTTGCCACGGGGAAGTTACATCCGCCAGAACACACGGTGAGACTCAATGAATGCCTCGTCCGGTGTCAGTCCCACATCGTCCAACTGCCACGGTTCCAACTGCGCAAGCGCAATCCGTGTGCGGCGGTGTGTGGCCCATGTTGTCACATAGACCGCGAATTTGACCGCCAGCGTCGCGACAAGCGGGGTGTCGGTCTGGGAAAGAATGCTGAGTGCATCGGTCGGGATCGGCCTTGCGAGTGCCATGGGAAATCTCCTTTGTGTGTTCCATGTGAATTGTATTGACACAATGTAACAACTTGCTACAATTTAACGATACAAAGATTGATACAAAGCCGCTAGGGAAACATTGTAATGAATACAATATGGATGCCAGACGGCTTTGAGGGGATCAAACCCAAGTACAAGGCTGTTGTTGCGTTGATCCGCGAACGGATATCGAGCGGGCACCTGACGGTCGGAGAGAAGCTGCCGCCCGTGCGCGAACTTGCGTGGCAGCTTAAAATCACACCGGGCACAGTTGCGCGGGCTTACACGGTGCTGACGGATAGCGGTGTACTGCGGGCCGAAGTCGGGCGGGGCACCTTTGTGGCCGCCCCCGGCACCAGCCTAAGCACAGCGGTACGTGAGCTGCCACTGAACCTCATCGAAGTGGATGCCATCCGCCACAACTCCGGCGGGGACGTTGATAACGTGAACCTTTTCTCGCCCCACTTACCCAATGGCGGACAGGCAGAACTGATCCGGCACCTGATGGGAGAGATTGCGCAAGACCCGCCCTCGGGCATTATGCACTATCCCTCACGGCGCAGTGCAAAACCCGCCCGCGAGGCGATGGTGCAGTGGTTGCAAGGCTCTCCCATCGGGCCGGTTGATGAAAATGATGTTGTGCTGTCCCATGGCGGACAAAACGGCATTTTACTGGTGTTCCAGACTATTCTGCGTGGCAGAAGACCCACTGTATTTGTTGAAGAATTGTCTTATCCGGGGTTCCGCCGTGCGGCGGACCTGGTACGTGCCGATATTGTACCAATTGCCTGCGATCAGGACGGGATTATCCCGCAAGCCCTTGCCGCAGCAGCAGAACGGCACCCAGAGGCACAAATCCTGTGTACCTCACCCGAAGTGCACAGCCCCACATGTGGCTTTACGCCAATGGAGCGACGTCACGTCATCGTCAAGTTAGCCCGCAAAGCCGATTTGCAAATCCTTGAGGATGATTGCTACCGGATGGGCCGCGCCGAAGGGGCAGGGTATCGCCAACTTGCACCGGAGCGAGGTTGGTACGTATCATCGTTGTCCAAAACCATCACGCCTGCCTTGCGGCTGGGATGCGCCATCGGCCCCAAGGGCATGTCCGCCGCGCTACACCGCTCCGCCGAAAATGGTTTCTTCGGTCTCGCCACACCGATGCTGGATCTTGCAGCGGCCTTGCTGGCCCATCCACAATTGCCGGAGATTATGGAGCGGTCCCGACAAGGCGTTGAAAGCTATGTCAAAACGGCCGTGAATACTCTGGGAGGGTTCGATCTGATGTGGCGTGCGGATGTGCCATTCCTCTGGCTGCATTTGCCGCAGGGTTGGCGGGCAAGCGCGTTTTGTCAGGCTGCGGAGAAGAAAAACGTCCAGATCAGGGCCGCAGAAGAATTTGCCAGTCGCGATGCCCAAAGCCCGCATGCTGTGCGCATGGCGATCAACGGGGGCGTGTCGATGCGCAGTTTCGAAGCCGCAATGGAACGCCTGCGCGCGCTTTTGGACAATCCGCCGGAACAAATCAGCGTCTAGCATGGGGTATCATTATACCTAAATTGCAAGCAATTGTTTTTACTAACTTAAATCAGATGTACGGCGCTTGACCGTGACACTGCCACCTATATAACCCCGCCATCACGACTGGGCAGGGACGGATCGTTCTTGCTGCATAAACTTTAGGAATGACCGATGAAAACCTTCTCAGCAACACCGGCTGACATCGACAAGAAATGGATCATCATTGACGCCGAAGGCGTCGTGCTGGGCCGTCTTGCGTCAATCGTCGCCACCCGCTTGCGCGGCAAGCACAAGCCTTCTTTCACGCCTCACATGGATTGTGGTGACAATGTCATCATTATTAATGCTGAAAAGGTCCAGATGACCGGCAACAAGCGTGATGAAAAGTTCTATTGGCACACCGGCCACCCAGGCGGGATCAAAGAGCGCACCAAGGCGCAGATCCTTGAGGGCAAGCACCCAGAGCGTATCGTGACCCAAGCGGTCAAGCGCATGCTGCCTGGCAACCGTTTGAGCCGCCAGATCATGACCAACATGCGTGTCTATGCGGGTGCAGAGCACCCCCATGAGGCGCAAGACCCTGAAGTTCTGGACGTTAAGGCCATGAACCCCAAAAACACGCGGAGTGCATGAAGATGTCCGACGAAATCAACACACTCGAAGACCTCGCACAGGTTGCCGGCGTTGAGCCGACACCCGAAGTAGAAGTGGCACCGCGCGAGCCCGTCCGTGACGAACTGGGCCGTGCATATGCAACCGGCAAGCGTAAGGACGCTGTTGCCCGTGTCTGGATCAAGCCTGGTTCCGGCAAGGTTGTTGTGAATGGCAAGCCGCAGAATGAATATTTTGCACGCCCCGTTTTGCAGATGATCTTGGCGCAGCCATTCGGCATCACCAACACGGTTGACCAGTTCGACGTCTTTGCGACAGTCAAAGGTGGCGGTCTGTCCGGTCAGGCCGGTGCGGTCAAGCACGGTGTCTCCAAGGCATTGCAGCTTTATGATCCAACCTTGCGCGGCGCATTGAAAGCCGCAGGCTTCCTCACACGCGACAGCCGTGTGGTTGAGCGTAAGAAGTACGGTAAGGCCAAAGCGCGTAAGAGCTTCCAGTTCTCCAAGCGTTAAGTCTTGCGATCAGATTTTGGGAAAGGGCCGTGCCGGTTGGCACGGCCCTTTTTTGTTGGCGTATCCGGCCCGAGGGGTTTTGTTTGTTCGGTCAATGCTTAGGTTCATCTAAACCCGAAGGGAAACGATATGAAATATTCTGTTCTTGATCTTGCCCCCGTGCCGGAAGGCGCTGACGTGGCACAGGCATTGAAAAACACCACCGATCTGGCGCAAATGGCCGAAAGTGCGGGCTTTCATCGCTATTGGATGGCAGAACACCACAACATGCCCGGCATCGCCAGTGCCGCAACCTCTGTCCTGATTGGCCATGTCGCGGCGCATACCAAGACGATGCGTGTGGGGGCAGGTGGCATCATGCTGCCGAACCATGCACCCTTGGCCATTGCCGAACAATTCGGAACCTTGGCCGCGCTGTATGGGGATCGCATTGATCTGGGTCTGGGTCGCGCGCCCGGCGGGGATCAAGCCGTGTATCATGCGTTGCGTCGCACGGGCAGTGACGATTTCCCCGGCGATGTCGCGGAATTGTTGGGATATCTTGGCGCGCCGCGTGAAAATGCGCCGGTCCGTGCTTTGCCCGGAGAGGGTAGCCATGTGCCGGTCTGGATATTGGGTTCGTCGCTGTATGGTGCGCAACTGGCCGCGCATTTCGGATTGCCCTATGCGTTTGCTTCACATTTTGCACCGGATGCTTTGGAGCAGGCGATTGACGTATACCGGCGCACTTTCCGTCCTTCAGAGCATTTGGCACAGCCGCATTTTATGTTGGCAGCCAATGTCTTTGCCGCGCAGACCGATGCTGAAGGTGCCTATTTACGCACGTCAATGCAGCAGGCTTTTGCCCGTATGCGCACAGGCACGCGGGGCAAGCTACCGCGCCCCGTAGAGGACATAGATGCGACAATCGGCGCACCAGTCAGGCGTTCTGTGGACCAGATGATGCGGGTTTCTGCCACAGGCAGCCCATCGAGCGTCCGCCATGAACTTGCTGGACTGATCGCGCAGTACAAACCTGATGAAGTGATCCTGACAAGCCAGATACATGATCATGACGCGCGCAAACGCTCACTTGCCATTGCAGCCGAGGTAATGGCGTCGATGAAACCTGCTGGTCTTGTGACCGCTTAGTCGTCGGGCTGTACCAGCCCCAAGCCACGCAGATAAATTCCGATCCCCGTCTCAAGCAGATCTTCCGGCGGGAAGGGTGAGGCGCGCCCGGGCGAGTTGCGGGCAAACAATTCGACAACGCCGTGGCTCATCGCCCAGATATGGGCGGAAAACATCGACGCGGGCGGGCGTTTGTCTTCGGGAATGTGCTGGCTGAGGTCGGTTGCCGCTTTTTCAAGCACACCGTTGGCCCGATTGGCCACCAACGCCAGATCAGGCGTGCGGTTTACCGAAATGCCGCTTTCGAACATCGCTATGTAATGACCGGGGTATTTGCGCGCAAAGGCGAGATAGGCGCGGCCCGTTGCCTCGAACGCCTTGAGCGCAGAAGGCTGGCCTGACTGATAGGCATATTCCATCAGGTCAGCGAAAATTCCGTAGCCTTGCTGGGCAGCCTCTGCAATCAGGGCCTCGCGGCCATCAAAGTGGCGATAGACCGCCGCGGGCGTGACACCTGCCTGTTTGGCGGCTTCTGACAGCGTGAATCCCATTGGCCCGCGTACCTCGATCAACTCAAGTGCGGCATCAATCAAAGCCTGGCGCAGATTACCGTGGTGATAGCCCTTTTTAGGCATCCCAAATATCCGGTCCGCCACAAATGCCAACGTCAATTCTGCCAACCGCTTTTTCGTCCTTATGGGTGTAATCAAAAGCGCACAGGACGGTCCGGATCGCATTTAACCGCGCCCGCCGCTTGTCGTCAGAACGCACGATGGTCCACGGCGTGTGGGTAGAATGGCTGCGCTGCAAAGTCTCGCGAATGGCGTCCGTATAGGCATCCCATTTGTGAAGACCTTTCACGTCGATCCCACTGAGCTTCCATTGTTTGAGCGGGTCACGTTCGCGTGCCAGCATCCGGCGCAATTGTTCGGCGCGACAGACGTTGAGCCAGAATTTGAAGACGTGAATGCCCTCGTCGACCAGCATTTGTTCAAACGGAGTGACCTGATTGAAAAAGTGCTCTCGCTGCTCGGATGTACAAAATCCGAAAACATGTTCGACTACACCGCGATTATACCATGACCGGTCAAAGAACACGATCTCACCCGCAGAGGGAAGGTGCTTGATGTAGCGCTGAAAATACCATTCGGTCTGTTCCGTCTCAGTGGGCTTGGAAAGTGCCACCACATGTGCCTCACGCGGATTGAGGTTCTGGCAGAAACGGCTGATTGTGCCACCTTTGCCAGCCGCATCACGTCCCTCAAAGACACAGGCGATGCGCGTGCCGGTTGCACGCGCCCAGGATTGTAGTTTGACCAGTTCGATCTGCAGGCGTTCCATTTCCTTGTCATAAACCTTGCGGGCCATGCGCTCTGAATGGGGATAGCTTGGCGTCAGAATGTCAGCCTTGTCCGATCGCTTGACTGCCGCGCGCACATCATCAGGTGCGTCATTCTTGAAAAAATCGCTGATTGCGCCGTCAAAGGGCAGGTCCATAAGGCCTCCGGTTCATCTGTTCTCACAACTATATGGGATGTTAATCGGCTTAACGCAAACCCGCACGCTGCGCCGCGCGGTCAATCGCATCAATAACCTGACCCGGTGCGGTGTGTTGGGGCATGTGCCCGGTCCCTTGCAAGACAGTCAGATTGCCGTTTGGCACGTCCCCCATCAAAACCTGAGCATGGACGCTAAGCGGGACAATAGTATCCGCATCCCCGTGGATCGCTTCGATGGGCATGCGCAGGCTGCCATATCTCTTTTGCATTTCAACCACATGCGGACGCGATGCATTCACCTGCTGCGCATTCGCCCGCATGCTTTCGCGGCGTAAGGTACGGCCAACACCGATGTGATCGGCATATCCCGGTGGCGCTTTTTGGGGGGCAAAAATAGATTCGATGCTGGACGCAATATAGGTTTGTGGCACAAAAGCGGTGATCAGGGGGACAACAAGAGCACCGCCAAGCCGCTCTCCCAGAACAGTATAGGTCCAGCCCAGATCGCCCGGCCAAGGCTCTGACACGGCCGAAACCAGAACAAGGGCCGCCGTGTCATCAGGGCGCGAAAGCCCCCATGCAAGTGCAACGATGCCTCCAAAAGAATGGCCAAGCACAATCGGGTTTTTCACATCGAGTTGGTCGGCAACCCTTTGCAGCAGGGCAGCCTGATCCAAAGGCGATTCCTCTGCCGCGTTCCACGCGCCGCCGTGCCCGGGCAGACGATCTGTCCACCCCAGACCAGGGCGGTCAAATAGAATGACGCGGTAGCGGTCCGACAGGCTTTCGGCAAACCCCATAGTAAAGTCGTTCAAATTGCCACTTGCACCGTGCAACAGCACCAAATCAGGGCCTTGGCCAAGGATCTTGTAGTGCACCTTGACGCCATCAACGGTGATTATCTTGCCAACCGGAGGGTTTGCAGCCTGCGCAACGGCTTCGCGGCGGCTCGCCTGCCAATGCGTAACCGCGACAAGCGCTGCAATGAAGAGTGCAATATACAACAAAGCGCGTGCCATCCTAGGCTTGCCCGATCAGATCCATATCAAATGGGGTAGATTGATATATCTCGTTGATCCAATTGCCATAAAGCAGATGTGCATGGCTGCGCCAGCGGTTGATTGGCGCGTTATCGGGGTCATCATCCGGATAGTAATTGCACGGCACATTGATTGGTGTGCCCTCAGCCACGTCGCGGTCATATTCCTGCTTGAGCGTATCGCTGTCATATTCAAAATGGTTGAACACATACAGTGCGCGGTGATCCGGATCTTGAATCAAACACGGTCCAACCTCATCACTACCCAGCAACGTTTTCAGCGCGGGTTTCGCGTCCACTTCGGCCTGACGCATCTCTGTCCAGCGCGATACAGGCATCACACATTCATCAGAAAACCCGCGCAAAAACGGGGAGGACGGATCAAGGTTACGATGCCGGAAACAGCCGAATGCCTTGTGTTCAAGCATGTGCTTTTTCACGCCGTGGAAATAATTGATCATTGCCATGCCGCCCCAACAGACGCCAAAGGTGGAATGCACATGTGTCTGGGTCCAGTCCATGACCTGACACAATTCTTCCCAATAGCCTACATCTTCAAAGTCCAGATGCTCGATCGGGGCACCTGTGATGATCAACCCATCGAACTTTTCGTCCATCACGTCGGATACGGGGCGGTAAAAGCTTTCCATGTGTTCAGCAGCTGTATTACGGGTCCGGTGGTCTGACATTCGCAAGAGACTGAATTCGATCTGCAACGGGGTGGCACCGATCAGGCGGGCGAACTGGTTTTCCGTCTGGATTTTTTTTGGCATCAGATTGAGCAGCGCAATGCGCAGCGGGCGGATATCCTGTGTGGCAGCCAGATCTTCGTCCAGCACCATCACACCTTCGCGCGTCAGCACGTCAAAGGCAGGCAGGGTGGAAGGCAGTTTAATCGGCATTGGTGTACGTCCAGTATTGTGAATGCGTTAGATAGGGCGGGCAGGCGGAGCTGCCAAGGGTGGAGGCATCACCGGGATGCGACAATAGCGTTACCCCGGCATTCGATCCGCGATCAGGTCGACAAAATCGCCCTCGGATTTCAACGCACCGATCTGGTCGGGGGTGATGGTGATGCCCCATTTTGACATGGCCTCATAGCGGGGCTGGCGATGCGAAAGCGCCTGCGCATAAGTCCAGCGCACGAAGGCATCCGGATCAACATCTTCCTCCGAACAGTTGTTTTCTTCGAGATACTGCGCCCAGACCCGTGCCAGAAACTCGGGCTGGTAGGCCATGGGTTTGGGTGCTCGATCAAAGCGTCGGATCAGCTCTTGGGTATGGGCTTCGTCCCCTTTGATCCAGACCAGCAGACATTCCTCGGACAGCGCCGTCAATAGGGGGTCGTTCGGGTCATCCGCATCAACCCATTCGCAGATCGACCCGCCCGTATCGCAGATAAAATGATCGTATCCGTACAATTCCTTTGCTCGGTTCGCAAAATGTGCTGTGTCCATCAGCGCCGCAATCTCGCCCTGCCGAAAGGCTTCCTGACGGCGCACATATTCCTCCATCGGCAAACCGCCCTTTGAAGGATCACCGGGTTTGCCAAGCCATGTAGCAACGGGTGACAGGTTTTCGAATGTGATGTTGGAACCGATGTAAATGCTGTCACTCAGCAGCAAATCACGCAGGAAGGGCACCTTCATTGCTTCGGCTTTGGCGTTGTCCGCAATTGTTTCACCGACATAGCGCGTGCCGATGCGGTAATCGATTGAATAGTGAAACCACGCACCTGAGTTGCGCAAGATGCCTGACAGATGGGTCTTGCCCAGACCCGACATGCCAAACACCAGAACCTTGCGGCGCGGCGCGGCGCGCCAATCTTGGGCTGAGGAATAAAGCATGGGGCTGGGTCCGTGGCTGTGTGGCGTTGTCCCTACCTAGCGCGGCGCGTGAACAGATGCCAGATGCGCCCGTCCAGCACCAGCAAACCAAGTGCAAGCAGTGCAAATCCGCCATAGGCAGCAGGACGCAACGTTTCGTTCAGCATGACAGCACCAAGAACAATCGCGAAGGGCGGGATCAGCAGCGTGACCAGCATCAGGTTGCCGCTGCCTGCCATGGCCAGAACGCGGTAATAGAGCAAATAGGCAAGCGCGGTGGCGACAATGGCATAATAACCGATGGCAAGCATGGTGCGGGGATGTAAATCCAGCGAAATTGGCCCCTCAAGCACCCATGTCAGTGGCAGAATGATCACGGTGGCACCAGTGACCATGCCAGCAGCCGCGACTTGCGGCGGTTGCCCCGAGAGTTTCTTGCGTGCCCAGACACTTGCAAGAGCATATGACATGGTACCCCCGAGAACGGCCAGTTGCGCAAGCGAGCGCAGATCGAAGGCGCGCAGATTTTCCAGCCCGATGGCGGTGGCAACACCTGCAAAGCCAAGGCAAACGCCAACGGCCTTGCGCATCGTGATCCGTTCATCTGCAAAGAAAACCGCGGCCATGATCACCCCGAAAATCGCCGTTGCAGCATTGAGAATCGAGGTCAGACCGCTTTCGATGTGCAACTGCCCCCATGCCATTAGTCCAAAGGGAATCACATTGTTCAGCAGGCCCATGCCAAGAAACGCCAGCCAGACCCTCGGATCACGCGGAACGGGCAAGCGCATCAGCGCTACAACACCCCAAAGCGCAAGGGCTGCCCAACCAACACGGTGTGCAACAGCCGTCATCGGACCAACCTCGTCCAAAGCAATACGGATCGACACGAAAGACGCGCCCCAGATTGCCGCAAGCAACAACATTTCGCCCCAAGCACGGCTGGATATGGATTTTTGAGCGTTCATTTATGCAGGCTATGCCGTCTCAGGGGCAAAGCGCGACCCGTTTCATGCGGATCTGCGTGTTTCGACCCAGATATTGAGGTAATTGCCCGCAAAAATCACGACGGCACCGACGATCACCCAGACGTCTATAGCCTCGTTATAGATCAACATGGCGGCAATTGCGATAATCGGCAGTCTGGCAAAATCAAGCGGCGCCACAACCGTTGCCGGAGCGATGGTCAGGGCCTTGGTGATGCAGAAATGGGCAAGCACACCGCAGCAACCCACAAGGGCCAGCAAAGGCAGATTGGAAAGTGAAGGCGTCATGATGTCACCATCATAACCCGCTGTAATCAAGCCAAAAATTAGTTGCAGGAACGTGAGGTAGAACATGATTGCGGTTATGCTCTCGGTGCGGGTCAAGTGCTTGGTAAAGACATAGGTGAGGGCGAAGAAGACCGCACAGGAAGCAGCAGCAAGGATGCCGGCGTTCAAACTGGCCATGTCCGGGCGTGCAACAATCAGGATACCGATAAACCCCATGAGAGCCGCTATGCTGCGCACGAAGGTTAGGCGTTCCCCCAACAGCAGCGGGGAAAGAACAATAACCCAAAGAGGCGAAGTGAATTCAAGCGCGAAGACCTGCGCCAGCGGGACGACAGTGACCGCATAAAACCACAGGTTCTGCCCCGCGAAATGAAAGATATTGCGGACAAGATGCGTGCCCCATTTGCCAGTGCCAATCTGGCGATAGGCACCTGTGGCATAGGCCGCAACGGATACAATCAACAATCCAATGGCGGAGCGGTACATCATGATCTCAAACGTATCGAAATCCGCGCTCAACTCGCGTCCTGCAATGGCCATTGTGGTAAAGCTGAAAATCGCCCCGAGCATCCACAAGGCCGCCCGCAGGTTCGAATTCATGGCATGCCTTTAATGGTATAATCGCGGGTAATACCTTTGGTTTCTGCGGCCCATGCCGATGCGCCCGCACGCGTGTTGTGCGCGGTGAAAGCAGCAGGATCGGTGAATTCTTCCGCAACTTCCCAAACCAGCGGATCATCTGTCGCTGTGACCTCAAAGGACACGCAGCCCGCTTCGGCTCGTGTCAGTTGAATATGGGCGTCCAACGCCCCGCGCACGCGCATCGCTTCTGCTTCATTTGCACAACGCAGGTAACCGTGCAGGGTCACTCCCATTCGATTGTACCGGGAGGTTTTGAGGTAATGTCATAGGTCACACGGTTAATACCCGGCACTTCGTTGATGATCCGTGTGGCAGTTTCACCCAGAAATTCATGGGTAAACGGGTAATAATCGGCCGTCATGCCATCAACAGAGGTGACCGCACGAAGCGCGCAGGCAAAATCATAGGTGCGCCCGTCGCCCATGACGCCAACTGTGCGCACCGGCAAAATAGCGACGAAGGCCTGCCAGATTTCGTCATACAGCCCGTGCTTGCGGATTTGGTCGATGTAGACGGCATCGGCTTCGCGCAAGATCTCCAGCTTGGGGCGGGTGATTTCGCCGGGACAGCGGATCGCAAGACCCGGACCGGGGAAAGGGTGACGGCCAATGAATGATTTCGGCAAGCCTAGTTCGACACCAAGGGCGCGCACTTCGTCTTTGAACAACTCCCGCAACGGTTCGACAAGTTTCAGGCCCATTTTTTCAGGCAGCCCGCCGACATTGTGGTGCGATTTGATCGTGACTGAAGGGCCACCGGAAAAGCTGACCGATTCGATTACATCAGGATACAGCGTACCTTGGGCAAGGAATTTGGCGTCACCGACCTCTTTGGCGTGTTTCTGGAAGACATCAATAAACAGCTTGCCGATGATCTTGCGTTTGGTTTCGGGGTCGTCCTGACCGTCCAGTGCGCCAAGAAACAATTCCTGCTCGTCCGCGTGGATCAGCGGCATGTTGTAGTTATCGCGGAACATGGTCACGACTTCTTCGGCTTCACCCTTGCGCAACAGACCATGGTCCACAAAAACGCAGGTCAGCTGATCGCCGATTGCCTCGTGTATCAGAACCGCAGCAACAGAAGAATCAACACCGCCGGAAAGACCGCAGATGACTTTTTCGGTGCCAACCTGCTCACGGATCGCGGCGATGGCTTCTTCGCGGTAGGCGCTCATGGTCCAATCACCCTTGAACCCGGCAAGGCGCACGAAATTCTCGTAAAGCTTTGCGCCGTTGGGCGTATGATGCACCTCGGGGTGGAATTGCACGGCATAAAAGTTGCGGCTGGTGTCGGCAGTGATCGCAAATGGCGCGTTGGGCGAGGTGCCGTAAACTGCAAAACCGGGCGCGATTTTACTGACGTGGTCGCCGTGGCTCATCCAGACCTGTTCTTTGTCTGTCGTGAACCAGCCTTGCAGCAGGTCAAGTTTTTCGGCCTCTGGTGTAACATAAGCCCGACCGAACTCAGCTGTCTTGTGGCCGCGTTCGACCTTTCCGCCCAGCATTTCCATCATCACCTGTTGGCCGTAGCAGATCCCGAGGATCGGCACATTCAAATCGAAAACCTTGGCAGGCGGGCGCGGTGATCCTTCGGCAAAGACCGAAGCGGGTCCGCCGGAGAGGATAACTGCTTTGGGATCAAATTCCGCCAGAAAGGTATCGTTGACCGCATTAAAGGGATGGATTTCGCAGAACACATGCAATTCACGCAGGCGGCGGGCGATTAACTGGGTCACCTGGCTGCCAAAATCAATGATCAGCAGGCGGTCGTGGTCGGTGGGGGCGATTGTTTTGCTCATGCTGCTTGATTATGTGGCGCGGGCTTTGGTGGCAAGTGGCGGATTGAGAGGGAGCCGCTTTATCAAAAGGAAATAATGGGGGTTTTTCCCGCCCCTCCGCATCTTTCAGGGCCAAAAAAGAAAGCGGCAGACGTAATGTCGCTTTTTTACCGCAAGGGACGGTAATTGCGCGAAGCGAACTGGCGGATTGGTGTAGCAGAGGGAAAATCTTGGCGTGAGGATATGACCATGGCAGAAACAGCACGGCGCGGACGGGGTGGCGGCGGTGCCGCACGGCGCGCAGAACGCAGTGCAGTGTCGTTTGAAACGGCAAAGTTCATCGAGCGCAATATTCCAAACTTCGAGGTGCTGACCGAAGAGGCGCTGGAGGTGATCGAATACAATGCCGAAACGGTCTTGGAAGAAATCGGCATCAATATGCCAGATAATCCGGCAGCGATCGAACGCTGGCGTGACGCCGGAGCTGATATTGACGGCGAACGTGTGCGCATCCCACGGGGTCTGGCGCGCAAATTATGTGAAACAGCCCCGTCGCACTATACCCAACATGCCCGCAACCCGGAACGCAATGTCGTGGTGGGCGGCAAGAACCTTGTTCTGGCACCTGTTTATGGTCCACCGTTTGTGCGTGACGCGGCCGGTGGGCGACGTTATGCAACAATGGCGGATTTCAACAAATTCGTGAAGCTGGGCTATATGTCCAAGTGGCTGCACCATTCGGGTGGCACGGTATGTGAGCCGACAGATATTGCCGTGAACAAACGGCATCTGGACATGCTGCACGCGCATATGACGTTGAGTGACAAGCCGTTCATGGGCTCGGTCACGGAACCAAGCCGTGCGCAGGATTCGGTTGATATGTGCGGCATCCTCTTTGGTGAGAGTTTTGTGCAGCAAAATACCGTGATGACATCGCTGATCAACATCAACTCTCCCATGACATTCGACGATGTAATGATGGGCGCGCTGGAAGTTTACGCCAAGAACAATCAGGCCTGCATCATCTCGCCCTTTATTGTGGGCGGCGCGATGGCACCGGTGTCGATTGCGGGCACATTGACACAAGTGTTGGCCGAAGCACTGGCAGGGATTGCCTATTCCCAACTGGTGCGTCCGGGTGCGCCGGTGATCATGGGAGCGTTTGTCACATCCATTGATATGAACTCCGGTGCGCCGACATTCGGCACACCCGAAGCGTCCCATATCACCTATGGCGCAGGCCAGCTGGCAAGGCGTCTGAACCTGCCATACCGATCTGCCGGATCATTTTGTGGATCAAAACTACCCGACGCACAGGCGGCTTATGAAACTGCAAATAGTTTGAACATGGGCCTGCTGTCCGGCGTCAACTTCATGCTGCATTCATGCGGTTGGCTTGAAGGCGGGCTGGTCAGCTCGTTTGAGAAATTCGTGATGGATGCCGACCAGCTTGGCGCGCTGCACCATTTCGCAAAAGGCGTGCAGATGGACGAAAATGCGCAAGCAATGGATGCGATCCGCGAAGTCGGGCCGGGTGGACATTACCTTGGTTGTGCCCACACGCAGGCGAATTTCAAATCCGCCTTCTGGAAATCCGACCTGCTGGATTACAAACCTTTCGAGACATGGGAAGACGAGGGGGCACGCGACACGCAGTCCCTTGCAACGGCCCGCGTGGAAAAGATGCTCGCGGACTACCAGCAACCCGCATTGGATGCAGGCATCCGCGAAGCTCTTGATGCCTATGTCGCCCAGAAAAAAGCGGCAGAGCCTGACGCCTTTATGTAGGTCTATGTGTCAACAGATTCAGGGGCCTGCGTTGCTTTCAGCTCGCGGGCCTCTCCCACCATTGCGATCAGCACATCCAGATGCCGGATCAAGCTATAGCTCGCATCGCAGCTGACACGCTGGTCCTCCAAAGCAGCGTCCATCTCCATCAACTTGATCAATGCCGATCCATGGCGCGGCAGGATTCCGTAGCCCAACAGGCGTGGCAAATGTGACGCACGCCGATAATCCTGTGCCCCAATGCGAGCGGCCCGCATCATCAGGCGAGGGCGGTGCAGAGTGTTCAGCATGGTAAGCAGATCTTGCATGGGTATGTCCTTGTAGCTGTGGATCAAAAAAGCAGAGGTGCCTTGTTTCGAGCACAACATTGCACAACCTATAGGGGTGTTGCGTATGGCGGATTTCCGCCGTTCGGACCTTTCACAACTGTTTATGTTTTAGAAACAATGCTGACAAAACGATCAGATTTTAACGATCAGGTAACAAATGCAATTTTAGGTTGTGTCGATAAATCTGTGGATAACTTCTGAAAAACAGGAACACGTTGAAGGAATGGGTATGGGACAACATGTGGAAACGGGCGGGCCGGAGTCCTCTGGGCCTTTGCCAAATTGGGTGCCCACCGGCGCACGCCACTACATTGCACACACAGAAAACGGGGCACCGATCCGGGTGTTGGCGCGGGCTGCCGGCTGTCATGCCTCCACAGTGCTGCGCCAGATTCGCAAGGTAGAGATGCGCCGCGATGATCCGCTGGTTGATGCCGTGCTGCGCAAACTTGGCAATCAGAACCGCGCCGCAACTGCGACGACCCATTCTGTCTACAAGAAGGATGCCAAGATGAAGACACCCGCACCAAGCAAAGCAATTCCTGACGATGCAACCTTGGCACGTGAGGCGATGCGCGTGTTGCGGCGGTTGTGTGAAAGGGGTGCCGTGTTGGCTGTTGCGGCGGATATGGACAAGGCTGTGGTTGTCCGCGATGCACCTTCCGGCAACAGCACACGATCCGCGGTAGTGGATGCTGCGGTGGCGCAGGCCATGGCACTCAAAGACTGGATTTCACCGGCAAATACAGGACGTATTGTACGCTACCATATTACAACCGCGGGACGCGCAGCACTGGCCGATTTTCTGGAAGAATTCGGTATGACCCCGGCGCCTGCCAGCGGTATGGCCGAAGCGCCGGCGGCGTTTTCCTACGGGAAAATGGCACCGGAACCTTCAGAGGATGATATCTCTGCCAATCGCGCGCGCATGCCAATCGGGGAAAGCCCGCTGAGCGCCTTGGCCCGGCGACGAGACAAGGACGGCACGCCATTCTTGTCTGATGCGTTGGTCCATGCCGGTGAGCGATTGCGCGAGGACTTCGAGCTTGCTCAAATGGATGCCTCAGTGGCCCAGAACTGGGATCATTTCCTGACTGCCGGAACGCAATCGGGCAGTGCAGTTGGCAATAATGGATCAGGCGCACCTGCAGAGGCGCGCGCACGCGTCAAGACAGCGTTGGAGCATCTGGGGCAGGGTTTGTCGGACGTCGCCTTGCGGTGTTGTTGCTATCTGGAAGGGCTGGAAACCACCGAGAAACGGTTGGGTTGGTCAGCGCGTTCAGGCAAGATCGTCCTTCGGATTGCCCTGATGCGGCTCAAGCGCCATTACGATGAAACCGTCGGTCCAGGTGGCCCGATGATCGGCTGACACTTGCGCGGGGCGGCTCACACTTGCGTGTGCCGTCCTGATCTTGGGTGAAACAGGTTTTCGATTTTGCTAGTGATATTGCAAAAGGAACCTTCCATGACCCCACAAGACCGCCGCGACGCTGCCGCTTTGTTGATATTGCGGCTTGGACTTGTGTGGTTCATTTTTCTGTGGGCCGTACACAAGATCATTACCCCCGGTCAATACAAATTCCTTGCCAAGAATTTCGATGGCGTCGATCTGTCGATCGGACAGATTTACGCGGCTGGTGGCTTGCAGATTGCAGTTTGTTTATTGGCCGCCTTGGGAATATTCCGCTATGCCAGTTACGGCACGCTTGCGGCAATGCATTTCTACACCATTACAAGGCGTTGGGAGGGATTCTTTGACCCGTTTGCCGTCAACGCCAAGGGTTTTCCGGTACATCGCAATCAAGTCATAGATCTTGCGGTTATGGCCGCGTTTGTTGCTCTGCTGCTGATGATTGCGCGCGATCACTGGAGCATCGGGGGTGCGCTACGTCGTCGCAACGGGTCGCATTGGTGGCACTAAATGCCACCTAATGTGCATAGCAGCTTTGCCACGTCACGGGGTTTCGTTGTCTTTGGAATATGTTAGACAGTTTTCAGCTAAACGGAGCCCCATGATGCGTGATCTGAAAATTCCCGAACAGCGCCACCCCGAAAAAGCGCGCAAACCGGACAATGCCCAGCCCAAAAAACCGTCATGGATCAGGGTTCGCGCGCCAGGCGGCGAGGGCTATGCCAAGACCGCACGCATCATGCGCGACAACAAACTGGTGACGGTCTGTGAAGAAGCGGGCTGTCCCAATGTCGGTGAATGCTGGTCCCAAGGGCATGCCACGATGATGATCATGGGCGAGGTGTGTACCCGCGCCTGTACGTTCTGCAACATCGCAACTGGCAAGCCACCGGATGATCTGGACGCATTCGAGCCGGGCCGTGTGGCAGATGCGGTGCAGAAACTGGGGCTAAAACACGTCGTCATTACCTCCGTAGACCGCGACGACATCGAGGATGGCGGGGCAGAGCACTTTGCCCAGACCATTCGCGCGATCCGTCACCGCAGTCCCGACACCACAATCGAAATCCTGACGCCCGATTTCATTCGCTGTGGACCGGAAGCCCTTGAAAAGGTTGTTGAAGCACGCCCTGATGTGTTCAATCACAACCTTGAAACCGTACCGGGCCTCTATCCCGAAGTGCGCCCCGGTGCGCGGTATTTTCACTCGTTGCGCCTGTTGCAGCGTGTCAAAGAACTTGACCCGTCAATGTTTACCAAATCCGGTATCATGGTAGGGTTGGGCGAGGACCGCCAAGCGGTCATTCAGGTCATGGAAGACATGCGCGCCGCCAACATCGATTTCCTGACGATTGGTCAATACTTGCAGCCAACCCCGAAACACCATGCGGTTGATCGGTTTGTGCATCCCGACGAATTTGCAGCCTATGAAAAGGCCGCTTACGGAAAGGGATTCCTGATGGTTTCTGCGACACCACTCACCCGATCTTCGTACCATGCAGGCGACGATTTTGCGCAATTGCGCGCGGCGCGAAACAGACAGCTTGGCATTGCGTAGAGCTGTGGCAGGCACGTGCCGCAAACTCCGGTGTCCGCGCAGTTAAAACTTGCGCGGAATCCGCTCTGTTGTTGCCCATTCCGGCCAATAACCCAGCCACTCGATGCCCCAGATGATTGCGGCCACAACCACAATGCCAAAGACCAGCTTCACGCGTTTGGCCGAAGGCGGATTACGCGCCCATTTCGACATCCGCATGAGCCAGACGGGATTCATATAAAGCGTACCTTGCCAATAAACGGCAGGTTGCGGTTACGCTGCGCAAAATCAATGCCGTAACCAACCACAAATTCATCAGGAATTTCAAACCCCGTCCAGTCCGCCTTCATATCCACCTCGCGTCTGGTTGGTTTGTCCAATAGGGCAATGGTTTTCAACCGCGCAGGTTCACGCGATTTCAGCAGGTTTGTAACGTGGTGCAAGGTGTGTCCGGTGTCGACAATATCCTCGACCACCAACACATCGCGCCCTTCAATTGCGCCGCGCAAGTCCTTGAGAATACGCACTTCCCGACTGCTTTCCATACCGTCACCATAGCTCGACGCCTCAAGGAAATCGACCTCGATAGGCAGGTCAAGTTCGCGCACCAGATCAGCGATAAAAACGAAAGACCCCCGCAGCAATCCGACAACCACCAGTTTGTCCGTGCCATCAAATTCGTCGTGAATTTCCTGTGACAATGCTTCGATCCGCGCCGCTATGGACTTGGCCGAGATCATTTCATCAATCACATATGGACGATCTGTCATCAGCTTAGCCCTTGAATTTACGTATCTTATCGGTGACACAGAGGTACCCCGAGCAAGCATGGAAAGCAATGCCAAGCCATTCTGAAATCAAAGAACTGCCCTATACAGCGAATCAGATGTATGCCCTTGTTGCTGACGTGGGCAAATACCCTGAATTCCTGCCATGGACCGCAGCTGCGCGGATTCGCTCTGATGTGGACAAGGGCGACCACCGTATTATGGACGCAGATCTGGTGATCAGCTTCAAAGTGTTTCGCGAACGCTTTACCAGCCGTGTCGTACTGTGGCCGCAGGCGCGCAAGATAGATACCGAATATCTGGATGGTCCGTTCAAATACATGAAATCCAATTGGGCGTTTGAAGATACCGAGCAAGGGTGCAAGGTACATTTCCACGTCGATTTCGAATTCAAGAACGCGATTTTGCAAAAGATCATCGGCGTTGTGTTCAACGAAGCCATGCTGCGTGTTGTACGCGCATTCGAAACACGGGCCAAAGACCTCTACGGCCCACAAGGATAACCGCGATGCCACAAACCATCACAGACCGGCTGATTGAATTCAAAGGCGCTCAGGTTCCGACAAATGCAGCGGAAATGATGCGGCTGTCGCTTTATGACTGGGCTGCCTGCGGTGTAGCGGGGGCACGCGAAGTCGAGTTTGACAGGTTCAAATCGGCTCAAATGGCAGCGCACACAGGCACACAGACCATTCTGGGCGGCGGATCTGCATCCGGCCCGACTGCGGCGCTGATCAACGGGACTTTGTCCCATGCCCTTGATTACGACGACACTCATTTCGCGCACATCGGCCACCCTTCGGTAGCGGTCGTTCCGGCCGTACTGGCTCTGTGCGAACAAACCGGCGCTGACCTTCATACTCTTATGGAAGCGGCCACCATCGGGGTTGAAGCATCCATCCTTGTGGGCCTCTGGCTGGGCCGCGATCATTATCAAGTCGGCTATCATCAGACTGCAACGGCCGGCGCATTTGGCGCAGCCCTTGGCGCTTGCCGGGTGCTGAACTTAGACGAAACACACACGCGACACGCGCTTGGCCTGTGCGCAAGTATGGCGTCTGGTATCAAGGCACAATTTGGCACAATGGCAAAACCGCTAAATGCCGGATTGGCCGCCCGCACAGGTGTCGAGGCCGCATTGTGGGCAATGTCAGGCATGACCGCCGCGCAGGATGGTCTGGCCGGACCGCTTGGGTTCGGGCCGACACATCACGGGCAGGGGGCCGACGTCGATTTGCCACCGGACGAGGCATGGCGCATCCTTGACATCAGCCACAAGTTTCACGCCTGCTGCCACGGCTTGCACGCAATGCTGGAAGCACTGCGCGAGTCCCAACTGAAAAGGGACGACGTTGGAACCCTGCACATTCATACACATCCGCGCTGGATGAGCGTCTGCAATATTGCAGATCCCCAAACGGGGCTGGCAGCCAAATTCAGCTACGCGCAGACTGCGGCAATGACCCTATTGGGGCATGACACAGGAACAATCGCGAGTTTCACCGACCAGATTACGCAAGATAGCGAAATCATGGATTTGCGGACCCGCATCACCATCACCGACGACGCCCGCCTGACCGAAACCCAATCAGAAATCGCCGTGCAGTTGAAAGATGGGACAACCCGTCACCTGCGCCACGATCTGATGGCCCCAATGACGTTAGAGACCCGCGCCGAAAAGCTGCGGGGCAAAGCTGCCGCACTTGTGGGACCAGAACAGGCGGAAACCCTGTGGCATTCCGCGCAAGGTGACACCCTGCGCGGCTTTACCGATCAACTTGTGATGTCATAGGGCGTTCACCGAAACCATCAGGCTCGGACTATGTATTCGGGTCTTCGCGCACACTTCTTATGCTATGAGGGCGCGGCAGATCATTGAAATTCAGTAGAATGCGCTTTTTGGCTGTTCAAAGTCGCGCATGATCAAAGCGTTACTAAAGCATATCAGACTGACGCCTCAAGACCGCAGATTGCCTTATGAAAAATGCCTGACCCTGAAATACAGATGAGCTATGCCGCTCGAACAGGGCGCATTTTGCGTACTGCATTCAATAGCAACATCAATGCGTGGTCCCGCGCGGCCAAACGCACTTTGTCACGTCCCAGTGATCCGAATTCCTGCGTTTCCACATGCCATTGTCCATCAAAGGCAAGCCCGAAACAAACACGACCCTCGGGCTTGTGCTCTGATCCGCCCGGTCCTGCGATGCCGGTTATCGATACCGCAAGATGCGCATCTGATCGCTTGATTGCACCGCGCGCCATTTCTTCGGCTACCTGTTCGGATACTGCGCCCCAAGCCCTTAGCGTGTCAGGTGTGACATCCAGCATCTCGATCTTTGCGGCATTGGTATAGGTTACAAATCCGCGATCCATCATCGCCGAAGACCCAGGCAGCTCAGTCAATGCCGCTGCCACCATGCCGCCGGTACAGCTTTCTGCGCAGGTGATCATGATACCTTTCTCGCGCGCCAGTGCCAGAATTTGCGCCACAACCTCCATCTACATCACGCCGTGATACAGGGCGGCCAGAACAACGACGCCAATGGCAGCGAACAGACCCGCGATCACATCATCCAGCATGACGCCCAAAGGCGTGTTCATCCGGTCGGCCCAGCCAATCGGCCCCAGTTTGGTGATGTCAAAGAAACGGAACAACACGAAGGCCGCAATCCAGCCGGGCCAAAGCGCGAGGATGGATATTTCCATGCTCCATGCAGCATAGCTCAGGGGCAGGACAGCGATCCATTGGCCAACCAATTCATCCACAACAATTTCCGAAGGGTCGTGATCGTGACTGCCAGAGGTCATTCTGTCTGTGGCCCACCATCCCTTGAGGAACGCTGCAAAAACGCCAAGCAAGAGCAACGGAAACCCGCCGATCACATGCACCAGCCACGCCCAGGGCAATGAAACCAGCGACCCCCAGGTTCCCGGAGCAGGACGCAAGTATCCGACCCCCATCAACGTGCCGATCATCTGCGCAAGTTTCATGTTTTCACCAAAGTAGCTGTGGCGATGCAGGCAATTCCCTCGCCGCGGCCGGTAAAGCCAAGGCGCTCTGATGTGGTTGCCTTGACCGACACGCGGTCAACATCCATCTCCATGATCTGTGCCATTTTTTCGCGCATCGCGGGCGCATGCGGCCCGATCTTGGGGTGTTCACAGATCAGCGTGCAATCGACATGGCTGATGACAAACCCCATCTCGGCGGCAAGGTCGACAGCATGGCGCAAGAATAGGTCACTTGCCGCGCCTTTCCATTGCGGATCGGAAGGCGGAAAATGCTGGCCGATGTCGCCGCGCACCAATGCGCCATAAATTGCATCCGTCACGGTGTGCATGCTTACATCTGCATCCGAATGACCAACAAGCCCCTGTGCATGCGGGATTTTCACACCACACAGGGTGACATGATCCCCCGGACCAAAAGCATGCACGTCAAATCCGTTGCCGGTGCGAATATCCATGTTCGGGTGCCCTAACCAAATGTGTTGTGTTGCTGCGTTTCTATGGAATGGCGGGACTGCGTGCAATCACCCGTCTCGAGTGCCTCATTTTTGGGCAAAAAGCCGGATCAGGACCTTATTCCACACGGTAATCAATTGATAATTTACCGGCTTCTGACTACACCCGAAACAACTGCCCAATCATTAAGCACACAGGACGATCCCTTGACTGCGCTTGCCTTGCCTCTTGGATTAACACCACCAGTCTTGCTGGCCCCGATGGCCGGCATCACGGATTTGCCTTATCGCACCTTGGTTGCGCGGTTCGGGGCTGGCCTTGTTGTGTCCGAAATGATCGCAAGCCACGAATTGCTGTGCCGCAGTCCCGGCACCCGCGAAAAGGCCGAATTGGGGATCGGCGTCGAGGGCACCTCTGTCCAGATCGCCGGACGCGAGGCAGCCCCGATGGCCGAAGCTGCACGCATGATCGCCGATCAGGGTGCGCGGATCATCGACATCAACATGGGCTGTCCGGCAAAAAAGGTCACGCAAGGGGCGTCCGGTTCTGCGCTGATGAAAACGCCTGACCACGCCTTGCGGCTGATTGAAGCGGTGATTGAGGCTGTTGATGTGCCTGTGACCCTCAAGACCCGTCTGGGGTGGGACGACGAGTTGCGCAATGCCCCAAGCATCGCCAGGAGGGCCGAGGCCGCAGGCATCCAGATGATTACAATCCATGGCCGCACGCGCTGCCAGTTTTACAAAGGCAGCGCAGATTGGCGCGCCATCCGCGAGGTCAAGAACAGCGTCTCCATTCCGGTGATTGCCAACGGTGACATCTTGTCGGTCGATAACGCCCGCATGGCGCTGGACCACTCCGGTGCAGACGGCGTGATGATCGGGCGCGGCGCGCAGGGCAAGCCGTGGTTGCTGGCCGAAATTGCCCATGCACTTTATGGCACAGCTGCGCCGGTTGTGCCGCAGGGCAACGCATTTGCGCAGATGGTTCTGGCGCATTATCAGGACATGTTGCAGTTCTATGGTGCAAAGCTGGGGCCGAAAAACGCACGTAAACACCTCGGCTGGTATATGGACACATGCGGAACCCCCAGCGATCTTCGGCGTGCGGTTTTGACCGCCGCCACGCCAGAAGAAACAATGCGGCTGATCCCGCAGGCCATGTTCAATAGCCCCAGTCAGGTCGCCGCATGAACTCGGACAGCCGTATCTGGGCATCCTTGCCCACACCCGCGGTTGTCATCTCGCCCGAGGATTTAGTTCAGGATGCAAACCCCGCAGCAGAAGGTTATTTCAACGCATCCGCAAAAGCCATTATCGGTGTGCCCGTCTGGGATCTGGTGGCAGTGGACTACCCGCTGGAGGATGCGTTTTTACGTGCGCGCAACAGCAATACGGCCCTGTTTGTAAACGACGTAGACGTGGGCAGTGGACAACGAGCGCCACGCAAATCCGCGCTCCAGATTGCGCCGCTGCAGGGCATGCCCGGGTATATGCTGATGATGATCTCTGCACGTGAACTCACGGATCGCGTCACGCAAAACCACTCGGTAAAATCGGCGGCAAAGTCGGCCATTGGCATGGCGGAAATGCTGGCACATGAAATCAAGAACCCGTTGGCTGGTATCACCGGTGCCGCACAGTTGCTGTCGATGAACCTGACCGCTGATGAACTGGAACTGACCGATTTGATTGTCGCTGAATCCCGCCGCATTGTGAAACTGCTGGAACAGGTCGAGCAATTCGGCAACCTGAGCGAACCTGCGCGGGGGCCCGTAAACCTGCACGATGTACTGGATCGGGCGCGACGGTCCGCATTGTTGGGCTTCGGTGCGCGGATGAAGATCATCGAGGATTACGACCCCTCGCTTCCTCTTGCCTTGGGTGACAAGGACCAGCTTGTGCAGGTGGTGTTGAACCTATTGAAAAATGCATCTGAAGCGGCGGATGAGGGCGGGGGTACCATTCGTCTGCGTACCTTTTTCGAACATTCCTTTCGCATGCGACGCGCCGATGGGTCCGGCCAATCGCTGCCGTTGCAGATCGAGATTATTGACGATGGTCCCGGCTTGCCCGAGCCCATCAAAGGCGATGTATTTGATCCGTTTGTGTCAGGGCGTGAAAACGGCACGGGTCTGGGGCTGGCCTTGGTGAGTAAGATCATCTCAGAACATGGCGGTTGGATATCGGTGGATAGCACGCCGGGGCATACGGTGTTTCGCATCTCGTTGCCACGTGCTCCCTCGGCAAAATCAAAATCCGCAACACCGCACCGCAAATTGGAGGTCTGAACAATGGATGGCACTGTCTTGGTCGCAGATGACGACCGCACGATCCGCACTGTTTTGACACAAGCCCTGACGCGTGCAGGATGCAAGGTGCACGCCACGTCCAGCCTGACAACCCTGATGCGCTGGGTCGCAGAAGGGCGCGGCGATGCAGTGATAACAGATGTTGCGATGCCGGATGGAAACGGCCTTGAAATGTTGCCGAAGATCTCTGAAGACCGCCCTGATTTGCCTGTTATCGTGATTTCTGCCCAGAACACCATTATGACAGCAATCAAGGCGGCAGAAGCAGACGCTTTTGACTATCTGCCCAAGCCTTTTGATCTGCCCGACCTGATGAAACGCACAGCGCGCGCTTTGGAAAAAAAAGGCGCGGCTTCGCGCAACGAACTTGTACGCACCGCGGATGAGGGTGACCGTGATGATCTGCCGCTGATCGGGCGCACACCTGTAATGCAGGCGCTTTATCGTCTGGTCGCGCGGGTGATGAACACGGACCTGCCCGTACTCATCTGGGGGGAGAACGGAACCGGCAAGTCACTGATCGGGAAAGCCATTCACGATTTTTCGGACCGTCGGACCTTGCCGTTTATGACCGTCACAGAAGCGGATCTGCAAGGCATCGAAGCACCGGCACGTGTTCTGGCGCGGGTGCGCGGTGGTACGTTGTTGATTGATGAAATTGCGGACATCCCGCTGGAGGTGCAAGCCCGCATCGCCCGCATGATGGATGCGCCGGGCGATTATGCGCCACGGTTTCTGGCCACAAGCCAGTCGGATCTAGCAGAGGCAATGAAAGCCGGCACGTTACGCCGCGATCTGTATTATCGTCTGTCAGGGGCCACTGTGCATGTACCCGCCTTGCGGGACCGGATTGAAGATATCGAGTTGTTGGCCGCGCATTTTCTGGGGCGGGACGATTCAGCAAACGGTTTCGGGCGCAAACTGTCCGACGGAGCCAAAAAAGTCTTTTGCAGCTACTCCTGGCCCGGAAATATCCGCCAGTTCGAAAACGCAATGCGCCAACTGGCCCTGACCAGCCTGGCCTCGGAAATCAGTCAGACAGAGGCCGAACAGGTATTGGGCGCGCAACCCACCACTGAACCAGTGTTTGCACAGGCCAATACCGAACGACTGGGGGCAAGCGTTGAACGCCATTTGCGCCGTTATTTTGATCAACATGGCACATTGCTTCCGCCACCGGGGCTTTATGCCCGTATATTACGCGAGATAGAGGCACCGCTTATCGAAGTCGCCCTGTCTGCCACGTCGGGAAATCAGGCTAGATGTGCCGACCTGTTGGGCATCAACCGCAATACATTGCGTAAAAAGATAACCGAACTGGATATAGAGGTGACAAGGGGCCGCAAAATGATGTAAAAGCGCCACATAACCGTGGCCAACGTGTATCAGGTAAGCTCTGAGCATGTTCAGGACCACAAAATATGGCGGTTGGTGCACACGCGCACCACATCATCGGTGAGGGCGCGGGTGGCAACCCTGTCACGCAGTTTAACGTTGGAGAAACTGGGCCGTTTGCGGCGCATGAAACGTGTGCGCAATCTGGCAACTCTCGGATTGGTGCTTCTCGGACCGGTTCTGGCGCTGGCGACCTACCTCGCGCTTGGTCCTTTGGGGCAGGGTGCAAACACACTGTCCCTGCGTCTGGTTCTGTTGGCCGACCTTGTCTATATTCTGCTCGTTGCTGCGCTTGTACTGTCTCAGGTCGCCCGCTTGGTTGCTGCGAGACGCGCCAAGTCAGCTGGTTCCCGCCTTCACCTGCGTCTGACAGGTGTTTTTGCGTTGATGGCTCTGATCCCGACTGTGACCGTGGCCGTTTTCGCAGGCCTCACCATCAATGTTGGCCTTGAGGGGTGGTTTTCGGACCGTGTGCGCGGCGTTGTGGGATCGTCACTTGAGGCGGCTCAAGCTTACGAATCCGAGCAGCGTCAAGATTTGATTGCGGATGCCCGCGCCTTGGCCCGCAGCATCGATAATGCCCGAAATCAGGGGATCAACGTCTCGGACAGTACATTGTTGGGGGAAGGGCAGCGCCAGATTCAGCGCGGGCTGCGGGAAGCTTATCTTATTGACGGCACAGGACAAATTCGCGCACGTGGGGACCGCTCCTATCTGTTTGATTTTGACAAGCCCGAGCCTGAGCAAATTCAACAAGCCAGCAACAAAGGATTGCTGGTCATTGAGGATTGGCCCAACAACGAATTCCGCGCACTTCTGCCGTTGCGCTCTTTTGTTGACAGGTATCTTTTTGTCAGCCGCGATGTGGATGGGAAAATCCTGTCCTTGCTGGATGAAACCACGGAAACGGTGCGCCTTTACCAACAACTTGAATCCGATCGCGGACGGTTGTTGTTCGAATTTGGCCTGCTGTATCTGGGCTTTGCTGTGATCCTGATCCTTGCCGCTGTCTGGCTGGGATTGTGGTTTGCCGAGCGCCTGTCCGGCCCGGTGGGACGTTTGACAGGGGCGGCCCAACAAGTCGGCGCTGGCAATCTCAACGTGCAGGTGCGCGAAGAAGACGGCGACGACGAAATCGCCATGCTCAGCCGCTATTTCAACCAGATGACCAAGCAGTTGCAGGGCCAGCGCGAAACCCTTCTGGACAACACCCGCCAGATTGAACGCCGCCGCCGATTGTTTGATTCAGTGTTGAGTTCGGTCACCTCCGGCGTGGTTGGCCTTGATCCCGAAGGGCGCGTTACCTTCGTGAACCGTTCTGCAATGCGCTTGCTCGATTGGTCGGAAGATCAACAATCACTGGCGCTTTCTGTTGCGATTCCCGAATTTGGGGCCTTGTTCGAAACCATCAGCAGCAAATCTGGTGAAGTGGTGCAGGACGAGGTCAAGGTGTCACGTCAAGGAGCGATGGAAAACCTGTTGGTCCGTATGGCCACCCGACGCTCAGATGATGGACGCCTTGAAGGCTATGTGGTTGCCTTTGATGATGTGACCGATCTGGTCAGTGCGCAGCGCATGGCCGCTTGGGGCGACGTCGCGCGCCGCATCGCCCATGAGATCAAGAACCCGCTGACACCGATCCAGTTGAGTGCCGAACGCATCCGCCGCAAGTTTGCGCCCAAACTGGGCGAAGACAGCGAAGCGCTTGAACAAATGACAGGTGTGATCATCCGCCAGACCGGTGATCTGCGCCGGATCGTTGACGAATTTTCCAAATTCGCCCGTATGCCAGAACCCGTGACATCCAAACAAGACCTCAAACAACTGGTATCGGACGCTGTGTTTCTGCAACAATCCGGCCAGCCACAAGTCACAATAACATCAGATCTCCCGGACACATCGGTGATGGTCGACATCGACAACACGATGATTTCTCAGGCGTTGACAAATCTGATCAAGAACGCCGGTGAAGCGATTGAAACATTGATAAAAAAAGGCCCTCCGGAGAACCTGAAACCGCAGATCATGGTGGCCATGACAACGGACGATACAAACGCGACAATTACCATCGCAGACAACGGAACCGGCCTTCCGGAAGACCGGGCGCGGTTGTTTGAACCCTATGTTACGACCCGAAGCGAAGGTACAGGTCTAGGCCTGCCAATCGTCAAGAAAATCATCGAAGAACACGGCGGCACGCTGGTGCTGGACAAAGCGCCCGTTTTTGCGGGCCAAGACCATTTCGGGGCAATGGCAGTGATCACACTGCCGCTGCCGCCATCCCCTGAACAATCAAAAACGAGTGGAGACAGAGCATGAGTGATATTCTGATCGTGGACGACGAACGCGATATTCGCGAGTTGATTTCTGATATTCTGGAAGACGAAGGGTTTGCCACGCGGCTGGCCGGAAACTCCGATGATGCCATGGCGGCGATCAGCACGGAACCGCCCGCGCTGATGATCCTCGACATATGGCTCAAAGATAGTGACATGGACGGGATCGACATCCTCAAGGCGACCAAACGCGATTATCCCGATGTGCCTGTGGTGATCATCTCGGGCCACGGTAACGTAGAGATTGCGGTGGCTGCGATCAAACAGGGAGCCTATGATTTCATCGAAAAGCCCTTCAACATTGATCAATTGCTGGTGGTGATCCGCCGCGCCATGGAAACATCGCGCCTGCGTCAGGAAAACCAGACGCTCAAGCGACGCGATGTCACCAGTGCGGAAATGCTGGGCCAGTCCGGTGCGTTCCGCGCGCTGATCGGGCAACTCGACAAAGTGACCAAATCAAACGGGCGCGTCATGCTGACCGGGCCAGCGGGAGCAGGCAAAGAGGTTGCCGCGCGCTATATCCACGCCAATTCCAACCGCGCCAATGCGCCGTTTGTGACCATCAATTGCGCAGGGGTGGAGCCGGATCGCATGGAGGAAGTGCTGTTTGGCCGTGAAGGGTCAGAACGCGGGATCGAGCCGGGGTTGCTAGAGCAGGCCAACGGCGGTGTCGCCTATTTCGACGAGGTGGCAGATATGCCGCTTGGCACCCAATCCAAGATTCTGCGCGTGTTGGTGGACCAGCAATTCACGCGTGTGGGTGGCAGCGACAAGGTGCGGGTGGATCTGCGGGTGATTTCGTCCACCAACAAGAACCTTGAGGCCGCGATTGAGGCGGAAACTTTCCGTCAGGAGTTGTTTCACCGCCTCAACGTGGTGCCGATTGCGGTTCCGTCGTTGGAGGAACGGCGCGAGGATATTCCACTGCTCGCGGAGCATTTCATCAGCGAATTCAACGCCTCACAAGGGTTGCCACAGCGCGAACTCTCTGAGGATGCGATTGCCCTGATGCAGACAATGGTCTGGCCCGGCAACGTGCGTCAGTTGAAAAATCTGGTCGAGCGCGTGCTGATCCTTGGCGATGGCACGGGTCCAATCGAGGCCCGCGAATTGCCCGGTGAGGAGCCAAACGGCGAGGAAGACGGCCGCGTGGTGCTGTCCTCTGCGCTGGCGACATTGCCGCTGCGCGAGGCACGTGAGGCGTTTGAACGCGAATACCTGCTGACCCAGATCAACCGCTTTGGCGGGAACATTTCGCGCACGGCGAATTTTGTCGGGATGGAGCGATCCGCGCTGCACCGCAAGCTGAAGTCGCTAGGGGTTGTGACGTCCGCGAAGTCCGGTGTGCGGGTGGCGCATGTGGATGAGGAGGCAGAGGCAGAGTGATTGAGTGAGCGCGATGATCAATGAACGGTTCGCCCCTGAACTGATTATGACTCTCTCGCGACAAATCCCCAATCAACGGCAGACCATTGATCTTGATCAAATCAAAAGCGCCCAGAGGGAATAGCTTGATTGTAAGTCAACAATCAAATGTTATTCAAAAAGGAGGAGAACTATGTTCACGTCTCCGCGCTGGGTTCGACCAGTAGCTATGGTGGCTGCGCTGTTTGGTCTGCTGACGATCTACTCTGGAGGAATGGCATTGTTTGGCGATGATGCCGCGAGAGCAGCGGTTGGTGATGCTGTCCCGTTGGTGCTGTGGTTCAATTTTTTGGCGGGTTTTTTCTATGTCCTTGGCGCACTTGCGCTCTATTATTCGACGCGTTGGGCACAGCCTATTGCTTGGCTGATTGCGGCAAGTACTTTGTTGATATTCGCAATATTTATCGTGATGGCCTTTAGTGGTACACCATTTGAATGGCGCACGTTTTTCGCAATGGTTTTGCGGTCAGGTTTCTGGCTGGCCATTGCTGTTGCGGTTTCAAATTCACCTATGAGCAAAGCAGAAACAACTTAGCATTGCTGGCCAAGAGTAAGGTACAATGGTCAAGCAAGCTCAACACTCACCCCGCCAACTCCCCCAAAACATCCACGCCCTGCATTTTCAAGAAATGCAGCATGTCGATGAAAATCCAGTTCTCGGCCAGCTTGTCTCCGTCACGGCGGTACACATCAACTACACGCATGTCGGCGCGTACGTCACTCGCAGGCACGCCCATAAATCCGTCCGTGTTCGTCAAAGACAGGTTCGGCCAGCCAAAGAACGCACCGTAGTTACCCTCTGCCACACGCGCCAGATGGCCGTTGAAGTTGCGATCTGACAGATGACGACGGAACGGGCCCTGATGTTGCTCGATGTAGCGATCAATCGTGTAGGTCGCGCCGATGCCTTCGGGGCCCCACCAGATCATGTTGTCGTGCCAGTCACGCTGCAATTCCTGCTGTGGGGTCAGCGCACGGGGATCGGCATTGGCCGCGTCAATCGCACCGATCATACGGTTGATGAGGGCGAGGGTTTTCGGGCCAGCCTGGGCGTCCTGCGGATCATACAACAACCCGTCATGGGTGCGCGGACCGGGTTGCACCAGATGCGCGGCGGTCTGGTTCGGGAAGCGGCCCACACCTGCTTGGGTCATCAGGTGCAGGATGTCGCAGAACAGGGCGGTCTCGACAATCTTGCCGTCCTGCACGCGATTGAATTCAGCATAGCGGAGCATCGCAATCTTGCGGGTTGCCGGGATGTTCAGAAAGGGCGCGTCAAACAGGCCCATCAGATGCCCCATCGAAACGGTCCAGATGGCGCTATCATCCGTCAGACTGTCTTGGGCGGCGAAAAAGATATCCTCTCGGCGTTGAAGGGATGAAAAGCTCTTAAGGAACGGCCGCCAAAAGGCATGCGCCGCGCTCTTTGCTCCTGATTGCACGTTGAACGGATGCACACCGCGCCAGATGTAATCAGGCGCGGTGCGCTCTGACAGCAGATCCTCAACGGTGTCCGAGGTGGCAGTTGCAAGCGCGGCATAATGCGCCTGTACAAGGGTTTTGGCGTCTTGGAGGTGCGACATAAGAGGCTCTTTTGTTGGAGTACCAGCAAAGAGGTAGCGCCATGCACACGTGTGCACCAGTAAAAAAGGACCCATTTTGTGCAGATCGGGTTGCGTGCTAGCCGCGTGTCACGATCTGGAAACTGCCATCGCGGTTTCGGATCACACAAGACGCGTCAGTCAAAGCGGGCAGCCGAGTTGTTGCCGTAGGGGGTGCCGCTTTGGCCACACTGTCGGGACAGGCGGGAATCGACACGGGTACATAACCTTTGGCCGCCATACATTGCTGTTCCACGCGGGCGCGCAAACCATCATTCGGATCGTAACTTTCAACACCACCAGGAATGTAATAGCCTTCGGTCCCGCTGCATTTTCCGTCCGCTGTACACGTGCGCGTGCCGGGTATAAAGATGGGCGGTTTGCGCCTGATTTGTACAGAGGCAGGCACATCGGCAAGCGCACTGATTTCGCATGATATGGTGTCACGCTTGAGTGCCGTTACAGATGCGCCGGGTTTGTAATACGTCTTGAGCGGGGCGCATGCAGACAGGGCGAAAACCGCTGGAATGATCATAAAAGCGCAGTGTTTCATGCGGCAACATTGCACGTTAGTCTGCGATCTTGCAATGTAATTGACCCTTGCCACGGGGGGCTGCATAGCCTCTAAACAGCGGGCATTCGCAGGCGCGGCCCCCCTTTGGCCCGCTTGCACATCAGCGTGAGGACAGGCGCATGAAGGTTATCATTTGTGGTGCGGGCCAAGTGGGCTGGCAAATTGCCCGCCACCTCAGCGGTGAGCGTAATGATGTGACCGTAGTCGACAGCAACGCCGATCTGGTGCGCCGCGCGACCGATACGCTGGATGTGCAGGGCATTGCAGGTTTTGCCAGCTATCCCGATGTGCTGGACCGGGCAGGGGCGCGGGATGCGGAAATGATCATCGCAGCGACCCATTCTGACGAGGTCAATATGGTGACCTGTCAGGTGGCGCATTCGGTGTTTGGCATCAACCGCAAGATCGCCCGTCTGCGCAGCCAGTCCTATCTTGATGCGATTTATTCCGACCTTTACCGCCGCGATCACATGCCCATTGATGTGGTGATCAGCCCCGAGAAAGAAGTGGCAGCGGCCGCGTTACAACGTCTGTCCGCACCGGCTTCGTTTGATACCGAAGTTTTCATGGATGGTATGGCGCATCTGCTGGGCATCACAATCGAGGCCGAATGTCCGGTGGTGAACACGCCGCTGCGCCAGTTGACGGATTTGTTCTCGACGTTGCGTGCCGTGGTTGTTGGGGTGCGCCGCGATGGGACGCTGTTTGCCCCCGAAGCCAAGGACCAGCTGTTTGTCGGTGACGATTGTTATGTCTTTTGTCACCGAGATGATATTGCGCGCACAATGGAGATTTTTGGCAAACAGACCTCCAAGATGGAAAGAGTGGTACTGGTGGGCGGCGGCAATGTCGGTCTGGCAGTCGCACAGCATCTGGAAACCGATGCACGCCGCATCCGGACCAAGGTTATTGAAAAAAGCCGCAACTGCGCGGAAAAAGCGGCTGAAGCCCTTGAGCGCACAATTGTTCTCAATGGCGACGGTCTGGATGCCGCATTGCTTGCTGAGGCCGGTATCGTGCGTGCTGATGCAATGCTTGCCGTTACGGATGACGACAAGACCAACATGCTGGCCTGCGTGCGTGCCAAGGCCGAAGGTTGTCCCTATGTGATTGCGCTGATCAATGACCCGACGTTGGTGCCTCTGATGACGCCACTGGGCATCGACGCCTACATCAACCCGCGTGCCACCACGGTCAGTTCAATCCTGCGCCACATCCGGCACGGGCGCGTACGCGCGGTCTATTCCATCGGGGACGCAGAAGCAGAAGTCATCGAGGCCGAAGTTTTGTCCACATCTCCCATCGCCGGCAAACTGGTGTCAGAAATCGATTTTCCCGAAGGCGTACTGATCGGCATGTTACGCAAGGGCGACAAAGTCATCCGCCCGATGGGCAAAACCCGCGTGGACGAAGGCGATACAATCGCCGTCTTTGCGCTGGCGGGGGACGTGCCACAGGTCGAACAACTACTGCAAGTTTCCATCGACTTTTTCTGAAGAAGGGTCCGGGACGTGAAGCGCCAAAACTATATGCGCACAGAGTTGCTGCATCTGCCGCTGTTCTTGCAGCTCTTTGGCATTGGTGCGTTTTCCATGTTGGTGCCTGCATTTCATGGACTGGTCGTGCGGGATCATGATGCGGCCCGCGCGTTCTTTTATGCAGCCCTTCTGGGATTGATCGGCTTTTTGATGATGGCCGTTGTTTTGAATGGCAAACGCCCGAAATCAAGCGCCCTTGGCCCGCTATTATCCCTTTTTTCGGCCTTTGTCTGTCTGCCCGTCTTTTTTGCAATTCCCTTCATTGAGGCCTTGCCAACAACCCGTTTCCTGAACGCCTATTTTGAAATGGTCAGCGCCATGACCACAACAGGTGCGACCATGTTTCAGGATCCTGAACGGCTAGGCGGAACATTGCATTTGTGGCGCGCCCAAGTGGGATGGATGGGCGGCCTGTTGATGTGGGTGGCGGCATCGGCCATTCTGGCACCGCTGCATCTGGGTGGCTTCGAAGTCACCGCGCAGGCCGAACCGGGCCACCAATACAGTGGCAGCGCCCGCGCCGCCCCAATTGATCCACATCTTCGGGTGCTGCGTTCAACACGTGCGTTGGCACCAATCTATACAGGCCTCACCTTGCTGTTGTGGCTGTTGCTTCTGGGCGGAGGGGATTCGCCACTGACGGCGCTTTGCCATGCAATGTCTGTCCTTGCGACCTCCGGTATCTCGCCCATTGGCGGGGTGCAAAACGCACCGATTGGCGTTACGGGCGAAGCTGTCATGCTGCTGTTCATGCTGTTTGCCTTGTCGCGGCTGACTTTTTCCAAGGATACAATCACTGCCACACAGGGCGGCCTGCTGACTGATCCCGAATTCCGCATCGGTCTGTTTGTTGTCGCCGCGGTGCCCGTCTTTTTGTTTATGCGTCACTTCATCGGTGCCTATAACGTGGCCGCGATGGAGAACCTCTCGCAAGCCGGTTACGCGCTCTGGGGATCTGTTTTCACTGTTCTGTCGTTCCTGACCACCACCGGATTTGTCTCGGAACATTGGGTCACGGCGCAAGGTTGGTCCGGCCTGAACACACCGGGTTTGATCCTGATGGGGCTGTCCCTGATCGGCGGCGGTGTTGCCACCACGGCGGGAGGTGTGAAATTGCTTCGGGTCTTCGCGCTTTACCTCAACGGGCGCCGCGAAATGGAACGACTGGTGCATCCGAATTCCGTCAGCGGAGCAGGGGCCGCAGGGCGGCGTCTGCAATCCAACGGGGCCTTTATCGCATGGATATTCTTTATGTTGTTTGCGATGTCTCTGGCTGCAATCATGCTTGCACTGAGCCTGACCGGCAGCACTTTTGAAGAGGCGCTGGTTTTGTCCATTGCAAGCCTGTCAACCACCGGTCCCCTGACGCAATTTGCGGCCGACACCCCCATTCGCCTGATCGAACTCAGCGGTGCGGCGAAGGGAATTCTCTGTGCGGCGATGGTGTTGGGCCGCCTTGAAACTTTGGCGATTATTGCCCTTCTGACGCCGGATTTGTGGCGGGCGTAATACTGCGCATGTTGCAACCCTGACACTGATGCGCGTCAAAACAACGGACCAAGCGGACATTTGGGCTGGAAACTCCGGCGTGGCGCGGCCATAGTTCATCGGACCGAGCCCCGATACGCGGGTGCCAACAAGAAAAAAATAAGCGAGAACACCTATGGCGTCTGACAGACAGAACCTTCAGGATGCATTCCTGAACCATGTGCGTAAGACCAAAGTACCGGTCACCATTTTCCTGATCAACGGCGTCAAACTGCAAGGTGTGATAACCTGGTTCGACAATTTTTGCGTACTGCTGCGCCGCGATGGCCAATCCCAGCTTGTCTACAAGCACGCCATTTCGACCATCATGCCAAGCCAGCCGATCAGCCTCTATGAGGGCGAAGACGCTTCTTGAGTAAAGAGCAATTCCAGATTGACGATACGGATGGCCCTCGCGTAACCCGCGCGTGGGTTCTTCATCCCGAGATCAAATCAAACAACGAACGCCGTGATGCAGGGCCCGCTTTGGCGGAGGCCGTGTCATTGGCGCATGCCTTGCCTGCAATTGAAGTGGTTGGGGCCGACATTGTGCCCCTGCGCCAAGTGAACGCGGGTATGTTGTTCGGCAAGGGCAAGATCAAGGAAGTCCACGACCTGCTTGAGGAAAACGAGGTTGAACTGGTGTTGATAGACGGGCCTGTCAGCCCGGTGCAGCAACGTAACCTTGAAAAAGCATGGGGTGTGAAGCTTCTTGATCGCACAGGTCTGATCCTCGAGATTTTCAGCGACCGCGCCGCCACCCGCGAAGGTGTGTTGCAGGTCGAAATGGCCGCGCTGAATTATCAACGCACACGTCTGGTGCGGGCCTGGACCCACCTTGAACGCCAGCGCGGCGGTTTGGGCTTTGTCGGGGGCCCGGGCGAAACACAGATCGAAGCGGACCGCCGTGCGATTGACGACCAGTTGGTGCGCCTGAAACGGCAGCTGGAAAAGGTCATCAAAACCCGCGCCCTGCACCGTGCTGCACGTGCAAAAATACCCTATCCGATTGTGGCTTTGGTTGGCTATACGAACGCTGGAAAATCAACTCTTTTCAATCGCCTGACGGGTGCTGATGTCATGGCCAAAGATATGCTCTTTGCCACGCTTGACCCCACCATGCGCTCGCTTGTTCTGCCAGACGGTCCCGAGGTGATCTTGTCAGATACGGTTGGATTCATCTCTGATCTTCCGACCGAACTGGTCGCCGCGTTTCGCGCCACATTGGAAGAAGTCCTCGCGGCTGACATTATCCTGCACGTGCGTGACATCAGCCATGAAGAAACCGAAGAACAATCGCGCGATGTAAACGAAATCCTGACCTCGCTGGGCGTGCCAAAAGAAACCCGTACTTTTGAAGTTTGGAACAAAATCGATTTACTGCCCGCCGATGCCGCGGATGCCGTACGCGCACGCGCTGAACGGGATGATGGTGTGCTGGCGATCTCGGCCATCTCGGGGGAGGGGCTGGGTACCTTGCAGAGCGTGGTTGCAGAAGCCCTGCAAGGTGCTGTGCGCGAGGCAGATCTGTCGCTTACCTTTGCAGAAGGCAAGAAACGCGCCTGGTTGTTCGAGCAGGACATCGTGGTGGACGAAACCCAGACAGAGACAGGGTTCGACTTGACCGTGCGCTGGTCCGCCAAACAGGAAGCGCAGTTCCAACGGCTCTAAGACCCCGTGGCTGTGAGAGACTTCTGGCGGAAAACTCGAAGTTCGCATCATTTGCACCATATGTAGCGCAGACCTGTTAGCGGAGCGCAGCCATGACCCTGATCGTCCTTTATCTCTCTACTTTCATCATTTTTATGTGCCTCGATTATTTCGGGCTTAGCTACCTGATAAAACCTGTTTTCGAAAAAGACATCGGCCCGCTTTTGCTGGACCAGTTCCGCATTGGCCCTGCGGTCCTCTTTTATGCCTTCTACATCGGCGTGCTGCTGTGGTTTGTATCCTGGCCTGCCATTTCGCAGGATAAGGGCCTTTTGTGGGTGCTGGGCAATGCCGCACTTATTGGTGCGATGGGTTACGGCACTTACGAATTCACGTCATTGGCTGTGATGAAAGACTGGACATGGAGCATGACCTTGACCGATTTCGCGTGGGGCACCTGTTTGACGGCGACGGCTGCAACAGCTGGCGTCTGGATCACACGACTGGCAACATAAGAAGATCACGCACCCGTTTCTGATGCCCACCGCCATGCGCCCGGTCGCAGGTCATTGAGATGCCAGTCACCGATTTGCGCACGGATAAGGCGCAGTGTTGGCAATCCCACGTGCGCCGTCATGCGCCGCACCTGACGGTTGCGCCCTTCACGGATGGTGATGCGTAACCATGCGTCAGGGACGCTTTTGCGAAACCGCACGGGCGGATCGCGCTCCCACAATCCCTCCGGTGTTTCCATGGGCGTGATCTCGGCCGGGGCAGTTTTACCGTCTTTCAGCACAACGCCACGGCGCAAGGCGTCCAAGGCCGCAGCATCCGGCGTGCCTTCGACCTGCACCCAATAGGTCTTGGGCCGCTTGTATTTGGGATGTGAAATGCGCGCTTGTAGCGCACCCTTGTCCGTCAGAACCAGCAGGCCTTCGCTGTCTTTGTCGAGACGCCCCGCTGGATAAAACCCCGGCTGATCAATGAATCCCGACAGGGTCGGGCGCGCCGATCCTTCCGTGCCCTTGTCCGTAAATTGCGACAGCACACCAAAAGGTTTGTTGAACAGGATAACGCGGTCCATCAGTTCGCAGGCGTCAATGTGGTCACACCAACTGACGCCGCCCGCGCAAGGTCCGCATCCAGCGACATCGGAATATACTCGCCGCGCCGCCAGAGTTGCGCCAGATCGTCATAGTGGCGCGACAGGAAATGGCCCGATTGTCCCGTAGAAGAGACAAAGACAGACGAATTCGGATCGGCAAAATCATACACACCGCGATATCCCGCGCCATGCACATTGTGGAACGGGTCAGGCAGGGTGCCTTTGGTCCGCCCGCGCTGCAATGTGTTATCTCCGCCCGAGGTCGATTGACGGATATTTACAAAGTAACGCAGTACCGGCACCTCGCCCAAGGTCTGATGATCATGTGTGGCCTGATGCGCATCGCCCCAGCGCAGAGACTCCAATTGCGGTCCCCATGTTTCGTTAATCCAGAGCAAGGCGTCATCCAGCGCAAGACGCGCCATTTCCGCACAATCCTCAACCCGCGCCGACTGTCGCACATCGCACCATATGCTGGCCCCGTCCACATTGCGGAACACGCGTTCGATGAACAGGGGCTGTACATGGTCAAACTCATCTGCCAGCGGCCCCAGCTCGTCCTGTATCAAGCGCGCCTGCAGGCTGCGCAGCCACGCAGCATAGATCAGAGGTTCGGGCAGGTGTTCGTTCATCTCGCCTGACCAACCTGCCAGAAGGATCAATGCGCGCTGGCGTTGCCTTTCCTGCGTGCCTTCCTGCGCGGCCTCTCCGGTGAACCATAGCTCTGCACCGATCAGTGGCAAAAGCGAACGCGCGGTAAAACTGACCGTGTCCAGCTGCGCCTCGATAAAGCTGTCGCGGGTGTGGACCTGACGGGTCTGCATCAAACGCTGCCAGCGTTGCACACGTTGCGTGTCCCCCCAGACAAAAGAGACATGGTTGGGAAACGGGCGATCCACAGTCTTGTTGTTGGTGTTGCCGAGGATGCCGCCCGCAGGGGCAACAAATTCGGGGTTCGCGGAATAAGGCATCACACCTTGCCAACGGTTCGCGGCGACCCATCCTTGGGACGGCAGACGCCCTTGGCTCTGATGTCCGGCATCGCGCCGCGGGGCTGCACCGATTGTCTTCATCGCGATGTTCTCGCGGTCCACCAGCGTCAGGTTTTGCGAAGGTGCAATGTACGTCTCTGCTGCGGAAATTCCTTCCTGAACCGTCTTGGCTTCCATCAGCGCCATCGCCGCAGCAAGCGAAGTGTCCTGCGCACTTAACACAGTCCAGTTGACGGTGGTGACATGACCCGGAGGGGTGATGCTGGCCAGATTATAATGTGAACCGGGCAGAACCGGGCCATTATCGGTCCAGCGCAAGGTTAGCGTGATCGGTGCTGAATCCTTGACCGTGATAATGGTGGAGCGGGTGGTGAAGTCCTTGAAACCGTCTAGAGAGCGGTATTGTTCGGGATTATCCGGATTGATTTCCTCGATATACACGTCCTGATCGTCAAGATAGGACGACGTCAATCCCCAGCCCAAGGCATCACTACGCCCGGTCAGAACAACCGGCATGCCCGGGATCGTGCCACCGATCACGCCGCCTGATTTCAGACCAAGACGTGCCAGATACCAGATCGCAGGAGCGGTAAAGCCAAGATGCGGATCGTTTGCCAGCAAGGTGCCACCTGAAGCCGAACGCGAGGGGGCCGCTGCCCACGCGTTGGACGCCCCGGCAAAAGCGCGATCCTTGAACGGGGACAGCGGATGCGGATCAAGCGGGATATTGGCCGCATGCCGGCGCAGATTTGGCACAAGGCTGGCGTATTCGGGCAGGGCTGCGATACCGGCACCGGGACTGTCCGGCAGAATGTCGAACAGCCGTTTTTCATCTGTGAGGGCAAGAGAGGTCCGCGCGCGGATTACTTCGGCCTGCAAATGACCGGACAATTGCACGCCCATCAGCTTGGTAATGGCGATGGAATCGGCGGGACGCCACGGGGCCATGGGCGCGTTGAACAGCAGCATTTCAGGCGCACCGCGCCCCAAAGCTTCGGAATTGATCTGGTCCAGACGGGCGTTTACGCCAGAAGAATAGGCCTCAAGCATCTGTTGGGTACGCGGATCCAGGTTTTCGGCGGATTGAACAGACAGGGCGTATAAATCGAAACGGCGCATGAGTTTGTCGATCTCGAGCGTTGCGGTGCCAAAGACCTCGCTCAGCCTGCCTTGGGCTGTGCGCCGCATCAGGGTCATCTGCCACATGCGGTCCTGCGCATGGGCAAAACCAAGGCCAAAGAAAACATCAGCATCTGATTGTCCGAAAATATGCGGCACATTTGCATTGTCGCGCACAATCTCGACCGGGGCACCTAACCCGCGCACATCCACGTCGTCTGTGTAGTCAGGCAAGGACCGCGAGGCGAGCCAGTAGACCAGCCCGATGGTCAGCACACTGAGCACAACAAGGGTCGCAGCAAGGCGGATAAGCCAGCGAAAAATCAGGGCCATGATACGCTCCGGTTCCGGTCTGCGCTGATTGACGGGAAAGCGCAGGGTGTTAGGTATTGTTCCGCATAACGCAACTGAATGACATGTAAAAGCAGATGGGAACAGCAGATGGCAAAGCTCGCATTTTTGGGACTGGGCGTGATGGGCGGGCCGATGGCCGGACATTTGCAAAAGGCAGGCCACGACGTCACGGTGTATAACCGCACAGCCGCCAAGGCAGACGCCTGGGCCAGAGAATATGGCGGCTCGGCAGCCGGCACACCGCGCGCAGCAGCAGAGGGTGCTGATTTTGTTATGGCCTGTGTCGGCAATGACGATGATCTGCGCTCGGTCTGTCTTGGCGATGCCGGTGCTTTTGCCGGGATGACTGCGGGCAGTGTCTTTGTGGATCACACAACAGTGTCAGCCGCCGTGACGCGCGAATTATATGCAAAGGCAGACGCATCCCAGATCAGTTTTGTCGACGCGCCGATTTCAGGCGGGCAGGCGGGTGCGGAAAACGGTGTTCTCTCAATTATGTGTGGCGGTGATCAGGGTGCCTTTGAGCGCGCCCTGCCGGTAATGGAGGTCTATTCCAAAATTTGCCGCCGGATCGGCGACAGTGGCGCGGGCCAGATGACCAAGATGTGCAACCAGATCGCAATTGCAGGTCTGGTGCAGGGATTGTCCGAAGCGCTGCATTTTGCCGAAAAAGCAGGTCTGGACGGGCGTGCCGTTGTCGAAGTGATTTCGCAAGGCGCGGCTGGATCTTGGCAAATGGCAAACCGTTATGAGACCATGCTGGACGACGAGTTCAACCACGGGTTTGCCGTAGATTGGATGCGCAAGGATCTGGGCATCTGTTTGGACACAGGCGACGAGATCGGTGCGAGCCTGCCAGTGACGGCGCTGGTGGATCAGTTCTATAAAGACGTGCAAAAGCTGGGCGGCGCACGGTGGGACACGTCAAGCCTCATCAAACGCTTGCGTGCAATGGGCTAAATCTAACGGTGGCTGTAACTGCGTTACGGCTGCTGTGCCTTATCCGCCGACGGTAATGCCTTGCAAGAACGATTGAATCGCTGCTGTCAGACCGGAAACGCCGCCTTCTACGCCGCCAAATGCCGCCGCAGCAAGACCAACCAGCAGCGCTGTCAAAACAACCCAGTCCACGGTCACCGCGCCGTCTTCGTCATTCAAGAAAATGTACATCAGGTTGATCATCTCGCATCCGCCAATCATCGTATTACCGCTGAAAAAAAGCAGCACATTCCACTTGATCCAAGCGAGGTGGTATGGGCAGCCATTTACAACTTATGCGAGAGCATTATGGCAGGATTATGATCAGCTATCGGGAAAGGGTTTGGCCCGCGTTTGTCAGAATAACCGCGGGTAGGTAGAAGCCCACCCGCGTCACTGTCGTTTCTTGCTGACCCCTGTTCAGGGAATGATACGCGTGTATTTTGTGCCCTCAAGGGTCGCACCAACACGCAGGCCCGCACGGCCAAAGACCGCAGCAAGAACGGGGGCCAGCGCCGTTGTCGTTGCCGCCTCGACACTGTCTCCACGATCCGAGATCACATATTCAAGGTCAGCACCTGCCGCCCACCCCGGAGATCGGCGGAACCCGTTCAGTGCCTCTTCAGTCATGAAAAACAGCACGTGCGCATATTGCTGTGCGCCGATCTGCAAACCACCAGAGGCCTTTGCGACCGAATAGTAATCTACCGTGATATCATCAATCAGCAGCGCCCCACGACCGTAGGCACCGCCAAAGCCAAGTCCGGCCTCGGTCACCAGCGGCATCACGAGCATACCATTGGCCTTTTGCGCCAGTTGTGCGGTGTTGGGATAGGTGCGGTACATTTCTTGCAACGTGGCCGTGACACGGGCGTCAATGGTCTGCGAACCGCGCCCGCCTACACCATTGCCGCATGCAGCGGCCATCGTTGTTGTCGCCACTGCACCCAAGGTAAAGGCGCGCCGCGAAAAAATCGGATTGCTCATCTTATCTGCCTGTAATTGTTGCTCAATGCCGGTTTGCCCGACTTGGCGATAATCATAAGCGGTTTCTTGCGACTTGTCATGGGCTTTGACGGGTTCGGCGGATTGGTGCTGTTTGCATTCCCCCACACGTGACATGCATGCACCGCTTGGATGGACCCTTGCCGGGGTTGATGCAAGTCAATGCCGCTCAAGGTTGGCATCGCTAGAATGAGCCTAACAGTAACACGGCCAACCCCAAGGGAGAAACGTCATGTATAAGAATATTCTGGTTCCCGTACTTCTGGATGATGCAAACAACAACGCAGAGGCCTTTGCAATCGCGCAAGCCTTGGCTGCAGAAGGTGCAAAATTCAATGTCGTGCATGTAATGGAAAACCTGCCCGCCTATGCAACCGCGCAAATTGCAGCAGACGTTTTGCGCAGTGCACGCGAGGCGGCCGTTACTGCATTGGCAACTGCTGCAAGAGGTTTGCAAGGTGCCGAGGCGCATATGCTCACCGGGCACGCCGGACGCACAATTGTTGATTACGCCAAAGAAAACGATGTCGATTGCATTATCATCGCGTCCCACAAACCCGGACTGGAGGATTTCTTTTTGGGCTCAACCGCATCGCGGGTGGTGCGCCACGCGCAATGCGCGGTGCATGTGATCCGCTAGGATGACTGAGGCGCGCGTTTAGGACGCGCGCCCCATTACCCGTTCAAAATCCGCGCCGCAGCGGGCGCGAAATACGTGAGAACCCCGTCACAGCCCGCACGTTTGAACGCCATCAGGCTTTCCATCATCACACGCTCTTCGTCGATCCAGCCGTTCTGAGCTGCGGCCTTGATCATCGCGAACTCGCCCGAGACCTGATAGGCGAAGGTCGGTGCACCAAAGGCATCCTTCACGCGACGACAAATGTCGAGGTAGGGCAGGCCGGGTTTGACCATGACCATGTCGGCCCCCTCGGACAGATCACGTGCGACAAGGCGCAAGGCTTCGTCGGAATTGGCCGGATCCATCTGATAGGTGTTCTTGTCGCCCGTCAAAGCCCCCGAAGCCCCGACCGCATCGCGAAACGGACCATAAAATGCTGAGGCATATTTGGCAGCATAGCTGAGGATCATCACATCTGAATGATCCGTGTCTTCCAAAGCGGCACGGATCGCTGCAATGCGGCCATCCATCATGTCGGACGGGCCGATGATGTCCACACCTGCTTCGGCCTGGGCCAGCGACATCTTGACCAAAGCTTCGATGGTGCGGTCATTGACGATGATACCGTCTTCGACAAAGCCGTCATGGCCGTTGATGTTATAGGTGTCCAACGCCACGTCGCTCATCACGGCCATGTTCGGGAATTCGGATTTGATGGCGGCAATCGCGCGGTTCGCATGGTTGTCCGGATCCCATGCACCTGCGCAATCCTCGGTGCGTTCCTCAAGTCCGGTATAGGGAAAAATGCACATTGCACCGATGCCAAGCGCATCGGCTTCGGCTGCGGCTTCGACAACCTTGTCCACAGAACGGCGCATCACGCCCGGCATAGAAGGCACGGGTTCCTCGATCCCTTCGCCAGCGCGCACAAAAACAGGCCAGATCAGATCACCAGCCTCAAGCGCATTTTCACGCACCAAGGCCCGTACGGCAGGGGAAACACGCGTGCGGCGCAGGCGGGTGGCAGGAAAGGGGGCTTGGATCGGGTTCATGCAAAAATACCTCACAAATGCGCTGCACAGTCTTCACATGAAAAAACTGCCCGCTCAAGGTTGGAATTACCCGCAACCTTGGGTATGCCCAGCCCATCTTTACTTGCCGGGGCAAGACGTTGGACTGGTATCAAACGCTATTTGAACTTATCGACATGCGCTCTTTCTCGAACCTGTGGTTCTGGATTGTGCTTGCAGTGGTTTGGTCAACGGCCAGCCACTGGGTGCTGGGCGTTCCCTATGACATGGTTTTGCGCGCCAAGCGACAAGGCGATCAGGCCCAGATCGATCTGGAAGACATGGTGCGCATCAATGTGAACCGTTTGCTGTATATTGGTCAGGTGTCAGGACTGTGGCTGGCGGCATTTGCATGCTTCTTTCTCACTATGCTGGCGCTGCTCGGGTTCGTCTACGGAATGGAATTCGCCCAAGCGGTATTCCTTCTGGCTTTTCCATTGTCGATTGTCGGCATGTTAAGCCTGTCTACGGCCCGCCTGATCCTTTCTGACAATGAGGGCGGAGAGCGTTTGTACAAACGCCTGAACCGCCATCGGCTCTATACCCAGATCATCGGGATGATCGCGATTTTTGTGACCGCACTTTGGGGCATGTACCAGAACGTCAATTTAGGCCCGTTGGGCGGTTGACAGGCTTGCGATCAGCGCCAATTGAGACCGCATGGTAGAGCATTCCAAAATAACACTATCCGGCACCCCCGAGGGATTTGACGCCCGCGCACTTCTGGACGAGGTCGCGCGCGGCGGTCCGGTCATTCACGTCGCGCGCGATGATAAACGCATGGCGGCGATGCAGTCCGCACTGGCGTTTTTTGCACCCGACATGCCCGTCGTCACCTTTCCCGGATGGGACTGCCTGCCGTATGACCGGGTTTCGCCAAATGCCGACATATCCGCGCAACGTATGGCGGCGCTGGCCGGGCTGGTGCATGGCATGCCAAAGGAATTTGTGCTGCTGACAACGCTGAACAGTGCAACACAGCGCGTACCCGCACGATCGGTTCTGCGCGATGCTGCGTTTTCGGCGCAGGTCGGCTCGCGGATTGACGAAGCCGCGTTGCGTAACTTTCTGGTGCGTATGGGATTCGTGCAAAGCCCCACGGTGGTGGAGCCGGGGGACTACGCCGTGCGTGGCGGGATCATCGACATTTATCCGCCCGGTGATCTGGGGCCAGTGCGCCTTGATCTTTTTGGTGACGTGCTGGACGGCGCGCGCCGCTTTGATCCGGCAACACAGCGCACAACGGAAAAACTGGAATTGGTCGAACTTGCCCCCGTATCCGAAGTGATACTGGACGAAGCGGCGATCACCCGATTCCGTCAGAACTACCGCATCGAGTTTGGCGCCGCTGGCACGGATGATCCTTTGTACGAAGCGATTTCAGCCGGACGCAAACATCAGGGGGCCGAGCACTGGCTTGCTTTCTTCCATGCCGAAATGGAAACGCTTTTTGACTATCTCCCCAAGGCAACTGTCACACTGGACGATCAGCTGACCGCCACACGACTGGCGCGATGGGACAGCATCGCGGATCAATACGAAACCCGCAAGATTGCCATGGCGAACCGTTCCAAGATGGACAGCGTTTACAAACCTGCGCCGCCCGAAGGCCTGTATCTGAACGATGAGGCATGGTTGCTGGCAACTGCCGATCATCGCGTGATCCAGTTGAACCCGCTGCCCCAACCCACCGGACCGGGTGTACTGGATGCTGGCGCGCGGATCGGGCGTAATTTCTCGCCGGAACGCCAACAGGAATCAATAAGCCTTTTTGGGGCCTTAGCGACACATGTGAAAGCAAAACTTCAAGACGGACCAGTCCTGATCGCAAGTTACTCCGACGGCGCACGCGAACGCCTGACCGGATTGATTGAAGAAGAAGGGCTGGCCGAAGCCATCCCCATTCCCAATGCCACGCGACTGGGAAAACACGGGCTGTATCTGGCGGTTTGGGCGCTGGAGCATGGCTTTGAAGCGCCTTTTGGCGATGGCAAGCTGACGGTGATTTCCGAGCAGGACGTATTGGGCGACCGCTTGATCCGTGCGCCCAAACGCAAGCGGCGCGCCGAAAACTTCCTGACCGAGACACAAAGCCTGACACCGGGCAACCTTGTGGTGCATGTAGACCACGGCATCGGGCGTTATCTGGGCATGGAAGTGATTGCCGCCGCCGGTGCGGCGCACGAGTGTCTGCTGTTGGAGTATGCCGAGAACTCCAAGCTGTATCTACCTGTTGAGAACATTGAACTGCTAAGCAAATACGGCCACGATGAAGGCTTGCTTGACAAGCTTGGTGGCGGTGCTTGGCAATCCAAAAAAGCCAAGCTCAAAGAGCGCATCCGCGAGATGGCAGACAAGCTGATCCGGATCGCAGCGGAACGCGCTTTGCGCAAGGCACCTGTATTGGAACCGCCCCCCGGCATGTGGGATGCGTTTTCGGCGCGGTTCCCTTACCAAGAAACCGACGACCAGTTGCGTGCCATCGGGGATGTGATCGACGATTTGACCAGCGGCAACCCGATGGACCGTCTTGTCTGCGGCGATGTTGGGTTCGGCAAAACCGAGGTGGCGATGCGCGCGGCATTTGTCGCCGCCATGTCCGGTGTACAGGTGGCGGTAATTGCCCCGACAACCTTGCTGGCGCGCCAGCACTACAAGAGCTTTGCAGAACGTTTCCGTGGGTTTCCTGTTGAAGTGCGCCAACTCAGCCGTTTTGTATCCGCCAAAGATGCGGCGCTGACCAAAGAGGGGATGAGCAAAGGCACGGTTGACATTGTGATCGGCACCCATGCGCTGCTGGCCAAAAACGTGAAGTTCCTGAACCTTGGTCTGCTTGTGATCGACGAAGAGCAGCACTTTGGCGTGCAACACAAAGAGCGCCTGAAAAGCATGCGCACCGATGTGCATGTACTGACACTGACCGCCACACCGATTCCGCGCACACTGCAACTTAGCCTTACAGGCGTGCGCGATCTGAGCATCATTGGCACGCCGCCCGTCGACCGTTTGGCGATCCGCACCTACGTCAGTGAATTCGACACGGTGACATTGCGCGAGGCTTTGCTGCGCGAGCATTATCGCGGCGGGCAATCATTCTACGTTGTGCCGCGCATCAGTGATCTGCCCGAGATCGAAGCGTTTCTAAAGGCGCAACTGCCCGAACTGACCTATGTTGTGGCCCATGGCCAGATGGCAGCGGGTGAACTTGATGACCGCATGAACGCGTTTTATGACGGTAAATTTGATATTCTTCTGGCGACGACAATTGTTGAATCGGGCCTTGATATTCCAACCGCCAATACGATGGTCATACACCGCGCAGACATGTTCGGTCTGGCCCAGCTCTACCAGATCAGGGGCCGTGTGGGCCGCTCCAAGACCCGCGCCTACGCGTATCTCACCACCAAACCCCGGGCAAAACTGACGCCACTGGCCGAAAAACGTCTGCGCGTGCTTGGCTCGCTCGACACACTTGGCGCGGGCTTCACGCTGGCCTCCCAGGACCTCGACATTCGCGGGGCAGGCAATCTGCTTGGCGAAGAGCAATCCGGCCAGATGCGCGATGTGGGGTTTGAGCTGTATCAATCCATGCTCGAAGAGGCGATTGCCAAAATCAAGGCGGGCGAGTTGGAAGGGCTGTCAGAAGCCGACGAACAATGGGCGCCGCAAATCAATCTTGGCGTGCCTGTGCTGATCCCTGAACCCTACGTGCCTGATCTGGATGTGCGTTTGGGACTTTATCGCAGGCTTTCCGGTCTTTCCACAAAGGTCGAACTTGAGGGCTTTGCCGCGGAGCTGATCGACCGCTTTGGCACGCTGCCGCGCGAAGTGAACACCTTGATGCTGGTCGTGCGGATCAAGGCGATGTGCAAACGTGCCGGGATTGCCAAACTGGATGGTGGACCGAAGGGTGCAACTGTGCAATTCCACAACGATAAATTCGCATCACCCGAAGGGTTGGTGCAGTTCATTCAGGACCAGCGCGGGCTGGCCAAGGTGAAAGACAACAAGATCGTGGTGCGCCGTGACTGGAAATCTGACGGTGACAAGATCAAGGGTGCCTTTGCGATTGCCCGTGATCTGGCCGAACATGTGATTGCCAAAGAAAAGCAGAACAAGAAAACAAAAGGCGCTGCCTGAACCGCCGATAGTTGGGGTTATTCCGCGGCGGGGACACGGCGTTCAAGGCGTGCCAGATAGATCATCAGCAAAAGACCTAACGTCGCCATAATCAACATAGCTGCTACCAGCGGGCGGATTGTGCCGTCAAACAACAGTCCAACAGGGGATGAAAACGCAGCAGCGGCCACGGTCGCGATCGAGGCTATGACCGAAGCCGCCGTGCCTGCGATATGGCCCATTGGCTCCATAGCGATGGCATTCAGATTGCCAAGCGTCAGGCCCGCCTGAAAAAACACAAAGGTCTGGAAGACAACAAAGGCGGCAAAGCCGTACGGCTCTGCAATCGCGCCCAGATCAAACACCAGCATGGCTGTGGACAAGGCAACCTGTACGCTTAGCGTCATTGTCACCAGCACGCGCATTCCAAGGCGCACAACAAGGACCGCGTTCAGCAAACTCGCCGTGCCAGCAAATATCCCAACGCCAAAGAACCAGTAGGGAAAGGCCTCGGCGCGCCCGTATACGTCGTAATAGATCGGCTGCACCAGCATCAGCATGCTGAACAGCATGGCCATGGCCAAAGACTGCACCAGAATGGAGATACGCACGGAAGGGTGAGAGAAAATTTCGACTATTGCAGCCCAGATCAGATGCAGGCGCACGGGGCGGCGGTTCTCGACAGGTAGCGTTTCAGGCAGGCGCAACCCCATCCACAGGATCGACGCGGCAGAAAACAGCATGAAGGCCAAAAAGATACCGCGCCAGCCAAAACCAGAAATGATAAACGCCCCCATCAGCGGGGCAATTGCGGGGACCAGTGTAAAGATCATCATCACGATCGACGCAATCTTGGCCATTTCCCGCCCCGAATAGAGATCCCGTATAATCGCGACCGAAACAATGCGCGGGCCGGCAGCCCCCAGTCCCTGAAACAATCGGGCCGCCAGCATCACTTCAAGCGTGGAACTGGCCCAAGCCACAAAGGCCGACAAAATATAGAGACCCGCCCCCATAAAGATCACGGTCCGGCGCCCATAGGCGTCTGATAGAGGTCCGGTGATGAACGTGCCAATCCCCATGCCCAACAAAAAAGTGGTCAGGATCAAGGCCGCGCGATTGGCATCCCCGGGGGCAAGTTCTGCCGCGATTTCGGGCAGAGCAGGCAACATCGCATCAATGGAAAAGGCGATGGTCGCAAACATCATCGCAATCAGGCTGACAAACTCCAGTCGGCTCATGGGAAAGGAGGATGGGGGTTGAGTCAATTTACTGCTCCGGCTTGAGATCCGCGCAGAAAAATTGACGCGGTCAAGCGTCAGGGCTAACCGAAGGTTGAGAAAGCTACAATGGTGCCCGTGCAGAAAATTATCCTGCTACGGCCGCAAATGCTTGGGATACATGTGAATTTTGTGAAACCGGCACACGCGCGAGATACAGAACCTGCGCAATATCCTGCACATCATCGAACTGGTTTTGATGCTCCAGCCCCATGGCCAATGCCGACACATTGTAGTTCACAATATCCGTACGTACCTGTGCAAGATCGCTCAAAGGGATCACACGTGACACATAACGACAACTTTCCAGCAAGGCGCGGCGTTCCTCAAAGGACATGACGCAGGCAAGCCCTTGCGCGGCGGCGTGAGCCTCGGTCGCACAGCCGACAATAAGTTCCTGCCCCATGCCAGAAAGCCTGCGCAGGAAACCGATGTGATGCTGGCTGAACATATCAAATCTGCCATAGGTCAGCAATGTACGGGATGCGGTGATCATGCAGAAACCTGCGGGCCGGTGTAGGCGGCATCACCTGTTTCGTTACGCCAGATCGCCTTGACGCCGCTGGAGGTCGCGCTGTCGGAAAGTTGTGCAACAAACCGCACAGGACCAGCCTGCAAATCACATTTTACTTGGGAAATACGTATCTTGGTCGCAGCGTTTGTCGCTGCCTGTTTTTCTGCCATGTGCCCACTCGTTTTTTTTAATTGGGGGTCTGATGCCCCTTGGTTAGAATCGTAGGTCAGGGACGTCAGGATGGCAAAGCCCTGATTACGCTGCACCCGCGTCATGTGGCGCGAATGCCATAGTTGATATCAAGTGTTTCCAGTCAGTTCGGCAATAACCTGAGCCCAAAGTTCTGGCGGCTGTGCGCCCGGCACTGCATGCTGGTTGGCCACAATGAAAGTCGGGACCGAATTGACGCCCATTTTGCGGCTATGCGCCTCGCGCTCGCGGATTTCCTGCGCGTCTACATCGGTTTTCAACAGACGGGTTACAACAGCCGCGTCCATCTCGATGCTGTCCGCAATATCCGCAAGTATTTCGGCATCACCAATATCGCGAGCATCTACAAAGTAAGCCTTGAACAAGGCTGACACCGCCGCAGTCTGGCGTCCCTCGATACCCGCCCAATGGATCAGGCGATGCGCGTCCAGCGTATTCGGCGTGCGTGTCATGGCTTCAAAATTGATCGTAAGCCCTGCCTTTTCGGCACTTTGCACAACCGGTGCATAGGCTTTGACCGCCCCTTCCTTGCCACCGAATTTTCCTTCCAGATAGGCGCGTCTGTCCATACCCTCGCGGGGCATATCGGGGTTCAGCTGGAAGGGATGCCATTCAATCACAAAAGGGTGGTTCGGATGGTCCGCCAAGGCGCGGTCCAGATGTGCTTTGCCAATGTAGCACCACGGACAAATCGGGTCGGATATGATATCAAGCTTGATAGGATCGCTCATGCTTTGGAAGCCTCGAATTGGGCGCGCAACGCGCGGCGCGAAAGCTTGCCGTTCCCGCCGATCGGCAGGGCATCGACATGCACATAAAGGCGCGGCTGTTTGTAGCGCGCCAAGTTTTGCGTAGCAAAATCCGTCAGTTTGTATTCGTTCAGAGGTTCAGCCGCCGTATAGAAAGCGGCAATGACCTGCGTGCCTTTCTTGATCTCGACTTCGGTGACACCGATGCTTGTCACTCCGGGCGCGTTGAGCATGATCTCTTCCACTTCCAACGGGGACACCCGAAATCCGCCTGCATTCATCATATCATCGTTGCGGCCCAGATAGGTAATCTGGCCGTTTTCATCCATCATCCCCTGATCACCGGTCACAAACCAGTCGCCGTCAAACTTCTGCGCCCATTGTTCCGGCTCGTTCAGGTATCCCAACGCCAGACCCAGATCAGATTTATGGATCGCGATGGTACCGGGCGTATCGGGACGTGCCGCGCCTTTTGCGGTTCTGATACTGACCTGCCGCCCCGGTTGCGCCGTGCCAATCGCGCCTTCCTTGGCCGGCGTATCCGGACACCCAGAGATGAATGTGGAACATTCGGACATACCAAACGCCTCGAAAACTTGCGTGTTCGTGACTTCGGACCATGTCTCGCGCACCAATGCTGTCATCTTTTCTCCGGCGCTTAATCCGTGGCGCAGATTTGGCAGGTACAGCGGGGACACATCCTTGAGCATCTGGCGATAGACACCGGGGGCCGCGGCAAAGATCGTCGCCTTATGGCTCGCAATAAGCGCGGGGAGCGCGGACGCGTCGGTTCCCGGTACCGGGATCAGGGCAGTTGCCCCCACGGTCCAAGGGTCCATCAAACCTGTGCCAAGTGTGTAGGTCCAGTTGAAAGCGCCCGCATGCAACAGACGGTCCTGCGGACCCAATCCATACCAGCCGTCAAACATCATCCGCCGCGCAAGGATCGCACGGTGGGCATGCATCACGGCAGAGGGTTTGCCGGAAGTGCCAGATGTGTAGATGATGTAGCCAAGCCGGTCCGGATCACCCATGTGATATACCGCTGGCGGCAAATCCCGCATGGCGCGCAGTGCATCGAGGTCGATCAGGTCTTCGCAATACGGGCAGGGCACGGACCGATCATGCAGAATGGCCTTTGGCTTGAGCGCGGCAATGATCTTGGCCACTTCGCCCTCTGTCAGCGCCGCAGCCGTTGGAACAGGGACACAGCCCGCCGCAATCGCCCCGAGATAGGCAATCGGAAAGTCCGGCGTATTCCCCAGACGCATCAGCACGATGTCACCAGCAGTCAGGCCCGATTGCAACAATCCCGTTGCCGTACCGCGCACCGCCTGGATCAAAGTGGCATAAGTCCAGTCTTCGCTGGTTTCACCCGACAGGAGTGACAATGCAATCTTGTCAGGCTGTTCGGCACCGGCTTGCAAAACATAAGCGGCAAGGTTGAACGGATCGGGGAGTGAAAGAGCTTCGGTCATGCAACCGCGCTACCGCAGGTGCGTCTGCGTTGCAAGGTTTGCCCGGCAAAGGTATAGCCCGCCCCATGAGCAAAGAGAACACACCAAGCCTGATCCAGATCGCCCGCGAAAGTGGTGAAGCTGATGTCGCACCACCCGTCGATCTGGGCGCGCGGGTGCGCGAGTTGCGTAAAGGGCGAAAATGGACACTGGAACAGGCCGCGAAACAGGCAGGGCTGGCGCGCTCCACGCTGAGCAAGATAGAGAACGGGCAGATGTCCCCCACCTATGATGCGTTAAAGAAGCTGGCCATAGGGTTGGAGATTTCCGTGCCGCAGCTCTTCACGCCCCCCGCGGCCGAGAAAATCAACGGGCGTATGGCCGTCACCAAATCGGGGGAAGGTGCGGCCAAAGCGACAACAACCTACGAACATGAACTGTTGGCCGACACGTTGCGCAAAAAACAGATGTTGCCTTACCGCGCCCGGATCAGAGCCCGCAACATGGAAGAGTTTGACGGTTGGGTGCGCCATGACGGCGAGGAATTTCTCTATGTGCTGACCGGCGTGATCCAGCTGTTTACGGAGTTCTATGAACCGGTTGAACTGCGCCGTGGTGACAGCGCCTATTATGACGCCACGATGGGGCATAACGTGGTGTCAACCAGTGCCGAAGATGCGACGATCCTTTGGGTGACGTCCTTGACCTAGTCTTTGAAAAGCGCCTTAAGGATAGGATGAGCGATCAGGACTGTGATCAACTGTATGACAACAAACATCCCGATATGCGCCGGATGAATACCCGCAAAAGTGTCTGAGAACCCCCGCGCCAGGGTCACGGCAGGATTTGCAAAGCTGGTGGAGGACGTGAACCAGTACGCCCCCGTAATATAGAGCGCGACCAGCGTTGGCACCGCCTCGGCCCGCGCTTTAAGACCGCCAAAGATCACGAACAACAAGCCAAAAGTAGCGATTCCTTCAGAAACCCATTGTGCCCCACCTGTCCGGTGCATTGTTTGCGAGACCTGAAGGACCGGCAGATCAAACATCAGATGCGCCACCCAGACCCCCATGATCGCACCCGTGCACTGGGCCAAAATGTAACCCGGCATTAATTCCCTCGGCATATTGCCACGCAGCACAAATGCTAGCGTCACAGCCGGATTGAAATGCGCCCCCGAAACCGGAGCAAGCACCGTGATAATCGCAAAAAGCATACACCCCGTGGCAATCGCATTTGCCAGCAAGGCAAGAGCCATGTTTCCGCCCGCCAGATTCACTCCCATGATGCCGGAGCCGATGACCGAAATCAGCAGCAGAGCTGTGCCAAGGGCTTCGGCAAACAGCGGACGGATCATTCTTCGTACCACCAGACTTCAGGCATGAAGTTTGGCCCGTCACCGTAAAGGGGCAGCCTTTCGGGATATTTCATCGTTGCGCGGTGGGCGATGCGGCCTTCGTTGAATTGCCAGACCGGAATGACGTAGCGCCCCGCCGTTAACACACGATCCAGCGCACGAGTGGCTGCGTTAAAATCCTCCGCACTGCGGGCATTCAGCATTGTGTCGATCATCGCATCTATGGCCGGGCTTTTGACCCCCATCACGTTGCGCGATGCGGGTTGGTCGGCGGCAGCGCTCCCCCAATAGAACCTTTGCTCATTTCCCGGACTCAGGGACAATGCGCGCCGGAACGTGGTCAGATCAAAGTCGAAGTTTTCCAGACGTTGAACTACCTGCGCGCTGTCCACGAGTTCGATGGTGGCTGCAATGCCAAGCCTTTCAAGCGCGCCAATATATAAGTCAGCCGCCTTTTGAGATTGCGAGAAATCCTGCGCGCTACCTTTTGAAACCAGAATACTGAGGGTCAATGGTTTGCCATCTGGTCCCCGCATCGTGCCGTCCGCCGCAGAAAATCCGGCGGCCTGCAATTGTGCCATCGCACGGCGGATGCCTTTGCGGTTGCGGGCTGATCCATCCGAAACGGGCAGGGTGTACCCCGCCAACGTCCCTTCAGGCAGAATGTCGGCAAAGGGCTCCAGCAAGGTGGCCACCTCGACAGGGGCCGGGCCGGGCGTCATCGCAAGGGTGGAGTTGGAAAAATAAGAGGTAATGCGTGGCAGTGCGCCACCAGTCAGCGTCTCGTTGATATATTCAAAGTTGAACGCATGGATCAGCGCATCACGCACACGCCAGTCATCAAACGGCGCGCGCCGCGTGTTGATCACGAACCCCGTCATGCCGGACGGCTTTTGATGGGGGAATGTGGATTTGACCACCTCACCGCGTTGCACGGCAGGGAAGTTATACTGTGTCTCCCACGTCTCGGCGTTGAACTCGCGACCCGCAGATATCTCACCGGCTTTGAAGGCTTCGAACATCACATTGGCATCGCCATAGAAATCCAGTTTCACTTCGTCAAAGTTATTGGTCCCACGTCGAAACGGTATATCTGCGCCCCAATAATCGGGATTACGGGTGAGCGTGACCCGACGCGCCGCATCATAACCGGTAACGGTATAGGGACCACTGCCCAACGGGATCTCCGAAAGTGGCGCATTGGCAAAATCGCGACCCTCCCATTGCGCACGGCTCAGGATCGGGCGCATGCCCGCCAACAAGGCCAGTTCACGATTTTCGGTGTTGAACGTGAACCGGACAGTGCGCGGTCCAACCGCCTCGATGCTTTCGATCTGGCGGTAGAGACCGTGGTATTTCGGGTGGCCTTCAGTCCCCAGCAATTCGAAGGAAAAGATCACGTCATCGACAGTGACAGGGCTGCCATCAGAGAAGATTGCCGCCTCTTTTAGCGTGAATTCAACCCATGCGCGAGAATCAGGAACCTCCACCGATTCAGCCAACAGACCATAAAGTGTGAAGGGTTCGTCCCATGAACGGCCCATGAGGCTCTCGTGTGTGAAGAAACTTAATTGCCAGGGAACGGTACCTTTGCGCACAAACGGATTGAGACTGTCAAAGCCGCCGGTGTTCCCCAAGGTAATAGATCCGCCTTTGGGGGCCTGCGGGTTCACATAAGGCAGAGACACAAAATCCGGTGGTAACGCGGGTTCTCCATACATAGATAGCCCATGTTGCGGTTCAGCTGTGACAAATCCGGCAAAGAGAATCAGTGAAGAAACACCCGCAACGCCCCGCAGTTTCTGGAAAATATCGATCCCCATTTTAGCAACAATCCTTCACAACCCTTGTTTTGTTGGGCCTATGGTTAATGGGGCTACAGGTCCAGTTCAAACTTTTAACTTGGCGTGCGGCGGGACTTATCTTATAAAGGTGTCACTGCTCGATAGGTTTCTTGCCTGTATGAAACCTGCCTCAATAACTTAACGCCAGCTTCGTGCTGGCGTTTTTTTTTGGCCGGATGTTAGAGGTTCCCCGAATTAAGGGTGCAGTTGTACGTTTCCAATCACGGCGCACTGCGTCATGATGCACCTGCAGCATTCTAGATAGGAAAATCTCCATGGCTTTCACAATTGATCTGGCTGGTAAAACCGCCGTCATCACTGGTTCAAACTCCGGCATCGGTCTGGGCATGGCTTGGGAGTTGGCGCGCGCGGGCGCGGATATTGTCCTGAACTCTTTTACGGACAACGAAGAGGACCACGCAATTGCAGATGAGATTGCCAAAGAGACTGGCGTCACCGCGCGTTACATTCAGGCGGACATGTCCAAGGGTGATCAATGCCGCCGCCTGATCACCGAAGCGGGGCGTTGCGATATTCTGGTCAACAACGCAGGCATTCAGCATGTCGCGCCGATCCCGGATTTCCCGGCCAACAAATGGGACGCTATCATCGCGATCAACATGTCTTCGGCCTTTCACACCACAGCAGTCGCATTGCCGAAGATGCGCATGCAGGGCTGGGGCCGTGTGATCAACGTCGCGTCTGCACACGGATTGACAGCATCGCCCTATAAATCCGCCTACGTCGCGGCCAAGCACGGCATTGTGGGGCTAACCAAAGTCACTGCGCTTGAGACGGCTGAAGAACCTATCACTGCCAACGCAATTTGCCCCGGCTATGTGTTGACGCCCATCGTGGAAAAGCAAATTCCCGACACGATGAAGGAATACGACATGTCACGCGAAGACGTGATCCAGAATGTCATGCTCAAGCGTCAGCCTTCCAAAGAGTTCGCAACGGTCGAGCAGATGGGCGGCACAGCGGCCTTTCTGTGTTCAGATGCAGCAGCGCAGATCACCGGCACCACCATCAGCGTGGATGGCGGCTGGACCGCGCTGTAAGCCAGAACAATCCCGCCGGGTTATCTCTACTCGGCGGCGACCCTTTGGGATGTTTGTTGATCCGCGAGGAATTTCTCGATCTGCTGGCGCACAACTTCGGCGATTGGCAGGGTCTGGCCCAGATCGGTAAATGTCATGGACGTCACAGTGCCTGCCGTTTGCTCCTTGTCCTCAATCCGGCGCCAATCGGAATCAAGATGATCTGACAGATGGGTTGTACCGACCAGCTGCCCCTTGCGGTAATGGCGCAGAACAGGGTGAATAAACGGATCAGGCTCCCCTTCAAAGGCGGTATGATCGCGTTTCACATGGGTTGGTGTCATGCCGAAGTTACCAAACTCAAGCGTGATCATCAGGCTTTCTTCACCCAACACCTCTGCGTTGTCTTCAACCCAATGCACAGGAACATCCGTGTAATGCGTGCCAGCGCTGGGGCCTGAAAGATGGATCACATCGCCCAAAAAACCCGGCTGCAGAAACATCGCAGTGGACAAACTGATCCGGTCCACAATCAAATCAGTGAGGGCAGGGCCATCCACAGGGGCCGTTCCTGTCGGATAAGGCGTTCCCTTTACACGGCCTGCAATAAACTGGGTCAGGGCCGCGATGTTATGACGGAAGCCATGCACAAAACCTGACATGGTTTTCTTGAAATCGCGGCTTTGCATGATGGTGCCGGCAAACCAGAGGTTTGGCGTAGTCGTGGATTCCCATTGTGGCGTCATGACGGGGAACTTGTCGAAATGCTGAACAGCAGGCCGGATTGCAGGGTCAATGATCGTCGGATCCCAGCGAAAGCCCGTGCAGGCGATAACATGATCATACCGCAGAACAATCTCGTGACCCTCGGCCGCGGTCATCTTTGCGGTCACAACAAAGGTATCGCCGTCCTTTTCGATTTTCATCGGGGCCGCGTCAATCACAGCGTTCTGCGACTTCAGCTGATAGGTATCAATGAATTGCGTATTCACAGCCCTGACATGGCCAACAAAGTGAGTATTCCACGCAAATTTCAGTGGGTTGGGACTCATAACATGCAAGGAACTGGCGTGTTCGATCATTTTCTGTGCTGTCTCGAAGGCCGCATTGCCTTTGCCAAGGATCAGCACGCGTTTGCCGTCAAACCGCTCTTCTGTCGCATCAAACGTCATGTAGTTTTCTGTAAGTTCGATTCCGTCAACCTCGGGCAACCATGGTTGTGTCACACCGCTTGAAACAATGACGTGATGAGCACGAAAACAGCGCTCGTCTTTTGTTGTAACGTCAAAGGTACCGTCGATTTTTGTCACATGGGCCACATCGGCGTTGAGCACGATGTCGTCCTTGAGGGGCTCCGCGAAATCCTCAAGGTAGCGCACAAAATCGTCCGCTTTGGGGAAGTAGCGCTTGGTATAACTGCCCACCTTCAGTCCTTCGTCGTTCAAAAGGCTGTTCCAGTCATAGCGCATCTGCGCTTCTTCGTTCTCAAGGCCAGTATGTACCTTGTTAATCGAAATGAAATTGCGATGACGCGGGAACTTGCGGAAAAAACCGCTTACGCCGTCACCACGTTCCAACAGACAGACAGACAGCCCTTGCTTGCGCAGCAAATAGGCAGCCTGCAATCCGGCGGGGCCTGCTCCAACAACGCAGCAGTCAAAAACGGGGGCAGTCTCGGTCATATCAAGTCCAGTATCTTTGTATGTAGTTGACTAATGACACCATTCTATCAGGAGTTGTCAACTCAAGTGCGAACACACCGAGACAATAGAATACGCAGATCGGTTGTTACCTTTACGCCAATGCAGTACCCGTCTCGGAACCGCTTGGATATCAGAGGCTTTCACGTCATGACAAAACGCAAACGCATCAATTTGGCTCTGCAGGGCGGTGGCGCACATGGCGCGTTCACCTGGGGCGTGCTGGACCGGATTTTACAAGAAGACGATATCGAGATTTGCGGCATTTCAGGCACATCCGCCGGAGCGTTGAATGGTGCCGCGCTCAAGGCGGGATGGATCGCAAACGGTGCTCAGGGCGCGCGGGATAATCTGGAATGGCTGTGGATGCAGGTTGCCGGCGTCCCCAATCTGGACACGATAGGCTGGATGGCACCTTGGGGCGTTGGCGCGCTGAGCGATGCTATGGAAAACAGTTGGCCTGTGGCGATGGCAAATGCTGTATCAAACGTCACCACGCCCTATAACTACGGTCCCTTCTACCGCAATCCGATAACCGACATTGTCAGCAAGTTCGACTATGACCGCGTTTGCAACAAGGTCGCCCCGCATCTGTTCATCTGTGCAACAAGAGTGCGGAACGGCAAGATCAAGGTCTTTGCAGAGGACGAAATCAGTGCCGATGCGATCATGGCTTCTGCCTGTCTGCCGACCATGTTCAAAGCGGTGGAAATCGAAGACCCCGAGACGGGCAGGGTCGAAGCCTTCTGGGATGGCGGTTTTACGGGAAATCCGGCACTTTTCCCTTTGTTTGCCAGCAACTTGCCGGAAGATATTGTGATCATCAACATCAACCCGCTGGAGCGCGAGGAACTGCCGACAACACCCAAACAAATCCAGAACCGGATCAACGAAATCAGCTTTAACTCAAGCCTTTTGCGGGAATTGCGCGCGATTGAATTTGTACAAAGGTTGCTCGACGATGGTGCTGTACCAGAGGGGCGTCTGAGCCGCGTGCGCATCCATATGATTGCCGATGATGCGTTGATGGAGCAATTGTCCGTCGCGACAAAATCCGTGCCAAACCCTGCCGTTATTTCAGCGTTGAAAAAGGCGGGGATCGCAGCAGCGGAGCAATTCCTGTCCGATCACAAGGAAAAAATCGGCAAGGAAAGCAGCGTTGATCTCAAAGAGATGTTCGGCTGATCTTAACTGATTGTACGGTCCTGTTCGACCACGTTTTCCGCAAGGGTCAACACGTCAGGCGTGCCATTTTCGCCTGACACCGATTTGTCCGAAGGATAGACAAGGCCCGCTGAAATCACCAGTTTTGCGGCATCCTCAACGGTCATATCCAATTCGATCACGTCCTTCTTGGGCACAAACAGCAAAAAGCCGGATGTCGGGTTTGGCGTGGTTGGCAAGAAAATCGACACCATCGGTTCGCTGTTCTCACCTGCTTTTGCGGCAACTTCGCCGCGGGTGCCTGTCGAGATAAAGCCAAGCGCCCAAATGCCTTTGCGCGGATATTCGATCAGACAGGCATTTTCGAAACTGCGTTCGGATTGCGCAAAGATCGTCTCGGAAATCTGCTTGATCCCAGAATAGATGGTGCGAACAACCGGTGTGCGCTCAACCAGGCTTTCCGCGAAGCGGATGAAAGATCGCCCGATAAGACCCTTTGCCATCCAGCCCACGATGATCGTGAAGATCAGAAAAATAACAACGCCAAGGCCACGCACATTGAACTGGCTGTCCGGATCAAGCCCGAGGAAATCCTGTAACATGCGATCCGGGTGATAGGCCTGCGGAACCAGCGGCAGGACAAATCCGTCAATCCAGCCCACAACAGACCAGATCAGCCAGATCGTCAGTCCCACAGGTGCGATGACCACAAGCCCGGTCAGGAACGATCCACGCAAAGATCCGATGATGGAGCGCCGTGGCACCTTGGGTTCGATATCAAATGGAGTGTTCATGCAAGGAAATATCCGGTTTCAGGCATGTCACAGTTAGGGGCTTTGTGCGAAGGCGACAATGGTTCAGGTCCAAGCGGCATGCAGTTTTAACCTCTTGGACATAAATTTCGGCAACTATGTTGCCAATTCAGATGCAATCTTTGCCGCCAGCCGCGCATTGTTGCGTACAAGCGCAATGTTGGCGGTCAGTGAACGCCCTTCTGTCAGCTCGAAGATGCGTTGCAACAAATAGGGGGTCACACCTTTTCCGGTGATGCGATGCACTGTTGCGTCCGCCTGCGCTTGTGCAATGACGGGGGCCAGTTCGCCAGCCGGAATTTCGGCATCCTTCGGAATCGGGTTGGCGATCAACTGTCCCCCCGGCAGCCCCATTGCCACGCGGGTCTGATGCGCACGGGCAATATCGGCAGCACTGTCAAGGCGTAGCGGCGCTTTGAGCAGCGAAGACGCGGACCAGAACGCAGGAAAGCTGTCTTGCCCATAGGCGATGACTGGCACACCTTGGGTTTCCAGCACTTCAAGGGTCTTTGCCACGTCAAGGATCGCCTTGGCACCGGCGGCAACCACCGTCACCGGTGTTTGGGCCAGTTCCAGCAAATCGGCCGAAATATCAAAGCTTTCCTCGGCACCTTTGTGCACTCCGCCAATGCCGCCTGTGGCGAATACCGCAATCCCGGCCAGCTTGGCCGCGATCATCGTTGCGGCGACTGTGGTCGCACCGGTGCCACCGGATGCGATGCAAACGGCCATATCTGCGCGGCTCAACTTGGCGACACCTTTGGCCTGTGCCAGCGCGGTAAGCTGTTCTGGATCAAGCCCGATGTGCAACTCGCCGTCGATCACTGCGATGGTCGCCGGAATCGCGCCACCTTCGCGAACGTCTGCTTCAACCTGCTGCGCCACCTCAAGGTTCTGGGGATACGGCATGCCGTGGGTAATGATCGTGCTCTCAAGGGCCACAATCGGCGTGCCATTCTTGCGGGCAGTGGCAACTTCGGCGCTGAACGTGAGGGGGAAGGATGTCATATCTTGGTCTCTCCTGAGACATAAAGTGCGGCAGCCTGCAAAGCTGCGTTGAGGGCGGCATCGGCGTTGTCACCGTTGAGTTCTGACGCAATATGCGCCGCCATGAAAGTATCGCCAGCGCCCGTGATGCGGGCCACATGGACGGGGGGCGGGGATTGGGTGATCAATTCGTGCGCGCTGCCCATCGTGGCCGGATTGCCGCCGTCCGTAACGACAGCCCGTACTGCCCCACGTTGCAAAAGCCCCTGCGCGGCATCGGCAGAGGTGACAAATGTGGTCTGGCACAAAAGTCCGGCCTCTTCGAGGTTGACATATAGCGTGCCACGACTGCCCTGAACGAAGGGGCTCAGGCGCAACGCCTTGCCCGGCGAGGCGGGTGCGACGCGCAAATCAGCCGCCGCCAGCAATGGATTGTGGGCCATCTGCGCCAGCAGATCAACGGTGAGGTTGCCGTCAAGCGCCACGGCCCCCGCGTAGGGCGCAGGCAAACTGCCATCTGTCAACGGGCGCAGTATCTTGTCACCCGCCGCCTCAAGCGAATGAGCGTCCGCAATGGCGGCAATCATGCCGTTGGATCCTTCTACCGCCATGTACTTGTCGGTGGGCAAATCTTCGGAGCGATAGACATAATCGGTGATCAACCCGCGATGCTGACAGGCTTCGATCAACATATCACCCTCTGGGTCTTGTCCAACCGCACTGAGCAAGGCAGGCGTCAGTCCGAACCGCGCCAAGGCCATCCCGATGTTCAACGCCACACCTCCGGGCAATTGCATAATCCGACCCGGCATATCCGAGCCTTGCCGCATCGCGGATTCGGAGCGCCCGATAATATCCCACAGGACCGAACCGATACACAGAATGTCAGGTGTCTTTGTCATGGGCGGGGTTTAGCGTTTTCTGGCACCGGTAGGCAAGCGCGACTACTCGGGAACAGAAAAAGTCAGCGCGGCCCAGAGGGTCTCCCAGACAACAGGATTTTCCTCGGCCACCGGATTGGCAAAAGGACGCAAGACCACAGCGTCAAACAGGTAATCGTGACCGGGTTGCACAGGAACGCTGACGTAACCATTCCCATCCGTTCGGTACAGCGTAATTTCCACTGTATCGTCTGGCGCGCGCGCAAACACTTCGACCTGGGCATTTGCCCGCGGAGCACCCTTATACAGCAGGGACACCTTCATGTTATTGTCGAATCTTGCATCATAGGGATTTGTTATTGCAAGAAATTCAGTCTCCAGTCCCGCAATCACATCAGAACCGGCAGCATTGCCCACACCAATCAGCGCTTTCGCATGCCGCGTGTAACTTTCCCGAAATTTGTCTTGGGGCCAACCCGCTACAATATGATCTGTTTGCGCGTTTGGAAAATCCTTGTGCGCTGCGAATTTCAGAAACTTTTCCCATTCGCGGTAGGTCAACAAGGACGCTGTTGTTTCATAGACGACGCTTACCAGCCCCTCTTTGACAGGGGACAAGACATCCAACGCCGGAGAATCCCCAGACCGTGGTGAAATCACAGTGGTCTTCCCGTTTGCCATCATTTCGAAACGTGCAGAACTCCGGTCAAAAAAAGACAGGTTGCTGCCCGCAAACTCCTGTCCATTCTTAAAATGGCCTTGTAGTTTCTCGCCCGCATCTACTTGATAGGACAAAGGCTCGATCCACAATTCATGAGCGACGGCACCAATCGGTGTCATACAAAGCATAGCGGCAAACAGACGAGGCAAGACCATGGGACGTACTTTCACTGGAACACACATGAAACTGGTGTTGGTGGCCACATTGTCAACGCTGCTTCTTTGCTTTGCAAGCGTGGTGCGCGCCCATGAAGTGCAACCGACAATCGGCGATCTGACGGTGACGGACGGGCAGGCCGAACTGGTGCTCCAGATCAACCTCGAAGCGTTTCTTGCGGGCATCGATCTGGATGCGGTGGATGATACCAACGACGCCGTGAATGCAGGAGATTATGATGCCTTGCGCGCATTGTCCGGCGAAGCAATTGCAACCCAAGCGCCGGAATTGCTGACAGGCTGGAACGCATTGCCTTTGTTAATGGTAGACGGGACAGCGGTTGCATTGCAAAGCAACGCGATCAATGTACCTGACGACACAGACATCGAACTGCCGCGTGTTTCGAGATGGACGTTAAGCGCGAATGTACCTGAGAACGCACAGCAGGTTTCGCTGACATGGCCCGCCGGCGCAGGTGCGATGGTCTTGCGCCAACAAGGCGTCGATGCCCCCTTTACAGGATACCTTGCGGGGGGTGAAACCAGCGAGCAGATCGCGTTGACGGGCGGCGGTGCACAGACCTTTTGGCAGGCTTTTGGCAGCTATATCCCTGTCGGCTTTGACCACATCCTCCCTCAGGGCTTGGATCATATCCTGTTTGTATTGGGCCTGTTTTTACTCTCCACCAGACTTGGCCCGCTGCTTTGGCAGGTCACTGCCTTTACGCTTGCGCATACGGTCACGCTGGCACTGGGGGCGACGGGACTGGTAAATATTCCCGGCTCGATCGTCGAACCGCTTATCGCGGCCTCGATTGTATATGTTGCAGTCGAGAACATCTTTATGTCCGGCCTCAGCCCGTGGCGGCCACTTGTTGTGTTTGGATTTGGTTTGTTGCACGGCCTTGGATTTGCGTCGGTGCTGGGGGAATTCGGTCTGCCCGAAGGGCAATTCGTGCCTGCACTTATTGGCTTCAACGTCGGCGTTGAACTGGGCCAACTGGCCGTGATCGCCATGGCGGCGGTTCTGATCTGGCTCTCTGTGCAGGCGGCGCGGATGGCACAGATCAAAGGCGAGGAAGACGTGGTAGAGGAATATCCGGTCATGTTCCGCGCCGTTTCGGTAACCGGATCCCTGGCGATCGCGATCATTGGTGTCTGGTGGGTGATCGAGCGGGTATTTCTTTAAGTTAGCGGTGGGTGACACCCATCCTACGACATCGCCGCCGTAAGCAGTTTCAAAGCTGCAACAGGATCATCCTGCGCCCATATTTCGTCCCCGATGCCAAAGAAATCGGTATAGGGGGCGAGGGCGCGGACCATGTCAACGTCCAATGCCCCTTCTGCAACAACCGGCACTTCGATCACTTCTGACCACCACTGGAACAAATCCAGTTCTGCAAAGCTGCCATCCCCCAATGTGCCCGCCTGCACAGGACCAAAACTTACGTAGTCTGCACCCGCTTCACCCGCAGCCATGCCCTCGTGCTTTGAGGTTCCACAGAACGTGCCGATAATCGCGTCTTCACCGAGTTCCTTGCGGGCATAGCGTACGGAACGCGCAGCATCATTCAGGTGCACACCGTCCAACCCCAGCCGCTCAACCAACAGCTGATGATCCGAAATCACCAAGGCCACATCGCGCGCGTGGGTCACTTCGCGCAACGCATCCGCAATCCGCGCCACCTGATCTTCGTCCTTGGTGGACAGGGCAAGGCGCACGCAGGCGATCTCATGGGCGTCCAGAACCGCGCCAAGTTGCTTGGGGAAACTCTCCAAAGCGATTTCAGGCGGTGTAATCAGATAGATTTGCGGCGTTTCAGGCGTGTCCATACTCGCATCCCTTTGCGTATTTGGCGCAGGACTACCGCACGTGGAGGGAAAAGAAAACTACTGCTTAAAGGGCCGTGCGCTTGCGCAGGCAAAGGGCGGCGCGTAAGACGCAAACCATGTCCAATGCCATTCAGAACCCCGCCATTCCCGCCGTCGTACTGGTGCGCCCGCAAATGGGCGAAAACATTGGCGCAGCCGCCCGTGCGATGTGGAATTTCGGTCTGGATCACATGCGCATCGTGGCCCCGCGCGACGGGTGGCCCAATCCTGCGGCAGTGGCGATGGCGTCCGGTGCAGGGCGGTTGCTGGACGAAGCGCAGCTTTGCCCTGATTTGCCTGCAGCGTTAGAGGATTGCGACTTTGTCTTTGCGACAACAGCGCGGGATCGGGATCTGACCAAGCCGGTATTCAGTCCCGAAGCAGCAATGATCGAGGCGCGCAATCGCATTGCGCAAGGTCAACGTGTCGCGGTGCTGTTTGGACCGGAACGGGCAGGGCTTGAAAACGACGATATTGCACGGGCCAATGCGATTGTCTCGGTGCCGGTGAACCCAGCATTTGCATCTTTGAACCTTGCTCAATGTGTGCTGTTGATCGGTTATGAATGGATGCGAGGTGCGGGGGAGGTTATCGCTGTTGAGGATGGATTGGCCGGAACCGAGTGGGCCACGGGCCAAGAGGTCGAGCATCTGGCAACCCATTATGAGGAACGCATGGAGGCGGCAGGGTTCTTTTTTCCTGCACACAAAGAAACCTCAATGAAAGTAAACCTGCGCAATATGTGGTCGCGCATGCCGCTCACACGCGCCGATGTGCAGATGCTGCATGGTATGATGCGCCAGATGGTGCGTTGGAAAGAGCGCGGCGAGGATTAGCGGTTGCGACAAAGAGGCAATTGGCGGGCGCAACCCTAGACCTTGCCAGCCACTTGCCCTAGCTATCGAAAAACCGCGATTTAGAGGCAAAACATGGCTGAGAAACGCAAGCTATTTGAAGACGTCACCACCCCCGAGGCGGCCAAGCCCGTGGCACAAACCGGCGTGATTGATCGGGGCCGCAGTGCAGGGCGCGGCGCGATGCGCGTCTGGCTGATGATCCTGTTTGCACTGGTGTTCATTATGATCAGCGTCGGTGGCATGACGCGGCTGACGGACAGCGGACTCTCGATCACCGAATGGCGCCCCATCACGGGCAGCATTCCACCACTCAATGATGCCGACTGGGCGTCGGAATTCGAGAAATACCAGCAGATCGACGAATTCAAACTGCAGAACTCCTGGATGCAACTGGCTGATTTCAAAGTGATCTATTGGTGGGAATGGGGTCACCGCCAGCTGGGCCGCGTCATTGGTCTGGTCTGGGCGCTTGGGTTCCTGTGGTTCGCGGTCCGCCGTCAGATACCGACAGGATGGACGCAGCGCTTGCTCCTGATCGGTGCGCTTGGCGGGGCGCAGGGTGCGATTGGCTGGTGGATGGTCGCCTCCGGCGTGACCTCAGGCGAAGGTATGCTCGACGTCAAGAGCTACCGTTTGGCAACGCATCTTGGACTGGCATTTGTCATTCTCGGTTTCATCACGTGGTACATCCTCATGCTGGGCCGTGAAGAGCGCGACCTCATGCAGGCGCGCCGTGCCAAAGAAGGCAAGCTGTTTGGTCTTTCCACGGGCCTGCTGCATTTTTCCTTCCTGCAAATCCTGCTTGGCGCATTGGTCGCAGGCATCGACGCGGGCCGCTATTTTATCGACTGGCCGTTAATGCAAGGGCAGGTGTTCCCGCCGGATGCCTTTGACATCACGCCGCTGTGGCGCAATTTTTTTGAAAATCCGGGACTGGTGCAGTTCATGCACCGTGTGAGCGGTTATCTTTTGTTCATTTTTGCCATCATCGTCTGGCTGCGGGGGCGCAAATCGGCGCATGCCCATACGCGCTTTGCCTTTAATGCAGTGATCGCGGTGCTGGCACTGCAAGTCGTCTGGGGCATCATCACGGTGCTTTATGCCGCTCCCGCCCACATCGCCCTTGTGCATCAGGCGCTTGCCGTGATCCTCTGGTGCTTGATCCTGCGCGCACGCTTCCTCAGCGCCTATCCGATTGCCACACGCATCCAAGGAAACTGACATGACAGCCTATGACGATCTGATGGCGCACCAGCGCGACACGCAAGCCTTGGGGCAAGTGATGGGCCGTTTGGGCTGGGATCAGGAAACCGTGATGCCGCGCGGTGCCGCCCCCCAACGCGCTGAGGAAATGGCCGCATTGGAAAACGTGCTGCATGCCCGCCGGATGGATCCCAGAGTGGGCGACTGGCTGGCGGCGATTGATGAAACGTCGCTCGACGATGTCGGCCGCGCCAACATCCGCCATATCCGCCGCAGTTTCGAACGTGCGAGCAAAGTGCCTGCCGCCTTGGCCGCACGGATTGCGCGTGTCACATCCGAAGCGCAAGGCACCTGGGCCGAAGCCCGCGCGAACGATGATTTCGCCGCTTTTGCGCCAACATTGACGGAAGTCTTGTCGCTGAAGCGCGAAGAGGGTCAGGCGCTTGCCGTGGGCGGTGACGTGTATGACGCGATGTTGCAAGACTATGAACCCGGCACAACGGGCGCCGAGCTGGAAGCCATGTTCGGTGCCTTGCGCCCCGCACTTAGCGATCTGCGCGCTGCGGTGCGCGAGGCCGAAGCGCCGCCAAAGCTATCCGGTTCATTTGATGAAGGCGCGCAGATGAAATTGACGCGCCAATTGGCAAAGACCTTTGGGTACGACATGAGTCACGGGCGTGTGGACAAGGCCGTGCATCCGTTTTCTTCGGGCTCAGGTTTGGACGTGCGCATCACCACGCGAACAAACGATATTGATCCGTTCAACTGTTTCTACTCCACCATTCACGAGGTCGGTCATGCCGCCTATGAACAGGGGGTGCACCGCGACTACCTTTTGACACCATTGGGGCAGGGCGCGTCGATGGGCGTGCACGAAAGCCAAAGCCGTATTTACGAGAACCAGCTGGGCCGCAGCCGCGCCTTTACTGGTTGGCTGTTTGGCCAGATGAAAGACGCCTTTGGTGATTTCGGGGTTCCGGATGCGGAAACCTTCTACCGGATCGTGAACCGCGTATCAGACGGGTTTATTCGCACCGAAGCAGATGAATTGCAATACAACCTGCACGTTCTGCTGCGCTTTGATCTGGAACGTGCGCTGGTCAGTCATGATCTGCAAGTTGGCGATCTGGAAGCGGCCTGGAATGACCGCTTTGAGGCCGACTTTGGCTATCGCGTAGACAAGGCCTCGAACGGTGTGTTGCAGGACGTGCATTGGTCCGTGGGTCTGGTCGGCTATTTCCCGACCTATTCCTTGGGCAATGTCTATGCAGGTTGTCTGCATGAAGCCCTGCGCGCGGACCAACCCGATCTGGATGTGGATTTGGCTGCAGGACAAACCGCCCCCGCGACCACATGGCTGCACACAAATGTGCAACAACACGGTGGCTTGTTTGAACCCAAGGATATTATCGAACGTGCGAGCGGGCAGGCACCCAGCGAAGCACCCCTTCTGTCCTATCTGACTGCGAAATTTAGTGACCTCTATGGCTTGCGCTAATATTCCGGCACATCCGCTCCGGCGCTAATGCATTGGAAATGAAAGGGAGCGGCAATCGCGCGGGCAAGCGTTAAGCCGCTTTATAGGTATTTACGCACTCTTGTTCTGGCCGATGCGTTCTTGACTGAAAAGATGTGCACCACTGGACCTTGCAAAGCAAACTCAACGGCTGTTGCAATGCTGACAGCCGCTGGGATGTTCCAGAAATATTGATTCTGCGGTTGCGGCAGGGCTTCAGTCAGGACAGGGTTAGAGCGTTATTTCTCTGTTCAAAGCCATTTTTAGCGCCTGTTTTGACAAAAGATGCGATTCGTTCGGGCATTGTTTCTTACGATTTATACAAAAACACACCCGTTTTGTGCGTGAGGGGCGTGATATTGCTGCTTTGCCACAACATCTGGACGCATGTGACCTTTTTGTGCGAAAAACTCTTTCCCTGACAGAATTAAACTGACATAAAAATTTTCAAGGACACCAGTTAGGAAAATAAATATGAAAAAGATTATCACAGCAGCAGCCGCACTCTCATTTGTCGCTTCCGCAACATTTGCTGGCACGGATTACCCTGTCGAAATGACAAAAGACGGCGTTCTGTACAACTGCGCAGCAGACTCAGTCATGGTTGACGGCGTTGAAGCACGCAACTGCATCACAGTTGGCGGCGCAAGCGAATCCGGTGGCGGTCTCTTCGCTCTGGGTGGTCTTGCAGGCGGCGCAGGTCTTGCAGCAATCGCAGCACTGGTTGTTGGCGTAGCTGTGATCGCAGCCGACGACGACGACAACACAACAGTTGGCACCAACTAATCTAAGCGAAACCTCGCTTGTTTTGGAAAAGGCTCCCTTATTAGGGGGCCTTTTTCTGTTTCAATCGCACCACTGTTCATATCTGATGCAAAGTGTTAACCTATTGCCAACACAAACCTAACCAAGGAGCAATCTGATGAAAAAAATCCTCACAGCCGCTGCCGCACTTTCCGTCGCTGCATCCTCGGCTTTCGCAAACTCTGACTATCCGGTCGAACTGACAAAAGATGGCATCCTGTACAATTGCGCTGCTGACGTGAACACCATCGACGGTGTAAAAACACGCAGCTGCATTGAAGTAGGTGGCGCAAGCGAAGCGGGTGGTGGCCTGTTCGCTACCGGTCTTGGCGGCGTTGGTCTTGTTGCCGGTCTTGGTGCAGTAATTTTTGTCGGTATCGTCGCAACCAATGACGACAACGACACAACCGTCAGCACCCAGTAAAACTGTCGACGGCGACAAATTGAAAAAGGCTCCTGATTTCAGGAGCCTTTTTATTTCGCGCTAACAGATTTGCGCACGAGGCAGAACCATTGCGTTTTACTCTGTTTCAGCCTCGCCCAAATCAGCTTCGTCACCCTGATCGGCAATCCAGGCGACACTCACAACTTCTTCGCCTTTGCCCGTGTTGAACACTTTGACACCGCCGGCAGAACGCGAGCGGAATGAAATCCCCTCAACCGGTACACGGATCGACTGGCCCTTGGAGGTGGCCAACATGATCTGATCGTCCATTTCCACAGGGAAAGATGCCACAATCGACCCGCCGCGCATGGCTTTATCCATTGCTGTAACGCCCAAACCGCCACGACCGCGCACAGGGTAATCATGGCTGGAACTCAGCTTGCCGGACCCTTTTGACGTGATCGTCAGGATGAGGTTTTCTGCTGCTGACATCTCTGCATACTTCTCGGGCGAGATTGTCGCATTTGCATTTACGTCTTCCTCGTCCGCGCCTTCGGCATCGTCTGCAAGTCCCGCCATCGCGCGGCGCATTTTCAAATAGGCCTGACGCTCATCAGAGGTCGCATCAAAGTGGCGGATGATCGACATGGAGACCACACTGTCGTCTGCGCCAAGTTTCACGCCCCGTACACCAACAGAGTTACGCGAGTTGAATACGCGCACGTCTGTCGCAGGAAAGCGGATCGCACGACCCGAGCTTGTGACCAGCATCACATCATCATCATTCGACGCGATACGTGCGTTGATCAGCGTGGTGTCGGCATGATCATCCTCGAATTTCATCGCAATTTTGCCATTGCGCATCACGTTGGTGAAATCCGACAACTTGTTGCGCCGCACCGTTCCGGCAGAGGTCGCAAAGACAACCTGCAAGTCATCCCATTCTTTTTCATCGCGATCCACCGGCATGATATCGGCGACAGACACCCCCGTCGGAATGGGCAGGATATTCACAATCGCCTTGCCTTTGGCAGTGCGCCCGCCTTGGGGCAAACGCCATGTCTTAAGTTTGTAGACCATGCCGTCCGTAGTGAAGAACAACAGTTGTGTATGGGTGTTAGCAACAAAGAGGGTCGTTACGACATCCTCTTCTTTTGTTGCCATGCCGGATACACCTTTGCCGCCGCGACGTTGGCTGCGGAAATCAACAAGTGGCGTGCGTTTGATGTAGCCACCCGACGTTACGGTCACAACCATGTCTTCACGCGCGATCAGGTCTTCGTCTTCCATATCGCCGGACCAGTCCACGATCTCTGTGCGGCGCGGAACGGCGAATTGGTCTTTTACTTCAACAAGTTCATCGGTGATGATCGCCATAATGCGCTCACGCGAGCCAAGGATTTCAAGGTATTCCTTGATCTTGCCTGCAAGTTCTTCCAACTCGTCGGTAACTTCTTTGACACCAATTTGCGTCAGGCGTTGCAGACGCAATTCAAGAATGGCGCGGGCCTGTGTCTCGGATAGGTTATAGGTGCCATCATCGTTCGCCGTATGGGTCGGATCGTCGATCAACGCGATGTAGGGCAAAATATCTTGCGCAGGCCAGCGCCGCGTCATCAGTTTTTCACGCGCTTCACTTGCGTCCGCCGAAGATCGGATGGTCGCGACAACTTCGTCAATGTTCGTAACCGCCACGGCCAGACCGCACAGAATATGGCTGCGCTCACGTGCTTTGCGCAACAGGAACGCGGTGCGACGGGCCACGACTTCTTCGCGGAAGTCGATGAAAGACGTCAGGAAACGGCGCAGGGTCAGCGTTTCGGGACGGCCACCGTTCAGGGCCAGCATGTTACAGCCGAAATAGGTTTGCATCGTGGTGAAACGGAACAGCTGGTTCATCACCACCTCGGCCGTTGCGTCGCGCTTGAGTTCGACAACAACACGCACACCGTTGCGATCACTTTCGTCTTGCACATGCGCGATGCCGTCGATCTTTTTCTCGCGCACCTGTTCAGCGATCTTTTCGATCATCGTGGATTTGTTGACCTGATAGGGGATTTCGTCGATGACAATTGCCCAACGGTCTTTGCGAATTTCTTCCACCCGCGTTTTGGCACGCACCACAACGGAACCGCGACCCTCGAGGTAGGCTTTGCGCGCACCTGAACGGCCCAGCATGATGCCGCCAGTCGGGAAATCAGGACCGGGAATGTAGTCGATCAACTGTTCCGAGGTCAGATCGGGTTCTTCGATCAGCGCCAGCGTGGCATCAATCACTTCGCCCAGGTTATGTGGCGGGATGTTTGTGGCCATACCGACCGCGATACCACCAGCACCGTTCACCAGCATGTTGGGGAAACGGGCAGGGAGGACAGAAGGCTCTTTTTCCTTACCGTCATAATTGTCGATGAAATCAACAGTGTCTTTATCCAGATCGGACGTCATAAAGGACGCGACCTTGGCGAGGCGGGATTCCGTGTAGCGCATCGCAGCGGCGCTATCACCGTCCATGGAGCCAAAGTTGCCCTGACCGTCAATCAGCGGCAGCGACATGGAGAAGTCTTGGGCCATGCGCACAAGCGCATCATAAATCGCGGAATCACCATGCGGGTGATAAGAACCCATCACGTCACCAACGGATTTCGCCGACTTGCGGTAGGACTTGTCGTGCGTAATCCCTTTTTCGTACATCGAGTAAATAATGCGGCGATGAACGGGTTTCAGACCGTCACGCAGGTCTGGAATCGCACGGGAAACGATAACGGACATGGCATAGTCCAGATAGGACGTGCGCATCTCGTGTTCGATGGTAACCGACGGACCGTCATATACAGGACGTTCAGGCAGGTTTTCATCATCGTTTTCAGGGGTTTCTGGCGTGTCGCTCACGTTGTCTGCTCGGCTTTTGATGAGATCTATATATTGCGGTGAGATATAGCAGAGAGCGCAGATAAGGTGCAATGCCTGTGGCGCAACTAGCGCAACACTCTGCCCCCGCCACACCAACAATGCGTGCCGCAACGTCGGTTCTTTTTGGGGGCGCTTTGTGCTTCAGCTCGGTTAGGCTGCAATAAATGCAGGAGGAATAATGATGCAGCGGATATTGGTTGACCAACAGCAGATCACAAAAACACAGACCGACAACATTGAATCGCCCGAACTAAAGGAGGGCGAGGCACGCCTTGCATTGGAAAGTTTCGCCCTGACTGCGAACAATGTCACCTATGCCGCGTCCGGCTTTGCAATCGGGTATTGGAAGTTCTTTCCAAGCACTGTCACAGGTCAGGGCATTGTGCCTGTTTGGGGCGTCGCCAAAGTGGTTGAAAGCCGCGCCGGGACGTTGAAGGAAGGTACCCGACTTTACGGGTTTTACCCGATGGCCGAGCAATTGGTCATTACACCCGAGGTCTCGTCACGCGGCAATGTCACCGATGTCGCCGCTCACCGCCGTGATCTTCCTGCGGTGTATAATTCTTACGTCCCTGTAGGAGACAGCACGCCCGAGCAAGATCATCTGCGAGCTTTGCTACAACCGCTTCTGGCAACGTCGTATTTGCTGTCCGATTGGCTCGACGACAACGCCTATTTCGGCGCAGACCAGATCATCGTCGGCAGTGCATCTTCAAAGACCGGACTGGGACTGTGCAAATACCTCGCCGAAAACAAGAAACGGTCGTTCAAAATTATCGGCCTTACCTCTGATGCCAATCGCGGCTTTGTGGAAGGTTTGGGTGCCTGCGATTCTGTACTGAGTTATGATGAAATCGCGCAATTGCCGCACGGCGCTTCGGTCTATGTCGATATGGCTGGCAACGCACAGGTCAAATCCGCGCTCCATTCCCATCTAGGGGCCACATTGAAACACTCGGCTGCGGTGGGCATCAGCCACTGGGATGCATTCAACCCGGAAGTGGTGCTTGAAGGTGTGAAGCCGGAGTTCTTTTTTGCGCCCGCCCAGATTGCCAAACGGCGCGATGAGTGGGGACCGGGCGAAATTGATCGCAGGATCGGCGAGGCGGTGCAACGTGTGTCACTCAAAGCGTCAGACTGGTTAACGGTAAAGGTGCACCAAGGTCTATCGGCCGCACCCGCAGTTTACGGCGCATTGGCCAGCGGCACCGCTGATCCGCGCGAGGGCCATGTGATCCGGCTGGTTTAAGCGGAGCAGCTTGCCCCGCCCAAGACACAGAACTTGGCACAGTGGGGGTGGTTGAGGGCGACATCTTTTTCGGCCTCCTCCAAGGTGTTGCCCAATTCGAATTCCGGCGCATAGGGCAGCAACGTGCAGGCCAGAACGGCAGGTTTCTCGGCTCCCTTGCGTTTGACCACCATGCGCGAAGAGGCGCACATGACCGCATCTGGTGATTTATCCAGTATGCCCCAACAGGCCGTTGTTATTTCTGGCACTTCGACGCTTTCGTCCATTTCTGGGAAAAGCACAGTCATCGCGGGGTTTTGTGCATCAATGTCGAAGTTGTGTGCGTCAAAGAACGCGGCATATCCGGCGCGACTGTCCTCATCTGTGTCGCCAAAGACGGAACGGCCAGCCACCGCCATACGCATACCGTTGTCGCGCAGCCAATGCATGCCTGCCAGTGTCTTGGCAAAGGCCCCCGCGCCGCGCTCTGCATCATGGAATTCGACACGGTAATGATCAACGGAGATACGCAGGGTAAGCTTGCCCGGATACGCAGCGTTCAGGCGCAACAGGCCTTGTTGCATGGTTTTTCGCATCATCGGGCGCATCGCATTGGTCAGGATCAGCACGTCAAAACCGCGCTCCAATGCGACTTCGGTCATGGCAATCATGTCCGGATTCATAAACGGCTCACCACCGGTAAATGCGATCTCTGTCACTGGCCAATTGCGGGACTTTATCTGGTCCAGATAGTCACGCACCTCGTCCGCCGTGATGTAAACCAACGCGTCATTACTCGGGCTTGACGCGATATAACAATTCACACATTCGATGTTGCACAGCGTGCCGGTGTTGAACCACAAGGTCTGCGGATTGGTTAATGCCACCGTCGCACGCGCCTCACCCGTGGCTGTCAGGGCAGGGTCGACAAACTTGCCGATATTGGCATCCTTACTGCCTGCGTCGAGGTCTTTCATGACTGCTATCCGTCCCTGTATCCCATGATTATCGCTTGTTTCATGGCCGTTCATGTTGTGTTGTGTGCTAAGGTATCAACAGACGATTGAAAAGACCCCGAACCTGTTCAAGCACGCCCTTGTGATGTGCCAGTATACGGCTATGTTAACGCTAACATCACGACTCGGATGTCGTTGAACAGGGTGCTTGGATGTCTGAGGCAGGGTAAAAATGACGAAACATCAAGAGGGGATACCGCATATGGTGTCCCGCGTAATTCAGGTTGATCCCTTCGATCTGGTCATCTTTGGGGGGACCGGTGATCTGGCGCGGCGCAAGATCCTGCCGGGGCTGTTTCGCCGTTTTTGTGCTGGCCAGATGCCTGCAAGTGCGCGCATCATCGGTGCCGCGCGCACCGATCTGGATGATGCGGGCTACCGCAAGATGGTCGCCGAAGCGATTGCCGAATTCGGCAGTGAACACACACCGCCAGAAGCAAAGCTTAAAGCGTTCCTCGGGCAGGTTTCCTATGTTGCCATTGATGCGCGTGGCGACACCGGATGGGCCGCCTTACAAGAGATCATGAAAGGCACCGGCAAGGTCGAAGCTTACTATTTCTCAGTCTCACCCGCACTTTTCGGGGATCTGGCAGAGCGGTTGCAGCGGTGGGGCATGGCTGATCAGGATGCCCGTATTGTCGTTGAAAAGCCGTTTGGACGCGACCTTGAAACCGCCCGTACATTGAACGCGACTTTGGCAAAGTATTTCAGCGAAAGCCAAGTCTACCGAATTGATCACTACCTCGGCAAAGAGACCGTGCAAAACCTCATGGCTGTGCGCTTTGGCAATATGCTGTTTGAACCGCTTTGGAATGCGCAATACGTCGATCATATCCAGATCACCGTGGCCGAAACTGTCGGCGTCGGGGGCAGGGGCGAATATTATGACAAATCCGGCGCGATGCGCGACATGGTACAGAACCACCTGATGCAGTTGTTATGCCTGATCGCTATGGAACCGCCTGCGCGTTTTGACCCTGACGCTGTGCGCGACGAAAAGCTCAAGGTGATCCGCGCTCTTGATCCGGTCCTGCCACATCATGTTGTCCGCGGCCAATATGAAGCAGAAAAGGGGAACGCGGGGGCGCACCCAAGCTACCGCGAAGCTGTAGGGGATCCGCGCTCCAAGACCGAGAGTTTCATCGCGCTCAAGACCCAGATCAGCAACTGGCGCTGGTCCGGCACACCCTTTTATCTGCGCACGGGCAAACGGATGTCGGCGCGCAGTTCGGAAATCACCGTGGTGTTCAAAGAGACCCCGCATTCGATCTTCGGGGCCGAGGCGGGCCAACACCGCAATGTGCTGTCAATCCGCCTGCAACCCAATGAGGGGATCACCCTTGGTGTGACAATCAAGGAGCCGGGACCGGGTGGCATGCGCCTGATTGACGTGCCACTTGATATGACCTTTTCCGAAGCTCTGGGGGAGGGTGCGGAACATGTGGATGCCTATGAGCGCCTGATCATGGATGTCATCCGCGGTAACCAGACGTTGTTCATGCGCGGCGACGAGGTTGAAGCAGCATGGGCATGGACCGATCCGATCATCCATGGCTGGGAAGCCAGAGGCGATGTCCCCAAACCCTATGAGAGCGGATCAGACGGCACAACAGATTCCCAAGAAATGATGCGACGCGATGGTCGCAACTGGCGCGAGGTTTCACCATGAAGTTTATCGAATATGCAGATCAGGAAATGCTGGTAATGGATGTGGCAAACATTCTTGCCGGTGCTTTGCGTGAAACCCTGACGATGCATGATCATGCCACCTTTGCCGTGCCCGGCGGCACCACCCCCGCCCCGATCTTTGACATGATGAGCGCGGTCGATCTCGATTGGAACCGGGTGCATGTGATGCTCACGGACGAACGCTGGGTGGATGAAGACAACACCCATTCCAATGCGCGGCTGGTCAAACGGCACCTGTTGACAGGTAAGGCGACGGCGGCGACGTTTATTCCGTATTTCAGGCCCGGAAAATCTCCGGCTGAAGGCTGTGAGGAGGTGGCGGGCACATTGACAGGTGAAATGCCCATTTCGGTCTTGATGCTGGGCATGGGAACCGACATGCATACGGCTTCGTTGTTTCCGGGGGGCGACGGGCTTGAGGCTGCACTTGCGGCTGATGCGCCGCTCCTGTGTCCGGTGCACCCCAAAACCCAGGACATGGCGCGGGTGACCTTGCCAGCGCATGCGCTAAAAGGCGCGATGTCCAGCCATCTTGTTATTTTTGGAAACGAGAAACGCGACGCGTTGGAACGCGCGCAATCCTTGCCACCCGAAGAGGCACCCATCGCTGCCGTTCTGGGCAATGCAACAGTACATTGGGCAGCATAATGGATATCTGGAGTACATTACGCACTCGCCACGAAGGCATCGAGGATCGCCCGATCCTCGCATTGTTCGAGGATGCGGGACGCACGCAAGATTTCACCGTTCAAACGCAAGACATGGCTTTGGACTATGCCAAAACCAACATTGATCATGACACCCGCGCCGATCTTGTCGCACTCGCCGGGGCGGCTGGTGTCGCAGCCAAGCGTGACGCGATGTTCAATGGTGAAAAGATCAACGAAACCGAAGGGCGGGCAGTCTTGCATACCGCGCTGCGCAACCTTGATGGCGCTCCGGTGATTTCTGAAGGCGTAGATGTCATGCCCGGTATTCTTGCCACTCTTGGCCGGATGCGTGCCTTTAGCGATAAAATCCGCGCGGGCGATATCACGGATGTGGTTAACATTGGCATCGGCGGTTCAGATCTGGGTCCGGCCATGGCCGTGGCCGCCCTTGCACCCTATCACGACGGGCCGCGCTGCCATTTTGTATCCAACGTGGACGGCGCACATATCGCGGATACCCTGCGCGGGCTGGACGCAAAAACCACGCTTGTCATCGTCGCCTCCAAGACCTTCACAACCATCGAAACCATGACCAACGCCCGCACAGCACGGGCATGGATGCTGGATCATGGGGGCGATCCTTCGGTGCAATTTGCCGCCCTGAGCACTGCCGAAGACAAGACGGCGGATTTTGGCATCACTCCTGCACAGGTCTTTGGCTTTGAGGATTGGGTGGGCGGACGTTACTCCGTTTGGGGACCAATCGGCCTGTCCTTGATGATTGCTATTGGGCCACAGGGCTTTGACGCTTTCTTGCGCGGTGCACAGGCAATGGACGTGCATTTCCGCGCAGCCGAGCCGCTTGAGAACATGCCGGTCATGCTGGCGCTGGTCGGGATCTGGCACAACCAGATTTGCGGATATGCCACCCGCGCAGTGCTGCCTTATGATCAACGCCTGTCGCTTTTGCCCGATTATTTTCAACAACTTGAAATGGAATCAAACGGCAAGCGCGTTCAGATAGACGGCACGGATTGCGATCAGAATACAGGTCCGGTGGTCTGGGGCGCAGCAGGCACCAACGGACAACATGCTTTTTACCAACTGATCCATCAGGGTACCCGCGTGATCCCCTGCGAATTCATGATTGCGGCAAACGGACACGAACCGGAACTGGCCCACCATCACCATCTGTTGATGGCCAATTGTCTTGCCCAGTCAGAGGCGTTGATGCGGGGCCGCTCGCTCACTCAGGCCCGCAAATTGATGCAGGCCAAAGGGCTGAGCGGTGATGAATTGGAACGCCAGGCCGCCCACCGCGTCTTTCCCGGCAATCGCCCTTCAACCACCTTGGTCTATGAACGCCTGACACCCTACACACTGGGGCAGATCATCGCGCTCTATGAACACCGCGTGTTTGTCGAAGGTGTGATTCTTGGGATCAATTCCTATGATCAATGGGGTGTAGAGCTTGGCAAGGAATTGGCGACCTCATTACAACCAGTGATCGAAGGCCGTGAAACGACGGGCGGCAAAGACGGCTCCACCGCCGCCCTTGTAGACTATCTGATCCGGCACCGTGATTAGGGCTTCATATCGTAAGTGATCCACATGGTGCGGGTTGCGAGTTTGTCATAAACGCCGCGCCCGCGATAATTGTCGTCCGCTGTGATCCAGCGCACGGTGTCCCAGCCTCTGGCGCGGGCAACATCGGCCACACCCTTGATCAACGCCTCTGCAGCCCCTGATCCGCGTGCCTTGGGATCGACAAACAAATCATCCAGAAAACAATTGGTGAGGGCGCGCAGGTGGCTTACAAACGGTCGAAAATGCGTCAGCCCAATCACCGTGCCATCTTCGTCGCTTGCCAACAGGCAATAACTCTCACGGGTTTCGTCCATCAACCACCCAAAGACGATGTCGCGCATTTCAGCAGTCTGCTCGACCTTGTAGAAAGCCGCGTATCCTTGGAACAACGCGTCCCACGCGCTGCGATCTTCGGCGGTCAGGGGGCGGATCGTAATACTCATATGGCTATCCTTTTGCGAAGGTTGCCCCTGCAAGGGGCCGCTGCATTGCAGCGTGACGTTAGGTTCATGATGCCCCACTTGCAACAGCGCACCGCATTGTCCAAGCTGGGCAAAAATCGCCTGAGGAGGACCCGCAATGCTTGGCCAAATGATGACCCAACCGCTGCTGATATCAAGCCTGATTACCCATGCCGAACGCTACCATGGGGCGGCGGAAATCTATTCTGTAAACACCGGCGGCGGGGTCGAGGAAACCTCATGGCGTCAAGTGGGCGAAAATTCCCGACGGCTCGCGTCCGCTTTGGAAGGGCTGGGGCTTGACCCTCAAACACGTTGCGGAACAATTGCATGGAACAACCGGCGACATCTGGAAATCTACTTTGGCGTTTCGGGAGGCGGCTTTGTCTGCCACACCATCAACCCGCGCCTGTTCCCCGAACAGCTTGTCTATATCCTGAACCATGCCGAGGATAAGGTCTTGTTCATTGACAAAACCTTTGTCCCGCTGGTCGCCGCGATCCGCGACAAACTGGAACATCTGGAACATATCGTGCTGATGGAAGGCCGTGATGAAGAGGCCGCCAAGGCCTTGCCGGGGCTGAAATTCTACGACGATGTGATTGCGGCGGGTGACCCTGATTACCAGTGGCCTGAAATGGATGAATATACGGCCTCAAGCCTTTGTTATACTTCAGGAACCACGGGAAACCCCAAGGGTGTCCTTTACTCACATCGCTCCACTGTCTTGCACTCCTTCGGCATCAACATGGCCGATTCAGTCTCGATATCCGCTACAGAAATCGTGCTGCCGGTGGTCCCGATGTTCCATGTAAACGCATGGGGCTCACCCTATGGCTGTGCGATGGCAGGGGCGCGGATGGTGATGCCGGGACCGGGTCTTGACGGGCCGTCTCTGGTCAAACTGATCGACACCTACAAGGTCACGCTGGCCTTGGGCGTGCCGACCATCTGGCTGGGCCTTTTGGGCGAGGCCAAAAAGATCGGCAGCAAACTGGCGACGCTAAAACGCACGGTTGTCGGCGGCTCTGCCTGTCCTCCCTCAATGATCACGGCCTTTCGCGAGGAATACGGCGTCGACACGATCCACGCGTGGGGCATGACGGAAATGTCGCCGCTGGGGTCGGTCAACCAACCACTTGCCAAACACAGTGCCTTGCCAATGCAGGAGCAGCACCGCCTGCGCGAAAATCAGGGGCGTCCGGTATTCGGGGTTGAGCTGGAAATTCTCGATGATGACGGCAATCCATTGCCCCATGATGGCGTTGCGCAAGGTGATCTGGTCACGCGGGGTCACTGGATTCTAGACGCCTATTTCCGCTCCACCACCGAAGAGACCCTCACAAACGGCTGGTTTGATACCGGTGACGTGGCAACAATGGATCCCGACGGGTATATCACGATTAAGGACCGCTCCAAGGATATCATCAAATCAGGCGGTGAATGGATCAGTTCGGTCGAGTTGGAAAACATCGCCATTGCCCACCCGAAACTGGCAGATGCTGCGGTCATTGGCGCACGGCACGAAAAATGGGACGAACGTCCCGTGCTTGTCGCGGTCAAAGCCGAAGGCCAAGAGCCAACCGAAAAGGAACTGCTCGATTTCTTTGACGGCAAGATTGCCAAGTGGCAGGTGCCGGACCGTGTTGTTTTTACCGATGTCCTGCCGCGCAATGCGACCGGAAAAGTGCTAAAGCGCAACCTTCGAGAGGAATTTGGCGAGGTACTGATCGGGTAGGGGTCTCAGGCTCCGTTCCAGCGGTCAAGTTTTGGAATGCCACGGGTAAACAACCACGCCATAATCTTGGGCATTCCCGATCGCATCAGAGCCTCGACGCAATGGTGCTGGAACTCTGTCACCGTAACATTCGGATGCCGGAACGCGCCCGCGTCATAGCAGATCGAGCAATAGGTTTTGCTCAGGGTGCCGTCCACCTCGGTGCCGCCTCCTTGCGGGTCTTTGTTTAATGGCATTCCACAGCTTTGGCATGACTTGGCCACGGTCTTTTCCTTCGTGTTTTTAGACACCGTCCAGCGGGCGCACTGGCTGGCGCAGGATCGTCTTCAGCTTTTGGGGCAGCGTCCTGCGCGGATCGCTCAGATAAATCTCGTGATGTGGTCCGTTAAAGATCAGACCACGCTCCGGCATGATTTGGTCATGTAGTCTGGCAAGGGTCGGCCCTTCGCTATCGTAACTTCCGATGTGCATGATCTGCAGACAACGCCCCTCGTCAAATAACTCAAACCGGAGACTATCGGGCAAGGCACCGAGCTTGGCGCGGGTCTTGGCAACGCCTGCATCAAACATATCCCGTTTGACAAAATCCGGCACCATCAGCATCATAGTCCACTGCCATTGTTCCTTTTGGCATTTGACAAAAACATTTGGGTCGGCGGCCCACCACAGCCATTCAAGGGGCGGCACCACATAATCGCGACCAAGGACAGCCTTTGCCGAAAATTTCATCGCGTACCCAACACCATAAAGACTTTTGACGGCCAGTTGGTAAGCATCGGCGACGTTGGGATCTCCCGCGCCATCCACTTTGACAAAGGACATCGGCACCACATCCACCTCGACAAAATCATCAGCTGGCGGAGCATAGAGGTGTTTGAGGCTTTTCTTGAAATCGGTCTTTTTCATGCCACGCTCATCCTGCGCATCCTTTGCACAACTGGGAACAGATTACCGTTTCGGATTGTACTCTTTATGCAATTAAACTATAAACCATGGACCACTGTCAATGGTTTTGGAGACTCCATGCGTATCGGTGAACTTGCAAAAAGGGCGAAAATCAGCCGCGACACAATCCGGTTTTATGAACGGCACGGTTTAATCCAATCAAATGTGGACCGCGCAGCGGACAACAAATACCGTATCTATTCCGAAGACGCATTGCTAACGTTGGATGTGATCCGCGACGCACAAGCGGCAGGGCTGTCCATTGCTGATATCACCATGTTTCTGGGTCAATTCATGGCGCAAGATGGCGCTGACAGCTGCACTGGATTCCTCGATACCAAGATCGACGAAGTCACTGCACGGATCAAGGCAAGCCAGCGTTTCCTGAAAACCCTCAAAGACACAAGAGAGGCGCTGGAGCGTGCGCCGCAAGATGGTCTGGACGAGATCAGAGATGGAGCGGGTAACGAGAATCGAACTCGTAACTAAAGCTTGGGAAGCTGCCGTGATACCTTTTCACCATACCCGCGTGCCCTGTCTTTGAGATAAGACGCGGGGTGCGGGGCGTCAAGCGGGTTTGGTCGCGGTGACAAAATTGATCTGCGCAGGAATGCGCACACCGGTCGCCGTTTCATGGGGCTTTAGCGACTGAATTAGGTGCTCGATCACCTTGGCACGGTCCGCTTCACTTGCATCGAAATAGCTCAACGCATTCTGGACAGGGCCAATTGCACAAAAGCTATCTGCAACATCCCGCGCATCACCATCCGGCGTAAGATCCAAATGAGCAGTTTGCACGACAAAATCGCAAAGACCAGCGCCTTGCAAAATTGCCTCAATTCGGGCGGGATCGCGCAGCGCAAAGGGGCCGGGCGCATCGGGGTCGGATTTTGGCATCGAGCCAAGCACGGATTTGGCAACCCGCGCCGGCAGGGTAAACCAAGGGTTCTCGGGAATTGCGCCCCATGTCGCAAAAGCCATCCGGCCCGCAGGACGCAATGAAGTCGCGATATTGGCAAACGCGGCAACCGGATCGGCAAAGAACATCACACCGAAACGCGAAATCATGCTGTCGTAGTGGTTCCGTTGGAACGCGAATGTTTGGGCGTCCTCGCACACAAACCGGACATGGGGCAGGTCCGCCGTGCGTTGCGCGGCCACGTCGAGTAGGGGATGGGAAATATCAGCCCCAAGAACCTCTCCGTCAGTGCCGACGCGCGCACCGGCCGCAATCGAACTTGTGCCCGCACCACATCCGATATCCAGAACACGTTCACCGTGTTGAAGGGCCGCGCGGCTCAAGACACCTTCCAGAACAGGAGCAAATGTCGCATCCATGACAGCCATTTGCGCAACCCAAGTTGCACCAACCTGATCTGACCAGAATTCGCGCTGTTCTGCGTTGTCGCGGCTCATCCACGCTTCCTTCTACGGCGGCTGCCGCCTTCGGCACTGTCACCGCCTGTGTTAAACGTCTGGGTTGGCAGGGTCACGATGGAATTCAGAATTGGAAACGGTTCAACCGCATTGGGTATGGCAGAGGCGTTTACAAAATGCTCCTGAAAGCGGGGCTCAATGGCCGTTTCGATCTTGTGGATGTCGCGCACGGTCTGTTCGATCTCAGCCCGCGCTTCGGTGTTCAGCAGGGCGATGCGTGCGCCAGTTCCAGCGGCGTTGCCCGCAGATGTGACCTTATCCAGCGGACAGTCGGGAATCATACCCAGCACCATTGCGTGTTTGGTGCTGATATGCGCACCAAATGCACCCGCCAGCACAACACGGTCCACCTTATCCACGCCGAATTTGTCCATTAATAGCCGCGCACCCGAATAAAGCGCCGCCTTGGCCATCTGGATTTCGCGTATGTCGCGGTTGGTGACAGTGATTTTGGGGCCGCCATCCGCAGTGCCATCATACACAAGATAGGAGTTTGTGCGCCCGTCCGCGAAAACATTGGCGGATTGTGTCTGTCCGGCAGTGCCAATCAGACCGGGGGCATCGACGATGCCATGGATGCGCATTTCTGCAACCATCTCGATGATGCCTGAACCACAGATGCCCGTGACCCCAGTCGTAGCAATAGCCTCCCGAAATCCGTCTTCGTCAGACCATAGATCGGACCCGATTACCTTGAAGCGTGGCACCTTGGTAAGCGGATCAATCTCGACCCGCTCGATCGCGCCGGGGGCGGCACGCTGGCCGGATGAAATCTGGGCACCTTCAAAAGCTGGACCGGTGGGCGAGGAACAGGCCAGCACCTTTTCCTTGTTTCCCAGCAAAATCTCCGCGTTTGTCCCAACGTCCACGACGAGCACCAGATCATCCGACTTGTCCGGTGCCTCGGACAGTGCCACCGCCGCTGCATCCGCGCCCACATGCCCCGCAATGCAGGGTAGAAGGTAAATATGCGCCGAAGGGTGAATGTTCAGGTCAAGATCACAGGCGCGCAGTCGGATTTCGTTGGACGTGGCAAGGGCGAAGGGGGCCTGACCCAGTTCAAATGGATCAATGCCCAAAAACAGATGGTGCATCACAGGGTTGCAGACAAAAACTGCATCCACGATCAACTGTTTGTCAATCTCCGCTTCTGATGCAACCTGACTGAACAGCCCGTTCATGCCCTCACGCACCGCCGTGGTCATTTCCTGCGCGCCGTTTGCGTTCATCATGGAATAGCTGACGCGGCTCATCAGATCCTCACCAAAGCGGATCTGTGGGTTCATCACACCGGAAGACGCCACAACCTCACCCGTCGCCAGATCACAGAGGTGTGCAGCGATGGTGGTCGAACCAAGGTCAACGGCAAGGCCATAAACCGTGCCGTCATAATAGCCAGGCCAGATGTGCATGATACGATGCGGGTTTTCCTCATCTCCCAGATGCACTGCAACGGTAACTTTCCATTCACCTTTTCGCAGGATCGGCTGCATCTTTTGCAAGATGCCCAGATCAGCCGACACATTGTCGAGCTCCCATTGCGTCCGCAATGCGTCCTGCAAACGTTCAAAATCACCGGAGGGATCGTGCATGTCCGGCTCGGCGACCTCAACATAATAGAGCTTGGTAGACGGGTTCAGGGTGATATCGCGCACCTCGGCACGTTTGCGCACCACTTGTTTATGCACCTGGCTTTCGGGTGGCACGTCAATGACGATGTCACCTTGCACAGTCGCCTGACAGCCCAGTCTGCGCCCGTCAATCAAGCCGCGTTTGTCTTTGTAGCGTTGCTCGACGCTGTTCCATTCGGACAGGGCATCATCTTGCACCGTCACACCGTGTTTGGAAAATTCCCCGTAACTCGGAGTGATCTGGCATTTCGAGCAGATACCCCGCCCGCCACAAACCGAATCCAGATCAACGCCCAACTGGCGCGCAGCCGTCAGGATCGGTGTGCCGGGTGCAAAACGCCCGCGCTTGCCGGACGGGGTGAAAATTACAAGTGGATCACTGCTCATTGCCATATTCCCTAAGGTCTTTGAGGTACCATAGCGCGGACGGGTTCGAGCGAAAGCCAGCCAGCGGCAAAAAACGCGACAGGGGCGTCATTTATGGCCAATTGGCACCGTCATTTTTCTCATTATCTTGATGAGCCGCAACGCACTGCGTGAGCGCCGTACGCGTTCCGCAGCCAAATTCCGTCAAAATGGAACAAGAAGGGGGCAGAACCTGAGCGGTTTCACTTTCGCACCACAACAGACTCGACAAAATGGATAGCCTTTGCTATCGGGCTGGTTCCTGCAAATCATTGCAACTTTATCCTAGAAAGGTGGTGAAAACCACATGCAGGTAAGTGTTCGTGACAACAATGTCGATCAGGCCCTCCGGGCTCTGAAGAAAAAGCTACAGCGCGAAGGCGTGTTCCGCGAAATGAAGCTCAAGCAGCATTTCGAGAAACCGTCCGAGAAAAAAGCGCGTCAGAAAGCTGAAGCGATCCGTCGTGCCCGTAAATTGGCACGCAAGAAGCTCGAGCGGGAAGGGTGATTTAAGTAACGCTTTCAATTCTGAGACTTTCGAAACCCCCGTGGCCAATTGGCGGCGGGGGTTTTGTTTTTTGCGGTCCGCTTTTCAGAGGGCCTTAAAGTTGGCTACGTGCATGGAAAATGAAGCCCAAGAAGTTCAAGAGCACCTGAGCCGCTAGAATAGAAGTGGACCCTGTGGGATCATAATCCGGTGCCACTTCCACCAGATCAATGCCAACAATCTCGTGCCGTTCCGCCGCGCCCTGCAACAGCTCCAGCACTTCATAATAAAGGAACCCGCCGTGGGACGGTGTACCCGTGCCGGGCGCAATGGAGGGGCAGAAACCGTCGATGTCGATTGTCACATATAGCCGCGCGCCAACAGGAATATGTTCCAGCACGCCGCGCACACCCAATTCGCGGGCCTGACGCACGGAGATGATGTCGGACCCCATTTCGCGGGCCGCGTCATAGCCTTCCTTGCTGGTGGAACTGACATTCCGGATGCCGACTTGGGTCTGGCCCGTCACATAGTCCTTTTCCGCCGCCCGGCGCAGGGGGTTTCCATGACCATGCCGCACGCCATGACGCACATCGACAAAATCCAGATGCGCGTCGATTTGCAGGATATGGATATCACCTTGCCCCTCAAAGGCCCGAATACAGGGAATGTTGATCGAATGATCGCCGCCAATGACAACCGGCAGGGCACCCGCATCCAGAATCGCACGCACCCCTTTTTCGATATTGGCGTGGCTGGCTTCGGTATCGGTGTGCACAATGTCCGCATCCCCGATATCAACGATGTTAATGTCGCTGCCCAAATATGTCACATCATCCTCGTGGTCATAGGCTCCACCATGACCAAAGCTGAACAGAGTTGAGGCCTCGCGCACGCCACGTGGCCCGAACCGCGCTCCGGCGCGAAATTGTGTGCCCGCGTCATAAGGCGCGCCAAGGATTGCCACATCCGCATCCAAAGCATCCCAATCCGGCTCGTAAGGGCGTTTACCAAAGGTCGAAATACCTACAAATGGCAGGTTCAATCGCCCTGAATCATATTCGTTATTCGCCATTCTCAACTCCGCTCCTCGCAATTCTCAAGCAGCTTTCCCCAAACCATGCGCCAATACAAGCGCAGGGCCGAAATATGGCTGAAATCACCCTTTCCATCGCCCGCAGTCCGTGAAATAGGAAATTGCCAAATGAAGCCATAAGCCAGAGGTGCAAAATGGAAATTCGTGAGGCCTTTACCTTTGATGATGTGTTGCTTGTGCCGGGGGCGTCTTCGGTGCTGCCCTCAACGGCAGACACGCGCACCCATGTGACCAAGTCCATCGCATTGAACATCCCGTTGCTGAGTTCGGCCATGGACACCGTGACCGAGGGCCGCATGGCCATTGCCATGGCGCAGGCGGGGGGCATGGGTGTGGTCCACCGCAATCTCGATATTGAACAACAGGCCCGCGAAGTGCGCCGCGTAAAGCGGTTTGAAAGCGGCATTGTCTACAGCCCGATCACCCTGACACCGGATCAAACGCTGGCCGATGCCAAGGCGTTGCAGGAACGTTACAACGTGACCGGCTTTCCGGTTGTGGATGAAAAGGGCCGCGTGTTGGGCATAGTGACCAACCGCGACATGCGCTTTGCCTCTGATGACGCGACACCGGTCAAGCATATGATGACAAACGAAAACCTTGCCATCTTGATGGAACCGGCAGATCGGGGTGAGGCGCTGAGTTTGATGAAAGCCCGCCGGATCGAAAAACTGCTAGTGACCGACGGGCAGGGCGTTTTGACGGGATTGCTGACCCTGAAAGACAGCGAACAATCGGTGCTGAATCCGACCGCCTGTAAGGACGATCTGGGGCGTTTGCGCGTTGCGGCAGCAACAACCGTGGGCGATGCAGGATTTGAACGTTCACAAGCCTTGGTCGAAGCAGGCGTCGATATGATTGTGATCGACACCGCCCACGGCCATTCCGAAGGGGTCGCCCATGCCGTGACCCGCGCCAAAGCGCTCTCCAACGAAGTGCAAGTTGTGGCAGGCAATGTGGCAACCGGAGAAGCAACACGGGCGCTGATTGATGCAGGGGCCGACGGGATAAAAGTCGGCATTGGCCCCGGCTCGATCTGCACCACACGCATGGTCGCAGGCGTCGGTGTGCCGCAACTGACCGCGATCATGGATTGTGCGTCTGCAGCGGGCGACATTCCGGTGATCGCTGACGGTGGCATCAAATTTTCTGGCGATTTCGCCAAGGCGATTGCGGCAGGGGCGTCCTGCGCCATGGTCGGCTCGATGATTGCAGGCACGGACGAAAGCCCCGGAGAAGTGATCCTGTACCAAGGTCGCAGTTTCAAAAGCTACCGTGGCATGGGATCTTTGGGGGCTATGGCGCGTGGTTCCGCGGACCGGTATTTCCAGAAAGACGCCGCAAGTGACAAGCTGGTCCCGGAAGGTATCGAAGGTCAGGTGCCCTATAAGGGCAGTGCCGGAGCCGTGGTGCACCAACTGGTTGGCGGCTTGCGCGCCGCGATGGGATATACCGGATGTGCCACCGTTCCGGAGATGCGCAAGAATTGTAAATTCGTGCGGATCACAGGTGCGGGCTTGAAAGAAAGCCATGTACATGACGTTCAGATCACCCGCGAAAGCCCAAACTATAGAATTGGATAAGTGTTTATGTTCTGCGCCTTAAAGACCACACCTGAACTGGTACACGAAGTATGATCGCCGCAGCACGGGTCGCAGCGGCCATTGAGATATTGCACGATATGGCTGGTGGTCTGGCCGCAGAACAGGCGTTGACAAGATGGGCACGGCGCAGTCGCTTTGCCGGTTCCAAGGACCGTGCGGCGATCCGTGATCATGTCTTTGATGTCTTGCGGTGCCGGCGCATCGCCGCACATTTCGGCCGCAGCGATGCGCCCCGCGCGTTGATGATTGGCTTGTTGCACCTGCAAGGCGCTGATCTGGATATGTTGTTTTCCGGGGAAGGGCATGGTCCGGCACCGCTTTCCGCCCAAGAACGGGACTTTCCCGAAGCGCCAACAGATCAAGGCACATTATGGAATCTGCCCGATTGGCTGATCCCTCGTTTTGAAGATGCCTTGGGCAAAGAGGCGGAGGCAGTCGCCTATGCTTTGCAGCAACGGGCACCGGTGTTCTTACGGGTCAATTCTGCAAAAGCAAAGCGCGAGGAGATACGACTGACGCTTCTCGAACAAGGCGTTGAAACCAAGGAAAATCCCCTTTGTGACACGGCTTTGACCGTGATCGAAGGCGCGCGCAAAATCCGTAACTCACCTGCCTATCAGGATGGACTGGTAGAGCTTCAGGATGCCGCAAGTCAGGCGGTGGTTGCGCAGATCCCGCCTGGCAATCGGGTGTTGGATTACTGTGCAGGTGGCGGCGGGAAAGCGCTTGCATTGGCTGCACAGCAAGAACGTCATGTTTTTGCCCATGACATCGACCCGCGCCGCATGTCGGATTTGCCTGCCCGCGCGGCCCGTGCCGGTGTTAATTTAGAGTACCTCGAAACGCAGGAGATCGCGAACGCCGATCTTTTTGATATCGTGCTCTGTGATGCGCCTTGCTCCGGCTCGGGCGCATGGCGACGCGCCGCTGAGGGGAAATGGACACTTACCCAGGCGCGCCTGACCGAATTGACCGCGATTCAAGATGATATATTGGATCAGGCCGCCAGCTACCTTGCGCCAAAAGGTGTGCTTGTTTTTGCAACCTGTTCCGTCTTGCGCGAAGAGAACGAGGCGCGGGTAAACGCATTCCTGTCCCGTAACGCGGGTTGGCGGCGTGGTAAAATGCATCGGTATAGCGTTGCTTCCGAAGGTGACGGCTTCTTTGCAACACACTTGATACGCGACAAATAGAGTATATACTCAATCTAGGGGTGCATATCCATCAGAATTAAAGGCCGGTTAACCCTTATTGCGCATTACTGACGGCGAGTCATGCAGATGGGGGAAAACTTGCAAGTGGTAGCGTCAGCCAACCCGCCGGAACCAGTACCTGCCACCCGAACTGGTGGAAGAAATGTGGTTTGGGTATTCGCCATTGCTTTTGTTCTGGCTGTTTTGGCAATCTTGGCCCCGACAAGGATGCTATCGCTTGGGATGGCATCTGCTGCTCTAACGCTGTTTATGCTTGGCAGTCTGGTTTGGCTGCGACACCGTAAATTCACACGCAAACGATCCTCGGATTTGGACGTAATTGAAGGGTTTATCGCTCTGGATGCCACACCAAGTTTTGTCGCGAACAGTGACGGCCAGATCAGAACAGTAAACCCCGCCGCGCAAACACAATTTGACACCAAAGCCCATCAAACCCTAACCGGCCTGCTCAAAACCTCTTTTGCAAATCCGGGCAGTATTATCTACCGCCTGCAGAGCCGTGCGGTCGCCACTGGGGCTGCACAGGAGGACATATTCACCCGGACAGGCCATCAACGCCTATGTGTTCATGCGGTGGCCGAAGACAGTTTTGTCTGGCGGGTCGAACAGATTGCCGAACGCACCACGCCCAGAGCCGCGCAAGAGGGCCAGCACCTTCCCATGATCATGGTCGGGCGCACAGATGCGATCCTGTTCATGAACGATGCCGCCCGCAGCCTGATCGGCAGCCGTGTTAAATCACTCGACCGGATGTTTACCAAACTTCCAATTGTTCCCGGAACCACAACAGATGTAAGCACACCCGAAGGCCCTTGCAGCGTATTGGTCGCCGAGGTTTTGGCTGGTGCGGGGCGACGTGCGATGTATCTATTGCCGGCACCCAAGCAGTCGTTGAACGTGCAGGGGTGGCAAGCCTTTGAAGACCTGCCGGTTCCACTGATAAAAGTAGCACCTGACGGCAATGTACAATCATTCAACAAAATGGCCGCTATAATGATCGGCGTTTCCCTCAAACAGGACACGCACCTTTCACAATTAATGGAAGGGTTGGGCCGCTCCATCACCGATTGGATAACCGAAACGCTCGACGGGCGACTGGTTCAAAAAACAGAGTTCCTCCGCCTGAAACGTACGGACAAAGAGGTGTTTGTGCAGGTTGTCCTGAACCGGATTGTCGAGGCGGGCAGGCCTGCTCTGATTGCCGTGCTGCATGACGCAACCGAGCTGAAGACGCTGGAAGCCCAATTTGTTCAAAGTCAGAAAATGCAGGCGATCGGACAGCTTGCAGGTGGTGTCGCACATGATTTCAACAATCTGTTGACCGCGATCTCGGGGCATTGTGACCTGCTGCTCTTGCGCCATGACCAAAGTGATCCCGACTACGGCGATCTGGTCCAGATTAACCAGAACGCCAACCGCGCGGCCTCCCTTGTTGGCCAGCTACTTGCGTTTTCCCGCAAGCAGACATTGCGGCTGGAATCCATAGACATGCGCGATACCCTTGCGGACTTGACCCATCTCCTGAACAGGTTGGTGGGCGAGAAAATCACCCTGACCTTAAGCCATGATCCGGTATTGAAGCCGGTGCGCGCAGACAAACGGCAATTGGAACAGGTCTTGATGAACCTCGTCGTAAATGCCCGCGATGCGATGCCTGCGGGTGGCGAAATCAAGGTCATTACCGAATACCTCAGCTTATCCAAACCGCTTGAACGCGATAGTGTCACAGTGCCGGCCGGTGAATATGTGACGGTTCAGGTCAGTGATGACGGAACGGGCATTGGCCCTGACAAACTGCAAAAGGTGTTCGAGCCGTTTTTCACAACAAAGCCGACGGGCGAGGGGACGGGTCTTGGCCTGTCAACGGCATACGGAATCATCAAACAAAGCAGTGGCTTCATTTTTGTCGATTCCATTCTGGGCCAAGGCACTACTTTCATCCTCTATCTACCGGTTTATGAAACAAAACCGATCAAGAGCCCCCGCGTCGTTGAGGTGAAGCCAACCGGTCCGAAGCATGTCGAGGAAGGAGTTATTTTGCTTGTCGAGGATGAAGCACCAGTGCGCGCTTTCGCCAGTCGCGCATTGAGGTTACGGGGGTATACCGTGCTTGAAGCAGAGTCAGCCGAGGTCGCGCTCAAAACACTCGAGGATCAATCCCTGAACATTGATGTCTTTGTAACGGATGTCGTGATGCCCGGCATGGACGGGCCCAGCTGGGTGCGCGAAGCGTTGAAACAGCGGCCCGATGTACGGGTGGTTTTTGTATCCGGCTACGCAGAGGACAGCTTTGGCGAAGAACAGACGCGCATTCCGAATTCCGTTTTTCTACCCAAACCCTTTTCTCTGAACGATCTGACCGAAACCGTACAGAACCAGCTACATTGATCAGGCTTTCTCAGCGGATTGATGTATATAGATCGAATTCTTCAGCACATTTGCGTTTGAACCGCGTGGCCACATCCGACGACAATTCAAGCTTCATTTCGGGCGAGACATTCTCCCGGGTAAGTTTGAGTTCAATATTCAGCCGTTCTTCAAGAAACGACACCAGCTTGGGCTGGTTCTCATAGCGAAAATAATGGCTGATGCCGGTCCCGTTGGGCTGCGTCTTCATAAATTGGAACTGACTGCCCACATCCGCAAACCCGGGTTTGTCGCCTTTCATGTAGGCCAGCACAAAATCATCAAAGCTTATCCCGTGGGTGCTGTTGGGTTTGCCTTGCATGAACGGACGCTGGCGATAACGGTACCATGAACCAAGCCATGAGACAGGCTCCCGCATCACGGCCATCAGTTCCAACTCAACGTCGCAAACCCGTTCAAACATCGGCCGGATGAAACGGTTGAACCGATAGACAGGGGCATGTTTCAACATCGGCGGCTCCGAAATCACCATATCCGCCCGCGGTGCCAAAGCCGCTTCATAGGCTGTTGTTCCGGTTTTCGGTACCGACAAAAACGCAAGGCGTTCCTTATAAAAAACAAGCATTTGGAACACCTCCATCTCTGCGACGTCACATAATGCGTAGCGTAAACCAGTTCTTAACCAAAGAGGTAAAAAGATGGGAACAGAAGAAATTCATTGAAATGTTCTCATTTTGGTCCCATACGGAACATTAAGAGAACACAAGGTGGCACGAGTCAGCGATTGCCGATGCCACAACACTATGACACTAAGGGAACAGGCACATGGCAACGGCAGATCTTTTGACAATGACAGATAAAAAATCAGCAGAAAAACAAAAGGCGCTCGACAGCGCATTGGCGCAGATTGAACGGCAGTTCGGCAAAGGCTCCATTATGAAACTGGGGGCCGAAGGGGCCATTCAGGACATCACCGCCAGTTCGACCGGATCTTTGGGGCTGGACATCGCACTGGGTATTGGCGGCCTGCCAATGGGCCGGATCATCGAGATTTACGGCCCCGAATCCTCGGGCAAGACTACGCTGACACTGCATTGCATTGCAGAACAGCAAAAGGCCGGGGGCGTCTGCGCTTTCGTTGACGCCGAGCATGCGCTTGACCCGCAATATGCCCGCAAACTCGGGATCGACATTGATGAGTTGTTGATTTCGCAACCCGACACCGGCGAACAGGCTTTGGAGATCACCGATACGCTGGTGCGCTCGGGAGCGGTGAACATGGTTGTTGTCGACTCGGTTGCCGCGTTGACACCTAAATCAGAGCTTGAAGGGGATATGGGCGACAGTTCCGTTGGCGTTCAGGCCCGTCTGATGAGCCAGGCAATGCGCAAACTGACAGGATCCATTTCGCGCTCCAACTGTATGGTCATTTTCATCAACCAGATCAGGATGAAAATCGGCGTTATGTTCGGCTCTCCGGAAACGACTTCGGGCGGCAACGCGCTGAAATTCTATTCTTCTGTTCGCCTCGATATCCGTCGCATCGGTGCGCTCAAGGACCGCGATGAAGTTGTCGGCAACGCCACCCGTGTGAAAATCGTCAAAAACAAGGTTGCCGCTCCGTTCAAACAGGTCGAATTCGACATCATGTACGGCGAAGGCATCTCCAAAATGGGCGAATTGCTGGACCTTGGGGTCAAAGTTGGCGTCGTTGATAAATCAGGTTCGTGGTTCTCTTACGGGGATGAACGCATCGGACAGGGCCGCGAAAACGCCAAGACATTCCTCAAAGACAACGAGGCAATGGCGATGGAAATCGAGGATAAAATCCGCGCCGCACACGGATTGGATTTTGACGGCTCCGAAAAGGAAGACCACGATATTCTTGAAGCGTAGAACAGGCCCATACCGCAATTTTAGCCACAACAAAAAGGCGCTCCGGTTCGGGGTGCCTTTTTTCGTTGCTTTGAGCGGTGGACACCCCATGCCCGCAGGGCTATTTCTGGCGGACCGTATTTCCCCCGGAAGGCCAGACCCATGAAGACGCTGAACGATATCCGCTCCACATTTCTCTCTTACTTTGAGAAAAACGGGCATACGGTTGTGCCCTCCAGTCCGCTGGTACCGCGCAACGATCCGACCCTGATGTTCACAGCCGCTGGCATGGTGCAGTTCAAAAACCTGTTCACAGGGCTCGAGACTCGGGACTACACGCGCGCAGTAACCGCACAGAAATGCGTAAGGGCAGGCGGCAAACACAATGACCTCGACAATGTCGGATATACCGCCCGCCACCATACTTTCTTTGAGATGTTGGGGAACTTCAGCTTTGGGGACTATTTCAAATCCGAAGCAATTCCTCTGGCATGGGATCTGCTGACCAAAGGGTTCGGCATTGATGAAAGCAAGCTGCTGGTCACCGTCTATCACACCGATGACGAGGCGGTGGAAATCTGGAAGAAACACGCGGGCCTAAGCGACGACCGCATCATCCGCATCGCCACGGATGACAATTTCTGGTCAGCCGGACCAACCGGTCCCTGCGGTCCCTGTACCGAGATTTTCTATGATCACGGCGATCACATCTGGGGCGGCCCTCCCGGCTCACCCGAAGAAGACGGCGACAGATTTGTCGAAATCTGGAACCTCGTTTTCATGCAATATGAACAACTTGAGGATGGTACACGACGCGATCTGCCAAACCAGTCGATCGACACCGGCATGGGGATCGAACGGGTTGCAGCCCTGTTGCAAGGTACCAACGACAATTATGCAACCGACCTGATGCGCAGCCTGATCGAGGCATCAGCGGACGCATCAAACACCGATCCTGACGGCCCCGGCAAAACCCATCACCGTGTCATCGCGGACCACCTGCGTTCCACGTCGTTTCTGATCGCCGATGGCGTGATGCCTTCCAATGACGGGCGCGGATATGTGCTGCGCCGGATCATGCGCCGTGCCATGCGTCATGCGCATTTGTTGGGTGTGCAGGATCCGCTCATGCACAAGCTGGTACCTGCGCTGGTTGGCCAGATGGGGGCGGCCTATCCGGAATTGGGTCAGGCCCAATCGCTGATCACCGAGACGCTCCAGCAGGAAGAAACACGATTCAAGCAAACGCTTGAACGCGGACTGCGACTGCTCGAAGACGAGGTCAGCGGCTTGCCAAAGGGCGCGCATTTGCCCGGGCAGGCGGCATTCAAGCTCTATGATACTTTCGGCTTTCCACTGGACCTTACCCAAGATGCCCTGCGCGAAAAAGGTATGGCAGTGGACACCGAGGGCTTTGACGCGGCCATGGCCGAGCAAAAGGCCAAAGCGCGGGCCGCATGGGCCGGATCAGGTGAAGCGGCGGATGCAACCATCTGGTTTGATGTTGCGGACAAACACGGCGTTACTGACTTTCTGGGCTATGATACAGAAACAGCCGAGGGCCAGATTGCAGCTGTGGTGCTAGACGGTGCCATGGCAGACAGCGCCAAGGCAGGCGATAGTGTGCAAATCGCATTGAACCAAACGCCGTTTTATGCGGAATCCGGTGGACAGGTTGGTGACACAGGGCAAATTCGCACGGACAGCGGACTTGTCACGGTAACCGACACGCGCAAGGCGGCAGATGTGTTCATTCACTTCGGCACAGTCGCAGAAGGTACCATCAAACCGGGACAGGGTGCGGTGCTTACAGTTGATCACGTCCGTCGCACGGCCATTCGCGCCAACCACTCAGCGACACATTTGCTTCATGAAGCCTTGCGCGGTGCGTTGGGCGATCATGTGGCGCAGCGTGGATCGTTGAATGCAGCGGATCGTTTGCGGTTTGATTTCAGTCACAACAAAGCTGTGAGCGCGGAGCAATTGCGCAAAATTGAGGCAGAGGTGAACGACTACATTCGCCAGAACACGACGGTCGAGACCCGGATCATGACCCCCGATGACGCACGAGCCTTGGGCGCGCAGGCGCTTTTCGGCGAAAAATACGGCGACGAGGTGCGCGTTGTTTCAATGGGCCGTGAGGACGGATCAGGCAAGGGTATGGACAAAAATACCTATTCTCTGGAACTATGCGGCGGCACCCACGTGCGCCAGACGGGCGATATTGGCGCGTTTGTCCTATTGGGCGACAGTGCCAGCAGTGCAGGCGTGCGCCGGATCGAAGCGCTGACCGGAGCGGAGGCGTTGGCATGGTTGCGAGATCAGCAAGCGTCTTTGGCCGGTATTGCCGAGGCACTAAAGACCTCCAGTGCTGACGTACCGGAACGTGTGAAATCCCTGATGGAAGAGCGCAAGAGCCTGAGCAACGAGGTTGCACAGTTACGGCGCGAATTGGCGATGTCCGGTGGCGGTGCTGCTGCACCCGAAGCGGTCGAAGTCAACGGGATCAAGTTCATGGCTCAGGTCATGCAAGGCGTGACCGGCAAGGACCTTCCTGCTTTGGTTGACGAATTCAAAGCAAACCTTGGATCCGGTGCCGTGCTGCTGATTGCGGACACAGGCAGCAAGGCGGCAGTTGCGGGCGGCGTCACCAAAGATCTCACGGACAAGGTGTCCGCCGTGGATATCGTCAAGGCAGCAGTTGTGGAATTGGGCGGCAAGGGCGGCGGTGGCCGTCCGGATATGGCGCAGGGCGGTGGCGCCAGTGCCGAAAACGCAGAGGCGGCCATTGCGGCGGCAACTGCCATTTTGAAAGGATAGGACCATGGGCGCACTCTGGATTGCACATGTCACGGTAACGGACGAAGAGGCTTATAAGAAATACGCCTCTGGTGCGACTGTGGCAATTGCCGAACATGGCGGCGAATTCATCGCCCGTGGTGGTCGTTTTGTTCAGCTTGAGGGTAAAGAACGTCCGCGGAACGTTGTTGCACGGTTTCCGGACGTCGAGACAGCCGAAAAGTGTTACCATTCCGCAGCCTATCAGGCGGCACTGGCACACGCCAAAGGCGCGTCCGAACGCGAGCTGTTGATTGTCGAAACAACCGACTAACCAATTCCAAATGGCTCAAAATCCCGGGGAAGTCTGAAGGGGCAGGCCCCTTCAGTCCCGAATTCTCAACAAGCTCATTAGCCAGCTTTTGACATCCGCTTACGCTCGTGCGGATCCAGATAGCGTTTGCGCAACCGGATCGCATTTGGCGTGACCTCAACCAGTTCATCGTCGTCAATATAGGCAATCGCCTCTTCAAGTGACAGAATCTTGGGTGTAGTCAAACGCACCGCTTCGTCAGTGCCAGAGGCACGCACGTTGGTCAGTTTCTTGCCCTTGAGCGGATTTACTTCCAGATCGTTTTCGCGGCTATGCTCGCCGATGATCATACCGGTATAGACATCAGCCTGTGCGCCAATCATCATCTTGCCGCGCTCTTCGAGGTTCCACAGAGCAAAGGCGACGGATGTGCCGTTTTCCATGGAAATCAATACACCTGCACGTCGGCCAGGAATCGGGCCCTTATGTGGTGCCCAGGAATGGAACACCCTGTTGATGACACCTGTGCCGCGTGTATCGGTCAAAAACTCACCGTGATAGCCGATCAAACCACGTGATGGCACGTGCGCGATGATGCGGGTTTTGCCGGCACCGGCGGGTTTCATTTCAACCAATTCACCTTTGCGCACACCTGTAATCTTTTCGATCACTGCGCCGGAATACTCGTCATCCACATCGATGGTGGCTTCTTCAATCGGCTCGTGGCGGACGCCATCAATTTCCTGAAACAACACCTGCGGGCGCGAGATGGACAACTCAAAGCCTTCGCGACGCATGTTTTCAATCAGAACACCCATCTGGAGTTCACCACGGCCCGCAACTTCAAACGCATCGCCGCCCGGTGTGTCGCTGATCTTGATCGCGACGTTGGATTCAGCTTCTTTGTGCAGACGTTCGCGGATCACACGTGATTGAACCTTTTTGCCGTCACGGCCCGCCAAAGGAGAGTCGTTGATGCCAAAGGTCACAGTAATTGTGGGCGGGTCAATCGGTTGCGCCGGAATTGCGTCAACAACAGACTGATCAGCCAGCGTATCGGCCACGGTCGCTTTTGACATGCCTGCGATGGATACAATGTCACCCGCTTCGGCCACGTCGATTGCTGTCTGGTCAAGGCCGCGGAAAGCGAGGATCTTGGTACAGCGGAAGTTTTCGATCAACGAACCGTCGCGAGACATGGCTTTGATTGTCTGACCCGCTTTCAGCGTACCCGTTTCAACACGACCGGTCAGTAGACGGCCAAGGAACGGATCACCGCCCAAGGTTGTCGCCAACATTGTGAAAGGTTTGTCGATATCCGCAACCTGCTTGGGGGCAGGGACATGCTCGACAATCAGCTTGAACAGCTCATCCAGACCCTTGCGCGGACCATCCAGCGTGTGATCGGCCCAACCGGCACGACCCGAGGCGTACATGGTCGGGAAATCCAGTTGCTCGTCTGTTGCGTCAAGGTTTGCAAACAAATCAAAACACTCATCCAACGCGCGGTCAGGTTCGCCATCAGGCTTGTCGACTTTGTTGATCACAACAATCGGGCGCAGGCCCAACTTCAGTGCCTTGGCGGTCACAAATTTGGTTTGCGGCATTGGACCTTCGGCAGCATCCACCAGCAGGACAACACCATCCACCATCGACAGGATGCGTTCCACTTCACCACCGAAATCGGCGTGGCCGGGGGTGTCCACGATGTTCACCCGGATGCCGTTCCACTCAACCGAGGTCGGCTTGGCAAAAATCGTGATGCCGCGCTCGCGCTCCAGATCGTTGCTGTCCATGGCGCGTTCTGTCGTCGCCTGGTTTTCGCGGTAGGTACCGGATTGTTTAAGAAGTTCGTCAACCAGCGTTGTTTTGCCGTGGTCGACGTGAGCGATAATTGCGATGTTGCGCAGTTCCATGGGGTCAGCCTTGTTCAGGGAGTTGGGCGGGCCATACCGTGCAGACGCAGCAAATGCCAGATAAAAAGAAAGTTAATGTGTGCTGGAACTGGAAAACAGGTGAATGATCAGTATTCCGGCAATGATCATCGTCAATCCAAGCAGGGCGGCAAGGTCCAGTTTCTGACCAAACAGCACAAACCCGATAGCGGCAATCAGGACAATACCAAGACCGGACCAGATCGCATAGACGATTCCGACAGGCATCGCCTTGAGCGCAAATGACATGCAATAAAACGACAGACCATAAAAGACGACCACCGCAACGGCGGGCCAGAGGCGGGTAAATTGTTGTGACGCCTGAAGAGCCGTGGTGCCCAGAGTTTCAGCAAGAATGGCAAAGAACAGCCAGATGTAATGGGCGGGCATGGGGCGTCCTTTCGTTCTAGTCGGACCAATGTACGTTGCCATTAAAGGGACGACAACAGGGGTGCGTGTGCAAAAAGGGCCGCCTTGATGCGACCCTTTTTAATTTCCGCGCAGTGCGGATTACCCGACCAAAGCCGTGTTCAGGTTCTCGTCCACTTTCTCAAGGAAGCCCATTGTGGTGAGCCAGCCCTGATCCGGCCCAACCAGCAGCGCGAGGTCTTTGGTCATGTGGCCGCTTTCAACAGTATCGATCACAACTTTCTCCAGTGTCTCGGCAAAGTTGGTCAATTCTGCGTTTTCGTCCAGTTTACCACGATGCTTGAGTGCGCCAGTCCACGCGTAAATTGACGCGATCGAGTTGGTCGAGGTTTCCTCGCCCTTTTGGTGCTGACGGTAGTGGCGTGTCACAGTGCCGTGGGCGGCTTCGGCCTCAACCGTTTTGCCATCAGGTGTCATCAGGACAGAGGTCATCAAACCAAGCGATCCGAACCCTTGTGCAACCGTATCAGATTGCACATCGCCATCATAGTTCTTGCAGGCCCAGACATAGCCACCGTTCCATTTCATTGCACAGGCAACCATGTCGTCGATCAGTCGGTGCTGGTAGGTGATCCCGGCTTCCTTGAATTTATCTTCAAACTCGGTCTCGTAGATATGTTGGAATAGTTCAAGGAACCGGCCGTCATACTGCTTGAGGATGGTATTCTTGGTGGACAAATAGACAGGCCAGCCCTTGACCAAACCATAGTTCATGGAGGCGCGGGCAAAGTCGATGATGGATTTGTCGAGGTTGTACATCGCCATGACAACACCAGAATCCGGTGCGTCAAAGACTTCGTGCTCAATTTCGGTGCCATCTTCGCCGACGAACTTGATCGTCAGTTTGCCAGCTCCCGGAAATTTGAAATCCGTGGCACGGTATTGATCGCCAAAGGCGTGACGTCCCACCACAATCGGTTGCGTCCAACCCGGTACAAGGCGCGGCACGTTCTTGCAGATGATCGGTTCGCGAAAGATCACACCGCCAAGGATGTTGCGGATTGTCCCATTTGGAGAGCGCCACATCTTCTTGAGGCCAAACTCCTCGACCCGCGCCTCATCGGGTGTGATGGTCGCACATTTGACGCCAACACCGTATTTCTTGATCGCCTCAGCGGAGTCGATGGTGATCTGGTCATTGGTATCGTCGCGGGCCTGAATGCCAAGATCGTAATACTTTAGATCAATATCGAGATAGGGCAGGATCAGTTTCTTTTTGATGAAATCCCACATGATACGTGTCATTTCATCGCCGTCCAACTCAACGACGGGGTTCTCTACCTTGATCTTGGTCATGCGGGGTTCCTTAGATGTTCGCGTGGCTGCGCCTCGTGTACCCCAAGCGGCCTTGAGGGGAAAGATGACCCGCGCCCCGATCCGACCTTAAGACGCTGAATTTCGGTCTGATCGGAAAACAAGCAGCAAAACAATGAACCACATGAAGACCGCGACCGTGATTTGTAGCAACATGCTAAGACCAAGCCATGAACCGTCGCATGTTCCACGCGGCAGCAAGTAGATACCATATCCCACGCCGCCAAGCAGTAGACCAACAATGCCAAAGAGTGCCGTTGATCTGCCACGGCTGGGTAATTTGAACAGAAAAGGGAAAGCCACAACCGCGACACCCAGCGCAGAAAAGCCAAAGAAGATGGGGAAGAAGGTCAGTGGATGCGCTGCCGCAAATTTGAACATGTTCACAAGCCCCGTCAGCTTGCCTTTGCTTGTGCGCGGCTCAAAGTCAGGGACACATTGTAGATCAATATTGGCCGACAGAACCGACAGTAAAGTACCGGTAACAACCCCGACTGTCACTAAAAGCAGTATAGGGTTTGCTTGTGCGGGCTGTGTCACCGCATCGGCCTTTGGGCAAAAAAATCGGCAATTCGCGTTCTTGCATAATCCCACAAATCTGGCGCGCCGATGGCGATTTTGCTACCGACACGTTCATGAATCTGCGTTTCTGTGACATTGAAGTCTGTCCAGCTGCCGCCGCCTGATTGCAGGTTTTGCATCGGGGGTTGGAACCGGTCCAGAGATTTGGCGAACTTGGCCGAAGGTGTCTCAGCCGCTTCAAACTCCTCCCAGACCGCGCGGAACGCATCACGCAAATCATCAGGCAACAATCCGAAAATCCGATCAGCAGCGGCTTGTTCCTCAGCCGCAATTGCCGCGTGATCCAGATCGGCAAAGATTGGATTATCTCCCGCGTCAATCTCGACCAGATCATGCAGGATCAGCATTTTGATCACCAATGTAACATCAACATCCGGTCCCGCCTGATCCGCCAACACCATGGCATAAAGCGTGAGATGCCATGAGTGTTCGGCAGAATTTTCATAGCGGGATTTGTCGCACAGCTCTGTGGCGCGGATGGTGTTCTTGAGCTTGTCGGCTTCATTCAGGAACGCGATCTGTTGATCCAGTCGCGTCTCCTGTTTCTCACTCATTGCTGCCCGCCTTGGCGCGGTGGGCTTTAAGCGTCTGCGCCAGAAAGCTGCGCCCCTGATCATTCGCCATCCGTGTGCGGATCGCGGTCAGAAATGCTTCTTCAAGGGTCTGCGATGAGGCACCCAGCACCTCACCAACCTTCATGAACAGGCGGTCCTCGCCAGTCTCGTTCTGCACAGCAAGGCATTCCTCGGCCAGCTTGTTGGCCATTTCTGTGACAACAATATCAACCATTAGCGTGTGGTCTCCGTCAGGCGGCGTTTAACGTAGTCGGTGGTCGAGGTGATCAGCGTGTCCATATGCGGCTCTTCAAAGAAGTGACCTGCGCCTTCGACTTCCTGATGGGTGATGGTGATGCCTTTTTGCTCGTGCAGTTTGTTCACAAGGCTCACAGTATCCGCTGGTGGTGCCACGCGGTCCGCCGTGCCGTTGATCACCAAACCGGAAGCAGGGCAGGGCGCAAGGAAGCTGAAATCATACATGTTGGCAGGGGGTGAAACCGAAATGAAACCGGTGATTTCAGGACGGCGCATCAAAAGCTGCATGCCGATCCACGCACCAAAAGAGAAACCGGCAACCCAACAATGTTTTGAATTGTTGTTCATCGACTGCAGGTAATCAAGCGCTGATGCCGCATCGGACAACTCGCCGATGCCTTGATCATATTCACCCTGTGAACGTCCCACACCACGGAAATTGAACCGCAAAACGGTAAAGCCCATGTTGTAAAACGCATAATGCAGGTTGTAGACGACCTTGTGGTTCATGGTGCCGCCAAACTGCGGATGAGGATGCAGGATGATCGCGATCGGTGCATCACGTTCTTTTTGTGGATGGTAGCGGCCTTCGAGGCGGCCTTCTGGTCCGGGGAAAATGACCTCTGGCATGGGAGCCCTTTCTGAGTGGTGCCAAAGTGGCGCGGCTTATCGTTGACGATTTCGCTCGACTACTTTAGAACGGTTCTAATCTGGGGTCCGCTGGTATGCGCGGGCCGGAATTTTCGTTTAAGCGTAACAGCGGCCCGCGTCAATCAAATGGCACAAGGCCCAGGGGACCGGTCATGAAACTCTCGACAAAAGGACGTTATGCGATGGTTGCGCTGGCAGACATCGCTTTGCAGCCGGCCGGTGCGTTGGTGTCATTGGGTGACATTGCCGAGCGCCAATCAATATCTCTGCCTTATCTTGAACAATTGTTTGTGAAACTGCGCCGCGCAGAGCTTGTGACATCGGTACGTGGCCCCGGAGGCGGTTACCGTTTGTCCCGCGATCCGGTTCAAATCCGCGTGTCCGATATTCTTGCCGCTGTCGATGAAACGGTGGATGCCATGCACAAAGGGGCAGGCGCGTCAGGCGGCGCATCGGGCAGCCGTGCGCAATCCCTGACCAACCGTTTGTGGGAGGGACTAAGCGCTAATGTCTATGTTTTTTTGCACCAGACCCGCCTGTCTGATGTCATTGCAAATGATCTGGTTCCCTGTCCGGCAGTCCCCAACCTGTTTGCCGTGGTAGACGAGGCGTGAGAACCTACCTCGATCACAATGCAACGACACCCATTCGGTCAGAAGCGCGTGACGCGATGGGTGCTGCAATGGATGTTTTTGGCAATCCGTCCAGTGTCCATGCCGAGGGGCGCGCTGCCAAAATGCTGGTTGAGAAAGCGCGGGCACAGGTTGCGGGACTGGTCGGGTGTTTGTCCTCTCAGGTGATCTTTACATCAAGCGCAACAGAGGCCGCCGCGCTGGCCGTCGCGCAAAAGAACCGCCACGGTGGTAATTTTGTGGCGTTGCCGACCGAACATGATTGCTTCACCGCCTGGAGTGAAAGTGAGCTTAAATCCTTTTATGGAACCAGTGGCCAACTGAACGTGGACGGGGTGAACTCCCTTAGGGACTGGCTGAGCAACTTGGATGCGCCCCAAGGGACAGACGCAGCGCTGATCGCAATTTCGGCGGCCAACAGTGAAACAGGGGTTCGCACTGGAGATGGAAAGGTTTCCGGAAACGGCGCTGTAGAGACTATGCATCTTGGAAGTCGAGACTACGGCGTTGTATGCGATTTGACGCAAGTTGCAGGCAAGGTGCCAATCGTTTTTGCTCAGAAAAAGCCGTCTTATGCCGTCCTGTCTGCCCACAAGCTTGGCGGTCCAAAAGGCGTCGGCGCGTTCATTAACTTTACAGCGGACGATCCGCAACCAATCCTGCGCGGCGGCGGTCAGGAACAAAATCGCCGCTCTGGCACTGAAAACATCATCGGTATCGCTGGGTTTGGGGCTGCGGCACAGGCAGCTGCGCAAGATGTGGCATCAGGTCGCTGGCAAGAAATCGAAGAACTTAGAAACATTCTAGAATTAGCTCTTGCAGGCAGCGCAAAGAAGACTATTTTTGTCGGGAAAGACGCAAACCGCCTGCCCAACACCTCCTGCATCATCGCAGAGGGCTGGAAGAGCGAGACACAAGTAATGCAGATGGACCTCGCCGGATTTGCGATTTCGGCAGGCTCCGCATGCTCAAGCGGCAAGGTCAAAGCCAGCAAGGTTTTGCAGGCAATGGGGTACAACGAGGCTGAGGCCACAAGCGCCATTCGGGTGTCTTTAGGGCTTGAGACAACAAAAGACGACGTTTTGCGCTTTGCCGATGCATGGCTGGCAAAACGTGAGAAACACGCGCAACGGGCTGCCTGAACGGCCCACGGGAAAAGGAATGATATCTTGGACACAACTTTGGTCAAAGAGAATGATGGCGTAAAAGAAGGCGTCGATCAGGACACCGTGGATGCCGTGCGCGAAGTGGGCGGGGCCTATAAACATGGGTGGTCCACTGATATCGAAATGGAATACGCCCCCAAGGGTCTGACCACGGATATAGTGCGCCTGATTTCGGAAAAGAACGAAGAACCGCAGTGGATGCTTGACTGGCGTCTTGAGGCTTACGAGCGGTGGCTAACCAAGACAGAGCCGGATTGGGCGATGGTAGACTACCCTGAAATCGACTTTCAGGACCAGTATTATTATGCGCGCCCCGTCAGCATGGTCGAAAAACCAAAATCACTGGATGACGTGGACCCCAAACTGCTGGAGACCTACAAGAAACTGGGTATCCCTTTGAAAGAGCAGGCCATTCTGGCTGGCGTCGAAGGCGCCGAGAATATGGGCGACGCGCCACGCAAGGTTGCAGTGGACGCCGTGTTTGACTCAGTTTCGGTTGGAACAACCTTTCAGGACGAATTGCTCAAAGCCGGTGTGATCTTTTGCTCGATCTCCGAAGCGATCCGGGAACATCCCGAACTGGTCAAGAAGTACCTCGGCAGCGTTGTGCCTGTATCTGACAACTTCTACGCAACACTGAACTCCGCCGTTTTCTCGGACGGATCGTTTGTCTACGTCCCACCGGGCGTGCGCTGCCCTATGGAATTGTCGACATATTTCCGCATCAATGCGGAAAATACAGGCCAGTTCGAACGCACGCTGATCATTGCCGACAAAGGGTCTTATGTCTCTTACCTTGAGGGCTGCACAGCACCCCAGCGTGACGAATCCCAGCTGCACGCAGCCGTGGTCGAGATCATCATAGAAGAAGACGCCGAGGTGAAATATTCCACTGTCCAAAACTGGTATCCCGGTGACGAGAACGGCAAGGGCGGCATCTATAACTTCGTGACCAAACGGGCCGATTGTCGCGGCGACCGTGCCAAGGTGATGTGGACGCAGGTCGAAACCGGTTCTGCCGTGACGTGGAAATACCCCAGCTGCATCCTGCGCGGCGACGATTCACAGGGTGAATTCTATTCCATCGCCATCGCCAACAACATGCAGCAGGCCGACACCGGCACCAAGATGATCCATCTGGGCAAGCGCACCAAATCGCGGATTGTTTCCAAGGGCATTTCGGCGGGCAAGGCGCAGAACACCTATCGGGGTCTGGTATCCATGCATCCCAAAGCCAAGGAATCGCGCAACTATACGCAGTGCGACAGCCTGTTGATCGGCGATCAGTGCGGCGCGCATACGGTGCCGTATATTGAGGTCAAGAATAACAGCAGCCGTGTGGAACACGAGGCGACAACGTCCAAGGTGGATGATGACCAGATGTTCTATTGCCGCTCACGCGGGATGGACGAGGAAGAGGCTGTGGCCTTGGTTGTCAACGGCTTCTGCAAGGACGTGCTGCAGGCGCTGCCAATGGAATTTGCGATGGAAGCACAAGCACTTGTGGCAATTTCGCTGGAAGGGTCTGTGGGTTAATCATGGCTGGATTTGGCCTAGACTCACATGCTGCCCAATACCAGACGCGAGAAATGCAAAAGGACGGATATCTGCGTCTTGGCGCATTTGTATTTTTCGTCGCCTTGGTTGGTGGGTATATTTTCCTCAGAGCGAACGATGTGGGGCTCCACTTTATTGTCATTCTGGCAGTCTCCGCTTTGCTCGGGATTTTGGCAGGCTACGCCAGCTATCGGCGCGGTGTAAGAATCACCGCCAGATTATTGGAAAAGGATCGCGCAGAGCGCAAAGCCTACAAAGACCGGAAACTGGCTGAATTCGTCGAAAGCAAATCCAAGTAATGGACATGTTAACGAAATCCATACCCACCATGCGCACCCTTCAAGGGCGGCTTGCGTACCTGCGTGAGGTGCTGTCACCGGCGCGCCCATTGCGCATTGCAGATGTCGGGGCCAATCCGATCAATACGCCGGATTATGACGTGTTGCACCAGATGGGCGGCGCTGAGATATGGGGGTTTGAACCGGATGAAGACGCTTTTGCAGCGCTGATGGAAACCCCGCAAACGGGGGCCCACTACGTGCAAAAGGCCGTTGGGAAAACCGGCAAAGCGACATTCTATCCGCATCCGCGTTCCGGCCTCGGGTCTCTCCTGAAGATCGACGCAGACGCGGTGTCCTACCTCGGCCATCCCGGTTGGGCCACCAATCAAGGGCAGGGGATCGCGCTCGAAACTGTGGCGCTTGATGACTTATCCGAAAAAGAGCTGCCGAAACCGGATGTTCTCAAGATTGATATTCAGGGCGGAGAGCTGGACGTGTTTCAGCATGGCCGCGCCAAATTGTCCGAGGCTGTCGCTGTCGTGACCGAAGTCCGTTTTGCGCGGATTTACGAGAACGAGGCGCTTTGGGCTGATCTGGATATTGAATTGCGTTCCCAAGGGTTTGCATTGCACAAGCTGATGTTCACCAAGGCCGAACCGGTCGGCAATTCGCAACGCGCCAAGATGCGCAGCCCGCGCATGCGCAACCAGTTGATGGACGGCGATGCGGTCTACATCCGCGACCCGATGACACTGGCCGGTTGGTCCAGCGATCAGGTCAAACAGATGGCCATTGCAGCGGCAGGCATGTTCGACAGTCTGGACATAACGATATGGTGTCTGGATGAGTTGGTCCGTCGCGAGAGTCTGCCGGCAGAAGTACCCGCAACCTTCTTTGCCAAACTTCCGAAATGGTTGCGCAACCCGGCACGCGGGGAGGGCGGGACATGATGGAAGCAAGTCTTGAAAAAACACGCCCGATCCGCAGATTGTCGGCGCATACCGTGTTTTTATTGGACACGCTGCCCTTGGGGCGGCGGACCCGTGTGATGGACATCGGTGCCAACCCGGCAAACCGTCCAGCCTATGCCGATCTGGTTGAGGCAGGAGGGGCCGAAGTACACGGCTTTGAACCCGGCGCAGAGGCGTTTGCCCGCTTGCAGCAACGGCAAAACGAGACAGAGGTCTATTATCCATCTGCTGTCGGTGCCGGTGGTGATGCCACGTTTTATGCGTGTGAGAACGGCTCTTTTTCTTCGCTGTACGCCCCCGATGAACGCCAGATCAAAGCACTGGGTCATTGGGAGAAATCTCTAAGAGTCACGCGGAAAATTCCGCTGACGACCCTGCGTCTTGATGATGTGAGCAGCATCGCCGCACCTGATATGCTCAAGATGGACACACAAGGTGCCGAGCTTGAGATCCTTGAAGGCGGATCTGAAACGCTTGTGCAAACTGTGGTGATCATGCCCGAGGTACGGTTCTTTAAACTCTATACGGATGAACCGATGCTGGGCCGCGTGGATCAACATCTGCGCGACATGGGCTTTATGCTGCACAAGGTTTTGCCGGGTGCGACTGTGCGACTGACATCCAGCAAAATCAACCGCTTGCGCCCCGCGATGACACGCAACCAGATGGTCGACGCGGATGCCATCTACATTCGCGATATCGCACAGCATGCAAACATGACAAACGCACAGCTAAGCCATCTGGCGCTGCTGGCGGACGCTGTTTTCACCTCGATGGATCTGGTGCTGCGCTGCCTTGATCTGTTGGTGGCACGCGGTGCGCTGAGCGATGCCGACATTGATACATATATTGAAAAACTGCCGCGCAACTTTCGCGTTGCCGACTGAGAAAAGGAAAAACCATGCTGAGCATCAAGAATCTGAACGTGAAACTGGAAGAAGAGGACAAGCAAATCCTCAAAGGTGTCAACCTTGAGATCGAACCCGGCTCGGTGCATGCGATTATGGGTCCGAACGGGTCCGGAAAGTCGACATTGTCCTACGTGCTGTCCGGCAAAGATGGCTACGAGGTTACGGAAGGCTCTGCCACACTGGAAGGCACCGATCTGCTGGACATGGAGCCCGAAGAGCGCGCTGCCGCAGGCCTGTTTCTGGCATTTCAATATCCTGTGGAAATCCCGGGCGTTGGCAACATGACGTTCTTGCGCACAGCCGTAAACGCCCAACGCAAGGCACGCGGCGAAGATGAAATGTCTGCAGCCGAGTTCTTGAAACTTGTCCGCGCCAAGGCAAAAGATCTGAAGATCGATGCCGATATGTTAAAGCGCCCCGTTAACATGGGCTTCTCTGGCGGCGAGAAAAAGCGCAATGAAATCCTGCAAATGGCTATGCTTGAGCCAAAGATGTGCATTCTGGATGAAACGGATTCGGGCCTTGATGTGGATGCCATGAAACTGGTTTCGGAAGGCGTGAACGCACTGCGTTCGGAAGGGCGTAGTTTTCTGGTGATCACACATTACCAGCGTTTGCTGGATCACATCAAACCGGACGTTGTTCATATCATGGCAGACGGACGTATTGTAAAATCGGGCGGTCCCGAGCTGGCGCTGGAAGTTGAAAACAACGGATACGCCGACATCCTGGCCGAGGTGGCGTAATGGGCGACCTCGCACCAAAAACCGATGCTGTCGACATGATCATCGCCGGGCGCGAAATCACTGCAAGCGGCTGGTCTCAAACCGCGCGACACGAGGCGCTGTCCCGTTTGCGTGCCATGGGCTTGCCGGATCGGCGCGACGAGTATTGGAAATTCACCCGACCGGACACACTAACACAGGCCGTTGCGCCCGAAGCGGCGGTCTTTGACAATGACGAAGCACCCCTTTTTGATGGTCTGGATCGCCTCAAGATCGTCTTTGTGGATGGTGTTTTTGACGTTGGAGCCTCTGATGACCTGACCCTTGAGGGGGTCACAATCGAGCGTCTCGCCACATCAACCAGCGATCTGCACTGGGCACGTGACATCTACGGGGTGCTGGAAACCAACGGGCAAACGCCAGTTCAACGCCCGTTGGCGGCGTTGAATACTGCCTGCGCCACGGACGGTATCCTGATCCATGTCACTGGAAAGGCAAGCAAACCCATTAGTCTTGTTTACATCCACAAATCAGAGACTTCCGACGCGATCCTGCACCACTGCATTAAGCTGGACGCCGGCGCTGATTTGACGGTCCTTGAAAATGGTCCGGCTGCGGCACGCTTTAACAAGGTCATGGAAGTAGACATCGCAGACGGCGCAGCATTTCATCATGTACGTGCGCAGGGGCGTGACCATGAACGTCGCGCTGCAACCCACCTGTTTGCCCGCCTTGGCACTGAATCCCACTTTAACTCCTTCACACTGTCCGTGAACGGCGTGCTGACCCGTAACGAGGCAGTGGTGGAATTGAATGGCAACGACGCCAAGGCAACGGTAGCCGGAGCATGTTTGGGAGACGGTAACTTCCATCATGATGACACTGTTTTCATCACCCATGATGCAGTAAACTGCCAAAGCCGCCAGGTATTCAAGAAGGTGCTGCGGAACGGAGCAGTTGGCGTGTTTCAGGGCAAGATTCTTGTCAAAGAAGGCGCGCAAAAAACGGATGGCTACCAGATCAGCCAGTCCTTGCTACTGGACGGAGACAGCCAGTTCCTAGCCAAGCCCGAGCTTGAGATTTACGCCGACGATGTGATCTGTTCACACGGGTCCACCTCTGGCGCAATTGACGAGGACGCTTTGTTCTATCTGCGCGCCCGCGGCATTTCCGAGGGTGAGGCCACCGATTTGCTGACCCTTTCATTCCTCGCGGAAGCGGTAGATGAAATCGAGGATGAAAAGCTGAAGGAAGAAATCCTGACCCGTCTTACCTCCTGGCTAGCACGCCGCCGCTGATGGCTGCCACAGGGGACATCATAGCCACCTATCGGGGGCCGGCAAAAGTCATGCGCCGGATTCTGGCGCGTGGCCAGCATGAGGAGTCAGCGCTCATTTACCTGATGATCGGCTGCCTGATGGTGTTTGTCGCCCAAACACCGCGTTTGGCGCGTGAAGCATTCGAAACAGATGCCAATCTTAGCATGCTGCTTGGCGGCACCTTGATGGCGTGGTTGTTTATCATGCCTTTGGTACTTTATGCCTTGGGAGCACTGACACATCTTGTTGCCAAAGCCTTGGGATCAAAAGTCACCAGTTTTGGTGCCCGTATGGCGCTGTTTTGGGCGCTTCTGGCGTCTTCACCGCTCATCCTGCTTTGGGGTCTCACCGCGGGCTTTGTCGGGCCGGGGCCGCAGATGACTGCCGTTGGGGCAATCTGGTTCGCACTGTTTATCTGGTTCTGGGTCAGCGGCTTTCTTGCCGCGCACAAAGGGGAAAGCTGATGGAACACGGTTTTATCCCCTTGATCAAACTTAGTATTACGGCCCCCAGAGATGCCGCAAAAGTCATTATGAACATGGGGCTGGGCCGGGACGTTCTGTGGACGGCATTGGCGTTGGTGGCAATAATCAACACCTTTCTGATCACGGTTGTGGTCGGGATGTCCGGCCCTGAAACAATGCCATTGCCAAGTTACTTCCAACGTCCATTGGCGTTGTTTATTCTGATTGCCGGACTGATGGTGATCTATATCCACGCGATGTACTGGGCGGGGCTGGCGATTGGCGGTAAGGGCGCGTTGATGGACGTGCTGGCCCTTGTTGTCTGGTTTCAAGTGCTGCGCGCCGCCGCTCAGGCCGCGATTATCCTGCTGTCCGCCGTGATTCCCTCTGCCGGACTATTGTTGTCTCTGGTTGTGGCAATCTGGGGCCTTTGGATATTCATGAATTTTCTCGCAACCGCATTGGATCTCAAGACCCCTTGGCACACAATTGCCGTGCTGGTCGTTGCTTTTGTCGGTCTGGTGCTAGGTTTGGGGATACTGATGGCGCTGATCGGTACCGTCACCCAAGGAGTGATACGCTAATGTTTGATATTACAGAGGTCCGCCGCGATTTCCCAATTCTGTCGCGCGAGGTGAATGGCAAGCCGTTGGTTTATCTGGATTCTGGTGCGTCGGCGCAAAAACCACAAGTGGTGATTGACGCGATTACGCAAGCCTACACGCATGAATATGCGAATGTGCATCGCGGATTGCATTATCTGTCCAACCTTGCCACTGACAAATACGAAGCCGTCCGCGGCACCGTCGCCAGGTTCCTCAATGCGGCGTCCGAAGACGAGATTGTGTTCAACTCCGGCACCACAGAAGGGATCAATCTGGTTGCCTATGGTTGGGCCATGCAGCACATGCAGGCAGGTGATGAAATCATCCTCAGCGTCATGGAACATCACGCAAACATCGTGCCATGGCATTTCCTGCGCGAACGCATGGGCGTCGTCATCAAATGGGTGGACGTCGACAGTACCGGTGCGCTTGACCCCCAAGCGGTGATCGATGCGATTTCTCCCAAGACGAAACTTGTGGCAATTACCCACCTTTCCAATGTCTTGGGCACCAAAGTTGATGTAAAAACCATCACGCAGGCCGCCCATGCCAAAGGTGTGGCCGTGCTGGTGGACGGCTCTCAGGCTGCGGTACATATGCCGGTTGATGTGCAGGATATTGGATGTGATTTCTACGCAGTCACAGGTCACAAGCTATACGGTCCCTCAGGCTCCGGTGCGATCTATATCAAAGCAGACCGCATGAAAGAGATGCGCCCGTTCATGGGCGGGGGTGACATGATCAAAGACGTCACCAAAGACGCAATCACCTACAACGATCCGCCCATGATGTTCGAAGCCGGCACACCGGGGATTGTACAAACCATCGGACTTGGCGTCGCGCTGGAATATATGATGGATCTTGGCATGGACAATATCGCCTCTCACGAGGACCGTCTGCGCGACTACGCCGTGGCCAAACTGAACGGTCTGAACTGGTTGCAGGTGCAAGGCACAACCCCGGACAAAGGCGCGATCTTTAGTTTTGTGATGGACGGGGCCGCGCATGCCCATGACATTTCAACGATTCTTGACAAAAAAGGTGTGGCTGTAAGGGCAGGGCACCATTGCGCAGGGCCATTGATGGAGCATCTCGGCTTGCCCGCAACCTGTCGTGCATCCATGGCGATGTACAACACAGAACATGAAATAGACGTTCTGGTCGAGGCGCTGGAACTGGCACATGATCTATTCGCCTGATTTAGATTGCAGGGGCGCGGCGCTCTGGCTATACCGCCCATCGTGGACCATTAGCTCAGCTGGATAGAGCGCTGCCCTCCGAAGGCAGAGGTCAGAGGTTCGAATCCTCTATGGTCCGCCAAATTCCATGTCGTAATCAACCGTTCAGGGACGTTATCTTACAATTTGTAAGCCATTTACCCAGAAGGGATTTTGCACTCATAGAAGTATTCTTGAATGCTGAAAGTTATTTCAGCCGCATGTGTGCGGACATTCGCAGGGGCAGCACAAGCCCCTCGTCGTGCCGAAATCCTGACAAGCGACACCCTTCTCGGCAATTGGGGATAACGCTGAGTTTTCAGGGCTGGTGCTAGATGTCCCAGATCTGTTCTGAGGAGCAACAGGCAACTGCAGAATCCGCTTCTCCGACTTTTGACAAATTGAATGGTCCGGAATCCTATGCGGTCGCCGACAAAGAATAGTGGCAAACGCATCGGTTCAGTCGCAAAATTGCTACCCGATCACATGTCTACGGTCCCAGCTAAAACAAGCATTATAAACAGCCGCTTTGTGACGGCCGTCGACAGCCCGCGAAAGAAAAAGACGGTACCCGACAACAATTTGAATCAACGGAATCGGAGACACAAAAAAGCGCCATGAAAGGCGCTTTGTACCTGCTCCGGTAGGGCGGCGTTCAGCCCCCCCAACTGCGGACCACGCCGCAATCCATATGTACAAAATTGGAACCAGAGTATTTGCCGACACCGCCGCCATGACACGCAATGGCAGCGCGGGCAATCTGACCTACGGAACGCGAAGATAGGCGCAGATCAGCGGCTTGACCACGCATATGCAACGAATTCTTGGCCACACCACGGGAGCGCGAACGCAACATCGCGTTTGTCTTGGGGCTGCGATAACCGGACAACAACATGTAAGGTTCGGTCGCATCCATCAGGTTATGGGACGCCGCCATGATATCAACTGTGCGCAAGTCCATGTTTTTTACGCCGTCTGTGCGCCAGTCGCGCATGAAGTAGTTCACTTCTTTCACGGCGTCTTTGATGTACTGACCTTCAATCCAGTAGATCATGTCGATACGTTCGCCCGTCCGGCCCGAATACATCTTGATCCGGCGAATATCGCCACCGCCTCGCAGAAATCCTGCTGCATTGGAGTATGTTGGTGCTGCTGATACTGCTGTCGCTGCAAATGCGCCAAGAAGCGCACGCCGGGTCATACCCGTAGAGCTTGTTCCGGTCATGTGTCTTTTGTCCCGTCTTCTGCCTGTAGGCGTCTGCCTGTGACCATGATGTTACATGGACGTTTAACTTTGGTCCCCAGATGCAACACGTATATTGCATACCTCGAATCGTGAACCAACCCTTTAATCCTTGGCCCTCAATGAATATCCAAGTTTAGGCAATTTTTTGCCCATCCTGTGATCATGCTGTGTGGACCGATAAAAATGCGGGTGTTCTTTTAGCATCAGATGCCGATTTGTTCTTGTCCTTACGGCAATGTTATTGGACTCATTCTACTGGCGAACAGACAAGGAATATAACGGCTGATATCGGCCATTTCGGGGATTCCAATTGATGCGACGACCATTTTTCAAATTCATTACCTCGACGGCTCTTGCTGTCGTCATGACAACAGGCCTGCTGCTTGCGCCACACGCTGTCAAAGCACAAGTGACTGCCTTCAAGCAAGCCGTCGCCGAAGCCGCGTCGCGCGACGAGGATATTGCTGCATTCTATCGCCAGAACGGGTATGTGCCGATCTGGACGGGAGCAGGGGATGCGGACCGCGCTCGACGTGCACAACTGATGCAGGCAATCAAGACCTCGGCGGGGCACGGCCTGCCAACATCGCGCTATGAACCTGCGAAACTGATGGAAATGCTGGCCAACGTTCGCACGCCGCGTGACCGCGGATTGGCCGAAGTCGAGATGAGCCGCGTCTTTCTGAAATATGCCCGTGATATACAGACCGGCATGTTGATACCTAAACGCATCGATGCGTCCATCGTCCGCGAGGTTCCCTATCGTGATCGCACCAGCTATCTGACGGGTATCAGCACAGCGAAACCCGCCGCATTCTTCCGCTCTTTGCCCCCCAGATCCATGGAATATAATGCGCTGATCAAGGAAAAGATCGCGATGGAGCGGCTGCTAAAAGAGGGCGGGTGGGGTGCCAAGGTACCGGCTCAATCTCTCAAGCCCGGAGCGACAGGCAATGCCGTGATCGCCCTGCGTAACAGATTGATTGCTATGGATTATCTGGAACGCACCAACACACGGTCCTATGATGAAAACATCACGTCCGCCGTGCAGCAGTTCCAGATCGCCCATGGATTGAACGATGACGGCGAAGCGGGTGCCGCAACCATGCGCCAGATCAACACCAGCGTCGAGCAGCGCTTGCAATCCGTGATGGTCGCACTTGAGCGGGAACGCTGGTTCAACACCGACCGGGGCAAACGGCACATTCTGGTCAACATCCCTGATTTTTCTGCCAAGATCATTGATGATGGCAAGATCACGTTCAAGACACGGTCAGTTGTGGGGGCCAACAAAGGGGACCGTCCAACGCCGGAGTTCTCGGATGTGATGGAACACATGGTGATCAATCCAAGTTGGTACGTGCCCCGTTCCATCGTCACCAAGGAATATCTGCCCGCCCTCAAACGCAACCGGAACGCCGTCAGCTACATCGAGATCACGGACAGCCGGGGCCGCAGGGTGAACCGCGCCAACGTAAATTTCTCGAATTACACCGAGCGTACCTTTCCATATGCAATGCGCCAGCCACCCAGCCGCAGCAACGCCCTGGGTCTGGTGAAATTCATGTTCCCGAACAAGTACAACATCTACCTGCATGATACCCCGGCCAAGAGCCTGTTTGCCCGCGATGTCCGCGCTTTCAGTCACGGCTGTGTGCGCCTAGCCGACCCGTTTGATTTTGCCTATGAACTGTTAGCCAAGCAGGAAGCCGATCCAAAGGCATATTTCCAGTCGGTTCTGCGTACCGGTCGCGAGACACGGGTCGATCTGGAGGTGCCGGTGCCGGTACATCTGATTTACCGCACAGCTGTCACAAATGCGCGCGGCCACACAGAGTACCGCGCCGACGTTTACGGCCGCGATGCGAAAATCTGGAATGCGCTGTCACGTGCAGGGGTGGTCTTGGGCGGCGTTCAGGGATAAGTCTCGCGGCACGCCAAGAGGGGTGCTGTTTATGTCCTATAGTGTTGCCGAGATTGCCAAGGCTCTGGGGGCTCAAGCCGCCGGAGATACGGCACGCCTGATTAAACGTGCCGCTGAACCGCAAGATGCAGGACCGGATGACCTTGCCTTGGCGATGAGCCCGAAATACGCCGAAAGCCTCGCCGAAGGGGCGGCAGAGGTTGCAATGCTCTGGCCTGATGCGGATTGGCAGGGCTTGGGACTGAAGGCCGCGATCTTTCCAACCCGTCCTCGCTTTGCCATGTCAGGCATGACTGCAATGCTGGATGCTGGTCAGGGATTTGGCGCGGGCGTCCATCCGTCAGCCATCATTGATCCATCCGCGCAACTGGCCGCTGACGTAAGCGTTGGTCCGCTGGCTATCATTTCAGCGGGCGCACGCATCGGCGCAGGTTCTGTGATCGGACCCCATTGTTTCATCGGCGTGGACGTCACTCTTGGCGAACAGGCGTATCTGCGCGAACAGGTCAGCATTGGCGCAAGGGTCACCATCGGAAACCGCTGCATCATCCAGCCCGGCGCACGTATTGGCGGGGACGGATTTTCCTTTGTCACTGCAGAACCCTCCACCGTTGAATCCGCACGCAAGACATTGGGCGATCAAGGCACTGCGAAAGCGCAGCCGTGGATACGCATTCATTCACTTGGCAGCGTCACTATCGGCGATGACGTCGAAATCGGCATGGGCTGTACCATCGACTGCGGCACCATCCGCAACACCACGATTGGCAACAACACCAAGCTCGATAATCAGGTCCATCTGGGTCACAATGTCAGTATTGGTGAAAACTGTCTGATTTGCGGGCAGGTCGGCATCGCAGGCTCTGCGCGCATCGGCAACAACGTGGTGATGGCGGGTCAGGTCGGCGTGAATGACAATATCTTTGTCGGGGACGGTGTAATCGCGGGAGGCGGTACAAAACTGATGTCGAATGTCCCCGCCGGGCGCACCATGCTGGGTTATCCGGCCACGCAGATGGACAAACAGGTCGATCTGTACAAAGCGCAACGCCGCTTGCCGCGCCTGCTGCGCGAGGTCGCAGAATTGCGGAAAGCTGTTTTCAAATCCGGCAAGGATGATTAAGTCGAACCTAACCGCCGCAATGGGAACAAGATCATGAGCATCAAGGATCAGGTCATCGCGATCATCGCCGAACAGGCGCTGCTGGAACCCGACGACGTCACCATGGACAGCACACTTGAAAGCCTCGGCATTGACAGTTTGGGACTGGTCGAGAGCATTTTTGCGATTGAGGAAGCCTTCGATATATCTGTGCCTTTCAACGCCAATAGTCCGTCCGAGTCCGATTTTGACATTACCTCGGTGGCCAGCATTATCGCAGGGATTGAACGCCTGAAAGCAGAGCAGGGCTAGACTGTGAAACGCGTTGTCATCACGGGGGCAGGGACGATCAACGCATTGGGTCAGTCCGTCCCTGCAACCATGACTGCCATGCGCGAAGGTGTCTGTGGCATCGGACCACTTGCGTTTCGCGATGTTGAACGCCTGCAGATCCAAATCGGGGGGCAGGTGCGCGGTTTTGAGGCCGAGGGGCGCTACAACCGCCAGCAGATGTCGCTGTATGACCGCTTCACTCAGTTCACTCTGGCTGCTGCAAAAGAGGCGATAGAGCAGTCCGGTCTGACGTTCTCGGGCGAGTTGGCCGCGAAATCCGGTGTTGTTCTGGGCACGGCAGGCGGCGGTGTGTCCACGTGGGATGACAATTACCGCGCTGTCTATGAAGAAGGCAAAAATCGCGTGCATCCGTTTGTTGTGCCCAAGCTGATGAATAACGCTGCCGCCTCACATGTCAGCATGGAATGGAACCTCAAAGGACCAAGCTTCACCGTGTCCACCGCCTGCGCGTCCTCCAATCATGCGATGGCGCAGGCATTTTCGATGGTCCGTTCCGGCATGGCACCTGCGATGGTCACCGGCGGCTCAGAAAGCATGCTCTGCTTTGGCGGGGTAAAAGCATGGGAAGGCTTGCGCGTCATGAGCCGTGATGCGTGTCGTCCGTTTTCCGCCAACCGCAACGGTATGGTGCAAGGCGAGGGCGCGGGCATCTTTGTCTTTGAAGAATTCGAGCACGCACGCGCACGCGGTGCCGATATCCTGTGCGAAGTGGCCGGTTTTGCCATGTCTTCGGACGCCAGCGATATCGTCATGCCCTCAAAGGCAGGGGCTGCACGTGCCATGTCAGGCGCATTGGACGACGCAAAACTGAACCGCGAGGACGTCGGCTATATCAATGCACACGGGACCGGCACCGCGGCAAATGACAAAACCGAATGTGCCGCTGTTGCCGATGTCTTTGGCCCGCATGCCGACAGCCTGATGATCTCTTCCACAAAAAGCATGCACGGCCATTTGATTGGTGGCACCGGTGCCGTGGAATTGCTGGCCTGCATCATGGCTGTGCGTGACGGTGTGATTGCACCGACCGTTGGCTATCAAGAACCCGATCCCGAATGTGCGCTGGACGTGGTTCCAAATGAGGCGCGTGATGCAAAAGTGACGGTTGCCCTCAGCAACGCCTTTGCCTTCGGCGGCATGAATGCGGTGATTGCCCTGCGCAAAATCTGACCCAAACGCAAAAAGCCGCCCCGAAACGGGACGGCCTTTGATATCGTTTGGCAGCTAAACAGCGTTTACTGCTGGATCACGGATACTTTGTCATAACTGGCAGTAAAGCCGCTCAACGAGAGTGTCAGCTTCACTTGCTGGTCCGGTGCCAAAGCCGGAATAATCGTGATTACCGCTTCTTTGCCCCGCTTGAACGCCGCAACGTCCGCATTGGTCAGGCCCAGCCGCGCATAGCATCCAACCGGGTTGCAAAATGCATAAGGATAACGGCGCGCTTTGCCACCATCCACCGAAATAACCAACTGGTTGGTCAATGATGTCTCAAGCGGTACGACAACTGTCGCCCCGGCTTCTGCCTTGCCACCAGCGGGCAGGCGGAACAGCGAAATCTCGGCAACCGGAGCGCCCTGACCATCGTCCAGAAGCTGATACATCTGGCAAGGATCTTCGTTTGATTCTGTCTTGATGCAGCGCATCTCCCAGGATCCGATCACTTCTTTGGTGTAGGGTTTGCCAAGTTCAGGATCGGCGTCAGCATCCGCACCAAGGCTCAGCTGCTCCTCGATTTGCGCCGCTTCACCGGTGGCGGGCTTTGCCTCTTCGGTTGTGGTCGTGGTCTGCGCGAAAACGGACTGCGGCACAAAGAGCGCAAGGGCGGCGCAAAGCGGCAGTGCGGTGAAAAATTTGCTCATGTCTAATCCACATTTGTTGATCTATCGCCGTCTAACATGCTGCAGCGGCAATGTCAGTCGCGATCCGCATAATTTTCAACCGACAAAGGCCGAAAACTGCCGATTTGGGATAAGGATATCGTAATGGTGCACCCAACAAAAAAGAGGACGCAAAGCATCCCCTTTTTCGAATTTTTCTCCCCGTCGAACTGTGCCGACTTATGACGCAACGTTACGAAAGGCAGGGCAACCCGTCAACACTGAATATGCAATATATATCAACAAGTTATTCATTTTGTGGAAACCGCATAGGTTCCTTTGGCCGAAAAAGGGCCGCACCAAAAGGCGCGGCCAGTCTGACAGGGAGGAAATGCCCGGCCCGGATAAAAGGACATATTCGGACGGGGCATAATCACTATGGTCTAGAAAGGTTAACTTTGTATGCTCACCGCAATAGGAAATCTGGCATCGCCCGAGAGGAAGACCCGTGACGCAAGACATATTCATAGGAGGGGGAGGCGAGGACTATGCCACCCAGCAATTCCTCAACATCGGTTACGCCAACCGACACGGCTTGATCGCAGGGGCTACCGGCACGGGGAAAACCGTGACCTTGCAAATCCTTGCTGAGGGTTTCTCTGCCCGAGGGGTGCCGGTGTTTCTATCCGACGTCAAAGGCGATCTTTCCGGCCTCGCCAAATCCGGCAGTGCCGATCACAAACTCCACACGCCTTTCATGAGCCGCGCGGAAACCATCGGCTTTCAGGACTATGTTTATGAGGCGTTTCCAGTTGCCTTCTGGGATCTCTACGGAGAGCAAGGCCACCCCGTCCGCACCACCGTGTCCGAGATGGGCCCACTGCTTCTCGCACAATTGCTTGGCCTAACCGAAGCACAGGAAGGCATTCTCAACATCGCCTTCCGCGTTGCAGATGAGGATGGACTGCCCTTGCTCGACCTCAAAGACCTTCAGTCCTTGCTGGTCTGGATTGGTCAGAATGCCAAAGATCTGGCGCTGCGCTATGGCAATGTCTCTGCAGCGTCGGTTGGTGCCATTCAACGCCGCCTGCTGGTATTGGAGAATCAAGGTGCGGCGGACCTGTTCGGCGAACCTGCGCTCGCACTCACCGACCTCATGCGCTGCGATGCGGACGGGCGCGGTATGATCAATATCCTCGCTGCCGACAAACTGATGGGCGCACCCAAACTCTATGCCACTTTCCTTCTGTGGTTGCTGTCGGAATTATTTGAAGAGCTTCCCGAAGTAGGGGATCCCGACAAACCCAAACTGGTATTTTTCTTTGACGAAGCCCACCTTTTGTTCGATGACGCCCCCAAAGCGCTGGTCGACAAGGTCGAACAGGTCGCGCGCCTGATCCGTTCTAAAGGTGTCGGCGTTTATTTCATCACACAAAACCCTGCAGACGTCCCTGACGACATCCTTGGCCAGCTTGGCAACCGCGTGCAACATGCCCTGCGCGCGTTTACCGCCAAAGACCGCAAGGAATTGCGCATGGCCGCCGAAACCTACCGCGAGAACCCGCGCTTTGATACGGAAGAGGCCATCCGCGAAGTCGGGGTGGGCGAGGCGGTAACATCCTTCCTGCAAAAGAAAGGCGTGCCGGGCATCGTGGAGCGTACCCTGATCCGCCCGCCATCCTCCCATCTCGGTCCGATCTCATCCAGTGAACGCGACGCTCTGATGGCTGCGTCTCCGATGGCAGGGAAATACGACAACCGTCTGGATCGCGAGTCCGCTTTTGAAATCCTGCGCAAACGGGCTGATGAAGCGGCCGCCGAAGCGGCAAAAGCCGAAGAAGAGGCCGAGGAAGCCGCGACACCTGTGCTGCGCGAATTCAACAACGCACGCCGCTATGCAGGCAAAGGGGTGACGCGCTCGACCTCTCGCGCGCCACGCCGCAAGTCACAGGAAGGCTTCGGGACCGCCATGGCCAATGTTGTGATCAAAGAACTTAAAGGCACCACCGGACGCCGTATCGTGCGCGGCATCCTCGGTGGCCTCTTCAAAGGCCGCTAGTCAAAAACAGGGGGCGCGGATGAAAATCCACGCCCCTCTCTTTTTGGCCTTAAATATCGTCCGCACTCACCTTCACCACCCTTCAGCAGCGTTGGTTCACCTTATCTCTCCGGGATCAGTCCACGCGGGCTGAACCGCAGCACCAATAGCAACACCAGTCCCATTGTCAGCAAACGCATATGTGCCGCAGCGTCGATCAGATGCGCCTTCAGGGCAGATCCCTCGGCCATGCCCGATGTAATCACGTTCATCAACCAAAGCCCCATCGGCTCAACCTGCACCCACAGGAACCAGATCAGGAAACCACCCAGTACCGAGCCAAGGTTGTTGCCCGATCCGCCCACAATTACCATTACCCAGATCAGGAAAGTAAAGCGCAGCGGCTGATAGGTGCCCGGTGTCAGTTGCCCGTCCATCGAAGTCATCATCGCGCCCGCAATTCCGCAGATCGCAGAGCCCAGAATAAACACCTGCAAATGGCGTGCTTTCACATCTTTGCCCATGGCTTCGGCTGCCACTTCATTGTCGCGGATCGCCCGCAACATGCGGCCCCAAGGCGAATGAAGCGCCCGTTGCGCCATCCACATCAGGATCAGCAGAACAATGCCAAACAAGGCAATATACAAAACTTTGACCCACAGCGTTGACGCTTCAACCGGGGTCATCCCGAGCGAGGTCGCACGTTCAACAAAGGCGGGATTACCTTGCAGATCAATCTCGAAGGGTACAGGACGCGGCACGCCGATCACATTCTTCACTCCGCGCGTCAGCCAATCTTCGTTCTTCAGGATCGCAATGATGATCTCGGCAATACCCAGAGTCGCAATCGCCAGATAATCCGAGCGCAATCCAAGGGCGGTTTTGCCAATCACCCATGCCGCCGCTGCCGCAAAAAGACCACCAACCGGCCAGGCGATCAGCACCGGCAGACCCAGTCCACCGAGGTAGCCGTATTGTGCCGGATTGATTTCCTCGATGCGCGCCACGGATGGATCAAGTACAGCGCGAAAGATAAAGAACCCCGCAATGAGTGTTACAATGACAACTAGAGTGCGCAGCCATCCACCTTGCATCCGCCGCATGATCTGGATCACCGCGACAATTGTACCCGCGCCCAGTACCAATGCACTGATCACACCTAGACCACCCGCCGCAAATCCACCCGGTGTCGGGGGCATGCCGACCAGAACCGCTGCCAGACCACCAAGGGCCACAAACCCCATAATGCCGACGTTGAACAATCCTGCAAAACCCCATTGCAGGTTTACACCCAAGGCCATGATCGATGAGATCAGACCCATTGCGATGATCAACAGCGCCGAGTTCCAACTTTGCTGAAATCCGACAAAGATGATCAAGCATGCAACCACACCAAAGAGCAGTGTATTTCTCATGGTCTCGCTCATACCGATTGCCCCTTGAATAGACCTGTGGGTTTGAACAGCAGCACGATCAGCAGGATCACGAAACTGACCGCAAATTTGTAATCTGTGCTGAGAAGCTGAACGAGGCCGCTTGGCTCAAGGCTCTCGGGCATCATGTAAACCAGCACCTTTTTCCACGCATAGGTGATTGTGACCTCGGAGAACGCGATCACAAATCCACCCGCAATCGCCCCCAACGGATTGCCAAGACCGCCAACAATCGCACTGGCAAAAATCGGCAACAGCAATTGGAAATACACGAACGGCTTAAAGCTTTTGTCGAGACCATAAAGCACCCCTGCAATCGTCGCCAAAGTCGCCACAATAATCCACGTGATCATCACCACCCGTTCGGGGTTGATGCCCGACAGCAGCGCCAGATCCTCATTGTCCGAATAAGCCCGCATCGATTTGCCCGCCCGCGTCCGGTTCAGGAACCAGAACAGCAAGGCAACAACGATAATGGCTGTCACAATCGTAATACCTTGAGTGGTTTTGAACGAGAGGCCTTCGGCCAAGCCGGTGGCTTTTTTGAACTCCCGCGCCGATATGATAAAGCGTTCGCCGTCAAAGAAATTCTGATCGTTTGTGCCAATGATAAAACGGGTCACGCCATTGTAGATAAAGGTGATTCCAAGACTGACGATCACAAGGATCACCGGCTTTGCCTTTTTCACCCGATAGAATTTATAGACCGCCCGGTCCGTGAACAGCACCAGACCGATGGCAAAGAGAATACCAAAGGGCAGGGCGAGCAGGGCGGTCGGCAGTGGCCCCAGCGAGATGCCCCAGCTTTGGAACAGCCACGTCATCAAGACCGTCGCCATGGCCCCCATCGCCATCGTGTCGCCATGGGCGAAGTTGGAAAACCGCAGGATGCCATAGACCAGCGTGACACCAAGCGCGCCAAGGGCCAGTTGCGAGCCATAGGCCACGCCGGGGATGAAGACGTAGTTGAGGAAGGCGATAAGTGCGTTGAGAAGATCCATCAGCCCGCATCCTTACAGGTGCCGATATACGTAATCGCCATCGGCACATTTGGCAGATGCACAGTGTGATGGGCAGTCCCATCCGGGGTGATCGTCATCATGTTATTTGCAGTCCCAACGATATTCATCAATTTGTACGTGCTCTTGGTGGCGGTGCCGATAAACTCCTGCTCCATGCTGTCGGACGTGAAGGTCACGAGCAAGGCAAGGTCATCAGCCGTCGGGCCGCCACCCTGTCCAGCCAAAGAACCGGCAAAGGTGGTGTCTTCGCAGGCGTCTGCATCGATACACTCGGTCTTGAATGTGCAGGTCATGTTGATCCGGCTTTTGAAGGCGGCCTGAGAAAAATCAACATCCTTTGCGACACTTTCCGCCTTCGCAATGCTGCCGATACTGAGCAGCAGGGCTGCAAGTGCCGCGTGTTTCGTTTTCATTCCCTCAGCCCCCCAAAAACGACTTGCGTACTTCAGGATCAGCCAGCAGTTCCTTGCCCGTCCCCGCGTATGCATTTGCGCCCTGCACCAGAACATACCCCTTGTCGGCAATCTCAAGCGCCTGACGCGCGTTCTGTTCTACCATCAAAATCGGGATGCCCGTGCGGGCCACTTCGATGATCCGGTCGAACAATTCGTCCATCACAATCGGCGACACGCCGGCCGTCGGTTCATCCAGCATCAGCACCTTGGGCTGCGTCATCAGCGCACGTCCCACCGCAACCTGCTGGCGCTGACCGCCGGACAACTCGCCCGCCGCCTGCAAGCGCTTCTCCTTGAGGATCGGGAAAAGGTCATAGACCTGCGCCATTGTATCGCTGAAATCATCGGTGCGGATAAACGCGCCCATCTCCAGGTTTTCCTCAACTGTCATCGAGGTAAAAATATTCGAGGTCTGCGGCACAAAGCCCATGCCCTTGGCCACCCGCGCCTGTGGCGACAGATCGGTGATGTCCTCTCCGTCCAGCCGCACATGCCCCTTGCGCATGTCGAGCATGCCAAACACCGCCTTCATTGCCGTCGACTTGCCCGCGCCATTGGGGCCGACAATCACGGCAATCTCGCCTTCTTCAACGGCAATGGTGCAATCATGCAGGATGTCCGGCCCGTTGCCATAGCCCGCCGTCATGCTATCACCAATCAGGAACGGCCCGCCGGGGGCGGCAAAACTGGTGCCGCCCGCTTTCGGGATCACAGACCCCATGCCTTTTGCATTTCCAACCGACAGGTCCTTGTTGCCGCGGTCACCGTAAGGATCGCTCATGTTACAGGTCTCTTTTCTTGGGTGTCGTCAGAATTGGGGAACACCGGTTCATGCGCCCACCTGATCCTTATTTTTCAGACCGGTGCCCAAATAGGCCTCGATCACCTGCTCGTTTGCCTTGATCTCGGCCAGCGTACCTTTGGCCAGCACACGCCCCTCGGCCATACAAATGACCGGATCACACAGACGTCCGATGAAATCCATGTCGTGTTCGATGACAACAAAGGTATATCCGCGTTCTTTGTTCAACCGGATGATCGCGTCGCCAATGGTATTGAGCAGGGTACGGTTCACACCCGCGCCAACTTCGTCCAAGAACACAATCTTGGCGTCCACCATCATGGTACGGCCCAATTCCAGCAGCTTTTTCTGACCGCCCGAAATCTGGCCCGCTTTTTGGTCCGCCAGATGTTCAACCGTCAGGAATTCCAGTACCTCATCGGCTTTCGCCCGCAGCGCACGTTCTTCATCCGCAATGCGCTTGCGCCCGAACCATGTGTTCCACAACACCTCGCCCGATTGTCCGCCCGGCACCATCATCAGGTTCTCACGGCAGGACATTGAATGAATCTCATGCGCAATCTGGAAAGTGCGTAGCAACCCTTTGTGAAACAGATCATGCGGCGGCATGCCTGTGATATCCTCGCCGTCCATGTATACTCTACCGGAAGTAGGCTTCAGAACCCCTGCTATCACATTGAAAAGCGTGGTCTTTCCCGCACCGTTTGGCCCGATCAGTCCCGTGATAGAACCGCGATCAATTTCAAGCGATGCCCCGTCCACTGCGTGAAAGCCGCCGAAATGCTTGTGCAGATCGTCAACGACAATCATATGCTCTGCCGCATTTACCATATATCCATCCCCGCGCCGCACATTGGCGGCTGATCATTTTTGATCTTATATGTGAAAGCAGCCCACGGCGGGCGCAGGCTGCTTTCGATAGTGGAACAAGACTTACTTGAAACCGATGGTTTCGTTCTTGCCGTTTTTGACTTCGATCATGCGGTAGGTGCCCGCATTTTCGCCCGGTCCAATCAGCTCGACCGCTGAGGCACCAACGTAATCCACGTCCTTGCCCGCTTTGATCAACTCGAACGCCTTGGCCAAGTCACCCGGATAGATTTTCTCGCCCGGTGCGTTGGCGACCTCAAGGATCTTGTCCTTGTAATCAGCTGGATCAGTTGAATCTGCCGCCTGCATTGCCATCATGAACAGCGCTGCCGCGTCATAGGATTCCGGTGCGTAGGGACCAGTGCCGTCAAAGCCCGCTTCCTTGGCCATCGCAACGAACTTGTCGATGCCGTCACCCTGTGAACCGGCAATCTGACCGTATGAACCGTCCAGATCAGGACCAATGTTCTTGGGCAGGTTATCACCGATCATGCCGCCGGGCAGGCCGAACTGCTCCCATGCGCCTGCATCCAGCGCGGATTTGATGATACCTGCACCACCTTGATCAAGGTAGCCTGCAACCACCAGCAGATCACCACCGGCAGAGGCCAGTGCGCCAACTTCGGCGGAATAGTCCGCTTTGCCGTCTTCGTGCGCTGCCACAATGGTGACTTCGCCGCCAACTGCCTTGAACGAGGATTCAATCGCGTCTGCCAGACCCTTGCCATAGTCGTTGTTGGTATAGGTCAGGGCAATGGATTTCACGCCACGTTCTTGCAGGATTTCCGCCATAACTTCGCCTTCGCGTGCATCAGACGGTGAGGTGCGGAAGAACAGGCCGTTGTCTTCCATTGTTGACAGGCCCGGTGATGTAGCCGAAGGCGAGATCATGACCAAACCGTTTGGAATGGCAACGCTTTGCAACACCGCGCCGGTCACGCCAGAGCAATCCGCGCCGATCAGGCCGTTGATGCCTTCAGAGATCAATCGCTCACCCGCTGCAACGGCGATGCCATTGTCGATGCAGGACGAATCTGCACGGATACCGGTGACAGTTGCGCTGTCCAGCAGCATGCCGCTGTCCGTGGCTTCCTTCATTGCGATTTCGGCACCCATGGCCATCGGGCCGGCCAATGATTCAATCGGGCCGGTAAAGCCGAACAGAATACCGAGTTTCACTTCCTTGGCGTGGCCACCGGCCATCGCGCTTGTTGCAACCAGTGCCGCAGCCGTTGTGGCCATAAGCATCTTTTTCATGTGGGTCTCCCTTGTTGGAACATGATGTTCGCGGCAAAGCGTATGCGGCGTTTTCTCAAATGAAAAGGTATTTCTACGGTCCTAAACCCTGCGTCAACGCAGATTTGAACAGGGTTTGGTGGCAATTTTGACCTCAATGGTTAGATTCCCTTTGAATGAACCACATTACGGGAGAAAAACCATGCGCCTTGTCACAACCTTTTCGCATGTCTTGCTGGCTTTGGCGGCGGCAATCGCGTTTTCATGGCCCGCATATGCCGAGCAGTCATGGCGAATTCAACCAGTGGTTACCGGCCTTGAAATACCATGGGCAGTGGCACCGCTGCCAGAAGGCGGTGCGTTGGTAACACAACGCAACGGCGTGTTGATCCACAGCGTTGATGGACGCAATCGCGACATTGGCGGTGTCCCGGATGTCGTGGACAACGGGCAGGGCGGGTTGCTGGACATCACACTTGCGCGCGATTTTGACCGCAGTCGCGTCTTGTATCTGACCTATGCCAAGCCGCAAGGCGGGCGGCGTAGTGGAACGGCCCTCGCACGGGCTACATTTGAAAAGGGCGCGACATCTTTGACTTCGGTTGAGGAAATATTTGCAATGAAACCCGGCAGTCGGGGTGGCAGACACTTTGGCAGTCGCGTGGTCGAGGCTTTGGACGGCACTTTGTTCATGACAATCGGTGATCGCGGTGACCGCGAAGCGGCCCAAGACCTCATGCGTCACAACGGCAGCGTGATCCGTATCGCAGCCGATGGCAGCATCCCGCGCGACAACCCGTTTGTTCGGGGCGGTGGTCTGCCTGAAATCTGGTCATTCGGACATCGCAATCCGCAAGGCGCGGGGTTGGACCTAGCGGGCAACCTTTGGGTCTCGGAACACGGCGCGCGCGGCGGAGACGAGATAAACAAAGTTAGGAAAGGGGCGAACTATGGTTGGCCGGTGATTTCATTTGGCAGACACTACTCCGGCGCAAAAATTGGCGAAGGCACCCAAAAAGATGGCATGCAGCAGCCTGCTTTCTACTGGGATCCCTCGATCGCTCCCTCCGGTCTGATGATCTATTCAGGCGCAATGTTTCCGGAATGGAAAGGCGATATATTTGTTGGATCACTCAAGTTCGACTATATCAGCCGACTAACCGCATCACCCTTGCGGGAAGCGGAAGAAATCAAAACGCCCGAAACAGGCCGCGTGCGTGATATCGTTGAAGCGCAAGATGGGTCGATCTGGTTTATCTCTGTGGCCGATGGGGCTGTGTATCGGCTGTCGAATTGATATTTAAAGGAACCTAGGCAACGATCAGTAATAACTGGTGTGAGCTCGAAACAACCTTCACACGTGAGGCAAGATGCAAACTGAAGTGTCTCCCTGACAGGCATTCCCCGCCAGATTGAACTTTCGTGCGGACCATGAACTCAGCGACTTTAGAGCCGTTACGTGATAGAATGAGCCATCGGTAAAAATGATTTGCAGATGATCTGCTTCGATTTGCCGTTTTCGATATTTTGCGAAGGCTCTTAAAAATGGCTCTTTACATGTTGATGATTAAGTACACGCCACAAGCTATTAAGTCGATTGTCGATGGGGATACGGACCGAGAAGAGGCCGCGCGAACAGTTTGCGAAGCGGCGGGAGGAAAACTGATGGGTTTCTACGGGTTGCTTGGTCAAAAGCACCATGTCGCCCTCATTGCAGATATGCCCGGCGTTTCCGAATATATTGGCTCTGTTCTGGCCGCGACCATGGGTGGGGCGATTGAGAGCTTCAAAACAATACCAATGTACAGCAACGCCGAAAGCCATAAGGCACGAGATATATACAAGAAGGTCAAAGGCAGTTATGTGCCTCCTTCGAGCTGATATCTTGGTTCCGCTCCTTTACAGCCAGTTTGGTTTAAGTACTGTTTGCTGAACTGGCTGCGAGGCTGTGATTGGTATGTGGCCAAGTCCGCATAGCAGACACCATTAGGTCAGTCCCGCAGCACCTCTCTAAATTGACAAACGCGCCGCATGTGATCCGCGCTCTCTGTACGGCGTTGTCTCGTAATGCGCTCGGTAGCACTTGGAGAAATGCGAGGGCGAGGCAAAGCCGCAGGCCAGCGCCACATTGATTACAGACATATCCGTTTGCATCAGCAGGTTGCGGGCTTTTTGCAGGCGCAACTCCATGTAATAGCGTTTCGGTGAACGGTTCAGATAGCGGCGGAACAGGCGTTCCAACTGGCGCGTTGACATGCCGACTTCTTTGGCCAGCAAGGACGGACTGATCGGTTCCTCGATGTTGGTTTCCATCATCTGAATGACCTGAGACAACTTTGGATGGCGCACGCCGATACGGGTTGGTACGGACAAGCGCTGCGTGTCCTGATCTGTGCGGATAGAGGAATAGATCAACTGATCTGCCACCGCGTTGGCCAGTTCCTCGCCCTGATCATCCGCTATCAGCTTGAGCATCAGGTCAATCGAAGATGTCCCGCCTGCGGTGGTCAAACGGTTGCCGTCCACGACAAAAACCGATTTTGTCAGGTCCACTTCCTGAAACTCTTCGGCAAAGCTGTCCTGGTTTTCCCAATGGATTGTCGCTTTCTTGCCGTCCAGCAATCCGGCTTTGGCCAGCGTAAAGGCAGCGGTACATAGCCCACCCACCACAAGTCCCTTGCGGGCCTCACGGCGCAGCCAGCCCAACACCTTCTTGGTTGTTGCGCTTTGCACGTCAATGCCGCTGCATACCATGATTGTATCATCACGGCCCAGATCGCCCAGATCATCATCAAGCTGGAACACCGTGCCCGCAGAACAGGCAACACTGTCGCCGCCTTCGCCCACAGTCATCCAGGCATATATCGGTTTGCCCGCCATGCGGTTGGCAATGCGCAGACTTTCGATCGCGGTCGCAAAACAAAGCAGACTGAACTGGTCGAGCAGTACAAAGACAAAACGCCGGGGTTTGTCCGTATCCAGTGGTAGGCGGGTGGCGGAGTGCTGCGCAGACATCGCGGCGTCCTTTGCTAGTGGTTGATCGTCGCCAAGCCTGACACCGATGCAAAACCATGTTCACGCGATAACCGCCACGTCAAGAGGGGGCAAAAGGGTTCTGGTCACCGCGCACGGCCTTTTGTATAGATTGGACTTTGATAGCGCTGATAAACAGCGTGCGGACCGGAGAAGAGACCATGAGCACTTGGAGCAAGTCAAGCTGGCGCGCAAAACCGCGAATCCAGATGCCTGATTACCCAGATCAAGCCGCATTGAATGCGGTCGAAGCACAGTTGGCCCGCTATCCGGTTCTGGTCTTTGGCGGCGAGGCGGACCGGTTGAAGAAACATCTGGCCGCCGCAGGGCGCGGCGAGGCCTTTTTGTTGCAAGGCGGTGATTGCGCCGAAAGCTTCGAGCAATTCAGTTCGGATGCGATCCGCGACACCTTCAAGGTATTGTTGCAAATGGCCATTGTGCTGACCCACGGTGCCAAGGTGCCGGTGATCAAACTGGGCCGAATGGCGGGACAGTTCGCCAAGCCACGTTCAGCCAACACCGAAACGCTGGATGGTGTCGAACTGCCAAGCTACCGTGGCGACATTATCAATGAGCTGGATTTCACCGCAGATGCCCGCATCCCGAACCCCGAAAAGATGCTGCGCGCCTATACACAGGCCGCTGCCACGCTGAACCTGCTGCGGGCCTTTTCAACGGGCGGATATGCGGATGTGCATCAGGTGCATGGCTGGACCTTAGGCTTTACCGATCAGGAACGCGCCGCGAAATACCGTGAAATTGCCAACCGTATTTCCGATACGCTTGATTTCATGTCAGCGGCCGGTGTGAATGCCGATACGGCCCATACGTTGCAGTCGGTAGAATTTTACACCAGTCATGAATCGCTGTTGCTTGAGTATGAGGAGGCGCTGTGTCGTCAGGACAGCCTGACCGGCCGATGGCTTGCAGGGTCCGGTCACATGATCTGGATCGGGGATCGGACCCGCCAGCCGGACGGTGCACATGTCGAGTTTGCCCGCGGCGTGCTGAATCCGATCGGCCTCAAGTGTGGCCCAAGCATGACAGCCGAAGATCTCAAACTTCTGATGGCCAAACTGAACCCTGAAAATGAAGAGGGCCGTCTGACGCTGATCGCCCGCTTTGGTGCAGGATCCGTGGGCGAGCACCTGCCACGGCTGATCAAAGCGGTGCAGGAAGAAGGCGCAAACGTCGTCTGGACCTGTGACGCAATGCACGGCAACACCATCAAGTCATCAACCGGCTACAAGACGCGACCCTTTGATTCGGTACTGCGCGAAGTGCGCGAGTTCTTCGGAGTGCATGCTGCCGAAGGCACAGTGCCCGGTGGTGTGCATTTCGAAATGACAGGTCAGGACGTGACCGAATGCACCGGCGGTGTACGTGCGGTATCCGACGAGGATCTCTCGGATCGTTATCACACAGCCTGTGATCCGCGCTTGAACGCCAGCCAGTCTCTGGAGCTTGCGTTTCTTGTCGCAGAAGAGCTAAGCGCGCGTCGCGAGCAACAGACTGTCAAAGCGGCAGGCTAAGGCCCAATTGGAATTACGTTAAAGACGCCGCTGACCTGGAAGGTTGGCGGCGTTTTTCGTATCACCCATGTTTGCGGGTCTTAGTCGTCTGATTTGACCAAACGCAAATAGGGCGGACGCGCCTTGCCGCTTTTACCGGCAAAGGGACGCATGTTTTCTGCCATGCCGGACGGCTGATGTGCAGGTTCCACCCGTGGCAGCGATGGCCCTGCCGGTTTGTCAGTTTTCGGCATCGGCGGTTGACCTGCAACGATCTGCAGAACTTCCTTGTGCGCCACATCAAAGCGGCGGGGTGCCAATCCTACATCACCTGGCACCACCAAACAGCCCAGAACGCGGCTCACATCCCCCAGATCGCTTTTCAGTGGCAACAGAACCAACCTGCCTTCCAGTGCAGGACGCCCCGGCGCGGGCGTGGCGGTAATTTGCAACGTGGTGATGGCAGGGGTCTGGAAAACGACTTCCAGCATGTCCGCCACATCTGCGCGGGCCTCGGGCGTAAAGAAAGCCGTCAGCGGCATGCCGCGCACTTCCATGCCCATCAGATCATTCAAATGGCTGCCAGCGACGCGCAGACGCGCAATACCCGGTGCGATGCGTTCTAGAATGAATGCGTTCTCAAGCGCCTTTTCGATGCCACGCGGGTCAATGTCGGACCGCTTTGGCAGCAGGCGTGACCCGCGAAGGGCTTCCCAATAGGCTTCGACCTGCGCGATGGCCGTGTATCCGGTTTCTGGCTGATAATTTGACATGGTTACAACATTCTGCGCGTTTAGAAGTGACTTGTCCACGTGCTTTGATCCTTCGTTTTCCGCTGGACTGGCCGTGGCGGATAAGCGCCGGTCACAACCGTTCCATTTATATGCCGCCCCGACGCCATACCTGTTATCAAAACCTTAATACTCCAGAGTTTAGGCAAATGGGCGGTTTTGTTATACTCTGGTTAACCGCTTGACGGGGGGTGGGGCTTGCCCCAACGGGGCGTTTCGACTTATTGCAGACAAGACAGCAACGCACACCGATGGGACAAACGCGCATGATCAAATCCATGACAGGCTTTGCCTCCGCCAGTGGTGCGGATGCGCCCTTTAGCTGGGGCTGGGAAGTGCGCAGTGTCAACGGGCGCGGACTGGATCTGCGCCTGCGGGTGCCTGATTGGGTCGACGGGCTTGAAGCGGGATTGCGCAAAAAGCTCGGCGCACTGGCGACCCGTGGCAATGTCACATGCAACCTGCGCCTGACCCGTGACGAAGCAATGGCCGGGCTCGTTGTCAATGATGCGCAATTGGCGACAGTTCTAGGTGCGCTGCAGGAAATCGAAGCCCGCGCCATGGATGCAGGAGTGTCTTTGGCCCCATCAAAAGCCACCGACATCGTGACAATGCGGGGCGTGTTGGAGCAGCCGACATATGCGGATGACGCTGAATCCCTATGCACGGCCTTGCTGGCCGATGTGGATCACGTCCTTGCCGATTTTGATGCCATGCGCCACCGTGAAGGGGCGGCCCTCGCAGAAGTGCTGACGGCGCAGTTGAACGAAGTCGAAACACTCACGGCGCAGGCCGCTACCCTGACACAAGCCCGTCAGGATGAAATGGCCACAAACCTACGCAATAATCTGTCACGGATAATGGACAATTCCGAAGGTGCGGATGCGGACCGGGTCGCGCAAGAACTTGCCATGATCGCCGTGAAAACTGATATCACGGAAGAAATCGACCGTTTGGGTGCCCACGTGAGCGCCGCGCGCGATCTGCTGGCTGCGGGCGGTGCTGTCGGTCGCAAACTCGATTTTCTGATGCAGGAGTTCAACCGTGAGGCCAACACGCTTTGCTCCAAGGCACAGATGAAAGCGTTGACCAGCATCGGTCTGGCGCTCAAGGCGGTCATCGACCAAATGCGCGAACAAGTGCAGAATGTGGAGTAGTACATGGGCGAAGTAAAAGCAGAACGGCGCGGGCTTCTGATCATTCTGAGTTCACCCTCGGGTGCAGGCAAATCGACTTTGGCGCGCAAACTGCGCGATTGGGATCCATCACTGCAATTCTCGGTCTCTTCCACCACCCGTGCGCCCCGCGCAGGAGAGGTTGACGGGAAGGATTACTATTTCACTACTCAAGAGGATTTTCGCAATTCGGTGAACAAGGGGGAGATGCTCGAACATGCCCGTGTCTTTGGCAATTATTACGGCTCCCCACGCGCCCCTGTACAGCGCGCCATCGACAACGGCCGCGATGTGTTGTTCGACGTGGATTGGCAAGGGGCGCAGCAGATCAGCAATTCCGGCCTTGAGGATTACGTGCTGTCGATCTTTATCCTGCCGCCCTCGATCCCCGAACTCAAACGCCGCCTGATCTCGCGCGGCCAAGACGACGAGGAAACGATCAAGCTGCGCATGTCCGCAAGCTGGGACGAAATCAGTCATTGGGACGGGTACGATTACGTCCTGATCAATGACGATCTGGTCGAGACCGAAGTCCGTCTGAAGTCAATTATCACCGCCGAACGGTTCCGCCGCTCCCAACAGCCCCGTTTGCTGGATCACGTACGCAAATTACAAACCGAATTCGAGGATGACACATGACTTTATACGCCTTGGCCGACATCACCCCAACCGTAGACGCAGAGGCATGGGTCGCACCGGATGCAAACGTTATTGGAAATGTCGTGCTGGAGGCCGGATCATCCGTCTGGTTCGGGTGCACGCTGCGCGGTGATAACGAACTGATCCACGTTGGTGCGGGCAGTAACGTACAAGAGAACAGCGTTTTCCATACTGATCCCGGCTGTCCTTTGACAATTGGCATCAATTGCACCATCGGCCACAAGGTTATGCTCCACGGCTGTACAATCGGTGACAATTCCCTGATCGGGATGGGGGCAACCGTGCTGAACGGGGCCAAAATCGGCAAGAACTGCCTGATCGGGGCGGGCGCATTGATCACCGAGAACAAGGTGATCCCGGATGGTTCTCTTGTGATGGGATCACCGGGCAAAGTAGTGCGTGAACTTGACGACAAGGCCATTGAAATGCTGACCGCCAGCGCCAAGCATTACACCGACAATGCCGCCCGCTTTCGCCGCGATTTGACGCCGCTCTAGGCAATGTCTGACACGACATTCCTGTCGCATGTTATCGCAGCCTTACCGCTGCCAACCTTGGCCATTGACCGCGATGAAAGGATCATCGCGATCAACGATGCGGCGACCGGAGTGTTGGGGCAGGGCGCATTTAAACGCCATTTCATTACCTTCCTGCGTCAACCCGCCTTGGTCGAAGCAGTTGAACAATCCCTGTCTGACGGAAAACCCCGCAAAGCCGACTTTACCGCGGGCGATGCAGGGCGTGAACGCACGTTTGAGGTCACGATTAAATCCATGACACCAAGCGGCACTGTCTTGCTCAGCTTTCTTGACATCACACCACAGGCGCAAGCAGGGCAGATGCGCCGCGACTTTGTGGCCAATGTCAGCCATGAATTGCGCACACCGCTGACATCGCTCCTTGGGTTCATCGAAACCTTGCAAGGTCCGGCGCGCGATGATGTGCAGGCGCGTGCCCGTTTCCTGACAATCATGGCGGATGAAGCGGGCCGCATGAACCGCCTGATTGCGGACCTCTTGTCACTCAGCCGCGTTGAGGCCGAAGAACGGGTCCGGCCAACGGATAAGGTTGATTTGACAGAAATCTTACGCACTACGCTGCGCAATCTGTCACCACTCGCGGCGGACAATGGCGTGCAACTTGTGGCGGATTTCGGGGAGGATGCAATCCCGATGGTAGGGGATGCGGATCAACTGGTACAGGTGTTCACCAATCTGATCGAAAATGCGATCAAATACGGTGGGACGGGGAATACGGTCGAAATCACCGTTGAAACTGCGCCACGCGATCCCGCTTTGCGCGCGCCCGCCGTCCGCGTAACGGTAAAAGATCAAGGTCCCGGCATTGCCCCCCTGCATCTGCCACGCCTGACAGAACGTTTCTATCGCGGCGACACCCATCGCAGCCGTACAGAGGGTGGCACGGGGTTGGGGCTGGCGATTGTGAAGCATATTCTCAACAGACATCGAGGGCGTCTCAGGATTCACTCCGAATTGGGTCAGGGCGCGGCATTCACCGTGATCTTGCCGCTGCGACCTTCCACCGACTGAATGATTTTCGCAGAATTTGATACGAATTTCACCAGCGTCATAAAACTGTAACACTCCTGTCACAAAAGCACAGCACGCGATGCCTAGGCAGGCGTCAGATCACCATGGGGGTGGTTTTTCGAAATCAAATGACAGGATAGATCATGTCACTGAAATTGCTCACAACGTCCGCGCTGGCGATTGCCGCATTCTCTGCTTCAACGGCTTTAGCGCGCGATCAGGTGCAAATCGCAGGCTCATCCACCGTGCTGCCTTATGCGGCGATTGTGGCCGAAGCCTTTGGCGAAAACTTTGACTACCCGACACCAGTGGTGGAGTCAGGTGGCTCTTCGGCAGGTCTTAAACGCTTCTGTGACGGTGTGGGGGAAAACACCATCGACATCGCCAATGCTTCGCGCCAGATCAAAGCCTCAGAATTGGAAGTCTGCGCGGCCAATGGCGTGAGCGACATCATTGAAGTGCGGGTGGGTTATGACGGCATCGTGTTTGCCTCCGATATCGACGGCGAGGCGTTTGCATTCTCGCCGACCGATTGGTATCGCGCCCTTTCTGACAAAATTGTTGTGGACGGCGCGATAATCGAAAATCCCTACACGATGTGGAACGAAGTTAATCCCGACTTCCCCGCACAACCCATTCAGGCTTTTGTTCCTGGCACCAAACACGGCACGCGCGAAGTGTTCGAAGACAAGGTGATCCTTGCAGGTTGCGAAGCAAGTGGCGACTTCGAGGTTATGAAAGCCGCAATGGGAGACGACAAAAAGGCCGCCGAAAGATCCTGCATCACGCTGCGCACCGATGGCAAAAGCGTGGACATCGACGGCGATTACACCGAAACGCTGGCCCGCATTGACAGCAACAAGGACGGCATCGGCGTCTTTGGTCTGGCTTTCTACGAGAACAACACAGACGCGCTGCAAGTCGCCCCCATGTCAGGCGTTGTTCCGTCCACCGAAAGCATCTCGAGTGGTGAATACCCCGTTTCCCGTCCGCTCTATTTTTACGTAAAGAAGGCGCATATCGGCGTCATCCCCGGCCTGAAAGAATTCGCTGAATTCTTTGTACTGGACGAGATTGCAGGCCCCGATGGTCCCTTGGCCGAATACGGGCTGGTGTCAGACCCTGAACTGGCGAACACGCAAGCCGTGGTCGCGGATGAACAAGTGCTTGGCTCGGGCTCTTGATCCCACCTAACAAGATACGGCGCGGGCATGACAGATGCCCGCGCCTCATCTGCCTCGCTCGTCTGACCTACCCCTTTCCAAACAGAAAGCTGCCAAGCCTTGTTTGATTTTTTTCACAGCATCTCGCCCGCCATGTTGGTGCTTATCGTGCTTGTACTGGCAAGCTTCGGCTACATTCTTGTGCGCCGCCGCGCGATTGCCAGTGTAGGTGGCGATCAGCGTATCCTGCATTCCTTGCCAAGCTATTATGGCTCAACCGCGCTGATGTTCATTGCCGTGCCCTCCTTGCTGGTGTTGGCGCTGTGGCTGCTGATCCAGCCAATGCTGGTGCAGAACGCTGTGATCGGCCTGATCCCTGCGGAAACGATCAACGAAGGCTCCTCAGTCGGGCTGGTAATGAGCGACGTGCGCCGGATTGCGGATGGACTTGATACAGCAATTGCGCAGGGCGCGATTACATCCGTTAATGCCGCATCGTTGAATGTCGAGACCTCGAATATCCGCGCGCAACTGGCCGAAGTGGGTGTGGCCTTGGGGTCGGACGTAGCAGCGCCCGTGCTTGCGGCTGCTCAGAGATACCGCGCGATGAATGCAAACGGGTCAACGGCGATGACGCTAAGCGTGCTGACCCTTGCGCTGATCGGATTTGCCCTTGCATACCGCATGACAACCGCCGCTTTCCGCGCCCGCAACACGGTTGAGGCAGGCGTCAAAACCCTGCTCATCCTCGCCGCATCCCTTGCGATCCTGACCACCGTTGGCATCGTCTTTTCGATGTTGTTTGAATCAATAAACTTCTTTCGGATGCACGACTGGCGCGATTTCTTTCTGGGATCCAAATGGGCACCGAATTTTCGCGGTGACAGCGATCTGTCGATCCTACCGCTGCTTTGGGGCACGCTCTATATCTCTTTCATTGCCTTGCTGGTTGCGGTTCCCATCGGGCTGTTTGCCGCGATTTACCTTAGCGAATATGCGGGACCAAAGACACGCGCCGTGGCAAAGCCGCTACTGGAAATCCTCGCCGGCATCCCCACGATTGTCTACGGCCTTTTCGCGCTCCTCACCGTCGGTCCGTTCCTTGTCAGTGTCTTTGGCCGTGGCGAAGAAGGATTTCTGAGCGTGGAATGGATGAGCGGTGCCACGGCCGTGCTAACCGCCGGCCTGGTCATGGGCATCATGTTGATCCCGTTTGTGTCTTCCTTGTCCGATGACATCATCAACGCCGTGCCGCAGTCCTTGCGCGACGGCTCTTTCGGCCTTGGAGCAACCCATTCGGAAACCGTGCGCCAGGTGGTGCTGCCCGCCGCGCTGCCAGGCATCGTGGGCGCGATCCTGCTGGCAGCATCCCGTGCGATTGGCGAAACCATGATCGTGGTGCTGGGGGCAGGGGCGATTGCCCGCATTTCCCTGAACCCCTTGGAAGCGATGACCACCATCACAACCCGCATCGTCAGCCAGTTGACGGGGGATACCAACTTTGCCTCGCCCGAAACGCTGGTGGCCTTTGCGCTTGGACTGACACTGTTTGTCCTGACATTGGGGTTGAACGTCATCGCTCTCTACATCGTGCGCAGATATCGGGAGCAGTATGAATGAGTGATACGCCTGTGACGAAACGCAAAGGGTCGCTGCTGGTGCAGGATGCACGCACGATCAAGCGCAACCGTGCAGAGAAGCGGTTCCAGATGTACGGTATTGCCGCGATTTCAATCGGGATGCTCATGTTGGTAATCCTGCTCACGACGATCATTGCGCGCGGTACGGGGGCATTTCAGCAGACGTTTATCACACTGAACGTGCCTCTGCTGGCCGAGAAGCTGGATAAGAAGGGCAACCGTGATCTGGCGGACATCAAGAAAGTGTCGACCTTTGGCTATGCACCGCTAATGCAGGCTGCATTTGAGGCAAAAGTAGCGGAGTTGGGTATCGAGACCGATCTGAAGCCCAAGAAGATGGCGGCGCTTTTGTCCAAAGATGCCGCCGCGCAACTGCGCAACTTCGTGCTGGAAAATACGGATCTGATTGGTGAAACGGTTGAATTTCAATTCCTCGCCCAGTCCCGCGTCGACGGTTATCTAAAACAGCGCGTGACCCGCGACAGCATTGCCAAGGACAAGAATATCAACGCAACCCAGCTTGATCTGGTCGACGCCTTGGTGGCCTCGGGCCATGTGGTCAAGAAATTCAACCTCGACTTCATCATCGGATCGGATGCCTCTGATGCGCGTCCCGAAGCCGCAGGTATGGGCACGGCAATGATGGGGTCTTTCTTTATGATGCTGGTAGTGCTTTCTTTGGCCTTGCCGATTGGTGTGGCCGCGTCGATCTACCTTGAAGAATTTGCGCCAAAGAACTGGATCACCGATATCATCGAGGTGAACATCTCGAACCTTGCCGCTGTGCCGTCGATTGTTTTCGGTATCCTTGGTCTCGCTGTGTTCATCAATTACATGCACTTGCCGAACTCCGCGCCCTTGGTCGGAGGTCTGGTGCTAACGCTGATGACTTTGCCGACAATCATCATCACGACCCGCGCGTCACTAAAATCCGTGCCCCCATCGATCCGCGATGCGGCCCTCGGGGTTGGGGCATCGAAAATGCAGTCCGTCTTTCACCACGTCCTGCCCCTCGCAGCGCCCGGTATTCTGACCGGCACCATCATCGGCTTGGCGCAGGCGCTAGGCGAAACAGCACCACTGCTGTTGATCGGCATGGTTGGCTTCATCGCCTCAAACCCGCCGGAAACCATCGCCGAAGGGCTGATGTCGCCCAACTCGGCCATGCCCGCACAGATATACGAGTGGGCAAAACGCGCCGACCCTGCGTTCTATGAACGCGCATGGGGCGGCATCATCATTTTGTTGGTGTTCCTGATCACCATGAACGCGATTGCCGTGCTTTTGCGTCGCCGCTTCGAGCGGCGCTGGTAAAAGGGCAAGCACGTGAAAGATACAATGAAAGCGGAGAATGCAGTGACCACCAACCCCGTCAAGATCACGGCCCGCAATGTGCAGGTCTACTACGGCGACAACCACGCCATCAAGGATGTGAATGTCGACATAGAAGACAAGACCGTGACCGCCTTTATTGGACCGTCAGGCTGTGGCAAATCGACGTTCTTGCGCTGCATCAACCGGATGAACGACACAATTGATATTTGCCGCGTTCAGGGGGATATCCTGATTGACGGCGAAGATATTTATGACCGGAAAGTCGACCCCGTACAGTTGCGTGCCAAGGTGGGCATGGTGTTCCAGAAACCCAACCCGTTTCCGAAATCCATCTACGAAAACGTGGCTTACGGCCCCCGCATCCATGGTCTGGCGCGGGGCAAGGCAGAGCTGGACGAGATTGTCGAACACGCCCTGAAACGCGCCGCGATCTGGGAAGAGGTCAAGGACCGCCTGAACGCCCCCGGCACCGGATTGTCCGGTGGGCAACAACAGCGCCTGTGCATCGCTCGCGCTGTGGCAACCGAACCCGAAGTGCTGCTGATGGACGAGCCTTGTTCGGCGCTGGACCCGATTGCAACAGCTCAGGTCGAGGAACTGATTGACGAATTGCGTCAGAACTACTCTGTCGTGATTGTCACCCATTCAATGCAACAGGCCGCACGGGTCAGCCAGAAAACGGCGTTCTTTCACCTTGGAAATCTTGTAGAATTCGGCGAGACCGACAGGATTTTCACACAGCCCGAAGACCCGCGCACCGAAAGCTATATCACCGGACGGATTGGATAAACCCATGGCAGCACAACATATTGCATCTGCTTTCGACCGCGATCTTGAGGCGGTTCAGGCGCAGATAATGAAAATGGGGGGGATGGTTGAAAACGCCATCCGCCAAAGTGCCAAGTCGCTGGAAACCCGCGACGAGGAACTGGCCGAAGAGGTCCGCAGCGGTGACAAGGCAATTGATCTACTGGAACACCAGATCAACGAAAGTGCCGCCCGTGTCATCGCGCTGCGGGCACCCACGGCCATTGATCTGCGCCTGATCCTGAGCGTGATCAAGATCAGCGCCAATCTGGAACGCATCGGGGACTACGCAAAAAACATGGCCAAGCGCACCGGCGTCTTGAGTACAATGCCACCTGTGAACGACGCCACGGGCGCGATCCGGCGCATGGCGGGCACGGTGGAGGGGATGCTCAAGGATGCACTTGATGCCTATATCCAGCGGGACGCCGAACTGGCGATGGACGTGATCCGGCGCGACGAGGACGTGGACCAGATGTATAATGCGCTGTTTCGTGAATTCCTGACCTTCATGATGGAAGACCCGCGCAACATCACCGCCTGTATGCACCTGCATTTCATCGCCAAGAACACCGAACGCATGGGCGATCATGTGACGGCAATTGCCGAACAGGTGGTGTATCTGGTCACCGGCGAACACCCCGACGAGGCGCGGCCAAAGGCGGATAAGACATCTGTCATGCCACAGGTCTGACCGGCATGTCCCTGACCCAACCCCATGTGCTGCTGGTCGAGGACGAGCCCGCGCAACGCGAGGTGTTGGCCTATAATCTTGAGGCCGAAGGCTATGCCGTAAGCCGCGCTGAAAACGGCGAAGAGGCGATGCAGTTGGTGACTGAAAATCCGCCCGATCTGGTGATCCTTGACTGGATGATGCCCCTGCTAAGCGGGATCGAGGTCTGTCGACAATTGAAAACCCGCCCCGATACAAAGGCCATTCCGGTGATCATGCTGTCGGCGCGTTCCGAAGAAGTCGATGCAGTGCGCGGCCTTGAAACGGGTGCGGATGATTATGTCGTGAAACCCTATAGCCTACGCGAACTCATGGCGCGGGTACGCACGCAATTGCGCCGCTCGCGTCCCACGGCCAGTGGTGAAACGCTGACCTACGGTGACATCTCGCTGGACCCTGAACGCCACCGGATCACGCGCGCCGGCAATGAACTGAAACTGGGGCCAACAGAATATCGCCTGCTGGCAACGCTTATGGAGAAGCCGGGCCGCGTATACAGCCGCGATCAACTGCTGGATCTTGTTTGGGGTCGGGACATCTATCTGGATGCCCGCACCGTTGACGTCCATATCGCACGATTGCGCAAGGCGCTGACCCCCGAAGGGCAGGACGACCCGATCCGCACCGTGCGCGGTGCCGGATACGCGCTGGGGTAAAGGGCGCGAAAACCGGTTCCCCTTGCGTCATTCCTGCGCTAGCGTTTGGGCAAATCCAAAGGGGGAACAGATGGCGGATATCACGGTTTTCAAAGCAAAAAAGATTATCACCATGGACCCGAGCCGCCCCGAGGCGACCCATGTCGCGGTGCAGGACGGCAAAATCCTGGCCGTCGGGGACGCCAATTGCGCTGATGCTTGGGGGCAAGTAAGCCATGACGACAGTCTGGCCGCGCATGTCCTGATGCCCGGTTTTGTCGAAGGCCACGCGCATATGATGGCGGGCAAGATGTGGGATTTCGCCTATGCCGGATACCACGACCGCATTGATCCAGCGGGTACGCTGCACAAGGGCATGACGACGATTGATGAGGTGATCGCACGGCTCAAGGAACGCGCCGACACATTACCCGCAGGTGAACCATTGTTCGCATGGGGTTTCGATCCGATTTTCCTGCCGACAGAACGGTTGAACCGCACACATCTGGACGCGGTGTCAAAGGACCGCCCGATTGCAGTGATGTTTTCGAACTTCCATTTGATGTGCGTGAATTCCGCCGCACTGGAGATGGCCGAATTCGACGAAACCACGAATGTCGAAGGGGTGATCAAAGACGATGCCAACAAGCCGACGGGGGAATTGCAGGAAATGGCGGCGATGTTCCCGATCATGCGCCGTTTGGGGATTGATTTCAGGGAGTTATCCCAAGGCGAAGGCGCGATGCGGTCCTATGCTGAGGTTTGCAAACGGGCGGGCGTGACCACTGTAACCGACCTTTATTCGCAGATGGAAGAAGAAGACCTCGACACCATGCTGCGCATTACCGGTGCGGATGATTTTGCCGTGCGGATTGTGCCGGCCTTGGGGGCAACAGGTGCGCAACCGGAAGTTCTGGCGCAGCGTGCTTTGGCATTGAAGGCGAAGTCGACCGACAAGCTGCGGCTTGGCGCGGTCAAACTGATGACGGACGGGTCGATCCAAGGTTGGACGGGCCGTGTGAAATGGCCGCATTACGTTGGCGGGCAACCGAACGGTTTGTGGAACACCACACCTGACGAGATTTTCGCGCTGTGCGAAGCGATGTACAAAAACGGCGTTCAGATGCACATCCATGTGAATGCGGATGAAGCGTCAGAGGTCTCGCTGGATGCCTGCGAGGCTGCGGCCCGTAAACATCCGTGGCCCGGTGCGCGTCATGTGTTCCAGCACTGTCAGATGATGGGACCGGACCAGTTTGCCCGCGCCCGCGAATTGGGAATTTGCACCAACATCTTTTCCAACCATATCTGGTATTTTGGGGACCAGCATGTTGCCCTGACCATTGGCGAAGACCGTGCGTCCCGCATGGATGCGGCGCGCTCGGCTCTTGATGCGGGGCTGAACGTAGCGCTGCACTCTGATGCCCCGGTGACCCCGATGGGGCCGCTGTTCACGGCATGGTGCGCGGTGAACCGGCAGACCATGTCAGGGCGCACGTTGGGTGCCGAGCAGCGTATCACTGTAGCAGAAGCGCTGCGCCTGATCACGTTGGGGGCGGCCTATACGCTGAAACTCGACGATGAAATCGGCAGTATCGAATGTGGCAAGATCGCGGATTTTGCCATTCTGGGGGAAGATCCACTGGCCGTGACACCCGAGACCCTGAAAGACGTGCCGGTTCTGGGCACAGTTTCTGGCGGAATGGTGCATCTGGTGTGAGGTGAAACGCCACATTCCAGCGTTAAATACACAGGCAGACCTGTCATAAAACCAAAAAGGCCGCTGCACTCAGCAACGGCCTTTTGACCTTACCTCGTTCATTGTTAGCCGCGACGGCGTCCGCCTGTGCGGCCTGCACGCCCGCGACCTTCTTGTCCCGCCTTGGGTGCAACCTTGTTGAACTTGATCCATTCGCCCCCGTGTGGATCGCGGTCGAACAGGAAGTTGGCCGCGCGAATGGCCTCCATTTCCTTGCCCGGACGTGGCTGCGTTGATCCCATGCCGAACAAGGTCACAAAGGCTTCGTCATCCATGCCGTCAGGCAAGACCACACCCAATGCGGCCAGTTCGGCCTTTTTCTCTTCGATCTTCTTGGCGTTGATTGGCAGGGCCACCGGATTCATGATCGCGGACGTCATTCCAGCACCCATCGCCATGGGCAGGAACGCGTTGTTTATGCCGTGGCGGTTGGGCAGGCCAAAGCTGATGTTGGACGCACCACAAGTGGTGTTCACGCCCAGTTCCTCTCGCAAACGGCGCACGAGGGTAAAGACCTGATGCCCTGCCGTCGCCATCGCGCCAATCGGCATCACCAGCGGGTCGACGACAATATCATGCGCCGGAATGCCAAAATCAGCGGCGCGTTCAACAATCAGCTTGGCGACGGCAAAGCGCACATCTGGGTCTTCGGAAATACCGGTATCGTCGTTCGAGATCGCCACCACTGGCACGTTGTATTTCTTGACCAGCGGCAGGACCATTTCCAGCCGCTCTTCCTCGCCCGTCACAGAGTTCAGCAGCGGACGGCCTTCGCAGGCTTGCAGCCCCGCTTCCAATGCGCCGGGCACAGAGCTGTCGATGCACAGCGGCGTGTCGGTCACGGCCTGCACCCGCTTTATCATCTCGGGCATCAACATCGGCTCGACAAAGTTGTTGTCTGCATAGCGCGGGTCTTCGGCCATCTTGTTGGAAAACACCGCGCCCGAATTCACATCCAAAACAGTCGCGCCCGCATTGGCCTGCGCCACGGCATCAAACTCGACGCGTGAATAATCACCGCGCTCCAGTTCCTCGGCGAGTATCTTGCGGCCCGTCGGGTTGATCCGCTCGCCGATCACGCAAAATGGTTCGTCAAAACCGATAACGGCGGTTTTGGTTTTGGATTCAATAATGGTGCGGGTCATGTAGATGTCCTTCAGGCGGCAGGGTGTGCAGGAACGGCAGATGTGCCGCCGTTTTGAATGGCCCAATTGGCATTGGTCTTGATCCCGCCCAGCGGGAAGAAATGCACATGGGTGATGTTGAAATCAGGGTTGGCCGCTTTGTGAAGCGCGAGTTCGGTGAGCACATCCGTTGGCTCGTAAGGCAACAGCAATTTGGTCACATCCATGGCGCGTTTTTGCAGCACTTTGAGGGACGGGCCAACACCGCAGGCAATGGCAAATTTGATCAAGGTTTGCAGCTTGGCCGGACCCGCGATGCCGATATGGACGGGCAAGGTGATGCCCGCCTCAACCAAGCTATCCGCCCATGCGATGATCGGCTTGGCCTCGAATGCGAACTGTGTGGCAATCGCCATTTGCGCGTCGGTGCGCGTCTGGAAATCGTTTTTCCATTTCAGGGCCGCATCAACATTCGCAGTGCCGGTCGCATCAATGTCGCGGTTGCCTTCGGGATGGCCCGCAACGTGCAGGCGCGTGAACCCGGCCGCATCAAACAGACCCGTTTCCATCAACTGCATCGAATCTGAAAAATCACCATGCGTCGCAGCAACGCCACCCGCCAGCAACAGCGCCTGTTTCACATCCGCTTCGCCCTGATAGCGTGCGATCCAATCGGCCAGTGTGGCCTTGTCCTTGATAATCCGCGCAGGGAAATGCGGCATGACATTGTAACCATCCGCGTTCAGACGCTTGGCGGTTGCGACCATTTCTTCAATCGGCGTGCCTTCGATATGTGCGATGTAAACGCGGGTGCCTGCGGGCAGCAGGGCGGTGAAATCCTCAACCTTCTCGGCGGTGCGCGGCATCACTTCGATGGAATAGTCTTTCAGCAGCGCCTCGACCTCGGCCCCGTGGGCATTGGGCGCAGGCGTTTCTTTGCGGCGGAAGTTCAACAAAGCCATGATCGTGTCCTTTATCATGCGGGTGTTCAGGGCTTAGGCCCGGCCTTCATTATCAATGAGCGTTTTCAAGCGCTCCTTGTCGTATTCTGTATCAAGCCGCAGTGCTTCTGCGTCGGCAATGGCATCCGGATCACCCTCAACAGTAAAGGGGTCGGCCTTGCGCCAATCCGCCATGTAAGCATCGCTGTCCGCAGCACCAATCCGCATGGCCACGCGATCAATTGCCTGTTCAAACCGTTCGGGCAGGGGGCGTTTGGATCCACGGCGCCCTTTGCCAACAATCACCTGTGCTGGGATGTCGCGCCAGTAAACTATAGTCACATCAGGCATAGGCTGATTCCTCCGAACGGTTTTGCAACACCTAGCGGCAGGTTGCCCGCCATCAGTGCCGTTTTTCGACGCGACATGTTTCATCCGCGACCCCTGTTGTTTTAGCGTGTCGATTACAGCATCACGAGGGGCAGGGCGGCTCATAATTCTCAACTTGATTGTGAGGTGTGTACACATTTACGCCGGAACTGCGGACGCCGCGAAAGAATTGCGTCACGTAACCTGCAAGACGCTTGCGCGAGCACACTTGCGCGACTACCTTATCCACAACTCGTAATGAAAGGCGCAACACCATGGCGCCACAGCGTCCCAAAGGTGCGGGCGCGCTCGATAAGGACAACCAGTCGGCTCTGAGCCCCGCGCCAGTTCCGCCCAGATCGTCCGAGCTATATGCGGCCCTTGATCTGGGCACAAATAGCTGCCGCATGTTAATCGCCCAGCCCAAGGGCAGCGGTTTTCACGTGGTAGATAGTTTCTCGAAGTCCGTCCAATTAGGGGCAGGGCTTGAGAAGACCGGGCGCTTGTCGCGCGGATCAATGGCGCGCACCATTCAGGCACTGCGCATCTGTCAGCAAAAGCTGCGCAAGAACAAAGTCAAACGCATGCGTCTGGTCGCCACCGAAGCCTGTCGCCGGGCGCATAACGGGGCAGAATTCATGCGCCGCATCCAGCGCGAAACCGGGCTGAAACTTGACATCATCAAGACCGAGGAGGAGGCACAGCTGGCCGTGATCTCCTGCGCGCCGCTGGTCAGCCGCAAGACGGAGAACCTGCTGGTGGTGGATATTGGCGGGGGATCAACCGAGCTGGTCTGGATCGACATCTCGAAAATTGCGCCTAATGATCGTGCGCGCTCCATCATGCGGTTGCATTCGGGCTTTGATCAGGCACTATCAGACCTGCCGGCGGCCAAGGTCGTCGACTGGATTTCGGTGCCTTTGGGTGTCGCCACCCTGCGCGACCAGTTCCATGATGTCGAAGATGATGCTGCGCGGTTTGCGCTGATGTCGTGGTTCTTTGAGGAAAACTTGCAGGACTTCACGCCCTATCAATCCGCCCAGCCGCAGGAACGTTTCCAGATTGTCGGCACCTCCGGCACGGTGACAACCGTCGCCGCTAGCCACCTGAACCTGCGCCGCTATGACCGCACCAAGATCGACGGGCTCAGCATGACGTCACAGCAGATCGACAAGGTGATCCATTCCTACCTTGCCATGGGCCCCGGCGGCAGGCAGGCAGACCCACGCATCGGGTCGGACCGTGCCGCACTGATCATGTCGGGAGCGGCAATCCTGCAGGCCCTCATGCGCTGCTGGCCCACGGACCGACTAAGCGTGGCGGATCGTGGTTTACGCGAAGGCCTGTTATATGCACAGATGAGCGCGGATGGCGTTCTGGACGAAGGAAGCTATTGAGATGGCCAAGACACCCACAACCGGCACGCCCTCGGGCAAAAAGACACCAAGTGGCAAGAACACCTCGGGGCGCGGGCAGCGTGACCTCAAGGTCAAGGTCAAGTCCGCACGCGGGCGCACGACCAGTTCGACGCGCTGGTTACAACGCCAGTTGAATGACCCTTACGTGAAACGCGCGCAGGCCGAAGGCTACCGTGGCCGCGCCGCTTACAAGATTATGGAGCTGGATGACAAATTCCGCTTCCTTGTGCCGGGTGCACGGATTGTCGACCTTGGTGCGGCACCGGGCGGCTGGTGTCAGGTTGCCGTGAAACGTTCCAACGTGTTGGGAGAACGCGGCGGCAAGGCAGTCGGCACAATCCTTGGCATTGATCTGCAAGAGATGGAGCCGATTGCGGGTTGCGAATTGCATGTCCTCGATTTTCTCGACGAAGGCGCGGATGAACGAGTGAAGGAGCTGCTGGGCGGCAAAGCCGATGTTGTCATGTCAGATATGGCGGCATCCTCTTCGGGTCACAAGAAAACCGATCACCTCAAGATCATGGCGCTGTGTGAAGCGGCCGCCTATTTTGCTTTCGATGTCTTGGACGAAGGCGGCACCTTTGTCGCCAAGGTGCTTGCAGGCGGGGCCGAAGCCGATTTGCAGAAGATACTGAAACAGCGGTTCACCAAGGTCCATAATTTCAAGCCACCAGCCAGCAGATCCGACAGTTCCGAGAAATTTGTCGTCGCAATTGGATTCAAAGCGACTCAAACTGAAGAGGAATAATTCATCCGACTTTAGAAACCGGGCTCTAGGATCGATGCCAAGCGGTGTTGGTCCGCGATGCTTCGGTTTCAAAGGAACGGATATGTTTGGAAAAACGTTTCTCGCGCTTACTTTTTTAGCTGCCCCCGCCGTTCAGGCTGGCGATGTTCCGCCTGCAATGTCGCAATATATCTATGCTGACCTGATGTCATGGATAAACCATGCGCAGATCGTGCAGGCGATCAGACTGCAAAACGACCGGACGTCGCGCCTCACGACCGAGGAGATCATCGAAAGAGATAGCCAGTGGCGGGCGCAGGTGGGTGGGCCGGATGCGCCTTTGGTTGATGATATCCTGAATGCACCGCTCTCAGAATTCCTGCGCTCTTATCAGGCCAACAGCGATGGCCGCATCACCGAAGTTTTTGTCATGGATCGGCACGGCCTGAACGTCGCCGCCAGTACAGTTACCGCTGATTACTGGCAGGGCGACGAAGCCATATTCCAACAGACCTTTGCCAAAGGATCGGGTTCTGTTTTCATAGACGAGGTCGCGCTTGATGAGGGCACGCAAACCTATCGCGGGCAGGTTTCGTTTGCCGTGACCGATCCCGCAACCGGCATTGTGGTGGGCGCGATTACGGTGGGCCTGAACGCAGGCGCATTTTTCTAAGGGGTTCAGCGCGCAGCAAAAAGTATGGCTCTGGCGGTTCTCTTGTTGCGTTCAGATGTGGCGCGCTGCAAGGGCGTGAGCGACGCAATGCCCCGAAGGATCATCTGGTCGGCAACGTCTTTTTCGAGATACCGCTGCGCCACTACCTGCGCAGTCGGGACGGCCGTTGTGATATCCTTGGTCTCACGCAAAAGCGCAAACATCCGGTCGTGGCGGGTAGGCTTGCGGAATGTGAACTTGTCCATGTCATCGGCTCCAGCATCGCTAAGCTGATCGGATATACGTCGATTGGGGCTAGGGCAGGACAAAGCAAGGGCAATTCATGGACACAAGTTGACGGTCGGGATGCAACATCAACGCACACTCCGCCCGTCTTTTCGCTTGAGTGGACAAGTGACACATCCACCGACGGTAATGACCTGCGCAGCAATAGTCCCGTCACATCAGCGCGCAATAAACCGACTTTGAGGCTTCCAATACCCACCTTGTAAAGGGCAGACCAGTCAGGGCCAGAATGTAGCTAACGCCCGCATGCGCAATGCGCGCAAAGCGCAGCACGACAATTTGATTGCTCCCGGCCTTGGAACGCGTACTCTTGCAGCCTAGATTATGCGCAACCGGAAGGAATACGCCATATGCACGCCCTTATTCGCGCACCTCTGCTAGCGGTTTCCCTAGTCACGCTCCTGTTTCTGAGCTGGCAAACGCCAGCACGCGCTGCCGATATGGACCGGCTTGAAGCCTTCCTTGAGGTCACAGGCTTTGATGTTGCACTTGAAAGCATCCGTTTGTCCGCAGACTCCGCACCAGCAATGCTGGGACTGGAAGCAGATGATTTCGGGTCCGAATGGTCGCGACTGGTGGGCGAAGTGTTCAAGACCGACCTCATGCACGACATGGCATTGGATATTCTGGGCAAAACGCTGGATGACGCGTTACTGATCCACGCCGCTGACTTCTATGCGACCGATCTGGGCAAACGGTTGGTCAAGGTCGAAAATGCCTCGCATTTGCAAGAAGATGATGCACTCAAATCGGAAAGCGGGAAGGCAATCATCGACGGCCTTGTGCGGATCGGCTCGCCCCGCGTGGCCTTGCTGAACCGCCTTAACAACGCCAGCGATGTCGAAGACAGCTCCATCCGCGCAATTCAGGAAGTGCAGATCAGGTTCCTGATGGCTGCGGCCAGTGCGGGTGTGATCGAACTCCAGATGGACGAGCCCGACTTGCGCGAAGCGTTACGATCCCAGGAAGGCGATATGCGCGCGTCGATCAAGGCCAACGCGCTGGCCAATGCCGCCTATACCTATCAGGCATTCTCGGATCAGGAGGTTGCCACATACGCTGACGCGCTGTCCGATCCCAAAATGCAAAAGGTATATGCGTTGATGAATGCCGTCCAGTACGAGATCATGGCGAACCGCTTTGAAGAAGTCGCGTCCCGTCTCTCCGGTATGCAACCCAGTCAGGATTTATAATGCTCCGCGCCCTGATCCTGTGCCCGATGATCTGGCTTGTCAGTGCTGCTTCGGCGCTGTCCGACGCACGGATGAGCGTTTTGGTCGATGTGCTGAAACTGCCCGAAGCTGCTGCAATCCTGAGTGATGAGGGATTGAATCAGGCACAGGAATTAAACGAAGACATGCTTGACGGGCAGGGCGGCCCGGGGTGGGCTTTGCAAATTGCGCACATCTACGAACCTGCCCTGATGGTCGAACTGGTCCGCGCCGAACTTGAAAGGGAATTGAGCGGTGATCTGCTTGAGGAGGTGATCAATTTTTTTGCCACCAATCAGGGAACGCAGATCATCGACCTTGAGAACGCAGCACGCCGCGCGATACAGGACGCGGATGTCGAAAAAGCGGCACGCGCGCGTTACACCACCCTCAAAGACAGTGATGATCCCCGACTTGAGATGATCGGGAAGTATGTTGAAAGCGGGGATATGATCTCGCGCAATGTGACAAGTGCCTTGAATTCAAACTACCAGTTCCTGCGTGGACTGGTTGAAGGGGGGGCCTTTGAGATGTCCGAAGAGGAGATGCTGAAAGACGCAGCGGGCGACATCGAGGAAAGCACGGCTGACACAACAGAATGGCTTTTTGGCTATCTTCTGCTTGCCTACCATCCGCTGCCGGATGTCGATCTCAAAGCCTACATCGCCTTTACAGACAGCCCTGCAGGTCAGGCGTTGAACCGTGCGTTGTTTGAAGGGTTTGGCAAGGCCTATGAGGATATCTCATACGCGCTTGGCCGTGCTGTCGCGCTGAACATGACGGCTGAAGAGCTCTAGGCTGCAAGTGCCTGACGGATCAACGCCGCTTCGTAACTGCGCGCCTCCGGGTGCACCAGAACAGGTTGACCCAAAACAGCACACTCTGGAAACAGCGCGCGGATTTCCGCACTTTGAGCGCAATCCAACGTGTCGCGAGATTGCGTGTCCCAAAAGAAGCTTTCTGACTGGCAGCCGTGGGTGGTCACAATCTGATGATCATCAAACAGCAAATGCAGGTAGCTAACAAAGCCGCATTGGTGCTGGATGATTGTGGTCGCATTCACCAGATGTTTGGCAGCAACCAGAACCCGATCACAGCCCGTAACCAATTGCGCCATCGCGCCTTCAACCAGAATGCGGTGATTGGGTGAAACCGTAAGATCCGCTGTTGTCCCGCAGGTGCCGGCCTTCAGGGTCACAGGTGCCATTGGTCCAATGCCGGGCACGGTGCGTTGACCGATCCATCGCAAGGGCTGTGGTCCGTCATCCGCAGTCAAGACCAGATCACCGGCGTGTAACGTCTCGATCCGGCGCGGTCCGTGAGGCGTCTCAATCAAAGTACCAGCGGTGAAACAGGCAAATTCGGCATAGGGACGCGCACCGGCGTTGCCCCCGATGTTGGTCTCGGAAATAAAGGTATAGGTCTGGCCCGGCACCATAGGTTGATTGGTGATAAAGGCCGTGGTTGTGTTGCTGCCGGAGTTGGGGCTGCCTATGGTGATCGAGAAACCTTCAAATCCGTTTCCATCCGTCAGGACATAATTGAGCACCACATGGCTGCCTGCCGGATAGGTCACACCATCAATAACGACCGGATCAACAAGTGCCTGAAGCGGGTCACTGCCTGTGGTCTCGTTAAACACAGCGTCATCATCGTCAATCACCAACCGCAATGGCACAGCACCGGTGTTGAGTGTGATGTCAAAAGGCGGGTTGCCTTGTGCCGTCGCTCCCTGTTCGTTGGGCGGCGTTATATTGCTGCCTGTGGTATCAAAATCGCCAAGTTGATAGACATAGCCAAGGACATACTGAGGCATAACCGTTTACCCGTTGTTAACCATGTCCGAATGGCAGGAAACCGCGGCACATCTAAGGCGGTGACTTGGCCATTTTGTGAGGGAAAGGTGACATCGACCCTCCAGAACCCACGGGTCGTCCATAAACTGAACAAACCCGTCAGGATGGTGCTTGACACAGAGCGCCAATCCTCTGATAAGCCCCCATCCCAACAGGTGCGACCTGAACGGGACTATTTTTAATGACGCCCCAAGGGCGCGCTGTTCGAGGTGAAGAGGCGAGGACGTCTTTTCAAAACGCCCATACGGGGACCACAGAACGCGGCAACATGAAGGAAGACGCGATGTTCGCAGTCATCAAGACTGGCGGTAAGCAGTACAAGGTAGCCTCGGGCGATATGCTCCGGGTTGAACGCATTGCAGCAAGTGCCGGTGAAACCGTACAATTCAACGAAGTGCTGATGCTGGGTGGCGACAAGCCACAGGTTGGCGCACCGCTGATCGAAGACGCAGCTGTTCAGGCAGAAGTTGTCGACCAGATCAAAGGCGAGAAAGTTATCAACTTCGTCAAGCGTCGTCGTAAGCACTCTTCCAAGCGGACCAAGGGCCACCGTCAGAAACTGACATTGGTCAAGATCACGGACATCATGGCCTCCGGTGCCGGCAAGTCCAAAGTGATGGCCGCTGTTGGCACAGGTTCCGTATCAGCCGCAGCCGTTGCAGCGATCACAGGTGCGGCAACGGACGCCCCTGCGAAACCTGCCAAGGCGAAAAAAGCCGCAGCGCCAAAGAAGGCGGCTGCTAAAGCTGAAGCGCCCAAGGCAGAGAAGAAGGCGGCACCAAAGAAAGCCGCTGCAAAGAAATCTGACGGCGACGATCTGTCCACCATCTCTGGTGTGGGCCCGGTCATCGTGGGCAAGCTGCACGCTGAAGGCATTACCACCTTCGCTCAGATCGCTGCATGGACAGATGCCGATGTAGAAGCTATTGAAGAAAAGCTGTCCTTCAAAGGCCGTGTCGGTCGCGAAGAATGGATCAAGCAAGCCAAAGAGCTGGCTAAAGGCTAAGGAGAGACCAAATGGCACACAAAAAAGCAGGCGGCTCATCCCGTAACGGACGCGACTCAGCTGGTCGTCGTCTTGGCGTCAAGAAATACGGCGGCGAAGCTGTAATTCCCGGCAACATCATCGTGCGTCAGCGCGGCACCAAGTTCTGGCCGGGCCAGAATGTCGGCATGGGCAAGGATCACACGATCTTTGCAACGGTTGACGGTGCAGTGCAGTTCCACAAAGGATTGAAAAACCGCACGTTCATTTCCGTTATGCCGGTGGCCGAGGCCGCAGAATAAGCCGCACCCGCAAAGGTTTGAAAAAATTCAAAGGGATCGGCGGAAACGCCGGTCCCTTTTCCATTTGATATGAGAGGCTTTCATGTCTCACGCCATCACTACTGCACGACTAGACTTGCGCCCGTTTCAGGCAGACGATTGGCCGTGGGTTGCCGAAGCCTTGGCCGATAACGATGTCGCCCGATGGGTGCCATTGCTCCCACATCCCTACGGGGCGGACGATGCGCGCGCCTTCATGGAACTTCAGTCAAGTCCAGAGGCAGATGCTCTGGCGGTTACCTTTGAGGGCCGCGGGATTGGCTGTATCACGACCGCGCAGGAGCTGGGATACTGGTTTGCCAAACACGCTTGGGGCAAGGGGTTCGCGACTGAGGCCGCACAGGCTGTTGTGGCGCAGTATTTTGAAACCGCTCAAACGCATTTGCAATCGGGTTATATACTGGACAACACGCGTTCCTATCGGGTGTTGTCAAAGCTGGGATTCGTACAAACTGAAACAGTTGAGCGGCACTCAGCATTGTTGAACCAGACGGTGACGGTTCAACGGATGGAACTGTCCCGAGATAGCTGGGAGGCCATGTTGTGAGCATCGCCATCCTCCCCCTCACCATTTTTGCCGCAAGCCAGGTCGGCACGCCCGGCCCTGCAAATATGGCGCTGATGGCAACTGGTGCGCGGTATGGGTTTCGTGCAGCACTGCCTTTCGTGGCAGGGGTGGCCCTTGGTAAACAGCTGATCATCTGGCCTATCGGTTTTGGCCTGATGCAACTGGCCGAAGCGGCGCCGGGTGTTTTCACTGCGCTGAAATATATCTCTGCCGCCTATATCATCTGGCTGGCATGGAAGGTCGCGAACCTGCGGCTGGGGCAGGGTCGCGCAAATGACAAAGCCCCCGGATTTGCCGCCGGCCTGATCGTGCATCCGCTCAACCCCAAAGCATGGGCGATGATCGTCGGCGGTTTCACCGCTTTTGTCGGCGAAGGGACGCCCACAATAACCGCGACTGCCACCATCGCGGCAGTGCTGCTGTTGTGTCAGCTTGTTCTTCACCCTATCTGGACACTTGCAGGTGATCGCATCGCGCGCACCCTCGCAGGAACACCAGCTGAACCCTATCTTATGTGGACGCTCGCGGCTCTGACTGTCGCCTCAGTCCTTTTCGTACTGTTCGGAGGAGGAACATGACGATGAAACTACAGAAAATTGTGAACCAGCCCGTGATCGAAACAGAGCGGTTCGATCTGCGCCCCTTGTGTCGTTCTGATTTGGGCCTGATCGAGATGTATGCAGCTGATCCACGTGTCGCGATGACCACGCCGACAATTCCGCATCCGCTCCCGCCCGGGGTGATCGAGGCGTTTATCACGCGCTCCATGGCAGAACCGCGTGACGAAGATGTCTGGGTGATGGATGGCACCAAAACGGATTGGCCCGAAGTGATGGGTGTCATTTCCCTGACCCGACTGGATCGCAACCAGTCCGAGGTTGGATACTGGGTTGCACCTGCCTTCTGGAACACACATCTCGCCTCTGACGCCGTGCAAGCGCTGGTAGATACCAACCCGCTGTCCAATGACGCAATGTTTGCAGCAGTCTATCACGACAACCCGGCATCTGCCAAAGTGTTGACCAATGCGGGCTTTGTCTATTTGGGAGATGCGGAAACCTATTGTCTGGCACGCGATGCTGCCGTACCCACATGGACCTATAGCCGCAAGCTGTAAGCCTCGCCCCGAAAGGCCTGACTCATGAAGTTCCTCGACCTGTGCAAAGTCTATATCCGTTCCGGCGCGGGCGGCGGTGGCTGCATCTCTTTCCGGCGCGAAAAATACATCGAATACGGTGGTCCTGACGGCGGCGACGGCGGTACCGGCGGTTCGGTCTGGGCCGAAGCGGTGGACGGGCTGAACACGCTGATTGATTTCCGCTATCAACAGCATTTCTTTGCCAAAAACGGTCAACCCGGCATGGGCAAACAGCGCACCGGCAAGGACGGCGAGGGAATCGTGCTGCGGGTGCCTGTCGGAACCGAGATTCTGGACGAGGATCAGGAAACAGTAATCTGCGACCTCACCGAAGTTGGCCAGCGCGTACAACTTGCGCGTGGCGGCAACGGCGGCTGGGGCAACCTGCATTTCAAATCCGCCACTAATCAGGCACCACGCCGTTCAAACCCCGGACAGGACGGGGTTGAGCGCACCTTATGGCTGCGTCTGAAACTGATTGCGGATGTGGGATTGCTTGGTCTGCCCAATGCGGGCAAGTCGACGTTTCTGGCAGCAACCTCCAACGCACGGCCCAAGATTGCGGATTATCCGTTTACCACACTTCACCCGAATCTGGGTGTGGTCGGCGTCGATAACACCGAGTTTGTGGTCGCAGACATTCCCGGCCTCATTGAAGGTGCCTCCGAAGGGCGCGGCTTGGGTGATCTGTTTCTAGGCCATGTCGAGCGGTGTTCCGTCTTGCTGCATCTGGTTGATGGCACTTCCGACACCGTGGCTGAAGATTATCAAACGATCATTACCGAACTCGATGCCTATGGCGGTGATCTGGCCGATAAACCGCGGGTGACGGTGTTGAACAAAGTTGATGCGTTGGACGAAGAAGAACGCAGCGAAAAAGCCAAGGAACTGATGAAGGCCTGTGGCGGTTCCGTGATGCTGATGTCCGGCGTAGCCCGTGAGGGTGTGGTTGAGGTACTGCGCACCTTGCGCGGCGAAATCGACGAGGACAAGCTGCGCCTCAAACCCGCCGAGGAGGCGGTGCAATGGCAACCCTGACAGCCGCCAAACGTATTGTCATCAAAATCGGCTCGGCCCTATTGGTTGACCGCACCACAGGTGCTCTGCGCGCAGACTGGCTGCAGGCTTTGGCTGAAGATGTGCATTGGCTCAAGGGGTTAGGCTGCGACGTTGTTCTGGTTTCCTCCGGCTCCATTGCGCTGGGACGGGGTGTCTTGGGCTTGCCGCAGACCCCGCTGGCGTTGGAGCAATCCCAAGCGGCGGCGGCAGTAGGCCAGATCAGGCTTGCGCGCGCGTATGAGGAAGTTCTGGCACCCTTTGGCATTATCACTGCTCAGGTTCTTGTCACTTTGGAAGACTCGGCGGATCGGCGGCGCTATCTTAACAGCCGCGCTACCATGGAGCAGCTTTTGAGCCTTGGTGCCGTCCCAATCGTAAATGAAAATGACACGGTTGCCACGGATGAGATCCGCTTTGGTGACAATGACCGCCTTGCCGCGCAGATCGCTGTCACAGTAGGCGCGGACCAGTTAATCCTGTTGTCTGATGTGGATGGTTTTTATAGTGCCAACCCGTCCGAAGACGCGACCGCAACCCGCTATGACATCATCGACACAATCACCCCAGAGATTGAGATGATGGCGGGCGATGCCGGATCAGGCTTGAGCAAAGGCGGGATGAAAACCAAACTGATGGCGGCCAAGACGGCCACCACCGCAGGCTGTGCGATGGCGATTACCGACGGTTTTGCCTTGCGCCCTTTGCGTGCCCTGCAAGACGGCGCAAATGCAACCTGGTTCACCGCCCAGACCGACCCGCAAGCCGCCCGCAAACGTTGGATCGCGGCGATGAAGCCGCGCGGATCGGTCAAACTGGATGCAGGCGCAGTAGCGGCCCTGTCACGGGGCAAATCACTCCTGCCAGCGGGGGTAAGTCACGTAAGCGGACCTTTCGAACGTGGTGACAGTGTCGCATTGCTGGACCAGGCGGGCAGGGTGATCGGCTCTGGCCTCACGCGCTATGCCTCGTCCGAAGCAAACCAGATTAAAGGCCACCAGAGTGCCGAAATCGAAGCGCTGTTGGGCTATCCGGGACGGGCCGCTTTGATCCACCGGGATGATATGGCCCTTTCAACTTAATCAATCCTAAACAAGCACTTCAAGAAGCAGGCACAAGCACATGAAAGATATCGACAATATTCCCAATCTTATGGCCGATATCGGTGCACGTGCCAAGGCCGCAGCAGCCGAACTTGCCAGCGCATCAGCCGAACGCAAGCACGCCGCGTTGATCAGCGCTGCAGAAAACGTCTGGAAAAATCGAGACGAAATTCTCGCGGCCAATGCAAAAGACCTTGTCTATGGCCGCGACAAGGGTTTGTCAGACGCGATGATGGACCGCCTGATGCTGGACGAGGACCGCATTCGAAGCATGGTTGACGGGTTGCGGTCCGTGGCCGAACAGCCCGATCCCGTGGGCGAGGTGATTGCCGATTGGGACCAACCTTCGGGATTGAACATCAAACGGGTGCGCACGCCTTTGGGTGTGATCGGCGTGATCTATGAAAGCCGGCCCAATGTGACAGCCGACGCCGGTGCGCTATGCCTGAAAGCCGGAAACGCGGTTATTTTGCGCGGCGGCTCTGAGGGGTTTCATTCCTCAAGCGCCATCCATGCCTGTATTCAACAGGGCTTGCGGGATGCAAACCTGCCCGAAGATGCCGTGCAGCTGGTCCCGACCCGCGACCGCGCAGCTGTTAGCGAAATGTTGACCATGACTGACACAATCGACGTAATCGTGCCCCGTGGCGGTAAGGGGCTTGTCGGGCTGGTGCAACGCGAGGCACGGGTGCCTGTCTTTGCCCATCTCGAAGGGATTGTGCATATCTATATCGACGCGCACGCCGATCCCGAAAAGGCTCTCAAGATCGTGCTAAATGCCAAGACACGTCGCACCGGTATTTGTGGTGCGGCCGAATGCTTGCTGATCCATGAAAGTCTTGTCAAAACAATTGGTCAGGGGGTTTTGCGCGCCTTGATGGATGCAGGCGTCGAAGTGCGCGGGGATGAAACGCTCCAGCGTATTGAAGGGGTCAAACCCGCCGAACCCGAAGATTGGGGCTGCGAGTATCTTGATATGATCATTGCTGCCAAAACAGTTGGCAGCGTAGAAGAGGCCATCGCGCATATCCGCAAATATGGGTCCAACCACACCGATTGCATCATCACCGAGGATGCAAACACCGTCCAAACCTTTATGAACCGGCTAGATTCGGCCATTTTGATGCACAATGCCTCCACCCAGTTTGCGGACGGGGGCGAGTTTGGCATGGGGGCGGAAATCGGGATCGCAACAGGCAAAATGCATGCCCGCGGCCCGGTTGGCGCGGCACAGTTAACCAGCTTCAAGTATCTGGTGACCGGCGACGGCACCGTGCGTGGTTAGAACTCAATCGTGAGCGAGGTGTCGTCGGATTGGCAGATGATCCTGCGACCTGCGTCTTTGGCAATCAACGGCAGCAATGCAAACTGGACATGCGAAGGTTGCAAATCACCTTTTGGTGCGGCCCCCGCAAGCAATCCCCAAAGACCGGTATCCACATTGATCCGGTCGGCTGTTCCAACCAGACGGCACTTGTTGTTTTGCGACGAAAGGTCAATGCGCCCCCCATATGGCATGGCTGTTTCCAGACACATGATCGCCAGAAAGGCCAGTCGCACTTCGTTGCGCTGTACGGGCTGTGTCGCGCCCCAATGGATTTCGAGCCGTCCGCCATCATAAAGATCGCGCAGGATAGACAGCACTTCGCCCGGGCCGACCATCTGATCCCCTGCCGCACCAAAGGCGATGCGAAAGAAACGGATACGCGCGCTGGCATTGCCGACGCTTTCACCGATCAGGCCGATTTCCGGTCCCGCAGCGTCACCAGACATGGACAGAAGTTCCAGCCCATTGTTGATTGCGCCAATGGGCGATATCAGATCATGGCAGATACGGCTGCCGATAAGTGCGGCCAATGTGGTACTTTGAACGCTCATGCCGACCACCATGCCAGAGAGGATAGACTGATGGACGACCTTAACGCGATGATGACACCCGGCATGCTGGTGCGCCATCCCGGCCAACCCGATTGGGGCGTGGGACAGGTACAAAGCAACATCACCGGTAAAGTGACAGTAAACTTTCGGGATGAAGGCAAGGTTGTCATCGACAGCTTTCGGGTTGGGCTCATGCCGGTCTTTGATGACTGAACATGGTTGTCAAAAGGTTAACTTTCATTCTGACGGGAAACTACGGCAAAAATACAACCCAAGCATGCCCATTTGACGATTATGCCCGCGTTGCAAACGGGCGGGCAAATACGTATCACCCCCAAGCCAAGCGCAGAAAAGGTCACCCAAGTTACCATGATCGAAGCGGTTTCAGCAGAGTTTGACGTCAGGTTGGCGCGCACAGCCCAAGATCGGGAGGCATCCCAACGGCTACGCTATCAGGTTTTTGTTGAAGAATTGGGGGGTGACGGCCCACTGGTAGATCACGCGGCAGGCCTAGAACGGGACATGTTCGACCCGTTTTGTGATCATCTCCTTCTGGTTGATCGCAAGTCAGACAGGGTCGCTGGGGTGTATCGCTTGCTGCTGGCGGAAAATGCTGCGCGGGCAGGGCGGTTTTACACATCATCCGAATATGATCTGGCCCCCTTGCTTGCCACCGGACAGCGTTTGCTGGAACTGGGACGCTCTTGCTTGCACCCCGATTTTCGCGGTGGCACGGCAATGTATCACATGTGGTCTGCGCTTGCGCGCTATGTGAGCGAGCATAAGGTGGATATCCTGTTTGGCGTGGCAAGCTTTCATGGCACGGATATCACCAAACTGGCTGCTCCTTTATCGCTGCTGCATCAACGCCACCTTGCCCCCGTGGAACTGCGCGTCCGCGCCCTGGATAAGTCATTTCAAAACATGGACTTGGTTGAGAAAGATCATCTGGACACCAAGTCGGCAATGGTGCAAATTCCCAGCCTGATAAAAGCATACCTGCGGCTTGGTGGCTATGTTGGCGAAGGCGCATTTGTCGATCATAGGTTCAATACGACCGATGTCTGCCTGATCATGGAAACTGCCCGCATGTCGAAACGACAGGCACGCATCTATGGCGGGACAAGCGCATGAGCAAAACATGGCAAAGTGATGTGCCACCCGAACACATACAAATCACCCCCGCAGGATGGCTGCGGGTCGTATTGCGGGCAATTGCATTGTTTTTGTTGGTTTTTGGCGGATTGATCATTCTGCTGCTGGTGCGACTGATCGAGCGTCCCCTCTACGGGTTACATAGACCCGTCACACCGCGCATAACCCAGACAGTCTGTCGCGGGGCGTTGCGGATTATGGGGCTGCGTCACCGCTTTAGTGGCACGCCGATGACAGAGCGCGGCGCAGTTGTAGCGAACCATTCATCATGGCTGGATATTTTTGCGCTGAATGCGGTCAAACGGATATACTTTGTGTCAAAATCAGAGGTCGCAGGATGGCCCGGCATCGGTTGGTTGGCCCGTGCAACAGGGACCGTCTTTGTCGAGCGCAATCCGGCACGGGCGCGGGAACAGACACAGATGTTTCAGGACCGCCTGTTGGCTGGTCATAAATTGCTGTTCTTTCCCGAAGGCACCAGTACGGACGGCTTGCAAGTTTTGACTTTTAAAACAACGCTCTTCCAGTCGTTCTTTGCACCCGAGTTGAAGGACGTGATTGCGGTGCAACCGGTGTCTGTCAGGTATCATGCCCCCGAAGGACACGAACGCAGGTTCTATGGTTGGTGGGGTGACATGTCTTTTGGCGCACATCTGCTGATCACGCTGGCACCCGCACAGCAGGGTTTGGTCGAGGTTATCTATCACAACCCACTGACAGTCGCCGATTTCGACAACCGCAAGGCGCTGGCCAAAGCGTGTGAGGAAACTGTGCGGGCAGGGCACATCACTGCCGCGCGCTAGACTTCATTTTATATGAGCAAAAACATCGTCCGGTACCGGTTCCATACCACCACCGACGTTCCAGTCCATTGCAAGGCACGCCCCGCCCTTGCGCTGGAAATAGGTGATATCAATGGCATACCAGCCAACTTCCGGCACGACCACTTCCTGCACACCGGCTGGTTCACAGGCATGCACGCCGTCGTACAATCCGACTTGCTGACCGCCGATACTGGCCACGATGCCATCATTGCTGACCATATCAACTTCGAAGGTACCGACGTCGTCAAACCGGATGAAACCACTGATTGCAGCAGCAACTTTTGTGGCCTTCCTGGACGTCAGCGTCAGATCACCCTCGTTGTTCGGTTCGTAAGACAACCCCCGAAGCGCGGGTCCGGGCTGCGCCGAGGATAACGCGCTGTTGGCATCTTCCAAAGTGCGCACATCATCAGGGTACGCATATGATACAGCCAGACCGGGCCTCAATTTAGCACCATCCGGTTGCGGATCAGCGGGCGTCAACGTGAGCGGTTGTGCAAATGCCGAAGTTGCGGCCAAGAGGGTCGCAATGGTCAGAGCGCGGGTGTACATAACAAATCCTTGAAAAAATCCCCATCAGGCGCAAGTCTGGGCCGAAAAGCGCGACCTGTCTAATGAAATTGCGCGACCGTTGCGACAGCTCTTGCAAACATGCGCCTTTGCCCCTTGCAACGTTGGGCTCTCTGTCCTAAGAGGCGCGTACTTAAACCCGCAGTCGGGGTTGGGCCTTTTGGGGAGAAATCCCAAAACGTCCGCCGGTTGGCAGAAACCTCTGTCATACCCCCGATGAGGCTAAACCGGAAAGGTATAACGACATGGCTCTTCCTGAGTTCTCCATGCGTCAGCTGCTTGAAGCAGGCGTACACTTTGGCCACCAGACGCAGCGCTGGAACCCACGTATGGGTCCGTACATCTACGGCGCACGTAACGGCATTCACATCATGGACCTGACACAGACCGTTCCAATGCTGGACGATGCGCTGAAAGTCATCCGTGACACAGTTGCCAAAGGCGGCAGCATTCTTTTCGTTGGCACCAAGCGTCAGGCCGCAGGCCCGATCGCCGATGCCGCAGAGAAATGCGCACAGTATTACATGAACCACCGTTGGCTTGGTGGCACGCTGACCAACTGGCAGACCGTGTCCAAGTCCATCCAGCGTCTGAAGTCCATCGACGAGCAGTCCGAGCGCGGCTTTGAAGGTCTGACCAAGAAAGAGCGTCTGGGCATGGAACGTGACCAGAGCAAGCTTGAAGCGTCTTTGGGTGGCATCCGTGAAATGGGTGGTCGTCCTGACCTGATTTTCGTCATCGACGTGAAAAAAGAAGCGCTAGCAATTGCCGAAGCCAACAAGCTTGGCATTCCGGTTGTGGCTGTGGTTGACACCAACTGCTCACCAGACGGTATCGACTATCTGATCCCGGGCAACGATGACGCGGCACGTGCCATTGCATTGTACACCGATCTGGCTGCACGCGCTGCTCTGGACGGCATGTCCGCACAATTGGGCGCTGCCGGTGTTGATCTGGGCGCAATGGAAGAAGCACCGGTCGAGGAAGCACTTGCTGAAGAAGCTGCTGCTGACGCACCTGCCGAAACACCTGCCGCCTAAGGCAAGGTTTCGGGCCTGACACGATTTATGGGGCAGGGATGACCTGCCTCATTCAATCCCATTCCTAATCCTAAAGGAGACCCAAAAGATGGCGATTACAGCATCTATGGTCAAAGAACTGCGCGACAGCACCGGCGCAGGCATGATGGACGCCAAAAAGGCGTTGACCGAAAACAATGGCGACATGGACGCAGCGGTTGACTGGCTGCGCACCAAGGGTCTGGCCAAAGCGGCCAAAAAATCCGGTCGTACAGCAGCAGAAGGTCTGGTTGCGGTTAAGGTCGACGGCGGCCACGGCGTTGCGGTTGAAGTGAACTCTGAAACAGACTTCGTTGGCAAAAACGCGGACTTCCAGAAAATGGTTGCCGGTATTGCCGAGGTTGCATTGGGTGCTGCAGACATCGACGCGTTGAAAGCGGCTGACATGGGCGGCAAGTCCGTTGAGCAGACGGTGACAGACGCTGTTGCTGTGATTGGCGAAAACATGTCCGTGCGCCGCATGCAAGCCATCGACGGCGACGTGGTGGTGTCTTACGTGCACAACGCAGCGGCACCCGGCATGGGTAACATCGGCGTTCTGGTCGCAATGACCGGCGGCGACGAAGCCTTTGGCAAGCAGATCGCAATGCACATCGCAGCGACAAACCCTGCGTCCCTGTCCGAAGCGGATCTTGACCCGGCAGTGGTTGAGAAAGAAAAGCAGGTCCAGATGGACATCGCCCGCGAGTCCGGCAAGCCGGAAGCCGTGATCGAAAAGATGATTGTAGGCCGCATGAAAAAGTACATGTCAGAAGTGACATTGCTGAACCAGCAGTTCGTCATCAACCCTGACGTGACTGTCGCTGACGCAGCCAGCGAAGCAGGCGCAACCATCACCGGTTTTGTCCGCCTCGAAGTTGGTGAAGGCATCGAAGTTGTCAAAGAAGACTTCGCAGCCGAGGTTGCTAAAGTCGGTCAGGCCTAAGCCAACCGATCGTAGAGTTTGTAGAAGGGGCGCACATCTGCTGCGCCCCTTTTCTGTTGCGTGATGGTGAGCTTTGCTCTTTGCTGGTGATGCAGAGTAGGGACAGCATCACATGGCACACCGAAAGCGCTACATTGGCGGACTGAGCGACAGCCGGCGATGGGATATGGTGCGGATCAGACCCGATGACGTTTTTGTTGTGACCCCGCCCAAAAGCGGCACCACATGGATGCAGACGATCATCGCACTGCTCCTGTCTGGCGACCCTGAGGTCAAAACCGATGTGTCGATAAAGATGCCGTGGGTCGACATCCGCATGCGGGAAATCGAAGATGTCGCGGCGCGCATCGAAGATATGCAACATCGCCGCTGCATGAAAAGCCATACGCCGATGGATGGTCTGCCGCTGGATCAACATGCGCAATACATCTGCGTTTTTCGTCACCCGCTGGATGCGCATTTTTCGTTTCGCAACCATATCCGCAATATTCCATTGAAACTGTATGACATGTTCTACCCAGAAGGGGACGATGACAGGACCTTCAAGCGTTTTCTGGATGGGGCTGCCGAAGGGTTTGATATGGATGCGATGCCATTGGCCCATATCATTCAGCATTATCAGGCGGCCCTTGCAGTTGCGGATCAGCCAAACGTCACGCTGTTTCACTATGCCGATATGAGCCGCGATTTGGCTGAGACATTTGCGCGTGTGGCAGGGCTGCTAGGGGTGTCTCATCCGGATGGCCTGATGGCTGACCTGATGACCGCGGCAAGTTTTGATCATATGAAAGCCAACGCTGCGCGATATGCCCCGGGGGGTGGTACGGGTTTCATGAAATCGGACAGCGCGTTTTTCCAAAGCGGCAGCAGCGGCAAATGGCAGGGCCGGTTAAATGCGGCGCAATTAGACGGCTATGAACACGTTATGAAGTCCCATCTAAGCGAGGACGCACGCCGGTGGCTTGAATTTGGCAATACTGGCGAAGAGGTCCGGCCAGCAGAGCCGAAAAATAGGCTCCGCTGAGTCCGGTGCTCACAAGAGCCTTGCAATCACAAGGAGTTATGAGCCGTTGTTCCCTTGGTTTAACCAATGATCGGCAACGGGTTCACCTTGCGTCAACACGGACTAAATTGCGAGTAGGGGATTCCTTACCTCTGCGCAAAATCAAGGGGAAGAAACCCGAAGAAACGTCAGATTTGAGGTTTTTCAGGCATCCAGAACAAACATCTGGTTCGCAAACGCCGCCTTGAGGACGGCTTGGGCTGTGGTTTCAACCGACAGCGCCTCGCGGGCAAGTCGCAGATGCTTTTCCACGGTGGCCGACGTCAGCCCCATCAACAACGCAATGTCCTGCATCGTTTTGCCGTCACCAACCCATTCCAGCGCCTCGCGCTGGCGTTTGGTTAACACGCGGTTGGGTGCCGTATAGGGCAGGGTCAGGATTTTCAGGTGCGCAATGTCGTTCATCAGCTTGATATCGTTACCATGTTCCGCCCAAACGCCGTCAATGTCCTCTTGACTGATATCTGCACGCGCCGTTAACGCAATCGCGCCTTTGGAGCGCGCAGAGATTGACTTGAAACTCACCGTATAGCCCGCAAACACATTCATGCGCTGATTGAATTCCAATACACGTTGCTCAGACGGGGTCATTACCTTTTCGCGTACCATGTCATGCAAGACAGTCCAACTACAGGCACCATCATTGGCCAAAGCCCAACGCACCATCGGCGAATGGGCATAGAGACCGTTTCCCAGAAACTCATCCGTAAATTCAACACTATGGTTGGTCAGGATCACAAAATCCTCGGGATCGCCCAGCGACGTAGAAGTCCGATAACGGGTAAAACCATAGATCAGGCGATCAAAGCCGTAGCTGTTCATCTTTTCGGTATGCGCTTCCCATAGCTCCTCAATCGAGGGGCAGCGCGCGATGAAATGCAAATAATCACGTAAACTCATGGAGCTATCAGTCGTTCTGCAAGTGCCTCAAGGGCCAACACATAGCTCTTGGCACCGAATCCACAAATCTGCCCAACCGCCACCGGGGCGATATAGGATGTGTGCCGGAATGCTTCGCGGGCGTGGATATTGCTCAGATGCACTTCAACCACCGGCAATTCGACAGAAGAGATGGCATCCATCAACGCGATAGAGGTGTGCGTGTAAGCACCAGCGTTCAGCACGATGGCAGCGTATGAGCTTTTGGCTGCATGTATCTGATCTACAAGCATTCCTTCATGATTGCTTTGTTCAAAACCGATGGTGAGCCCAAGGCGTTCTCCGGCATCACGACACATCTTTTCTACATCCGCTAGCGTTGTGGCACCGTAAACTGCGGGTTGGCGTGTACCAAGCAGGTTGAGATTGGGACCGTTGAGAATCAGGACAGAAGACATGGGAAGCTCGCACATTGGGTGCAATCAGTTAAAGCCGCCAGCGTGCAGCTGTCCAGCATTGCGCGACCATTGACACAGGATTAGCCAATGGGGCCATGCATTTTAGCCATAGCAAGACTCGTATAATAAGTATTATGTAATAAAGGGGATGCCGGAAACGCAGCTATTGTGCGTTTCCGGTCCATGTACCCGCTTAACCAAGCCCCAATGTGCGTTTTCTGTCTTCCGCCCATTTCATCAAAGTCATGTCAAAGGTCAGTGCCATCAAGGCCACACAGATACCAAGGACAAAGTTCTTGCCCATGTCAGTCCCGGCCAACGTGCGTTGCAGTTCCTGTCCCAGATCCTGCGTACCGATAAAGGCTGCGATGATCACCATAAAGAACGCAAACATAATAGCCTGGTTGAACCCGACAGCCATCACCGGCAGCGCCAGTGGCAGTTGCACACTGAACAGTTTTTGCATGCGTGTTGCCCCCGCCATATCCGCAGCTTCGGTCATTTCCAGCGGAACAGTACGCAATCCTTCGATTGTGTAGCGCACCAGTGGTACCATGGCGAAGATCAGGATCGAGAAGATCACAGCAATGTCGGTGATACCAAACAGCATGATTGCCGGGATCAGATAGACAAAGCTCGGGAACGTCTGAGCAGTATCACACACCAGTAGCATACGTTGTGACCAGCGGTCCGTGCGCGCTGCGACGATTGCAAGGGGCAAACCGATGATCGCCGCAAGGGACACCGCAGAAATCACGGAATACAGCGTGATCACAGAGCGATCCCACCAGCCCGACAGCGCAACAAAGCTAAAGAAGACAGCCGCCAGAATACCCTGCCGACGCCCGCCCAGATAGAGTGCAAAGGCCGTTATCAGCAAGATCAGTGCAGGTGTCGGGATCGACAACAGGAAGTTGCGGAACGGGATCAAAACCTGCACGTTCAGGAAGGCCCGCAGAAAGTAAGTTGTGGCTTTCACAGCTTCGATGTTCAGGAACCCTTTGATCAGATTGTCCAGTTCCTTGCCCTGACTGAAGTTCTGTGTCCGGCCGAGCGTTTGGGCTTCGGGGATCACTTTGGCCACCAGCACAAAGAAAAAGAACAAAACGACAGCCAAGACCAGCGTCATATGTCTTTTCCACCAAGGTGTGCCTTTTTCAAAGTGCTGGGGCTGCTTGACCACCCACGCCTTCGACATCCGGTCCAGCGTTACCGCCAGCAAGACAATCGTCACACCAATTTCAAAGGAACGGCCCAGTTTGAAGCTGCCCATCATCGCAAGCAATTTGGCACCAAGCCCCGGCATACCGATAAAGGCCGTCAGAACAACCATCGCCAGACACAACATAATAACCTGGTTCACGCCCACCAGAATTTCGGTGCGCGCTGACGGAAGGTACACATGACGCAGCAGCTGCCATTTGGTGCAGCCACTCATATTGCCAGCCTCAACCACCTCAGGCGACACCTTTTGAAGACCAAGTGTTGTCATAAGGATCATGGGCGGAATGGCATAGATCGTCGTCGCCACAGCACCCGCAGTCGGGCCTACTTTGAAGAAGATCACCGCTGGCAAAAGATAGGTAAAGAACGGCAAGGTTTGCAGCACGGAGAGGATCGGCTTCAACGCGCGATCCACCCACGGGCGGCGCCAAGCAATGATGCCCAACGTGATCCCGATCACAAAAGCCAAAGGTGCCGCGACAACCAGTACAGACATGGTTTCCATGGCGATCTTCCACTGACCGATCAGCGCGGTCCACGTGAATGTGCCGGCAGCAAGTGCCGCCATACGCCAGCCACCCAGATAATAACCAATCACGCCTGCAACAGCGGCAATCGAGGTCCATGGAATTGGGCCAAGGTTTGGCCAACGGCGCTTGCCATAGAGCAAATTACCCGTTGCATCTAGCAACCACTGCAGACCCTCGGTCAGCCAACGGGTCAGTTTTAAAAGCCCCAGATCATCTTTGACAAAGTTAAAGATCGCATCCAGCCAGATGGCAAAAGGTGGCACCATACTCTCGGGCAGGCGGAACAGGGCCGCAGGCAAAAGGCTCATGTATTGCAGGGCTGTCAGCACTACAGCAAGGATTACAAAGACCAGCGCGACCATTTTGCGGCTTGGTCCCTGCCCCGCGTTGGCGCTGACGTCGATTTCGCTTGTAAGATCAGCCATCAGTCTGCTTCCAGCAAGATTTCAAGCGCTTCGGCACGGTTCATGCCCCCTATAACGGTGCCGTCACGTGCCACCGGTATAATGTCGCGTCCGTCTTGGACCAACAGGCGCGCGAGCTCTTGTACCGTCGCTCTGGCATCAACCGGATCGCCGGTGCCATTATCGCTCTCGGTCGCCAGAACACCGGCATGCACGACGCGGGCCTTGTCGATTTCCTCGGTAAACTTGCGCACGTATTCAGTGGCAGGATGCAGCACGATCTGGTCTGGTGTGTCGCATTGCTCAACAGCGCCGTCTTTCATAATTGCGATACGATCCGCGAGACGCAAAGCCTCATCAAAATCATGGGTGATGAAAACGATGGTCTTGTTCAGCAAGGCTTGCAGGCGCAGAAATTCATCCTGCATTTCACGCCGGATCAGCGGGTCCAGTGCAGAGAAAGGTTCGTCGAGAAACCAGATGTCAGGCTCGATGGCCAGACTACGGGCAATGCCGACACGCTGCTGTTGGCCACCGGACAATTCACGCGGGAAATACTCTTCGCGCCCTTCAAGACCAACAAGCTTTACCACCTCGAGTGCACGTGCGCGCCGCTCGTGTTTGTCCTGACCGCGCATCTCCAACGGAAATGCCACGTTGTCCAGCACCGTCCGGTGCGGCAGCAGCCCAAAGCTCTGGAACACCATGCCCATTTTGTTGCGGCGCAGTTCGATCAGCTCTTTTTCGGACAAAGACATTATGTCTTGTCCTTCTACTTCGATCGTGCCGCCAGTAATTTCGTGAAGTCGGGAAAAACAACGCACCAGCGTAGACTTACCAGACCCCGACAATCCCATAATCACCAGCATTTCACCGCGTGACACATCAATCGAGACATCTTTTACACCGGCGATGTAACCATCAGCACGGATTTCATCAAAACTGTGACCTTCCGGCATTTTCGCCAGATAGGATTCCGGATCAGACCCAAATATTTTCCATACATTTTTGCATGAAATAACGGTATCGGCAGTCATTTTTTAGCTCTCCCCTCGCCAATTCCAACGATCGGCGTTCAAAACGCCCGCCCCGAGAATATCCAGGAGCGGGCGTGTAGTTTGCATAGGTCAGAACGGTTTAGGAACCGGTCCAGCCCTGCCATACGTCAGGGTTTGCTTCCAGCCACGCGGCGGCTGCCTCTTCCGGCTCCATCTCGTCGATGTCGACAAGCTTTGCCATTTCAGCAATCTGCGGGTTGGTGAAGGAAATTTTGGTCAGCACGTCATACGCCGCAGGCCATTTGTCTTTCATGCCGTCCCAAGCCGCTTTCTTGAGGTACCCGTTCGCAGGGTTGCCACAATCATACAGCGCGTCAGGGTTTGGACCAACGGCCGGATCCTTGTCACAGCCATCTTCCCACGCCGGGAATTCGACAAACTCACCGGGCCAAACAGCCTCGGCAAAGTTGGGTGTCCAGTTGAAGACAACAACGGGACGCTTGTCCGCTTCGGCTGCGCCGATTTCGGCCCAAAGTGCAGCAGCAGAGCCCGCGTTCACCACAACAAAGTCCATATCAAGGGCCGCAACACGTTCCTGACCGTGCTTCAACCAGTCAACCGGACCATCCAGATAGCGACCTTTGTCACCGGATTCAGCTGTGGCAAAAACCGCAGCGCAATCGTTCAGCGCTTCCCATGATGGCAAACCGGGACACGCGTCCTTGGTCCACATCGGATACCACCAATCCTCACGTGTCACCGCATCGTGATCACCTGCATCATGAAGCCCGCCCTTTTCCAAAGCCGTGCGGAAGGACGCGCCAAACGCACCCTCCCAAACTTCCATCTCCAGCGTGACGTCACCCAGACGAATCGATTCGTAGACGGCTTGGCTGTCCGTCGTGACGTATTCAACGTTGTTGCCAATTGATTCGAAAATCTGGCCAACCACGTTGGACATCACAATCTGTGAGGACCAGTTGTGGACCGGAATCACAATCGGATCGCTGCTGTCTGCGGCAAATGCAGCCAGTGGCATTGTTGCAAGAACACCTGCACAAATCGCTGTCGTAAACTTGTTCATCATTTTCTCCCTGTGGTGAGGCGATCATTGCGCCGCCCCTTTATTTGGATTTTGGCATGTTAACCCCAAAACGACAGACAAAGCGATTCCTCTAAATGCCTGCCGGTTCTCCATGGGGCGTAGTCTTGCAGGATTTTCCCCTCAATCAAGTTTTTTTCTTATCAATAATTTTAATTTTACCATTAGCCTCAAACAAAATCCTGCCACCCGGTCCGATTTGAAAGGACAAATGTCGGGTTTGGCGATGACAGAATACGTTTACTTTGTATGATTTAGCCAACAGGAGGGTCCGATTCCATGCGTTATTCCGGGTTCAAGGTCATAAAAGAAGCGCTGACAGGCCACAAAGGGTGGACGCCGGCCTGGCGCGATCCAGAGCCCCAGTCACACTATGATATCGTCATTATCGGCGGCGGCGGGCATGGGTTGGCCACCGCACATTACCTCGCCTCGGTCTACGGAAAACACAAGGTCGCGGTCATTGAAAAGGGCTGGATTGGAGGCGGCAATGTCGGGCGCAACACGACGATTATCCGCTCCAACTATCTTTTGGACGGCAACGAGCCGTTTTACGAAATGTCACTCAAGCTGTGGGAAGGTCTGGAGCAAGACTTGAACTACAACGCGATGATCAGCCAGCGCGGCATCATGAACTTGATCCATTCGGACGCGCAGCGCGATGCCTTTGTCCGGCGCGGCAATGCAATGATGTTGAACGGTGCAGACGCTGAATATCTCGACCTTGCCGCAATCCGGCGGGAATATCCCTTCCTCAATTTCGACGATGCACGTTTTCCGATCAAGGGCGGACTGGCACAGCGTCGCGGCGGCACCGTGCGCCATGACGCGGTGGCCTGGGGGTACGCACGCGCGGCAGACAGCCGCGGCGTCGACATCATTCAGAACTGTGAAGTCACGGGCTTTCGCATCGAAAATGGCAAATGCCTCGGCGTGGAAACATCCAAGGGTTTCATTGGCGCAGGCAAAGTTGGATGCGCAGTTGCGGGCAACTCCGGCCGCCTGATGTCCAAAGCGGGCATGCGTCTGCCCATCGAAAGCCATGTCCTGCAGGCATTCGTATCCGAAGGATTAAAACCCGTCCTGCCGGGCGTCATCACTTTCGGCGCGGGCCACTTCTATGTCAGCCAGTCCGACAAGGGCGGTCTGGTGTTCGGCGGCGATCTTGACGGTTACAACTCTTACGCACAGCGCGGCAACCTGCCTGTGGTCGAGGATGTCTGCGAAGGCGGTATGGCGATCATGCCGATGATCGGTCGTGCGCGCCTGCTGCGCATGTGGGGCGGCATCATGGACATGTCGATGGACGGCTCGCCCATCATCGACCGCACAGATATCGACGGTCTCTATTTCAACGGAGGCTGGTGTTACGGCGGCTTCAAGGCAACGCCCGCCTCCGGCTATGCCTTTGCGCATCTACTGGCCAATGACACGCCCCATGAAACCGCCACCGCTTATCGTTTCGATCGTTTCCGCACAGGGCATATGATCGACGAAAAAGGTCAGGGCAACCAGCCCAATTTGCACTGATCCGATGCTTCACTTGGCCCTTAAACTCATCCTGTCCTTGCGTCTGAAAGTCATCCGATGATTATCAACCACCCACTCCTCGGCCCGCGCGACAGCGCTGAATTTGTCTATCTTGGCGATGCGTCCCTGATGGAGCGCCCGGATCCGGAAACTGCAAGCGCTGAGGATTGGCACGCCTACGCCTACCTGCGCGACAATCCCGCAGGGCCACACCGTGAATTATGGTGGCACGAGGGTGGCGACCGTTCCTGGCTGGTGGTCACCCGCAACACCGTGACACACGAAATTACGAAGGTCGAAATGGCACGCGACGTTGCCCGCAAGTTGGGATCAAAAGCATGACACAAAAGAACCGTTTGCAGGGCGGCCAGATTGACCGCGCGACTTCGTGGAAATTCCACTTTGACGGCAAGCAATACGAGGGGCATCCGGGCGATACGCTGGCCTCTGCCTTGCTCGCCAACAATGTGCGCCTTATGGGCCGTTCGTTTAAATATCACCGTCCACGCGGTCCTCTGACCGCGGGCTCCGAAGAGCCGAACGCCATTGTTCAATTGCGCGGCGGTGCGCGTCAGGAACCAAACACACGGGCAACCACTGCGGAACTCTTTAACGGGCTGATGGCCAAATCGCAGAACCGCTTTCCCAGCCTTGCCTTTGACGCGATGGCCATCAATGACCGCTTTTCAAACTTCCTGACGGCTGGTTTCTACTACAAGACCTTTATGTGGCCCGCCGCCTTCTGGGAAAAAATCTACGAACCGATCATCCGCAAGGCTGCGGGTCTCGGCGCGCTTTCCATGAAGGAAGACCCCGATGTCTACGACAAGGGTTTCCGTCATTGTGATCTGCTGATCATCGGCGCGGGCCCTTCGGGTTTGATGGCTGCCTTGACCGCCGGACGCGCAGGCAGCGATGTGATCCTCGCTGACGAGGACTTCCGCATGGGCGGCCGCCTGAACGCCGAAACCTTTGGTGTGGACAACATGACAGGTGCGGACTGGGCAGCCCAAACCGTTGCTGAACTCCGTACAATGCCCAATGTCCGCCTGATGCCCCGCACCACGGTTATCGGCGCGTTTGATCACGGCATTTACGGCGCGGTTGAGCGTGTTTCAGATCACATCCACACCCCGGACGCGGGCAAGCCACGCCAGATTCTGTGGCGCATCTATGCAGGTAAGACGATCCTAGCTGCAGGGTCGACAGAACGCCCCATCGCCTTTGAAAACAACGACCGCCCCGGCATCATGCTTGCGGCATCCTTGCGCGCTTATGCAAATCGCTGGGCCGCAACGCCTGCGCAGCGCATTGCAGTGTTCACCAACAACGACGACGGCCACCGCACCGCAGCAGACCTGCAGGCCAAAGGTGTCAAGATCGCAGCTGTGGTGGATACCCGCGCAGATGCGCCGCGCTCTGACAATTTTGAAGTCCTGCAAGGCGCACAGGTTGTCGATACCAAAGGACGCCTAGGCCTGACATTTGCCGAGGTAAAACTGGCGGATGGCACCATGCGCACGCTGGAATGTGGCGCGCTGGGTGTCTCTGGCGGATGGAACCCCAACGTGCATCTGACCTGCCACCAACGCGGCCGCCCCGCATGGAACGAAGATCTCGCCGCCTTTGGGCCAGGCGCTGATTTGCCCCCCGGCATGTCGGTTGCGGGTGCTGCAAACGGCGATATGTCCACCCACGGTGCGCTGAGTTCGGGCATTAAAGCCGCCCGCGCCGCCCTGGGTCTGAAAGGAAAAGCGCCAAAAGCACCCGAAGCTGAAGATACACCCGTCACCCAGACCCCGTTCTGGTATGTCGAGGGCTGCTCGCGCGCGTGGCTCGACCAGCAAAACGATGTGACCGTTAAAGACGTGAAGCTGTCCCATCAGGAGGGCTTCCGCTCTGTCGAACATCTAAAGCGCTATACCACACTGGGCATGGCGACCGATCAGGGCAAAACCTCCAACATGGGCGGCCTTGCAATCATGGCCGAGCTCGCGGGCAAGTCGATCCCTGAAGTCGGTACAACCATTTTCCGTCCGCCCTACACGCCCACGGCCATCGGCACACTGGCAGGCCGGATGCGCGGACAGGAATTCCACCCGACCCGGCTGACGCCCTCGCACTTCTGGGCCAAGGAACGCGGTGCCGTATTTGTCGAGGTGGGCAACTGGTTGCGCGCACAGTGGTTCCCCCTGCCCCAAGAAACCCATTGGCGTGAAAGCGTGGACCGCGAGGTCAGCCAGACCCGTGCGTCTGTTGGTGTCTGTGACTGTACCACGCTGGGCAAGATCGACGTGCAAGGCGTGGATGCGGCGACCTTCCTGAATAAGATCTACTGCAACGGATTTGCCAAACTTGCTGTCGGCAAAGTCCGCTATGGGCTGATGCTGCGCGAAGACGGCATCGCAATGGATGATGGCACCGCCGCGCGTCTGGCCGAGGATCATTTTGTGGTGACAACCACCACTGCCAACGCAGGCAGAGTTTATCAACACATGGAATTTGTACGCCAGTGTTTGATGCCCGATCTCGATGTTCAGCTGATCTCTACCACTGAAGCCTGGGCGCAATATGCGGTGGCCGGTCCAAACTCGCGGGCGCTGCTGCAAAAGATCGTTGATCCAGACACCGACATGTCCAACGAGGGTTTTCCCTTTATGGCCTGTGCCAACATCACGGTTTGTGGTGGCTTGCGCGCGCGTCTGTTCCGTATCTCTTTCTCGGGTGAATTGGCCTATGAAATCGCGGTTCCCGCCCGGTATGGCGATGCTTTGATGCGGCGTTTGATGTCGGAGGGCGAAGAATTCAACGTCGTTCCATACGGCACCGAAGCCTTGGGCGTCATGCGCATCGAAAAAGGGCACGCGGCCGGCAACGAATTGAACGGCACAACCACCGCGAACAATCTTGGCATGGGCCGTATGGTGTCCAAAGCCAAAGACAGTATTGGTTCCAAGCTGTCCGAACGGCCCGGTCTGAACGAAACGGATGCGCTCAAACTGGTCGGTGTGCGTCCTGTTAATGACAGCGACAAGATCACCGCAGGCGGGCATATGATGAACGCAAATGGTGAAATGAACGCCGCCACCGATCAAGGCTACGTGACCTCTGCAGCCTATTCACCCAGCTTGGGGTGTATGGTCGGTCTGGCCTTTGTCAAAGATGGCTCCGAGCGCATGGGTGAACGCATGCGCCTCACCTCCCCCGTGACCGACCTGACCGTAGATGTCGAAGTTGTTTCGGCTCATTTCGTGGACCCAGAAGGGGGACGCCAACGTGCATAATCTGACACCCATCACGGCGCTTGGCGCTGACACTCCGCGCATTGATACGGTTGCAGGCGTGACCTGCACCGAAGTTTCAGACCTCGCGCTGGCCTCAGTTGCGGTGCGCCTGGGTCATGAACATGCCGCTGCCAAATCACTGAAATCACTGCTGAATGCTGAGGCACCGGATGTGGGAAAGGCATTATTAGCTCAACCCTACTCCGCCGTATGGGTGGGGCCGGATCAATGGATGGTCGGCGCTGACACCGCCAGCCACGAGTTGCTGGCGGATGAGGTCAAAACCGCACTTGGCGCAACCGCATCCGTGACCGAACAGACCGATGCCTGGTGCTGTTTCGATCTAATGGGGGATGGCATCGGTGGCGTCATGGAACTGCTCTGTAATGTGAACTTTCGCGCTATGCAAAGCGGCGACGCTGCGCGCACCTCGATCCACCATCTTGGCTGTTTTGTGGTCTGTGGTGATCCGCACGGGTTTGTACGCATCCTTGGTCCGCGAGCATCTGCCGGATCGCTGCATCATGCCATTGTCGCTGCGATGCACTCCGCCCTTTAAACCCCGCCTTTTAAACCGACGGCAGTGGCGCATTTCCCTGAACTCTGAACGCATTAATCTGCGCGCGATCCTCTTGTGGAGTGACACCGAATGCCTCTTTGTAATGTGCCATCAACGGGGTTGATGTGGCGAAGCCTACACCAAGAGCGATATCGGCAATGCTGTCTTTGGTATGTAAAACCAACTGGCGCGCAACTTTCATCCGCATGCTTCGATAATACTGCGTCGGGTTCTGGCCGGTCGCTTTCTTGAAGGCACGTTCAACCTGACGGGGACTGACGCCAAGGTGTGTCGCGACCTCTCCCACTGCGATCGGCTCGGATATGTGATCGGCAAACAGGGACACTGCGCGGCTGACCAGATCGGGCAAGGTCCGGTGATCACCTGTCTGTACAGGCACCCTTTGCCGCGCCCCCTTGTGCGGCGTCATGGGGTGTTGAAACCAGCACGCAACCTCGTGGGCAATATCCATGCCCAGCTTTTCCTCAATCAGTTGCAACGCAAGATCAAATGCGGCGGCAGCGCCTGACACGGTATAGCGGCGTTTGTCGCGAATGATCACTTCATCTGCGGCATGCAGGTTTGGGAATTCAGTCCGAAACGCCGCCTCATAACACCAATGTACCGAACAGCGGTGTCCTGCCATGACGCCTGCGCGTGCCAGTGGAAAGACCCCCCCGCTGATAGCACCCAAGATCACGCCATGACGGTCCAGTGACCGCAATGTTGAATACACGCGCTTGTCAGTCTGAAAACCACCCAACGGACTGCTCAGCAGAAACAGCAGGTTTACATCCAACTGCTCTGACAGAGTCGCGTCCGGTTCAAAGCCGACACCAGCACTGGAAACAACTTTCGCACCGTCCTCGCAAAGTAATTGCCAGCCAAACATGTCCTTGCCTGCAATCTCGTTTGCAACCCTCAACGGCTCGATCATGGAGGTTAAACACGCCATCGGAAAGCCCGGCGAAATCAGGAAGCCGATCTGTGTTATTTCACTCTTATTCAACTTTTTCGTTCTCTTAGGAATATTCTGGCTTATATTAGCTGAGAAACCGCAAGATACGTAATTGTTTAGTTCCGCTAGGCTACGTAGGTAAGGCAATGATGAATATTGAAAAGAGCACGGCCGAAATGGCATCGAAACTGACACAGGATCCACACCGCGTTTCCGAAAGTGGCCGCGAGAAAGTTCTTGAGGTCGCCATTGGCCGAGAAGTCCGCGCCTTCCGCCGCCAGCAGAATATCACCGTCGCCGAACTTGCCGATTTGACAGGCCTTTCAATCGGCATGTTGTCCAAGATCGAGAACGGTAATACGTCTCCATCTTTGACCACGCTGCAGGCGCTCTCTAATGCGTTGTCTATTCCGCTGACCAGTTTTTTCCGCAGGTTTGAGGAATCGCGCCAGGCGGTTCACACGAAATCGGGCGAAGGGGTGGATGTCGAACATCACGGAACACGCGCGAACCATCAATACAATCTGTTGGGTCATATCGGGTCAAACGCATCCGGTGTGATTGTCGAGCCTTACCTGATTACGCTAACAGCTGAATCAGACGTATTTCCAACGTTCCAACACGGTGGCATCGAAACGATCTACATGCTGGAAGGCGAAGTTGACTATCGCCACGGGGATGACGTGCATCAATTAAAACCGGGCGACACATTGTTCTTTGATGCGGATGCCCCACACGGGCCGGAGCGGCTGGTCACTCTGCCCGCACGCTACCTGTCAATCATCAGCTATCCGCAAACGCCCTGACTTCAAAAGAGATGGGTTTACCCAAGCAACATCAGTTGCTTGGGACTAGACGTCTTCGCTTACTTTTGCAGCGGTGGCTCGGTGTCCAGATCGGGAAAGACACCTGGTGACGTTGGCAATCCGTCATCAAACTGCGACAGATAATCAAGCATCATCGGACGGTTGTCGATAAAGCCCTTATAGGTCGCCAGTTCGTCCGGCAGATCACGGATCACGCGGTGCAGACGGCGGCCCCATTTCGGCTTTGTCATCAAGTCCTCGAAGCTGCACAGATAGCAGCGGATCGGGAACACCAGTGCATTTGAACGGGGCAGTCGGAAGAAGGTCTGCAATTCCACCCGAAGATGTTGTTTGCGGCCAATGTTTTCCGGTGTCAGTTCGGTCTTTTGCACGCCCCATTTGTGATAGTTCTCTGGCGATGTATCCAGCAGCGGATTGACCGTCATTGTCCAGTTCAAGCGCCGTGCAGGCGCGCCTTGCTGAACATTAAGCAAGAATTTCAACGCCCTGATAAAGATACCTTTTTCATGCGCGAGAGGCACAGGTGCGTGCCATTCGAAAAAGTTCATACCAATGTCAAAGTCAAGCGACCAGTCCGCCTGCGTGGTGATCATACCTGCATCCATCCACAGGTTTTCTTCACGCTGGTCGAGCACGGCAAAATCGCCCTGTGCCTGTCGCGTAATATACTCCATCGGACCATACGGCAGCGTGCTTTCATCCATGAAAGTGAACTTCTGGTCAATGCCCATGGGCTTGTTGATCCAGTGCCATTTATCCCCGTCGCGGTGCAGTTCGAACAAGTCGGGATAGTCCTCCGACTTTGACACCATGATCAGTTCCAACAAATCCCAGCCCGCCAACGTCATATGTGGCAAAGACTGGCAGCGCAGTGGATCATCCGCCAACACCTGCGCACGGTCGCGCATTTCAGACAGGTAGTGTTCGTCTACATCAAAGCGTTTTTCATAGATCGACCCTTCCGGACCGCCGCGATGCTGTTCCATATTGACGGAATACATGTAGCTGTCTTCGTGGAACGGAAACGGAAACCGCTCAATCGCCCAATCGGAGTTCTTGAACGTATAATCGTCACGGAATGTTTCGTCATTGAATTGTATGGTCATCTGTCCAACTCCAGTGATTTGCCGACAAAGCGGCTGACGCAGGGCATGATCTTTTTGCCGGAGGCATGTTCTTCGTCGTCCAGCCAGTGATCGCGGTGTACAAATTCGCCGTCTGCCGAGACAACGTCGGTTTCGCATTGTCCGCAGGATCCGCCGCGACACAGGAACGGGGCCTCGACCCCTGCCCGCTCGATCGCCTCAAGCAGGCTTTCTTCTGCGCCGACCGTGATCGTCAAGTCCGACTGACACAGGCGCACTTCAAACGGCTCACCGGGTTCGGGGGCCAGGAATTCTTCGGAATGGACGTGACTATCATGCCAGCCCGCCGCCGAAGCCGTGTTATGCACCCATGCAATCATACCCTTGGGTCCGCAAACATAGGCATGTGTGCCAAGGGGCTGACCATCCATGAGACCTTCCAAATCTATCGCCTGATTTTCATCATCGTAATAGACATGCACGTTGTTGGGGTGCTTGTAGGTCAATTCGTCCACATAGGAACCCAGCGCCTGATTACGGCAGGCATAATGCAGTTCCCATTTGCCACCCGTCCGGTCGAGTTGCGCAATCATCGACATGAAAGGCGTGATTCCGATACCACCGGCAAAAAAGATGTGCTTTTTGGCCCGCAGATCGAGAGAGAACAGGTTCACCGGAAAAGTGATCACCATCTCGTCGCCAACTTTGACATTGCGGTGCATAAACAGCGAACCACCGCGCCCTTCGTCGTCCCGACGTACAGAAATGGCATAAGTCGAGCGGTCAGACGGATCAGACATCAGCGAATACGGGTTCAATCGGATACGATCGCCATCCCGCATCTCGACAACGGTATGTGCCCCGCCGGAGAATGGCGGAAACTGCGAACCATCGCGGCGCTGGAATTCAAAGCGGGTAACCAGTTCATTCAACGGCACCACAGCTGAGACACGCACTTCGATCTGCTCGGCACCGGCTTTGGCTTTTTGGGGGGCAGCACTCATTCGTAAATCCCCTTTGATGGTGGTACATTTCCCGGGTCTTCAGCATCTATGCAGACACCCTGATACGCTGCCAGTCGGCGCGAATAGTGATCGCGGACAAACAGGTTCAATCCACAGTGTGAACAGACAAACGGATCGATTTCAACATCTTCGGTGATGCCCTTGCAATGCACGCACTGCATGCGGCGTCCGATGGATCCGCGGTGTTCGGTCTGGATTGCACCTTGCGGGAAACCGGCGTTCATGGCTTGCGTTTCGGCCTGTCCCATCAATCCTTCAGTGCCTGTCAGATAGATTTGCATACCCATATGCGCATTTTCCAGAACATGATCGATACGACGCGCCGAAGCCGCATAAGATGGCCCCTCATAGAACTGCGCTGGGTTCAGGGCACGCAGTTTGTCGGCATAATCTGTCCCGCGTGGTATGTAGATGATGTGGGTCTTTGCCATCAGCTCGGGTGTTGCGATGCGCAAGATCGCCTCGGCCCCTTCCCCGTCAGCAATCATCAGATGGGACTTGCCCGGACGGGCTTCTAGCGTCCCGTAAACCGGACGGCTTGTGATGGAAGGAGGAAATTCAAATTTAGACATCGGTGTCCTCTTGGAAATACCAAAATTCAGGCGCAGGAAGTGATCCCTGCGCCTGTGTCCGGTCAGCCTTTGGCGGCGCGGATTTTCTTTTCTTTATCATAGAATGGCATTTCCTCGGTCACACAAGCAATTTCGGTGCCATCGCCGTTGCGCACCGTCAGCTTGACGCCCGGTGTCGCGCAGTCCTTGGGCATGCGCGCGATGCCGACATTGTGTTTGTTGAGTTCGGAATACATACCGTATGTGACAACACCGACTTTTTTGCCATCCTGCAAAAGATCAGCACCTTCATCCGCAGGTGTGGTCCCTTCAAGGCGCACACCGTAGATTTTGAACCGCTCCTTGCCTTCCAGCGCATAGTGGTTCTCGGCACCGATAAAGCCCGTCTTGCCAGGGGATACGGTGAATTCCAGACCCAGCTCCCAGATGGTGTCGCCGCATGGCTCGTCATCAAACGGATAGGTTTCGGAGTTATCGCCCGGATAGAACAGCAGGTAGGATTCGGTGCGCAGCAGATCGAGCGTCGAGAACTGGCAGGGACGGATGCCCATGTCCTTGCCCTCTGCCAAGATGCTATCCCACAGATGCACGGCGTCTTTTGCACGCACAAAGATTTCATAGCCCCGCTCACCCGTATAGCCGGTGCGCGAGATCATTACATCTACACCAAACAGGCGTTTGTGCAGAATACCGAAGTAGGCCAGATCACGGATACCGTCGATATGCTTGGCCAGAAAATCAACCGCCAATGGTCCCTGCAAGGACATGTCGTGCAGATCGTCGTCAAACAGAACCGCGACATTCTTGGCCGCTGCAACAGAGGTCAGTTGCTCCATGCCCGCACCTGTGCCGTGGACAACCATCCACTGATTCACATTCAGGTGATAGATAATGCAGTCGTCGATGAATTTACCGTCCGCGTTCAGGATTGAGGCATAGGTCGAGCGGCCCGGCGCAATCTTTTCAACGTTGCGGGTTGTCACACGGTCAATCACATGCGCCGCGTCGGGACCAACCAGATGGACCTTCTTCAAACCGGACACATCCATCAAGCCCGCTTTGGTACGGATCGCTTCATAGTCGGCCTTGGCGCGCTCGGGGGTATGGTCATAAAACCATGCCGTGCCCATACCGTTCCAGTCTTCAAGCTCTGCACCGATTTCTTCGTGGCGGTGCTTGAGGGCGGAGTGTCTCCAGATTGAGGTCATGATGTTTCCCTATTTTTATGAATCTTTGTTGCGCCGTATTCAGCCCCAGCTAGATTTGAAAAGCAACATTCAGATGCAAATTTTTTTCCTGTCAGGCAATTCGCCCTTTCCAATCGCAGGGCAAAGCCGGTGGCAGGGACAATAAAGTGCAATGATCTAATGCCCGCAGTCAATATAGCGGCACGATCTGTCCCGAGGTGCAACAGTCAATCGCCCCTGACAGGAAAAATTTATTCTTGCTATGCGTGGAAAGTTAGGCATTGTTCATGAACTTGCGCCAATTGCCGACGCTCCGGTAGGAGTTCCGGCTTGGTCTAATCAATTGAACCGTCCTGCCGGGTGGCATTTGTATGCTGCGAGACCCGTTCAGGAACAACCGGTCAAGTCATGACAGCCAAGGGAGAAACCTAATGTCACTCGATGTAGGCGCCGTATACGCCGAACAAGTTACCTTAAATTCGCTGGTGCAGAACGTACTGTACGCGTCCGGCACGGTGGGGGCCATTCTGGTCGTCGTCGGCCTGCTATTGATTGATGCAGGCACGGCGCGACGCAAGAACATGTTCAGTTCCACAATCGAAAAGACTCTCGGTTTTTTCCTTGGTTTCGCAACCTACTACATGATCGGTTTTGGCCTGTGGGCCGGCCAGTATTACATCATGGAAGGTAGCACCATGATGGACTCGATCCGCGACTGGTGGCTCGGCGGATCTTTAACAAATGCGCTTGCGCATGAAACTGATCCCGCTGTCTTTCCCGGTCTGAACACCTTTCAGATCTTCATCTTCTTCCTTGCGACTTTTGCAGGTATCATCAACGTATTGTTCCACTTCGCGGTCGCAGAACGCATGAAGGCTTCTGCGTATTTCGTGACCTGCATTGTAGCTGCGGTTGTTTCATCCGCCCTCAGCTGGGCGACGTGGGGTTCTGTCGGACCGCTCACCAACATCGGGTTTCACGACTTCTTTGGCGTGGGCTTTGTCTATCTCTACCCTGCTGGCATGGCGTTGGTCTTCAACCTGATGATGACACCGCGCCCCGGTATGATGGAGGAGCATCCGCGCGTGACGGCATATCTTGCCCCCAGCATCGGTCTGTGTGCGCCGGGTCTGTTGCTGATCTTTGCGGGTTTGCCCATGGTTATCCTGTCCTGCCTGTTCTTCTTTGATCCTGAAGGGTTGGCTGTCAGTGTGACGATGGCCAATACAAGTGTCGGCATTGCCCTTAACAACTATGCGCTGGTCTGGGCTGGCGGTGCGATCACCGGCCTGATCATTGCCTATTCGTCCGGCAATTATGCCTACACCCTGCTCGGCCCACTTGCGGGCTATGTAGCCGGGGCGTCGGGCTTTGATGTTCTTTTGCCATGGCAGTCGTTTCTTATTGGCCTTGCCGCGCCGTTTGCTTCCTATCTGGTGTACGAATTCACACTCAAGCGCGGCATTGACGAACACAAGCTGTTCCCGCTCTTCTTTGGTGCGGGCAGCTTTGGTCTGATCATGCTTGGTATCTTCAAAGCAGGCACACCACGCGGTGGATATTTCGGCATCGAAGAAGGCGCATATGCTTTCCAGCACGGTGAAATTTCATTGGTGATGCAGCTGGTTGGTATCGCAGCCTGTGTTGGTGCAGGTGTTGTGACCGCCTATATCCTCTCGTTGATCTTCAAGGCCACCATCGGTCTGGAAATCAGTCAGGAAGACCAGATCAACGGCCTTGACCAAATGTTGTGGGATCTGGAACCGGATGTTGTCACCCACGCTGACAACAACTGAACAAATTGATCAGAACGATCCGAGAAAGCCCCGACACGTGTCGGGGCTTTTTTATAAAAAGCAGATAGTTAAGAGATTTTATCTAATACGCGTCTGGGTGGAAATAATGCCCGATCGACAAGATTTCAGTATGCCGACGAATACTGGACTGTTGACAGAATCCAATTAATGCCGTCCCCTTTGGGAATAATAATTTCCTGACAGGCAAACTGTCTAATTAATAGAGCTGAAGGAGTTCAACAGTGGAAGGTAATCTAAACGCCCTGACGACGGTGTTTACCGAGTTTTATTACTGGGTGACCGTGGTCTTCATGTTCCTGATTCACGTCGGGTTCTGCATGTACGAAGTCGCCGCGAGCCGCAGCCGCAACCATATGCACACATTGATGAAAAACGTCATGATCATACCCTTGGTGACCATTACGTTTTTCTTCTTCGGCTGGTGGATCTATTGGGCTTTCCCGATGTTCCCGTTCTTTGGTGGCCTGGATCTTGAGGCGGGCGCGGCTAACCTGCCGTGGTCGCAGAATATGGCAACCAACCTGGACGACAGAATCACCGGTGTGTTCTGGGCAGCCTTCTTGCTGTTCTCATGGACTGCGGCCTCGATCGTGTCGGGTGCTGTGATCGAACGCATCCGGTCTTCCGCACTTTGGGTCCACGCGGTGCTGATCGGTTCGGTTTTCTGGATCATCGACGCGGCATGGGGCTGGCACTATGGCGGCTGGATGGTCAAATACCTTGGCTATCACGATGCTTATGCCTCCGGTGTTATTCACGCGATTGCGGGTGGCTATGCACTTGGTGTGATCATGGTGCTGGGTCCACGGATCGGCAAATTCGCCCCCGATGGCACACCACGTGACATCCCGCCACATAACCCTTGGCTGCTCGCGATTGGTATCTTCCTGATTTACACGGGCTTTTGGGGCTTTTACGCCGCCTGTAACGTGCCGATCATCGCGCCAGAAGTCATTGGCGGACAGATCACGGGCGTCACATGGACAGCCACAAACATCTATCTGGCACCAACAACGCTGGGTGCGATCACCTTCAACTTCCTGATGTCGCTTTCCGGTGGTTTGATGGCAGCTTATCTGGTGTCAAAGGGCGATGCCTTCTGGACCTTCTCTGGTGGTCTGGCCGGGATCATCACGGCCTCTGCGGGCAATGATCTGTACCACCCGATCCAAGCGATGCTGGTTGGCGCCGTTGGTGTTGTGATCGTTTACAAACTGCACTTCTGGGTCGAGAAAAAGTTCAAGCTCGACGATGCAGTTGGCGCGGTTGCAGTCCATGGCTACTCCGGTGTTGTCGGCCTGATCATTGCAGGCTTCCTGCTGTGGGGCGCACCGTCGTCACCATTCGAGGGCTACGCAACAATCAACCCGTTGGGCCAGACGGCTGGTGCCGTCATCATGTTCTTCGTCCTCGGCTTCTTGCCGGGATGGGGTGTGTCAAAAATTCAATCCGCTTTGGGTGTGCTGCGCATTCCTGAGGAAGTTGAATTGCAAGGTCTCGATTACGCAGAGCACCATGCTTATGAAGACGCAAAATATGCCGTCATCGAAGCAGACAAACAACATCTTGCAACCCGCGTAACTTGATAAAGGAGACCACCATGTCAACGATCGGAATTAAAGACTGGAACGTAGATCTGGCCGAAGTGGGTGCAATCTATCCCCTTCAGGGTTGGGAAGTCGCAATGACTGTTGTCGGTGTGATCTTCTGGCTTGGCTGGCATATCATTCAGGCAAAGCGTGAATCCGAACACCTCGAAAAAGCCAAACACATTGGCGATCACGACAAAGTTCAAAGGGCGCTTGAACGCTACTAGGCCAAGGGCGTCGATGACAACAATGCAGGGCGGGAAACCTTCCGCCCTGTATCTACAAGAAATATAACTGACAGGAATAATTGTTTCCTACTGGTTGATAGCGGAACAGCTTTCTGCTAATCTGCGACTCAATTATTTCTCTCCCCGAAAGGAACACCGCGCATGTGTGGAATTGTAGGATTATTTTTGAAGGACCCGTCTTTGGAGTCTGATCTTGGGCGTATGTTGACG
>CANMXJ010000003.1 GCA_947501805.1 uncultured Sulfitobacter sp. | reverse complement strand
GCCCCTCCGGCGACCCTCAGAGCATCGCTGCTCGTCCGGTAAGGGGGGTTCTAGTGTTAGATCAGCAGGGTCGCAAGAGCTTTTTTGAGGGAAAATGCGTTTTTTGTGATGATTGCGATTTTCGGCATGAAAACAGAGGTTTGCGTGCATAATATTTCTTAAAGATGCCTTCTGGAGTAGCTTTATTACCCTGACGATACGGCAGCAACTGATCTCCAATTAGCAGATATTGTGTTATCCACAGAGATACCCCCAAGACAGGCAGAGACTCACCCTGTTTGCGCCAACAATCCGGCACGAGGACAGGCGATTCACTACACCCCGGTCGTGCAAGAATCACGAATCTGGCAAGAATAGGGTCGACCCCTTGCACCTTTCCCCACATTGGAGGCGCAAGACCGCTCTTTCAGGAGGCCTCATTCCCGATAGACCCTATGTCGGCCTCAATCCTCAGGCTGCAGCGCGCAATCGCGTCTTTTTGCGAAGTCTCAGGCTTAACAACCCCAAAATCACGGCCAAGTAGATCAATGGTTCAAGCTGGATGCCCTTGACCAACCATATGTAATGCACACCACCAAGGATCACGGCCCCGTAGGTCAGCTTGTGTAGCGTTCGCCACTTTGGCCCTAGTTTGCGCACCGACCAGTTGTTCGAGGTCAGCGCCAAGGGCAACAGCAGCAGAAACCCTGCCATACCGATGGTAATATAGGGTCGCTTCCAGATGTCGGCGATCACGCGGTCGAGGGTTTGCACATCAAGAACAGCCCAAACCAGCAGATGCAGCACAACATAGGTAAAGGCCAGGACGCCAAAGGTACGGCGGAACTTGATCAGGTTGATGCCAAAATACTGACGTACCGGCGTGATGCACAAACCAATGATCAACAACTGCAAAGCGATTTCGCCGTATTCATGTTCAAGGGCTTTGACCGGATCAGGGCCGTACCCACCCGTCAGGGCCAGATAGAAGAAGTACGGGGCGGGCAAGAGATAGAGTATATAGACGGCCCAAGTCGGGATACGGCGGGTGGCCCCGTTTATGCGATCTTTGAGATTGGTCACGGTTTTGTCACCTGCAACAGCCTTATCGACAAAAACTAGACGGATAGGTCTACATCCGCGTCCCTGTTCAGAAGTGCACCTTCAGATCCATACCGTCATATAGGCCCGCAACCTCATCCGCATAACCGTTCATCATCAACGTCGGCTTGCGCTTGGCAAACAGTCCACCACCGATGGGACGCTCGGAGGCTTGTGACCAGCGCGGGTGATCCACTTCGGGATTCACATTACTATAGAAACCATATTCACGTGCGTTCGCCTTGTTCCAGCTCGTCGGCGGCTCCTTGTCCGTCAGCGTGATCCGCACAATAGACTTGATGGATTTGAAACCATATTTCCACGGCACAACCAACCGCATGGGTGCGCCGTTTTGGTTCGGGATCGGCTTGCCGTAGATGCCCGTCGCCATAATGGTCAGCGGATGCATTGCCTCGTCCAGACGCAGCCCTTCGACATACGGCCAGTCCAGCACGGGAAACCGCACACCCGGCATTTCATCAGGACGCAGCGCCGTTTCAAACGCCACATACTTTGCATCCGTTTGAACGCCCGCCATCGTCAAGAGATCAGCCAGCTCGAACCCGTTCCACGGGATCACCATCGACCACGCCTCGACACAGCGAAAGCGATAAATCCGCTCTTCGATGGTCATTGCATCCATGATGTCTGCCATCGCGTAGTCACCCGGCTTGTCGACCAATCCGTCAATCTTGACCGACCACGGTTCTGTCGTCAGCATATGCGCATTTGCCGCCGGATCATTCTTGCCCGTGCCGAACTCGTAGTAATTGTTGTACTGTGTAATATCCTCGTAAGAATTTGGCTCAAGCGCATCCTGTGCCTGTGCTGCGCCACCGATCCCGGCCAACCCGACGCCCGCAGCCAAACCCGCCATCACAGAGCGACGGTTCATAAAGGCGGCAAGCGGTGTGACATCATCATGTGTCAGCGTATTGATCCAACGGTGGGCCATTCGTGTGTCTCCTTACTCTATACTATAGTGTAGCTAGGGCCTGCACCCGATTGCACCAAACTCTTTCAGGCAACATTTCATTCAACACACCGTAATGTCAGATCGCATTTCAGGCGGATCACCGAAAAACAGCATCAAAGTTTTCACTCTTATGTGAGTGGAAATTGCCAAGCCGTCAGGCTTAGTTCGCACCCTCGGTTCGTCAATGAACCTTATCCGCGCATCGGCAGGAATCCCCCTGTGACCCAAAGGCGATCTGACGCGTATCCCTTACAATGTCACTGATGGCATTTACCTTGTTTAACCTAGGAGAGACTTGATGTTTCGTAAAACTGCAATCGCCCTGACAACAGCCGCCGCCATGTTCAGCACCGCCGCTTTGGCCGACGGCCATTCCAAAGACATTGTGGACACCGCCGCTGCCGCAGGAACCTTCGAGACCCTGCTCGCCGCCGCCACAGCGGCCGGTCTGGTGGACACCTTGAAAAGCGAAGGACCGTTTACAGTCTTCGCCCCCACTGACGACGCCTTCGCCGCCCTCCCGGCCGGCACTGTCGAAGATTTGCTGAAGCCGGAAAACAAGGAGACGCTTGCGGGCATCCTGACCTATCACGTGATCGCGGGCAAAGTGATGTCCACGGACCTCACCGACGATATGGAAGCGACCACTGTGCAAGGCACCACGGTCATGATTGATCTGGATAACGATGTGATGGTGGACGATGCCAACGTGACAACAGCGGACATCGAGACGTCCAACGGCGTGATTCATGTCATCGACAAAGTGATCATGCCATAAACTTAACTGCCCCCGACTCCCCTTCGGGGGAACAGTTGAAACGAAGGCCCGCCGGATCGCTCCGGCGGGCCTTTTTGTATGTTCTCGTTGTGGTCGCCAGTATTACTCTTTGCAGTGATGGTCAGAATTGCCGGCATTGCGCCGAATGTATGGTTCGAAGGTGTCTTGCACTGCAGTGTACCCAGTAGCGTTCACCAACAGCGAAAATCGGGACTTACATTACGTGGATATATCCCGACAGAGACAAGATAGCGTCTGGCGTGATCAGCGTTAGGCGAAATACTTAGTTCAGTGCTCAATCCGACTAACTTAGCCCCCCAATGTGCCGGATCTTTATTCTGCCCTATCTGCGGCTCTGCGTCGGACATCGTACTTAGCAAGTCTATGTATGAAGATTGTATTTCAGCGACCCGCCCAGAATACTCAACTACAGCAAAGGCTTCAAAATCGCACCCATCACTATTCCCTGAATTATAGACACGGCTGAACGATGACAGGACTTTCGCACCATCGGGCAAAGAAGCACTTTTAAGTTCGGTCTTTAGTTGGAAAGCCGTCGCTTCATTTCTCAGCACAAAAAACCAGACTGGTGAAGTCAGTACTACTAGACAGACGAAGCCGATAACGAATGGTTTTTGCATGTTCGCTCAGCCTTAAAGCAATATCATTCCGGTCTGCTATCACGCGAAAGACCTACTCGCCAATTATGGTTAAGATAGTAACTGAGTCCGCACAGCCGCCACGCATACACAAAAAGGCCGGAGCAAAACTCCGGCCTTTTCCTCACTCTATATATGACACTTAGTGAACGGTCGCTTCATCCGGCTTGGGCCGATTGCTCGCCGCGATCCGGTCGCCGATGATCAGACCGTCCGCGCCGGCGCTGACATTGATCAGATCACCATCGCGCACATCACCTGCCAGAAGCATTTCAGCCAGAGGATTCTGCAGCGCCCGCTGGATCACCCGCTTGAGCGGCCGCGCACCGAACACCGGATCATAGCCTTCATCCGCCAGCCATTGCTTGGCAGCCTCATCCAGCGAAAGCTCGATCTTGCGTCCCGCCAGACGTTTGAGCAAACGCGCCAACTGGATATCGACGATCCCGTTCATGTCGTCACGCGCCAGACGGTCAAAGATGATCGTCTCGTCCAGACGGTTCAGGAATTCGGGGCGGAAGTGTGCCCGCACCGCATCCATCACATCGCGCTTGGCCTGCGCCATGTCACCCCCTTCGGGCAACTGGCTCAATGCCTGCGCACCAAGGTTCGACGTCAGAACAATCAGCGTTTGCTTGAAGTCGACAGTGCGCCCCTGACCATCAGTCAGCACACCATCGTCCAGCACCTGCAACAACACGTTGAACACATCCGGATGCGCCTTTTCGACCTCGTCAAACAGGACAACCTGATATGGACGTCTGCGCACCGCTTCGGTCAACACGCCGCCCTCGTCATAACCGACATAGCCGGGAGGGGCACCGATCAGACGGGCAACCGCATGTTTCTCCATGAACTCCGACATATCAATGCGTACCATTGCATTGTCGTCATCAAACAGAAACTCGGCCACGGCCTTGGTCAGCTCGGTTTTACCCACGCCGGTTGGTCCAAGGAACAGGAACGATCCCAATGGACGGTTTTCGTCGTTCAGACCGGCACGCGCCCGGCGCACCGCGTCGGCAACAGCTTTGACCGCAGCGTTCTGACCAATCACACGTCCGTGCAACTTGTCTTCCATGCCAAGCAGTTTCTCGCGCTCACCTTCCAGCATCTTGCCCGCCGGAATACCTGTCCAGCGCTCCACAACAGATGCGATTTGATCGGGGCGCACGGCCTCTTCGACCATCATCGTATCGTCGCGGGTCTCGGCTGCTTCAAGGTCTTTCTCCAACTGCGGGATCACGCCGTAAGACAGCTCACCAGCCTTGGCAAGATTACCTTCACGTTTGGCGATATCCAGATCGGCCCGCGCGCGGTCCAGCTTTTCCTTGATGTCGCGCGCCCCGGCGAGCTTGTCCCGCTCGGCCTGCCATGCGGCGGTCATCCCGGATGACTTCTGTTGCAAGTCGGCCAAATCCTTCTGCAAGGTTTCCAGACGGTCTTTCGACGCCTGATCATCCTCAAGTTTCAGCGCTTCTTCCTCGATCTGCAATTGCAGGATTTGGCGGTCCAGCGCGTCAAGCTCCTCGGGCTTGGAATCCACCTCCATCCGCAGACGCGAGGCCGCTTCATCCATCAGGTCGATCGCCTTGTCCGGCAAGAACCGGTCCGTGATGTAGCGGTGCGACAGGGTTGCCGCCGCCACAAGCGCAGCGTCGCTGATCCGCACACCGTGGTGCAGTTCATACTTTTCCTTGATGCCACGCAGGATAGACACGGTATCTTCGACCGTCGGCTCCTGCACCATCACCGGCTGGAACCGCCGCGCAAGGGCTGCGTCTTTCTCGACGTGTTTGCGGTATTCATCCAATGTCGTAGCACCAATACAATGCAACTCGCCCCGCGCCAGCGCAGGCTTGAGCAAGTTGGACGCATCCATCGCACCATCCGCCTTGCCGGCTCCGACCAGCGTGTGCATCTCGTCGATGAACAGGATAATCTCTCCAGCGGCTTCCGTTACTTCGGTGAGTACAGCCTTCAGCCGCTCCTCGAATTCGCCGCGATACTTCGCACCGGCAATCAGCGCACCCATATCAAGGCTCAGCAACCGCTTGTTGCGAATGGATTCAGGCACATCGCCGTTCACGATACGCAGAGCCAAACCTTCGGCAATCGCAGTTTTACCAACACCGGGTTCACCAATCAGAACGGGGTTGTTCTTGGTCCGGCGGCTCAGTACCTGCATTGTTCGACGGATTTCCTCGTCCCGCCCGATAATCGGGTCGATGCGGCCTTCTTCGGCCCGTGCAGTCAAATCTGTGCTGTATTTCTTGAGGGCATCATACCCTTCTTCCGCAGTTGCCGTATCTGCCGTGCGCCCCTTGCGCACATCATTGATCGCCCCATTCAGCGCCTGTGCGGTTACCTTGCCCGCTTCCAGCGCGGTCTTGGCCCCGGATTTGATCATGCAAAGCGCCATCAGAATACGCTCGACCGGTACGAAACTGTCACCCGCCTTTTTCGCGATGGTTTCGGCCTCGGCCAGCACTTTGGTTGTCGCATTATCCAGATAGACCTGCGCAGCATCACCGCTGACTTTTGGCATCTTGCCCATAGACAAAGCCAAGGCTTCGCGCACGCGTGTTGCATCCCCTCCGGCGGCGGCAATCAAATTGCTCGCCAAACCCTGATCGTCGTCCAGCAATGCCTGCAAAATGTGTTCGGGCGTCAACCTTTGGTGACTTTCCCGTGTCGCAATCGTCTGCGCGGCCTGAATGAATCCGCGCGATCTCTCCGTGAACTTACTGAGGTCCATGGTTCTCTCCTTTTGATAAGCGCCCTGAATATGTTGCGCCCGCTTGGCAGCACGCATCTGTTTGGGCCTCGAAAGTTATTTGGGAAGTCGCTCTACCCTTATCAAGTGAACCCAGTCGTAAATCTTTTTTAAATCACACCCACAATATCTAGTGGTTCAACTTCTTTAAGATACAATTCGAACCCTCTGAGATTACAGAGATTTTTGCGGTTCACTCAATACTACAATTCGCTCACAACAGCTTTATACCGTGCTACTTGATTGTTTTAGAATAATAAATTATCCTTATTCACAGGTATACCCATGACTGTGCAACCAATTCAGTCGTCGCGCGTTCTTATTTTAATGCTGTGTTCCCATATGGAATGCAGAAAAGAATTTAGCCGAGGTAACAGATATGTACACATGTCCAATACAACTCTCAGACGTCCGGTATAATGCCGCAACGCAGTGTTACGAAGCGTCCGTCACAGTTCACGACAACAGCACGGTGCGCAATTACGCCTGTGCCATCAAAGCACCCCTTTCCACATCCTTTGAAGAGGCGTCAAAAGGATTGGCAAAGCAGGCCGTCCGCAGGCACCAGCATCGCGGCGGGCTGTTCAGCGACTTGAGCCCTTACAAATCCAGACAGCGCGCCGGTCGCGCCGGATTTGATCCTGTACGCTGGCTGGACGGATTGGTCCGTGGCACCGGTCAAAAAGTCGCATAGCCACAAGACACGTGCCTGCACCGCCAACGAATCTGACGCATGGCACATATTATTCCCCTTTTGCGCCACGCCCCCCGATTGCATCCTGTGTTCAAGCTTCCGAAAAAGGAAGCAGGCACCGGAGGCGTATAAATGCAAATCAAAACGGTTTTATCTGACGACGTTCACTACAATCCCACGACCAATATGTTTGAAGCATTGGTTACATTGGAAACAGACGCAGGACAGTTTCGATATCCTTGCGCTGTTGACGGGTCGATCATGACCCCGCCATGCGGTGCCATGTTCAAGCTAACCCAGCAGGCCAAACACCGTCACGCCGAGCGTCAGGATCTTTCTGCGCTCACTCCCAAAATGTCGGTCGGACATTGGGCACATTCCCTAAGCAATCGAAAAGCCGCCTGATCACATATACGGCAGGAAAAAAGTGCGCATTCCGTCCCCGCGCACGAAACACTGCCATACGCAAATCCTGATCTAAAGAGGGGGTTTGCAAGACTTGCCCGAAGATCGCCCCTGATGGTCTTCGGGCATTTTTATGCTCTGAAGTCAGGATGCTTGACCTCCTGCGCGCACTCGGGCAATCCCGAATGAAACCAAAACCCGGAGTGCCCCATGTCTGATGACCGCCTGATTGTCGCCCTTGATGTTCCAAACGCGATCGAAGGGCTGCAACTGGCAGAAACGCTTGGCGATACAGTTTCGTTCTACAAGATCGGGTTGGGTATGCTGACTGGTGGCGGTCTCGCATTGGCAAACGAGCTAAAGCAAGAACATGGCAAACGCATTTTTCTCGATATGAAACTCTTCGACATTGGTGCCACGGTTGAAGCAGCGGTGCGCGGCCTTGCGCAGTTCGATCTTGATTTTCTGACCGTGCATGGTGATCCGCATGTGGTGAACGCTGCCAAACAGGGTGCTTCTGGCAGCGATATGAAGATTCTCGGCGTCACGGTCCTGACGTCACTGGACCGTGCTGATCTGGATGCCGCTCTGATCCAACCCGGCGATGTCGCTGATCTGGTCCTAAACCGCGCCGCTCGGGCCTTTGAGGCAGGGGCGGACGGGGTCATCGCCTCCCCACAGGAGGCAGCCGCGATACGTGCGCTTCCCGAAGCAGAGGGCCGCCTGATTGTCACCCCGGGTGTGCGACCATCCGGGGCAGCGCTGGGTGATCAAAAGCGGGTCGCGACCCCCGGCAAAGCGATAAAGGACGGTGTCGATCATATCGTCGTCGGTCGGCCAATCTGGCAAGCGGAAGATCCAAAAGGTGCCGCGCGCGCAATTATTGCCGAATTTGAGACCTGAAGTCCTGAAAGTGGACAGTTCAACCTGTGACTGTAACAAATTCGACACATTGCAGAAATTGACCTGATGGTCAGGATTTCCTGACTATGTGAAATCCCGCCCCGCTGCTACGTTGACGTTAGGTGATACTCCCCGACGAACTGGTTCTTCCTGAAGTTCGTCACCTCCCCCCGCTGAGGAACGCGGGGGGCTTTCTTTTCTCCAGACCTTCGCTAACCGCGATACGCAACCGTTCCTGCAACCTTGGAATGGCGTTGGTATGTAAGATGTAGCCCTGCACGCACATCAATTTCCAGCATTGTCCTTCATCGCCAAAAACGACTTGCTCGACCATATCCAAGGGCAGACGAGCCAGAAAGAACCACTGTGTTCCTTTTGGTCCTTCAAACCCGCGCCGCCAGAGTATGTACTTTGGCTTCAACCACAGTCCCAACTCTTCCGCACATTCACGGCTTAGGCATTCAAACGGACTTTCGCGCCCTTCACGCCCTCCTCCCGGCAAATCCCAACAGCCCGCAAACGCCAGCCCCGGTATGTTGTCGCGCAGAATCGTGACCAGTTGATCGCCCAACAGCAAGGCTACTTTTGCCCCGTCAAACCCGTCATCATTGAGCATGTTCAAACCCATCCTGTTGCGGTAATCTCGGGGCGCATCATTCATGACGGTCCCCCCGATGGCCAGCCTTTGCCGCGATTGCCTTGCAGAAATTCCCCAAAGCCGCCGCTGCCCCGCCTGCGGCAGCCCGCGTGTGCTCTCCCATCCCGAGCTTACTGACCTGACAATTGCCCATATGGACTGCGATGCCTTCTACGCCTCGGTCGAAAAGCGTGACGATCCAAGCCTCGCAGGCAAACCTGTCATCATCGGCGGCGGGCGGCGTGGCGTGGTTTCGACTGCCTGCTATGTCGCGCGCATTCGCGGTGTCCGTTCCGCAATGCCGATGTTTCAGGCACTCAAACTCTGCCCCGAAGCGGTGATCATCAAACCCCGTATGGACGCCTACGTCGAGGCCTCCCGCGCCATTCGAGTGATGATGGAAGAATTAACGCCCTCTATTGAACCGCTATCCTTGGACGAAGCATTTCTCGACATGACGGGGACTGCGCGACTGCACGGGGCCGCCCCCGCCGTCATGCTCGCCCGTCTGGTGCGGCGTATGAAGGACGAGTTGGGCCTAACTGGCTCCATCGGTCTGAGCCACAACAAGTTTCTCGCCAAGGTCGCCTCGGACCTGGACAAACCCAACGGCTTTTCCATTATTGGCAAGGCCGAAACCGATGACTTCCTGCGCGACCGCCCCGTCAAACTGATCTGGGGCGTTGGTGCCGTGAGCCAAGGCGCGCTCGACAAGGCAGGTATCCGCACGTTCTCTGATCTGCTGCGCTGGGAAAAGACGGATTTGATTGCGCGGTTCGGCGGCATGGGCGAACGGTTGTGGCATCTGGCGCGGGGTCAGGACCGTCGCCGCGTGTCTGCCAATGATCCGGTTAAATCCATCTCCAAGGAAACCACGTTCAACGACGACACCTCCGACCCCGAAATCCTAGACGGCCACCTGTGGCGCCTGTCCGAGCAAGTCGCGGACCGCGCCAAGGCCAAGGACATCGCAGGCCGCATCGTGACGCTGAAGCTCAAACGCTCCGACTTCAAAACGCTGACGCGGCGCGTGTCCCTGCATGACCCAACCCAACTGGCCGACCGCATCTACCGCCATTCCCGCGCGCTGTTTGACCAGCTGGACGATCCCGGCCCATACCGCCTGATCGGTTGTGGCATTTCAGACCTCAGCACATCCGAGGGCGCGGATCTGGCAGGCGACCTGCTGGACCCCAACGCAGCGCAACGCAGCAAGGCAGAGAAAGCCACAGATGCAATCCGCAGCCGCTTTGGCAGCAAGGCAATCGTGAAAGGGCGCGCATTGCGTTAGACGCAAACCGCGCGCAATCCGTCCATGGCACGCGCAACTTGTGCAGCAATTTCGTCTTCGGATGGCGCGGGCATTACCCCGATCACACGTCTGATCTGTTGATCCCCGACTAGTAGATGCAGAAACAATTTGGCAATGTCCCACCCTTGTGGTGGTCTAAGTGCACCAATTTTGACCGCGGCCACCAAAAGCCTTTCGATCAGCGGCAGAACATCCTCCCGCCCCCCCACAGCCAACAGTTGCCCCAAGGCTCCAGTCGGATCGGAGGCTGCGGCACGGTTCAGCAAAATCGCCCGATCACCCAATAACATCCGCAACAATACGGATGAAACCTGCTCTAATGCCTCCATGGGCGGCATTCCTTCGGGATTGGCATTGTCCAAATGATCCCGAACAAGCGCCGCATTGGCTTGAACCATGCTTGAAAAAAGGCCACTTTTGTCGCCGTACCAACGATACATCGTTTCATTGGACGCCTTGGCCCGTTTGGCCACCACCAGCATCGATGTGCTCTCAAATCCCACTTCTGCGAACAGGGCGTAGGCATGCCCCTCAATCTCGCGCATCCGCGCTTGTCGCTTTTCATTCCGCATCACGGATCTCTTATATTCTGACTTGACTCATATCCGTACATGATAGTACGAATATGTAAAGACGTACACTCTTGTACGCCAAACCAAGGAATGAATGATGACCGCCTTCACCCGCCCCCTGTGCTTGCTCAGTTTGCTTTTGTCTGGCGCTACCTTTGGCTTTTTCTACGCTTGGGTCTGCTCAACAATGTGGGGTTTGGATGCCACCGATCCACGCGTTGCCATTCAAGCGATGCAGGCCATGAACGCTTCTGTTCGAAATGCGGTTTTTGCACCTGCTTTCTTTGGCACACCAGCGGTTCTGCTAATTACCGCCATCGTCCTTGCACTCAGCAAACAACGCGCCGCCGCAATCTGGCTCGGAATTGCCTTTCTGATCAGCCTGTTTCTCGGGATGATTCTTACAATGATCGTGCATATTCCAATGAACGAAGCGTTGGCGCTGGTCGATGTACCACAAGACATCGCCGCTGCCCGTACGATTTGGGAAACCTACTCACCTGACTGGCAGGTCTGGAACCAGACTCGCACGGTCACTACAGGGATTGCACTGCTCTGCGTAGGCATCGGCATCATGCAGCTCGATAAAAACTAGCGGCTATTCCGCCGCAAGTGGCACACGGCCCTGCCCGATCAGTGCTACCTCGGCCACGACACCACGCAACGCCGCCTGAACCTGTTCAAAATCACCATTCGGGCGGATCAGCGTTTCGTTCATATACAGCGAGCGATCAATCTCGACTTGCACCGCATGTTGCGCGCGTGCGGGTCGTCCGTAAGCCTGCGTGATATAAGCGCCTGCAAAGGGTGTATTGCGTGTCACAACGAATCCGGCACTTGCAAAGGCCGCTTCAACTCTGTCAACAACATCGCCACTCGCCGCCGCACCAAAGCGGTCGCCAAGCACAATATCAGGTCGCTTCATACCGGATCGAACTACCCCGTTCATCGCCTCATGAGGCATCGAGTGACAGTCAATCAGCACCGCCTGTCCATGCCGCTGATGTGCTTCATCCAGCATCGACTGTAATTTATCGTGATAGGGCCGCCAATAATTCTCAATCCGCCGGTACGCCTCCTCACGGGTCAGCTTGCCGCGATAGATTGCCCGTCCGTTGGCAACCACACGGGGAATCACCCCCAAACCTGATGCAATGCGCGGATTATGCCCTTGTCTGCGAACCCCTTCGATCAACGCGGGGTCCAACTCGTCCGGAGCACGATTGAGATCAACAAACGCGCGTGGCGCGCCCGCCTTTATAAAAGACGCGCCATATTCGGGGGCGCAATCAAAGAACTGATCAACAAAGGCGTCCTCGGACGAACGGATCGCATGTTCATCCAGAACCGAAGAACGCATGAACGTCCACGTGTAGTCGCGCCCCGAATGAGGCGAGGCAAAAACCACACAAGACCGGTTGCGCGCCGGATTGATCACTTCATACGCTGACTTGGACATGCACGTCCCCTTTGGTGCAAACATAGCGCAATTCATATCAATGCCAAAAGCCCCTTGATCACTGTTCCGACTCCTTTTATAGCAGCCCGACAGGCGCGTGCATCCGCGCCCCATTTATGTATGGGGCAACGAAAATGTGCTTATAGTGGGTGATTAGCTCAGCGGTAGAGCACTTCGTTGACATCGAAGGGGTCACTGGTTCGATCCCAGTATCGCCCACCACGAATTTCATTGGCCCCCAAGGCGGGGTCGCCCGTAACCCGGCGCTGGTCCCTGTCTGATGATAGGGCGGGGCCTAGACAGGAAGGATAAGAACATGAAAGTTCGCAATTCGCTCCGCTCGCTCAAGAACCGGCACCGTGATTGCCGCGTTGTGCGTCGCAAGGGCCGCGTTTACGTGATCAACAAAACGCAGCGCCGCTTCAAAGCCCGTCAGGGCTGAACAAGCACACGCATCTGCGTATCTATTGAAAAGGCTGCCTTTGCGGGCGGCCTTTTTCTTTTGGTGGCTGAAATGGGTTGGGCTGCTATGCGGACATAGCGCTCTTTCGTTGCGGCTGCGCCAATGTCCGCAATTGCTAAGCCTCGAACCGTTTCCAGCAGGCGCTTTGTGTTTTCGCATTAAACAGGTCAGACATAATCGTCAGCGCCAGTCGCAACGCTCGTGGCAAAGAAAAGTAAGCTCGCATCTCCTCGGCCTATCCAGCGTGTATAAAGTGACATAGCTAACACTGGCACCCCAATAGTCAGAAGCTGATCATCCGGCACGACTAGTGTCCATCCAACTGCCATCCCCGCAATGAGAACCATCGAACGGGGAAGCGCCCTGCGCAATACTGCGTGTGCCACGGCACCAGCCACTGCCCATACCACTGTCGCCAACACCCAAGTCTCGATCCACTTCGCGACCGGGTCTGCACCGTAGTGCCAAAACACAAAGAGCAATGGAACGATCAACGCGAAATGAAGATTCAACCCGCGCACAACGATGGGTTGCCGCTGACCAGACAAAACTACCGCCCATGCCAGCAGCATCCCAATACTAGCGGCCTCGAGCCGACTACCGCCCAAATGGAACAGCAACAGAAATGCAATAGTCGGCGTGTTGAAGAAAAGGATGCGGATCATAGACAAACACTACAACAAGTTACCGTTGTTCCAATCCTATTTGTCACAACTGCGATCGGACTTAGGCTTAGGCCGACATTCATGTACGCCGCAGCATCGGTCAAAGAGGGCTCGTTGCAGACATTCATCAACTACCATCCCTTATGCCTCAACACACCTTCTTGAGCACCATCGCAATCAAACCCTCTGGCCCTCCCCTTCCGAACAATGCAAGTTGCAGCAGCAAACAAACAAAGCGAGGCCACGATGACCGACACCCCCGAATACACACCCCCCAAAGTCTGGACACATGACGCCGACTCGGGTGGCCGTTTCGCCTCCATCAACCGCCCCGTCGCCGGACCCACCTCTGAAAAAGACCTGCCCGTCGGCAAGCATCCGTTACAGCTTTACTCTCTTGCCACGCCAAACGGCGTTAAGGTCACGGTCCTGCTCGAAGAACTGCTCGCCGCGGGCCACACTGGCGCGGAATATGATGCGTGGATCATCAACATCATAGAGGGGGACCAGTTCACCAGCGGTTTCGTCAGCGCTAATCCCAACTCGAAAATCCCCGCGATGATGGATCATTCCGGCGACAAACCGCAGCGCATTTTTGAATCCGCCTCGATCATGCTGCATCTGGCCGAAAAGTTTGATGCCTTTATCCCCACCGATCCCTCACAGCGCACCGAAATGATGAGCTGGCTGTTCTGGCAAATGGGCAGCGCCCCCTACCTTGGTGGCGGTTTTGGCCATTTCTACGCCTATGCCCCGCACAAAGACGAATACGCCATCAACCGCTTCACCATGGAAGCCAAACGCCAGCTGGATGTGCTGGACCGCCATCTGGCCGACAACGACTATTTCGCAGGTGACTATTCCATCGCCGATATGGCGATCTGGGCGTGGTATGGCCAACTGGTGCTGGGGCGTCTGTATGACGCCGCCGAATTCCTAGACGTCACATCCTACAAAAACGTGCTCCGCTGGGCCGAAGCGATTGATGCGCGTCCCGCCGTGCAGCGTGGCCGCATGGTCAACCGCGCCTTTGGCGACGATCTGTCGCTGCAATTGCACGAACGCCACGATGCGTCGGATTTCGACACCAAAACCCAAGACAAGATCGAAGCCGCAAAAAGCTGAAACAGGCGCGGGGGTATTAACGCCCCCGCCCGACCTGACGGCAAATCAGGATCACCGGCAGCAACCCCATCGCCACAATCACCAAGGACGGCACCGCCGCCCCGTCCAGCCGTTCATCGCTGGCCAGCCGATAGGCCTGCACCGCAAGTGTGTCAAAATTGAACGGCCGCATGATCAGGGTTGCGGGCAGTTCCTTCATTACATCGACAAAGACGATCAGCAACGCGGTGAGCAGAGAAGGCGCAAGGATGGGCAAATGCACCCGGCGCAGCGTCCCCACCGGCGTTTGCCCCAAAGAGCGCGCAGCGGCATCCATATTTGCATGCACCATCGCCTGCCCGCCCTCATAAGCGCCCAAGGCAGCCGCCAGAAACCGCACCATATAGGCCGCGATCAACAACCAGATCGATCCCGTGATCAGCAACCCTGTCGAGATATCAAAGGTACTGCGCATCCATGCATCCAACGCATTATCAAATGCTGCAAACGGCACCAGCAAGCCGACGGCAATCACACCACCTGGCACGGCATATCCAAGCCGCGAGATGTATCCGGCACCACGCGACAGCTTGCCCGGTTTCAACCGCTGGAAAAATCCGATCGCAATAGCGGCTGATACCGTTACCACAGCAGCAATCCCCGCTAGCGTAAGTGAATTCTTAATAAACCCCAGATAACGTGGGCTGAGCAGATTTTGCTCTGATCCCAACCCCATGCTGAACAGCACAATCACTGGCAGCACCGCGCCAAAAAGCACCGGAATACCGCAGGCGACCATGGCCAATCCTGCCTCCCAGCCTTTCAACTGCATCGGCTCCATCGCCTGTGTGCGTCGTGCCGGATCGTGATACTTGGCGCGCCCGCGCTGCATCCGCTCCAGCATGGCCAGCAGCAATGCAAACGTTAGCAAACACAACGCCAATTGCGCGGCACCGACCCGGTCAAACATCGAAAACCACGAGGTATAGATCCCCGTCGCAAAGGTCTGGACACCAAAATACGCAACCGTGCCGAAATCCGCGATGGTCTCCATCACGGCCAGCAGAACACCCCCCGCAATCGCAGGCCGCGCCAACGGCAGGCTGACCTTAAAAAACGCCACCCACGGGCTTTTGCCAAGTGCACGGGCTGCCAGAAAAGTCGTCCCGCTTTGTTGTAGAAACGCGGCCCGCGCCAGCAGGTACACGTATGGGTATAGCACCAGCGTCAGCATCAACGCTGCCCCCCCCAAAGAGCGGATATCAGGGAACCAATAGTCGCGCGGCCCCCAGCCCATCAGATCGCGCAGCGCCGTCTGCACAATACCGGGATGATCCAGCACATTCGTATAAGCGTAGGCCAGAACGTAGGCGGGGAACGCCAGAGGTAACACAAGCGCGATCTCCAGAAACTGAACCGCTGGAAATCGCGTCATCGTGACCAGCCAGGCCGCGCCAACGCCAATCGAAAATGTCCCCACAGAGACCAACACAACCAAGGCAAATGTTGTCCGTGTGTATTCCCCCAAAACTGTTTCGATCAGATGTCGCACGGTTTCTGTGCCGCCACTCAATGCAGCAATAAGCACTGCCAACATAGGCAAGGCACAGACCAATGCCGTCAGAACAGCCACCACAGACAAACCGCGCAACCCGTCGCGGGACCTTGATTTTTGCACAATAGGGGCGGTGTTTGAACTCATGCCTCTATTTCGATGAATTCCGTCAGGATTACCAGAGGGACACCGCAAATGCCGCACACACGGGCCGGTGAACATATGTGTTTTGCAATCAAGCCCCTAAGCCCCCAGCTTTAAGGCATGGCAACGAGGGTCACAAATCACCTGCCTCGCCTGACACCCGAAAGGAATTCAACATGAAACTGATACTCTCAACAGCCGCTGCCGCATTGATCGCGGGTACCGCATTTGCAGGCCAGTCTGATCTTGCGCTTGGAACTACTTCGGATGCGCCTTTGACTATACAGGATGTAACACCTGTGCTGCGCATCGGTAACGAGTCGGAGAAAGAGCGAAAAGTCCGCGACAAGACCTACATCAGCGCGGCCAATGACAGCCGCTAGAACCGCTCAATCGTAGGTGCGTTGATCTTCGATCACCAGCCCGTCGCGGGGCAAGGTGCCGGGATCAACCACCACAACCTTGCCTTTCAGCTTGAGCAGTTGCGCCACGGATTGCGCATAGGCGTCCGCATCCCCGCCCGCACTTTCAATATGGACGGTCATCACATCCTGTTCGCCCGCGCGGCTGGCCACAACTCGGGCCTTCGTCACTTCACCATGATGCGCCACAAGGGCTGCGACCTGTTCAGGACGCACAAACATGCCCTTGATCTTGGTCGTCTGATCCGCACGCCCCATCCAGCCCTTGATGCGTTGATTTGTGCGTCCGCAAGGGGATACCCCCTCCATGATCGCGCTTAAGTCACCGGTTGCGAAACGGATCAGCGGATAGTCAGGGTTCAATGCCGTAACAACAACTTCCCCGACTTCACCTGCGGGCACGGGATCACCCGTTCCGGGGGTCACAATCTCGACGATTACGCCCTCATCAAGGATCATCCCCTCCATCGCGGCAGACTCATAAGCAATGTTTCCAACATCGGCCGTCGCATAGCATTGCAGGCATGAAATCCCGCGGTCGATGTAGTACTGACGCAAGGACGGGAACAAGGCACCACCACCGACCGCCGCCTTGTCGATGCCCAGTTTCACCCCCATCTCGTCCGCTTTTTCAAGAATGATCTTGAGGTAGTCCGGCGTGCCCGCATAAGCCGTCGTGCCCACATCCCGCGCCGCTGTCACCTGCAATTCCGTTTGGCCCACACCTGCGGGCAGTACCTTGGCCCCCACAGCCCGCGCACCGCTTTCGAACATATGGCCCGCAGGCGTCAGATGATAGCCAAAGCAGTTTTGCACAATATCGTTCGCACACAGTCCAGCAGCGTGCAGGAAACGCCCCATACGGAACCAGTCATGGCTTGATCCACCGGGTTCATAGATCGGTCCGGGTGATTGGAAAACATGGGTGATGTTGCTGACGTTGATGCCACCAAAAGGCGGTTGCGCCTTTTGAGCAGCGGTAAGGTCAGATTTGCGTAATACGGGAAGTTTGGTCAGATCAGCCATGTCGTCAATCCGCGCGTCAGCGTCAATCCGCGACAGTTGCGCTTGCAACGCCGCCAGTTGCGCAGCCTCACGCGCGTCCGCGCTTCGTGTTTCCAGATCATCGAAATAGGTATCTGACATGGCTTTTTCTCATCAAAGGTGAACGCTGTAAATGAAACTTGGGCAAAATGGGCGGACCCGTCAGGACAACCAGCGCTTGCGGCGGCGATAGCTGCGCACATCGCGGAAAGACTTGCGGCCCTCGTCCGACATACCCAGATAAAATTCCTTAACATCCTGATTTTCGCGCAAGTCCGCCGCAGGACCGTCCATCACAACCCGTCCGGACTCCAGAATGTAGCCGTAATGGGCAAAGCGCAGCGCGACGTTGGTGTTCTGTTCGGCCAAGAGGAAGGTCACACCTTCCTTCTCGTTGATCTCTTTCACAATGTTGAAAATCTGTTCCACCAGTTGCGGGGCCAGACCCATTGACGGTTCATCCAGCAAGATCGTCTCGGGCTTGGACATCAACGCACGGCCCACCGCACACATCTGTTGTTCTCCACCAGATGTATATCCCGCCTGCGATTTGCGCCGCTCACGCAGACGCGGGAAATAATTGTACACCATTTCCAGATCCGCCGCGATTGCGCCCTTGCCATCACGGCGCGTGTAGGCACCGGTCATCAGGTTTTCCTCAACCGTCAGGTGTTCGAAACAGTGACGGCCTTCCATGACCTGCACGACACCTTTTTTCACAGTCTCGGCAGGGTCTGCATGGGCAATGTCCAGACCACGATATTTGATCGTACCCTTTGTCACTTCGCCACGTTCCGAGGCCAACAGTCCGGAAATCGCCTTGAGGGTTGTGGTCTTGCCCGCGCCATTACCACCAAGCAAAGCCGTGATGCCGCCCTTGGGAACATTCAAGCTGACGCCTTTCAACACAAGGATCACATGGTTGTAAATCACTTCAATGTTGTTGACCTCCAACACGTTATCGACCTGTGTCGCGACGGTTTTTGCGTCATCCAGCATGGGGCAAACCTCTCTAGAATTCTTTGTAACCCTTGGGGCGCAACCATTGTCGCGCCCCAAGGAACGTTACTGCTTAGCAGTTGCTTTCGATATTGTTCTCAGCCGCATATGCCGCAGAGTCTTCTTCAATCAGCGGTCCGATCACGTCCATGTCGCTTGGTGCGAAGTCGGAAATCAGCGACCATGTCTTGCTGGACGCATCCCACTGTGTCACGCCGACAAGGCCGTCACCACCGTGGTTCTGGCACGACACCTTGAAAGACGGACCGAAGTTCGGCAAACCAAGGGCTGCCATCTTCTCTTCGGTGATCTCCAGTGCTTCCATGCCATCGCGCATCTGTGCTGCGTTGATGTCTGCAACACCGTGGATTTCCTGCGCCGTTTTCACCGCTTCAGCGGCCAGCATCGCAGCATACATGCCACGGTTATAGAGAACCGTACCGATCTGATCGCCTGCACCAGCTGCATTGCCTGCATCCGTCACATGCGTTTTGATGTCGTCAAATACAGGGAAATCGGAACCAACACCGTGGAACGTCAGTGCCTTGTATCCATTGGCCGCATCACCCGCCGCGAGAACATCATTCTCGGAACCGGACCACCAAACGCCGATGAAGTTTTCCATCGGGAAGCGAATGTTCGCAGCTTCCTGAATCGCCACCTGGTTCATCACGCCCCAACCGTACATGATCACATAATCAGGCTTGTCGCGACGGATCTGCAACCACTGTGACTTCTGCTCCTGACCGGGGTGGTCAACCGGAACCTCTTTGAACTCGAAACCGTGCTTTTTGGACAGCTCCTGCAAGGTGCGGATCGGCTCTTTGCCGTAGGCAGAGTTGTGATAGACCAGCGCAATTTTCTTGCCCTCAAGCGACCCGCCGTTTTCACCCAACAGATAGTTGATCGCGCCGGACGCACCGTTCCAGTAGTTCGCAGGATAGTTGAACGTGTGGCTGAACACATCGCCATTCGCCGCAGACGTGCGGCCATAACCCATCGTGTGCATCGGGATATTGTCAGCAGTTGTCTTGGGGATCAGCTGATAAGTGATACCTGTGGACAGCGGTTGATACACCAGCGAGCCTTCGCCCTTGGTGCTCTCGTAACACTCAACACCTTTTTCGGTGTTATAGCCGGTCTCGCACTCGATAACCTTGGTCATCACGCCGCCGATACCGCCATCACGCGCGTTCAGCATGGTGAAGTAATCCGCATAGCCATCCGCAAACGGAATACCGCCCGCAGCATAGGGGCCCGTGCGATAGCTGAGTGACGGGAACACAAGGTCCGCCATCACGGGGCTTGCTGCCATCATCGCGGCCACGGCCATTGTACCTAGTTTATATTTCATCGGTGTTTCCTCCCTTGGATTTCTTGTCCGATTTTTCGTAGGGTGGGGTTTACCCCACCTTCTTCCCATGACCAGCCCCACATCAATGCGGGAACGGCCACAATCTCAATTTCTCTTTCGCAACGCGCCACAGTTGCGCGATGCCATGCGGCTCTGCGATCAGAAAGACGATGATCAAACCGCCGACGATTACCAACTGCAAATGCGCCACGATATCCGTGGGCCAGCCGAACCAGTCCACACCAACCACCTTGAGCGCCACAGGGAGCAAGACAAGAAACGCCGCCCCTGCAAAGGAGCCAAAGATACTGCCGAGACCACCGATGATGATCATGAACAGCACAAGAAACGACTTGGTAATGCCAAAGGCTTCGCCAACCTCGACCGCGCCCAGATAGACCGAAAAGAACAACGCGCCCGAAATGCCGATAAAGAACGATGACACCATAAACGCCGTCAACTTGGCCTTTAGCGGGTTCACCCCGATGATCTCGGCGGCAATATCCATATCACGGATCGCCATCCATTTCCGCCCTGACGCCCCGCGCGTCATGTTGCGGGCAATCACCGCACAGGTGATCGTAAAGAACAGGCAGAACAGATAAGCTGCCCATGGTTGAACACTTGGCCCCGTCAACAGGACACCAAAAATGTCCCGCTCGGGTGCACTGATCTGTCCGGAAGCGGAATAGTTGTAAAACCACGACACACGGTTGAACAACCACACAAGGAAGAACTGCGCCGCCAGCGTTGCTACGGCAAGATAAAACCCCTTGATCCGCAAGCTCGGCAGACCAAACAACACGCCTACAAGCGCGGTCATCACACCGCCCATGATGACGCTAAAGAAAATGTTGAACTCCGGCAGCCGGAACAGCAATTCACCGCCCCACCAGATATCTACGCCCGTCATAAACTTGTAACAGGTATAGGCCCCCACAGCCATGAAACCGCCCGTGCCCAAAGACACCTGCCCGCAATATCCCACCAGAATATTCAATCCGATTGCCGCAATCGCGTAGATCAGGAAAGGTAAGAGCAACGAGTTGACCCAATAGTCATTAACGACAAAAGGCACCACAACGATGGCAATGAACAGCACCAGATAATAACGATACCGGTCAAACTTGATCGGAAAGGTCTGCTGGTCTTCAGCGTAAGTCGTTCTGAAATCGCCTGCTTCACGGTAGAACATTAGCGATCTCCTCTAATTTCCAAATGGTTTAAAATCCCGGAGGTTTGGGGGCTGGCCCCCACATCATCCGTCGATGCATCAAACACGCTCAATGATCTTCTCCCCGAACAAGCCCTGCGGACGGAACACCAGGAACAGAAGCGCCAGCATATAGGCAAACCAGTTCTCCGTGGCCCCGCCAAGGAACGGCGCGCCAATCAGGAATTCAAACAACTTCTCACCCACACCGATGATCAAACCACCGACGATGGCCCCCGGAATGGAGGTAAACCCGCCCAGCATCAGAACCGGTAACGCTTTCAAAGCGATCAGCGAAAGCGAGAACTGCACGCCCGATTTTGCGCCCCACATGATTCCCGCTACAAGCGCGACAAAGCCTGCCAGCGACCACACCAAAACCCAGATAAAGTTCAGCGACACGCCTACGGACAACGCCGCCTGATGGTCATCGGCAACAGCGCGCATCGCGCGGCCCTGTTTGGTGTATTGCGCGAAGATCACCAACCCTGCGACCAAAATCACCGCTACAATTGATGCAACGATATCGAGGTTATCAATAAAGAAGCCGTATCCAAGTGCCTCATAGGTTGTGCCTTCCAGCCAGACATTCATGCCCTGCGGCAAACAGGCTCCCTCGGACGCGCATACATTCAGCGCCTTCAACTCAGATCCCCACATCAGGTCGGCCACCCCCTCAAGGAAATACGCAAGACCAATGGTTGCCATGAACAGAATGATCGGCTCCTGCCCGACCAGATGGCGGAACACAAACCGCTGCACCATCCAGGCGAGTGCAATCATCACAAGCACTGTCAGCGCAATCGCAAGGAACGAATGCACATGCCAGCCGAACTTATGCACATCCGTGCCGAATATCGCGTTTATCAGATGGGCAAAGGGCACCTGCCCGTTTTGAATACCCACAAGCGTCATCGCCGCAAACAGCGCCATAACCCCTTGAGCGTAGTTGAAAATACCGGACGCCTTGTAGATTAGAACAAAACCCAAAGCGACCAGCGCATAGAGCACTCCCGCCATCAGTCCGTTCGCAAAAACCTCGATGGTATAAGCCAGTTGTTCATTCATCTGCCGACGTCCTCCGACCGCATAATGCGGCGTTGTCCATGATATTCCAGTGGGTCATCATTTCCGCACCTCCCGCGCCATCAGCACGGTATCGCCTAGCAATAGCGCCAGATCGACCTGCAGTTTTGGCTTGCGCCAATCGGTTGAAACCAGACGCGGATTGTTGCCCGAGATTCCAGCAACGTAACGCTCCTCAGCAACCCGATCTTGCATCTTTTCTACTGCGATCACTTGGTCGTCCGATTTCTGTTTCACGGCACTACAGGCCCAAACACGACCATTCGGATCCGCTTCAGTATAAAAAAGCCCTTCTTCGGTGCGATAAGCTTGGCTATTTGCCACATCCCGCGCCTCGGCGCGTTCAAGACCTTCAACATTAGGGGCCTGCTCCGCTTCCAATGGTGCAAGGCAGCGGCTCTCGAATATGTCCCATGTGTCGCCATTGGCTGCAGGAGCGGCCGCCAAAACAGCCAGCGCAAAACCGCCTCTCAGACCGGCCAGGGACAAGTCAGTCATGTGCGACCCCCAGATAGGCATCAATCACATCCTGATTGTTGCGCACGTCATGCGGTGTGCCGTCGCCGATTTTCTTGCCGTAATCCATCACGACCACACGGTCAGAGAGGTCCATAACCACGCCCATGTCATGCTCGATCAGCGCAATCGTGGTGCCGAATTCGTCATTCACGTCCAGAATAAAGCGGCTCATGTCCTCTTTTTCCTCGACGTTCATCCCCGCCATCGGCTCGTCCAAAAGCAAGATCGACGGTTCCGCCGCCAGTGCGCGCGCCAGCTCCACCCGTTTCTTCAACCCATAAGGCAGCCGCGCCACAGGTGTCTTGCGGATCGCCTGAATTTCCAGAAAGTCGATAATCTTTTCAGCGACTTCACGGTTCTCGATCTCTTCCTGCTCTGCCTTACCCTTCCAAAGCGACTGCGCAAACAGCCCCGTTGTCATATGGGTCAAACGGCCTGTCATGACGTTGTCGAGCACCGACATGCCTTCAAACAAAGCGATGTTCTGAAACGTCCGTGCAATGCCCTGCTGCGCCACTTCAAACGGCTTCATCGCCGGACGGCGCGCGCCTTTGTACCAGACCTCGCCCTCCTGCGGGACATAAAACCCCGAGATGACGTTCAGCATCGAAGACTTGCCGGCACCATTGGGCCCGATAATTGCGCGAATCTCGCCCTCGCGGATATCAAAAGAGATATCCTTGATCGCCTCCACCCCGCCAAAGCGCAGGGTAATATTTTTCATCTCCATCACAACCGGACCAATGGTGCGACCGTCTTCGGTGACGTAGCTATCTGCGGTGTCTTTCACAGGTTCACTCCCTGAAATCCGTATCCAAAACGGGATGGCGGGCGGGGCGTCGTCGCAGACGCGCGTCGCAAGCTCATTCCGCTGCCATCTTCTTGGCCGTCACCGGCACAACTTTCGCATCCCGCACACCCAAAGTTGCTTTGATCGACCCTTTGCGCCCGTCTTCATAGGTCACTTCTGTCTCGGTACTGACCTGTGGTGACCCGTCATAAAGCGCTGCAATAATATCCGCATATTTCTCTTCGATGATCCGGCGGCGCACTTTGCGGGTGCGCGTCAGCTCACCGTCATCTGCATCAAGTTCCTTGTGCAGAACAACAAAGCGATGCACCTGACAGCCTGACAACATCTCGTCCTCTGCCACCGATTCATTCACCGCCTCAACATGCTCCTGGATTTGTGCAATCACCTGCGGATGCTGGGCAAGTTCCTGATAAGACGCATAGCCGATGTTGTTACGCTCCGCCCAATTGCCCACCGCCGTCAGGTCGATGTTGATGAACGCCGTGCATTCATCCTTGTCGTTGCCAAAGACAACAGCCTCCAGAATATTCGGGAAAAACTTAAGCTTGTTCTCAACGTATTTCGGCGCAAACAGCGATCCGTCCGCCATTTTTCCGACGTCTTTGGCCCGATCAATGATGCGCAGATGGCCGGAGCCTTCTTCGATAAAGCCCGCGTCACCCGTTGCAACCCAGCCCTCAGCGTCCTTGGTATCCGCAGTGCTTTCGGGGTTCTTGTAATACTCGACAAAAACACCGGGCGAGCGGTAGAACACTTCGCCATTCTCAGCGATTTTCAACTCCACACCGGGGCAGGTCACACCAACAGTATCCGAACGCACCTCTCCATCCGGCTGCGCGGTGATAAATACGGTTGCTTCAGTCTGGCCGTATAGCTGCTTCAGGTTGATCCCCAAAGACCGATAGAAATCAAAGATTTCCGGCCCGATCGCTTCACCCGCCGTATAACCCACGCGCACGCGAGAGAAACCAAGCGTGTTCTTGAGCGGCCCATAAACAAAAGCCTCTCCCAGCTTGTACTTGAACCGATCCCATTGACTGACAGGCTTGCCGTCCAGAATATCCGGCCCGACCTTGCGCGCATGGGCCATGAACGTATCAAACAGCCATTTCTTGAACCGGCTGGCGTCTTCCATGCGGATCATCACATTGGTCAACTGGGTCTCAAACACCCGTGGCGGGGCAAAATAATAGGTCGGCCCGATTTCGCGCAAATCGACATGCATCGTGTCGGCGCTTTCAGGGCAGTTGGTGCAAAAGCCTGTCCACAGCGCCTGACCAACAGAAAAGATGAAATCACCAACCCAGGCCATCGGCAGATAGGCCAGAATTTCGTCCGTCTGGCGCAGATCATCAAACTCGGACGAAGACTTGGCCGTTTCGATAACATTGCGGTTTGACAGCACCACACCCTTGGGCTTTCCCGTAGTGCCGGACGTATAAAGCATCACGCCTGTGCTATCGTAGTCCAGCTTGGCCTGCCGCGCCTCCAACTCCGCAATGTGTTTGTCGCGCATCTGGCGACCCAACTCTTGCACATTGGCATATTGCTTGAGAACCGAATGATCGTATTTGCGCAACCCACGTGGATCAAGGTAGATCATCTGCTCGAATTCTGGCAGTTGATCCTGCACATCGTAAATCTTGTCGACCTGCTCCTGATCCCCGACAATGGCAAAGCGCGCGCCACAGTGGTTCATCACATAGGCCATCTCTTCGGCATTTGCGTCCTGGTACAGTGGCACGGGCACCGCGCCACACATCTCGGCCGCCATCATCGCCCAATAAAGGTAAGGGCGGTTGCGTCCGATTATGGCAACAAAGTCACCTTCGTTGATGCCCATCTCCATCAGGCCCAACGCCAATGCCTCGACTTCGTCGCGGGTCTGCGACCACGTCCAGCTTTGCCAGATACCATATTCCTTTTCGCGGTACGCCGGGGCGTTCGCGAATTTGGTGGCGTTACGGTGCAATAGCGCCGGAACGGACTGCGGTCCGTCGGCGCGCTTCAATGGCGTGGCCAAATCTATGTCCTCCCTTACCTACCCACATTTCAGGGCAAGCTTGATCGCTTTGTGCGATTCTCTCACATACCATAAGGATGCAATGCAGAAGATGAAGGTCAAATTTTGCCTTAACTTTTCTCAATCCTTACGAATTGTAACAGTCATGTCTTCTCTCTTTGCCAGTGCCCTTGCCGGATGGTAGCGATGGGATCGCAGGAGACGGCATGCAGATTAGCGAAAAACAGACCAAGGCGATGACAAGCGCAGGGCTCAACCTGATTGCGCAGGCCCTGTCTATCTACGACTCCGACCTTAATCTTGTGGTCAGCAACGCCCCGTTTCAGCAGATGTTCAATTTGCCACAAACGCTTGTCACACCCGGTGCGACCTTCGAAGCAACCATCCGGCATATCGCCTCGCGGGGGGAATATGGCCCTGTTGATGATCTGGACGCTTTTGTCACCGAACGGGTCGAACAGGCCCGTGCTTTCCAACCACATTATATGGAGCGCACCCGCGCCAATGGCCGGACAATCAGTGTCGAAGGGTCGCCCCTGCCCCAAGGCGGGTGGGTGACGGTATATACAGACATCACCGCCACAAAGGCACAAGAGGCCTTGTTGCGAGCCCGTTCCGACGCCCTGTCGGATCAGTTGCTGGCCCACACCGAACAGCTGAGCAAAACCAATCGCGAATTGGCAGCAATGATCACCACGCTTGAGGAAACCAAGCGGCAATTGACCGCGTCAGAGGCCCGCACACGTCTGACAACCGAAATGATGCCTGCTCATATCGCGCATGTCGACGCGTCCGGGCGCTACACCTTTTCAAACCGCAAACTGTCCAGCGTTCTGCCCGACCGGCCTGACAACATTGTCGGGTTGCATATTGGCACAGCTCTGGGTCCTTACGCCTATGGCCGGATCAAACCCGCGCTGGACGATGCTTTTGGCGGCAACCCCGCACTCATGGAATTCACGGACGAAGCCACGGCCCGCCGCATTCGCACCTCTTTTACACCTGACACCCTTGGCGGGGCCTATATCCTGTCGATGGACATCACCGAAGAAACCCAGACCCGCGTTGCCTTGCAACAGACCCGTAAACGCGAACTGGCCGCACAGATGATTTCGGGGCTTGCGCATGACTTTTCCAACCTTCTGACGATTATTCTGGGCATGCAATCACGTCTTGGCCGGTTGTCCGATCTGCCACCTGACGCTCAAAAACTGGTCGAGGGAACGCTGGCCGCTGCCCGTCGTGGCGGCACGTTGCTCGGCTCGATCGCAGATGTGACAGAGCCGCATGCCCTGCGCCCTACAGCCACCGATGCGACGCAACTGTTGAATGACCTCGAAGTCTTGGCCGCACCAACGCTTCCTGTGGGCATGCAGCTAGTCAGTCACAATCAAATGCCGGATCAAGCAGTTCTGTTGGACAAAGGGCGTGTCACGGACAGTCTGCTCAACCTGATCCTCAATGCCCGCGATGCATGCGGCACAACAGGTCAGATCACCCTGACACAACGCTTGGTGAACGATGTATGGATCGAATGGACCGTCGCTGATGATGGGCCCGGCTTTTCCACTACCTCGCTTGAGCGGGGCATTGACCCCTTCTTTACAACCAAAGGCAGCGAGGGCAGCGGGCTCGGCCTTTCGATGGTGTATGATATGACCAAATCCGCGGGTGGTGATCTGCGTCTGCGTAACGGGGCTGACGGCGGGGCCTGTGTGGTCCTGCGCCTGCCCTATCGCCCCGCATTGCCTGCCACCACCGGCCTTGTTCTATTGGTTGAAGATGACGATGACATTCGCGCCACAGTGCGCGATATGCTGATGGAAAACGGCCATTCCGTGATCGAGGCCACAAGCGCGGATGAAGCCACGGCATTGCTTGCCGACCTGCCCGATATCGCGCTGATCCTGTCTGATATCCAGCTGATCGGAGAGGCAAGCGGCCTTGATCTGGCCCGCCGTTCCGACACCCAGACCCCTTTTGTCCTGATGACGTCCCTCCCCCCTGACCACGAGATGTTTCGCGCTGCCCAACTGCTTGCTCCGGTGTTGCGAAAACCCTTTGACCTTGATGATCTGACCCCACTCATCACCCCAGCTGTGAAGGCCGCACAATGACACGCCCCTTGGTCACGATCCTTGATGACGAACCCGAAATCCGTACCCTTCTGGCAGATGCACTGGAAGAAGCCGGTTTTGATACCCTCAGCTTTGGTCGCGCCCGCGCATTCGAGGCAGCACTTGCCAAGCGCACCCCCGATGTCTGTCTCGTCGACCTCAGCCTGCCCGATACGGACGGCCTGACACTGGTCCATCGCCTTGCGCTTGAACTGGGTGCAGTTGTCATCATCATCTCGGGTCGTGCACAGGTACAGGACCGCGTGACCGGTCTGGAACTCGGGGCCGACGACTATATCATCAAACCCTTCGACCCTGCCGAAGTCGTGGCCCGAATCCGCGCCCGTCTGCGCAGCCCCAAAGCCACCACAACCGGCGGAAATACGGCGCATTTTGCAGGCTGGCATGCGCATTTCGACCGTTACATCCTGTGTGACGAGAATGGCGAAGAAATCGCGTTCTCCCACGCAGAAAGCGAGGTGCTGCGGTTGTTTCTCGAAAGTCCAAAGCGGTTGATCAGCCGGACGCAAATGCAGGAAAGCCTTGGCGGAGCCGCGTCAGAATCCTTTGATCGCGCAATGGATGTGCGCATCTCACGGTTGCGTACCAAACTGCGCGAAGACCCGAAAAATCCGCAACTGATCAAGACGATCTACGGCGCGGGGTACATCTTTCTCGGCGATGTGACCTGGTCCTAACCGATCAATTCAACGGCATGGGCCAACACCTGCACGCCCGCGACCAAATCAGCCTCATCCGTATCTTCTTCAAAAGCATGGCTGACCCCGTTGATAGACGGCACAAACAACATCGCAACCGGCATCATCCGCGAAACATTTGTGGCGTCGTGCAACGCACCTGACGGGAGTGTACACCAGTTTCCGGATGCCACTTTCTCTGCCCCCTGCTCCAACGCAACGCGCAACCGCGGGTCCATCGCTACAGGCTCCAGCCCCAACATAGGCCCATAGCTGAGTGCCATACCATGCTCGGCCGCGACCTCCTCGGCGACCGTGCGAATAATCTCTTCCATACGCGCCAGACGCGTCACATCACCATCCCGCCATTGTATTGAAAACACAGCCTTACCCGGCACAATCGAAGAGGCATTCGGATGCAAACTGACATGCCCGATTGTCCATACCGTGCTGGGCGTCACGACATTTCGAAACCTCTCGTTGATCTCGGCGTTAAACGCTGACACGGCCTGAAACGCATCGCGGCGCAGGTGCATCGGCGTGGTACCTGCGTGGTTTTGCTGTCCCTCAAACGTGATTTTCATATCGCGGATGCCGACAATGTCCGTCACGACACCGATCTGGTTGCCAGTTGCTTCCAGCGTTGGCCCCTGTTCGATATGCATCTCGACAAAGGCGGTGAACTGGCTTGGATCAATCGACCCAGTGACCAAATCAGCCATCGTCAAACGCGCAGTGTAAAGGGGTATGCCCGCGTGATCCATCAACTGATCCGCGTCCGCCAAGGTCAGATGTCCGGACCAGACAGCCGATCCAGTGGTCACACCAAACCGCCCTTCCTCATCCTGAAAAGATACAACCGAAACCGCAGGCCCGCCCGCTTCGCGACTGGCCCGCGCCACTTCCAACGCGGCAATCACGCCCAACGCACCGTCAAGCCACCCCCCTTCGGGTTGGCTGTCCGAATGCGACCCCATTAGCAAGGATGGCCCTTCAGCCAGACCAAAGAAATTGCCCATCGCATCCACTTCGACGCGCAGTCCTGCCTGCTCAAACCGCTGCGCCAACCATCGCCGTGCTGCGACGTCAGGTTCAGAGTAAGCGGGGCGCACCACGCCTTTTCCGATGCCTGATGCACCAAAGGTGCGCAGGTGATGTAGGTCAGTCAGGAACCGTTCAGCATTAATCTGCACGATTTTCCCCTGCTACTCTGCCGCGATCTGCGCTCCAACTGCTTCAACCTTCACCGCCGAGAATTTGAACTCGGGGATCTTGCCATAAGGGTCAACCGCCGGATTTGTCAGGATATTCGCCGCTGCTTCGACGTAAGCAAAGGGCAGGAACACCATGTCAGGTGATACCGCACGATCCTCGCGGGCCATGATCTCGATCGAGCCACGCTTGGTCGTCAGACGCACATGATCGCCCGCAACGATCCCTAGCTTGCGCAGGGTCGAGGGGTGCAACGAACAGTTCGCTTCCGGCTCCAACCCGTCCAGCACGGTGGCGCGGCGGGTCATCGAACCCGTGTGCCAATGCTCCAGCTGGCGACCCGTTGTAAGGATCATCGGGTATTCTGCATCTGGCACATCGTCAGGTGCAATAACCGACGCAGGCGTGAATCTCGCGCGGCCATCCGGGCGCGGGAAGCCTTCTGCAAACACAATCGCCTGACCCGGATCTTCGGGAGACAACGATGGATAGGTAACCGCGTTTTCACGTTCAAGACGTTCCCACGTGATGTTGTCAAACGACTTCATGTTCAGTTTCATCTCGGCAAAGACTTCGGACGGGTGCGTGTAGGTCCAGCCAAGGCCAAGACGTTTGGCCAGTTCGACTTCGATCCACCAGTCTTCTTTTGCGTCACCGGGTGGCGGCAGCGCGGGACGGCCCATCTGGACCTGCCGGTTGGTATTTGTGACTGTACCAGCCTTTTCGGCAAAGGCGCTCGCAGGCAGGATCACATCAGCATAGTTCGCCGTTTCGGTGATGAAAATATCCTGCACCACCAAATGATCCAGCTTGGCCAGCGCATCACGCGCGTGTTCCACATCAGGGTCCGACATCGCAGGGTTTTCACCCAGCACATACATGCCGTGGATTTTACCATCATGTACCGCATCCATGATCTCGGTCACCGTCAGGCCTTTTTCAGCCGAAAAATCACCGCTTTTCCAAACGTCTGTAAACGCAGAGCGTACACCATCATCCATAACCGACTGATAATCCGGCAGGAACATCGGGATCAGACCCGCATCGGATGCGCCTTGCACGTTGTTCTGCCCACGCAGCGGGTGCAGGCCCGCACCTGGGCGGCCGACCTGGCCGGTCATCAGCGCCAGCGAGATCAGGCAACGCGAATTGTCGGTGCCGTGAATGTGTTGCGAGACACCCATACCCCAGAAAATCATGCCCGCTTTGGCACCCGCAAAGGTGCGCGCCACATCGCGCAAGGTCTCGGCATCAATGCCGCACACTTCGGCCATCTTTTCAGGGGTGAAATCCTTGAGATGCTCTTTTTCGGCTTCCCAGTTTTCGGTGTAGGCTTCGATATATTGCTGATCGTACAGTTTCTCTTCGACGATCACATGCATAATGGCGTTCAGCATGGATACGTCTGTGCCGGGGCGGAATTGCAGCATGTGGCTTGAGAACCGCTTGAGCGCTTGCCCACGGGGGTCCATCACAATCAATTTGCCGCCACGTTTGGTGAACTGTTTGAAATAGGTCGCCGCAACGGGGTGGTTTTCAATCGGGTTACACCCGATGGCAATTGCCACATCCGCGTTTTCAATCTCGTTGAATGTCGCAGTCACCGCCGCCGAGCCGACATTTTCCATCAAGGCCGCAACAGATGACGCATGGCACAAGCGCGTACAGTGATCGACGTTATTGTGGCCAAAGCCCTGACGGATCATCTTTTGGAACAGGTATGCTTCTTCATTGGTACATTTTGCCGATCCAAAGCCCGCGACACCGGTACCACCAATATCCTTCAGACCCTTGGCCGCAAAATCCAGCGCCTCATCCCATTCGGCCTCGCGGAAGAACTCTTGCCAGTTGGCCGGATCGACGTTCAAACCTTTTGCGGGCGCGTCATCGCGTCGGATCAGCGGCTTTGTCAGGCGGTGCTCGTGGTGGATATAGTCAAAACCAAAGCGACCCTTGACGCACAGACGCCCTTCGTTGGCGGGTCCGTTGATCCCCTCAACGTATTTCACTTTGTTATCTTTGACCTTCAACGAAATCTGGCAACCAACCCCGCAGAACGGGCAAACGCTTTCTGTTTCGCTGTCGAAATCGGCACTATCACCCACTTGGTTTTCATCAACAACGGTTGCGGGCATCAAGGCCCCGGTTGGGCAAGCCTGCACACATTCGCCGCACGCCACACATGAGGAATCCCCCATAGGGTCGGCCATGTCGAACGTCGGATAGCTGTCATGACCACGGCCCGACATGCCGATGACGTCATTCACCTGCACTTCACGACACGCGCGCACACAGAGACCACAGGAAATGCAGGCGTCCAGATTGACGCTCATGGCAACATGGCTGTCATCCAGCAACGGGATACGACCCGCTTCCAACTTTGGAAAGCGGCTCTCACTGACGCCATTCAGATCGAACATGTCATACATGTGACTGGATTTGTCATGCGCCACGTCGCGCTCCGGCTGATCCGCCGCCAGCAGTTCCACGACCATCTTGCGCGCATTTTGCGCACGCGCATTGTTGGTCACGACAACCATACCCTCACTGGGCTCGCGGATGCAGGAGGCCGCCAGTGTACGCTCGCCTTCAATCTCGACCATACAAGCGCGACAGTTGCCATCAGGGCGATAACCGGGTGCCGGTTTGTGGCACAGATGCGGGATGATCAGACCGCGGCCATTGGCCACTTCCCAGATCGTCAGACCGGCGTCCGCCTCAACCTTTTCACCGTCAAGCGTGAATGTGATCTTGTTCGCCATGGTCCTACTCCTCCTAAGGGTTCCGATTTTAATAGCGATTCTCGACCGCACAATGGAGTCCCAATCCCGACACCCTGCCCTGATTTTACGCCAAGCAGTGTTTCTGACGTGTACCAACACGTGCGGATCACGCAAAAATACCTGCGCAAACGGTTCCAACCCCTGAATCACTGGCCTATCAATGATCCAAGCAAACAGGAGCGCCCATGTCCCACATCACTCTTATCCGCCACGGTCAGGCCAATTCAGGGGCCAAGGACGAGGTGAGTTATGACAAGCTCAGTGATCTGGGTCACACTCAGGCAGGTTGGCTTGGGTCACACCTGCGCGAGACCGACACACATCACACACGGCTTTTTACGGGAACGTTGACCCGCCACATTGAGACAGCCGATGGGATGCAGACGGATCTGGAACCGATACGGGATGCGCGGTTGAACGAGCTTGAGTATTTCACCATGGCCACGCTGATGCAGGAACAGCATGGCATTGATTTCCCATTGGATCAGGGTGGTTTCACCGTTCATCTGCCGATGGTTTTCGACTATTGGCGCAGCGGCAAACTAGAAGGTGCGCCTGAAACCTGGGAACACTTTCATGGACGCGTAAACGATGCGTTGAACGAGATTGCAGCAGGCAATGGTCCAGCCTTGGTTGTGACTTCGGGCGGGTTGATTTCGATGGCAATGTCACAGGCGATGCATCTGGATATTCCCGCCATGGCCCGTCTCGCTCTCGCAATCATGCACACCTCGATGCACCGTCTGTTCCCAATTGGCGGGCACCTGTCGCCCGTTCTGTTCAATGCAGTGCCACATCTGGACAGGTCGGACCGGCGCAACGCGCAAACCCATATTTGATAGGACAGACACATGTTAAAGCTCTTTTATGCAAACGGAACAATCTCGATCGCCGTCGCTCTGGCTCTTGAAGAAGCCGGTTTGGCTTATGAACCCGTGAAGGTCGATTTTGCAAAGGCAGAGCAAACCTCCACCGCCTATCTCAAGCTGAACCCAAAGGGTCGCGTGCCCGCACTTGTTACAGAAAGCGGCACGGTCCTCACTGAAACAGGCGCACTTTTGGACTATGTTGCGGCCCGCAATCCACAGGCCGGGCTGATCCCCGATGCCCCCGAAGACGCGGCGCACATGCGCGGCGTCATGTATTACCTCGCGTCCACCATGCACGTCGCCCATGCGCATAAAATGCGCGGCAGTCGCTGGGCAAACGAGCAATCCAGCTTTGATGATATGAAAGCCAAAGTGCCGCAAACCATGGCAGACTGCGCTGCCTATGTTCAATCCGATTGCCTGCGCGGTGACTTTGTTGTCGGTGATACGATCTCGCTTGCCGATTGTTACCTTTTTACCGTGTGTAGCTGGCTGGCCGGAGACGGAGTTCCCCCTGCCAACTTTCCGAAAATAGAAGCCTTTCTGACCCGCATGGAAGCCCGTGACAGCGTCAAGGCCGTGCGCGCGAAGGGCATGCTGTGAGCGCCCCGCACCTATGGGTGCGCGCCGAACAGCGCGACAATGAAACCCGTGTCGGGATTACGCCTGAAGGGGTGAAGGCGCTTATGGACACAGAGTTCACCGTGACCGTTGAGGCCTCCGACAGTCGCGTGATCGGCACAAATGACTACGCAGCAACCGGTTGCGCCATTGTTGGCGCAAACACATGGCCCGACGCGCCACGTGATGCGATCATATTTGGCCTCAAGGAATTGCCCGAAGACGGCACCCCCTTGCCCCATACACACATCATGTTTGGCCATGCGTTCAAAGGGCAGATCTCTGGCCAAACTCTGCTCAAGCGGTTTCGCGAAGGCGGCGGCACCTTGCTCGACATCGAGTATTTGACCAACGAAACAGGCCGCCGCGTTGCCGCGTTTGGATACTGGGCTGGCTTTGCAGGCGCAGCCGTTGCGTTGAAATGCTGGGTTGCCCAACAGCGCGGCGGGATGGCGGGCGCAATCACACCTTACGCAAATGCCGATGCGTTGAAAGCCGAACTACTGGTCGAACTCGACGCTTGCAAAACAGAGCGCCCAACTGCCCTTACCATCGGCGCTTTGGGACGTGTTGGCACCGGTGCCTCCGATCTTTGCCGCGCGGTAGATGTTTCAGTCACAGGATGGGATATACCAGAGACCGCGCACGGCGGACCCTTTCCCGAAATCCTGCAGCACGATCTGTTTTTGAATTGTATTCTAGCAGGACCAGACACACCGGTCTTTGTGCCGAAATCGGCGCTGACTAAACCGCGCGCACTAACCGTCATAGGCGACATCGCTTGCGATCCTGACAGCGATTACAATCCTGTACCCGTCTATGATCGTGCAACCACGTGGGCGGCACCAGCGCTGCGGGTTCACAACGACCCACCACTGGATGTGACCGCCATCGACAACCTGCCTTCCATGCTCCCTCTCGAAAGCGCGCAGGACTTTGCAGCACAATTGCTACCAACCCTTAAGGAACTCAGCGGCGATGAAAATGGCGTTTGGGCGCGGGCCAAGGCCACGTTCCAATCCCACCTCGACGCGCTTAGCTGAAGATGCGGAAATACAACCAATCCGGCAAGAACTGGCTCAGGCGGAACACCAGCGAAAACCCGAACGGAAAGCTCTTTTTGAACTTGTCCGTCACCATGTGTTCAAACACTTCGCCCGCCGCCTGATCCGCTTCCATCAGGAACGGCATCTTAAAGTCGTTCTTTTCCGTCAACTGCGTTTTGATGAATCCAGGGTTCACCACCTGCACATCGACACCTGTCTTGCGCAGGTCCGCATACATACACTCCGCCAGTGACATGGTGCCTGCCTTGGACGCTGTGTAACCAATTGAACCGGGCAAACCGCGAAATCCTGTCAGGCTTGACGTGATCACGATATGCCCTGCATCCCGCGCAACCATCTGCGGCACCACCTGCCCCATCACCCGCATGAGACCGGTAAAGTTGATGTCCGCCATCGCATTGGCCTGATCTGCGTTCCAGTTTTTTGCACCAAACGGCCAATAGACACCCGCCAGAAACACCACACCGTCCACATCACCAACAGCCGCCGATGCCGCGACAACGCTGTCATTATCCGCGACATCTATCGTCTGAAAACTGGCCTTGCCCGGTAAGTCTGCGACCAACGCCGCCAGCTTGTCCTCAGAACGCGCAGAGACAATTACTTCCGCCCCCGCGCGGCTTAACTTATGTGCCAGTGCCGCGCCCAATCCGTCACTAGCGCCCACCAACCAATAGCGCTTGCCCTGCCATGTTCTCATACGTCACCTTTTGGTCTGATCGTTGCAATCAATTCCGCCACCTTAAAGCCGAATTTGCGAAACTGGCTGCGGTTCATTACCGTGCCGTCAGGGGTTAGATACATCCAGTCTACACAGTTCAACACATGTCCACCTGCACTGTCAGGCAGCTTGATCGGATAGCGCATCTGGATTGCATTGCCGCGCATCACACCCTGTCCACCGCCCGGCACATCGGATGCCTGCAAATCAAAGACTCCGTGCGCGCCAACCTTGATCTGCCACTGACGCACCTGGGTGGAGCCGTCATTGTAGCGAAACACCTCGTCCATAATCCCCTTGGCACCATTCCAGCTAATGTTGAAATCCGCCGCGAAGGTGCTGCTGACGCGACCCAACGGGCCATAGATCACCCCCTCGCACAGCATCGGACCATTCAGCCGTTCTTGCAGATCGAACACCGGATCAATGCCTGCATATTCGCTTGGTTTCTGACCATAAAACGCGGCATAGCGGCGGCGCAGAACAACAAATCCGGCTGTTAGCAGCACGCCGACAAGGACATACAAAAGGGGCGTCATATTGCGTCCTCCATTCCTTTGACACTGCTCAGCAGTGCAATTGCGATGAGTTTGAGCGCGCAGGGCACACCTGCGTAAAACAAGACCAACAAGCGTATCGCATCAGGCGGACTTGGCTCGGTGCCGGTCCGTAGCCCGGCCCCTTCCAACAAAGGAAGTAGGGCAACCGCCGCCAATGCCAATGTGAATTTCGACACGAAAGACCAAAGACCGAATCCTTCGGCGGCCGAGGGTGAAATTTTGGCCATGCGCGTGGCGAACATGGCAGGCAGCAAAGTCAGATCGGCACCCAGTACGGCACCGGATGCAATGCAAACCAGCGCGAACAAGAGGACATCCCCTGATCCAAGAAACAGCGCACCGCCAAAAGCAATGATCCCCAGAACCATTGCGCAAAGCAGCACAGGCTTGCCGCCAAAACGCTCTGCCAGCATACCCCAGAACGGCGCGGCAAGGGCGGCGGATAGGAAGAACAGCAGCAAAAGTGGTCCCTCCCAGCCCGGTGCCTCCAGTGCGATTTCGACATAGAACAGAAACAGGGTCGAACTAACCGCAACCGGCGCGGCATTGACCAATGCAATTAGAAGAAGTTTGCGTGCCACCGGGTCAGACAGCACCACGCCAAAACCACTGGATGCGGGGATGTTCGCGGCACGCCATTCGCCATTCATTGCGAGGACCGCTGCCAAGGCAAGGACCGCAAAACCAACCGCAAATCCGGCAAAGGGCGCACCCATCCATGTGCCCAACGCAACCGGTGCAACGGAAGCCACACAGACCCCCAGCAACGCGCCTGTCTCACGCCAGCGCGCCAAGGCCAAATGCCCTGATCCCGGCAAGGTGTCTGCCTTGGCGACCCCTTGGGCATAGAAGCAGATCGTCAGAAAGCTGAACCCTGAAAAAACAAGCGTCAGCATCGCACCGAACCAGATCAGCGGCGCAATCGGAGGCGCAACTGCAAATAATCCGATCATCGCAAAAGCCATGACGCCTGCGCCGATGCTGACCGCCAAACCACGGCTGTGGCGCAATCGTTCTGAAAGACGCCCCAACAGCGGATCCTGAACCACATCAAGTAAACGCAAGCCAAACAGAACCGCGCCCAACGCCGCCAATGAAACACCATATTCGTCGACAAAAAACTTTGGAGCGTGGATGTATATCGGCAGCCCCGCCGCCGACAACAAGGCAGCAAACAATGCGTAGGCCGGCAAGCGGTGCGCGGACGCTGACATCAGCGTGAAATTTCGTTGGTCGGTGGTTCGGGTCTGCTGCGAAAGGTTGCACCCTTCCACCAAAGCTTGATTGCCTGCCAGTGGATCAATGCCAGTACACGGCGCGATCCAAACGGGCGGCGCAGCATAGCGCGCAAGATACCGGCATTGGTAAGCGGTGTACGCTTGCCCGTCAGCGTGGCGATCAACCCGCCATTGCCAGCGGTATAGTCTATCCAGATGCCAACGCGTTCATCGTTGATATCAAACCGGAAGGTATATGACCCCTCAACCGGCTGAAACGGCGAGACGTGGAAAATCTTGGTGGCATGCAGGTGGTCTTGAGGCAGAATGGGTCGCAAATCGGGATGGTGGCACAGATAACAATGCCGGTCGCCAAAGGTATTGCTGACCTCGCAAATCACTGTGATCAATGCGCCATCAAGATCACGACAAAGCCAGAAGCTCACGGGATTGAACACATGCCCCAACACCCGCGGCTGTGCGAGCAATTCTATTTTTTCCACACCTGTCACATGATGTGCAGCCAAGACGTCACGCACCCAAGGCGCACCTCTGCCAGCTTTGGGCGCGCCGCCATGATCCACGTCCTGTAAAGATGTCAGCCCGCGCGTATTGCGGCCGAAAAACGCGGGCGTTTCCACCTCTGCCTCAGCATCGCAGATCACATAGTCGATCGAATAACGAAATGCGTTTTCCACAGCGCCTTTGCGCCCGTGAAAGGTGTGCCCCGCGATGTGATCGACCTGCCCCATCATTCGGCCGCAATCGACAAGGCCGCGTCGCGGTTTATTCCATCAACCACCTCCATCGCGCTGGCCAGACCATCCTCGTGAAACCCGTGCCGCATCCATGCGCCACAAAACCATGTGTTGCGCGTGCCATTGAACGCCCGCACTTCATCCTGCGCCGCCAGTGCCCCCAGATCATAAACGGGATGGCGCAATGTGACTTGATCGTAAATCAACTCCTCGCGGATGGTGCGCTTGGTGTTAAGCGTTACAAAATGTGGGTCATCCATCGGGATCGGCTGCAGCGAATTCATCCAGTAGGTCAGATCAATCCGGTCAGACACGGCATTGCGGTCTTCGGTATAGACCCACGACGCCCAAGTCTTGCGCCGCTGCGGCATGATACTTTCGTCTGCGTGCAAGATAATATCGTTGGGCTGGTATTTTACAGCGCCCAGCGCCTTCTGTTCGGCGGCATCCGCGTCTGTCAGCATCGCAAGGCTGTCATCGGAATGGGTGGCAAAAACAATCTCGTCAAAGTTTTCCCATTCCCCGCCAAAGGTCTGGACCTCAACACCCGTAGCTGTCCGGCGCACGCCCTGCACAGCGGCTTTGAGACGTATCGTGACACCTTTTGCCTTCATCGACGCTTCCAGTCGCGCTACATAGGATTGCGAGCCGCCCTGAACGGTGTACCACTGGTGTTGCCCGCCATATCCCAATAGCGCGTGGTTTTTAAAGAAATTGACCATCGCGTGAGCCGGGAAATCCATAATCTTGTCTGTCGGTGTGGACCAGATCGCGCCGGACAAAGGGGACAGGTAATAGTCGCGGAAATAGTTGCCCATCCCCAGCACCGTGAGGAATTCACCGATTGTCAGCGTCTTGTCTTCGGCGACCCGCACGGCATTTTTGTTGAATTTAACAATGTCGCGGATCATCCGCAGGAAACGCGGGTTCACCGCATTGCGTTTCTGGGCAAAGATCGCATCAACGCTGGTCAATGCGTATTCAAAACGTCCCCCGTCGATAGAGGCACCAAAGCTCATGTTTGATTTAACAACCGGCACGTCCAATTCGGCAAACAAGGCGGCAAGATGGGGGTAGTTCGCATAGTTGAAAACGATGAAGCCTGTATCGACAGGCTGGTCCCCGTTCTTACCCGCCACGACAGTCCGCGCATGGCCGCCCAAACGATCCCCTGCTTCAAACAGTGTCACGTGATGTGTGTCTGCCAGTCTATGCGCCGCGCCCATCCCTGAAATGCCTGCACCAATAACGGCGATGTTTCGTTTTGTGTCAGTGCCTCGAGTCGCGAGGGTCGGTTGGTCAAAGGGCATGGGGTCTGCGTATCCTGCTAATTCGTATCTGTTGTGAAAGGTGTACGCAGGAAACACGAGGGTAGATGTAAATTGGATGCAAAGAATTTTGATCCAGTGCGAAATTTACGCCGTAGAAGGAGTATGATAACCCAAACGCACTCTTCTGAAACCCGCGCCTCCAGACCCCCTTTGGGTCAGGCCACGGAAAGTGTCGTGCTGAATATGGCTATGGAAACCAAACCCTTGTCCACGCCGGACTCCAGCGCGAGCAATCCGGAATGGGCCGCCCTGATGCAGCAGGTCCGCGACCATCAGGACCGGGCCGCGTTCAGCGTGCTGTTCACGCATTTTGCCCCCCGCATCAAAGGTTTTCTGATTAAATCAGGCGCGGATGCCACGATGGCCGAAGAATGTGCGCAGGACGTGATGACAACTGTCTGGCGCAAGTCGCATCTGTTTGACCCCACTCGTGCTGCTGTCTCAACATGGATTTTTACCATCGCGCGGAACCGCCGCATTGATATGTTGCGTCGACAGAACCGGCCCCAGCCCGAAGATCTGCCTTGGGGGCCGGAACCCGAGCCCGATCAAGCCGACGTGCTGGCGCTGCAACAGGATACCGAAAATCTGGCACAAGCCTTGGCCACACTGCCCGCCCAACAACGCGATCTGATTGAGAAGGCTTACTTTGGTGAGCTAAGCCAGTCCGAAATCGCAAAAATCACCGGTCTGCCTCTTGGTACGATCAAATCCCGTATTCGTCTGGCGCTGGAACGCTTGCGCCATATCATGAAGTGACATCTGACATGCCCATTCAACACCACCTCGAAGACGCCACTTTGATGGCTTATGCTGCCGGTTCCTTGCCGGAGGCGTTTAATCTGATCATTGCTGCGCATGTGTCATTATGTGACGACTGCCGTGCCACCTTAGAAAGTTATGACGCCATCGGCGGCGCTGTGGTCGAGCATACAGAATGCGCCGAAATGTCGCCGGGCAGCCTTGCCCAGGCTTTAGCACGCCTTGAACTGACGGTGCATGAAGCGCCAGAACCCCGCCGCAATACGGGTGCCTTGCCAACCCCGTTGCAGGATTATGTTGGCGGTGATCTGGATGCGATCCGCTGGCGATCAATCGGGATGGGTGTCAAACAAGCGATCCTGCCGACATCCTCTGATGCAACTGCGCGCTTGTTGTTTATTCCCGCGGGTGCAGCAATTCCGGATCACAGTCATGCAGGCACGGAAATGACACTTGTTTTGCAAGGCGCATTTCAGGATGAAGGCGGCCGGTATGCCCGAGGCGACATTGACGTTGCAGACGGTGACGTGACCCATATGCCAATCGCCGACATGGCAGAAGATTGCATCTGCCTCGCCGTGACAGACGCGCCTTTGAAATTCAAAGGGCTACTGCCCCGGATTGCGCAGAAATTTGCCCGCATCTGAACTCGCATTAGCCTTTCGCAAAGGTTCCGCTGAGGTTCTTTTACGCGCCTACATGAAAATGCACCGTCGAAATGCGCAAATGACGGCAGGTATAATGAACAGTTAACCTTCCGGCTTGGTCAACGGCACCACGGTACTGCTGACCTTGTCTTCTGCCAGTTCCTCAAAGTCAAAGTTATGCAAACGGCCCGCACGCTTTGCTGTCTTTTCACTGCTGATCATGATCTCGTCGACATCTTTGCGGGCCTGACCAAAGTGCCGGTCAAGGTTTCCAACCCGCGTGACCAACCGCTCCACATCGCCATGCAACAGGCCAAGCTCCTTGCGGATTGCGCCCGCTTGTTCACGCATACGCGCATCTTTCAGGATCGCCCGCATCGTGTTCAGAGTCGCCATGCACGTGGTCGGTGACACGATCCAGACACGTTTTTCAAAACCATAGCGCGTCAGCTCGCCGAAATTTGCGTGCAGCTCAGCGTATACAGCCTCAGACGGCAGAAACATCAGCGCCCCATCAGCCGTTTCACCATCCAGGATATACTTGCCGGAAATCGCATCTATGTGCGCTTTGACGGCCACCCGCATCGCCCGAGCGGCTTCTTTTAACTCGTACTCTGTATCAGCGCGGCGCAATGCCTCGTAAGCCTCCAGGGGAAACTTGCTATCAATTACAATTGGTCCCGGCGGGTTTGGCAGATGGATCAAACAGTCCGGCCGCTTGCCGTTCGATAGCGTAGCTTGCATCGAATAAGCATCTGCGGGCAAGGCTTTGGACACAATGTCATGTAGTTGGATTTCACCAAAACTACCGCGTGTTTGCTTGTTGCTCAGAATATCCTGAAGGCTCAAGACATCGCCGCTTAGCTTGGTGATATTGTCCTGCGCCTTATCAATTGACGCCAGACGTTCCTGCAACTGCGTCAGACTTGTTGTCGTCTGCTTGGAGGATCCATGCAGCGTCTGGGTCATCCGCTCTTGCATCTCTGCCATTGCCCGTGCGGATTTTGCGGCATTATCCGCAAGTCGATCCTGCATCTGCTGTTGCACGCTTGCCAGTCGCGCTTCCATGCTCTGGATCATCTGTGTCTGCGCGTTGGCTTGTGTATCGGATACCGTCTGCAACCCGCCTTGCAACCGCTCCTGACTGGCCCCCAATTGCTGCACAAACCCGCCAAGCGCCTGAATTTGCTGGCTCAGGGGGGCCGCCATCCGCGCCGAACGTCCCGCCGCGCGCACGGCCATAATCAACAATACCAGCACCAGCAGTATAACCGCACCTGCAACAAGCGCTGCAATCACGGCCGGGTCTTCCAACGTGTATGTTTGTCCTGAAATTGTAATCATGTCCGCCCGAAAAGCCGCTCGATATCGGCCAGTTTGAGTTCAACGTAAGTCGGCCGCCCGTGATTGCATTGCCCCGAATGCGGGGTCGCCTCCATCTCTCTCAACAACGCATTCATTTCTTCGCCCCGCATCCAGCGACCGGAACGGATAGAACCATGACAGGCAATCCGGCTCAGGATCGCTTCGATCTTGGCTTGCAGGATGTTGCTGTCGTTTTGGTCTGCCAACTCATCCAGAATATCCAGCAGCAGCGCACGTGCATTGACCTCACCCAAAATCGCCGGGGTTTCACGCACTGCTATGGCACTGCCACCGAAAGCTTCAATACCAAGACCAAAGCGATAAAGCTCAACCGACATATCCAGCAGGCGTTCGCAATCTCCTGCCGACAATTCAACGACTTCGGGGATCAACAACGCCTGTGCTGCTACGCCATTCTCGGCCATCTGGCGTTTCAACTTTTCATAGACCAAGCGTTCATGTGCGGCGTGCTGGTCCACAATCACCATGCCTGTTGCAGTCTGCGCGATGATGTAATTCTCGTGAACCTGCCCGCGCGCAGTGCCCAACGGATAATCCTTTGCTTCTTCGGGCTCCGCCACAGGCGTTTCCACCCGTCCCCACATCCCCGCCGTTTCGGCAAAACCGGGCGCTTGGGCCTCATAGGCGGCCGTGCGTGCGCCGAGCGAAGGACGATCCATCTGATAGACCCGTGCGCCGGTGTGTTCGGGCCGCATTGCGCCCAAAGTTGCATCGGCGACGGTTGTTGAAGCACGATGTCCTGCCTCTGCCAAAGCATGCCGCAAAGCCGAAACAATCAAACCACGCGCCAATCCGGGGTCTCGAAACCGCACTTCGGATTTGGCGGGATGCACGTTCACGTCGACCAGCGTTGGATCACAATCCAGAAACAACGCAGCAGCGGGGTGGCGATCACGGCTGAGAAAATCAAAATATGCACCACGTAGCGCACCGACCAGCAACTTGTCGCGCACAGGCCGGCCGTTCACGAACAGATACTGCGCCACCGCGGAGCCACGCGAATAAGTCGGCAGTGCCGCAAACCCCGTCAGGTGCAACCCTTCCCGCTGGGCATCAATCGGCAGGCAGTTTTCCGCAAATTCACGGCCCAGAACCTGCGCCAGACGGCCATGCAGCGCATCAAACAAATCACCTTGCTCCGCGCCGACACGAAACACATCGCGACCTGTGCCGTCGCCTGACACATCGCGCAACGTAAAGCTGACGAAAGGTTCGGCCATCGCCAAGCGTTTTACCACATCCCCAATTGCCTGTGCTTCGGCGCGATCAGTGCGCAGAAATTTCAACCGCGCGGGCGTGGCGAAAAACAGATCACGCAAAGTCACGACTGTTCCGCTGTTCAGCGCTGTCGGACGCACCGTTTGCATACTGCCGCCGTTCACGGATATCTCTGCGGCTTCCTCGCCAGCAACGCGGCTCGCGATGGTCAACCGACCAACCGCACCCAACGACGGCAAAGCCTCTCCGCGAAAACCGAACGTGTGGATGTTAAGCAAATCTGTTCCGTCGATCTTGGACGTGGCATGACGTGACAGCGCCAGTGCCAGATCGCCCGACACGATACCACACCCGTCATCGGTTACACGGATCAGGGTCTTGCCACCGTCACTATATTCAATCGTGATCCGGCGCGCACCTGCGTCAATCGCATTCTCGACCAGTTCCTTGACTGCTGCGGCGGGCCGCTCAATCACCTCACCTGCAGCGATACGGTTGATCGCGGCATCGTCCAGTTGACGAATGACAGGGCGGTTTTCGCCTATATTGGGGTGCGGTGTAGCCATGCCGCAATACCTAGCATGAGGGAACACCGGACTGAACCTGATTCTCGCGCAAATACGCCTTGGCGTTGCGCATTCCCCCGCCCCACAAAGCGAACGGGCCGCTCCCTGATGGGGCGGCCCGGTGCCAGATTGGCTGCGGCGTCTGTGTTTATTTTTTTAACCTGGGATTATTAGACGCTGGCCGACCTGAATCTGATCTGGGGATTTCAAGAGCGTCCGGTTGGCTTGAAAAATCTTTTCATAGTCACTCGGACGTCCATAGAACTGGAGGGAAATATAAGCGAGGCTATCGCCCGGCTCGACCACATATATGCGGCCTTTCTTGTCTTTACTGGTTTTTGCCTTGGACGCCATAAAGGCGCGGCGGCTCATCTCGACGGCCGCTTCACTGCCTTCTGCGGTGCCGTCGCTGGCCAAAGACGTCTGGATAAAGTTGAACAAAAGCGTGTCGATATCCGCCTCGCCGCCTTCCTGGCGCAGCGCCTCCGGCACCTCGAATTCACCATTCTCCATTGCCGTCTGCAGAATCATCTCGACTTCCTGACGGGATACATCCGCATTCTCGAGGCGCAGACAGAGCCGTTCGCGCCCCTTTCGTTCAATCGCCTTGACGGTATAGGTGCCGTTCAACACACCTTCACGGATCAGGCGCAATTTATCCTGACTGATCTCTGCCCGTGTTGCCCCGGATTCGGCGGGGGCACCGCGCATGCCGAGTCCCTTGAGAATTTCCGCATACGTTGGTCCATCTTCAGCAACCCGCGACATCGGCCCAACTGTACCCAAAAGATCGGAATTGCTGGTGCGGGTCACAGCGGAGCCAAGACTTGCCTCCACCAAACCGGCGATCCGGTCCGGAACCGGATCACCTACGGATACCGACGTATCGGCAACAGGGGCTTCTTCAGGCAATGCTGGCGCTGCAACAATCTGCTCGATTCCGGAAGGTACAACAGAGGCTTCAACCAATTGTTCACGCCCGCCCATAAACGAAAGCGTCGTCAACACACCCAGCGTAAAAGTCAGCACCCACACAGCAGCAACGGACATCAAAAAGGCTTTTGTCCGTTCCTTTGGCACGTCAAACTGGGCCTTGGAGGGTTCCTGAACGATGTAATTGTCAAAAGTCACCCAGGGCCGGGTCGGATCCTTGCCATCCGCATCCTTCACGAGGTGCCCTCCTGAATGCTGAAACCCAAAACGGACCACGCCTGCATGCCACCGCGATAGTATTGTATCATCTCGGCCGGATAGCCCGCTTCCAACAGGTTACGCACCAATCGCCCCGCATCATCGTTGCTGGGGCCATTATCATAGATCAGCAACTGCCGCGCATCCGCAAAATTGTAGACCCCTTCAAACGCGCGCGCGCCAAGTGCCGTGAGGATATCGGCACGAAAGCTGTTGTCGGCATCCAGTGTATGATGGGGCAGATTGACTGTACCGGGAATAAATCCGGCAGCGCGGTCGGCAGGACTGCGGGCGTCGATCATCAAACCTTGGTTAGCGGCAACCTGACCAACCAGAAAATCCAGCACTTCAAGTTCGCCCAAGGTAGCAACACCCGGCGCAACCTCCATCGGAAAGACGCAGGAGCCCCCACAGCTTGCATCCTCGCTGACAAACCGTGCGACATCGCCGCTGGTCCCTGTTGCCTCACGCGTAATTTCGATTTTCTGGCCATTGAAGATAAAGGACGCTTTCGCCTCCATCACGCGATCCTGCGCGATGGCGAACGTTGCATTCAAAATGAGGGCTGTCGCAGCCCACATACTCCACCTTGGCATGTCATCCCCCCGGAAATAACACCTGATCTTGTGCGCGCGATTGGCAGGGCACACACTTTTTGGTTATCGACCATATAGGCCAAGGTGATTCGCAACGTCAAAGTAAAAACGAATCGGTTCATGGGAAATCTGCGAATCAGATCGAAAGTGTGATGGTTCCTGATCCAACTTCTCGCAATGCGGGAATTATTGAGGGTTCACCGTTTACTCTGACAGGTGCGTTCGCGCTCAGCACAAAGGCGGCGTTGCAACTTCCCTCACGCGACCCCCGCTTGCCAAACCGCGCCTGACCATGGCACCTTGTGATCTCTGACCTGATCGGAGATGCCCATGGCTGCCCCCCTGACCCAGACCGCTGAAACCTCGCAGGCACAATCCCAACTGCCGCAAGTGACAGAGCCGCGCAATCAAGGCGTGCCACTTGACCTCAACTGGGTCTTGAACGCGCAGGCAAATACATCGGCCATCGAGCGGCGTGCAGGCAGTATCGGGGCCCGACGTTCTGTTAAGAAAGCACATCAGGCCGCTTGGCTGCTACGTGCTGTAACGTGCATCGACCTGACCACGCTGTCGGGCGACGACACCGCAAGGCGCGTCGAGCGCCTATGCGCCAAAGCTCGTCAACCGATTTCCGCAACTCTGCTTGACGCTTTGGGCATGCCTTCGATTACTACAGGCGCAGTGTGCGTTTATCATGAAATGATCCCTGCCGCCCGTGCAGCGTTGCAAGGCACAGGCATCCCCATCGCGGCCGTTTCGACCGGGTTTCCGGCGGGCCTGACGCCGTTTGAACTGCGCCTCAAGGAAATAGAAATGAGCGTTGCCGCCGGTGCCACAGAAATTGACATTGTCATCTCGCGCCGACACGCGTTGGCGGGCAACTGGCAGGCGCTCTATGACGAGATGCAGGCCATGCGGCTGGCTTGTGGAGAAGCCCATGTGAAAGCGATCCTTGCCACAGGAGAGCTAGGCAGTTTACGCAATGTCGCCCGTGCCTCATTGGTTTGTATGATGGCAGGGGCTGATTTCATCAAGACATCGACAGGCAAGGAAAGCGTGAATGCGACGTTGCCTGTGTCCCTCGTTATGATCCGCGCCATTCGCGACTATTATGATCACACGGGCATCCGTGTCGGCTACAAACCCGCGGGCGGGATTTCCAAAGCCAAAGATGCGGTGACCTATCTGGCACTGATGAAAGAGGAACTTGGCGACCGCTGGCTGCGCCCCGACCTGTTTCGTTTTGGCGCGTCCTCGCTGTTGAACGACATCGAACGCCAGCTGGAGCATTACGTGACAGGCAATTACTCCGCGGGCTATCGCCATGCCACGAGTTAAGGAACGCAAGATGCAGAGCATTTGGACAGGAATACCGACATGAGCATCGCGGATATTTTCGAAAACATGGATTACGGCACCGCCCCGGAAACGCCTGCCGAAGCGCTGGCCTGGCTTGTCGATCAAGGTGATCGTTTCGGTCATTTCATCAACGGGAGCTTTACCCCGCCCGGTGACGGTTTCGAGAGCAAGAACCCCGCAACGGGCGAAGTGCTTGCAACCCTAAGCCAAGCCACGCAGGCGGACGTGGACGATGCCGTCAAAGCTGCGCGCAAGGCACAACCCGCATGGGAAAAGCTGGGCGGGCATGGCCGCGCACGTGTGCTTTATGCAATTGCACGGCTCTTGCAGAAACACGCACGGTTATTTGCGGTGCTTGAGGTTCTCGACAACGGCAAGCCGATCCGCGAGGCCCGTGACATTGATGTACCTCTGGCGCAGCGGCATTTCTATTTTCACGCTGGCATGGCACAGCTCATGGAAAGCGAACTGCCCGATGCGCAGGCGCTTGGTGTTTGCGGTCAGATCATTCCGTGGAACTTTCCGCTGCTCATGCTTGCATGGAAAATCGCGCCAGCGCTGGCAATGGGCAATACCGTTGTTTTGAAGCCAGCCGAATACACCTCACTCACCGCCTTGCTGTTTGCCGATATCTGCAATCAGGCCGGTGTGCCAAAAGGTGTTGTAAACATCGTCACAGGGGACGGCACCGTTGGCGAAATGATTGTGGCATCCGAGGTGGACAAGATTGCCTTTACCGGATCAACCGCCGTAGGTCGCCGCATCCGCGACGCCACCGCAGGCTCCGGCAAGGCACTGTCATTGGAGTTAGGCGGCAAATCCCCCTACATCGTTTTTGACGATGCTGATCTGGATTCAGCTGTCGAAGGTCTGGTAGATGCGATCTGGTTCAATCAGGGTCAGGTCTGCTGTGCCGGATCACGTCTGTTGGTACATGAACCCGTTGCCGACATATTCTACACCAAATTGCGCGCCCGCATGGACAAACTGCGCGTTGGCTCTCCCTTGGACAAGAGCATCGACATCGGTGCATTGGTTGACCCGATCCAGCTACGCACTGTGACCGATCTCGTTGCCGCCAATACCGCGGGACAGACCCATGTCGCTGCGACGCCGATACCTGATCAGGGGTGCTTCTATCCCCCGACTTTGATCACCGGACTGAACCCCGCTGATACCTTGATGCAAGAAGAAATCTTTGGCCCTGTGCTTGTTTCGACAACCTTCCGTACGCCAGCGGAGGCGGTGCAACTTGCCAACAATTCGCGCTACGGATTGGCCGCATCTGTATGGTCCGAAAACGTGAACCTTGCCTTGGACACCGCGCCGAAACTCGCGGCCGGTATCGTCTGGATTAATGGCACCAACATGATGGACGCAGCTGCCGGATTTGGCGGCGTGCGTGAAAGTGGTTTTGGCCGTGAAGGCGGCTGGGAAGGTCTGGCAGGATACACCAAACCCAAAGGCATGCAAAAATCCCTCAAGGAAATAGCAGCATTCTCCGGGGATGGCGGCCCTGCCGATGGGATCGACCGCACGGCCAAGCTCTATATCGGCGGCAAGCAATCACGGCCTGATGGCGGCTATTCCGCGCCGGTTTGGGGCAAGTCCGGCAAATTGTTGGGTCATGCCAGCATTGCCAATCGAAAAGACGTGCGCAACGCGGTTGAGGCAGCACAGGCCGCAAAAGGATGGTCAAGAACCACCGGCCATTTACGCGCTCAGATACTCTATTATATCGCAGAAAACCTTGACGCGCGGGCTGGTGAATTTGCCGCGAGGCTAGACGCAATGCGAGGCGGCAAATCGGGGACCAAGGAAGTTGCGGCAAGCGTGAAACGCCTGTTTACCTATGCCGCATGGGCGGACAAGTATGACGGCCAAGTGCACGGTGTCCCGATCCGCGGCGTTGCGATTGCAATGAAAGAACCCGTTGGGGTGATTGGCGCGCTTTGTCCTGCTGAGGTTCCGCTGCTCGGTCTGATCTCTTGTATGGCTCCCGCGATTGCGATGGGCAATCGGGTGATTCTAGCGGCTTCTGAACCGTTCCCCTTGGCGGCTACAGATTTCATTCAGGTGTTGGAAACCTCGGATGTTCCGGCGGGCGTTGTGAACATTCTAACAGGTCCGCAGGCGGATGTGGCAGAGCCCTTGGCGCGACATATGGATGTCGATGCGCTGTGGTGCTTTGGCGCAGCCGGGTTGAGCAGCGTTGTGGAAAAAGGAGCGGCCAGCAATATCAAACGAACGTGGGTGAACAACGGGCTGGCACGTGACTGGATGGGCGTGGCGGGCGAGGGGCGCGCGTTTCTGCAAGCCTCAACAGAAGTTAAAAACGTCTGGGTGCCTTACGGGGAATGACACCTGCTGCGAAGCGGCGGAGTTTTGCGAAATTCCGGCTATAATACTTGGAAGTATCTTAGGCGTTTGGCGCAGGCATTTTCTAAGAAACGAACTGTCCCCGCTGGGACAGCCCGTTAAATTCGTTCGTAATCAAACGTCTGTTTTACTCGTTAATGCTTTAGTTACCGGTGGTTGTTTCTAACCCTTCGGGCTGACCGACAACAACAAAATGCAGGTTCTCAGGATCGAGTAGATAATCCGCCACCCGTTTGATATCGGCCATGGTCACGGCATTAACTTTGTCATTGCGGGTCGGAATGTAGTCAATCGGCAGACCCAAGAGCTGCATTCCGACAAGGATGTTTGCTATCCGTCCATTGCCATCAAAGCGCAGCGGATAGGCACCGGTTATATAGGTTTTGGCGTCCTGCAATTCCCTATCCGTTACGCCATTCGCTTGAGCCTTGGCCCATTCATCGCGGATCACCGCGATCGCTTCGGAAACACTCTCGTTACCGGAGCTCACGGACCCCATGTAGACATTCGCCAAATCACGGCTCAGCAGATAAGAATAAACCCCATAGGTTAAGCCACGTTTCTCGCGGACCTCTTCCATCAGGCGGCTTTCAAAACCACCACCGCCAAGGATCTGGTTCAGGATCAAGGCGGCAAAGAAATCAGGGTCACTTTGCGAGATACCCGCGTGGCCAAAAACCGCAACAGATTGGGGCGTTGCGAAATCCACAACAGTCACACCTGCGGGAATTGTGACCTGCGCCATGGGTGGCATGGACGCGCCTGTCTCTGGCAAACCGCCAAGCAGATCATCGATCAAAACACCCAATTCATCAGGTGTAATATCACCCACCGCACCGATATAGACCCTGTCGCGGGCAAGCACGGCCCGATGCGCTTGCAGAATATCATCGCGAGTCAGTGCGGTGACACTTTCCACCGTGCCGTTGATCGAAAAGGCGTAGGGGTGATCGCCGTAGGCAATCTTGGCAAAAGTATCGCTGGCGATGTCATTGGGATCTTTCAGGTTGGACTGAATGATCGACACAACCTGTCGGCGCACCCGCTCAATCGCTTCGGTGTCAAAGCGCGGCTCCTGCAAAGCAGAGCGGAGCAGCGCAACGGAGGCATCACGGTTTTCCGTCAGGAACCTTGCAGAAACGGACACGTCATCGCGTGAGGCGTCAAAGCCAAAGCTGGTGGCCAGCTCTTCCTGCGCACGGCTGAAACCGCGCGCATCAAGATCACCCGCGCCTTCTTCCAGCAGACCCGTCATCAGATTGATCGCGCCGCGCTTGTCCGGCGCATCCAGCGAGGCACCACCACGAAAACGGATTTCCAGCGCAACAAAAGGTATGGAGGGTTCTTCGACCAGCCAGGCGGTGATGCCACCGGGGCTGGTGACAGATTTGATATCGACTTCGGCACGGGCGGGCAGGCTGGCCAGTACGGTCAGGATCAGCGCATAAAAGAGCTTCATTCTGTGGTCTCCTCTTTCATCAACCATCCTGTGACGGAGGTGCGTATGTCGAACACGTCACTGGCCGCTTGCATGATGTCCTCTGCCGTGACTGCATCCAGGGTTTTGGGCCAGTCCTGCACGTCTTGCACGGTCAAGCCGATGGCAAGGGCCTGCCCATATTTGTTGGCGACTCCTTCGACATTGTCGCGGGCATAGATTTGATCGGCCCGGATTTGCAGCTTGATGCGATCAAGTTGCTCAGCGTCCACACCTGTTTCCATAAAGCTGACAAGGGCCGCATCCATCGCATCTTCGGCTTCTTGCAAACTTACTCCAGCCGCTGGCACAACAACCAAGGTAAAGGTCGTATCATCGAGAGACGCGCCTCGATAAAACGCGCCGGTATAGGTTGCAATTTGCGTGTCGAACTGGAGTTTTTCAGCAAGAAAAGACGTCGTCCCACCGCCCAGAATTTCAGACAGCATGGTCAATGCGGCTGCCTTTTCTTGCGCACCGGGATCACGTTCGGGGGCAAGATAGGACCGGCTGACATAGGGCTGTGCAACACGGGCATCGCGAAAAATCAGACGACGCTCTGCGGTCTGCGGCGGCTCTTGGGTACGCAGGCGTTCGGGCAGATCGGGATTCGCGGGAATGACGCCATAGTATTTCTCTGCCAGTGTTTTGACTTCGTCAGGGTCCACATCACCCGACACGACCAAAATGGCGTTGTTGGGGGAATAATAAAGCTCGTAGAAGGCAAGCGCGTCTTGCAGATCAAGTGTCTCCATCTCGTGACGCCAGCCGATAATCGGCGTGCCGTAGCGGTGATTGAGGTATTGCGCCGCGTTGAGTTGTTCATTGAACAAAGCACCTGCGCTGTTGTCGGTGCGTTGGTTGCGCTCTTCCAGAATCACGCCGCGTTCGGTGCGGATGTTTTCCGGCGTGAGGCGGATGTTTTTCATCCGGTCGCTTTCCATCTGCATCATCAGTTCCAGACGGTCCGCCGCGACGCGTTGGAAATAGGCGGTGTAATCATAACTTGTAAAGGCATTGTCGCGTCCGCCATTGGCGGCGACGGTTGCAGAAAACTCACCGGATTCCATTTTGTCAGTAGCTTTGAACAACAGGTGTTCGAGGAAATGCGCAACGCCGGACGATCCTTTCGGTTCGTCCGCTGACCCGGCGCGATACCAGACCATCTGTTGTACGGCGGGGGCGCGGTGATCTTCGACCACGACAACTTCCATGCCGTTCTCAAGCGTGAAATAGGTGACGGCTTCGGTATCGCTGGCTGCTGCGGTGAAGGGGGCTGATAGAAAAGCCAGAAGGGCCGCAAATCTGCGCAATCTCAACATCGTCAATCCTTTAGATTATCCCGTACCCATTTGAAGTACGCGTCGGGCGGGCACTTTCAAGGCATCTCACAAATTTGTAAGGCTCAGGTCTAGTTACTTGGAGGCGAGGATGGCGTGCGGGCACCCGCGCGACGCCATTTGGCGGCTTCCGTATCCGGATTCAGAGCCTGACGGCTATAGGCCTGATTGTAGCGATCCACGGGAACGATGCGGAATTGCGTGAACCGCGCCTTGCGTTTGCGGAATTGCGCATCAGTTTCGGCAAGATCACTGCGGATATTCGGGACCACGCCCAAGCGGGACGCATGTGTTACCAATGCCCCGTCAACCCGCGGGATCGGACCACCAGCGCTTTCAGGTTTACCGCCAAATGCGGTGACCCCTTCATTCAACGCAGATCGATCCGTCAGATTTGATTGACCCGGTGTCGGAACAGGCAGATCGGAATAGCTTGCCGGAGCTGACAGAGGTTTGCTTGGTTGCAGCATGAATTCGTCCGGTCCGTCAGACGAATTTTGCAAGTCCCGCAATCCGTTGTTTGCGCATGCCGACAGCGCCACTGAGATCAGGACAAGTAAAGCGATGCGTGCCATGGGTCGTCTCCTACCTATTGCCCTTCAATACCGCAGGGGTGCGGGCAATGTCACTTAGGTTTTTTCGCAAGCTTTCGGGATGCTGTTTTGCTGTCATCGCCAAACAGGATCAAACCGATCGCACCGGCAAAGATAAAGATATCGGCAATGTTGTAGACAAACGGGTTGTTCCAATTCGGCAGAGAGTTGTTGAGAAAGTCGAGGACGTAGCCATAGACCAGCCGATCTACCACGTTTGCCAGCGCGCCACCGATCAGCAAACCAGCACTGATATGCTCTTTGGTGCCGAAATTGCCACGCCGCATCCAGAATACAACACCGATGCAGATTACCAAGGCAAGCCCGATGAGGATGTAGCGGCTGGCATCGGATCCATCGCCAAAAAGGCCGAAATTGATGCCACGGTTTTCGCCGTACCGGAAATTAATGTATGGCGGCAGTACGTCAATCTCGCGGATACGCCACAGCTGCCACACGTGGATCACCACATATTTGCTAACCTGATCAATCAGGAAGGCGGCAAAAGCTGACCAGAAAAGAATGCGCATGTCCTGACCTGCCCTAGTGCCGGAAGTGGCGCATGTTGGTAAAGACCATCGCAAGGCCGGCCGCGTCGGCGGCAGCAATCACTTCGTCATCACGCATGGAGCCACCGGGCTGGATCAGCGCGGTTGCGCCTGCTTCGGCTGCGGTGATGAGGCCGTCTGCAAAAGGGAAAAAGGCATCGGACGCAACAACAGAGCCTTGGGTAAGCGGTGCAGGCAGGCCCATGGTTTCGGCCATATCCTGTGCTTTACGCGCGGCGATGCGGGTTGAATCAACACGACTCATCTGGCCTGCGCCAACCCCCACAGTTGCGCCATCCTTGACGTAGATAATAGCGTTGGACTTAACGTGTTTGGCGACGGTCCAGGCAAACAGCATGTCGCTGAGTTCCTGCTCGGACGGGCTGCGCTTGGTCACGACTTTGAGGTCATCCGCCGTGATGCGGCCCACGTCCTTGTCCTGCACCAGCCAGCCGCCCGAAACCTGACGGGCTGTGAGTTGCGCCTTCGTTGGATCGGCCAAACCGCTGGTTGTCAGCAAGCGCAGGTTCTTCTTTCTGGCAAATATCTCAATGGCATCCACGTCTGCATCGGGCGCAATCACCACCTCGGTGAAAATGCCACTGATCGCGTCGGCTGTGGCACCGTCAAGCGTCTGATTCAGCGCGATAATCCCCCCAAATGCAGAGGTGCGGTCGCAATCAAAGGCACGTGTATAGGCTTCGATCATCGTCTCGCCTGTCGCCACACCACACGGGTTTGCGTGTTTGATGACCGCGCAGGCCGGGCCGTTTTCCGGTGCAAATTCGCTGACCAGTTCAAAGGCTGCATCAGTGTCATTGATGTTATTGTAGGACAGTTCCTTGCCCTGATGTTGCTGCGCGGTTGCCACACCGGGGCGGTTGGATCCATCAGTATAGAAGGCCGCGCTCTGGTGTGGGTTTTCGCCGTAGCGCAGGGTCTGTGCCAAGGTGCCGCCAAAGGTGCGGCGGCGCGGTGTGGGACCTACCTGTTCGGCCATCCATGTGCTGACCGCCGTGTCATAAGCGGCGGTGCGGGCGTAAGCCGTCTGGGCGAGGCGCTGGCGCAGTTTGTAAGTGGTTTGCCCCTTGTTCGCGGCCATTTCTTCTATCACGGCAGCGTAATCCTCGGTATCGACCACCACGTTGACGAACCCATGGTTCTTGGCGGCAGAGCGGATCATCGCAGGGCCGCCAATGTCTATGTTTTCAATGACTTCATCGTAGGCCGCGCCCTTGGCAACCGTTTCTTCAAACGGATAAAGGTTCACCACAACAAGGTCGATATCGCCGATACCATGCTTGTTCATCGCCGCGACATGGTCTTCGTTGTCCCGCAAAGCCAGCAAACCACCATGCACCACCGGATGCAGAGTCTTTACGCGGCCGTCCATCATTTCGGGAAAGCCCGTAACTTCGGCCACATCCTTCACATCAAGCCCCGCATCACGCAGGGTCTTTGCCGTTCCGCCCGTGCTGAGCAACTCAACACCGTGACCCGCCAGAGCCTTGCCCAGATCGACCAAACCGGTCTTGTCGGAAACGGAAAGAAGGGCGCGTTTAACGGGGGTCAGATCAGGCATTGTAAGGTCCTTTGGTCATGTCTCTTCGAGGTACGGCTCGTCCATGGACAAGTCACGCACGCCAATCGCAGTTTCCTGCGCTTTGGACAAGGACCAGCGGACACGGGTCGCATAGGTAAAGGCCGTACCGGACAGCACGATCTGTTGCGCCGCGCGGGGCTTGAGGCGCGTAGTCTCAAGATAGGCACCGGGTTCAAGCGTCAGATTGTGAATGCCATCGTGGCGGAAAACCCAGATTTCGCCACTCTTTAGCGCCATGGAGACGGCCGCACCGCCCAGATCAAGTGTGGCGTCCACATCCGGATGCAAATGAAAGCGGATATCGAACCGCAGACCTTTTAACTTGCCAGCATCAAGGGCTGCGTCAAATCGGCGCTTGTCTGATTCCTCCATCGCCAGCAACATGTCTTCGCCCGCAAGTCCGCGTCCGTCGAGCGTCAATTCAAGTGTGCGGGCATGCGTCAAGCCGTGGGTCGGGACATAGCCGTCATGGCCTCCCTGAAATTTTGTTCCGTCGTTGACCGCGCTGATCTCGACCGGAACATGGGTCGGGCCGCTGATCAGCGCCTCGTTACCGGTTGCAGGATCGGGATCGGCCAATCGTGCACTGGAATAACCGCCAAGACTGAGCGTAGAATGAGACGGTGTGGCACGGCCCGCACGGCGCCAATCAAGGCCGAAAGATGCGCCAGAACCGCAATTCACGATCAACGGGCGACGCCCAGAGGTCAGCTCAAATGCAAGCGTAGAGGCATGCGCATTCGCCGAAGCGGTTGTCGTGGGCGGTGCAGCGGCATCAATCACAATGCTGGAGCGGCCAGCAGACAAACGAGCGTATCCCATCGCCAAACCATCAGGTTGCCCACCCTTTACACGGGAGGCGGCCAATGCGTGATCAAGCCAGCCCTCGGCGCCGCGCCCGCCACCATGGAACCGTGCCAAGCCCCCGTCCGTGTGCCGCAAGCTGCGCAATGTCGGGGCAATGCGTTCAATGGCCGCCAGATGTTCCTTTGGGCAGCTGCGACCGGCATCACTCAGCGCCCCCGCAGCCCAAGTAAGCAAAGTGAAGACCGCCAGCAATTCTTCGGGGTTGCGGGTTGGTAAGCCGCCTTGTGCGTCGATCTGCGAGGTACATTCGCGGGCAAGCGCCTTGATCGCCGGATCAGCAAGCGCCTCTTGGCCCTCTAGCGACAGACCCGCATAGATTAGGCCCGTCAGCGCCTCAAAGCGCGGCAATCCGGGGGCCGCGCCACGCCAGCGCCGTGACAGGAACTGCGTTTGTTGTTCGAGTGACCGGTAGAAAGCCTTGCTTTGGTCCGATTCCTGACCGCGCAAAACAAATATCGCGTGGTTGATCCAACGGATCAGGCGACGCCCCGTCAGATCGGGCGACCATCCCGGCCCGCGACCTTTGCCGTAGGTGTCGATCCAGCTCCACAGCCACTTTTGAGCAGCATCACGTGCAGGTGCATCGCCGACGGCAGCCAGATCATCAAGCCATGCAAACCCGTGCAGATCGGCGGCATAATTCGCATCTGGCGCGCTCACCTCCCACAGCGTGTGCCCCGGCGCATTGATCAGCGTCCCTGCAAAAAGATAATTTCCGGCGACCAATTGACGCCCACGCGCGAAAGACCCGATGGTCCGTGGTTCCGGAGAAGACACAAAGCCCTTCACGGTGGCCTTGGTGCGCGTCGCAATAGCTGCGTGTACCGCATTCAAAAGCCGCGCTTGACGCGCTCTTAGTGTGGAAATGTTAAACATACTGCGACTGCCCTTGACGCTCTGATGGCGTTTGCGGGCATCATAGACTGTGCGACAGGGGGAGTCACCGCTTTTTGCCGCGCGTCAAGCGTATCGGCGGTTTTGGTCATATTTTCCACTGTCTTGGAAAACGTCACTATTGTAGGCATCGCAGGTGTCCAGCAACAGGAATGCCGCAATGATTGCCAGTTTGATGATGTATGCGCGGCCTGAGATCGCGGCCGAGAATGCGCGATATTGGGCGCTGATCCGTGCGGCGCTGGCAGCGCGGGGGATCGCGGCACCTGAGACCCTGAGCGATGGTGCCCCTGAATTCGATGTCTGGCTGTCACCGGATCTGGTGTTCAGCCAGACTTGTGGGATGCCATACCGCACAAAACTGGCAGATCATGTCACTTTGATCGGAACGGCGGACTACGGTTTGGAAAACTGCGCGCCCGGGCATTACAACAGCGCGGTTGTTGTGCGGGCCGATGATCCGCGTGACGCATTTGCGGATTTTGCAAGTGCGCGGTTTGTCTATAATCAGGAATGTTCGCAGTCGGGCTATGGCGCGGCGTATCTGTTGGCCAAGACACACGGGTTCTGGTTTTCGGATCAACGGGCCAGTGGCGGGCATATCCTGTCTGCTCGAACAGTTGCGCAGAACAACGCGGACATTGCGTTTATTGACGCACAAACATGGCGGTTAATCCAACGGTATGACGACTTTTCACGGGGTTTGCGCGTATTGATGTGGACAGAACAGTCTCCGGGGTTGCCGTATATCTCGGGCAAGGGCACAGATGCAGGAGCCATGTTTGACGCGGTGACAGAGGCAATTGTGCAGTTGAGCGCGGCAGATCGTGATGTGTTGGGTTTGCACGGTTTGGTTAGGATTCCGAAAGCAGCCTATCTGGCGGTTGAGACCCCGCCATTGCTCATCGGTTGACTAGGCCGCCTTGCGTAAACAGGCGATATAGAAACCGTCCATGCCGCCCGAGTCAGGCCAGTAATCGGGACGCAGGCGCAAGCCACCCTCGGAGGTGATCCATGCGGGATCAATGCCGTCCAAAGTCAGGTTTGTGGTCTCGGTACTCATGTCGTCGTGGCGTTCCAGAGCCTCATCCACTTGCACTTCGCCCTCGTCTGGCAAAAGACTACAGGTGCAGAAAACCAAACGGCCGCCGGGCTTGAGCAGTGACCACGCATGGTCGATCAATTCGCCCTGCAATTCGATCAGATCACCGAATTCGGACCCGTCTTTGGCGTAAGGTAAATCCGCATGGCGACGCATGGTACCTGTGGCAGAACAGGGTGCGTCGAGCAGGATGGCGTCGAATTCACCTTTGACCCCACGGGCGTCGATCGTCAGCAGCTTTGCCTCAAGCTTGGTACGGGCGAGGTTTTCTTTGACGCGGACCATACGTGCGGCAGAATCGTCTACGGCGGTGACATCGGCACCTGCAGCGGCCAATTGCATTGTTTTGCCACCCGGTGCGGCACAAAGATCAAGAACTGCTTCACCTTTTTGCGGCGCAAGGATTTGTACGGGAATGGCCGCAGCGGCATCCTGGACCCACCAGTCACCTTCGGCAAAGCCGGGCATGGCTGAAACTTGACCGGGGTTTGTGATGCGCACGGAACCTGTGGGAAGCAATGTGCCTTCGACGGCTTTGGCCAGCGCTTGCGGGTCGGATTTGGCGGTTAGATCAAGAGGCGCACCCTTGAAATGCGCAATCTCCATCGCCCCCATCGCGTCGGCACCCCACGCGTCAATCAGAGGACCACGCAGCCATTTGGGCAGACGTGGTGCACGTAGGGCATCCCATGCAGTTGGGCCTTCCGCGGCGATTTTACGCAAAACAGCATTGGTCAGGCCCTTGAGATGGCTCAGTTTATTGTGCTGCGCGACGAGATTGACCATGGCGTTAACCACACCATGCGCAGCGCCGCCGTTGCACAGTTCTACCGTGCCGACACGTAGGACGTTCTGTATCGTCAGAGGCGGCTGTTTTTTGAGATGCTTTTGCAGCAGACGATCCGCACGTTCCAAGCCGCGCAAGGTTTCTGTTGCGAGGCGCTGTGCGCGGGCGCGATCGTCGGGGGAAAGCTTGTCAAGTGCACCACCCGCCAGCAGTTCGGACATCAGACGCGGGTCTTCGTCGAGGATTTGATCCAGAAGATAAACCGCACTTCGTCGCGCTTGAACGCCGGTGTTTGACATGGGGGCAGTTTCCTATGCGGGTTGTCCGTGACTGAATGCGGCGTATATCAAAGGGCAGCTTGTCTCAAGAGGACGATATGACAGAGAAACCAAAGAGCACCATGACAGTCCGCAAACCAACACCGCAGCCGGACTCCGATTTACCCGGTCGCCCGTCCCCGACGCCTGCACCGGATTTGCCGGAGACGCCAAGACCGGTCCCGCCAGAAGCACAACGTGCCTTGGCCGAGGCGGAGGAGCGGCGCAAAAAGGCGGATGCGTTAAAACTCCCACCGGAGTTGGGTGGCCGCGAAGGGCCCGAGCCTGTGCGCTATGGCGATTGGGAGAAAAAAGGCATTGCCGTTGATTTTTGACGGTCAAGGCTTTTGGTGTACTAGCGCAGCGTGAAGTCCGCAGACTGGCCCACGCCTTTGTCAGAGGTGATGCGGACCTTTGAACCGTCTGCTTTCACTTCCTGACAGTTATAGCCCAGATCATCCCCGCCCCAGTCAAGCGTACGGCAAAGATAGCCGTCTTTCCACGACCATTCACCGGTAATCTCCCAAGCGGCCCCTTTCCCGGTGATCGTCCCGTTTGGCAACACTTCTAAATTCACGAAGGGACGGGTCAGCTTTTTACCGCTGACGAGGGCCATGAAATCAGCACGCGAATCTATCTGCTGGAAGTCCGCGAAAGCAGGTGTCGCAAGGCCAATTATGGCGGCGCAAATTGCGGCGGCGAAGGTTTTCATAGCGCAGCTCCTAAACGGGGTGTCACAAATGTATACGCATCAACCCTGCAACTGGTTTCATTCCAGCGCGAAATAGATCGCATTTATTTTGCATCTACCAGTCCGAGGACGTCCAGCATATCGTATTGCCCGGGTGCTTTTCCCTGTCCCCAGAGTGCCGCCTTGAGCGCGCCGCGTGCAAAAACGGAACGGTCAGAGGCAACGTGGCGCAGGATGATCCGCTCGCCTGCCGCTGCAAACATAACGTCATGTTCACCGATGATATCACCGCCACGGATGGCGCTAAATCCGATGTCACCGCGTTTACGTGCGCCAGTGATGCCGTCGCGGCCCCGATCAGAGACTTCACTCAAGGAAACGCCGCGCCCTTCGGCGGCGGCTTCGCCAAGCATCAGGGCGGTGCCAGATGGCGCATCGACCTTTTGATTGTGGTGCGCTTCGATCACCTCAATGTCGTAATCCGCATCTAGGGCCGCAGCGACCCGCTTGGTCAATTGCGTCAACAGGTTCACGCCAAGGCTCATGTTGCCAGCGCGAATGATGGTGGCACCGTCAGCAAAAGGTGCAAGAGCGGCGAGTTCATCGTCCGTCATGCCCGTGGTGCCGATGACATGCACGATACCGACAGAGGCTGCATGCGCAGCGAAGTCCAGAGTTGCAGCAGGTGCAGTAAAATCGATCACAGCGTCCGCATTGGCAAATGCAGCTGCGGCATCGTCGGTCACGGTCACGCCCAGCGCTGCACCTCCCATTGCCTCACCCACATCGCGGCCCAACCAGTCGTGGCCCGCACGTTCAACAGCAGCCGTCAGGGACAATTTGTCAGAGACGTTGATCAGGGAAATCAACGTCTGGCCCATACGGCCCGATGCCCCTGTTACGGCAACGCGTGTGGACTGGGTCATGGTTTGGCACTCCTGCAACTGCAATTTAGCTCCGTTTAGCCCGCCCGCCCCCGCTTGGCAAAGCCATTGCGAGCGCATAGGTAGCGGATATGGGAAAGAACAAGTCATATGAGAACGCGGGCCCGACACAACGGCAGCTGCGCGTAGCTGAAACAATCCGACGGGCATTGTCCGACGTGCTGGCGCGTGGTGATGTCCATGATCCGGAACTGAACCGGTTGTCGATCACCGTGGGCGAGGTCCGCACATCGCCTGATCTAAAGATCGCGACGGCCTATGTGCTGCCCCTTGGTGGCGAGGGCAAGGAGGACGTGCTCAAGCTGTTGGCGCGCAACAAATACGAACTGCGCAAGCAGGTTGCGAAGAAACTGACGTTGAAGTTTTCGCCGGACCTGCGGTTTCAGCTGGATCAGACCTTTGATCAAATGGATGAGACACGCCGGATGTTGGCCGAAGATCGGGTACGCCGCGATGCCGATGCACCGGACGATGATGAGGCGGCTGAAGAATGATCCGGCTGGCGATTGCGCTGTGTGTCATGCTGGCCCTGCCGGTAAACGCAGCGGAATGTCGTCGCGATACCTATCAGAATAATGGGTACACCATCTGCGAGGTTGATCTGACCCGCGAGCGGCTGGAACTGTTTTTGAAAGATGGAAATGGCGAAGTTTACGGTCATTTCGGCAATGTGAAAGCGGCACTTGAGCAGGATGGCCTGACGTTGGGCTTTGCAACAAACGCTGGCATGTACCACGAGGATCGCCGCCCTGTCGGGCATTACGTTGAGAACGGTGTCGAGGTGCAGCGGGTAATTGCAAATGCAGGTCCGGGCAATTTTGGTTTGTTGCCAAATGGCATTCTGTGTCTGCGCGAGAGTCGCGCGGATGTGTTTGAAACAACTGCGTTTCTGCAGGCAAAGCCCGCGTGTCGCTCTGCCACGCAATCCGGCCCGATACTGGTTATTGACGGTGCATTGCACCCTCGCTTTCTGATCGACAGCACCTCGCGTTATATTCGCAACGGCGTTGGCACGACACAGGATGGCACCAGCGCGGTCTTTGCGATTTCGGACACTGCCGTAACTTTTCACGAGTTCGGCAGCCTGTACCGCGATCATCTTGGCCTGAAGAACGCACTTTACTTCGACGGCAATATCTCGCGGATGCGCGCCCCTGATCTGGACCGCAACGGCATCGGGTTTACCACACTTGGTCCAATCATTGGTGTTGTGGAAACCGCAAACTAAGAACGCTCTGGGCAGCGCGCACGCAACGCAGTATAGCGCGGTCGCAAATCAAGAATGAGGCAGGCATGGCGCGGACACGCAAGGGGCGGGATATTTCAGGATGGTTGGTGGTGGATAAACCCGCCGGGCCAACCTCCACAGCGATTGTGAACAAGGTGCGCTGGGCGATGAATGCCAGGAAGGCGGGCCATGCAGGCACGCTTGATCCGACCGCGACGGGCGTGTTGGCGGTGGCTTTGGGTGAGGCGACCAAGACGGTGCCGTTCATCACGGACGCCCTAAAAGCCTATGAGTTTACCGTGCGTTTGGGAATTGCCACCAACACCGATGATGCGGAAGGCGAGGTCGTGGAAACTTCCGATCTGCGCCCGGATGATGAAGCGATCAAGGCCGCATTGGCAGCGTTCATTGGCGACATTCAACAGGTGCCGCCGCAGTTTTCAGCCGTCAAGATTGACGGTGAACGGGCCTACAAGCGCGCACGTGACGGCGAGGAAATGGAACTGGCACCACGTGATCTGTTTGTTGAAAGCCTGTTGCTGACGGACCGTCCCGATGCGGATCACGTCACGCTTGAGATGGTCTGTGGCAAGGGCGGCTATGTCCGTTCGATTGCGCGTGATCTGGGGCGGGCCTTGGGCTGTTTCGGACATGTGCGCGAGTTGCGTCGGATCTGGTCGGGACCGTTTGATGCGGCAGATGGTTTGACCATGGAGCAGATCGAAGAAATGGCGCGTAGCGAGGCGCTGGACGCGCATTTACTGCCATTGGAACAAGGCTTGTGCGATTTGCCGGAGGTGAAGGCCACAGCAGAGGGCGTGACGCGCCTTCGCAACGGCAATCCGGGGATGGTGATTGGCACGGACGTTGAATACGGCGATGAATGTTGGGCGTCATTTGAGGGGCAAGCTGTAGCCGTGGGACGGTTCAAGGCGGGTGAACTGCATCCTAGCCGGGTGTTTAACGCGTAAGGAACTGGCGCGGAGCGGGTTGATGGCGATGCACAGTCCAAAGTTACAACTTTGGCATCGCTCCGCCCCCCACAGCGCGCTTGTAAGGCTCATTTAGATGATACGACCGTTGCGATGGAACACACTTGAGTTTCATCCACCTCTAATTCTACCCTGCGTTTCGTGTCGAGGTATCTTGGGGATGAGAAGAAAACATAACGATGGCAATCTGCTCGTGTCGCAAGCTTAGATAGATCTTTCTTCAACTTGTTGTTGTTTCGGTGGTCAACAGCGGCGAAGGTTTCAGCTCCTACCTGGCCTTCGGTGGTGCTCATTATGTCGAGGGGGTGCGACATATGTGCTCCTGGTGCGATCACGTAATCGGGTTCTTCGGGGTGCAGGTCGAATAGTAATCGTGCGGCTTCAAGTGCCACCAAATAAGTTGCAGTTTGGTTGACTTGTTAAATTACGTTCAGTGCGTGGCCTCCAATTGGACGAAGTCCAACCGGCTCAAATTTTAGAAAATAAAAAAGCTACATAGGGCTGCCATTGTGCTGCTCTATCCATTGATAGGTACGCTCAGCAAAACAATGGATGGTGCGCAAATGGTGATCTATCTCCTGCGAACTATGAACAGTGAAATGCTGCGCCATGCTCTCTCGTCTCCGGGTCTCTCTAAAGCCTACAATCTGCGTATCATCGGAGTTAAGGTACGCGCTGACAAAGTTCGCTTTGGTATCTTAACGCGATTCCCTAGGCAGAACCGTCTCTACACCACTGACAAATCGACTCGAATTAGAAATCAATCGGTCCCGATTGTTTCAATACGCCATCCATATCACGCCGACGTCAGCATATTTCGTTAATTGTTACACCAAATATTACAATTCGGAATCGGACGGTCATAAACCCGTGAACCCCCTGCCCCGACCCAAATCCGTAGTCCATGCTGAGGGCAGGAAATCATATCCTTCAACACGGAGACACATTATGAAACGCACTATTTTCACGCTTCTGAGTGCAGGCGCATTGGCAACCGTGGCGTTTGACGCCTTTGGTCAGGGGCTTAGCCCGCTGTTGGGATATGCCAAGCTGGCACCGGTCGGATTGGCGTCCTCAACGCTTAAGCAGGTCTTTGGTGCCAGTCCGGCGGGTGCGGCGTATCTGCTGCACATCCTGACAGGACTTGTGTTTTATACGCTTGGATACTTCCTGATCGCACGGCCCGTGCAGCGCGTGGTTCTGCCCTCTTTGCACTGGAGCCTGACGGCCGCTGCGTATGGCGTCGCGCTCTGGGTATTCGCGCTTTATTTCATGGCGCATCTGGTAGCCGGAATGCCCGCATTTCTTGGCTTTGGTGGCATCACATGGGTTGCGCTTTGGGGGCATATTATTTTTGCCATGGTCGCAGCAGCCGTAATCGAAAGTCAGGGTCTGACCTTTGACGTCAAGGAACGTTGGGCTGCAAAACCTGCTTGACCGACATCTTCATACTCTCTTCCTGACCGCTGCCCCCCCTATCGGCGGCGGTCTTTTCTATTTGCGCCAACGCAGCCACACTGGCAAAGACACAAATATGATTACGCGCAGCCATACCAAGGGGGACGCCCCTTCCACCGCCGTCTATTCGGATTGTGAACGGTATCGCTATAGCTTGACGCGGGTTTGGGATACGGCAAGCGACAAGGTTCTTTTTGTCATGCTGAACCCGTCCACCGCGACGGAAGTACAGAATGATCCGACGGTCGAACGCTGTGAACGGCGCGCGCGGCATCTGGGTTTTGGCGGCTTTCAGGTGACAAACATCTTTGCATGGCGCGCAACAGATCCGCGTGACATGCGCGCTGCGGAAGACCCGGTGGGGGCAGACAATGATGCAGCCCTACAAATCGGCGCGGATTGGGCGGACCGGATCATTGCCGCCTGGGGCACGCACGGGGCACATCGCGGACGCGGACCAGAAGTTGCCAAGATGCTTCAAGGCCTTGATGTTCCATTGTTTCATCTGGGACTGTCCAAAGAGGGGCATCCCAAACACCCGCTTTACCTGCCCTATGCACAACAACCCGTCGAGTGGAATATAACCGGGTAAACGCGCATCAGTTCTTAACCAGTTTACCGCTTTGCTTTTGACGTTACAGCGCAGTTGTGGCTTTTATCAGGAAGCGGCGATTGACCGCTTTGTGCTTTGGGGTGGGTTTGACACATGTTGTGGCTGGCAGGTTTGATGGGACTGATGGCAGTCAGCACTGCAGTCTATGTAGACCTCGGCGGGCAAGAGGCCGATGACGATGCCCAAATCCCCGAAGTACAAAGCACCACGGATCGGTTGAACCTGATCCTGGGGACCGGTCAGGCCGACAATATCAATGGTACCGAAGAAATGGATCGCATTGCCGGCAATGACGGCGACGACCTGATCTTAGGCGGCCCGGGCGACGACGAAGCGCGCGGGGATGATGGTGACGATACCCTTGCCGGAGAGTCAGGCGAGGACAGCCTGATCGGGGCCGATGGGGACGATGATTTACGCGGCGGCGATGACGATGACAGCCTTGTGGGTCAGAACGACGACGACTCCCTCTATGGCGAGGACGGCGATGATACGCTGAACGGTTCTGACGGCGACGACATGCTATCGGGCGGTGCAGGAAATGACGCGGTTTCAGGGGGCCTTGGCAATGATGCCCTGCACGGAGATTCAGGGGAAGATACCCTATTTGGCGGTCATGGGAATGACATGCTAAGTGGTCTGTTGATTGATCGCGATGCTGCAGAAATCGTGGACAACGATGGGATGGACTACCTCAACGGTGGTAGTGGTGATGATGTAATCGGCATTGGCCAGAACGATGAGGCCCATGGCGGATCGGGCGCGGACCAGTTTGTCCTCGGTGACTGGATCACCAGTGGAAACACTGCCGCGATTACCGACTTTGACCCTGACGACGACTCACTTCTATTTGTCTGGGACGACAGCGTTGAAGGCAGCGAACCACCACCCGTTGCAGTGTCGAGCGATCCAGACATGGATGGGCAGCTTCAGGTCTGGCTCGGCGAAGCCATTGTCGCACAGGTAAGCGGGCAATCATCGCTGACAGCAGCAGATATCGCGCTGATCCCGCTCAGCTCCGCACTGGCGCTCAACCTTGTTTCTGGCTAACGTCACCGTTTTCCAACAAATACCCTTTGCTATCTTGCCCTATTCTTCCTATACGCCAGCGTTGCCTGTTGATTCTTGGATCGGCGGGCGCATCTCCACGGGCCTGAGCTGGACGACATCCCGGCCTGCGCCATACCTTTTAATTTATACTCTGAAAGGAGACCCCGATGTCGATTACAAAAGAAGAAAAAGCACGGATCATGAAAGAATTCGGTACCAAAGAGGGTGACACAGGTTCCCCCGAGGTACAGGTTGCTGTTCTTAGCTCGCGCATTGCGACGCTGACAGAGCACTTCAAGACCCACAAAAAGGACAACCACGGCCGCCGTGGTCTGCTCAAGATGGTTGCGACACGTCGTAAGCTTCTGGATTACACCAAGAGCAAAGACGAAGCACGTTACCAAGACCTGATCAAACGTCTGGGCCTGCGCCGCTAAGCGTCTGCCACATCGTTAGAATACAGAAAACCGCGTCTGTTTCAGGCGCGGTTTTTTGTTACGTTCAGGGTGTGACGACCTTGATCGCCGGACTGCGCTGTTCAATCGCCTCAGCCGCACCCAGCATGATATCCTCTCGATACCGCGCGCTGATTAGTTGTGCGCCAAGCGGGGTGTGACCCGCCTCGCCCTCGCCAAATCCGGTGAACACCGACATGCCCGGCAAGCCCATCAGGGGCAGGCCGACTTGCGTGAGTTGCGCCTCGAGGCAGCGGGGGAAATCCGTCAGATCGAGCAGGTCAGGAAATGGCGGCTCGGCAGAGACCGGACAGATCAGCACGGGGTATTGCGCCAGAAACACTTCCCAGTCGCGCAGGAAGCCCAACCGTGCTTGCAAGGCGTCCATCACCTCGTTGAGGTCCGGTACGGCGGTGATTTTTTGCATTTCCGCCAAGACATAGAGCGCATCCGCATCGTCTTCCTGTACAAACGCGGCTTTGGCGCCGCGCTCCATTTCCGCGAGCCAAAGTTGCGCTTGTCGGCGGGCGGGTTCACGAAACGGCGGGCTTTCGACTTCGACCACCTGCCAACCTGCATCGGTCAGACGTTCTGCCGCTTGACGCAGGGATTGTTCCACCAACGGATGCGTGTTCAACCCTTCGGGGTTCACGCAAAGCGCGGCGCGGCGGGGATACTCGGGGCCTTTCATCGGCACCGGCGCGTGCCAAGGGTCTTGCAAATCAGGCTGCGCCATTACTTCCAATGACAGGCGCAGATCGGCGACGGATCGTGCATGCGGGCCGGATACCGCCATTAGTTGCGCGCCGATGTGGCGGTCTGGCGCTGTGGCGTTTCGCGCAGCAACACGGCCCAAGGTGGGCCTGATCCCCTGCAATCCGCAGGCATAGGCCGGATAGCGGATCGACCCGCCAATGTCAGAACCATGGCCCATCGCGCCGATACCTGCCGCCGTTGCAGCGGAGGCTCCGCCCGAGGAACCGCCCGGTGTAATTGCGGGGTTATGGGGGTTTTTTGTGTGGCCATGCAGGGAGTTACGGGTGAACCAGCGCAGGGAAAACGCGGGCGTATTGGTGCGCCCGATGATCACCGCCCCCGCACGGCGCAGGCTGGCGACGACGGGGCTGTCGGTTTTGGCAATCAGGTCTTTTTGCAGGCGAAGCCCGTTAGTTGTGGCAAAACCCGCCTGATCGACGTTTTCCTTAGTGGTGACCGGCACCCCCGCCATGGGCCCAAGCGTTTCACCAGCAGCAAAGGCGCGGTCCACCTCATCCGCCGCTTGCAGCGCCTCTTCGTCATTGCGGGCAACCACCGCGTTGATCGCAGGGTTCACAGCATCCATCCGGCGCAAGGCATCCTCGGTCACGTCCCGCGCCGTGACCTCTTTGGTTTTGACCATTTCAGCGATCTGTGTCGCGGTGAATTCAAACAATTCCATAAATCCCTCCGTTTCAAACCAGACTGGCATGAACGCGCAGGCTTGCACAGGTTCCTGTTTGCTTTTACGCCTTGGGCAAACATGCCGTTAAGGAATACGCAGATGCAAAAGACAGTCGTGAACAGCTGGAACGAGTGGGATCCGCTGAAACATGTGATCGTGGGCCGTGCCGATGATTGCCACATCCCGCCGGAAGAACCCGCGCTGGATGCCAAAGTGCCTGAAGACAGCGACATGCGCGGTCAGTGGGGGCGGCGTCCGCAGGAAACGATTGATCGGGCGAATGAGCTGCTCGATAATTTTGCGGCGATGTTGGAGAAGCGCGGTGTTCGCGTCGACCGGCCCACGTCGATTGATCATTCGCTGCCTGCGACAACGCCTGACTTTCATACCGAATCGCAGTTCGGCTGCATGCCGCCGCGCGATGTGTTGCTGACAGTGGGGTCAGAGATGCTTGAGGCGACAATGTCCTATCGCTGCCGTTGGTTTGAGTATCTGAACTATCGGCCCCTGATGCAGAAGTATTTTGACGAGGACCCGAATTTTCGGCACGAGAGCGCGCCCAAACCGCGCCTGACAGATGCGGATTATCATCCTGATTACCTGAGCGAGAAGATTGGCGATACCAAACGGTTGGAATGGGCGGCCAAGAAGTTCTTTGTCACCACCGAGGAAGAGCCGTTGTTTGATGCTGCTGATGTGCTGCGTTTTGGCAAGGACTTGGTGGTGCAGCACGGTTTCACGACCAACGAAAAGGGTATCGAATGGCTGCGCCGTCACTTCCCCGATCACCGCGTGCATACGGTGAACTTTCCGGGTGATCCCTACCCGATCCACATCGACGCGACCTTCACGCCCCTGCGCCCCGGTCTGATCCTGAACAACCCGCATCGCCGCCTGCCCGAAGAGCAGCGCAAGATGTATAACGACAATGGGTGGGAGATTGTGGATGCCGCGAGCCCTGCGCATAACTCCCCGCCGCCGTTGTGTTATTCGTCAACATGGCTGAGCATGAACGTGCTGGTGCTGGACCCGAAAACCGTTTGTGTCGAGAAATCCGAGGTCTATCAGGCCGAGCAGATGGACAAGTTGGGCATGGAAGTGGTCGAAGTCGAGCTGCGTGACGCTTATGCGTTTGGCGGCGGCCTGCATTGCTGCACGGCGGATGTGTACCGTGAAGGCGTGTGCGAGGATTACTTCCCGAGTTTGAGTAAATAGTAATGTCTAATGCTATGGCCGATTTCCTGTTTTTTGTGATCGGCCCCCTCCTGGCGCTATCGGTCCCCGTTTCGGTTATCGTTAGCGCAATCTGTGCAAAACGCCGCGAAGCGTCAGCCCTGAGTATCGTATTTTCGGCGCTGGCGGTCGGATTTATTACCGCAGTGATCGCCGCAGTTATTGCTTGGGTGGGTTTGATGATTATGTGGGGGATGAGCATATGATGCTCTCCCCCTACAAACCAGCGGCACAAGCTTGTTGCCTTCACTCTGGCTAAGAAGTTGCTTTTTTATTCCGCTTAGACCGGCATGTTGTCGAACATGTCGTCAAAGGCGTCTTGCTCCAGCTCCACCTGCATGTTTCTGATCTTGTGCGCAAAAGGGTGCTGACGCGCATCCAGCCTGCGAGCAATACGGTTGATTTCAGGGGCCATTTGCAGTCGCTTCTGCGCCGGTGCCGCCTCAAATATCCGGGCAAGTTCCGTCACACGGTTTTCCAGATCATAGGTTTGCATTTTGACATCCTCCCAGTGTCGATTCACTTCATATTAACACGAGGTAACCGCGAGAGAGTTAAAGATTGGTTTACAACCTCAGATAGGCGATTTGTTGCTGTCGGGTTTGAGCGTCCGTCGTGGGGTTCAACGGTGATCGGGAACACCTTGCACGGCATCAAGGCGTAGCTGCCGTGCAGCGCCAGACCGCCCGAATGGTTTGTTTGGGTGCAACAGATATTTTGTACCTTCCGTATCGAGATGGTATCGCAATGCATGGATACTATTGAACGGAACCTTGAAAACTGGCGTGCATCGTTACTGCAGAGCATTCCTCTGGGCGGTCTTATTTCTCGCAATTCCATCGCCTACAAATGGAAGGCTCCGTTTCGGTGTTGGGTTTTGCGCGAAGCTGCGTTTTGGCGGGTAACCGACTTGTTGACTCAATCCTATGCTTTGCACCAACAAGGCCATGTTCTTGGTGCAAGAATACTGTTACGCAGTGGTTTTGAAACTCTCGCTACGCTCTTGTATCTCAACCACAATGTGGAGGCCGTTCTTTCTGGAACACTGAATTTCCACGAGTTCAGTCATATGACGACTAGGCAAGCAGGAGGGTCAAAAAATGATCCCGCCCACCCCTCTGCCGTTAACGTCATTACGATGCTCGACAAAGGCGACAAGCGGTATCCCGGCCTGCGTAGCCTCTATGACAGCCTGTCAGAAAGCGCGCATCCAAACTTCGAAGGCATGGTTTGGGGATATTCGAAGGTTGACCACGACGAGTCTGAAACGAACTTTTCTAACAGATGGACCGAACTCCATGGTGAGCAACATCTCAAATCACTGGAGCTATGCATGATGATCTTCCATCATGAATATGATGACGTTTGGGTGGAGCTAATCGATAGGTTGGAGAGCTGGATAGTTGCAAACGACGACATGCTTGAAGTGACGAAGAACGATCAACTGCCGGGCTAGAACCCAACCCTTCCCCTCCCCCCCAATCTCCTGTACACGCGCGAGCATCTGAATGCCGGCGCCCGGACCGCAGCGCCGCCCAAACGAAGATATCGCGGTCAGAGGCAATTCGGCCTCTATGCAAAGGCCCACTTGGGCCAACACAGGAAACGTAGATGTTTAACGTAACGAAAAAAGAGATGCAGTGGGGCGAAGAGACGCTCACACTCGAAACCGGCAAAGTGGCCCGTCAAGCGGACGGCTCTGTCATTGCGACACTGGGCGAAACCAGCGTCATGGCAAACGTCACTTTTGCACGTCAGCAAAAGCCGGGTCAGGACTTCTTTCCCCTGACCGTGCACTACAACGAGAAATACTATGCCGCGGGTAAAATCCCCGGTGGCTTCTTCAAGCGCGAGGCGCGTCCGACCGAGAAAGAGACGCTGACCAGCCGTTTGATCGACCGTCCGATCCGCCCGCTGTTCGTCCCCGGCTTCAAGAACGAAGTGCTGGTGATGTGTACGGTTCTGTCGCACGATCTGGTCAATGATCCGGACATGGTTGCGATGATCGCCGCCTCTGCCGCGCTGACGATTTCCGGCGCGCCGTTCATGGGCCCGATTGCGGCTTGCCGCGTTGGCTTCTCGGATGGTGAATACATCCTGAACCCTGAAATCGACGACATGCAGAACCTGCGCATGAACCCTGATCAGCGTCTGGATCTGGTTGTTGCGGGCACCAAAGACGCCGTAATGATGGTTGAATCCGAAGCCTATGAGCTTTCCGAGGAAGAAATGCTGGGCGCAGTCAAGTTTGCGCACGACAGCATCCAGCCGGTCATCGACCTGATCATTGATCTGGCTGAATCCGCCGCGAAAGAGCCGTTTGATTTCCAACCTGTCGATTATTCCGCGCTGTCCGCAGCCGTGAAGAAAGCGGGCGAGAAAGAGATGCGCAAGGCGTTTGCGATTGGCGACAAGCAGGAGCGGACAACGGCCGTAGCTGAAGCACGCGAATTGATCAAATCCATGCTGAGCGAGGAAGAGCTGGCGGATGCGAATCTCGGGTCTGCGATGAAAGGTCTTGAGGCCTCCATCTTGCGCGGTGACGTTGTGAAGACGGGCAAGCGGATTGACGGTCGTAAGACTGACGAGATCCGTGACATCGTGTCCGAAACCGGCGTTCTGCCGCGCACACACGGTTCCGCACTGTTCACACGTGGCGAAACGCAGGGCTTGGTTGTCACCACTTTGGGCACCGGCGACGATGAGCAGTTCATCGACGCGCTGCATGGCAACTTCAAATCGAACTTCCTGCTGCACTATAACTTCCCTCCCTACTCCGTGGGCGAAGTTGGTCGCGTGGGCCCTCCCGGTCGTCGTGAAATCGGTCATGGTAAGCTCGCATGGCGTGCCTTGCAGGCGGTTCTGCCTGCGCCAACAGATTTCCCATACACCGTACGCGTTGTGTCCGAGATCACTGAATCCAACGGTTCATCGTCGATGGCTTCCGTCTGTGGCGGCTCCCTGTCCATGATGGACGCGGGCGTGCCATTGAAAGCCGCCGTTGCCGGTGTTGCGATGGGTCTGATCATGGAAGAAGACGGATCATATGCGATCCTGTCCGACATCCTTGGTGACGAAGATCACCTCGGCGACATGGACTTCAAAGTGGCCGGGACCGAAGCAGGTATCACGTCGCTGCAGATGGACATCAAGATCGCGGGTATCACGCAAGAGATTATGGAAAAGGCATTGGCGCAGGCCAAAGCGGGCCGTATCCATATCCTTGGCGAGATGAACAAGGCGATCACCGGCGCCGGTGAATTCTCCGAACATGCACCACGTATCGAGACCATGCAGATCCCAACGGATAAAATCCGTGAAGTGATCGGTTCTGGCGGTAAAGTCATCCGCGAGATCGTCGAAGTGTCCGGCGCGAAGGTCGACATCAACGACGAAGGCATCATCAAGATTGCATCGCCAAACGGCGAAGCCATCAAGAAAGCCTACGACATGATCCACTCGATTGTGGCCGAGCCGGAAGAAGGCATGGTCTACACGGGTACGGTTGTGAAGATCGTTGATTTCGGAGCCTTCGTGAACTTCTTTGGCAAGCGCGACGGTCTGGTGCACGTGTCCCAGATCGAAAACCGCCGCCTGAACCACCCTTCAGATGTGTTGAAGGAAGGTCAGGAAGTGAAAGTGAAGCTTCTGGGCTTTGACGATCGCGGCAAGGTGCGTTTGTCGATGAAAGTTGTCGATCAGGAGACCGGCGAAGAAGTGAAGCCGGAAGAAAAAGCAGACGATTGATCTGCTGATCTGGTGAATTAACAAGAGGCCCCGTTGGTAACATCGGGGCCTTTTCCATTTTGGCAACTGCGTAAACCTGTCTGTTGGCGTCGCATTTACGCTGTTGGCTCTTGCTGCTCGACGCGTATACATCCGGCAGCAGACCACCCCCGAATTTCAACCGGAGAGCCGCACCCGTGACTGACATTTGGCAAGGCCTTGTTTCCGCCTTCTGGTTGGTTGTGACGCTAGATGCTGATCTGGTAGAAATCACGCTGCGCTCTTTGCAGGTGAGCCTGTCTGCCTTGGTGATTGCTTCGCTGGTTGCCCTTCCTTTTGGCACGTGGCTAGCGATCCGGCGCTTTCGTTTCAGACGTACCACGATTGCAATCTTGAATGCGTTTATGGGCCTGCCACCTGTGGTCGTTGGATTGCTGGTGTATCTGTTGCTGTCACGATCCGGCCCCTTTGGTGTACTGGGATTATTGTTCACACCAACTGCGATGATTATTGCGCAGGTCATTATCATCACACCTTTGATTGCGTCGATCACACATCAGGCCATGCGCGAGCTTTGGGCGGAATATCACGACCTGCTCATTTCGATGAATATCCCATCGCGGGCCCGTATCTGGACGTTGATTGTGGATGGCAGACGCGCCTTGTTGACCGCTGCACTTGCAGGATTTGGACGGGCCATTGGCGAAGTTGGCGCAATCATGATTGTGGGGGGCAATATCGATCATGCGACGCGGGTTTTGACCACTGCGATTGCGCTTGAAACGGGCAAAGGTGACTTTGCTTTGGCCCTCGGGCTGGGGTTTGTCCTGATCGGGCTGGCAGTCAGTGTGAACCTAATCATCCATGCCCTGTCCGGCACCGAAAGGGGGAGCAGATGGTAAACAACCTGCTGCCTTTAACCGCCACCGGTTTGACGGTGCAGCGCAGAGGCAAGACCCTGCTGGGGCCGATTGATCTGCGATTGGAAAGAACCGGTTTAACTGTTGTGCTTGGTCCCAACGGCGCAGGCAAGACGACGTTTCTCAAAGCTCTGCACGGGATCGAACGGTTGAACGCCGGAACGCTTACCTGGAATCTGACCGATGCAGAAGCACGTCAGCAACAGGCTTTTGTATTCCAGTCGCCGATTCTGTTGCGGCGTTCTGTGGCAGCAAACCTTGCTTACCCACTTTCGCTGGCGCGCCATCCCAAGGCGTTGATCACAAAACAGGTTGCGCAGTGGGCGCACCGGATTGGTCTGGGCGACGCACTGTCGCGCCCCGCTCACAGACTCTCAGGTGGCGAAAAACAGAAGCTCGCTTTGGCACGCGCGCTTATCAGCGATCCGAAGCTGTTGTTTCTGGATGAGCCGTGCACAAACCTTGATGGCCGTTCTACAAAAGAGATCGAGGCAGTTTTGCAAGAAGCCCAGCAGGCAGGCACACGGATAATTCTGGCGACACATGATCTGGGTCAAGCACGCCGCCTGGCGACTGAGGTATTGTTCCTGAAAAGCGGGAGAATACACGAAAGCGGTCCGGCGGCGTCCTGCCTGACCACCCCACAAACGCCTGAACTCAGGGCCTTTTTGAACGGAGACATCGTCGAATGATACGCACCCTACTTACCTCACTTTTGATTGTCTTCGCGGGTATGACGCAGGCAGAAACCCTGCGTATGGCAGTGACGACATCGTTCAACAATTCAGGTCTGTCGGACGTTCTGTTGCCTGTGATCAAAGAAGATACCGGTCTGGATGTACAACTGCTTATTGTGGGCACAGGCCAAGCTTTGCGGCTGGGCGAAGCGGGTGATGTTGATGCCATTCTGGTGCACTCCAAAGCTTCCGAAGAAGCCTTTGTGGCGGGCGGATTTGGTACGCATCGACGCGAGATCATGTACAATGATTTTGTTCTGATTGGTCCTGACTCAGATCCTGCGGAAATTGCAAAGGCAAAGACCGCTGCTGATGCGTTGACGTTGATCGCAACGGGCCAGCATAGCTTTGTCAGCCGTGGCGATGACAGCGGGACACACAAGAAGGAACTGGCGCTTTGGGCCACTGCAGCCCTTGATCCGGCCGGATTTGAAGCATGGTACAATCCTGTTGGCGCAGGCATGGGGGCCAGTCTGAACACCGCTTCAGGTCTTGGGGCGTATATCATGGCAGACCGCGCAAGCTGGTTGAATTTTGGCAACAAAGGTACGCTGGCTCTGCTGTTTTCCGGTGATCCGGTACTGTTCAATCAATACGCATATATCCCGATTAATCCCGAACGCCATCCACATGTGAACGCAGCCGGTGCCACATCATTGGAGACATGGCTGGTGTCAGACAAAGCCCGTGAATTGATCAACGGATACACCGTTGCTGGTGAGGCACTGTTTACTTTCAACGCAGGGCCGAAATAGCGCAAAGCGTGGTTTGACTAGGCGGGTTTTGCAGGTATGACATCTGCATGAGGTCGCTCATCATCCATTTGAACACCGCAACGGCCCGCGCCGAAAACGTGTCTCGTCTGCTTCGGGAATTGCCCGATGCAGAATTGGTTGATGCCGTGAACGGTGCTGATCCGAAAGTTACGCAGCAGATTGAGCAAGTGAGTGGAACACTTCATAGTCCGACTTATCCGTTTCAGATGAACGCCGCCGAAGTCGGATGTTTCCTCAGTCATCGATTGTGCTGGAAAATGATCGCCGAGGGTGACGCACCTTATGGATTGATTGCAGAAGACGATATGGCAATTGATCCTGTGCCGTTTGCGGCCGCAATGAAACTGGTGCACCAATATGCGGACGAAGACAGCTTTATCCGCCTGCCCGCAAAGCCGCGGGAAACGCCGGCACATACATTAGCCCTGCAAGACGGTACCGCCTTGTTCCTGCCGCGCACGATCGGCTTGCAACTGGTCTGCCAGATCGTCGGGCGCAGAGCGGCACAGCGACTGTTGACGGCCAGCGAAGTGATTGACCGGCCCGTGGACACGACGTTGCAGATGCATTGGGTCACAGGGCAAAAGATCCACACCATCCTGCCGAGCGGTGTTTCGGAAATGCACGGCCCCAGCACGATCCAACGCAAAACCCGCACCGGCGATGTGCTGATGCGGGAGATGCGGCGCGCCCGGTACAGGGCGCGGATACGGCGTAGACCTCAGGAACCCTGAGGTTCAGGTTGGTGCCTTGGTCATGCGCAGATAGGGCAGTACTGTCTTGAAGTCGCCAAACTTGGTAGCGGCATCCGCATCCGAAACGCTTGTGGGGATGATCACATCATCGCCGACATTCCAGTTTGCAGGGGTCGCTACGCCTTTGTTTGTAGACATCTGCAATCCGTCCAACGCACGCAGCACTTCGGCAAAGTTACGGCCGACCGTCATTGGATAGGTCATCGACAGTTTAAGCTGTTTGTCCGGCCCAATAATGAACACGGAGCGTACCGTGGCACTGTCCGCAGGTGTGCGACCGTCCGGCAAATATGCTTCGGCTGGCAGCATGTCGAAGGCTTTGGAGACCTCAAGACCGGTATCCGCGATAATCGGGAAGCCTGCCTTGGTGCCCGCGACAGTTTCGATGTCGCCTTTCCATTGTTTGTGCTCTTCCACACCATCAACGCTGACACCGATCACTTTGGTGCCGCGCTTTTCCCATTCGTCCGCCAATTGGGCAACAGCCCCGAACTCTGTGGTGCAAACGGGCGTGAAGTCCTTGGGGTGCGAAAAGAGGATTGCCCAGCTATCGCCTACAAATTCATGCAGCGAAATCGTGCCGTGGTCCGTTTCGACGGTTAAATCAGGTATCGTGTCGTTGATGCGCAAGCCCATGATGTCCTCCGGGATATGTGTCTTGATACGTCGCATATGTAGTCATTATTTGCCGGTGCACCACCCCCTTGCGGTGGCATCACGGTGGTGACACATTGGCGCAGAATTAGGCAGGGCCATATGGCCAGCATATGTTAAAAGGAGTTCCAACATGTTGGACAAACGTGAATTCTATATCAACGGTAAATGGGTAAAACCTGCCAAGGCAAACGACTTTGCAGTTGTGAACCCGTCAACAGAAGAAGAATGTGCAACCATCTCTCTTGGCGATCAGGCCGATACAGATGCCGCTGTCGCGGCAGCACGCGCTGCTTTTGACAGCTGGTCCCAAACCCCGCGTGAAGAGCGCATGGCATTGATCGAAAAACTGGCCGAAATCTACAAAGCCCGCCAGGAAGAAATGGCGCAGGCCATGTCGATGGAAATGGGTGCCCCGATCGAATTGAGCCGCAACCAGCAAGTTGGTGCGGGAAGTTGGCACATTGGCGGTTTCATCAACGCATTCAAAGACTTCTCCTTTGAAAAAGACTTCACGGCGACAGAGAAAACCCTGCTTGAACCAATTGGTGTCTGTGCTTTGATCACGCCCTGGAACTGGCCGATGAACCAGATTATCCTCAAAGCGATCCCTGCGATTGCCACTGGCTGTACCGTCGTCCTGAAACCCTCTGAAATTGCCCCGCTCTCCGGTGCATTGTTCGCAGAATTCATGGACGAAGCAGGCTTCCCGGCGGGCGTGTTCAACATGCTGAATGGCGATGGTCCCGGTGTAGGCTCTCAGCTTTCTTCGCATCCAGATGTGGATATGGTCAGCTTTACCGGTTCAACCCGCGCCGGTATCGCGATTTCCAAAGCGGCAGCTGACACACTCAAGCGCGTGTCGCTTGAACTGGGCGGCAAAGGTGCCAACATCATCTTTGAAGATGCACATCCCAAAGCGGCTAAGGCGGGAGCGATTCGCTGTTTCCGCAACTCCGGACAATCCTGCAACGCGCCAACGCGCATGCTGGTGCACAAATCGCGCTATGACGAAGCTGTACAGATGGCCGCAGATGTTGCGACCAACACCCATGTCGGCCCTGCCTCGGAGGAAGGTCAGCACATCGGTCCTGTTGTTTCAGAAGCCCAGTTCAACAAAATTCAGGGCCTGATCGAAGTCGGCATGTCCGAAGCACGCCTGGTTGCCGGCGGTCTTGGCCGTCCGGATGGATTGAACCGCGGCTACTTCGTCAAGCCGACTGTCTTTGCCGATGTCACCAACGACATGACAATTGCACAGGAAGAGGTCTTTGGCCCAGTTCTGTCTATCATTCCGTTCGAGACCGAAGAAGAAGCCGTCGCAATTGCAAATGACACGCCCTATGGCTTGACCAACTACGTCCAGACCGAAGACGACGAAAAACGTCGTCGTGTGGCACGGCGTTTGCGCTCTGGCATGGTAGAGACCAACGGTCAGGGCTTTGCACAGGGGTCACCCTTCGGCGGCTATAAGCAGTCAGGCAATGGTCGTGAAGGCGGTATTTATGGTCTTGAGGAATTCCTTGAAGTCAAAGCGGTATCCGGCTGGGTCGCTGCAGAGTAAAATCGTGCGATGTAATATCAGAATGGGGCTGCCTTCGGGTGGCCCTTTTCCATTTCTGACGGCAGCGTTTGAACTATAGTTCAGAATTGAGTCTAACGGCCAAGTGAAGTCGGGCCCGAAGCAGTCCATTCCCACCGTTGTCCACAGCTTCACTCGGCACACGGGATCGCTCTCCAGCTATCCATGCCCGCTAACGCTAGCCAAACATGATGAACGAAGTGCTAAGCGCTGCAACCCGACTTCACTTGGCCGTTAAACTCAATCTTGTCCTGTCAAAACGGTGCCTTGGCCCGAATTCTTGTCGAATGCCCGCCTTGGGGATGCTTGAATCGCAACTCCTCGGAATGCAGCATCATCCGCGGATAGTCGCGCGCAGGCCCGCTTGCATAGAACGGATCCCCCAGTATCGGATGGCCAAGTGCGAGCATATGTACCCGCAACTGGTGACTACGTCCGGTTTTCGGTCTGAGGCGGATGCGCGATGTTTCACCATCACTTTTGATCAGCTTCCATTCAGTCTGTGCCGATTTACCTGTTTCGTGGCACACCATTTGCAAAGGACGGTTCGGCCAGTCCACGATCAATGGCAAATCAATTTCCCCTGATTTCTCCGCCGGCTTACCCCAGACCCGCGCCACATAGGTTTTGCGGGTCATGCGCTTTTCAAACTGCAAGCCAAGATGGCGTTGCGCATAAGGTGTCTGGGCAAAGATCATCACGCCGGATGTATCCCGGTCCAGACGATGCACCAGCAAAGCCTGCGGAAACACCGCCTGAATACGCGCCAGCAGACAATCGGCAAGGTGAGGACCTTTGCCCGGCACGCTAAGCAGACCAGCGGGTTTATCCACCAACAGCACTTCAGCATCTTCATGCAAAACCACGAGGTCATCTTGAGGCGGGGAATACGTTGCGTCCATGGCATGTCTGGTCACAGATCGCGGGTAGGTTTTCAACCCGTCACATGGCAAACTTTGCCTCAAAGGAGACTGATATGCACCCGACCATCCAGAAATTTCACGACAGCGTTTTGGCCAACGATCATAGCCGCGTGCCTGCGCTGATGGCAGAGGATGTGCGTTTCAGCCCGCCGACCTACTGGGCGACATGGACAGGGCGCGAGGCCGTCTCAGCAGTGTTGGGGCATGTGAACGAGGTTTTTACTGATTTTGAGTATCGCCGTGTTATGGGCGCTGGCAACGATTGGGCCTTGGAGTTTCAGTGCAAAGTTGAAGGGCTTGATTGCGTCGGCGTTGATCTAATCACTTTGAACGAGGCGGGCGAAATGCAAGATTTCGAGGTGGTCATGCGTCCACACAAGACCATCGGTGCGCTACGCGCCGCGATGAATGAACGGGTCAAGACAGATGCGCGGTTTCTCAAGTTCCGCGAGGCGCTATCTTAGGCCATTTTCGCGTCTCGCATCTGGCGGATCATTGAGACGGAATAGATCACCAGCGCGAGCCAAATCATTGGAAATGCGATCATACGGGCGCGGCCAAATGGCTCGTCAAAGACAAAGACTGCGACGAGAAAAATCATCGTCGGCGCAATGTATTGCAAGACGCCGATGGTCGACAGGCGCAGCAGCTTGGCACCGTTGGCATAGATCATCAGTGGCACCGCCGTTACCAGACCGCAGCCCATCAACAACCAACTGTCACGAGTAAGGCTGAGTGAAAAATGAGATTGGCCCGTTACGACAAGAAAGAAAAGATAGCCGATTGCCGGAACCAACAGGATCAGAACTTCAAGCAGGAATCCTTGGTTTGGCCCGATCGGCAGGCTTTTCTTGGCCAGTGCGTAGAATCCCCAAGTCAGGGTTAGCGCCAAAGCCACCCAAGGGACCTGACCCGCGTCAACCGCGATCACGACAACTGCGGCGGCGGCTAGGGCAATCGCCAACATCTGTGCACGGCTAAGGCGTTCGCCCAATAAGACAGCCGCGAGAAAAACGCTGAACAAGGGGTTTATGTAGTAGCCGAGCGAGGCTGCCAGCGCGTTTCCGGATGCAATTGCGTAAACGTAGATACCCCAGTTGATCGAGATCAGTGCAGCTGTGACACAGGCCATTCCCAGCATGCGCGGTGTGCGCAACGCCTCACGCAGGGCATCGGTACGACGCAGGAAAATAAGGACCACCGCGGCAATCGGCAGCGACCACAGGATGCGATGTACAACCACTTCAGCAGGAGGAATGTGCGCCAGCAGCTTCATATAAAGTGGCAGGAAGCCCCACATGATGTAAGCTGTCATGGCAAAGGCCAGCCCCTGCGGGGTGTCCTCGTTTGCTTTGGTTGGCAGGCTGTCAGGGTTGCGCATCACGGGTCTCCAGTCACCCCTTTGGTTAGGGTAATGTGACAGCCCCCGAAAGGCCTAGATTGTACCCGTCACACTTTCACACGTTCGGATTTTGGGTCGTACATCGGCTTCAATGACGCTTCGGCTTTGACCCGCGTACCGGCCACGTCGATCTCGTAGCTTGAGGCCAGTATGTCCGCCACGCTTTCACCTTTGCACGGGACATAGCCGAGACCCATCGCACCGCCCGTCGCGTGACCATATCCGCCAGAAGACAGGAACCCGACGATCTCGCCATCCCGCACAATAGGTTCGTTGTGATACAATAGGGGTCCGGGATCGGTCAGCTTGAATTGCACCATGCGATTTTCCAATCCGCTGTCCTTCTTGCGCAGCATTGCATCGCGTCCGATGAAATCCGGCTTGTCGGTTTTCACAGCAAAGCCAAGACCCGCCTCAAGCACGTGATCCTCTGAGGTAATATCGTGGCCAAAGTGACGGAAGCCCTTTTCGATGCGGCAGGTGTCCATCATATGCATCCCGCAGAGTTTCAGGTTCAAATCCTGCCCCGCCTCTGCCAGCGTTTCAAAAACATGCCCTGCCTGATCGGCGCTCATGTAGATTTCCCAGCCCAATTCGCCCACGTAAGTCACGCGGTGCACGCGGGCCAGCCCCATGCCGATCTCGATCTCTTGAGCAGTACCGAAGGGGTTCACATCGTTAGAAAAGTCGTTGGGTGAGACGAGCTGCATCAGGTCACGCGCACGCGGTCCCATCACGGCCAAGACACCCTCGCCCGCTGTGACATCCGTAATCACCACGTTGAAATCGCCCTGATGGCGGCGCATCCATGTTTCATCGGCTAAACGGGTCGCCGCGGGCGTGACCACTAGATAGGCGGTTTCGGACAAGCGGGTAACAGTCACATCCGCCTCGATCCCGGCGTTGCGGTTAAGGAATTGGGTATAGACGATCTTGCCCACCGCAACGTCATATTGCCCGCCGCCAATGTGGTTGAGAAAGGCGCAGGCATCGCGGCCCTCAACGCGGATTTTGCCAAAGGACGACATGTCGTACATGCCGACATTCTCGCGCACAGCCATATGTTCAGCGGCGACATTGTCAAAAAAGTTCTGACGCTGCCAAGAGTATTCGTATTTCGGTTCCTGCCCCTTGTTGGCGAACCAGTTGGCGCGTTCCCAGCCTGCAAGTTCACCCATCACTGCGCCGCGATCCAGCAGGTGTTGGTGGAACGGCGTGCGACGAACGCCACGTGCCGTTGCCTTCTGACGGTAAGGGAAATGGTCAGCATAGAGCAGGCCCAGCGTTTCTTTGGACCGCTCCGCCAGATACGTCTTGTTGCCCTGGAATGGCTGCATGCGACCAATGTCTACATCGCCCAGATCAAAGGGTTTGTCGCCGTCTTCTATCCATTGCGCCAGCGCCATACCCGCGCCACCCGCAGACTGGATACCAATGGAGTTAAATCCGGCAGCGACCCAGACGTTGTCCATCTCGGGCGCAAGTCCAAGGTGGTAGGCATCGTCCGGGGTAAAACTTTCCGGACCGTTAAAGAACGTGTGGATACCTGCATCCGCAAGCATCGGCATACGTTCAACAGCGGCTTCAAGGATCGGTTCGAAGTGATCGAAATCTTCGGGCAGTTGATCAAATTCAAAATCCGCCGGAATACCGTCCAGCGCCCATGGCTTTGAGACAGGTTCAAAGGCACCCAACAGCATTTTACCTGCGTCTTCCTTGTAGTACGCACATTCGTCCGGCACCCGCAGCACGGGCAGTTGTTTCAGTCCTTCAATCGCTTCCGTCACAATATAAAAGTGTTCGCAGGCTTGCAGCGGGACGTTGGTGTTCAGCATCCGGCCCACTTCATGGCCCCACATGCCGCCGCAATTCACAACATGGTCGCAAGTGATGTGCCCGCTTTCCTCGCCACTGACCCAATCAACACCCGTAATGCGCCGTCCTTCGCGGGTGACGCCCGTGGCTTTGGTGCGTTCAATCACCTTCGCCCCACGTTGCCGCGCCCCTTTGGCCAAAGCCAGCGCGATGTTCGCCGGATCGCCCTGCCCGTCCTTGTCGAGGTAGACCGCGCCTGTGACACCTTCGATGTTCAGGTGTTGGTATTTCTCAAGCACTTCCTTCGGGCTGATTTCTTCGACATCCACTCCAAACGCACGGGCCATGGCCGCTTGGCGGTATATCTCTTCGCGACGTTCATCGGTCAGGGCCACCGTGATTGACCCACAGCGTTTGAAACCCGTTGCAACGCCTGTTTCAGCCTCAAGATCTCCGTAGAGTTCCTGCGAGTACTTCGCCAGTTTGGTCATATTCGCCGTTGCACGCAGTTGTGCAATCAGACCCGCAGCGTGCCACGTGGTGCCGGAGGTCAGCTGCTTACGTTCCAAGAGCACCACATCTTGCCAGCCCAGCTTGGTCAGGTGATAGGCAACGGAACAGCCGATGACGCCGCCACCAATGATGACAACGCGGGCGTGGGAAGGGACGTTAGACATGGGCATAGTCCTTTAGACGATGTCGCGCCAAAGGCGCGCTAGACAATGGTGTGGCCAGCCGCGTGCAGGCGGCGGGCGATTTCGGCGATATGGGCGGGAGAAACTTCGCAACAACCGCCGATGATCGTGGCCCCGTGGTCGACCCATGCCATCGCGTGATCGGCATAGAGTTCCGGCGTCAGATCATGGCGGGCAGTGAGCGCATCAACGGTTGGTTTCGCCTTCAGGAACCCTTCGGCGATTTGTTCGAACCCATTGGCATAGGCACCGTAAGGCAAGCCGGATTGCGCGAGGATATCGAGGGCGGCGGGGATCGTTTCGGGGGCGGAGCAATTGACCAGCACCGCTGCGGCGTCAGAGGCTGCGATGACCGGCAGGACATCAGCCAAGGGTTCGCCAGAGCGCAATTGCGTGCCGTCTTTGTCGCGCACCGAAAGCGCCAGCCAGACGGGTTTGCCCTGCCCTGAAGCGCCCGCCAAAACGTCAGCCGCATGAGCCACAGAAACCACGGTTTCGCAGATCAGGAGATCGCAGGTAGGTGCAAGGGTCTTGGCGACTTCGGCAAACAACGGCACGGCTTCGGCGGTGTCTGGATGCAAGTCAGGGCGGTAGGATGCACGCAGAGGGCCGATGGCCCCCGCGATACGGGCGGACCCGCTGTTTTGCGCCTCGGACAGTGCCATGGCAAGCAATGTGTCGAATTGATCTGCAACTTCGGTGCCTGCCAGCCTGTCGCGGTGGATTGCATAGGTGTTGGTTGTGGCGACGCTTGCACCAGCGGCGGCAAAGTCGCGATGCACTTCCGCCACCAGCCCGGGGTGTTCGATCATGACTTGGGTGGACCAAAGCGGTGTGGGCCGGTCACCGGCGCGATGCACCAGTTCCTGCCCCATGCCGCCGTCCAGAAGGGTAATCTCACTCATGCGCGGATCCTTGCGTTTTCAGGATCCCACAGGGGTTGATCGGGTTGCACCGTTGCTTTGCACACTTTGCCGAAGATGTTGATTTCAACTTCGGTGCCTGCCTCAGCCAGTTCCGTTTTGATCATGCCCAGCGCGATGGATTTGCCCACGCGATGGCCCCAGTCTCCGCTGGTGGTTTCACCCACAACTTCGCCGTTGTGCCAGACCGTTGACATGTATGGCGCGTCTTGGTCGCCTGCCTCGACGGTCATGGTGACAAAGCGTTTCTTGCTGCCTTGCTGTTTTTCCGATTGCAGCGCCGCCTTGCCGGGGAAGTCTTGGGGTTTGTCGAGTTTCACGAAACGCTCCAAGCCGCCTTCAAGCAGGGAGTAGTCTGTGGAAAGGTCACCCTTCCAAGCGCGGTAGCCTTTTTCGATGCGCAGGGAGTTGAGGGCGTACATGCCGAAGGGTTTCGCACCTGCGCCTGTCACCGCGTCATAGAGCGCTGGAATGTCGGCGTTGGCCGCGTGGATTTCCCAGCCGAGTTCGCCGGCGAAGGACACGCGCGCAAGGGCGCAATCGGTTCCGGCGACTTTGGCGGGTTGGGTGGAGAGCCATGTGGCGCTGAGGTCCGCTTGCGTATCTAGCGCCTCGAACAGTTCGCGGGATTTAGGGCCAGTGACGATCAGCGTGGAGTATTCGGTTGTGTGATCGGTCAGGGTCAGGCCCGACGGCAGCGCCTTGTTCAGCAGTTCAAAGTCATGCCATTGCGCGGTGGCGGCGGTGATCAGAGTAAAGAAATCCTCATCATGTCGCATGACCGACATCTCGGTCAGGATACGACCGCGACTGTCAGGGAAATAGGCGAGGTTCATGCGGCCCACTTTGGGCAGGCCGCCGGAAATGCGTCCGCGCAGCCATTCGGCGGCACCTGCGCCGCTGAGATTGAAGCGCGAGAAACCGGGCAGGTCGAGGACGCCAACGCTGTCGCGTACCGCTTCGACTTCTTCTTTGATACGGATCGCCCAAGGGCCGTTACGGTCCCATGTCTGGGTGGCTTCTTCGGAGGTATCATCACCGTCTTGCGCGAACCAGTTGGCGCGTTCCCAGCCGTTATAGGCGCCCATCTGGCCGCCCGTTGCGATGATTTTGTCATGCACGGGCGACAGTTTCTTGTCGCGACCAGCAGGCCATGCGTGATGCGGGAAGTGCATGGCGTATTCATGGCCGTAGGTTTCCAGCGCTTTGGCCAGACAATGATCGTGGTCAGTATAATCGGTGTAGCGGCGCGGATCGACAGCCCACATGTCCAATTCAGTTTCGCCGTGCATGATCCATTCCGACAGAACCTTGCCCGCACCGCCGCCTTGGGCGATGCCGAAGGTAAACGAATGACCCTCGAAGGCGTTTTTCACACCGGGCATCGGGCCAACCATGGGCAACCCGTCAGGCGCGTAAGGGATCGGACCGTTGATGTTGCGGCCAACTCCGGCAGTGCCAAGGATCGGCACGCGGGCCATGGCGTCTTCGATGTAGTACTCCAGCCGTTCCAGATCATCTGGATAGAGTTGGAAGGAGAAATCCTGCGGCATCGGATCGTCGGGCGTGACCCAATGAGCTTTGCAGTTGCGCTCATATGGGCCGAGGTTCAGGCCGTTCTTATCCTGACGCAGGTAGTAAGATGTATCGACGTCACGCAGCAGCGGAACTTTGTGGCCCTTTTCCTTGGTCCATGCTTCAAGCTCTGCAATTGGCTCGGTCAGGAAATACTGGTGGGACATGACAACCATCGGCACGGTGCGCCCGCCGAAGGGTTTGAACATCTCGCCCACGCGCTGTGCGTAATAGCCCGCGCAGTTAACGACAAACTCGCAGCGAATGTCGCCCTTGTCGGATTTCACAATCCATTCATCACCATCCCGTTCGATACCGTTCACGGGGCAGAAGCGTTCGATCCGCCCCCCTGCATCTCGTGCGCCTTTGGCGAGGGCTTGGGTCAGTTGTGCAGGATCAATATCCCCGTCCAGCGGATCCCACAGCCCACCCTCAAGGTCATGAGTTTCCATGAAAGGGTGCATTTCCTTGAGTTCGGCGGGGGTGCAAATGCCCATCTCCAAACCCTGATATTGGCCCATTGATGCCACCCGCTCGAATTCCTGCATGCGCTCTTTGGAATGCCCCAGACGCAAGGAACCGGTGACGTGGTAGTTCATCGGATAATCGACGTCTTCGGCTAAGGTGCGGTACATTTCCAGCGAATCCCGCTGCATGTTCATCACCGCCCACGAACCCGCGAAGTTCGGACAGTTACCAGCCGCGTGCCATGTGGAGCCTGCCGTCAGTTCGTTTTTCTCAAGTAAAACACAATCTTTCCAGCCCGCCTTGGCAAGGTGATAAAGTGTCGAGGTGCCGACAACACCGCCGCCGATGATGACCACACGGGCCGTTGTTGGGAAATCAGCCATGAGAATACTCCGTTATTGATCGCGCTGCGGCAAGCCGTCAGCAATGTCGTAATAGTCACCCTTGTCAGCGACAAAGATGTGTTTTTCAGTGTGGATGCCCGTGGGCGCGTCCAAAGTGCCGGACATGACGGAAATGGCACCTCTATCGTTGTCATGCCGCCAGAACAGCGATGATCCGCAGGTGTTGCAAAAGCCGCGTTCAGCAGGTGGGCTTGAGCGATACCATTGCAGGGTCTCGTCTTTGATGAGTGTCAATTGCTCGGGGCCAACTTGCGTAGCGGAAACATAATGCCCGCTGGTCTTGCGGCATTGCACGCAATGGCAGGCGACAGAGTTGCGCAATGTGCCGGACAGTTCAAATTCTACTCCGCCGCACAGGCAGCTTCCTTTTACCATCTCAGGCTCTCCCTGTTGAAGCGCGGGCAAAAGACCGCCCGAAAATAAAGCATGCCCCAAAGCCCATTCAATACACCGGAGGCGCGATAACCCAGATCGCAATAGCGGGAACATCAAACGGATTGGCCCAACGGAATGCCTCGCCACGAATGCGGACGCTGTCGCCGGGATGGATCAGATGCGTGATACCTTCGATTTCAATTTCGAGCTGTCCCGAAACAACATAGGCGACCTCTTGGGTGGGACGGATGACAGGATCCTTGATGCGGCTGTGCGGGGCAAAGGTGGAATGCACCATTTCGAAATCATCCGTAAGATCAGGCGAAAGCAACTCTTCGACCAAACCGGCGATTTGCGAGCCCATCGGACGGCGCGCATCACGGCGCACGACATATCCGGCTTCCGCGACCGGAGCGGCAGCATGGCGGAACAGCATGGAGACCGACACGTCCAGTTTGGCCGCAATGTCGCGCAAGTCGGTGATCGAGGGTTCGGAAATGTCACGCTCGACCTGACTAAGCCACCCCACCGAACGTCCCAGCATGTCGGCCATTTGCACCAGCGTCAGCCCGCGCGCCTTGCGCAATGCGCGCAAATCAGCCCCAAGCGTGTCCGGTGTGTCTGGTCGTGCGTGCTTCATCCTGATTCCGTGAAAAATGGCCTGCTGATTTCACGTAACAGGAGTTTCGTGAAAAAATCCAGAACTATTTCACGGCGGCAAAGACTGTCTTTAGAATTTCCGCGAACGCATCAGCGTCTTGGTTCGTGAAGGCATCCGGTTGATCACTGTCCAGATCAAAAACGCCCAGCAATTTGCCGTTCCCGTCAAAAACCGGCAGTACAAGTTCGGACCGTGTAGAGGATGCGCAGGCAATATGGCCGGGAAAGGCATCCACATCCGGCACAAGTTGTACCTCTCCGGTGCGTGCAGCGGCACCGCACACGCCGCGGGAAAACGGAATCACCAAGCATCCATGCCCCCCTTGGTACGGCCCGATCTTGAGCAATTCCGGCGCCACCACACGGTAAAATCCCGTCCAGTCAAATCGATCATCAGCGTGATGCACTTCGCAGGCAACGGTTGCCATAAGGGCCACGGGGTCGGTTTCCCCTTCAGTGAGACTGTGCAGAGTTTTGGCAAGCGTTGGGTAGTCCACTTTCATAGGACGGCTCCGTGTGGCAGATTGCGGACGATATTTAAGGCCAAAAAGAGTTAGGGGCGCTCAATTGCGATTGCGGTGCCTTCTCCGCCGCCAATGCAGATTGCCGCGATCCCGCGTTTCAAATCGCGTTTTTCAAGGGCGTTCAAAAGAGTGACCATAATCCGTGTGCCAGAGGCACCGATAGGATGGCCCAGCGCGCAGGCACCGCCGTTGACGTTGACGATGTCATGGGACAGCCCCATCTCATGCATAAAGGCCATTGGCACCACAGCGAAGGCTTCGTTCACTTCCCACAGGTCCACGTCCTCTTTGCTCCAGCCGATCTGCTTGAGCAGTTTTTGCGCGGCAGGTACCGGGGCGGTTGTAAACAGGCCAGGTGCCTGAGCGTGGCTGGCGTGGCCCAGAATGCGCGCACGCATGTTCAGCCCCTGGGACTTGGCCGCATCTTCGGAAGCCAGCACCAGAGCTGCGGCACCGTCCGAGATAGAGGAAGAGTTGGCAGCGGTTACAGTGCCCCCTTCGCGAAAGGCAGGTTTCAACTGAGGGATTTTGTCGGGGCGCGCGTTACCGGGCTGTTCGTCCATCTCGACGGTTACACTGCCCTTGCGGTTGCTCATTTGCACACTGGCAATCTCGTCAGCAAAGGCTCCGCTGGACTGCGCCTCGAGCGCGCGTGACAGCGAGGCAAGCGCGTAAGCGTCCTGTTTTTCACGGGTGAATTGGAACGTTTCGGCGCAATCCTCAGCAAAAGTGCCCATTAGGCGCCCTTTGTCATATGCGTCTTCGAGGCCATCAAGGAACATGTGATCCACCACGGCTGCATGCCCCAAACGCGCGCCACTTCGCATTTTTGGCAAAATATACGGCGCATTTGACATGCTTTCCATGCCGCCTGCGACCATCACATCGGTACTGCCAAGCGCGATCTGGTCGAAGCCGATCATCGCAGCTTTCATGCCGGAACCACACATTTTGTTGAGGGTCGTGGCAGGCACTTCTTCCCCAAGCCCCGCAGCAAACCCCGCCTGTCGCGCGGGTGCCTGACCCTGCCCAGCGGGAAGCACACACCCCATCAACACTTCCTGAACAACCGCCGGGCCGGCGTTTTCCAGCGCAGCCTTGATCGCATGGCCGCCAAGTGTCGCAGCACTCAGACTCTCGAATGCGCCCTGAAAGCCGCCCATTGGTGTGCGGGCGGCCCCGGCTATAACGACTTTATGCATTTTGATCTCCTGTTATCGAGGTTGCTCATCAGTTGGTAAACAATTCGCCCTATTGCGGTGGTGAAACCGGACATATGGGGATTGTTTATGGAATTGCTGGTAAAAACAGAAGGGGATTTCTGTACCGTAAGCGTACAGGACCCGCGTATTGATGCTGCAGTGGCCGTCGCGTTCAAAGAAGCCGTGCGCGCCCAAACGCAAGATGCACCGCCACGTGTCATTCTTGATTTGACCAAAGTGACATTCATTGATTCCAGCGGTCTGGGTGCAATTGTCGCAACGATGAAACATCTTGCACCTGAACGCCGCTTGTTGCTCGCTGGGCTGACGCCACCTGTAAAAAAGGTGTTTGAACTCACGCGCATGGACAGTGTCTTCCAGATATTCCTGACACTGGAGGACGCCTTGGATGCCGAGCGTGCATGACAATGAGCAACCCAAGAACGCACCGGACGCAACCTCCAATCCCTCAGAATTCTCTATTGAGGTCATCAGCAGCACAACAGCGACACGTGAAGCACTTTTGCAAGTGATCGCAGGGCTCGCCCCTATTGGCCTTGATCCAGAGGACTCCGAGACCGTTGAACTAGTTCTGGCAGAAGTGCTTAATAACATTGTCGAACATGCATATCCTGAAGTCGGTACTGTTGGCGCTATTCACATCCGCTGCCGTCATCTTGCCGATGGCCTGCACTTCCGGATCAGGGATTTTGGCAACCGTATGCCGGATGATAAAGCACCGTTGGGCGAAATGCGGTCCTATGATGTTGATGTCGAAGACCTGCCCGAAGGCGGATTCGGCTGGTTCCTGATCCGCGATCTGGCAAAAGATGTGCACTACAGCCGGATTGCCGGTGGCAATCAATTGGATCTACGTATTGCCGTAGATTACGGCTGAGACAGCGGCGGATTCCCCCGTAAGAGAGCACCCTATTCCGACAATTTTAGCCAAATGCGTGATGCCGCGAAATTGCCATGAGACTTCCTGAAAACGCCGTTATCAAATCACATTCTTGCCTTGGTCAAAGGGCATATATGTCCTTGTAGCTGCATATGGCTTCCCTCGGCATCGCGTTTAATAGCCCCCACCCAGTGCGCGGTGTCGAGGATCTTCTCCCCCAGTTTTCCAATATAATCAGGCACGCAACACGCGTGTGGTTTTCCTTGTCGACTACTGAAACTCAGTTCAACTGGAAATGTAGCGGATACGCACCATTGGTAAACGGGCCGAACAAGTCAGGGATATCGGGGTGATCCACAGGTTCACCTGAATAATCAGCCACAAGGTTTTGTTCCGACACATAAGCCACATAGTAGCTTTGGTCATTTTCGGCGAGCAAATGATAATAAGGCTGGTCCTTCACCGGACGGCTGTCCTCGGGAATCGCCTCGTACCACTCATCCGTGTTGGCAAATTCCGGATCCACGTCAAAGATCACACCCCGAAAGGGATGTTTCTTGTGCCGAACAACCTGGCCCAGATGATATTTCGCGCGTGTGCGTAGCATAACATTGCAGCCCCTATCTTTCGTTAGTAACGGTTTCAAGGGGCTTTTGTCCAATCACGTCGCGACATTCAAAGGAAACAGACTGTTGACCCTCATCTTGACGGTATTGGAAATTGTGACCCCTGTGTTCCTGTTGGCCGGTATCGGCTTTATCTGGGTCAAGCTGGGCATAGAATATCGTCTTGAATTTGTGACACGTCTGTCGATGACCCTCGCCGTGCCTTGTCTGATTTTCACTGCACTGGTTAACACCACGCTTGATCCGGCAGCGCTCACCACGTTGACCTTAGCCAGTTTCGCCGCTTACATCGCTGTTTCTATTGTAGTTTTGGGCATGGTAAAGATCGCTGGGCTGAATAATCGTACATTTTCAGCACCCCTGATTTTTGGCAATACGGGAAACCTCGGTCTGCCGTTGGCCTTGTTTGCTTTCGGGGATATCGGCCTGGATTACGCGGTTGTTGTCTTTGCAGTGATGGCGATCCTGTCGTTTACATTTGGCATTTGGCTGGTCGCGGGGGCCGGATCGTTTGGCAAAGTATTAAGAGAACCATTGGTTTGGGCCACCGTTCTGGGTGCGGTTTTCCTCTGGCAAGGATGGCACCTGCCAAAATTTGTCGACAATACGTTAAGCTTGATCGGTCAGATGGCGATTCCGCTGATGCTGATCACGCTGGGCGTGGCAGTTGCACGGTTGTCACCCGCCGGGATTGGCCAGGCGATTATTTTGTCAGTCATTAAACTGGTAATCTGTGTCGGCGCTGCCTGGCTGGCCGCAGACTGGTTCACGCTGGACAAGATCGCCACCGGAATCCTCGTTTTGCAAGTTGCGACGCCCGTGGCTGTGACCTCTTACATGCTGGCCGAAAAATACGGCGCTGATTCACAGTCGGTCGCAGGCCTTGTGGTTGTGTCTACCGTTATGTCCATCGGCGCATTGCCGCTGCTACTCGCGTGGCTGCTTTGAAAAATGTGATGTGACGCGGGCATAAAATCGGTTAAACTGGATCAAAATATAAAAAGAAAAGCGAGAGGCAGATGAGCAGAACCCTTCGCGCCCTGATACTTGTGTTGCTGGTGGCATCCTGTGGTGGTGGACAGACGTCCGCACCGCGCGAATTGGATAACGCCTGTGGCATTCTCAGAGAGCGCCCACAGTACCTCAAGGCATTCCGTAACGTGGAACGCAAATGGGGTGTCCCGATGCATGTCATGATGGCGACAATCCATCAGGAAAGTAAATTTATCGCTGATGCACGCACACCGTTTCGTTATGTGGCGGGCGTTATCCCTATGGGACGGCAATCCAGCGCTTTTGGTTATTCGCAAGCATTGGACGCAACTTGGGAAGAATACCTCAAGGATCAGAGACGTCGTGGTGCCAAACGGGACCGGATCGGAGATGCAACTGACTTCATGGGCTGGTACATGAACCAGACACGCGACCGCAACGGAGTGTCACTGTCGGATGCGCGTAACCAGTATCTTGCTTATCACGAAGGTCACACCGGCTTTCGCAAACAGACGTATAATCGCAAAGCGTGGTTGGTCGGTGTTGCCGGCAAGGTGGAAGCACGATCGCAAATGTATCGCGGCCAGATAGCTGGGTGCCGCCTGCGATAGCAATGTAGGTCTGTTTGAGTGCTATGTTGCACGGCCCTGCGAACCAAAGCCGCGCAACATAGCAGGATCAGCGATTTGCAGTACTTCCCGGGCTGCCCACGTCAAACAAACTGTTCGACAGATTGCCACCCTTTTGCAAATCGCCCAGAACGACTGTCGTCTGACTGCCGTTGCCATCATTGATTACCCACTGGCGCAACTCAACCGGTGTGCCCGTGAACTTGAGCTGGATATTACCGTACTGCGGGTTCGCAGGATCTTGGGCCGTCACCACTGTGGCCGTCCCATCAAACTTGTGCCCGGTCACCATATTGGCCGCGCCCAAATCGACATTGCGCGCAAGGATGATCGACAAAGGTGTACGCGCCAAAGGATAGCTTTCGGCGGGCTGGTTCGATTTCTTGTCGTAGATCACAACCGTATTGCTGCCTGCAATCACCAGTGCACTTTCTGGTGGATTGTATTCAAACCGCACTTTTCCTGGGCGTTTGATATAGATCGTCCCTGTGCTGATTGACCCGTCATCGTTGATCTGGGTGAATTCGCCTTTGGCGGTTTGTAGCTTGTTCAAATAGGCGGAGATGTCGGTGAGTGGCAGCTTTTGTGCGGCTGCGACAACCGGTGTCACCGCAGCCAGACCAACCGCCAAAACCAGAGATGTAAGGGTACGCATTTAAATCGTCCTGTAAGTTCCTGTTGCCCCAGACATATGACTGCGGCCCTTGATATGCGATATCAAACGCAGGATATTCTCGTTTCTCCCGAAAATAGGCAAAAAAACACCGCCGGAAAAAAGAACCCGGCGGTGGTTACGTGCAGCAAAAACAGGGATTTGGAGGTAAGCCTTAGCCCTGTTCCGGCACAAGTATTTCGCGTTTGCCCACGTGGTTGGCGGGAGAGACGAGACCTTGATCCTCCATCTGCTCGACCAATCGCGCAGCTTTGTTGTATCCGATGGCCAGCTTGCGCTGAATGTAAGACGTTGAGCATTTGCGGTCTTTGATAACGATCGCCACCGCTTGATCATAAAGCGCGTCTTCGCCATCGGTATTGCCGCCCAGACCCAGAACAGCGTCGATGCTGGCCTCGGCACCCTCGGCTGGGCCATCAACTACGCCACCAATGTAATCCGGTTCGCCGAATTGTTTAAGGTGGTTGACGATTTCCTCGACCTCTTCATCGCTCACAAACGGACCATGACAACGAGTAATTTTTGCCCCACCAGCCATGTAAAGCATATCACCCATGCCCAGCAGTTGCTCGGCACCCATTTCACCCAAGATCGTGCGGCTGTCGATCTTCGACGTCACCTGAAACGAAATCCGCGTCGGAAAGTTCGCCTTGATCGTGCCGGTGATGACATCCACAGACGGACGCTGTGTTGCCATGATCAGGTGGATGCCGGACGCACGCGCCATCTGCGCCAGTCGCTGAATACAGGCTTCGATTTCTTTGCCCGCGACCATCATCAGGTCGGCCATTTCGTCGACAATTACGACAATGTACGGCAACGCCTCTGGCTTGTTCTCTTCTGTCTCAAAGATCGGCTCACCTGTGTCATCGTCAAATCCGGTCTGAACCGTGCGGCTGAACATCTCACCTTTGGCCAGTGCGTCACGCACGCGACCATTGTAGCCTTCGATGTTACGCACGCCCATTTTGGACATCTTGCGATAACGCTCTTCCATCTCGCCGACTGTCCATTTGAGCGCGACCACGGCTTTTTTCGGGTCCGTCACAACGGGGGACAGCAGATGCGGGATGCCGTCATAGACGGAGAGTTCCAACATCTTGGGGTCGATCATGATCAGGCGGCATTCTTCCGGTGTCAGCTTGTAAAGCAGCGACAGGATCATTGTGTTGATCGCCACGGATTTACCGGAACCGGTTGTACCCGCGATCAAAAGGTGCGGCATCTTGGCAAGGTTCGCGACCATCGGATCGCCACCAATATCCTTACCCAAAGCCAGCGGCAGGCGCATGTTGCTATCGCCAAAATCCCGTGCAGACAGAATCTCGCGCAGCACAACCTTTTCGCGGTTCTCGTTCGGCAGTTCGATGCCGATCACAGAGCGTCCGGGCACAGTAGACACACGCGCAGAAAGCGCCGCCATTGAACGGGCGATATCATCCGCCAGACCGATTACGCGGGAAGCTTTCAACCCCGGAGCCGGTTCCAGTTCGTACATCGTGACCACAGGGCCGGGGCGCACCGCGACAATTTCGCCTTTGACGCCGTAATCATCGAGCACGGATTCCAGCATGCGTGCGTTTTCTTCGAGGGCCTCATCAGAAAGGTGTAGGCGCTGCACGTCTTCAGGGCTTTCCAGCAGGCTTAACGGGGGCAATTCAAAGCCGGGATGCGTTTCCTCAAAGCTGAGGGCGGGTTGTGCTTCGGCCTGCGCCTGCTTGGATTGCGGAACGGCCTTGCGGATCGGTTGCTGTACAATCTGACGCGGTTCGGCAACGGGGATTGGCGGCACATCGGGCGCTGCGGCTTCTTGCAACGGCAGAACGACCTCCTCAACCGACGGCTCTTGCGCTGGTGCAACTGCGGGCGGTGTTGAAGGTGAAACGGTATTGATCGACAGGCGCGACTGCGTCACGGGCGGTTCGGCGCGGGCTGCGGTCAAAGGAGGCTCTGGTGGCAATTGTGTTTGTGGCGACGTGTCCAAAAGCAGCGCATCAGGTCCACGCCCGCGCCCTTTGGTCAGCGGGGCAGTTGCATGCGTATGAACCGCTTTCGCAGTGCGTACACGGTTTTTGATGACATCTGAAATTCTGGCCTTGATGCGATCTTCGCCTGGTGCTTCGTCAACAACCGCATCGCTGTATTCTTCCACCAGTTCCTGCTCTGGCATGGCATCGGGGCGCTTGATGAGTGCAGGCATACGGGCCAACAAACCGGTTTTCTGCTCGGCAGATGCCGGTGTCATAACAGGCTCTGGCGCGTATTCAGGCGCGGTAGGCGCGCTAAAAACAGGCTGGCTCGCCTCGAAAGCTGCCTGTTCCTCAGCCTCAATGCGCCGCTGTTCGCGACGCTCTGCCTGCCGTACTTGCATTGCCTGCGCTGCATGCACAGCGCCGCTGGCACCACGACCCAGAACCGCCATCAACATGGCATAGGCCATAATCACCCCGACCAACAAGAAACGGGCCAGACGTTGCAATTCAACTTTGGTAAAGCCCAGTACAAATGAACCAAGCGCAAGGATCGCCACACCCATCAGCAATGACATCAGCTTGACCGTAAAGGTCGAGCCAATCGGCAGGATTGTCAGGATTGCCCCCATCACGGTGTCACCAAACAGACCGCCCAGACCAAAGCTGTGCGTTTGCAGCCAAGCCGCATCAGGGGCCAGCGTTGCCGCATATATTGCACCCAAAGCCACAGCAATCGGTGCGAAAATCAACCTGCCAACCGCGCGTTCCTGACCGTAATGTAACGCAAAACGCGCACCCCAAAACAACAAGATAATCGCAACGCCCCACGCGCCCCAACCCACAATCATAAACAAAGGGGCAGCAATCGACGCGCCAATACGACCCATCCAGTTTTGCACAGGCGCATCTGTGGAGACCATCCAGTTTGGATCATCCGGCGTATAGCTGGCGATCATCATCGCAGACATTACACCAAGCAGGATCAACGCCAAACCCAGCAATTCCTTGCCGCGTTTTTCGATGGCTTCCGCCATGTTGCTGTCCAGCAGTGGATCGCGTCCGCGTGTCTGATATGCCATTGCTTTCGTTCCTCGTTTCATGCCGGATAGAGACAGTCGCGGATCAATTCCAATCCGCGCATCGTCTCATCCTTGGGGGCGACCAGCGCCACCCTGATATACTTGTTACCGGGGTTTTCCCCGTCTGTGTCCTGCGCGAGGTATCCCCCTGGCAAGACTTTCACACCTGTTTCACGCCACAGCTTCACCGCTGCATCTTCATCATTCTCGACCGGCAACCACAGAAAAAACCCTGCTTCGGGACTGACGTAGCCGGGTACATTGCCAAGGATCCGGTCGGCAATTTGGAATTTCTCCTGGTACAACGCGCGGCTCTCTTCAACGTGCGCTTCGTCATCCCAAACGGCAGCAGCCGCCTGCTGCAATGGTAACGGCAAAGGCGCACCCGCATAGTTGCGCAATTGCTTTATCTCGCGCATCGTCTCTGGTCCCGACGCCACAAAGCCCGAGCGCAAACCGGGCAGGTTGGAGCGTTTGCTTAGGGAGTGAAAAATCACGATCCGGTTGCGGTCTGTACCAAGTTCATCCGCCACCTGCATTGCGCCAACGGGGGGCGTATCGCGGTAAATCTCGGAGTAACATTCATCCGCAAAAATCAGGAAGTCATGTTTTTCGGCCAAAGCTATCAACTTGGTCCAGTAGTCGCGATCGGCCACAGCGCCCTGCGGGTTGGCAGGCGAACAGACATAAGCGGCTGTGGTGCGGTTCAGAATATCTTCAGGAACGGCATGAAAGTCGGGCAAATGCCCGGTTTCGCTGGTCGCGTTCACCATGATTGGATCAGCAGCACCGGAAATCGCGCCGATCATGTAAACTTGGTAAAACGGGTTCGGCATGAGGATTGCAGGTTTCTGCCCGTTCTTGGTCTCAGGGCAGGTTGCGATTACCGCGTTGTACAACCCTTCGCGTGTCCCGTTCAGCGCCATCACTTCGGTGTCCGCATCCATCGGCACGCCGTAGCGCCGTTTGATCCAGCCCGCAATGGCGGCTCTTAGCTCGGGTGAACCATCGTTGGGCGGATAACTGTTAAAACCAGCCGCATTTTCGGTGATGACATCAGTAACCCAGGCCGGAAACGCGTGTTTCGGCTCGCCTATGGTCATTTGGATCAGCGGACCGCCACCCTGATGCACGTCCAAAAGAGCGCGCAGGCGCGGCCAAGCATGAGCCGGAAGGTTCGAAAACCGCTCGGGGTACTTCATCAAAACTGCCTCGGTTCGGGATCATTTTCGCCCCGTTACAGTCAAAGTACCTAAGCCCCGCCACGGCGTCCAGAAAAACCGGAACGCAATCAGGGGTTTGTGGCATTTAGGCCAAAGTCAGCGCAGCGCTTCTTCTACAGCCGCCCCCATACGCAACAGGTGTTCTTCCATATCTGGTGGGCACATCAACATCAGACCACAAGAAGGCGTGTCTGTGGGCAGGGTAAGCGCACAAACACCCATCAAATTGCCAATACGTGTATTGCGCAAACCCAACAGGTTTTCTGCCAAATAAAAGTCGTGGTCTTGCTCCAACTTCGCCAAATTGGGCGGCAGGCTTGGTGCCGTAGGGATCAAAACAGCATCAAACCCCGCAACAGCGGCATCGTAACCTGCGCGCAGCGCCTCCAATTTGGCCCAAGCCGCGACATAATCCGCACCGGAATGATCCTTGCCCAACCGGAAGCGCAGCAGGATTTCATGGTACATCGCATCCGGGTTTGCCTCGATCACATCACGCCACAACCCGTATGCCTCGGTGGTATAAAGACAGCCTGCCAGCGGAATGGCCTCCGCGACTTCTGGTACCTCGATTTCCTCGATATGCGCACCTGCCTCGCGTAGCTTGTTCAACGCAGCCGCAAACGCGGATTTCGGGGCATCCCTCACATCATCCATCGCGATGGTTTTCAAAACGGCAAACCGCCGACCCCGTAATTCCGAATGGCGCAAATCAGGCGCTACAGTCCCTTCAAGCGCTGCCAAAAGCAGACCAGCATCCTCTACTGACCGGCACAGCGGGCCGATGGTGTCAAACTTCAGGCAAAGCGGCACGACGCCTTCAAGCGTCAACCTGTCTGCGGTTGTCTTCAGGCCAACCAGATCGTTCCACGCTGCGGGAATGCGCACGGAGCCACCTGTATCGGAACCGATACCCGCCGCCGCGAGTCCAAATGCGACAGAGGCAGCAGCTCCTGACGATGATCCGCCCGAAACCGCGTCGTGATCATTCACACAGGGCGATGATGCAGTGCTGGGATTGTGACCAAGGCCGGAAAACGCCAGTTCGCTCATGTGGGTTTTACCCAAACAAACCAGACCTGCTGCAGTGGCGTTTGCCAACACAACCGCATCTCGGTCAGGCACACGCCCTTCAAGCAGTTTCGACCCGGCCTCGGTACCAACTCCGGCAGTATCAAAAAGGTCTTTCCAGGAAATTGGCACACCATCCAACAGGGAAAGGCGGTTGCCGGATGCCGCTCTGCGTGCTGAAGCTGCGGCTTCTGTTAATGCGCGGTCTGCGGTGACGCGGGCGTAAATCCGGTCCCGCATCGGGTGTGCATCAATGGCATCAAGGTAGGTCTGGCAAAGGGCGACCGGATCGATCTGACCGGAACCGATCCCTCGACCCAAATCCGCGGCGGTCATTGTCAGCCATTCTTGCATGATGCGCTCCTTTTGATATGTTCTCCTGAAGGTAGCGACGCTTGCGCACATGGACAATCCCTTGGCTCCGGCCATATTGAGGGACATGGATTTTGACACAGATATCGCGATCATCGGTGGCGGGCTGAACGGCTCGACCCTTGCTTTGGCGCTGGCGCAAGCTGGACAGAAAGTCACGTTGATTGACGCTTTGCCCGTGAAACCGCGGATGGAAGCTGATTTTGACGGGCGCTCTTATGCCTTGGCGTTAACATCGACACGCTTGTTAGACGGCGTCGGCATATGGGAACAGGTCGCTGAAAATGCGCAACCGATGCTTGAAATCAAGGTAACAGATGGACGCGCCGGGGATGGGCCATCGCCTATGTTCATGCATTTCAATCATGCCGAGATCGAAGAAGGCCCGATGGGCTATATGGTAGAGGACCGCCATTTGCGCCGCGCGTTGCTGGCAGCCTTACAAGGTACAGACGAAATCACGCGTTTGGATGGTGAAAAGGTTGTCGCGCAGTCGGTAGATGCCACAGGGATCAGCCTGACACTTGCCTCTGGCACTACGTTGCGCGCGCGGCTTGCGGTTGGTGCGGACGGACGCGGCACCGGAACGGGTGCACGGGCGGGAATCAAGCGCACGGAATGGGCCTACGGGCAGACTGCGCTGGTCTGCGCAATAAAGCATGAGGTGCCGCATAATGGCGTGGCACATCAATTCTTTATGCCACCGGGACCATTGGCGATATTGCCGCTGACAGAAAACCGGTCTTCAATTGTCTGGAGCGAAACAGCGCAAAATGCGGCGGCGATTAACGCATTGCCCGATGCAGATTACATCGACGTGCTGCGGCCCCGTTTTGGCGATTTTCTGGGTGAAATTTCTTTGGCCGGAGCGCGGTTTACCTATCCACTGAGCCTGTCTTTGGCGCATGACATGGTCGCGCCGCGCGTGGCCTTGCTCGGCGATGCAGCACATGGCGTACACCCGATTGCTGGTCAGGGCCTGAATGCGGGATTGCGGGATGTGGCGGCCCTTGCCGAAGTCATAGCAGATGCAGCGCGGCGCGGTGAAGCCGTTGGATCAGACGCGGCATTGGCGCGCTATCAGGAATGGCGCAGGTTTGACAACACGACATTGGCGCTGGCGACAGATACCTTTAACAGGCTGTTTTCGAACGATAACCCGATGATCCGTATGGCACGTGACATCGGAATGGCGGCGATCAATGCCCTGCCCGGTCTACGACGCGGTTTTATCAGGGAAGCGGCAGGGCTAACGGGGGATTTGCCGAGATTGATGCAAGGCAAGTCACTTTAATCAAGGACACGCGCCTCATCCACCAACATCACTGGGATTCCGTTGCGGATCGGGTAGGCCAGTCCAGCGGACTTGGATACCAGCTCCTGCTTTTCGGCATCATAACTGAGCGTTGTTTGCGTGCGCGGACAGATCAATCCGTCCAGCATCCGGCGGTCAAATTCAACAATGGTGTCACTCATTGCATAAGTCCTTCTTCCTGTCCGCCGCGCAAAGTGTATTCGATCAATGTCACCAGTGTTTCGCGTCGGGTTTGCAGTGACGGTGCTTCGAGCAGCGCCTGTTTATCCTCCGGCTCAAGGTCAAGCATCATCGACAGGGAATTAATCAGCAGTTCGTCTTCTGCTTCTTTTAACGTTCCCCAGTCGGCCGACAGTCCGCGCGCGTCAAAGTAACGCCCCAACAGTTCCAGAAAACTCTCGCGGTGGAACCCTGCGTCTGCCTCATCATCGCCCAGATCGCTTTCGAACCCGTCCCAGTTCACTTCGCATTTGCGATACGGACTAAACCCTTCGATCTCTTTTACGACGCGGAAACGCGACACCCCGCCAAGGGTGATCATGTAACGCCCGTCTTCGGTTTCGGAAAACTGGGTGATGCGGCCCGCACATCCGATAGTCTGCAAACCGGTGCCGTTCCGGCCCGGCACCTCGTTTGGTTGCACCATTCCGATGAGGCGCGCATCGGTTTTAATCGCGTCTTCTATCATCTGAAGATAGCGCGGTTCAAATATGTGCAACGGCAACCGGGAGCGTGGCAACAACAAAGCGCCGCCCAGCGGAAAGATCGACAGCGTATCTGGAAGTTCGGTGATTTTTATCATGATACGGAACCTAGCGCGGCACGCAGCTCAGGCAAATATCAAAGAGCTCAATTTGCGGCGCCCCGTCAAAACAATTGGATCATCTGCCTTCAATGCATCGAAAATCGTGAAGAGTTGGGTTTTGGCCGCCCCGTCATTCCATTCCTTGTCGCGTCCAAACAGTTCCAAAAGCTGGTCGACCGCACCCTGCACATCGCCATTGGCATACAGCGCTTGCGCCAGATCAAAGCGGGCCTGCAAGTCCTCGGGTTGCGCTTCTACCGCTGCTGCCAGATCGGCCACCGGTCCAGCGTCAGCCGCTTGGCGCGCCAAAAGCAATTGCGCATGTGCAACTTCAAGTTCTGGTGCCTTGGATATCTCAATTGGCGCACCGTTCAGGAAAGCTTCGGCCTCATCCAACTCGCCAATCGCGATTTGTGCACGCGCCATGCCACCATACGCGGCAGCATTATTGGCATCCTCACCCAGCACAGCGGCAAATGTCTGGGCCGCATCTACGGCAGCACCTTCGGCAAGCATTTCCTCTGCCGCTTCAATAGCATCCGCCAAGCCGTTGTCGGGAACGGCCCCACCAGACGCCTTTACCACCCGATCCACAAACGCCTTGATTTCGGATTCTGGCTGCGCGCCCTGAAACCCGTCAATTGGCTGCCCCTTGTGAAAGGCATAAACAGTCGGAATCGACTGGATCTGCATCTGCCCCGCGATCATCTGCGCTTCGTCGACGTTAAGCTTCACCATTTTGACTGCGCCTTTTGCGGCGGTCACGGCAGCTTCCAGTTGCGGTCCAAGTGTTTTGCAAGGCCCGCACCAAGGTGCCCAGAAATCTACAATAACCGGAATCGTATTCGATGCCTCGATCACATCCGCCATAAAACTGGCTTCGGTGATGTCTTTGATCAGATCGCTGTCAGGGGCGCTGGAGAGATTCAGTTCCATGTGTCGTTATTCCTAAGTGAGTCGGGCCAAAATGGATCGTGTTGTCCTTTATATGAGGGCTACCCCCCCTGATTCAAAGGTCAAACGTGGCAAAAACCGGGGCATGGTCGCTTGGTTGTTCCCAACCGCGCACGCCGCGCTGGATGTGGCTGGAATGCGCAGCGCTTGAAATATCACGTGTGGCCCAGATGTGATCAAGACGACGCCCCTTGTCTGCGCTGTCCCAATCAGGGGAGCGATAGGACCACCAGCTATAGAGTTTGCCCTCTGGTATGTCCTGACGTGTGATATCGACCCAGCCGCCTGCATCCTGCGTTGCACCAAGTGCCTCGACCTCTACCGGGGTGTGGCTGACAACCTTGAGCAGCTTCTTGTGATCCCAGACGTCATCTTCGCGCGGCGCAATGTTCAAATCACCAACCAGTATCGCCTTTTCAGGATTTTCGGCATGAAACCAATCCCGCATCTCGGCAAGGTAGTCCAATTTTTGTCCAAACTTCTCGTTGATGGTGCGGTCTGGTTTGTCGCCTCCGGCAGGGACATAGAAATTGTGGATTGTTGTGCCGTTTTCTAGTTGCGCTGCAACGTGGCGGGCATGACCAAGAGCCGCAAAGTCCTTGTCGCCCACATCGGTCAACGGCAGCTTGGACAGGATTGCCACGCCATTATAGCCCTTTTGCCCACGCGCAACCATATGCGTGTAACCTGCCGCCGCAAACCCTTCGAGGGGGATTTTTTCTACCGGGCTTTTGCATTCCTGTAAGCACAGCACATCAGGTCCGTGTTCGGCCAGCATCCGCAAAACCAGCGGCTCGCGCAAGCGGACCGAATTGATGTTCCATGTGGCTAGGGTAAAGGGCATTTCGATAGGCTCCGCTGATGAGAATTACAGCATCCTATGCGAGATTCCGGCGGGATTAAACGGATGAACGGAAATGCGTACCATGCCGACAAAAAAAGGCCGGACACAGAGGTCCGGCCAGTTCAACAGGGAGGTATGTGTCATTGCCCGGACACAATCTTCGGGATCGCTATGGTGGGCCGCATTCAACGATCTTGGCTGAATGCTACCTGATCCAAGCAGACCAAGGATTAACCTAGGCCATTAATCTATACCCGCCAGATTCGGTCACAAGAAGGCGCGCATTTGACGGATCTGGTTCAATTTTCTGGCGAAGACGGTAGATATGTGTCTCAAGCGTGTGCGTGGTAACGCCTGCATTATAACCCCAAACCTCGTGCAACAGGATGTCACGGGGCACCACGCCATCCGTTGAACGGTACAGAAACTTGAGGATGTTGGTTTCCTTTTCTGTCAGGCGGATTTTCTTGTCGTCCTCCGTGATCAGCATCTTCATGGAGGGTTTGAAGGTATAAGGCCCAAGCTGGAAAATCGCGTCCTCGGATTGTTCGTGCTGGCGCAATTGGGCGCGGATGCGGGCAAGCAGCACGGGAAACTTGAACGGCTTGGACACATAATCATTGGCACCCGCATCAAGCCCCAGGATGGTATCCGCATCACCGTCATGGCCGGTCAGCATCATGATCGGGCTCTTCACGCCTTGCTTGCGCATCAAACGACAGAGTTCGCGACCATCTGTATCGGGTAGGCCAACGTCCAAAATCACCAGATCATACAAGGCTTCTTTGGCGCGACTCATGGCATCGGCACCGTTTGCTGCTTCAAAAACGTCAAAGTCCTCGGTCATGATCAACTGCTCACTGAGCGCCTCGCGCAGATCATCGTCGTCATCTACCAGCAGTATTTTCTTAAGCTGTGCCATTGGGTGTTCTCCACTGTCTGTTGTCTATTAGATGCGCCTGCATTGGGTGTGCGACAAGGTTGGCAGCAATTATTTCACGCCTGCGTGTGCGCAATCGGTTGAAATGTTTCAATTCGCGCCCGACTGACATAGATATCTTTCAAATAGACGTTGGAGTTGTAACACAGCGATGAGCTTTGCACCGGACATAACCGAACAATTGGCCCGCGCACGGGCGGATCTGCGCATGGGTGTTCCCGTTGTTTTGTCGGGCGATGCGCCTGCGATCGTTATGGCTTGTGAGACGCTGACAGCGCAGCGGTTGACAGATTTGCTCGCCCTTGGTGGCGCGCCTGTTCTCGCGATAACGGCACGGCGGGCCGAAACATTAAAAGCACGGGTCTATGATGGCGATCTGGCGCGGCTTGCCTTGCCGGTAGATGCGACACCTGCTTGGGTCCAAAGCATCGCAGACCCTGCGGATGATTTACGTTCACCACTTAAGGGGCCATTCGATTGCGCCCGTGGCGGCGAGGTCACGGTGCATCGCGCGGCTCTGCTGTTGGCCAAGACTGCGCGTCTGCTGCCGGCGGTGCTTGTTCTGGAGTTGCCCCAAGGTGCCGAATTTGCGACGCAGCACGACCTGACGCAGCTTGATATTGCACAAGCGTTCGAAGCCATGTCGCATCGTAGCCCACTGCATCCCGTTGTAAATGCGCGCCTTCCGATGGAGGTGTCCGAGGCAAGTCGCCTGCATATCTTTCGCCCCGAAGATGGGGGAGAGGAACATTATGCCATCGAAATAGGCCGCCCAGATCGCAATGCGCCCGTGTTGTCGCGTCTGCATTCCGCCTGCTTTACTGGCGACCTGATGGGCAGTCTGAAATGTGATTGCGGGCCACAATTGCGCGCCGCCTTGGCGCAAATGGGCCAAGAGGGACATGGCGTTTTACTCTATCTCAATCAGGAAGGGCGGGGCATTGGTTTGACCAACAAGATGCGTGCTTATTCGCTTCAGGATCAAGGGTTTGATACGGTTGAGGCGAACCACCGTCTTGGATTCGAGGATGATGAACGCGATTTCCGGCTTGGTGCTGATATTCTGAAATCCATGGGGTTCTCTGCCGTCCGGTTACTGACAAACAACCCGCGCAAGGTTGAAATGATGGAGGGCAGTGGCATTAAGGTCGCTGAACGCGTGCCCCTCCGCGTGGGCGAAAATCGCCACAACGAAGCCTATCTGGCTACAAAGGCTGCCAAATCAGGGCATCTTTTGTGACACGCAATACCAGCGTTTGGGACATGGTCCTGACACCTAGGGGGCTGCGCTTTGGTGGGCGCACCTATCCTTGCACCATCGGCAAGGGCGGCATTTCGGCGCGCAAACGCGAGGGGGACGGGGCCACCCCGCGCGGCATTCACCGCATTGTTGGAATGTTGTACCGTCCTGACAGACTGGCAAAGCCAAGCAATTGGGCGGTGCCAATCAAGCCCGGTGATCTATGGTCGGATGACGCGACTGATGAGGATTACAATCTTATGGTCCGTGCGCCTTATGCGTCTAGTCACGAAAAACTGCGCCGTGCTGATCCGCTGTATGACCTCATTCTATTGACGGACTGGAACTGGCCCTACGCCGTTAAGGGGCGCGGCTCTGCCATCTTTATACATCAATGGCGCAGGCCGGGGTTTCCCACTGAGGGGTGTGTGGCACTGAGCCGTCGCGATTTGCATCATATCGCGCCAAGAATCAGGCACCGTACACGGTTGATTATCCCTTAGGGTAAGACTCTAACCCACAACCCGTTCACCAAAAATCGCAGAGCCGACCCGCACATGAGTCGCGCCCAAGGCAATCGCGCGCTCGAAATCGCTGCTCATGCCCATGGACAGCCCTGACAATCCGTTACGTTCAGCAATCTTGGCAAGCAGGGCAAAATGCAAGCTTGGCTCTTCATCAACTGGCGGGATGCACATCAACCCTTTTACAGGCAAGTCTAACGCGCGGCATTCCGCAACAAAGGCATCGGCATCCGCTGGGAAAACACCGGCTTTTTGCTCTTCCTCGCCAGTATTCACCTGCAAGAACAGATCGGGGCATTGCCCTTCTTCCTGTGCGATTCGGGCAATTGTCTTTGCAAGTTTCGGGCGGTCAACAGAATGGATGGCGTCAAACAACCCCATTGCCTGACGGGCCTTGTTCGTCTGCAAGGGGCCAATCAGATGCAATTCGATCCCTTCAAAGGTCTCGCGAAAGTCCGGCCACTTGCCTGCCGCTTCCTGCACCTTGTTTTCGCCAAAGCACCGATGACCTTGCTCCAAAACGGCCTGCACCCGCGCGTTTGGCTGCACTTTACTGACCGCGATCAATTTGACCGACCCAGGCACACGCCCTGCGTCAGTTTCCGCGTTGGCAATTCTATCATTGATGTCTTGCAGGCCCATGTCTGTCCCCTTTTGGTGTAGGGGGCAAATAACAACAGCCCTGCACAAATGAAAAGGGGCAGGCCAAAGGCCCACCCCAAATCGAATGGTTGTTGTTCAACTTAGAAGTTGAAGCGAACACCCAGATCGGCCTGTGTATTGCCGTTAAGGCGCTTCACAACACCACCGCGCAGGGATGTACCGCCGCCCAGGTCGTGGTTGAAGTCGATACCGTAGCCGGTGTCAGCGTTGTCCTGGTCAGCAACGTAAACTTCAACGTTTGTTGCTGCGCCTACGTCGAAACGACCGGCCAGAACGATGCGATCGCCTGCTGTGCCGTTGTCGGCATATGCCAGAGTTACGTCAACTGGGCCGAAAGAACCGCCAACAGATGCTGCGAGCTCAGTGTCCGCTGCGTTGTCGGAGTCCTGTGCACCCAAAGCAATTGTCCAACCGCTGAACGTGTAAGCAGCGTGTGCTGCGATACGGTCAGAAACGTCAGAAGCAGATACGTGTACGGAGAAGTCACCCGCAGAGTACATTACTTCAACACCGTTTGAACCAGCTGCGCCGTTACCACCGGAGGAGTATGCGTCGCCGCGGAAGTTGTACGCGGTGTAGTCATAGCCCAGACCGGTCAGGCCGAGGTCGATTGGGTACATGCCAGGCATGAATTCCAGAGCGCCGTAGATGTTGCCTACGCCAACTTCCAGACCACCGGAACGTGCAAAGAAGCGCGCGCCGTTGAAGCCTGTGCCTGCTGGGCTGTTGCCGTTGTCTGTGTTGTTCTGCTGCATGCGAACACGAGCACCGAATGTGACGCCTGCGTCAGATTCTGCTGTCATGTCGATTTGCAAACGCAGACGTGAAGTCACGTCTGTTGAGCTGTCGCCTGTTGTGGCGTCGTTGTCGTTATAAGCGATACCAAAGCGACCATAGCCGCCGAACGTAACGTCTGCTGCTGCAACGCCGGCGGTCGCAACCAGAGCTGTTGTAGCGAAGAGAACTTTTTTCATGAGTTTACCCTCGGTTTAAATTCACATGCCCTAGTCGGGGAATCCGAAGAGGGTACGAGAGGTGTTTGCATCCTATCGCCCCTTGTTGGCAAGAAAGCTGAAACCATTCACATCAATGCCGCGCCCAATGATGCACCTTTGCCACAGTTTCACCGCAGAGCAGGCACATAGCGGCCCCTCTTATCAGGCTGCCAAACTACGCACGCCAAGAATCGCCTTAATACATATGCCTTGCTCACGCTGCGCAGCTTGGATAAACCGTTGCTCAAACAGGCAAAGGAAATCATGCATGGCCCGTCAAACCGTATGGAAAATCGGAATTGCCCTTGCGATTTCGGCGACGCTTGGGGCCTGCGGCACGCTTCGCAATCTTGGTAGTGAGGCATCGGCGCGCCCTGAAAACTACACCAATGCCAATAACCCCAACAACATCGAAACCGATCCGAACAACACAATCTGGTCGATCTTCCGGGCAAACAAGAGCGAGAGTTCGGTCTCTGTAAACAAATACCTGTGGTCTGCGACCCTCGAAGTGTTGAACTTCCTGCCGATACAATCGGTTGATCCGTTCACAGGTGTTATCGTCACAGGATACGGCACGCCGCCCGGTGGTGGCCGCGCTTATCGTGCAACCGTTTTGATTGATGATCCGGCGCTGGATGCGCGGTCCCTGAACGTTGCGTTGCAAACACGCGGTGGTCGCGCCGTCAGCAAGGCAACATCCCGCGCGGTTGAGGACGCCATTCTAAGCCGCGCACGCGAGCTACGCATCGCTGACAACAAATTCTGAGCCCAAACCAACATCACGTCTTTCACGCCGGGCCCTGTCATCCAAACAGCCCGGCGTTTTCAATTCTCAAAGGTCACACTGCACATGTCCCAATATACCCCTGCTGAAATCGAAGCCCGTTGGCAGCAAGCCTGGGAAAAGAACGAAACTTTTAAGGCCGTGCGTGACGCGTCAAAGCCGAAGTATTACGTGCTTGAGATGTTCCCCTATCCGTCAGGGCGCATCCACATGGGCCATGTGCGAAACTATACAATGGGCGACGTAATCGCGCGCTACAAGATCGCGACAGGCCACAACGTTCTGCATCCGATGGGCTGGGATGCCTTCGGAATGCCAGCTGAAAACGCTGCAATGGCAATCGGCGGCCACCCCAAAGACTGGACCTATGGCAATATTGCCGAGATGAAAAAGCAGATGAAACCGCTGGGTCTGTCAATTGACTGGTCCCGCGAATTTGCCACCTGCGATCCTGAATACTACGGGCAGCAACAAGCGCTGTTCATAGATTTCCTCGCCGAAGGGTTGGTTTATCGCAAAAACGCCATCGTGAACTGGGATCCGGTTGATATGACCGTTCTGGCCAACGAACAGGTCGAGGCCGGGCGCGGCTGGCGCTCTGGTGCTTTGGTAGAACGTCGCGAGTTGACGCAATGGTTCTTCAAAATCTCTGAATATTCAAACGAATTGCTTGAAGCACTCGATTCGCTCGACAACTGGCCTGCCAAGGTCAAACTGATGCAGGCCAACTGGATCGGCAAATCGCGCGGTTTGCAGTTTGCCTTTTCAACGGTGGAAGCGCCCGAAGGCCATGACCGGATCGAGGTTTATACAACCCGCCCCGATACCTTGTTGGGTGCATCCTTTGTTGGAATCTCACCCGATCATCCGTTGGCAAAAGAGCTTGAAAAGGACAATCCGGCGGTTGCAGCCTTCTGTACGGAATGTCGCAAGGGTGGCACCACCGAAGAAGCAATCGAGACTGCGGAAAAACTGGGCTTTGATACCGGCATCACCGTGCGCCATCCCTTTGACACCGCACATGAGTTGCCGGTCTATATCGCCAACTTCATCCTGATGGACTACGGCACGGGCGCAATCTTTGGCTGTCCCGCCCATGACGAACGCGATTTCGAGTTTGCAACCAAATATGAATTGCCAATCATTTCCACCTACCTCCCCTCAGAGGAAAGCGAAGAGATCCTTGCAGCCGCCTATGTTCCAGCCAAGACGGACAAGGTCTTTTACAACCGCGGCTTTGCGGGCGAGCCATGGCAGACCGGAAATGAAGCAATCGACGCTGCAATCACCTTTTGCGAGGAAAACGGTATTGGCCAAGGTGTCACCAAATTCCGCCTGCGCGACTGGGGCCTGAGCCGCCAACGCTATTGGGGATGCCCTATCCCTGTTGTGCATTGCGATGATTGTGGTGTGGTGCCGGAAAAGAAAGAGAACCTGCCGATCGAGCTGCCCTACGATGTGGACTTCGACACGCCGGGCAATCCATTGGACCGCCATCCCACATGGCGCGACTGCCCCTGCCCGTCTTGTGGCAAGCCCGCGACACGCGAAACCGACACGATGGACACATTTGTCGATTCGTCGTGGTATTTTGTACGCTTCACCGCGCCTGACGCCACGACCCCGACAAATATGGAAGACGCCGAATACTGGATGAACGTCGACCAGTACATCGGCGGTGTCGAACACGCGATTTTGCACCTGCTCTATTCCCGCTTCTTCGCCCGCGCGATGGAGATGACAGGACATTTGCCTAAATCAGCCAACGAGCCCTTCGATGCGTTGTTCACGCAAGGGATGGTGACGCATGAAATTTACTATACGAGAAATCAGTTTCGACGTCAGGACACAGATGAGGCTGGCAAGGAAATCAGCGTAGGAACTACTCTCGCAGTATGGCACCTTCCAGAAGATGTCGTAGTCGGAGAAGTTGATGGGCAACGTGTTGGCGTACTCAAGAATGACTTCAATACCTCTCTTTCTTTTGTTGAAAACTTTGACAAAGTTAAGGACGATCCGAAAAAGAAGGTAGATATTATTCCTTCCGCCAAGATGTCCAAATCCAAGAAAAACGTCGTGGATCCTCTTGGTATTATCGCCAATTACGGCGCGGACACGGCGCGTTGGTTTGTCCTCTCCGATTCGCCTCCCGAACGGGACGTGGAGTGGACGGCTTCCGGTGCCGAAGCGGCCTTTAAACATCTCAACCGCGTCTGGAACATCTGTGACCGCATCAGCCAGATGGACAAGGACGCCAAAGGCGAGGGCGACGAAGACCTGCTACGTGCCATGCACAAGACTATCCATGATGTGACCATGGGTGTGGAAAGCTTCGGCTTTAACGCCGCCATCGCCAAACTTTATGCCTTTACCGCCACCTTGCAAAAATCCAAGGCTGGCCACGCCGCCCAGCGCGAGGCGATTATGACACTGGCCCAACTGATGTCGCCAATGACACCACACTTGGCCGAAGACATCTGGGCCCATCAAGGTGGCGAGGGTCTGATCGTGACCGCCCCTTGGCCAAAAGCGGACGAGAAAATGCTGGTCGATGACACCGTCACGATGCCGATCCAGATCAACGGCAAACGGCGGGCGGAAATCAACGTACCAGCGGACATGGCGAAAGAAGAGGTTGAAAAAATCGCTCTCGCCCACGAAGCTGTAATCCGAACCCTAGATGGTGCGACGCCCAAAAAGGTGATCGTCGTGCCCGGACGGATTGTGAATGTTGTCGCTTAATCGCAGACTTATTCTCCTCGCCCCGCTGGCTCTTGCCGCCTGCGGGTTCACGCCCGTTTACGGCACTGGCGGAAATGGTGGACGCTTGCAGAATGCCGTGCAGGTCGATCCTCCCAGTACGCAAGACAGCTACATTCTGGTGCGCGAGATAGAGGAACGGCTGGGCCGCAGCGATACGCCGACCTATGCGCTGTCGATGAACATCGACACATCCGAAGCGCAGCTGGCGATTGACCGCGAAGGCGATACGGGCCGTTTCAACCGCATCGCCAAGGTCGATTACAGCCTGCGCAATCTGAGCAACGGACAAATTGTAACCTCTGGCAAGGTCGAAAACTTTGTCGGCTATTCCGCCACTGGCACCACGGTTGAAACGCTGGCGGGTGAGCAAGACGCGCAGAAACGTCTAATGAACATCATCGCCGAACAGATTGTCACGCGCCTTTATGCCGCTGATCTGGGCGCATGAAGCTATCGCCGCGCGATGCCAACGTCTATTTTGGCAAACCTGATCCGAGCAAGACAGGTTTGTTGATTTACGGTGGCGATGCCATGCGCGTGGCATTGAAGCGGCAGGAGTTCCTGAAGGCCTTGCTCGGCCCGAATGCCGAAGAAGAAATGCGCCTGACCCGTATTCCTGCGGCGGAACTGCGCAAAGATCCGGCAATGCTGCCCGATGCCGTCAAGGCAATCGGTTTTTTTCCCGGCCCCCGTGCTGCGTTGGTTGAGGACGCAAACGACAATGTCGCCAAGGCATTGCTTGAGGCGTTGGTGGACTGGAAGACAGGTGATGCACAAATCATCGTCACGGGGGGCGATCTCAAGAAAACCTCCAAAGTTTTGAAAGCATTCGAAAGCCACCCGAATGCCTATGCCACCGCAATCTATGACAATCCACCCGACCGGGCCGAAATCGAACGTATTCTGGCAGAGGCCAAGCTGACGCCGGAACCCGACGCCATGGCCGCCCTCACCGATCTGGCCCGCGCCATTGATCCCGGTGATTTTCGCCAGACCATAGAGAAACTGTCGCTTTACAAACTAAGCGATCCGACGCCCCTTACCACCGATGATGTTGCAGCCTGCGCCCCGACCTCGACCGAGGCAGACGTGGATGACATCCTGCATGTTGTGGCTGAAACACGCACCGCCGAAATTGGACCGGTGATGGCAAAACTACAGGCGCAGGGTGTTGCCGCCGTCACGCTCACCATTATGGCGACCCGCCATTTTCGCATGCTTTACCGTATCGCGGCCAACCCCGGCGCGCCGATTTATGGCGTGCGCGACCGGGACCGCGCGATGCGTCAGGCCAAAAGCTGGGGCGCGGCCAATCTGGAGATCGCACTCTCTGTTCTGACCGATACCGACCTGACCCTTCGCTCTGCCGGACAGAATGCGCCCGCGATTGCATTGGTCGAACGCGCCTTTATTCGCCTTGCGATGCTGGGTGCCCAGAAAAACCGCTGAAAGGAATTGCCATGTATACCGTTGTAGGATCTGCCAAATCACGCGCTTTTCGCGTTACGTGGATGCTGGAAGAAATGGGCGAGGAATATACCCATATTCCCGCTGGCCCGCGCACGCCCGAAGCAATGGAGTATAACCCGTCCGGCAAGATCCCTGCATTGGTGGACGGTGACGACGTGCTGACCGATTCTGTGGCGATCATGACATATCTGGGTGACAAGCATGGCAAACTGACCGCCCCCGCTGGCACCCCTGCCCGTGCGCGTCAGGATGCGATGACCTTTTGGTTGATCGACGAATTCGACGCGATCCTCTGGGCTGCGGCCAAGCACAGCTTTGTTTTTCCAAAGGACAAGCGTGTGCCGGAAATCAAAGACAGTTTGAAAGCGGAATTCATGCGCGCCGCCGATCTTTTGGCCGACCGTCTTGAAGGACCGTTCCTGATGGGGGATCAAATGACGCATGCCGATATTCTGGCAGTGCATTGTATCAACTGGTCTATCGGTGCCAACTTTCCCCGGGTCAATGACAAGTTGGGAACATGGGCCAAGTCCCTACGCGAACGGGATGCATTCAAAGCAGCGCAGGCGCGATCCTAGATCGCAAGTGCCCGCTCAGCAGCGTGTTGGCCCGCCCAACGTCCCGTAGCAAGGCACGCGGAAATCAAATAGCCGCCTGTCGGGGCTTCCCAATCCAGCATTTCGCCCACGGCGAATACACCGGGCAAGTTGCGCAACATCAGATGTTGATCCATTGCCGCAAAGGGGATACCGCCCGCAGTTGAAATTGCCTCGTCCATCGGGCGCAACCCTGCGTGGTTGATCGGCAATGTCTTGAGTATCCGCGCCGTGGCGCGCAATCCGGCGGGCAAAGGGCGCGCCATTTCCTGCACCAACGCAATCTGCGCAGGGGAAAGCCGCAAGGTCTTGCGTAGATGATTGGCAAAGCTTGCCTTACCTCGCGGTTTGCTGAGTTTGGCCAGAACTTCGGGAACGCTCATATCCGGCAGCAAATCCAAGGTCAGCGGATGCCCCATACGCACCCCCCGCGAGACAGAGTAGATGCCGCCACCTTCCAGACCGTGCTGCGAAAGGGTCGCCTCGCCGCGCGAGTGAAATGGCCCGGCGTTCCAAGCAACGTTTTTGAGGGCCACACCATAATGCTTCGCCATATGGTCGGACCATTGCACCGCAATCCCTGCATTGGCTGGCGCAAAAGGCGCAAGATCAATGCCTTTGCCCTGCAGGATTTCCGCCCAAGCGCCGGTTGATCCAAGCCGTGACCAGCTCGCGCCCCCCAACGCCAGAACCGTCACTGTGGCGTCAAGTTTCTGGCGTCCCTGCGGTGTGTCAAACACAAGTGACGCGCCGTCCCAGCCCTGCCAACTCCAGCGGGTTTGTACGTTGACGCCCAATTCTCCCAACCGTCCCATCCACGCACGCAGCAACGGGGATGCCTTCATGGCTTTGGGAAACACGCGGCCCGTTGAACCTGTAAACACCTGCTGCTGCAACCCGCGCGCCCAGTCTTGCACAGCTTGCGCATCAAAAGCGTTTATGATCGGCGCAAGTGCGCCCCTTGCTTCTGCAAAGGCATTCAAAAAGGGGTCATTCGGCTCGTCGTTGGTCAGGTTCAGACCTGATTTACCAGCCATCAGAAATTTCCGCCCAACAGACGGTTTTGCTTCGCAAACCGTGACCTCAACGCCAGCCTTGGCCAGCGTTTCCGCCGCCATAAGACCGGCAGGGCCTGCGCCGATAACAACCGCGCGGCTCATGCGTTCATCTTCGGCAATCCGCCTTTAATCTCGACCACACGTTGCGGGTAAGGAATTTCGATGCCCGCATCTTTCAGCGCGTTCCAAATCAGAAACAGTACATCCGAGGTGTATTTGTTGGGTCCGTCATCCAGCCCGTTCACCCAGAATTCCACAGCGAAATCGATACCGCTGTCCCCAAAGCCGCGCAGTTCACAATCAGGCGGATAGGGCTCGTTCAGCACTTCGGGATGTTTGGCGACCGCCGCTTCGATCAACGCAGGCACCAGATTGATGTCAGTGTCATAGCTCACGGAAAACGGTGCCTCGAAACGATTGGCCGATCCGCTGTCGGAATAATTGACAACCCGTGTGGTGATGAAATCCTCGTTCGGGACCACAATCCAGCGGCCATCAAACGTCTCAAGGATGGTGGCACGGGCCATCATCTTGACGATCTTGCCCTGCTCGCCTGCATCCAGCTCGACATAATCACCAACCGTCGCCTGCCCTTCGACCAGCAGGATCACACCCGAGATAAAGTTCGACGCGATTTTTTGCAGGCCAAAACCCAAACCCACACCGATCGCGCCCCCCAAGACGGCCAGCGCGCTGAGGTTGATGCCCATGATGTTCATCAGCAACAGGAATGCGACACCAAAGATTGTGAATTCGGTTGCCTTGATCAGCAACTGGCGAATGGAAGGGCGCATTTCTTCGTTGCGCGTGATAATCGCGGCGGTCTGGCTGTTGGACCATTGACCCAACCAGAACAGGATCGATCCCCCGATCAGACCGCGCACCAGTGTGATCAGAGAGAACTGGATGTTGCCAACACCGACAACTGTCTCAGTCAGCGTGACGATCACATTGTCCAGTAATCCAAGCGTATAGATCGCCATTACGGGCAGCAAAATGTAGCGGCCCAGCATCTTGAGGAAGGAATCAGTGATGATGTCACGGACCAAGGCGCGTGCAGCCAGAAATAAGAACAGACGTTTGCCAAAGGCAATGACGGCCCCGCTGTCAAACAACGAACGCACAATGCTTTCGCCGATTCCCGTCAGCGCATAAGCCAGCAAGGGCGAAATCAACGCCAGAAACGGCAGCACAAAACGGCGTGGCGTTGCAAATATGTTTTCGCTCTCGCCCGGATCGATCAGCTTTGCGAGGGCGGGTCGCATGCGCCGCGCAATCAGTCCGGCAAGAAACCATGCCACCAAGAGCAATCCGAACTGCGACCATGCCGCAGGGCTGAGTAACCAACTAAGCGCCAGCTCCCAGCCTTGCAGGGCATACCCATACGCTTGTTGTACAATTTCCGGCTGTGAGGAGAGGTCGAACTCCATGAATATGCCTTGCCTTGGGATTATCGTGCACCATCCTCTTGCCCGTCCAGCAGCGCAGGTTCAAGGTATTTGCTGATGAGCGACCCCATTTGCCCCCTTTGCGAACGTCCAATCCCATCAGATGTACCGCAAAGCCAACATCACCTGATCCCCAAGCTGAAAGGCGGCAAGGGCGGCCCGGTGGTTTTGATGCATCACATCTGCCACCGCGAAATCCACGCCACTTTAACCGAAGGTGAACTTGCCCGAGACTACAACACACCCGAGGCATTGCGCGGGCACCCGAGATTGGCAAAGTTCGCAGCTTGGGTGGCAAAACGTCCGCCGGGGTTTCATTCGCGCGTGCCGGGCGGCAAACGAAAGCGGTGACTTGACAGGCAACGGATTGGCGCACAGGGTCGCCAAAAAACACATGAGGCACCAAAATGCGCGTTATCCTGACCCTGTCCGCCCTGCTGATCCTTGCTGCTTGCGACGTTCCTTTTGTGCCGTTGATCTGATCAGGCCAATGTGCCGCACAATCCTTTGATGCCATGCGCAATTTCGGGGGATGCAGCAACAGTATCTACAGTCAGGTCGCGGGCGTGATCCAGCAGTTCTTCGGGCGCGACAATTCTGTCGATCAGGCCAAAGGCCAACGCTTCCTCTGCGTCTATCTTTTGCCCTCCCATAAGGATCAACTTGGTGCGCGCAGGACCGATTAGTGCCGACATGCGGGCCGGATCAGATGGTTGCGGCAGAAATCCCAGCTTCATCACCGGATAGAAGAATCTCGCCGATGGTACTGCAATCCGCAAATCGCAGGCCAGCGCCATCCCCATTGCGCCACCTGCAAGCGTGCCATTCATCGCAGCGATTGTAAGACCCGGCAGGTCTGCAATTGCACCGGATAGGCGCTCCCAGATACCGGATTTTGCCAGCCCTGTGCGTGCTTCCTCTAGATCGGCACCCGCACTGAAAACATGGCCCCTACCCGTGATAATCACCGCACGGGCATCGCGGGCACCCTCCATAATCTCGGCCAATTCGGCCAGCATTGCCTGCGTAAGCGAATTCGCTTTGTCAGGACGGTTCATCGTCACGGTCCAGACGTCTGCATCCTTTACAAGCTCGATCATATCAGGCCCACGGCGCGGCGGATGTCCTGATCCCGAAGAGATATTTCACCGCCCAGGAAAGGATCGGCTTCAGTCCCACACATCCACAAGAGGCATTTGGCCGGCCAATCGGCGGGAATGTGATCTTCCCATGCAAGCTGGCTCACAGGGTTGATACCCGATGCCTTGATCTCGCGCTGCATCTGCGTCGCGACGGTGCCCGGCGACAGGCCGATGGCGCGGATACCATTTGCGCCTTCTTCCTTGTGGACACATTGGGTCAGCATGTTCACGGCAGCCTTGGAGGCACAATAATGGCTCCAAGCCTCTATCGGGTTATGGGCGGCACCGGAAGAAATAGTCAGAATCGAACCACCGCCCGCGCCCTTCATTACGGGAAGGGCCGCGCGGATGCCGTTAAAGACGCCCTTCAAATTGATATCAACCACCTGCGCCCATTCATCAGGATCGGCATCAACCAGACGCGAGATCGGTTCAATCACCCCCGCGTTGTTAATCAACACATCCAGCCCACCAAATACCTTTTCGCAGGTCGCGACAGCTGCCGACATCTCGCCAAAGCGCGCCACGTTACAGGGGATCGCAATTGCCTGTGCTCCGATCTCGCCTGCCAATTCGGCAATCGCGTCCTGCGAGCGGGCCAGCAGTGCGACATTTGCACCCGCCGCAGCAAAGACGCGCGCAGCCTCAGCACCGATGCCGCGACTTGCCCCCGTAATCATCACAGTCTTGTTATTCATATCCATTCAACCGTTCTCCCGGTGGCTACCTGAGGAATTACATCTATCCTCCGACTTGTGGTAATCTTCCGCCGACCAAGCGTCCACCCCTGCCTATCTTGCTTGACGCCTGCAGTGCTTTGTCAGAGTTTGCACCAGAATTTGCCAAAAGGAATTTCGGATGTCACGTTTTTCACTACGCGCCCTCGGCATCGCATTGCCGATCACCCTCATGTCCCAAGCTGCCATGGCAGACCTGACCCCCAAAGACGTTTGGGGCGACTGGCGTGCCTATATGGAAGGCATGGGATACAAAATTGACGCAACCGAGGCCGCGAGCGGTGATAATCTGACCGTCAGCGACATCAACCTCAATTTCGACATGCCAGAAAACGAAGGCAAGATGAGCCTGTCCATGGGCACGGTCAATTTCGTGCAGAACAGTGACGGAACAGTTTCCATCGTTCTGCCCGATACGCTGCCCATGAAGATGACCGGCAATGACGGCACACCGGGGGGCGAGCCGTTTAGCATGACAATGAATTACGCCCAGACGGATCACGCCATGACGGTCAGTGGGTCACCTGAAAAGATGACCTATCTTTACACTGCAGGAACCATCGCGATGGACCTGACACAAATGATGATCGGGGATGAAGCCCTTGGTCGGGATTTTGCCAAGATCAGCGTTAAAGGCGGCAGCGTGAATTCGACCACCACCATGACAATCGGTGAAACACGCGGGTACGAGCAAACCGGCAGTATAGCTACATTGGCCTATGATGCGTTCTTCAAGAGCCCCGAAGCTGACGAACCCGAGGTGCAGGCGAACGTCACAGGCAACGTCAATGGCGTGAGCATGTCCGGCACCGGTGTGATCCCTTTGACGATGACGCAAGGCGCAGATATCAGGGCGATGCTGGCCGCCGGTTTTGATGTGATCGGCAAGATCAGCTATACAGACGGCACCTCCAATTTTGACGTCAAAGACACCGAGAATGGCAACTACGTCCTGAAGACTGCATCCAATGGCGGCGAATTCGGAGTAGAGATGGGGGCAAACGGGCTGACTTATGATGTGGCGCAGCGCGATGTCAAAATCAACGTTACAGCTGAAGTCATGCCTTTTCCGATAGATTTCGCGATGGCCGAAAGCGGTTTCAATCTCACAATGCCGGTGAGCAAATCGGAAGAGCCGCAAGATTTCGCTTTCGGTCTCAAGATGGGTGATTTCACCATGTCTGACATGATCTGGGGCATGTTTGACCCAACCAGCCAGCTACCCCGTGATCCGGCAACCGTTATTGTGGATCTAACCGGCAAAGTGAAAATCCTGGTTGATTTCCTGAATCCCGAGGCCGCCGCTGAAATGACCGGCGCACCGGGAGAAATGCAGGCGCTCAAACTTGGGAATTTGCTGGTATCTGCTGCGGGTGCCAAGCTGGAAGGTGCAGGCGATATCACTTTTGATGGCAGCGGCCCAGCGATGGTGCCGGGCGTTGGCAATCCGGTTGGCAATATCAATCTGGCCTTGGCGGGTGGCAATGGCCTGCTCGATAAACTGGTGGCCTTGGGTTTTCTGCCGTCCGATCAAGCAATGGGCGCGCGGATGATGATGGGTCTTTTTGCAGTGCCCGGCGATGCGCCTGATACGCTTAAGTCCCAGATCGAGTTCACTCAGGACGGTCAGATTTTGGCAAACGGCCAGCGCATTCGTTAAGACATCGTGAGATTGAATTAAAAGGGCGCGGCACCGGCTGCGCCCTTTTTGCTTCCTGCACTTGTTCTTAACCATGCAGAGCGTTACCTCTGCTCCATCCCTTCAACGGAGCTTTCTTGTATGTCACAACCTCTCGATGCGTTGACCCACGCGCTTTTGCAGGCTGCCAAGCGCGCCGGTGCGGATGCAGCAGACGCCAAAGCGGTGCAGGCTACATCCGTTTCTGTTGACGTACGCGGCGGCGCGCTGGAGCAGGCAGAGCGGTCCGAGGGGATTGATATCGGCCTGCGGGTTCTTGTCGGACAACGGGCCGCAACAGTTTCCGCGTCAGATGTATCGGCCCGCACGATTGAAGAAATGGCGGTGCGTGCAGTTGCAATGGCGCGGGAAGCACCCGAAGACCCCTATGCCGGTCTTGCCGACCCGGACCAGTTGGCAACCGAATGGGATATTGGCGCGTTAGAACTTTACGATGAGACACCCGAACCTTCTCCACAAACTTTGCAAGAAGACGCTGCGGTAGCCGAAGCCGCTGCTTTGGCCGTCAAAGGTGTGACGCAAGTGCAGGCTGCCAGCGCAGGCTATGGTGCACAAGAAGTGTACACCGCCATGAGTAACGGATTTGAGGGTGGTTACCGCCGCACGGATCGCGGTTTGTCCTGCGTCGCTATCGCGGGCACAGGTGCAGGTATGGAACGGGATTATGACGGTGATGGCCGCATTTTCCAAAATGACATGCGCAGTGCAGGTGACATCGGGACCAGTGCGGGTCAGCGTGCGATTGCACGTCTGGATGCCCGCAAGCCACCAACCGGTGCGTTTCCCGTGTTATTTGACGAACGCATTTCGTCCTCGCTGATCGGGCATCTTTTGTCCGCAATAAACGGCAGTGCTGTGGCGCGGGGCGCTTCGTTCTTGCGCGATGCGCTTGGGGATGCTGTCCTGCCGGACCATCTGTCGCTTATCGAAGATCCGCATCGCCCCCGTACAAGCGGCTCGCGCCCCTTTGATGCCGAAGGCCTGCCAACCGCAAAACGGATGCTTGTCGAAAACGGCGTGCTGCAAGGCTGGACGCTGGATCTGGCGAACGCCCGCAAGCTGGGTCTGACCCCGACCGGGAACGCAGCGCGTGGTACCTCGTCGGCTCCGATGCCGTCCAACTGGAACATCGCATTGACACAAGGTGAACAAACCCGTGACGATCTTATCCGCGATATGGGAACCGGATTGTTGGTCACGTCAATGATCGGCAGCACGATCAATCCCAACACTGGTGATTATTCGCGCGGCGCTTCTGGTCTGTGGGTCGAAAATGGCGAGGTAACCCACGCGATCAACGAATGTACCATCGCAGGAAATTTACGCGATATGTTACGCACCATGATCCCTGCGAATGATGCCCGCACGCACCTCAGTCGTGTTGTGCCCTCCGTTCTGGTTTCGGGAATGACCCTTGCCGGCGCATGATCTGCCTCTTCTGATTGATGCGGCTCGCATGGCAGGGCGCGTCGCAACCAGCTTTGCTGGCAAGACCGCGCAACGTTGGGATAAACCCGGCGGTGCGGGACCGGTGACGGCTGCCGACCTCGCGGTGAACGATCTGCTGTGCTCGACGTTGCGCCTTGCGCGGCCCGATTACGGTTGGTTGTCAGAGGAAACAGAAGACAATACCGACCGTCTATCACAGGACCGCGTGTTTATCGTGGACCCGATCGACGGCACGCGCAGTTTTGTCGAAGGCTCCAACACTTGGGCGCATTCGATTGCTGTTGCCGAACGCGGGGTGATCACAGCCGCTGTTGTATATCTGCCGATGCGCGACAAGCTTTACTCTGCTGCACTGGGCCAGGGGGCAACCCTTAACGGTATGCCCATATGCGCAACTGCCAACGGTTCCCTCAAAGCCGCGACAGTACTTGCGGCCAAGCGGGTCTTGGCGGCCGACTACTGGAGTTCGCATGAAGCACCAGAGTTCAAGCGCGGTTATCGCCCTTCTCTGGCCTATCGTCTGGCACTTGTGGCCGAGGGGCGGTTTGAGGCGATGCTGACGCTGCATCCCTGCTGGGAATGGGATATCGCCGCGGGTGCCCTGATCACGACCGAGGCTTGCGGCTGTGCGCTGGATAAAACCGGAGCGCCCTTGACGTTCAACAATACCGATCCCCGCCTGAATGGTGTGGTTGCCGGGGGCAACGTAGTTTGCGGGACGCTTATCGACGCCCTTGCGTGAACAGACCCATCTGGGTACCCACGTTGCAAGCGTCTAACGTATTTCAAAGGACCATAACATGACCCAACGCCTGCACCTTGTCTTTGGTGGTGAACTGGTAACGCCAAGCGAAAACACCTTCAAGAATGTCGATGACATTCATGTTGTCGGCATCTTCCCGACCTATGAAGCAGCCTATGATGCATGGAAGAACGAAGCACAGCGCACGGTGGATAACGCCCATATGCGGTACTTTATCGCCCACCTACACCGTCTGCGGGACGAAGCAACACCCGCATCCCCCACGGAAGAGCTGGGTTAAGCCAGCCATGGCGCGCTCGCTTGGGTTGGCAGCATACCGCGCCCTTGTGCGGCGTGAACCGGCGCAGATAGATGTACCGCAAATTCCGCGTCCTGCGGGCGAGTTGGTGTGGATACATGTGGGCGAACCGGCCAATCTGCTTGCAGTTCAAGACCTTGCCCTCCGTCTGATCAATGTGCGTCCCGACCTCACTGTGTTACTGACCTTGCCTGAGGACGAAGGCGTTGGCACCCCGCCGCCCGCGCGCAGTGATGCCGCGCTGATCCAGATCAGCGTTCCAAGTGAACATCCCGCGTCTGTAAAGGCCTTTCTTGATCAATGGGTACCGGATACCTGCATTTGGGTTTGGGGCGGATTGCGCCCGAACCTCATGATTGAAACGGCCCAACGGCGTCATCCGATGTTCCTGATTGACGCGGACGTGCGCGGTTTTGACAAACCGCGCGACCGTTGGTTGCCAGATCTGACACGGCAACTTGTGACGCAATTCACCGCTGCGTTTGCAAGATCGGCAGAGGGATATAAACGCCTGATCCAGATGGGCGTGCCCAGCCAAAAGGCCGAGCAGACCTCGCCGTTGCTTGCTGGCGGTCAGGTGCTGCCATGTGCGGATTCCGATCTTACAGAAATGTCTGCAGTGATGCGGGGGCGACCAGCATGGTTTGCAACAGAAGTGATGGCAAACGAAGTATCAACGGTTCTGGCCGCACACAAACAGGCTTTGCGCCTGTCGCACCGGTTGTTGCTGATCTTGCACCCGAAGGCGTCGGATGATCTGGATCAGATCGCTGAACAGGCAGCCGAGCGTGACCTGACCACAATCCGGTGGGACGACGGCCAGTTTCCTGACGATACAACGCAGTTGATGATCAGCACGGATGCGGTCGACCGCGGGCTTTTCTATCGTGTGGCCCCCGTCTCCTTTCTTGGCACGACTCTTTTTCCTGGTGAGGGGGGATGTGATCCGCTTGAAGCCGCAGCATTGGGATCCGCCATCCTCTACGGCCCCAAGGTACGCCATTTCATGCCTTCCTATTCGCGGCTGGCCACGGCAGGTGCCGCGCGGATCGTGAATGACGCAGGTGCCCTCAGCACCGCGGTATCCCGTTTGATCGCACCCGATCAGGCCGCAACGATGGCCCATGCAGGCTGGGATGTGATCAGTCAGGGCGCGGCGTTGACTGACAAGGTGATAGACATGGTGCAGAACGCGCTCGATCTTGAGTTGAGCCGACCATGATGCGCGCCCCGACATTCTGGAACAAGTCCAAACCGGATTGGCGCGCCCACACCTTGCGTCCGTTAGGGGCCCTCTATGCGCGCGCGACGGCCCGGCGGCTGGCACAAGGCACACCGCGAAAGCTGGATATTCCGGTGATCTGTGTCGGCAACATCAATGCAGGCGGCACAGGCAAAACGCCAACTGTCATCGCCGTTGTCGAACATTTGCGCGGGCTGTTTCACGAACCTCATATCGTTTCACGTGGTTACGGAGGAAAACTGGAAGGTCCGGTTCTGGTCGACCCTGCACGACACACGGCTGCAGATGTTGGCGATGAGCCACTTTTGCTTGCCGCTTTTGCCGAAGTTTGGGTGGCCAAGGATCGTGCTGCCGGTGCCTTGGCGGCGCAAAAGGCCGGTGCAACTGTGGTTGTTCTGGATGACGGGTTTCAAAATCCGGCACTGGCTTATGACATTGCAATTGTTGTGGTTGATGCGGCACGCGGGTTTGGCAATGGTCTATGTCTCCCTGCAGGGCCGCTGCGAGAACCTGCCGCTGTGGGTTTGGCACGCGCCGATGTGTTGGTTTCCATCGGTGATGCCACCGCGCAGGCATCGTTCAAGCCCGATAACCTACCCGCGCAAGTGGCACATGTGCAAGCCGCGCTGGAACCCTTGCAAACTGGCATGGACTGGACCGATACACCTGTTCTTGCCTTTGCCGGAATCGGGTATCCGGAGAAGTTCTTCGCCACTTTACGCAAACTGGGGGCAAAGCTGGTTCATGCCGAAGCTCTGGATGACCACCAACCCTTAACGCCCGCGTTGATGGCGCGTCTTGAAGCCGATGCTGCAGCCCGAAACGCCCAACTCGTCACAACAGAGAAAGACGCCGTGCGATTGCCTGCAAGCTTCCGGACCAAAGTGATTACGCTGCCAGTTCGCCTAACGCTCGCAGCGGACAATGCGCTTTTTGAGCGGCTGGCGCGGTTGCCACGTCCCTAGCTGCCAGTATTGCCGGATTTTAAGCAATGTGTGTTTGGGATAACGGGATTATCCCAAACATGATTCCGCGCATTAGCGCCAATCTATCAAAGGCTTCGAACCGACTTTTTAACGGGTTGGTCCAGTCCTAATTGTCTTCACCCAGCGTCGGCGCAGGTCTGTGCAAGGAAAGTTCTGCATCCGAAAACCGGAAAGGAGAGCGCAAACCCGGCACACCATCCAGTTCTATCTGCATACCCCGCGCAATTACTTGCGGATCAGCCATAACATCATCAAGGTTGTTGATCGGTCCCGCCGGAACACCCTGCGCCTCACAAGCCTCCAACAAGGCATCGCGGGTGAACGTGCGTGTGGCTTCGGCGAGGCGTGGAATCATGCTGCCACGATGGGCGATGCGATCCGAGTTCTTGAGGTATTCGGGGGCCGTTGCCATGTCCTCCAGATCCAGTATGCGGCACAAACGCTGATATTGGCTGTCATTGCCAGTGGCGATGATGATATGGCCGTCACTGGTTTCAAACACTTCGTAAGGCGTCAGGTTCGGATGCGCGTTGCCCATACGTGTCGGGGCCACGCCCGTTGTCAGATAATTCATCGCCTGATTGCCCATGATCGAAACAGCACAATCCAGCAAGGCCATGTCGATATGCTGACCCTTGCCCGTTTGGTGACGTTGATGCACAGCCGCCAAAATGGCGGTGCTTGCATAGATGCCCGTGAACAGATCGGTAATCGCCATGCCCGACTTTTGCGGCTGTCGGTCCGGTTCGCCTGTAACCGACATCAGACCTGACATGCCTTGAATGATGAAATCGTATCCCGCGCGATGGGAATACGGACCGGTGTGACCAAAGCCGGTGATCGAGCAATAGATCAGCTTGGGAAATTCCTGCTTGAGGCTGTCATAGTCCAAGCCGTATTTCGCAAGCCCCCCCGTCTTGAAGTTCTCAATAACGATATCCGCGTCCTTGAGTAGCACTTTGAGCTGGGCTTGGCCCGCATCCGTGCGAAAGTCGATGGTGACGCTCGCTTTGCCCCGATTGGTGGAATGGAAATAGGACGCCGAAACGTCCTCCCCGCGCGTCACAAAGGGTGGGCCCCATTGGCGCGTGTCATCCCCATCAGGGCTTTCCACCTTTATTACGTCACAACCCAGATCAGACAGAGTCTGGCCAGCCCATGGGCCAGCAAGGATCCGCGCCATTTCGACGACCTTCAAACCCGCAAGAGGACCGGACATCAGCTGCCAAGCTCCTTGTCGATCAGCTTTTGCATATCCGCATAGGACATGTTGGCATGCAAAGAGCCGTTGATCACGAAACTCGGGGTCGAGGAAATACCGTCCCGCTCACCGTTGCCCTGATACCATGCCATCAGCGCCTGCGCCTGCTCTCCGTCCTGCAAGCACGCCTCAAGCTTTGCGTTCTCCAGACCGGCCAAACGGCCAATCTTGCGCAGTTCTTCGACGATAGCAGCGGGTTCACCTGCACGCGCCCACTCGGATTGGCCTTTGTAGATCAGGTCCGCGATGCCAAAGAACTTTTCCGTCCCGCCGCAACGCGCAATCATTGATGCCCACAGGCCCGGACGGTCAAAATAGACCTCACGGTAAATGAACTTGATCTTGCCGGTGTCGATATAATCCGCCTTGAGTTGCTTGAACGCCCCTGTGTGGAATGTCGCGCAATGCGGACAGGTAAAGGACGCATATTCCGTTACCGTCACCGCCGCGTCAGGATTGCCCAGCACCATGTCTGTAATGCCGCTGGTGTCTACGTCAGCCGAGGTGGATTGTGCATTTGCAGCACCCGGCAGGTTGGTCAGCTCTGTGGAATTCCCACTCCGCTGGCTGGTCCAGGCCCAGCCGCCCAGACCGACGACGGCAAAAGCGCCCAGAATCATGTTTCTACGTTGCATCTGTATTTCCTTTGTCTGCTTTTCAGCGGTTCGTCTTGTTCAATATGTTCTCACCCAGACGTGCAAGAGCGTCGCGCAAACCATCGTCTGTTACGGGTCTGGCTGTCTCCGCTGCTTTTTGACGCAGGGCAGGATCAAATTTCTGGATATTGTCCGCTTTCGTCTTGTGCCCGAACGCCACTTTTCCTTCGGCAAATCCGGTTGCCGCGGTCTGTGTGATCCGGACCCGCGCAATAGCGTTATAGCCATAGACGGCGTTGACCCGTTTGCGAATTTGTTCCTTTTGCATCTCGAGCATTGGCGCATTGGCCCCATTGGTCAGCAAGGTCAGCGTTGCCCCCATGCCGCCACGGGCATAGCCGATTTCCACAGGCTGTGCGATGGCCGCGATATCGGTACCCGCAACCTCGGTCCATTGGGTCAACAGCCGCGATTGCGCAAAGCCACGGGTCTCGGATGCACGCCGGATTTGCCCCGACAACAAACTGTCGGTGCGCTTGAACCCTTTTGTGCTGGTACGCCGTGGCGGCATGACTATGTTTCCTTGAATATGCTTGTACGCATCATAGCGTATTGCCCCTGCACCACCAGCCCAAGCCGCCAATTGGAGCCATAAACATTGCGTGAGACCACCAGCCAAGATGACCTGCCGCGCCTGTTACTGGAATGGTATGATATACATGCCCGCGAAATGCCGTGGCGGGTCGGACCTCTGTTGCGCAAAGAGGGTCAGCGCCCCGATCCATACCGCATCTGGATGAGCGAAATCATGTTGCAACAGACCACCGTTGCAACCGTCCGCGACTACTTTCGGCGCTTTGTGACACGCTGGCCGACAGTGCGCGATCTGGCGGCAGCACAAGACGCGGATGTCATGGGTGAATGGGCCGGACTTGGCTATTACGCGCGGGCGCGTAACCTGTTGAAATGCGCCCGCGCTGTGGTCGCGGATCATGATGGAGAATTCCCTGCCGATCACGCGGCACTGCTTACTTTACCCGGAATTGGCCCCTATACGGCAGCGGCCGTATCGTCCATTGCGTTTGATCTGCCGTTCACTGTTTTAGACGGCAATGTAGAACGGGTGATGTCGCGTCTCTATGACATTCACACACCTCTGCCCGCTGCCAAACCAGAGTTGATGGGCAAAGCGGAGGCTTTAACGCCACATGTGCGCCCGGGCGATTATGCACAAGCCGTTATGGACCTTGGCGCAACGATCTGTTCACCGAAATCACCAGCTTGCGGAATTTGCCCGTGGCGTGATCCCTGTGCGGCACGAATTGCCGGCACCCAGTCGGAACTGCCAAAGAAGACCCCGAAGAAGCCAAAACCTGTGCGTCATGGCACTGTTTACCTCGCGCAGCGTGAAGATGGTGCGTGGTTGCTGGAAACCCGCCCTGACAAAGGGCTACTTGGCGGGATGCTTGGCTGGCCCGGATCGGAGTGGGTCGATACAAGTAAGCCCCTCCCGCTTGGTACACCGCCTATGCAGGCCGACTGGCAGGATTTGGCGGGTGAAGTGCGCCATACTTTCACACATTTTCATCTGATCTTAACGGTAAAACGTGCAAGCGTTCCGGCAAAGGCAAATCCGGCCAAAGGAGTCTTTCGACTTCCAAGCGAATTTCGGCCCAGCGACCTGCCGACCGTAATGCGCAAAGCGTTCAATTTGTCACAGGGCTGACCCAATGTCGCCGCTTTGAGCAGCTAGCGAACTGCGTTATATTCTTTCTGTTTCAAGCTGCCCGAGGTCTCGCACCGAAATGAACCAATACCCCGATATTTCCCGCGCTGAGGTAAGCCAGTTGTCGCGCGCTCTGCCATTTTGGTTGTCACTGGGCCTGATCCCGTTGGCATGGATCGCCGCCATGTCCGGTGGATGGACAATTGCGTTGCTGCCGCTGGTCACGTGGTTCTTGTTTTCAGTCCTAGATGCCGTGCTTGGCCTGAATCTCGATAACGCGGATCTGGAGGCGGATGATGATGATCTGTATTGGTATCGCCTTGTCACGCTGATCTGGGTGCCTGCACAATTTCTAACTGTCTTTGGCCTGATCTGGTATGTGCCACAGGCAGAGCATCTGGGAACCTTTGAACGGATTGCGCTGTTCTTTGGCGTGGGCGTGATGACGGGTACAATTGGCATCAACTACAGTCACGAATTGATGCACCAGAAAAACAAACTGGAAAGATTTCTGGCAGATGTACTGCTGGCGATGGTGCTCTATTCCCATTTTCGGTCCGAACACCTGCTGGTGCATCACCGCTATGTCGCAACACCGAGGGACACGGTGACCGCCCGCTACAATGAAGGGTTCCACCGTTTCTACCCCCGTGTCCTGCGCGAGTCGCTGCATTCCGCTTTCAAGGCCGAAGCAGAAATGCTGGCACGCAAGAAATTACCGTGGACAGATTTCAGTAATCCGTTTTTCAAGTATTGGGGTTTGCAAGGCCTGTGTCTGATCCTTGCGCTGATGCTTGGCGGTTGGTCCGGTGTGATGCTGTTTATGTTTCAGGCCGGTGTTGCCATCTGGCAGCTGGAATTGGTTAACTACATCGAACATTACGGGTTAACGCGCAAACATCTGGGTCATGGCAAATATGAACACGTCAAACCGCACCATTCATGGAATGCAGCCCACAAGGCGTCCAACTGGCTATTGATCAACCTGCAACGCCATTCCGATCATCATTATAAGCCCGACCGCCGCTTTCCACTCCTGCAAAACCACGGGTCAGACGAGGCGCCACAACTGCCTTTTGGCTATCCCGTAATGACCATGGCCGCGATGTTTCCGCCTTTGTGGCGGCGCATCATGAATCCGCGGGTGCGCGTCTGGCGGGGGATGTATTACCCTGAAATAACGGATTGGTCCGACTACAACAAACACCTCACGCCACCACCACGCTAGGTTCAACACACAATCTTAAGCCTTGTCTGTCACCTGTGATCCCGCACTTCGTTTGAAGGGGGTAACGTATGTTGATGACAAATACAGCAGCATCTGGCGGGCAAGGTTTTGAGACTTGCCTGATCGTGGAAGACAGCGATTTTGACTGCGAAAAGCTGGCCCGCGTAATGAAGAAGGCCCGTGAACAAATGCGGATAGAAGTTGCCTCAACATTGGAATCGGCGCGCCGGGCACTGAAAAAAAAGGAACCTGCTCTCATTCTCTTGGACAACAATTTGCCTGACGGGTTGGGCGCAGATTTTGCGCTTGAGCTGGCAAAAGATCCGAAAATGGCCGATATTCCGGTGATCATGGTCAGTGATTGGCCTTCTCCCTTTATGTGGGAAAAAGCCGCAACAGCCGGTGTAGCCTACGTCCTGAGCAAAACGGAATTCGACGGACGTTATGTCCACGATGTGCTGCAAGCGAAACGCGACCGAAAGACCATTTGAACCAGCTGTTGTTTCCAAGCTCCAAGTGCAGGGATTTCAGGCGGGTCTCATGGATATAAGTTGATACGCCTGCCGGCACACTATCGGGCAATCGGCAGATTAAGGAATTTTAGATAGATCTGATGTAATACATCAGGGTTTGATGTGGTAACGATGCTCAGCAACACTCTATCGTTCCCTGTCGAGATGACAAAAGTCTAACACACAAAAAAAGACCCCGCCACGAGGGCGGGGTTAAGGTAAGTGCCTTTATAGGCGCCCTTCATGTGGAAGGCCGCAGGCACCGGCGGTGTTCGGTAAAATCAGTTGGCCATTTCGGCCCGGATTTGCTGGCGAAGAAGGTCAATCGGCACGCGTTTGCCATCCTTCTTAAAGCACCAGTAAGTCCATCCATTGCAGCTTGGGGCCTTTTCATAAGCTGCCCCTACTTGATGGATTGATCCCTTAACGTCTGCGCCAATCAGCGTGCCATCGGCCCGGACCTTGGCCTTGTGACGTCCGTTCAGGGAGTAGAGCTCTTCGCCCGGGCGCAACATGCCACGTTCAACCAGCTGGCCAAAGGGCACGCGCGGCTCCGCACGTTTGGATGTGGTGGTCTGCAAGGCCTCGCGATCAAATTTGCGAACCTTGCTCAAGCGTTTGGTGGCAACCTTACGATACGCCTCTTCACGCTCGATCCCGATAAAATCACGGCCCAACATTTTGGCAACCGCACCTGTTGTGCCGGTGCCGAAGAAAGGGTCAAGGATCACATCACCCGGGTTGGACGACCCGACCAGAATGCGATGCAGCAAGCTTTCGGGTTTCTGGGTCGGGTGGGCTTTGTCGCCTTCATCGTTCTTCAACCGCTCGTGGCCCGTACAAATCGGTAGCACCCAGTCGGAGCGCATCTGAATCCCTTCATTCAGCGCCTTTAGCGCCTCATAATTGAAGGTGTACTTGGAATTCTCGTCCTTACCTGCCCAGATCATCGTTTCGTGGGCGTTCGTAAACCGTTTTCCCCGAAAGTTCGGCATCGGGTTGGATTTACGCCAAACCACATCATTCAGAATCCAGAAACCTGCATCCTGCAAAGAAGCGCCGACCCGAAAGATGTTATGATAGCTGCCGATGACCCAGATTGCCCCATTAGGCTTGAGCAAACGGCGCGCAGCTTTGAGCCAAGCACGGGTGAATTCATCATAAACCTTGAAACTCGCGAACTGGTCCCATTCATCGTCAACTGCATCCACTTTGGAATTGTCAGGACGCATCAGATCGCCGCGCAGTTGCAAGTTGTAAGGTGGATCGGCGAAAATCAGATCGATCGACTCCGCAGGAAGCGCGTTCATCGCTTCGATGCAGTCACCGTCAAGGATCGTGTTCAGCGGAAGCACCGCGGTGCTTTTCTCAATCGTCTTCATCAATTTTCTGCCTCTGTCCCCGGCACATTTTGTGCTCGTTTGGTTGGGATCAGGATGAGTCAAAGATGATTCGCGGTCAATTTGTTTTTTGAATCAAACAGTTAAGAAAATTTCTTGCTACAACATCTTGTGTACGGGTTTGAACGAACGTCTATGGTGTGGGGTTATGCCAAGATTTTGCAGCGCTGAGATGTGGCTTTTTGATCCATATCCCATGTTCGTCTCCCAACTGTATCCGGGGTGCTGTTGCGCCAAGGACAACATGACACAATCTCGACAAACTTTAGCCATAATTGAGGCCGCCGAAATGCTTTGCGAACGTGCATCACCCTTGATGATTGTTTCTGCGGGCAGGATCAGATCACGCGGCAACATGTTTCCGTCAATCAATGCGTAATCTGCAGGGTTTTTGAGGCCGTCCAGCGCGCGCATCATCGCAAGATGGCTGGCGCGCAGGATGTTCAGGTTGTCGATTTCCTCGACCGACGCATGCGCAATGCTGACATCGGCGACCTCCATGATCTCGTCATACAATCTTTGCCGTGCTTTTTGCGTCAGCTTTTTGGAATCGTTCAGTCCTTCGGGAATGCGCGCAGGATCCAATATAACCGCCGCCGCGGTGACCGGCCCCGCCAAAGGGCCGCGCCCGACTTCATCCACGCCAGCGATGCGGGTGTACCCTTGCGCGATGGCCTGAGCTTCAAAACTAAAATCTGGTTTCATGGTCTTTCCAAACCGAAACGCAGAGAGAACTGCAAGGCATAAAAAGAGGGAGACGCCCGAACGTCTCCCTCCAGGTATCCGAATGGCAGGGACTTGCCACCCAGATCAAGACGCGGTGTTATCCCCGCGCCAAACGGTATCCATGTTCGCGCAAACAGCGTGCTTCGTATCCGCGGCGATCGCCGCGTGGGGTGTCAAAGATATACTGGCATTGGCGCGGTAAACGATGTGCAAATTGGAAGTTGCGCTTCAGGCAACGTTTCCCGAACATCCGCACTTTGCCGCGATAGGTTTCGAACGCACGAAAGCACTGCTTGGGCAAAAGTTTGCGATGTGCGCGCTGTGGAAGGGGGCGCGGCTTGGGGTGCTGATAACGGGGGGTATCATGGATTGGTTGGGCGTATTTCGGCGTATGTGTCTTCGGCTTTTTATAGACTGGTTCTTGATAAACAGGTGCTGGACGGTGGGTTTCAGCACGATGTTTGTCCTTCTTGTTGTTCTTGTGGATCAACGCCCCAACAGCGGCGATGCCTAGAATGGCTGCGATTGCACGGGCGTTTTCGCGCTCTCCTGCAAAGGCAGGGGCAGCACCGAATGCTGTGAGCGCAATAGAGGCTGCGGCAATGGTGGTGATAAAGGTGCGGTACATAAGTCTGATCCTCTCTGATGCGCCAGCAGGACAGCCCGCGCTTTGATGGAATCAATCTGGGGCAAATGCCAAAAGTCAGGCAATAACAGCCCGGTGTTATCCAATAACGGTCCTGTCATTACCCGTCTGATATTGAATAACAGCGCACAAAGGCGCACAGATAGGCCCATGAAACAGACAACATTCATTCTTGTCCTTAGCCTTGTGATGACGCTTGGCCTGCCCGCGCATGCGGCGGGATGTTATGCTGATTACAAAGCCAAACAGGACAACCCTCTGCGTCTGCATTATGGTGTCGCGCAGATTAACGGAGCTTGTGACGCGGCCAGTGCAGCCTCTGAACTCGCCCCCCGTTTGGCCGCCCAAGGCTGGACCCTTCTTAATGTCGTTTCCACTTTCGGGGACGACGGACTTGCGCAAAGGAAAGACAGTGCCGGACAAAACTACCTCCGCTTCTGACTTGCGCCGCTTTGTCGGGTTCGGGATTGTAGGCATCGTGGCTTTGCTGATCGCGGGTGCGGTTGTGCTGTTCTGGACCTTGCCGGATGCGAACCTGTTCAATGCACAGGTGGAGCGAATCTTTGTCGAAAACGACGATCTGACCTCCGGTTCAGAAATCAAATTGCTGGAGATTCTTGCGCAATCGGGCACGGCATTTTCCGACACACTCGCCAGCTACCGTTTGGTGATATTTGTCCTGCTGGTTTTTGCCACAGCCATGTTGATAGCGGCGCTGGTGTTTCTGATCATGTTGATCACCTTCAACCGCCGCATGGCACAGATTGAACGTGCCGGCATTCAGGTGAATTCCCTGCTGATCAGTCGCGAGGAAAATACCGTCTACCTGAACAACCTCGGCTTCAAACTAACCGATGCCGCGATGGAGACGATGTCGGTGCTGGCAGAAGCGCGGATGGACGATGATGTAATGTCGGGGAGCGAAATCGAGGGCGTGATTTCAGGACGCAATGCAGCCGATTGTGATGAAGCCGCAGGGGCGACACGGATCAAGCGTTTGCGCGATACTTTGGGAAACCAGATCGTCAGTGAGCTGCTGGTCAAAAACATCGCGCGGCGTGGCTATATGCTGGCCATCGACAAGGATGTGATCAAGGTTCTGTGAGTTTCCCCGTGTTATCCGTTCACGCTCCACATAGTTTAAACATATGAACAGACGTGAATTCACCACCTCACTGGTGGCTTTGGCAGCCGCCCCGTTGATCCCACTGCCCACTGCTGTGGCCGCAAGCCGACAAATGGCAATTCCTGCAGGCACCTATGCGTGGGCGCAACTGATCGCACGTGCACAAAACAAATGCAGCCCAGAGATTTTGGCGCGTCAGCTGCACATTGCACCCGACGCGGCAAAGCAGTTGTTCAACGAAATGCTGCGGGATGGCGTGTTGCGCGCGCCTGGCATGGCAGGGATTGCACAGGCGACCCAGCCGATTGATGCAACAGGAACCACAACTTCGCCGCTGCGACCGTCCCTGAAGAAGCTGCGGGATCTGCTTGCGACAGAAGATGAAGGCGCGGCCCCTCTGGTCAAAGATGACACGTCCCGTCTAGGGTGCGACATGCCCCAGTCGGAGGAAGATCATAATGCCAGCGCCCCACAACCCGTTCAAGAAAGCCCTTAAGAACGGCGAGACCGTCTTTGGCTGCTGGCTTGGTCTTGCCGATAACTTTAGCGCCGAGTTAATGGGCACGGCCGGTTTTGACTGGCTGGTGATTGATGGTGAACACGGGCCAAATGATTTGCGATCTATCCTTGCGCAGCTTCAGGTGTTGGAGGCATCCGACAGCCATGCCGTTGTTCGGGTGCCAATTGGCGAAACCTATATGATCAAACAGATACTGGATGCGGGCGCGCAGACAGTGCTGGTGCCAATGGTGGATAGTGCGGAACAGGCCGCACAGCTGGTGCGTGACGTGACGTATCCGCCGCACGGGGATCGCGGTGTCGGGTATGCGCTGACCCGCGCTGCGCGGTTCTCGGAAATCGCCGATTATGGCACCACGGCCGACGCACAAATCTGCCTGCTCGTACAAGTCGAAAGCGCCAAGGGAATCGCGGCCCTTGATGACATCCTTGCACTGGATGGAATTGACGGTGTTTTCATCGGACCTGCCGATCTGGCAGCGGACATGGGCCACATGGGCAATGCGCTGCACGCGGACGTGCAAAGCGTGATTATGGACGCCCTGCGTCGCGTCCGCGCTGCGGGCAAAGCCCCCGGCATTCTTTCGACCCATGATCCAATGACTGAAAACGCTCTTGAAGCCGGGGCGCAATTCGTGGCTGTTGGGGCAGATGTCCTTTTGCTAAAACGCAATGCACAGGCCCTTAGCGCAAAATGGAAGAACAAAAACTGATATGAACGCGGGTATTTTTCTGCTGGGGCTGGCCTATGTGCTCAGCCAATTTTTTCGCGCGTTTTTGGCGGTTTTGTCAGAAATCCTAGAACAAGACATCGGAGCAACGCCGGATGATCTGGCCTTTGCCTCCGGCCTTTGGTTCCTGACATTTGCGGCCTGCCAAATCCCGATCGGGGCTGCGTTGGACAGCATCGGACCACGCCGCACCGCAGGCTGGCTGTTGCTGGTAGGTGGCGGTGGCGGTGCCGCCATATTTGCGCTGGCAACCACACCGATCCATATTAGTATCGCCATGTCGCTGATCGGCGTTGGATGTGCCCCGGTATTGATGGCCTCCTATTACATTTTTGCACGTGTATACCCGCCTGCACAGTTTGCCGTCCTTGCGTCGATGATGGTTGGGCTGGGCAGTATGGGCAACCTTGTTGCCGCCTATCCAATGGCGTTCGCAGCCGAAACCCTCGGCTGGCGCACCTCCCTTTGGGGGTTGGCCGGCCTGTCGGCGCTTGTTGCCTTCGGGACTTTGGTGCTGGTGAGTGACCCCGAGAAATCCGGGGACGGGCGTAAAGGTTCGTTGGGTGAATTGATGCGTATCCGCGCGTTGTGGTTCATCTTTCCTCTGATGGGCGTCACCTATGCCATTTCGGGTGCAGTGCGCGGTTTGTGGATCGGCCCGTATCTTGCTGATGTTTTTGGCGCGAGCACAGGGGCCATCGGACAGGCAAGCCTGTTAATGGGCATCGCCATGGTTGCAGGTGCGCTGGCCTATGGACCAGCAGACAGGTTGTTTCCATCACGCAAATGGATGATTGCCGGCGGCACCGCGATCACATTGTTTGCCGGTGGCTGGTTGATACTGATGCCTGCCCAAGACATGTTCCTTTCCGTTACCCTACTGTGCATGATCGGCTTTTTCGGTATGACCTATCCGGTCATCATGGCCCACGGGCGCAGTTTTCTGCCGCCGCATCTGATCGGGCGGGGGGTAACGATGTTGAACCTTTTCAGCATCGGCGGTGTTGGCGTAGCGCAGTTCGCATCAGGCCGCATCTATCGTGCTTCATTGCCAGCCGAGACCGCTGCCGCGCCTTATGTTGCCGTTTTCCTGTTGTTCACCATCGCCCTTGCTGTTGGCTTTGCCGTCTACCTGTTCAGCCGCGATCAAACGGAATGATCACCCTTTGATCTGTGCCTTCATCCGAGACGCCGCAAGCGTATAACCGCCAGTTGCGCCATCGATGAAGTGCACATGATCATCAGTCAAGATGGATGGCACAATGCACGTCATCATCGCTTCGTCCTGCGTTGCCACACCGTAGTTGATCAGACCAGCCTTGGCCGCATTCGAAAGCACGGCTTCGATCTTGGCCTGCGTGTCCGCATCACAATCAAGCGTCATTTTCAATCCATCGTCCAGCTTTCGGAAATCTGCATTCTCGCCAACGGTTCGGGCATAACGGCGGGCGTCAAAACCGCCTAGTTTGATACCCGTCTTGATCAGCACCCAAGCAACAAAGGACTCAAAAAGAACCTTCAAGCGTGCCCCACCAAGCGATCCCGCGCCGTGGGCGGCATGGGCTTCCAGCTTGGCACCCTTTGGCGGCCAGCTTGATCCCGGACCCGTCACGGGGGCCGGATGACCACCGCGATCAAGCGCCTGAGCCAGCGCAACAATGGTGTCATAGACCTTCGCGATCTGATCCGGCGCGGCCCCCTCAATCGGAGAAACAAGCAGCGACAAGATCGTGCCATTACGTGTCGGCATTTGGGACCAGCGACACGAAAGGCCTGTCAAATCCGGCACACTTCCCGCCGGAGCGGGATCAATCGTGTAATGCCCCGCCTTCATTTGCGTTTCCGCCCAATTTAGCCCGCCGCCGTCGAACATCGCATAATCCACGCCATCGGATACCTGAAACCGTGCCACACGCACATCCACCCCTGCCGCGCGCACATCTGTCACAGGAACAAGGGCCACGCGCATTTCAATATCAAATTCAGTCAAAGCCCAGCGCGCAACGCGGGCCAGAGCATCCCGCGCGGCGGCTTCATCTTGGGGCGATACCGCAAAACCTGCACCATCGCCGCCAAACACAAACGGAAACGCCTCCCCTTTGAGCGCATTCATCAAGGCAGAAATTACGGCTGCCCCCACCATGTTGATCTTTTTGAACTGACCCAACTCGACCAGTCCGGTTGAGTTCACGATGTCCGCAGCGCCGATCCACCAACCTTCCGGTATGGTGGCATATCGTTCTGATTGCGTGAGCTGGTCGAAGGCGTTCACCCGCGGCAGCGTGTCGTAAAATTGATCCCGTAGCGTCACGTATGGTACCCCGACTGTTTCAACAAACCTAACACGCAAGGAAGGAAGCAAGCCAGCCATGCAGCACTGGGCCTTTTCACAGGCAAGCAAGCGGTGTATGAGCCGCGCACCATCCCTATAGTATTGGAGAAATCAGATGGGTTATCGCGTCGCCGTCGTCGGTGCCACAGGTAATGTGGGCCGCGAAATGATGAACATTCTGGCCGAACGCCAGTTCCCTGTTGACGAAATCGTGGCCTTGGCCAGCCGTCGTTCGCAGGGTACGGAAGTCAGCTTTGGCGATAAGACGCTGAAATGCAAAGACCTTGATACGTTTGATTTCACGGGCTGGGACATGGCATTGTTTGCTGTCGGATCCGAAGCGACCAAGAAGTACGCCCCCGCCGCTGCCAAGGCAGGCTGTGTCGTGATCGACAATTCGTCTTTGTACCGCTATGACGCTGACATTCCGCTGATCGTGCCCGAAGTGAACCCCGAAGCAATTCACGATTATGCGAACAAGAATATCATTGCAAATCCGAATTGCTCGACCGCGCAGATGGTTGTCGCGCTCAAGCCGTTGCATGACCGTGCCACGATCAAGCGTGTGGTGGTCAGCACCTATCAATCTGTTTCAGGTGCCGGCAAGGAAGGCGCGGATGAACTGTGGGATCAGACCAAGTCGATCTACAATCCGACGTCGGATGTACCGCCGAACAAGTTCACCAAGCAGATCGCGTTCAACGTGATTCCGCATATTGATGTGTTCATGGACGATGGGTCGACCAAGGAAGAATGGAAGATGGTCGCGGAGACGAAAAAGATCATCGACAAAGCGATCAAGGTCACGGCAACTTGCGTGCGGGTGCCTGTGTTCGTTGGCCATTCCGAGGCGATCAATATCGAATTCGAAGATCATCTGGACGAAGATGAGGCCCGCGATATCCTGCGTGAATCGCCAGGTGTTATGGTTATCGACAAGCGTGAAGACGGCGGTTACGTCACACCCGTCGAATGTGTCGGCGATTTCGCCACTTTCATCAGCCGCATCCGGCAGGACAGCACAATTGATAACGGCCTGAACATGTGGTGCGTCTCCGATAACCTTCGCAAAGGTGCCGCGTTGAACGCGGTGCAGATCGCAGAGTTGTTGGGACGCGAGGTCTTGAAAAAAGGCTAATCCACTGCATCGGTTTCGCAGTAAGATCAGACGCCCCGGCCTAGTGCCGGGGCGTTTTGCGTTTGTGGATCCAGAATGCGCCAATCTCTGTCGATCACATCAAACTCTGGTTCATCTTGCTCCGGCTGCCGGCTTGTCTTCACCCATTTCATTCCGTGCGTATGACCGGGCATCGGTGCGCCGAACTGCTTCACCAAAGCGCGGTAGCGATAGCCGACTGTTGCGGTGTTGCACAGGTGACTGCCATCTTTTCCATCGTATATGGCCAAACCTGTACCCTGAGGGCGCAATACGTATCCGCGCCGCTGCAAGCGATATGTCAGGGTATCCCAATCCGGTGCTGTTTTGAAAACAGGCCCCAAGCTGCGCTGTAATCGTCCTTTTCGCGTACTGTTGAGATTGTGCTGCGCGACTTCATCCTCCCCGAATACCTCGCCCAACGTCCCTCTCGGGTGTCCATGCATTCCGCAGCCAAACCGTCTGACAAGTGTGCGGTAGGCAAAGCCGAGGTCGGACCCCTTGCACACGTGTGTGCCGCAAAAACGTTTATGCAAGGAAATATCATCGCCATCGGGACGCAGTTCAAAGCCATAATGAACCAATCGCGCTGCAAGATCGTCCCATCCGTCTGCTTCGGACATCTCCTGAGTAAGGAGAACATCAACAGCAGCGACCAGATTTTCATCGGGTTTCCCGTTTGTCCTTGGCCCCAGACGGCGATCAATCTCTTTGGCAAGGAGATGCCGCACCAGATGGCCGATCGTGACATCTTGTCCTGCTGCCACAGAATTGGCATCGCTTAGCAATCTGCGGGACAGTCTTAGTGTTACGGTCTCAAACGTCATGTCCAGACACTGACGCGGATTCGGTTAAGGCCGCGTTAAAACCGCTCTGCGCGCAACACGTCGCAATCTGTTACCGTGACCACACCGATATGACGATCGACAACCGCAAAAGCGCCCTCAAGCAGGCGATCGAGTCGCTCGGGCTTGATGATACAAACAACCTGTACCATGCCAGAGGCACGACTGACCTGTCCTGCCCTGCTCCATGCACCGGATCGCCCCGATCCGCCCAGAACTGGCAAGACAGTGTAGCCCGTCACACCAGCCTTTTTCAGTGCATCAGTCAGGCGCGATTCCATAACCGCTTCGATCGTGATTTCCACACGCTTTGCCTGATGTGTTTGCATGCCTTTAGCCTCCGGTCACTATCTGGGCCACCGCCACATAAAGCGGAATGCCCAGCGTCAAGTTGAATGGAAAAGTCACGCCCAAAGAGAGCGTGAGATACAACGACGGGTTCGCCTCTGGCAGAGCAACCCGCATTGCTGCTGGCACCGCGATATAGGATGCAGATGCCGACAGCACCATCATCAGGGCCACGCCACCAGCAGATAGCCCCAAGGCCATTGCAAAAGCCAATCCAAAAACAGACCCGATCAACGGCATCAGCACCCCAAAAGCCAGCACGCCGGGACGCAGAATTCCACCGCCCTGTCGCAGGCCGCGTCCCGCAACCAAACCCATGTCGAGCAGGAACAAGCACAAAACGCCCTTGAAAGGCGACACAATGAAACTGGAAATTTCTGCCAGCCCCTCTTCCCCTGTCGCCCAGCCAATAAAGAACGATCCCACCAGCAAAACGATAGACCCGTTCAACATGATCTCGCGCATCAATGCACTGTCCATGCCCTTGGTTCCTTCACCGCCGCCTTTTGCCACCAGCCACAGTGCAGATAGAATCGCAGGCGCTTCCATCGCGGCAGCCACCGCAACCATATAGCCTTCGGAATCAACGCCGCGACTTTCAAGGATTGAGGTGGCGGCAACAAAGGTCACAATTGAAATGGAGCCATAATGCGCAGCGACTGCTGCTGCATCCAGCCGGCTGATGTTCGTCATCAACCGCAACAGCGCAAAAGCGACCAACGGCAGGGCAGCCGACAAGACAATACCAGCCAACAATGCCAGCCCCAGCGTCGCATCGATCCCGTGCGCCGCGACACTCACACCACCTTTGAAACCAATCGCAAAAAGCAAATATATCGACAGCCCTTTGGCCACCGCTTCGGGAATACTGAGATCAGAGCGTGCAAGGGACGCGGCGACTCCGAGTGCGAAGGACAGAATAATCGGCGAGATCAGGTTATCCGCAGCAAGCGAAAACAGTTGGTCCATTCAGGAGCGCCTCTTAAACTGGTTGAAATGATTGTGTTTGTGAATTGTAGTGTTCAAGGCCACCTTCACCAATATCAGTCCAAAGGCCATGCAGCGTTAACTCACCTTCATTGACCAGATCCTTGATCCACGGGAACGTCATCAGGTTTTCCAACGAAATCATCACTGCATGTTTTTCCAGTTGGCGGATTTGCTCTTCGCGGTCTTCCAGTCCGGAAACCAGTTCATAGCGCGGTCGCAGGATGTCCATCCACCTGCCGACAAAACTGTCTTTGGCATCCAACTCGGGCGCATGCCCTTCGCACATGTCCATGCAGCCTTTGACCCCGCCACAATTGGAATGCCCCAATACAATCAGATGACTGACTTTGAGGAACCGCACGGCGTATTCGACAGCGGCCGAAGTACCGTGGTGATCCCCGTCCGGCTCGTAAGGTGGCACAAGGTTGGCAATATTGCGATGGATAAAGAATTCACCCTGATCCGCGCCAAAGATCGACGTTACATGCACGCGGCTGTCACAACAGGAAATCACCATCGCACGCGGGTGTTGGCCGTCTGATGCCAGGCGCTTGTACCACGCTTTGTTCTCGGCATAACCTGTCGCTTTCCACCCGTGATAGCGTTGCGCCAGATAGCTTGGCAGTGGCTTTGCGTTGTCCATGTGAACCTCGGTCCTTGATTAAGTTGGTCAGGGGTACTCCAAATTTTTCATAGTTTCGAGAGAAAAGGCATGCCGGGGGCAACCATTTCAACACCAGTTTGCGCCAAATTGCGTCTCAGCCGTGGGGGCTGAGTGAAGGGTGAGTAAAGATGCAGGTTCTGCAAATCAAACCAATGGAAAGTGTTAGTGTCGATCAGGAACGGTTGGGGGCATTGTATTCGCAGCTTGGCCAATCCGGAGCAGAGGATGTAGTTTGCCGCGCGCTGGAAGAGCTTGCGCTGCGTTTATCGCATTGTGACGCCCTGTTTCGCGAGGGGCCGTGGACCGAGTTGCGCAAGAATACACGATCCCTGATTGCGATTGCAGATCAAATCGGCATGCATGCGCTTAGCCATGTGGCAAGTGATGTGACCCATTGCATAGACCAGCGCAATCACGTGGCAATCGCTGCGACGCTGTCACGCCTGATCCGCGTGGGAGAACGGTCGTTGACGGCGGTTTGGGACATTCAGGATATCACCATCTGACCCATTGCGGGCCTCGGGGAAACAGGTAGGCTGCGATATGTAATTCCAAATCTGTCAGGTCTCCTATGTCCCTTTCCTTTGCGCCCGCTTCCGATGCTGCCATTCCGTTGCATGTCGTCACAGAGGACGGCCTGAAGGACTGGCTTGGCGTACAGCCAGCCGCGGCGCAGGCATGGATTAGTGCGCAGGGGTTCACAGGCGGATCAGGTCAAGCTGTCACAATTGCCGGTCCGGATGGTCACCCCGCTTGGGCTGCCATCGGGACCGGCAACACAAACAGCCGTAAACGCAGCAGGTTCCATCTGGCGGCAGCCGCGTCAAAGCTGCCCAAGGGTGATTACGCAATTGCCAGTGGTCTGGATCCTGAAAGCGCAGCGGTGGAGGCGCTGGGGTGGCTGCTCGCTGGATATCGGTTTGACCGCTACCGCACGCAATCCGCTCTTTTGGCCCGTCTGGTTGCACCAGAAGGTGTAGACAGCGCACAAATAGAAGCAGTTGCATCGGGTGAGGCGCTCACACGCGACCTGATCAATACGCCGGCATCCGATATGGGACCGCCACAGCTGGAACAGGCCGCACGTGATCTGGCCGATGTTCATGATGCACGTATTGATATCATTGCAGGCGACGACTTGCTGGAACAGAACTTTCCTATGATCCACACCGTTGGCCGCGCAGCCGACCACGCGCCGCGTTTGATTGACATGCAGTGGGGTCGTTCCGGCCCTAAACTGACCCTTGTAGGCAAAGGCGTTTGTTTTGATACCGGCGGGTTAAACCTCAAGCCCGGCGCGTCGATGGGTTTGATGAAAAAGGACATGGGGGGCGCGGCAGCAGTACTAGGTCTGGCGCATATGATCATGGCTACGGGGGTTCCCGTGCAACTGCGCGTGCTGATCCCGGCCGTGGAGAATTCAGTTTCTGGTAACGCATTCCGCCCTGGAGATATCCTGACATCGCGCAAAGGTCTGACGGTCGAGATTAACAATACTGATGCGGAAGGGCGCCTGGTGCTGGCCGATGCCTTGGCGCTGGCGGATGAGGACAAACCGGACCAGATCATCTCAATGGCGACCCTCACCGGAGCAGCCCGTGTTGCCGTTGGCCCAGACCTTGCGCCCTATTTCTCTGATGACCCCACGTTTGTTGCAGCGCTGGAAGGTGCCGCTTTGGCCGAACAAGATCCCGTCTGGCGTTTGCCGTTTCATGATGCCTATGAAACCATGATCGAACCGGGCATTGCCGACCTCGACAATGCGCCCAAAGGCGGCTTTGCCGGATGTATCACCGCCGCCCTGTTCCTGCGCCGCTTTGTCACCGAAAGCCCTTATGCGCATTTTGATATTTATGGCTGGCAACCTTCTGATGCTCCTGCACGTGCCAAAGGCGGCGTTGGTCAAGGCACACGTGCCTTGCTTGGTGCGCTTGGTCCCTTGCTGAAGTTATGAGCGATCCGCGCCTTACGCCTGATCCTGCACGGATCACAAAGCATGAAAAGGCAAGTGTCGCTTACCCTGTCGCTGACCTGCGCCGCGCGCCGAATGGTGTACGTGACAGACAAGTGTTGTACGGTGATTTGGTAACGGTTCTGAATGACGCCGAGGGGTGGTCATATGTGCAAGCGGCGAAAGACGGCTATTGTGGTTATGTTGTTTCAGAAATGCTTGGCCCGTTTGTCACGCCAACACATATCGTCAATGCCCCCGCGACCCACGCCTATGATCAAGCCAGTTTCAAATCAGCGGATCGACTAAGCCTGAGCCACAATAGCCGAGTGGAAGTCATCGCGCAGACAGATCGGTTTGCGCAAACACAACTGGGCTTTGTTCCGCTAGTACATCTTTCACCTGTTCAGAAAACCGCATCCGACCCGGCAAGCGTCGCGAGGCACTACCTTGGTACGCCATATCTTTGGGGGGGCAACTCCCGATGGGGCATTGATTGTTCGGGCCTTGTGCAAGCCGCGCTGCTCGCCTGTGCCATCCCCTGCCCCGGTGACAGCGATATGCAGGAAAAGCTTGGTCAAGAGGCGGACGGCACCTACCAGCGCAACGATCTGTTGTTCTGGAAAGGGCATGTGGCGCTGGTCACGGATGCTGAAACGCTTATCCACGCCAATGCCAGCGCGATGGCCACGGTTTATGAACCGATCAAGGCCGCGATCAAACGGATCAGCGATCAAGGTGACGGGCCTGTCACAGCCCACCGTCGCCTGTAATCAATCGACAGCGCGGATCAGCTTGCGCTCCAACACGCGCAGCACGGATTTCAGGTCATGCCCGCGCTTCAGCACCTGACCCGCTGGTCCAATAACCGCATACATACCTTGTTTGTTGCGCATTTTCGGGCGTTTCTCTATCCGGTAGAGCGGGTTTTCAGCCGTGCGCCGGAATATCGAAAAAACTGCCACCTCGCGCAGACAGGAAATACCGTAGTCGCGCCATTCACCCGCAGCCACCATCCGCCCATAGAGCGACAGAATTACCGACAACTCCGTGCGATGATACGCGACTTGTTCCGGCGGGCGTTCAAAAGTAGTCACTTTCGGAGGAATATGTACTGTCATGCTTTCACAGTTGCGCCCTTCGCGTGGCAAATCAAGAGGGTCGCGCATCATACTTGTTGAAAGCGTTACAAGAAAATGCCAGACATCAAATTTATGAAACGTGAAAGCTGCTACCAATGACCCCTGAAGCCCGCGCACAAAAATGCGCCGATGTGATGTTTGCCAGCGACGCGGCCTCGCCCGGCCTTGGTATGACGATCATAAAAGTCGGACCTGGAACAGCCGAAATGACGATGACGGTCCGGCCTGATATGTTGAACGGGCATCGCATTTGTCACGGCGGTTTTATTTTTGCACTAGCCGACAGCGCCTTTGCCTTTGCCTGCAACAGCTACAACCAATTGACGGTCGCGCAGCAAAACCAGATCACCTACCTCGCCCCCGGCAATGAAGGTGAGGTTCTGACGGCCACAGCCAATGAATCCTCGCGCACAGGCCGCTCCGGTGTTTATGATGTGACAGTTACAGGTGAAGACGGGCGCACAGTCGCACTGTTTCGCGGGCTATCGCGCACCGTCAAAGGACAGCATTTTCCAGAAGAGGACACAGCGTCATGAAAGATCTGACACCGGCAAAGGCCACATTGGACCCCATTGAAATTGCCAGCCGAGACGAGATCATGGCCCTTCAGCTGGAACGGCTGAAATGGTCCTTGCGCCATGCCTATGACAATGTGCCGTTCTATAAAAAAAGCTTTGATGAAGCTGGTGTCCATCCCGACGATCTAAAGCAATTGTCGGATCTGGCGAAATTCCCCTTCACGGTGAAAACCGATCTGCGGGACAATTACCCATTCAAGATGTTTGCGGTGCCGCGGGAACAAGTCGCGCGTCTGCACGCCTCCTCCGGCACCACAGGCCAGCCGACCGTGGTTGGTTATACCAAAAACGACCTCGCAAATTGGGGAACCGTGGTGGCGCGGTCACTTCGCGCAGCGGGGATGCGACCCGGTGATATGTTGCACAATGCTTATGGCTACGGTTTGTTTACGGGTGGTATGGGGATCCATCTGGGTGCCGATACATTGGGTCTGTCGACCTATCCCGTTTCCGGCGGCATGACACCACGACAGGTCCGCTTGATTGAAGATTTCAAGCCCAAGGGGATCACGGTGACACCATCCTATTCCCTGTCGATCCTTGACGAATTTGCCAATCAGGGCCTTGATCCGCGCGATTGCTCTCTGGAGGTCGGTATCTTTGGTGCGGAGCCTTGGACCAACGCGATGCGGCTTGAGATAGAGCAAGCATTTGATATGCATGCTGTTGATATTTATGGACTATCCGAAGTGATGGGGCCGGGTGTGTCAATGGAATGTGTGGAGACCAAAGACGGGTTGCACATCTGGGAGGATCACTTCTTTCCAGAGATTATCAATACCGAGACAGGCGAGCCCGTAGCCGAAGGCGAACAGGGCGAGCTGGTTTTCACTTCGCTGACCAAAGAGGCATTCCCGATCATCCGGTATCGTACACGCGATCTGACCCGCCTTTTGCCCGGCACGGCGCGCTCGATGCGGCGCATGGAAAAAGTCACCGGACGCAGCGACGATATGATCATCTTGCGCGGTGTAAATGTTTTCCCAACCCAGATCGAAGAAGCCCTTATGGAAGTCGAAGCCCTTTCACCACACTTCCAGATCGAACTCAGCCGTCCGGATCGCATGGATAAGATGAGTATTCTATGTGAATGTGCTGACGCCAGCCTGTCTGAAGATGCGCGTCAGGCTGCGGCAAAAGCTCTCTCCGCCAAGATCAAACAGACCGTCGGCATCAGTGCGGCGGTGGTGGTCGCGGATGTCGGCGGTGTGGCACGTTCTGAAGGCAAAGCTGTTCGTATCGTGGACAACCGCCCGAAATCATAGGCCGGACACATTTGCCCGACCTTGCAAACCAACGTCACCCGCAGGTGAATGCGACAATCGTGTCGGTATCATCCAGTTGGACGTTCAGCCGGTTGGCCATGTAATCCGTGGTCACCGGATCACCCAACCGGTAAGTCCGCTTTGGCTCTGGCAAGGACAGGTCTACAACCGCGTCTTGCCCGATCAGGTTTTGATACGCGGCCGCATTGCAGGTATCCGGCCCGCTTGCCGTTGCCTGTCGCTGTGGTGCCTGCGCCGTACTGCAGCCCGCAACCATCAAGGTTGCCAAAATCATTGCTCGCATTTTCGTACTCCTGTTATTCAAAGGCCTATCCGCCCTGCTTCGCTCCATACCGCGCCATGAACATTTCAACGGCGCCCTCAACCACACGGTCAATCTCTGCCTCGCTGATGCTGTTGCTTACGCCGAAAATCAGCCTTGGCCAGAGATCCGCTTTGCATAACTCGCCAAACTGGTCCGCTGCCAAGATGTAATCGTCGATTACCAATTCGCCCCGCGCCTCGGCCTGTTCAAAATACTTAGCCATTTCGGACCGCATCACGGCCGGACCAGAAGCATAGAACTGCTGGCCAATGTCAGGAAAGCGGTCGGACTCGGCGACGCAGATACGAAAAATCTGCAGACCGAAGGTTGATGTAATGAAGCGTAGAAAATGATGTCCTGCCTGCGACAGCACGTCCTCCGGAGGGGCGGCCATGTCGATGCTATCAAGCGCCTCTTTCGACTGGCGTAGGCATTCGGCGTTGGCAACTTCCATGAACAAAAGGCGTTTGTCGGGAAAGTAGCTATAAAGCGTTGCCTTGGACACGGCAGCGACACGGGCAATTTCATCGACGCTTGCCCCTTCGAACCCGTCCGACATAAAGACGGCGCGCGCGCCCGAGAGCACTTGATCGAATTTGCGGCCCTTTCGGACTTTCTGGACAGTTGCAGTCATGAATTCACCGATTGGACAGGAGGACAGAATATAAACCGTTTCGTTTAGTTCCAAGGTCTAATTACCCAAACCGCTTGCGAAGGTGACATGAGGCACTTAGAATGATTCTAAACAGAAGGGTTAGACATGCGCTTTTCACTTAACCGCAAGCGGTTCAAAGACCTGTCAGAGCAGGAAATCCTTGCGCTGGCGATATCCTCGGAAGAAGATGATGCCCGCATTTATCGCGGTTACGCCGAAGGTTTGCGGGCAGAATATCCGCAAACTGCCGCTGTTTTTGAGGGAATGGCCGCTGAGGAAGACGAGCACCGTCAATTGTTGATTGACCTGCATGCAGAACGCTTTGGCCCGACAATCCCCTTAATCCGGCGCGAACACGTGTCGGGATATTACGCCCGCCGGCCTGTCTGGCTTACACAGAACCTCGGACTTGAGCGCATCCGCTCCGAAGCGGCCGCGATGGAGCGTGATGCCGAGCGGTTCTATCTTGCCGCCGCCGCGCGCACTCAAGACGCCGCAACCCGCAAGTTGCTGGGGACACTTGCGGCCGCAGAGGCAGGACATCAAGACACCGCGCAAGAATTGAGCGAACAGCATCTGAGCGAAGAAACAATTGCCACTGAAGACGACCGCGAACGCCGGCAGTTCCTGCTAACATGGGTGCAACCAGGACTCGCGGGATTAATGGACGGTTCTGTTTCTACCCTCGCCCCGATCTTTGCCACCGCGTTTGCCACGCAGGATACATGGACCACCTTTCTGGTCGGGCTGGCAGCTTCCGTTGGTGCAGGCATTTCAATGGGATTCACCGAAGCGGCCTCTGATGACGGGGAACTGTCGGGGCGCGGCTCACCGATCAAACGCGGCTTTGCCTCTGGCATCATGACCACGCTGGGCGGATTGGGCCATGCACTCCCCTATCTGATCCCCGATTTCTGGACCGCAACGATCATTGCTTTCATCGTTGTTTTTATAGAGCTTTGGGCGATTGCATGGATCCAGAACCGCTACATGGATACACCTTTTGTCCGTGCCGCCCTGCAAGTAGTCGCGGGAGGCGCGTTGGTCTTTGCAGCTGGTGTGTTGATCGGCTCAGGCTAACGCTTGCACGGCCACGCATTGCTGGGTACTGCTGATCCATGCTGGCGATCTTTCTGAAAACACTGCCGTTCTTTGCGCTGATCGGTCTAGGATTCTGGGCAGGTCGCACACGGTTCTTTACGGCCGAGGCAACCGCCTACCTCACGAAATTCGTGTTCTATTTCGCGCTTTCCGCGATGCTCTTTCGCTTTTCCGCCAACCTGTCACTGGCCGACATTTGGGATACACGCCTCGCCGCTGCCTATCTTTGGGGAACCACATTTGTCTATGGCATTGCCTCTCTTGTCGGTTTCTTTCGCCGTCTCGACGTCCCCACAAACGCAATCGAAGCGCAATGCGCCGTGATCGGAAACACAGGATTTCTGGGCGTTCCGATGCTGGTACTCCTGCTGGGTGCCGACGCAATTGGCACCGTTCTGCTTGCACTCGCAATTGATTTGATCGTGTTTTCCAGCCTTATCGTTATCCTGATCACCGGATCGCGGGATGGCCAAATCAGCCTGCGAATGCTGCGCGCTATTGGCCTCGGGTTAATCAAGAACCCGATGATTGTTTCCATGTCCCTTGGGTTTTTGTGGTCCGGCCTGAATATTCCGATCCCTGACCCGATGAATGATTTTCTGGCAATTCTTGGAGGTGCCGCGACCCCCGGTGCCCTGTTTGCAATTGGCGCATCTCTTGCCCTGACCTCCCCTGACAAAATGCAAATTGCGGGCTGGCTGACGTTTTGCAAACTGGTTCTGCACCCCCTTTTTGTCGGCTTTGCAGCGCTGTTCCTTTTTGGTGTAGATCCATTCAAAGCGGGTGTTATCATCGCTGTTGCAGCCTTGCCTGTCGCGGGAAATGTCTACATGTTGGCGCAACATTACGGCGTGGCTCCGGCCCGCGTCTCTACCGCCATTCTGGTCTCGACCGCATTTAGTATTCTCACCGTCAGCCTTGTGGTTGGCTGGGTCACAACACTCTGATAAAAAAGGAAATCCAGATGAAAACCATATCGGAAAACGCCTGTTTCGGTGGGACGCAGGGAGTTTATTCCCACACATCAACTGCTTGCAATTGCGAGATGACCTTCGGGTTGTTCCTCCCCGAGGAGGCACGTGACGGTCCGGTGCCGATCCTGTGGTATCTGTCCGGCCTGACCTGCACCCACGAAAACGCCATGACCAAGGCTGGTGCCCAAGCGTGGGCCGCAGAGCACGGTATCGCACTAATTTTCCCCGACACCTCGCCGCGCGGCGATGACGTTGCAGATGATGAAGCCTATGATCTGGGGAAAGGTGCCGGTTTCTACGTGAACGCAACCCAAGAGCCGTGGGCACCCCATTTCCAGATGTGGAGCTATATTGCGGATGAGTTACCTGCATTAATTGCCGAGAATTTCGCAATTGATATGGACCGCCAAGGCATCACCGGGCATTCAATGGGCGGGCACGGGGCCCTGACACTTGCAATGAACCTTCCCGGGCGCTTCCTGTCCGTTTCGGCTTTCGCACCAATCGCCAATCCAACGGCAAGCGATTGGGGTCAAAAGCAGCTCACCGCGTATCTGGGCAAGGACGAAACCACTTGGGCCAAACATGACTCGACCTTGCTCATGGCTGAGGTCGGATTTGACGGGCCTGTCTTGATTGATCAAGGTGCGTCTGACCAGTTCCTTGACCTGCTCAAGCCAGAAGCGCTCTCCCAAGCGATGGCAGCCAAGCGCCAGGACGGTGTGTTCCGGATGCAAAAAGGCTATGATCACAGCTATTTCTTCGTCTCGACCTTCATGGAAGACCATGTCGCGTTCCATGCCGAAGCACTTTATGCCGGTTAATCCATGACCGCACTCTACATCGACGCGGATGCCTGTCCGGTAAAGGCCGAGGCTGAACGCGTGGCGACCCGCCACAAGATACGCATGTTCATCGTATCCAACGGCGGGTTGCGACCCTCGCAAAACCCTTTGGTTGAAACGGTGATTGTCGCGGACGGCCCTGATGTTGCGGACATGTGGATTGCCGACCGCTGTGGTATCGGTGACGTCGTGGTCACAGGCGATATCCCTTTGGCTGCCAAATGTGTCGAGGCGGGTGCGCGAGTTTTGAAACACAACGGCGAGGCATTGACAGCGGCGAACATCGGCAACGTACTGGCCACCCGCGATCTGATGACGGACCTGCGTGCGGCAGATCCGTTCCGGCAAGGCGGCGGCAAAAGCTTTACAAAAGCGGACCGGTCGCGTTTTCTGGACGCCTTGGAGCGTGAATTGCGCGCCGCGCTGAGGGGATGATCGTTTTCTTTCAAAGAAAACGGATGGAAACTTACAAAGTTTCCGTTGCCATACGGAGATTACAGCATGACACCCGAAGCAGTGGTCTTTGACATCGGAAACGTATTGATCGAATGGCAGCCGGAGCGTTTCTTTGATAGCGTGATTGGCGCGAACCGTCGCAAAGCGATGTTTGCCAGCGTTGATTTGCACGCAATGAACGACCGTGTGGATCGAGGGGAAAGCTTTGCCAACGTGATTGGTGAGACAGCACAAGCGACACCGGACTGGCACGACGAAATCATGCTTTGGCATGACCGCTGGCTCGATATCGCAGCCCCCGCAATTGACCATTCAGTCAGGTTGATGGCTGCATTGCAAGCAAAGGGCATTCCCGTCTTTTCCCTTACGAATTTCGGAATCCAGACCTATAAAATAGCAGCGGAACGATATCCGTTCCTCACACAATTCGATCGTGATTTCATATCGGGACACCTTGGTGTCATCAAACCGGATGAAGACATATATGCCGCGCTGGAAACAACAAGCGGGGTTGCGCCCGAAGCATTGCTATTCACCGATGACCGACGCGAAAATATCGCCGCCGCCGCCCGACGTGGCTGGCAAACCCATCATTTTAAGGGCAGTGACGGGTGGGCCGCCTGTCTGGTCACCGCAAACCTTCTGACTGGAAAGGAAGCCGCATGATCCCGATGATCCCGTTTGAGGCCGGCGAACAAACTCTCGACTGGATTGGCCTGACCGATGCCCTTGCGGCGGGCCACTCCCTCCCCAAAGCGGAGATTGGGGATACGTTTCTATATCGTGGCGAAGATACCCTTTTAAACCGTGCGGCGTGGATTGATGGCCTTGGCATGGCCGTGAAAACCGCAACGGTCTTTCCCGGCAATCCGGCCAAGGGAACACCGATGGTTAATGGTGGCCTGAACCTTTATGCGGATGCTGACGGCACACTTGAGGCGATCATTGATTTTCATCTTGTGACCAAATGGAAAACCGCAGGCGACAGCCTGCTTGCCGCGCGCCGCCTTGCCCGCCCCGACAGTGAAAACATCCTTATTATTGGTGCGGGCAATCAGGGCCGGGCGTTGCATACCGCCTATTCCGCCGCCTTCCCCCAGGCACGGTTCACGATCTGGAACCGCACACTGGCGAATGCAGAACAGATGGCCGCAGAACTTGAAAACCTCACAATTTCTGATGATCTCGAAACCGCTGTGTCCAACGCCGACATCATCACCAGCGCAACGATGTCAACCGACCCGCTGATCAAGGGCGCATGGTTGCGGCCCGGTCAACACGTCGACCTGATCGGTGCCTACCGGCCCGACATGCGCGAAGTGGACAATGCGGCTATGCTGAAATCCCGCGTGTTTGTGGACAGTTTTGACACAACTATCGGTCACATCGGTGAACTCAGTATCCCGATTGACGCAGGTATTATCACACGTGACCACATTATTGCAGATTACTATGATTTTGATGCCTTTCAACGGCACGACCGCGATGAAATCACCCTGTTCAAAAATGGCGGCGGCGCGCATCTCGATCTTATGACATCGCGCTACATTCTTGACCGCTGGAACGCGCAAACGTGATCTGGTTCCTTCTTATCCTTGCAGGCATTATCGCGGCCCCGCTTGTGCTCGAGTATCGCCGTCGCGTTATGGACGATGCCGCGCGAGGCTCAGCACCGGGGCAATTTGTGCACTTGTCCCAAGGTGTAACGCATTACGCGTGGCACGGTCCCAAAAACGGACCAATTGTCGTTTGCGTACACGGATTAACCACGCCAAGTTTCGTGTGGCGCGGCATAACGCCTGCCTTGGCAAAATCCGGCTATCGCGTGCTGACCTATGATCTATACGGACGCGGCTATTCTGATCATCCCAAAGGGCCGCAGGGGCGTGCATTTTTTGTCAATCAGTTGGCTGAATTGCTGGCCCATGAAGGGGTTCGTGATGATCTGACCATTATCGGGTATTCGATGGGTGGTGCCATCAGCACCTGCTTTGCCGCAACCTATCCTGATCGTGTGCGACAGCTGATCCTGCTTGCCCCTGCGGGTATGCGCCGTGTTTCCGGGGGGCTTGCCGGGTTTATCAAGAACACGCCGCTGATCGGGGACTGGCTGATCCTTGCGCTCTACCCCAGAATGCTGCGCCGCGGGTTTCGCGCCGAGCGTGATCTGCCGACTTCCGTTCCCCAGATCACTGAATTGCAGGCGAACGAGCTTGAGCTCAGGCGCTTTATCCCTTCGGTTCTCGCCAGCTTGCGGGGCGTTCTGTCTGATGATCTGTCAAAAGATCACAAGGCTCTGGCCGCCCGTGGTATTCCCGTACTGGCAATCTGGGGCCGCGACGACACCGTCATCGGGAATTCCTCATCCGGTACCCTCGCGGAATGGAACCGTGATGCCACGCAGGAAGTAATCGAGGGCGCGGGTCACGGACTGACCTACACCCATACCGACGAAGTCTTGCGGATCATGCAAGCTTGGATGAAACCACTGGATTAGGCCGTCACCAGCCCTTCCAACCGGCGCTCCCTGATCGGTAAATGCACAATTGCGCTAAACGCACCAACAGCCACGCCAATCCACCAGACAGCTGTGTAACTTCCATAAGCATCATACATGCGACCGCCCAGCCAGACCCCCAGAAAGCTGCCCAACTGGTGGCTGAAGAACACGATGCCATAGAGCGTGCCCATGTAGCGCAGCCCATAAATATGGGCAACCAAGCCCGAAGTCAGCGGAACAGTGGCGAGCCAGAGCGACCCCATGCCAACGGAAAACAACAGCACCGTCATTGGTGTGATCGGGAACATGATAAAAAGCGCTGCGATAACGGTGCGGCCCACATAAATGCCGGCAAGAAGGTATTTCTTGGAGTACCGTTTACCGGCCCAACCTGCCGCCAACGTACCTGCAATATTCGCAAGGCCAATCAGCGATATCGCGACTGCGCCCAACGCTGATGTTGTAGTGATCCCGATGTTGTGCAGCACACCGCCTGCAAGAATTGGGCCGCACATTTCTGTTACGAAAGCAGGAAAATGCGCGGTGATAAACGCCAGTTGATACCCACAGGAAAAGAATCCAAGGAAGATCAACGTATAGGATGGATCTTTGAACGCCTTAACAAGGATCTGGCCAAGGCTTTCTTCCAGTTCCGCTTTGCCGACCCGCACGGGCGCACGCATGAACGGCAATGTCAGGATCATCGACAGGATTAAGGCTGCGAAGACCATGAAGGTGCTCTGCCACGTAAGGAACCCCAGCATCCATTCCGCAAGTGGCGCACCGAATACCTGTCCAGCGCTGCCTGCCGCGGTGACAATGGCCAGCGACATGGACCGGTTTTCGTCCGTGGAGGCGCGGCCCACCACTGCCAAAACCACGCCAAATCCCGTGCCCGCAATGCCGAACCCCACCAACCATGCGTAAGCCTGATGCTCCAACGGGGTCTCAGAATTGGCCGACAGCATCAGACCCAGCGCATAAATGACAGCGCCGATGATGATCGCTTTGCGGTCCCCGATTTTCTCTGCAATGGCACCAAAGAACGGTTGGCCGATGCCCCATGCAAGGTTCTGGATGGCAATCGCCAACGAGAACTCAGCACGCAACCAGCCGAATTCCTCGGCAATCGGGATCTGGAAAACGCCAAAGGATGCGCGGATGGCGAAACTGACCATGATGATCGCGCAGCCCACAATAAGAACGGGGGTGAAAAGGGGCGTACGGTGCGGCATCGGGGCTTCCTTGATCTTGCTGCACCACGTTTGCGAAAAAAGCACGGGCGCGTCAAATGAAGCATCGTGATGGTGCGCGCACCGATCTGAATGCGAGTGCTTTCCAAACCCTTCGTGCATAGGATAAGTCAGGGCCATGACCAGTTTACGCACGACATATGAACGCCTGATTGCCGAGGGCACCCTTCACGCTGATCCCGCGCAGGAAGCCGTGTTGTCAGAGTTCGACCGCATCCGCGATGCATTGCTGGTGCCGGTCAAAAAGGGCCTGTTTCGCAAAGCGCCTGAACCGCCAAAGGGACTATACCTGTGGGGCGGCGTTGGTCGCGGCAAAAGCATGTTAATGGACATGTTCGTGGAACATCTGGACGGCATTCCATCGCGGCGTGTGCATTTTCACGCCTTCATGCAGGAAATCCACAGCGCCATGCACGAGGCCCGTAAAACAGGCGTAGATGACGCCATTGCACCTGTTGCAGCCGATGTTGCGGCGTCTGTCCGGCTACTGGCATTTGACGAAATGCAGATCACCGACATCACCGATGCGATGATTGTGGGCAGGCTGTTTCAGGCATTGTTTGCTGCCGGAGTAGTGGTGGTCACGACTTCCAATCGCATTCCCGATGACCTGTACAAAGACGGGCTGAACCGCGATCTGTTTGTGCCGTTCATCGAATTGATCAAAGAAAAAATGGTTGTGCATGAACTTGTTAGTCCCAAGGATTATCGACAGGACCGCCTTGCGGGCACGCAGGTTTATTTTACCCCGGTAAATGCCGAAAGCCGCGCCGCAATGGACAGCGTCTGGCAAGACCTTGCCGGAGCGCCCGGTGCGCCACTGGTGCTGCGCGTCAAAGGGCGCGATGTGGAAATCCCGCGCTATCACAACGGCATGGCCCGTGCGCGGTTTCACGAATTGTGCAGCAAAGCGTTAGGAGCGGCTGATTACCTGGCCTTGGCCGATACGGTTCGGGTGCTGCTGCTGGATGATATCCCGACGCTAGGACGCTCGAATTTTAATGAAGCCAAACGGTTCGTTACACTGATTGATGCGCTATATGAGGCACGTGTCAGGTTAATCTGCTCCGCCGCCGCCAAGCCGGAAATGCTGTATCTTGAAGGCGAAGGCACATTTGAGTTCGAGCGCACCGCCTCGCGCTTGCGCGAGATGCAGGCGGATGGTTGGGGCGTCTAGACCTCAGTCCGCTGCCAATTGAATGTCTACTTCAGGATGATATGGCGCATCGGCCATATACAAGGTCCACAGACCGCCTGTGATGATACCCAGACCAATCACAACAAACATGATCTGGGACAGGCCGCGCCCTTGGGGCATTTTCGCGTCTGTCGGGGTTACTACAATATTCTTTGTCATAATATGTCTCCTCTCAAATATCTGGGAATGCGCGGCAGATGCGCTCCCAAACTGAACCCAGCGTAACCCAACATCCCGTTAGATTTCTAGAGCAAGACACAACATTTATGAATTTTCGCGCAAGACTGCACCAGCAAGATACAGCGAACCACAGATTAACACGCGCGATCCCGGCGCATCCGTGACAATTTCCCGCAAGGCTTCAGTGACATTTTCCGCCTCGACCGCCTTCATACCCACGTTACGGGCTGCCTTTGCTGTTTCGGATGCAGGCAATGTTGCAGTCTCGCCGGGGATCGAAACGGCATGCAGGCTTTGTGCATGCTCTGCCAAGGGGCGCAGATAGCCACTGATGTCTTTTGTGTTCAGCATCCCGCAGATCAGATGTGTCGGGCGCTTGCCCCCCGTTGCCAGAACGCCTGCCAAGGCATGACCCGCAGCGGCATTATGCCCGCCGTCTAGCCAGAGTTCCGCCTGCCCTGCCAGCTCGACCAACGGCCCAGCTTTCAGGCGCTGCATACGGGCAGGCCATTGCGCTTGGGTTACTGCTGCTTCGCATGCCGCATCATCCAGACCGAAATGGCGACAGGCGGCAAGGGCAGCACCTGCATTCATCACCTGATGCGCGCCCGGTAAGTTGGGTAGCGGCAGATCGAGCAATCCGCGCTCGTCCTGATAGATCAATCGCCCTGCTTCAACACCAACATGCCATTGCTGACCATAAGCAAACAGCGGCGCACCCTTTTTGGCCGCAACTGCTTCGATCACTTCAAGGCCAGTTTCATCTTGTGGGCCAACAATACAGGGCACGCCACGTTTGATGATACCTGCTTTCTCACCTGCGATCTCGGGTAGGGTATCGCCCAGAAACTGCTGGTGGTCGATGGACACAGGCGTGATGATGCTCAACGCCATATCATCCGTCACATTGGTCGCATCCACACGTCCGCCCAGACCGACTTCAAGCAGCGTATAATCCGCAGGGACACGGGAAAACGCCAGCAAGGCTGCCGCTGTAGTGATCTCGAAATACGTAACCGTCTCGCCGTTGTTCGCTTCGTAGCACTCATCCAGCAAGGCCGTCAGCGCGTCTTCGTCGATCAATTCTCCAGCGAGCCGGATACGTTCGTGAAACCGGGCCAGATGTGGCGACGTATAGGCATGCACCTTGTTGCCAGCCGCCTCTAGACCCGCGCGGATCATCGCTTGGGTCGATCCTTTGCCGTTGGTGCCGGCAAGGTGGATGATCGGCGGTAGTTTTTCTTGCGGATTGCCCAATGTCTCAAGAAGACGGAACATGCGGCCCAATGTCAGATCGATCACCTTGGGATGCAGCGCCATCATCCGCTCAAGGATGAGGTCAGATGTCGGCCCGCTCATTTCTGCGGTGCGTCCTGTGCGGCATCTTCGGTTTCTGTCAATGCGTGATCCAGATCACCACCGTCTTGGGGCGGCGGTAGATCGGCGCGCACGGCAGGCGGCAAACCCAACAACATCCGCGTGATGTTAATCAGTTCATCGCGCAATTCGTTGCGCGGTGTGACCCGATCCAGCATGCCGTGATCAAGCAGGTATTCGGCACGTTGAAATCCATCGGGCAATTTTTCACGGATGGTTTGTTCAATCACGCGCGGACCCGCAAAACAGATCAACGCGTTGGGTTCGGCGATATGTACATCGCCCAGCATCGCATAGCTGGCGGTGACACCGCCCGTTGTGGGATGTGTCAACACAACGATATAGGGCAACCCAGCTTCTTTCAGCATCTGTACGGCAACGGTCGTGCGCGGCATCTGCATCAGGGACAAAATCCCTTCCTGCATGCGCGCGCCACCTGCTGCGGAAAACAGGATCAACGGACGCTTTAGCTTCACCGCCTCTTCGGCGGCAGCAATGATCGCGTTGCCTACATACATGCCCATGGACCCGGCCATGAACGAGAAATCCTGACAGGCGGCAACAATCGGCGTGCGGCCCATTTCGCCCGTGGCCACCAGCATTGCTTCGTCTTCACCGGTTTCCTTTTGCGCGGCTTTCAAACGATCAGGATACTTCTTTTGATCGCGGAAATGCAGGGGGTCGGCGGGCGGTTTGGGTACCGTGACTTCGGTGAAAATTCCACCGTCAAACAAGGACGTAAACCGCTCGCGTGCGCCGATGGGCATGTGATGGCCGCAGTTGGTGCAGACATTGAGGTTGTCCGACACTTCGCGGTGAAACAGCATGGTGCCGCAGTCATCGCATTTCGTCCACAGATTGTCCGGCGTTTCGCGGCGCGAAAAGATCGAATTGATCCGGGGACGGACGTAGTTGTTGATCCAGTTCATGAAGCGACCCTGATGGCTGTGTTTAGTTCCAGATAAGACGCATGCGGATAAATTGCAATCAGCGCCTGATGGCAAGGCGCGCGCCGAGCCACAAGACCAGCATCATCGCAAAGTCTACCGGCAACCAAGCGCGCAGCATATCAGTATCGTCGACACCAAACGGCGTCAGATAAAGCGCAAGCCCGGAGAGGTCGTCGGGCAGCGAAATAATCATCATTGCGGATACATTATTAAGAAAGTGCACGGCAATGGCAGGACCAAGTGACCCTGACCGGGCTGTCAGATCGGCCATCAGGATGCCAAACACACCCGCCCAAACCGCAATCATCAGCGCATTATCACCGGCTATGTCCGGAAGATAGTGACCAACTGCAAACAATACAGAAGGCAGAACCATCCAGATCAACGGAGAGCGGAACCGCGCCGCAAGTTGTTGCTGGACATAGCCGCGAAACACGATTTCTTCGGCGCTGACCTGAATAAGGATGAAACCCAGTGACGGAATCAGCAAGGCAAGCCAGGTCCCCAATGCCATGTTCGGGATAAAATCATCGCCCATGCCCCAAGGTGGCAGCACAAAAACAACGGCCATGATCCCGAATACGGTCAAGAAAACTGCACGAAAATCATGCAACAATACGTCTGGTGGACCTAGTAAGGACAGAACCGACCGCTGGTGGAGCAACCGCGCGCTTAACCCTACTCCGACGATCATAAATACAAAGCTGAACAGCAGCAGATACATTGCAGGCGGCGTCCGGCCTGTTGCCATTTCCCCAAGAACGGCAGGATTGCCAGACAACGCAATGCCATAGACCGTTTGAAAGAATACCTGGTTCAGTGAGATATAGACAAATGTCGCCAACACCATTCCGGCACCAAACCGCCAAAGCGATGAACGGGATCGGGCAGGCGCAACAAACGCTTCATGTGCGTGATAAGCTGCATGAGAGTTCATGGAACATCTTCTTCCGGCTTGACCCGCAGGGACGGCGGCGTGCGTTCGGGCGGCACCTCGATACCGGCCTCGATCAAAAGATCCGCAGCCCCTGACAAATGACCCGAAACTGTGCGCAACAGGCTAAGCAAGACTACCTTGTCGCTTTCGATAACGGACAAGAATTGCTCGGCTCCGATGCGCAAGAACTTTACCTCTTCGGTGGCGGTCAGATCCAGTTGGCGCGGCTCATCCAGAATAATCGCCAAATCACCGATCAAGCGGCCAGGCGCAACATCGGAGACGTGACGATAAATGCCGTCTTCTGTATGGTTGCCCAGTTCGGCATGCCCCGACAGACAGAGATACGCCGCATCCGGCCGTTCGCCAGCCGTAAAGATGCGCTGTCCTGCGGCCGCTGTGTACCACTGCGCTGCAAACGCCAGCAGACGTTGGTTACGCCCGTCAAGAGATGCAAAAAGCGCGTTGCTTGAGATGATGCGCAGTTTGCTGCGCAGATCATCAGAAGTGGCCCCTTCTTCTTCAAGGAGTTCTGACTTTTCGACACCTTTGACACGACCATTCTTGATCTCGATGTGCAGATCAAAATCGTCGGGATTGGCGAACCTGTCGTTGATGTAAATCTGCGTCGTCTGCGGCAGTAACGCGCTAAGGTTATGGCGAATCTGTTTTTGCACATCTGCGCTTTGCCCTGCCAACGACTGATTGAGAACCAAGACATCTGGCCGCTTGATCGCAGCACGTCCAAAGGCAGCACGCTGTTGAAAGACCGCAGGCAGGTTGGTGCCGCCGATCGCGGTTGGCACGTCGAAAAGGTTAATCGAAATCAGCCGCTTAAGATCGTGTTTGACCAGCACTTCCGATACCATATCGCGCAACAGGTCTGCCTGCAATCCAGCCATGCTCGATAAACGGCCATAAAGCAGGTTTTCCAGCAGTGTCAGGCGAGGCAGATAGTTTTCCGGCTCAATCGGCATAAACAGGTCAAGTGCCTGCTCTTGCAATTGCTGGCCTTGGGTTTTACGGACACGCAGAATTTCCCGCTTGAAGCTTTCGGGAAAAGACGGGCCGAATTGTTCGGCAGTCAGGGCAAAGGGTACTGTCAGCAACAACGCAAATTCTTCGGAGGACAACGCCTGATCCCCGTGTTCCTTGCGACGCGCTGCAATATCAGTCAGCTGCTCATACAGCGTCTCTTCGATGCCGAGGGCCGTGAATAAAGGGTGATCTGTCCCGTCGGACCCGAAAGTCTGGTGCAGCGTTTCCACAAGTGTTTGCGAAATCGCGATGCCCTGTTCGGCCAGTCCCTGATCCATGACCATGGCCAGAAAGCTGCGCTGCTCGACCAAGCCCTCCTGTGTAATGTCCTGCTTGGGGGAGGCAAAAATCAGGTTTCCGCCGACAGGCATAGCCGGGTTGAACTGGTCAGGGTCGAAACGGTAATAACCACCCTCCAGCCCTTCCGACTTTATCCGCTCGTACACCTCATCGCGCAACCCAACAATGCGCCGAGCCAGCTCTGGATTGCGTTCGGGGTCCATGCGCGCATCCAGCATGGCTTCAAATATTATGTCTGCCGTTCCCAGCGCCTCGGTGATCTCGAACCAGAATTTGTGCACATCCTCGCGGGTGTTCAGCTGTGCTATTCCCGGATCAAGCCAATCGGCCCGTGTACTGTCAGGACTGTTGCCACTGCGCCGCGCTTCTATGGTGGAGCGGTCACTGTGTTGCGGATCCCACAAAACGGTTTTCGGGCTGGTGCGCAACGGCATCAACAAGTTGTCCCCGATGTTGCCCTGAAACAGATAGGGCTGCGCCTGTGCATAACCGATGCGGGCAGCCACCACCGCCTGATGCAGCCCCGCCAGATTACGGCCCGCAATCTCGACCTTGCCACGCGTCGGGTTTATTTCCCGCGTCAGCAGTTCGGCCAGCGCCGTACGCTCCGACTGGGTGCCCACCTCGAATGCAACCTGACTGCCGGCGGGAATGTCCAGTGACAGATCGCTAAGGATCATGTCCCCATTCCCCGCCCGCACCGAAACATTTCGCAATACGATATCACCGCGAAGATGCGGGATTTCGTCAGGTGTGCCAGTGAACAATGACTCTGCGATCATGTTCTTGGGCGCAAAGCGTTCCGTGACCACGTCCCAGCGCAACGCCATGTCCTGCGTCTGGTTGTAATAGGCCAACAACTCTTTCCACGGATTGCTCAGGTCCTTGTAGGCAGCCAATGCCGCGACCAGCGCGCCAACTGTAATCTCGCCCTTGATCGCCAGATAACCGCCAACAGCATAAAAGAAAAACGGTGTCAGTTGTGTGATGAAGTTGTTCAGAAACTTCATAAAGAACTTCTTTTGATAGATACGGAACCGCACCTCGAACAGCCGCCCCAAACGGTCCGTAAATCTTGCAAGCTGGAACCGCCAACCGCCATTGGTGCGCAGATCGGTGATCCCTGCAGCTGTTTCACCAATTTCGGCGGCAAAGTGACGGATTTCCTTGATCCGTTCCTTGTTCAACAGGTTAATCTGGCGTTGCAGCAAGGGAATGAGCCACGCCTGCAACGGGATCAGCGCGACACCAGCCACCCCAAACCAGAACGATTGAAGAAACAGGAACACCACAATCACCAGCATCTGGCCTGCCTGAAAAACAGGCTGCGCAACTGCGTCCCCCATCAAGCCACCCATCGGCTCGGCTTCGGAGGTGACCATGCTGACCAGTTCACCCTGTGACGTCTTTTCGAAATAGCTACGCGGAAACCGCATCATGCGGTTCACCAGCATATAGCGAAAGCGGCGCAGCATGCGTTCGGACAAAACACCCTTCATCGTGTTCAGCCGCATCTTGAGCAAGCCATGAACCAGCACCGCTGCGAGGTATCCAAAACACAGGAGCATCAGGAATTGCACCTGGCTTATCTGATAGCCAAACACATTTATGATATCCGCCTGCGCCCCGATTGCGTCGTTGATGATCCGCTTGGGCAGCTCCAACGTGGCGTACAGAAACGGAAAGGTGAACAGCGTGAACACCAGCAAATAGATTTGCTCTCGTTTGGAATATTTCCAAATGAACGAAAAAATGCTGCGTTCCATGGGGCGGACCTTCGCTGGGACGAGGGGCCGGATCAGTCCCTGCGTGTCTTGGTTCCCTACCTAGGGCGCAGCTTCGTGCATTACAACATCGCAGCGTGGCCCTTGCAGCATGCGGCCCGCCCGACTATTCCGGTTGCGACACGATTTTCGAGGGAGCCACCAAATGTCCAGCAACCAACGCTTTGACAAAACCAAATTGCCTAGCCGCCATGTAACCGAAGGGCCCGCACGCGCGCCGCACCGGTCCTATTACTATGCAATGGGCATGACAGAAGAAGAAATCCATCAGCCATTGGTTGGCGTTGCAACCTGTTGGAACGAAGCAGCCCCGTGTAACATCGCGCTGTCCCGCCAGGCGCAGGCCGTCAAGGCCGGCGTCAAGGATGAGCAGGGCACACCGCGAGAATTTACCACGATTACGGTGACCGACGGCATTGCGATGGGCCATGAGGGCATGCGCTCTTCGCTCGCGTCACGCGATGCAATTGCCGATACGGTTGAGTTGACAATGCGCGGTCACTGTTACGACGCAATTGTCGGCCTTGCAGGCTGTGACAAATCCCTGCCGGGCATGATGATGGCGATGCTGCGTTTGAACACGCCGTCTGTCTTTCTCTATGGCGGGTCGATCCTGCCAGGTAAAGCGCCCAAGGGCGCAGATGTACCGCAAAGCTTTGCCGAGCGTGACCTGACGGTTCAGGACATGTTCGAAGCGGTTGGGAACTATCAGTCCGGTACCATGACCGAGGCGGAGCTGGAAATTCTTGAGCGCGTCGCCTGCCCCTCTGCGGGTGCCTGCGGTGGCCAGTTCACTGCCAACACCATGGCTTGCGTGTCCGAAGCCATCGGCCTTGCGCTGCCCAACTCCTCCGGCATGCCCGCGCCCTACAAGGACCGCGATGAATATGGCCGCGCGTCTGGTGCTGCGGTGATGAACCTGATCGAAAAGAACATCCGCGCACGTGACATCTGCACCCGCGAGGCGTTCGAAAACGCCGCGCGTATCGTGGCTTGTACCGGTGGCTCCACCAATGCAGGCCTTCACCTGCCTGCGATGGCCCATGAGGCGGGGATCGACTTCTTCCTTGAAGACGTCTGCGAAATCTTCCGCGACACGCCACATTTTGTCGATATGAAACCGGGCGGTGCTTATGTGGCCAAAGACCTGTATGATGCAGGCGGTGTTCCGGTTGTATTGAACGAATTGCGCAAGGCCGGTCTGATCCACGTCGATTGTATGACCGCCACGGGCTATTCCATGGGCGAGGAGCTGGACCGCATTACCCGCGAAGCGGACGGCAAGGTGATCCACGCCATCGACAATCCCATTAGCAAAACCGGCGGCGTTGTTGGCCTCAAGGGCAACCTCGCCCCCGAAGGTGCCATTGTGAAAATCGCCGGCATGTCGGACGAAGACATCGTGTTTACCGGTCCCGCGCTGATCTTTGAATGTGAACAGGACGCGTTTGAGGCGGTGCAGAACCGCACCTATTCCGAAGGCGATGTGTTCGTGATCCGCAACGAAGGACCACGCGGCGGGCCGGGCATGCGAGAAATGCTGGCAACCACGGCGGCCCTGTCAGGACAAGGCATGGGCAAGAAAGTCGCGCTGATCACAGACGGTCGTTTCTCTGGCGCGACACGTGGTTTCTGCGTCGGACACGTTGGGCCCGAAGCGGCGCTGGGTGGCCCGATTGGCCTGCTCAAGAACGGCGACATGATCACTTTGAACGCAATCGAAGGCTCCATCAGCGTTGATTTGACGGACGAAGAACTGGCCGCCCGCAAAGCCGCATGGCCGGGTCCGCGGCCAACGAACTATGCCTCCGGCGCGCTGTGGAAGTATGCGCAGTTGGTCGGCCCAACTTATTTGGGCGCGGTCACGCATCCTGGTGCAGCGGTGGAGACCCATGAATACATGGAGCTTTAAGGGCGGAGTCGCAGCCCTCTCCCTGACCGTGCTTGCAGCTTGTGAAGACGGTCAGGGCGTATCGCTATTGCAGGGCATTGGCGCTGTACCAAAGGCACAAGCCTTGTCGCAGGCCAATATGGCCTTTGGCGCTGTTACGCTCGTGGCACCACGCGGATTCTGCATTGATGGCAGCAGCCTGAGACAAAACTTTGCGCTGATGGCCCGTTGTGACACTCTTGGCGCACCGTCTGCTGCGGCAGATGCGCCAATCGGGATCATCACTGCAAGTTTCTCGACGTCCCCTGACAGCATGCCAACACCACTCGACACTGCGGCAGCACTGGCGCTGGACGGCGTAACTGATATCGTACAGACCGACACAGGCATCACTTTTCGTGCAAAAGGCCCGCCACCCGCAGAAGGATTCAGCAACGATCACTGGCGCGCAACAGCGTTGGTCGGAACACAAATTATGGGGCTGGCCTTGTTCGGCCCATCGGGCGGGCAAGCAACCGGATCGCGGGGCCGTGCCTTGCTTGACGGTGTCATTGCCGCGTCAACCGCCGGTTCATAAGCTACACTGTTTCGAAATTAGCAACACAGGTTGTTTTTGGCCTGAATTGTTGCCAATTTATTTGAACGTAACCCCTAGCGTAGATACAGTACTGAAAAACAAACAGGCACGCTCGTTCATGTCCAAAATCAATCTCGGCTTTCTGGATGGAAAGGTGTTCTCGCGCAACATCCAACGCTGGGCGCGTGCAGCCCGGCGGGCGGAAAAAACCGAACTGTCGACGCTTCGGCGGCAACGGGGTCGCGCCCGCGCGCTCAAGACGCATCTCGACCGGCTGATCCATATTGCTGATGAACGCCTTGCCCTGCCAATGATCGGCTCCACCAGCTTTCCCAAACCGCATAACGCGGATTGGGCATGGCGCCCTGAATTGTGGCGCGGGCCGCTGGCCACACCGGGTCTGTCTGCGGTGCAAACCAAATCCATGTTGGGGGACGAGGTCACCCTGTTTCACGACTGCGAATTCTCGGAACTCACCTTGCGCCAACTGCGCAACCTGCGTGAAGAAGACCTCGCACCTTACGGCCTGCGCCTTGACGTGTTCCAGTTTGACGGGTCATTTTTGTCCTTGGTCATCGACTTGCCAGAAGCGGGCAGCAAAGGGCTGAAACGCACACATTTGCTGCGCATGGACGCCATTGTCGAGCTGGAGAAGCCGCTTGAGATTTTTGCACGGCTCAACATCAAACATGGCCCGAATACCGAACAAATCGTGCGCGAACTGCCATTGCACGAGGAAAACCACCGCGTCGAGTTTGATCTCGCTTATTCTAACCTCAACGAAAAACGGGTGGAACGGGCGTGGATTGATCTGATCTTTGAAGGGCCGCAGATGAACCAGGTGGTGCTGCGCGACCTCACCTTCTCGCGTCGCCCACGCGCGCATCTTTAACAAGGAGCTTTGCAAATGTCCGCATTGCAGTTGACCAAAACCAAGATGAAAGAAGGCGTCTGGCAGGGCATCATCACTGGCATGGGCGAAGACGAGCCGCGCATTGAAGTCACCCATGAAAGCACTGTCATAACTGACATTCTGATGACCCATAACCAGAGTGCGGACCATTGGACATTGTCGATCCCCATTCCACCACAGGCCATTGCAGACGGTGTACACACGTTGATGATCCGCGACGCCGAAGCAGATGTGAAAATCGGTCACATCACCCTAATGGCCGGTGATGAACTCGGCGAAGATCTGCGCGCCGAAGTGAACCTTTTGCGGGCGGAACTGGACATGCTCAAGAGCGCATTCCGCCGCCACTGCATCGAGACCACCTAGCGTCCGTTGGAACGCGCAGCTTTGCGCCACTCTGTTGGGGTTTGGCCTGTCACACGTGAAAACTCGCGGTTGAAATTGGATTTTGTGGCAAAGCCTGCCGCAAGAGAAACCTCCAGTACCGTCTTGTCCGTCTCTGCCAAAAGCTTTTGCGCCTCGGACACACGGAAATCATTTACAAACTGTGACAGGTTCACGCCGCGTATCCGGTTCACCGCATTTGACACCCGCCGATCCGGCAGACCCAAACGTCGGGACAATTTGCGCAAGCTGAGTTCTTCATTGCGGTGCAACCCGTCACGCTCGAACAACGCTGTGAGCCGCGCAACAATATCGCCCTCCTCTTCGGTCGGTTCCGGAGATTGCGGCAGCATTTCTTCCTCAGGCGTGTCTACCGCTGCTGTCTGCCCAAGGGCAGCAGACAGGCCAATCGCGAGGACAAACGCGGTCTGCACGAAAGTAACGACCAACCCGACGTGACGTCCTTCATTCTGGACAAAATCGTAGATCAGGTAAGCATCCGTGAAACTGGACGCAATCAATGCCGCGCCTGTCAAACGCATCGCCCGTAGCGTATCCGTCGCATCCGAAATCCGCGACAAGGGCAGTGCGTCGCTGCCGCCCCATGCCCGCCGCAGCAGGAGCATACCGAAACCAAGGTAGGTGAGGAGGATCGGCACATCCACGGCTGTTGGTTCGACCAGCCAGATTACCCAATTTACCGCAATGGCTCCCAAGCCCCACATATTCTGAAGCGACAAGGTTTCCGCCAGTGACAGATATGCGAGGTAAGCAAAAACCGGCAGACACGGGGCAAGTAACGCGATCCAGCGCGAAGCCGCGTCGATCTCATACCCCCAGCGCAGACTCAACAGCAGGGATTGAACGGCGTAAAGGGCCACAACCAAAGCGAACAAGCGATGCGCCAACCGTCTCATATCGCGGGTCAGACAAAGGCGCACCAAAACAAGTACCAGTGCAAATGTGGCAAAGAGCGGCAGAGGAACGAACAGCATTTCGGGAGGTCACATATTGGATCAATTCCAATTGTTCATATCCTTAATCACGATGCAGGACGACCTCAATCGCGTTTTAGGACGCTTGGAGCGCCGATGTTCCCTAGGTCTGTGACATCACTTCACGCACAAAGGAAAAACCGATGTCCCGTTTAAAACGTCTTATCAAAAAAACCTCTATTGTCGCCACTGTGGGACTGGCGTCATGGGGTGCGTACGAAATCACACGGCCCGCCTACGATGGCACGACCGGCATTACCTACAGCGAGGCGTTTGCCCCTGCCCGTCAGACAGAGGTCGACTTTCATATCTGGTATCCCTCCTTCACCGGGGGGCGCGCGGTGACTGTTGGCGGCAACGGCGTGTTTTACGGCACACCTGCAGGTCGCAACGCGCCGCATGCGCCCGGCCGTCATCCAATGATTGTGATGTCGCATGGCGCGGGGGGCAACGCGGGGCAGTTCGGCTGGATCGCGGCAGCGCTGGCCGAGAAAGGCTTTGTCGTTGTTTTGCCCAATCACCCCGGCACCACGACAGGCAATGCATCTGCTGCGGCTGCTGTACGCGTGTGGGAACGGCCCAAAGACGTATCGGCAGTCTTGGACAAGATCACCGCAAACCCCGAGACCTATCCCTATATCGATACGGATCGTATCGCGACACTGGGTTTCTCGGCGGGCGGGTACACCGCTATGGCCTTGTCCGGCGCGCGGGTGAACCCCGATCTGTTGCAAAGCTTCTGTGACGAGGGCGATCACGGCATGTCCGATTGTGCTTTCCTTGCGCATTTCGGCGTTGATCTACATGAGTTTGATCTGTCGCCTGCCGCACAGGATTTGACCGATCCGCGGATCAAGACCGCCGTTATTGTTGATCCGGGGATTGTCGAGACGCTGACGCCCGAGAGCCTTGCGAGCATTGGTATTCCGATGTTCATGATCAATCTGGGCGAAGAGGAAACGGTACCCGCCGGTGTGTATGCCAAGGACGCAGCCGCGCAGATACCGCAGTCCCGTTATGTTGCGGTACCCGATGCGATCCACTTCAGCTTTTTGGCACAATGTAAGCCAAAGGGCGCGGCAATCCTCAAGAATGAAGGAGAGCTTGATCCGTTGTGTGATGATGCAGGTGGGCGTTCGCGGGCGGACATTCACGCAGAGCTGACACAGATGATTGTGGATTACTTCCAATCCGCACTTTAAGATAATGAAAACAAGAAAGGGCGGCGGAGACATACATCTCCGCCGCCCTTCTATTGTTTAGCACTTTCCAGGAAAGCGTGCGCTTAATCTGTTGGACCCAGTGCCGAGAGACCCTTGAGGATATCAATTGCATAGGCGAGTTGATAATCCTCTTCACGTAGTTCCGCCGCTGTTTCGGCCTTGGCACGGTCTTCCATGATCTGTTTGATCTGGTCTTCAGTCAGGCTGTCGTTGTTCAAACTCCCGCGCAGATCTGCTTCCGACCGCAGGGGACGGTTGCTTGTTTCTTCCTCGGTTTCATCTGGCTGGGCCGGGGGTTGTGCCACAATGATGTCAGGCGAAACGCCCAGCGCCTGAATGGAGCGCCCGGACGGTGTGTAATACCGCGCCGTGGTCAGACGCATCGCACCGTTGCCGCGCAGGGGCATAACCGTCTGAACGGACCCTTTACCAAAACTCTTGGTGCCGATCACAATCGCACGGCGGTGGTCCTGCAAGGCACCTGCGACGATCTCGGAGGCCGAAGCAGAGCCGCCGTTTATCAGGACCACAATCGGCTTGCCTTGCGACAAATCTCCCGGTGTTGCATTAACCCGATCCCCGTCTGCCAATTCGCGGCCTCGGGTGCTGACGATCTCGCCTTTTTCAAGGAAGGCATCAGACACGGCGATAGCCTGATTCAACAAGCCTCCGGGATTGTTGCGCATGTCGAGCACGATACCGTTGATGTTATCAATACCACCGGCCGCTTCGATTTGCTCCTCAAGGCCCTCTTTCATCTTTGGATAAGTCTGTTCATTGAAAGTCGTCAGGCGCAGCACAGCCGTTTGACCGACGGTGCGCGCACGTACGGCCGTCAACTGGATCGTGTCGCGTGTAATGGTGACGTCGAACGGTTCTTTTTCGCCTTCACGCACGATCGTAATCACAATCTCGGAGCCAACAGGTCCGCGCATCAGCTCAACCGCATCATCCAGCACCAGACCCAGCAGGCTCTCGCCATCAACATGGGTGATGAAATCACCGGCCTCGATACCCGCCTCGTCCGCAGGCGTGTCGTCAATCGGAGAGACAACTTTGACAAAGCCCTCTTCCTGCGTGACTTCGATACCCAAACCGCCAAATTCGCCGCGTGTCTGTTCGCGCATCTTGGCGGCGTCCTTGGGCGACAGATAGCTGGAGTGTGGATCAAGGGAGGTCAACATCCCATTGATTGCTGCCTCGATCAACTCACTGCTGTCGGTCTCTTCGACATATTGTGCGCGGATGCGCTCGAAAATATCGCCAAACAGATCCAGCTGCTCATAGACGTTTTCCGTCTTGGCGCTTTCTTGTGCCAGTAGTGGTGCAGCAATCTGCGTGGTCGCAATCACACCCAAAACCGTGCCGCCCAATGCGGCCATTACAAACTTCTTCATCTTGTTATCCATCCTCGCCGGTGCGGAACCATTCACTTGGATCCTGTGGAATGTTCTGTTCTCTTACTTCTATATAGAGCGTTTCTGACCGCTCCGTACCAGTGCCTTCACGAAGGGGTGACAATTCAGCGCCATTTGTTGCCACAGCGCCGCCCATCAAGCCGATTGGCGTACCACCCGCAATCACCTGTCCTGCCTCGCCGTAAACCACATCAAGACCCGCAATGACAAACAAAGTATCGGCTTGGGGTTCTAAAATCACCACGTTGCCGAAATCCAACAACGGCCCTGCATAGCGGATCGTCGCCGCAGTGGGCGTTGTGACAATCGCACCGGGACGTGTGGCAAGGATAATTCCGGGACGTTTGACCCCTGCTGCATCTGCCTCTTGCGCACGGCGCAGGATTAATCCTTGGGCGGGCAGGCGCAGCTCTCCAATCTGGCCCTCAAGCGTGACAGGGGCCGGTTCGATTTCGTCCGAAATGATTTCGGACAGGCCACTGGCAAAGCCACCCAAGGTTTCTGTCGAGGCGATCAGAATACCCGTGCGCACCGGATCAGCCGTAAAACGCATGGGCAGATCGGTCCGGTTGGCCATCGCCTGATTAAGCTCGGTGCGCGCCAGTTGCACCTCCGTCAGCCCCTCTTGCAATCGTTTTGCAGCGTCAGCCTGCAAGCTGCGCAACAATTGCACATTCTCCAGATCGTGGCGCAGCGCATCAGCCCGTTTGTTCAATGCAGGCGTGAGTTCAGCAAGCAGCATACCTGCACGCGCTGTACCCATCGGCCCGTCAGGATGCAGAAACGTAACCGGTGATACCGTGCCACCCATGCTTTGCAAAACCCCAAGTAGTTCCGCCACTTCGCCATCCCGTGATTGCAATTTTGCCGTTAGCTGCGATTCGCTGATGGCAGCCTGACGCAACCCCGCACGCATTGCACCCAGACCTGTCTCAAACGCTTGTATCGTTTCGGTCAGCGCCCGCACCCGATCCCGCGCACCGCCCGCATCATCCAGCATGGCCGAAGCCCTTTCCAACGCCGCGACCGCGTCACGCGCCTGTTCAGCAGGTGAGGATTGCGCGTGCGCTGCTCCGACCCAGAAAAGTGCAAATATGAACGTGAGGGTTCTCATGTGATCAAGGACACTCCGGTCATCTCTGGCGGTTGCTCCAACCCCATCAAGACAAGCAGCGTCGGAGCGAGATCAGCCAGACGTCCGTCATTTAATTTCGCGCCTTCAGGTCCGCCAACAAGCGCCACAGGCACGGGATTCAAAGTATGCGCGGTGTGGGGTCCGCCCGTTTCGGGATCAATCATCACTTCGCAATTGCCATGATCTGCCGTAACGATCATCGCACCGCCTGCAGCTTCTAGCGCGTCAACCACACGCGCCAGCCCTGCATCAACTGCCTCGCAAGCGGCCATTGCAGCGGCCAGATCACCGGTATGCCCAACCATATCAGGGTTGGCATAATTCACCACGATCAGATCATACCCTTCCTCGATGGCCCCCACAAAATGGTCCGTCACCTCGGCGCAGGACATCTCCGGCTGCAAATCATAGGTGGCAACATTCGGCGATTTCGGCATGAAACGATCCTCACCAGTGGCGGGGTTTTCCTCCCCGCCATTCAGGAAAAATGTCACATGCGGATACTTCTCGGTTTCAGCCAAGCGAAACTGCCGCAACCCTTGCTTCGCTACCCATGCGCCCAAGGTGTTCGGCAAACCAGGTTTGTGATACATCGTGGTCATATAATCCGCATGCTGTGATGAATACTGCGCCATGCCCATCACGGCGGCCCACGCCGGACGAGGGTCCACATCAAACGCGTCAAAGTCTGGATCGGCCAAAGCCGCCAATAGCTCCCGCGCGCGATCCGCGCGAAAATTCAGGCAGAACAGGGCATCACCGTCTTTCACACCAGCATAACCATCAAGAACGGTCGCCTGAATGAACTCGTCATCCTCGCCACGCGCATAGGCCTGCTCAACAGCCGATTTGACAGTCGCTGCGCGCAAACCGTCCCCGTGCAATATCGTGCGTGCCGCCTTTTCGACGCGATCCCAGCGATTGTCGCGATCCATCGCAAAGTAGCGCCCCGTTATGGTTACGATTTTCACACTGTCAGGCAGAGCTGCCTCAAGCATCTCAAAATACTCATGCGCGGAACGCGGGGCCACATCCCGGCCATCCGTCAGAGCGTGCACAACAACGGGTACGCCCGCAGCATCCAGCGCCGACACGGCGGCGATCATATGGTTCAGATGGCCATGCACCCCACCATCAGAGACTAGTCCGATCAAATGGGCTGTACCTCCAGACGCCTGCAATTTCGCAATAAAGTCCAGCAAAGGCGGGTTTTGTTCAAACGTGCCTTCCTCAATCGCCAGATCAATCTGGCCGAGGTCCATTGCCACAACCCGACCCGCCCCGATGTTGGTATGCCCGACCTCGGAATTGCCCATCTGGCCACGCGGCAATCCCACGTCAGGTCCATGCGTGATCAACGTCGCATTCGGGCAATCCACCATGATCCGGTCCATCGTTGGCGTATTGGCCAACAGCGGTGCATTTCCTTCGCGACTGGAACTCAGGCCCCATCCGTCCAGAATGCACAGAACCACCGGTTTCGGGCTGCTCATGTCGTACCTGCTCCATGTCTTTGTTTTGCGCCTTTTACCGCGTTGTACCGGTGGCGGGAACCTCTTTCCTCACCCGACAGCAATCCGGCCAGCGTGATCCAACTCGGCCTTGCCGCGCAGCAGCTGTTTGGGCATAAGAAACCACAATCAACGCCCTTCAGCCAAGGATCACCCCATGAGCCAGCCCGCGCCAGAAACCAAGGTAGTGAATACGTACCGCATCGCCTGTGATGGTGGTGGCAACGGATTGGGCCATCCCCGCGTCTGGCTGCAAATTCCGCGCGATACAGGGTTCGTCGAGTGCGGTTATTGCGACTGCAAATACGTGCACGTCGATTTCGAAGGCAAAGTCTGAGACCAAATACCATTGCCTGCTGGCAGTGCCGCCTCCTTCATGGCAAAAGGTGCAGGCGCATCTGAGGGGAGCACATCATGTCCAACGCATTTGGCAAAGGCCACCACCTGCATCTGATCGACGGCTCCGCGTTTATCTTTCGTGCATATCACGCCCTGCCACCGCTGACGCGTAAATCGGACGGGCTGCCCATTGGTGCGGTTTCGGGTTTCTGCAACATGCTGCAACGATACGTTGAAGGTAACACCGGCGATGATGCAGCAACGCATGTCGCGGTGATTTTCGACAAAGGCAGCCATACGTTTCGTAACGACATGTATGACCAATACAAAGCCAACCGCGAGGCGATGCCCGAAGACCTGCGCCCGCAAATCCCCCTGACGCGCGAAGCCACCATTGCCTTCAACATCGCCTGTGAAGAGAAAGAAGGGTTCGAGGCCGACGACATTATCGCCACTCTTGCCGTGCAAGCGCGCAATGCAGGTGGCCGCTGTACCATTATTTCTTCCGACAAGGACATGATGCAACTCGTCGGCGACGGCGTTGAAATGTTCGACGCAATGAAAAACAACCGCATCGACCGCGAGGGCGTATTTGCCAAGTTTGGCGTTTATCCAGAGCGGGTTGTGGACGTGCAGGCGCTTGCAGGCGACAGCGTCGACAACGTCCCCGGCGCACCCGGTATCGGCATCAAGACCGCTGCATTGCTCATCAACGAATACGGGGATCTGGACTCCCTTCTGGAACGCGCAAGCGAGATCAAACAACCCAAGCGCCGCCAAACCCTGATCGACAATGCCGAGCAAATCCGCCTGTCGCGCCGCCTGGTGCTGCTTGACGAAAACACGCCGCTGGATTTCACCATCGAAGACCTCGAGGTGCGTGAACCCGATCCGGACAAACTTTTGTCTTTCCTCGCCGAGATGGAGTTCCGCACCCTTACCAAACGCATTTCCACTGCTCTTGGCGCGGAGATGCCCGAAATCGAAGACAGCCCTGCGCCCGCAAATGCCCCGCTTGTAGCTGATGTGCCCTTTGCCGCTAAAAAATATGAACAAGTCAGCGATGCGGATGCCCTGGAGCGCTGGATCGATGCAATCTACGAGGTCGGCTATGTCGCCGTAGACACCGAAACCACGGGTCTTGATGAAATGATTGCCGAGTTGGTCGGCATTTCTTTGGCAACCGAACCCGGCAAAGCCTGCTACATTCCGCTGACGCACAAGGCGGGTGCCACAGATGATCTGTTCGGATCGGATGATTTGGCTGAAGGGCAGATGAAAACCGAAGACGCGCTGCGCATGCTTACTCCGATGCTGGAGGATCCAGCGATCCTTAAAATCGGGCAAAACATGAAATACGACGCCAAGATTTTTGCCCAAATCGGCGTCACAGTTGCGCCGTTTGATGACACGATGTTGATGTCCTATGCCCAACATGCAGGGCTGCACAATCACGGCATGGACACGCTGTCGGAGCGTTACCTGAACCATACCCCAATTCCGATCAAACCGCTCTTGGGGTCCGGTAAATCCGCGATCACATTTGACAAAGTTCCGCTTGATCAGGCTGTCAAATATGCGGCTGAGGACGCGGACATTACCCTGCGCCTCTGGCAGTTTCTCAAGCCTCAACTTCACACGGCGCAGGTGACGCGTGTCTATGAGACACTCGAACGCCCTCTGGTGCCAGTGTTGGCCGCAATGGAACGCTCCGGCATCAAGGTGGATCGCGATACGCTGTCGCGCATGTCCAACGCTTTTGCGCAGAAAATGGCGGCGCTGGAGGACGAGATCTTCGAGATGGTGGGGCGTAAATTCAATGTCGGTTCCCCTGCGCAGCTGGGTGAAATCCTGTTTGACGAGATGGGCATTGAAGGCGGCAAAAAGGGCAAGACCGGCAAGTACTCTACGGGTGTCGACGTCCTTGAAGACCTCGCAACCGAGCACGAATTGCCTGCCCGCGTGCTGGATTGGCGTCAACTCAGCAAGTTGAAATCGACCTATACTGACGCGCTCCAGACCCATATCAATCCGGACACCGGTCGCGTGCACACGTCTTATTCGATTGCGGGGGCATCCACCGGCCGCCTCGCCTCGACTGATCCGAACCTGCAAAACATTCCGATCCGCTCTGAGGAGGGCCGCCGCATCCGCGAGGCGTTCATCGCAGAACCGGGTAAGACGCTGGTCGCGCTCGACTATTCACAGATCGAGCTGCGCATCCTTGCACATATCGCAGACTTGCCTGCGCTCAAGGAAGCCTTTGCGCGGGGCGACGACATCCACGCCATGACAGCCTCCGAGATGTTTGACGTCCCGATGGATCAGATGACCCCCGACATCCGCCGCCGCGCCAAGGCGATCAACTTTGGCGTGATCTATGGCATTTCCGGCTTCGGTTTGGCACGCAACCTACGCATTCCGCGCTCCGAAGCCCAAGGGTTCATCGACCGGTATTTCGAGCGTTTCCCCGGCATCCGCACCTACATGGACGACACCAAAGCCTTCGCCAAGGAACATGGCTACGTGCAAACCCTATTCGGCCGGAAAATCCACACACCCAATATCACCGCCAAAGGCCCACACGCCGGGTTCGCCGCTCGTGCTGCGATCAACGCACCGATCCAAGGCACCGCTGCCGACGTGATCCGCCGCGCCATGATCCGCATGCCTGATGCCATCGCCGATCTACCCGCGACAATGTTGTTGCAGGTGCATGATGAACTGCTGTTCGAGGTGGAGCAGGGGTACGAGGACAAACTCATCGACACCGCCCGCGAGGTGATGGAAAACGCCAATGATCCAGTGGTTAAGCTTGATGTTAAACTGACGGTGGATGCGGGCAAAGGGGCAAATTGGGCAGAGGCGCACTAAGGCCATATGCTCCCTATCCTCTATTCCTTTCGCCGCTGCCCTTACGCGATGCGTGCGCGCCTTGCGCTGGCGTCCTCTGGCAACGAAACCGAATTGCGTGAGGTCGTGTTGCGCGACAAGCCGCAAGCCTTCCTTGACGCTTCGCCCAGCAGGACGGTTCCTTGCCTTGTCACGCCCACGCAGATCATCGACGAAAGCCTTGATATTATGCTTTGGGCGTTGAAACAGGCCGATCCCGAAGGGTGGCTGGACATGCCCGATGCAGGTCAAGATCTGATTGCGCAGATCGACGGACCTTTCAAAGCTGCCCTTGATCGCACCAAATACGCGACCCGTTATCCAGATGATGATCCGGCAAAGCATCGCGTCATCGCGAGTGGTATTCTGGCTGATCTGGACGGGCAAATTCAGGATTTCCTATTCGGTAAACCTACCCTCGCGGATTATGCCATCCTGCCGTTCATCCGCCAGTTCGCTTTCATCGACAAGACATGGTTTGACGCGCAACCTTGGCCAAACCTGCAAGGCTGGCTTGAGGCGTTCCTGACTTCGGAGCGATTTGTACAAATCATGCCAAAGTTCGGCCAATGGGCACCCGGCGAAACGCCTGTCTACTTTCCAGTCCGGAAAACCTGATCGGAATTCAGTCTTGCCGCACCAGTTTTGCAACGATCCTGCGTGTCACCGGTGCCACAACCAAGACTGCCGGAAAGGCAACTGCCCAGCTTGGCAGCCATGATCCCATCCAGATCGAAAAGAAACCGGGCACAAAGCCCAACGTCAGCGACGTCGAAATGCCGGACACCATGCAAGACATCAGTCCCGACAAGATAAAGCCAAATAACGCAGGTGCAAAACGGGCCGGAAACATCGTTCATCCAATCATGTGAAGGTGGTTCTGATTTTCGCGCAGGGTATTCCACGACAATGTTCGGAACATATTATGACGCTATGCCACGCGCAAACACCCCATCCAGTTCGGCACAGCCTGTGCCCTGCGGGTCACGTTCTAGCACAGCGTTGTTCAAATCCCGCGGGTGCATCTGCGAATCTACCATCAAGGCGCGCCAAAAGCGGCAACGACCTTCAGTGGATTTCAAGCATCTGTCGGTAGCTCATCTGATGGAATGATGCCAAAGAAAGCCCCGCCCGACCAAACACCAAACCAGCCCTCATGGTGAACACCCAGATCGACAAGTCGATAAAAGCTCTTGCGGTCGATCAGCGCCTCAAGATTGCGCCGGATCAGGATGTAGGGTGATGGTTCACCCGTTTCGGGGTCGCGCACCACACGGATTGGATTGTCTGGCCCGGCAACAGCCGTATCTTCCAGATTGGTAGTAAAAGTCAGCACCTGTTCATCCCCGCCGGATGCGTCAAAATCGACTGCGACAAATGGCGCGTCTTCAACGGTGATCCCGACCTTTTCGACCGGTGTGACAAGGAAATAGTTGTCCCCCTCCCGCCACAGAATCGATGCAAATAACTTGACCAGTTTGGGCCGCCCGATTGGCGTACCCTCATAAAACCAAGTGCCATCGCGTTTGATCTGCATATCAATGTCACCGCAAAACGGCGGATTCCATTGCTCAAGTGGCGGCAATCCGCGTGTTTTTGCAGCCGTTATCGTCTCCACAAGGCTGTTCACTGTCGGAGTAACAGTTTTTTGTCCGCTCATTGCTTTTGCCATTCCCCATGAAAGAGTTAGAGTTACATTGAGCCTATATAACTCCGAGGAAGCAATAGTCATGACCCAACCCGAAGATATGGTAGCGGAAATCGAAGCACTAGGCGATAAACTGGCTGAGGCCAAAGCTTCGATAACCAATCGCTTCATCGGACAGGAACGTGTTGTCGATCTGACCCTGACCGCGCTCTTGTGTGGCGGACATGGCTTGTTGATCGGTTTGCCGGGTCTCGGCAAGACGCTGTTGGTTGAGACACTCAGCACCGTGATGGGGCTGGACGGAGGGCGTGTTCAATTCACGCCTGACTTGATGCCGGCGGATATTCTCGGTTCAGAGGTGCTTGATACCGCAGCTGACGGCAGCCGCGCGTTCCGCTTTGTGGAGGGTCCGATTTTTTGCCAATTACTGATGGCGGACGAAATCAACCGCGCCTCGCCGCGTACGCAATCCGCCTTATTGCAGGCGATGCAGGAAAAAACCGTGACCGTTGCAGGGCAGGATCGCACCTTGGGCATTCCGTTTCACGTGCTTGCCACACAAAACCCGATCGAACAGGAGGGCACCTACCCCTTGCCCGAAGCGCAGTTGGATCGTTTCCTTGTGCAAATTGACGTCGCCTATCCCGACCGCGCGACAGAGCGTGATATTCTTTTGGCAACCACCGGTGATTTCGAAGGTCAGTCTACTCAGGTTTTCACAAGTGCTGAATTGCTGAACGCCCAACGCCTGTTGCGACGTATGCCTGTGGGCGACTCCGTTGTAGAGATGATCCTTGATCTGGTGCGTGCTTTTCGCCCCGAGGAAGACGGTGTGAGCCAACAAGTGCGCGAAACAGTTGCATGGGGCCCCGGCCCTCGTGCCGCGCAGGCCTTGATGTTGGCGGTGCGCGCGCGCGCTTTGTTGCAGGGACGTCTGGCACCTTCAGCCGAGGATGTGCTTGATATGGCAAAGCCTGTACTCTCTCATCGAATGGCCTTGAACTTTGCCGCACGGGCAAGGGGCGATAGTTTGCAAGGACTGATCGACGAAACCGCCGCCGCGTTGACCGGATCAAAGGCCGCCGCGTGAACACGCCCGGCACCCTGCGCGGCACAAACCCTGCGAGCCTTCGGGCCGACGCGGAGGATCAAGCAAGCCGCTTGCCTGCTCTCCTTGCTCGCGCCGAACACCTTGCAGGCGCAGTGCTTTTGGGCGCGCATGGACGCAGACGTGCGGGCATGGGGGATGACTTCTGGCAATACCGTCCGGCGCAAATCGGGGACAGCCGCCGCATGATTGATCACCGCCGTTCTGCACGCGGCGATCAGGAATTTGTACGCGAACGCGAATGGCAGATTGCGCAATCGGTCATGTTGTGGGTGGATCAGGGGGCGTCAATGCGCTTTGCCTCTGATGCTGGCTTACCACAAAAAGCCGACCGCGCCCGACTGTTGGGATTGGCACTGTCGATCCTGCTGCTGCGTGGCGGTGAGCGTGTCGGGTTGACCGGCACCGCCCTTCCCCCGCGTCGGGGTAATCCACAAATTCTGCGGCTGGCCGAAATGTTTTGCCAGGACGATGCCACTGATTACAGCCCGCCGGAACACCGCGCCATGATCCCCCATGCGCGGGCGGTCTTTATCTCTGATTTCATGGGCAACCTTGATGGTGTACAAACGGCACTTACCAAGGCAGCCGACCGTGGCGTGCGCGGCGTGATCTATCACGTGCTTGACCCCTCCGAGGAAGCGTTCCCTTTCACAGGGCGCACTATTTTTGAAAGTGTGGGCGGCACTATCAGCCATGAAACTCTCAAGGCGAATGACCTGAAAACCCGTTATCTGGAGCGTCTTGCCGAACGCAAATCGGAACTCCAACAGCTTTGCGCCTTGACGGGTTGGCAATATGGTTTGCACCATACCGATGCCTCACCGCAATCAGCTCTGTTATGGCTCTACGGTGCACTTGATGCCCGCGCAGGAGTGGCCGCATGACGGTTCTCGGCGGCATAGGCTTCACCGCTCCTTGGTTGCTGTTCGCTCTGTTGGCCTTGCCGATCCTGTGGCTCATCCTGCGCGCTGTGCCACCCGCTCCGATCCGCCGCCGCTTCCCAGGTGTTGCGCTTTTGCTGGGTCTTTCAGATGACGAGACCGTTTCGGATCGAACCCCGTGGTGGCTGTTGTTGCTGCGCATGTTGGCTGTTGCCGCGATCATTCTGGGGCTGGCCGGTCCGGTCCTGAACCCCGAGGTGGATCAAGCGTCCGGCGACGGCCCCTTGTTGATTGTACTTGATGGCACATGGGCTGGCGCAACCCGCTGGCCCGAACAGACTGCGGCGATCGAAGCACAATTGACCCGCGCAGGCCGTGCGGAACGGCCCGTTGGTTTCCTCGCCCTTAGCCGACCTGATGCGCCCGCGTTCCAGACCGCAGATGTCTGGCGTTCGCGTCTGGCCGGATTTACGCCCGCACCTTGGCAGCCTTCCGCCGAGAACATCGCCAAAGCGGCCGAGATCATGCGCGATTTGCCCGCCTTTGACACACTTTGGTTCAGCGATGCGCTTGAGTATGAGGGGCGCGATACCATTTTGGATACCTTGCAATCCCGTGGCAGCGTCGAAGTCTATCAAACTGCCGCAAACGTGCTGGCCATCGCCCCCGCTAAATACGAAGACGCCGTGGTGAAACTTAGCGTGGCACGCGCCGCCAGCGGTTTGGAACGCGAAGTGGTGATCCGGGCCGAAGGGCGTGATCCCGCAGGCAATGCACGTATCCTTGCCACTTCGGTTGCCACCTTTGATGCAAGCGAGACCACTGCAACAACCGAACTTTCTCTGCCCTCTGAGCTGCGCGCCCGCATCACGGGGTTCACGATTGCAGGGCAGCGTTCCGCCGGTGCGGTTTCTTTGGTTGATGATGCGCTGCGCCGCCGCGAGGTTGCCTTGATCGGATCGGATAGTGATCGCGAAGGACTGCAACTGCTTTCCCCGTTGCATTACATCGAACAGGCTTTGGCCCCGACAGCAGACCTGATTGACGGATCTATCACGGACGTGCTGCCTGCCAACCCGGATGTGATTGTTCTTGCGGATGTAGCAACTTTGGCCGACGCAGAAGCAGAACCACTGCTCGAATGGATCGCCCAAGGCGGCATGTTGGTGCGTTTTGCAGGGCCACGTATTGCGGCCAGCGATGTCAGCCGCTTTGACGAAGATCCGCTGATGCCTGTGCGTCTGCGTGCCGGTGGCCGCAGCGTTGGGGGCGCGATGTCTTGGGGCGAGCCGAAATCGCTCGCGCCTTTCAGGGATACCTCGCCGTTCTTTGGCCTAGGTGTGCCAGATGATGTGGTTGTCTCAGCCCAGGTCGTCGCGCAACCCGATCCGACGCTGGCAGACCGCGTGATTGCATCCCTCAGCGATGGTACCCCGCTGGTGACGCGCAAGGTTGTTGGCCAAGGCCAGATTGTCCTGTTTCACGTCACAGCAACAGCGGAATGGTCTACATTACCGCTGTCCGGACTGTTTGTGGAAATGCTGGAGCGGCTTGCCGTATCCTCTACCGCAGCCTCACCTGAACCCGGTGATCTGGCGGGCACAACATGGACACCGCAGCGCGTGATGGACGGTTACGGGGTACTGTCGGACGCGGGCAATCTGCCCGGTGTGGATGGGGCCGACTTGCTTTCATCTGCTGCTGGTCCAGCCTTGCAACCCGGCATATACAGCAGCGCAGAGCGCCGTTTGGCGCGCAACGTCTTTGGTACGGATGCAACCCTCACACCCGCAAGCTGGCCTTCGAACATCCCGGTGCGCGGCCTTGCTGTCGCCCCTGAACAGCCCGTGGCGGGATGGTTGCTCAGCCTTTCGATCCTGTTGCTGTTGGTTGATGTTGTGGCCTCTCTCGCGCTTTCCGGGCGGCTCTTACAACGAAGCAACGCCACCCTTTTGAAAGTTCTGGCGGTGCCTTTTATCAGCTTAGCCTTGCCAGCAGACGCCCAAACCGAAGCAGACGATTTCGCACTTGCTGCGACAGCAGACGTGTCATTGGCCCATGTCATTACGGGCAATCCGGGTGTCGATGAAATCGCCGCCGCTGGCCTGCAGGGTCTCTCCGATATCCTGTTTTTCCGCACCTCGATCGAACCTGCACCAGCCACAGCTGTTGATCTTGAAACCGACGAACTCGCGTTCTTTCCCATCCTCTATTGGCCGATTACGCCGGACCAGCCACGCCCGTCCTCAGAGGCGTATACCAAGTTGAATGAATACCTGCGGTCCGGCGGTTTGATCCTTTTTGACACTCGCGATGCCGACACGGCCAGCTATGGCGCGTCCAGCCCGAATGGTGCCAAACTACGCGATATCGCTGCCCCTTTGGACATTCCGCCGTTGGAACCGTTGCCAAGCGACCATGTGTTGACGCGCACCTTTTATCTGCTGCAGGACTTTCCGGGACGGTATAACAGCCGCGAAGTCTGGATCGAAGCCGCGCCACCCAACGCCGAAAAGATCGAAGGCATGCCGTTTCGAAACCTCAATGACGGGGTCACACCCGTTGTGATTGGCGGCAATGATTGGGCCGCCGCCTGGGCCACGCGCAGTGACGGCGCGCCTTTGCTGCCTATAGGGCGGGGATACGCGGGCGACCGACAGCGCGAACTTGCGAACCGCTTTGGCGTGAACCTGATCATGCATGTGCTGACAGGGAATTATAAGTCGGATCAGGTTCATGTGCCTGCCCTTCTGGATAGGTTGGGCCAATGACCGCAACGATTGTTTATGATCCGCTGATCCCCGTTTCACTGCTGATTGTTGTCGCGATTATTGCATTGCTTGGCTTGATTCTGGCGATCCTGCGCGGCCTGAATGGTTGGCCATTGCGGGGGCTGGCGGCTGCGGTTGTCTTGGGCGCGCTGGCCAATCCGTCCTACCAACAAGAAGATCGTGCACCGCTGAGTGATATCGTGCTGCTCATCGAGGATGAAAGTGCGAGTCAAAGGCTTGGCGAGCGCCCCGATCAAACCAAGCAAGCAGCGGATACACTGGCCGCGCAAATTACAGCCCGACCGAACACCGAACTGCGCCGCATCAGTGTTCCAGATGGCGCGGGCGATGCTGGCACGCAAATCATGACTGCCATCACTGATGCGCTGGCCGAGGAACCGCGCGCACGGATCGCAGGCATCCTTGCGATTAGTGACGGTCGTGTCCACGATGGTGATCTGCCGATTGATTTACCCGCGCCGATGCATCTGGTGATAACGGGCAAGGAAACGGATTGGGACCGCCGTCTGACCGTGCGCAATGCGCCCGCTTTTGCAATCATTGGTGAGGCCGTAACTTTGACCTTGCGCATTGATGATCTGGGCGCAGCACCCGAAGATCAGGAACTTGCCCCACTGGATATATCCATCGACGGAGAGCCCCCCCAGACCTTCCGCGTCCCGATCGGGCAGGATCTTGAGCTGCCGATTACCCTGCCCCATGGCGGGCGCAATGTGATCCGGTTTTCCCTGCCTGTGGCCGAGGGCGAATTGACCGACCGCAACAACGCCGCAGTGATCCAAATGAACGGCGTACGCGACCGACTGAGCGTGCTACTTGTCAGTGGCGAGCCACATCCGGGTGGTCGCACATGGCGCAATCTGCTCAAATCCGACAGCTCCGTGGATCTCGTGCATTTCACTATCCTGCGGCCACCGGAAAAGCAGGATGGCGTGCCTGTGAATGAACTTTCGCTCATCGCCTTTCCGACCCGTGAATTGTTCATGGAAAAGATCGAAGACTTTGATCTGATCATTTTTGATCGCTATCAGCGCCGTGGCATCCTGCCTGCGCTCTATCTCGACAATGTTGCGCAGTATGTGCGCAAGGGCGGTGCTGTTCTGGTCGCGGCAGGGCCTGACTTTGCCAGCGCCGACAGTATTTACCGCTCGCCTCTAGGGGCTGTAATCCCCGCAACCCCGACCGCACGCGTTCTCGAAGACCCCTATAGCCCGGCAGTAACCGAACTGGGGGAACGCCATCCGGTCACGACAAACCTGCCCGGTAACGGTGACTGGGGCCGCTGGCTGCGCCAGATAGATGTGGCGGAACCACAGGGCAATGTCGTGATGGAGGGGATCGACGGACGCCCGCTCTTGGTGCTGAACCGTGTAGATGAAGGGCGCGTCGCCTTGCTCGCGTCTGATCATGCGTGGCTCTGGAGCCGCGGATATGAAGGCGGTGGGCCACAGTTGGAGATACTGCGCCGGCTTGCCCACTGGATGATGAAAGAACCCGAACTGGAAGAAGAATCCCTGACCGCAAATGCCGAAGGTCAGTCCATGCGGATCACGCGCCGGACTTTGGGTGAGACCGTCCCGCCCGTAACAATCACCGCACCGGATGGCAGTGTGACCGAACTCCCGTTGTTGGAAGGGGCCGCCGGTGTCTTTGAGGGAAATTATCAGGGGCCAGAGATCGGATTGTATCGCTTGGACAATGGCGATCAATCAACTGTTATCGGTCTTGGTCCATCTGCACCACGCGAATTTGTCGAAACAATTGCGAGCGGTGATGCACTTGATCCCGTTGTCACGTCTTTGAGAGGCGGCATCGCACGGATTGAGGAAGGCGTACCTCGTCTGCGCAATGTACGTATCGGACGACCCGCTGCAGGACGTGGCTGGCTGGGCATTACGCCGCGTGGTGCCTATGAAACGCGTGATATCCGGCAAACTGCAATCCTGCCAGGTTGGCTGGTCCTGCTTCTGTCAGTTGCCCTGATCACAGTGGCGTGGCTGCGCGAAGGTCGTCGCTAAAGCGCCCGCAATAACAGGCCCCCTGCGAGGAAAACCACTACCAGTCCAGCGATGACCTCGATGCCTGCCCCGGCCCGCGCCATCTGTGCCGATCCGTTTAGGCCAGCTAACATTCCGCCGCGCAACGAACCTGCGGCCAACCCCACAAAAATGGTAATCAAAGCCGTACCAAAAGCCATCGCAAAAGCACCGGCAACGCCTAACCCGCCGATGCCCATCTGCCATGTGATGATCAATACAAACAACGCACCCGTGCAGGGACGAACCGCGATACCGGCGATCAACACAGCAGCATCGCGCAAGGTGCCTGCCTGCTCGACCTGATCCAGAGAAGGGCCATGGGCATGGCCACAGCTTGAGCAGGTATCCCCGTCGCCCTGATGCGCATGATCATGTGCGGCGGGCATCAGTTTACGCACACCGCGCCAGATCAACCAAAGACCAATCAACGCAATGGCACCATAACTAACCGGAGCCATCACGGCTTCTGTCATATCCACCATCGCTGCGCGACCAAGGTTCAGAACCAATACGCCGGCATAGACCAAGACCACCGCTGTTACTGCTTGACCAAGAGAAGCGGCGAGCGCAATCAACGACAGGCGCAGCATCGGCACCTTGCGTGCAAACCCATAGCCGCCAATCAAAACCTTGCCATGACCCGGACCCGCCGCATGGACAAGACCGTACGCAAAACACGCAGTCAGCAAGGTCGAAACCGCCGCCAGATCACCTGCCCGGATTTGGCGCAGGGCGCGTGCAATCCCGTTCTGGAAATCGCGTTGCTGATCCGCCGCCCAAAACCCCAAGCGGTCAAATCCACCGCTGAACCAGAACCAGCCAAGAGCGGCGACAACGGCAAGGGCCGCAATGCTTAGGGCGTAGCGCATGTCACGACCACCGTACTGGCCAGCAGGATGCCAATGTCGGGCATACCCGCTTCTTCCGCCGTCATGTCACTATCCAGCGCATTCAACTGATCCCGCACTTCCATCAGTCGCGCATCAATATCCGGCGTTTCAACTCTTTTACGACAATTATCTGCACCCTCAATCCGTACCGGCAGGGTAATATCATAGGCGGTGTAATAGGTCGCATCATAGGGCTTCACCTCAATCGGCAAACCTATTGTTTGATCAACATCAACGCGGCGTACATGCGTCGTAGTGATGCGGGCGTCTTCATACACGGCGGTCGCCTCCATCGGACCTGAAAGGGTCAAAATGCGATCGCCCTGCATGATCACCAGATCACCGTTAAAACCTTCGGTCCATTGCATGTCAAAGCCGATAAGATCTTCCTTTTCCGCTTCCGTTAGGACGCCATCAAAATCAGGGTCCAACCCACGATCTTCGGTAATAAGCAGCGAATAGAATTCGTCGTAGGCCCAGATAATGCGCACCTCCGTCAGGCGGCCTTGCGCGTCAAACCGCAAGTCCAATCCGGTATCGACAAAGATATGCGGGTGCGCGCCCAAAGGGGCGACACTAAACAGGCAAAACAACAAGGCAAGGAGGTGTTTCATTGCGTTTTTGGATACAGCATCGCTTATGCAGCAACAAGAATAATGCCAACACAGTGGCGGCAGTTTGCCACTATTGAAGCCGGATGTTCACACTGGATGAACGCCCCTTGGCATCAATCACCGATATCCTTGAAAAACCACGTTCTGTTAGGGGCAATTGTGTGCTGCGCTGGCGCAGGCCCGTCAACTTCGGCGTACCGTCAACCAAGACAGTAAATGGCAAAACCCCTGCGGCCATCTTGAGTGGAACACCTTCGTCACTCATACGCAAAACGGCACCATCAGGCGGAAATTGTACTTTGGGCGCATTAGGCGCGCGCGCAAATATGGCATATCGGCTGCGGAACTTTTGCAGCGGAACAGGCAATGCGGAAGTACTAAGGATCAATGTTTCGGGCGGCGGGGGCGAAAGCGGCACAGGACGTGGCTTCAGACGGTTGAATGCTTCGAACAAGACAGGTGCGGCCAGCTCGCCACCGAACGCCCCCGGCACCGGTGTTCCATCGGGGCGACCCATCCAGACACCGATCACATGTGCGCCATCAAATCCAATTGCCCAAGCATCGCGGTGGCCGTATGACGTGCCCGTTTTATAAGCGATACCTTTGGCCTGCGCGCCGTGGCCCTGCGGTGGGGAGATGCTCGCCAGAATATGCGCCACCTGCCACGCGGCACTGCGCGACAGGATGCGTATGGATTCCGTCTGGCTTTGTTGCCAGACCAGTGGATGCACCTCACCGTTCTGCGCCAACCCGCCATAAAGTTGCACCAGATCGTTCAGCGCCAGCCCGACACCCCCCAGTGCAACTGCCAGCCCTGCATTTCCACCCGGCACTTGCGGGTCGGCACCGCCCTTGCGCAATGCTGCCATCAGGCGGGCCGGACCCAGTTCCTGCATCAATAAAACCGGCGGAATGTTCAGCGAAAGCTGCAATGCTTCGCGCACTGTAAGTTCTCCGCGAAACTGGCCGTCAAAATTCTGCGGTGCGTAGCGACCGAAGGATACGGGTGAATCGTCAATCACCGTGTCGGGATGCGCCAAGCCCTGATCGAAGGCCAATCCGTAGATCAAAGGTTTCAACGTCGAGCCCGGAGATCGCACCGCGCGGGTCATATCGACAAATCCCAAAGTGCCGTTCTGCGCGGCGTATTCAGGAGAGCCAACAGAAGCCAACACTTCGCCGCTGCGATGATCCGCAACAACGATTGCAGCCGAAACGCCGGTGGCTTGCCCACGCACCGCACGCGTCGCAAGTTGTTCCATCTGGCGCTGCAAACGGGCGTCCAAAGTCAAATCATGCCGCCGCGCGAATGGGTCTAAGGAGTAAAGTTTGTCCGTCAAATGCGGTGCCAGACGCACAAACGGGCGCATTCTTCGTGGGACAGGCGCAAGATGTGTCTGGTCAGGCGCATGAACACGCGCCAATACACGCGCGCGCGCCTGTATTGCAGCGTCGGGACGCCGGTCCGGACGACGCATTTCAGGGGCTTGGGGCAGCGCGACCAACAAAGCTGCCTCCGCCGTGGTCAAACGTGCTGGTTCTTTTCCAAACCAAGCCAGTGATCCGGCGCGCAGACCTTCAACTGCGCCACCGTAGGGCGCGTGGGCCAGATAGAGGGTCAGAATTTGCTTCTTGCTCAGACGTTTCTCTAACGCCAACGCCAACCGTACCTGTCTTAGCTTGCCGTGCCAGCGCCCGGTTCCCGAATTTTCCAGCAGGCGTGCCACCTGCATGCTCAGGGTCGATCCGCCGGATACAACCTCCCCCTGCCAGATCGCCTGCAGGCCTGCACGCAGGGCTGCCAACAGATCGACGCCACCGTGCCGGTAGAACCGCTTGTCCTCATATGCGATCAACATCTCAAGGTATTCAGCGTCAACCTGATCAAGCGTCAGGCCCATTCTGATACGCCCGTTTTCAACCGGAAAAACACGCATCAACGCACCTGAACGGTCCCGCACCTCCACTGAGGTTTCAACCAAAACCGGCGGCACTTCGGTCTGCGCGACCCATGTGTCAAAGCGATCGCGCAAACCTGCGCCCAAACCAAGGACCACCACCAACGCAAAAGGGGCGAAACGATGGATCATGGTGCAACTGTCACTCTGCCTGTGCCTGTGTTGGCGCGGTATTCGGCACGGTACATATCAGCAACTGTTGCGGCAGGATGGTGGTATGTGCCCGGCGTTATGGCACGCACGACATACGCAAGGCGGAAAGGCTCAGCCGTGCGATGGTTTACCGCAGCGATGAAACGGTCAGAGCGGAACTCAGCGGTTTCGGCCTCTTTGGTTTTCAGCCAGTCCAGTGCTGACACCTCACCACTGCGCAACAGGTTGGGATTGTCGATCTCGAAACCTGCTGGCAGCGGATCATCCACAATCAAACGTGCGCCAATACTCTCAAACGGGGTAACTTCGATCACAACGACCAAGCGTTCACCTGATGAAACCGGCCCCTCTGACAGTGTACCGTCCATCTTGTAGATGTTGCGCACGATTCTGTAACCATAGCCATCCGCAAGTGGTGCGACCTCGGGCACGCCGTAGGTTGTCATCGTGACGTCCATTGGCATGGCGCTGATGTTCTCGATCACCGATGTGCCGCCCTTCCGATCGCTCAACCGCTGCACCACAAGACTACTTGCTGCGACACCATCCACACGCAAACCGGGCGTGGCATCCGGCGAACTCAGCGCATGAGCCGCCATCACAAGCTGGGCCGCCTCTTGTGTGGATAGGCCGCGGCTATCGCGCTGGATCAACGACACTAGGTTGGCCGGATCAACGGCAGCACTTCCTGCCTCGGCGCTCAATTTCAATACTGCCGCCGTATCACGCAACGGCGTGCCGAAATCATCGCGCCATTGTCGTCCGTCACCTGTAACGGTCAGCATCGTACCGGCACGACGAAACATAGAGTCCGCACGCACAGGGTCGCCATAAGCAGCCAATGCGGCACCGAGCTGGGCGACCGCCAAGGGGGTCGCAAAATCCTGCGCTTTGGTGTCAGCATAATAGCGCAGGTCTCCCATGCTTGCCGCCCCTTCACGGGCCAGCACCAGCAGGGCATAGGCGATGTCTTCGCCGCCCCTGTCAAAATCGGGCGCATAGTTGATCCGGTTGCGCAGGTTGTCCATCGCAAGACTGAAAGCAAGATCTGACACAGTGTGGCCCTGACTGCGCGCCCGCGACAGGAAGTCGGTAACATAGGCATCCAGCCAGAACTCACCCGATTGCGCAGACCACATGCCAAAGGCACCATTGCTGGACTGACGGGCCAAGATGCGGGCGATTGCTTGGCTGATTTTCTCACTTAGCTGTGCAGGTTCGCCAAGTCCGGATTCTTGCGCGATGGAACTGAGATAGAGCAGCGGCAATGCACCGGACGTTACCTGTTCGGTACAGCCATAAGGATAACGGTCAAGCAGTTGCAAAAAACCCGGCACATCAAAACGCGCCAGTGGTCCGCCAGTCAGTGTGGCATTGGCCGAACCGGGACGAAAGCCCGCGAACACGTTGCTATCGAAGGTAAAACTCTCCCCGATACCAAGCGCGAACTGCCGTGTGATTGCTACTTCGGGATCGTTGTCGCGCACAGGCAACGTCAGTACCTTGCGCAGTTCGGTGCCGTCAGGTGTTCTCAGAACAACGGTGATCAAATGATCACCAACTTCGCGACCCGTCACTGGGATATTGAGGCTGGCAGATCCTTGATTGCTTAGCGTCACGTTGGCTGCGACCTTGCCCAATGCGACACCTGCATCTGCATAAACCTGCAATGCCATTTCGCCCGCCGGACCATCGGCATGCACAAACTCCAGCAACAGGCGGCTTTCATCTTTGGGCGCGAGGAAACGGGGCAAAGAAGCGCTCACTACAACTGGATCTTTGGCCACGATATCTTGTGATGCTTCCCCAACCGCGCGCTGCGACCACGCCACAGCCATCAGCTTGATGGTGCCGTTGAAGGCGGGTTTGATGACCTCTATTTCGGCGCGCCCATCCGGGTTGACCATGACCGGACCGCTAAAAAACGCCATCAGCTTTTCAGTGGGCGGCGGGGATTGCACAGATACACTTGCCGCTGCGTCGCCGCCTGAGCGCACCGTGCCCAGCGCCCCGTTCATCCCGTCAATCAGACGCCCGTAGATATCGCGCATCTCGACCCCCAGACGGCGCTGGCCAAAGTAGTGATCGGTCACATCGGGCGGCGTGAAGCCGGTAAGGTTCAGAATGCCAACATCAACAGCGGCAAGCGTGACATATGCCGTTTCACCTTGCGCTACACCAGCAACGTCGACCGCGACGCGCACGGTCCCTGCCTGCCCATCCACCACATCGGATGCCTCAAAGCTTACGCTCAATTCCTTATCCGCAGGCGCAACAGCCGCATGAACCAGACCCAGTTGGCGTGAGGGGTTCAGGCCCGCTTCGACGTTCATAGCGCGCAGGACAGAGGCGGTCACATAAGCGCCCGTGCCCCAGTCATCGCTGACAGTCAGGGACACTGTGTTTTCACCTTGGGCTACCGGCACAACACGGCGTTCGATCACACGGTTGGACAGGACAGAAACAAGCGCCACTCCCGCACCGTCCGCTTTCAGCCGCAGTGTCGCGGCATCGCCGATCTGATAGCTTTCTGCATCGAGAGACAACACCAACCGGTCCGGCGTGTCGGTGGACCCGTCGCCGCCAAACCAGCCCGAAGAAAACTCAGCAGAAGACGCGACATAGGGTGTGCCCAGATGTTCCACCACGATCTCGTAGGCCCCCCATTTGGTTGGTGTGCTCACGGTGAGTGGTTCGTTGCCTAGCATTACTTCACCTGTGCCGACACGGACACGACGGGTGACGGGTTCCCATTCCCAATTGCCGTAAAGCTGATACCACTGATAGCGGGTTTCAATGCTGTTAACCGTCCAGCGCACCGGCATTGGCACCGCTGCGCCTGACGGATTCACCGCGATCAGATCAAACGCAGCTTCTGCCCCTTCGGGTAGCACATCCTCGAACAACGGTTTGATCCCGATCATGGCAGTCTCGTTTGTAACGATCTTGGTCATGCTACGCTCGACCGGGCGGCCGGACCCTTCTGCAACGCGCAGTATCACTTCGGCTTCAAGCGGCAGGCCTGGGTCTTCGTCCAATTGTGGCAGTTGGAGCGGCAGACTAACGCGACCCTGTGCATCGGTTGTCCCGTCCGCAATCGCACGGCTCAGGGTTCGGAACGGCATATCATGGCGGCCAAAACTGTACCCCTGCCAACCCTCGATCTGCCGGGTGGCGCGCAAGCGTACATCACCCTCAACCGTCAAACCAGCACCAGGGGATCCGAACAGATAGCGCACATCAACATCCAACGGTGGTGTCTGTCCAAGACGCAAGGGAGCAACCGGCAGGACCATGTCAAAGTCGATCCGTTCTGGCAGAAAGTCCTCAACCAGAACAACTTGGCTCGCAAGTGCGGGTGCGTCCAAATCGGACATTATATCCACACGCCACGCCCCGCGCGGAACCTCACCGCCGAGCGGCATCGCAAAAACATGACCACCTGCTTTGGCATCCGCGCTTTGGTGGCGGGAATACTCCACCCCGTCCGGGCGTTTCAGGATCGCAGTGATGGGCAAGCCGTCCAAGGCGCGTGCCTGCCCGTCGCGGGTCAATGCGGTGGCATATATCGTTTCACCCACGCGGTATGCGCCACGATCCGTGCCTAGGAACGTGTCAATCGGCGGGGCGGGTGGGTGCCCCTCAACGCCGCGATCCGAAAGGTCAAACGCAGGATCGGCCAGCGGCAGAAACGCAATGTCCTGTTTGCCCTGCTCTGCCATCAACAGTGCGGGTCGAGCGGCACCTGCGCCCCGTGTAAGGCCCGCAGAAAAGGTCGCATACCCGTCTGCATCTGTAACAGCTGTTCCCAGTACTGCATTTGCCCGACTGATCAGGCTCAACGTGATGCCTGAACGAGGCGATGCATCAGACAGACTGCGCACAGCAACCTGCATGCCGTCGACACCTTTCCACGTGGACAAGCCCAGATCGGACAGCACAAACCACTGCATCGCAGGGGGCGTGTCGTAAACATCCTGCCCCGGCACCGCAGCACTAAGCGCGTAAATCCCAGGTGTTTGATCCGCCAGCGCCTCTCCCATTGGCAAACGCGTGGTCATGTCGATGTTCAATTCATTCTGGACCGTTGCCTCACCTGTCCAGACCTGCTCTGCCAGATCACGGGCGAAACGTTCGTCCTCATACGCACTCAGCGGCCTCCCAAAATAACTCTCGCGGATTGCGCGCACCAGATTGCGATCACTGACACGTCGCAAACGCAGATCAAGGGTGTCGACATTTACCGTCTCAATCGGCAAGGCCGCATCGGCGCTACGTGGCAGCACATAGGCACGGCCGGGAAACCGCAAAGACGGGCTGCGATCACGGACATAGATTTGTAATGTCACGTCCTTTTGCAGCACTTCGCCACTTGCCGCTGGCAGCCCCGCGCGAAGGGTCACACCATAGCGTTGACCGTGTTGTACACCGTCAATGCACAGTTGGCGTTCATCAGTCTGCACCACCAATCCACGGCCCTCGACCCGAACAAACGGTTCGTAATCGACACCAGCCTGCACAAGGTTCTCCGAGAACTCGGCACATATGCGCGGGGCCGCTGCGTCATTATCCACACGATGTTCGGTGATGCGGAACCCGTATTTGCCAATGGCTTCCTCAAGCGCGGATTTCAGATCATCGCGTGGCACGATGGTTTGCGCCAACCGCAGTGCAGGGATCATATCGCGGCCACGATTGTTCACTTCCAAGGTACGGGCCAACACTGCCAAGGCTTCCACGCGGACACCGGATTGCGAGGCGTGAAGATACGCGTTTATCGCGGCCTGAACTGCTTCCTGACGATACCTACGGCGCTCTGCGCTTTCGCCTTTTTCGGCAGGGATCAACGCCAGCCGGGCATAGGTCGTCCATAAATCACCCCGATCTGACAAGGCCATAGCTTTGCCTGCCCAGCGCAAGGCAGTCCGATGATCACCCGATTGCTCTGCGGCGTTCATCGCAGTGATCAATTCATCCAGCGTTTCTGCGCCAAACGAATAGCGTCGGGAATTTGTAGCAACAAATTCACGCGCGGCTTGAAAATCGCCATCAGTGAGGAAATCAAGTTCGGCTTGGCGCTCTGTCTGTGCTGCCAAGACATCCATAGCTGTCACAATTTTGCGTGCGGAAATTGCGCCTTCATATGGTGCGCTGTCCGAAATGGCCGACTTGGGAAAACATGCATTATTGCGCTGGTTAAACGTGAAGGCCACGCAGGCCTCTTGAGCGGAACATGCCCGCGCGCATGCCACTTCCGACGTATCAAAAAGCTGCGTCAAATCAGCGCCGAAGAAGTCGGTGTCGCGGGAATACACATAGCGATGCTCGGGTACCGCGTTTTGTGCCGTGGCCTGAACAGCCCAGAAAACCAGAAAAAGAAAGGACAATCGAAAGCCGGCAATCATGCGCATCAGAAGTCTCCTCTTGGAATGACGTCAGTCTCACATGCGCGCGCCCTGTCGGGCAAGGCTTGCCACGGTGTTTAAGTAGATGTTCACCACCATGCGTCAGGGTGCGCACACTTTATTACTCCAGCGGAACCGCACTATGAGCCTAGCCAGCAAACTCACCGATGAACGGCGCAGCAGGCTTGCCGCCGAACGGATGCTTGAACTCAAGCAGGCCGAACTATTTGCCGCGAACCGGAAACTTGGCAAACACGCGATGGAGTTGAGCGAGGAGATTGTCGAAACGCGCGCCCAAGTGGCCACGATACGTGGTGAAAACCAGCGTGTGAAATCCGACCTAAGTGCCGCGAATCAAAAGATCGCTATTGCCGAACGACGACTGTGGCACTCGATCGAGACAATCAACGACGGCTTTGCCTTCTTCAACGGCGACAACGAGATGATCATCGCGAATCGCGCCTACCTTGCGATCTTTGATGGGCTGGAGATGATTTGCCCCGGCGTGAACTACGTCACCATACTGCAAATGCTGACAGATGAAGGCATCGTGAACACCGGCGATATGAGCGGGCCTGAATGGCGGCAAATGATGGGCGAACGGTTCCAACTCAGCAAGCCCGAACCCATGGTCATCCAGCTGTGGAACGGGAACTACATCAAACTGATCGACCAACGAGGACCCGAGGGCGATGTGGTTTCGCTCGGCCTCGATATCACCGCCACCGTTGCTTATGAGGAGCAACTCAAGGAATCACGCGCAGTGGCGGAAACCGCCAATAGGGCGAAATCCGCATTTCTTGCGAACATGAGTCATGAGATCAGGACGCCCATGAACGGCGTGATCGGCATGGCTGACCTGCTCAAGGACAGCGAACTTGACGAGGAACAACGCCTTTACGTCGAGACAATCAAGAACTCTGGCGAAGCACTCCTGGTTATCATCAACGATGTGCTCGATTACTCCAAGATCGAAGCGAAAAAGCTCGAGTTACATCCGGAACCCTTTGATCTGGAACGGGCCATTCTGGAAGTGTTGATGTTGCTGCAACCTTCTGCAAGCGCCAAGGGGCTGTCGCTGTTGCTGGACTACGATTTGTTCCTGCCCAGTCATCTGGTGGGTGATCCGGGGCGGATGCGGCAGGTCCTGACCAACCTGATTGGCAATGCTGTCAAATTTACCACTGAAGGACATGTTCTGGTCCGTGTTACAGGTGTTCCGGATATGGCTTCCAAGACCTTGTCCCTGCACGTCAACATCGAAGACACCGGCATCGGCATTCCCGCTGACATGGTCGATCACATCTTTGGTGAATTCAATCAGGTCGAAAATGAACGCAATCGGCAGTTCGACGGCACCGGGCTTGGCCTCGCGATCAGTCAACGTCTCATCGAAATGATGGACGGGGAAATCTGGGTGACATCGGAAGAAGGCGCAGGGTCTTGCTTTGGCTTCCGCATGAACATGAGTTTGACGGATATGCCGGATTGGGAAGCCTGGCGGGCACCCGCTGGCTTGCGCCATGTCCTGATCCTGGATGACATTACCGTGAACCGGAGTATCCTGCGCCGACAACTGGCACAACTAAGTATCGAAGTCACTGAATGCGAAACGGTGACCGATGCCCAGATAGCAATCAACGCTTCTGTTGATTTGCTGATTGTCAGTGAAAAAGACGCGCCGGAAATGGTTACCTATCTGGAAAACGCTACAACGTCCGTACCAATTGTTCTGCTGACATCGTCCTCAACAGCACCAGCACCCGTCGAAACCAAGAACATACAAGGTATGCTGCAGAGCCCTCCGTCACGACAGGATTTGTTCGAATTACTGGGTAAAATTCCCTTCAAAAGCATGGCTATTGCGCCGGAAGTCAGCAAGCCTACGCGCCCAGAAGTCGCGGACGACCTGCGTCGAATGCGCATCCTTGCAGCTGAGGACAACAAGACAAATCAGTTGGTGTTCCGCAAGATGATCAGCAAGCTGAACGTCGATCTCGAATTTGCCAACAACGGTGAAGAAGCAGTAACGCTGTTTCAGACATTTGCGCCGGACTTGATATTCATGGACATTTCGATGCCCAAAATGGATGGCAAAGAAGCCACTGCTGCAATCCGTGCAATGGAGACAGAAAACCACACTCCTATTGTTGCGCTGACCGCACATGCCATGGATGGGGACGACGCCGATATTCTGGCTGCCGGACTTGATCGTTATCTCACAAAGCCCCTGCGCAAACCGTTGATCGTCGATGAGATAGAAGCGGCACATACTGAGGAAATGCTGCCGCTTGAACCATCTCAGGATGCTGGGTAATCGCGCAGGAAGACCGGCTTTTGTGGCGTCGAAAGATCTTCACTCCACGCATATCCACCGATATCGAAATCACGGATGCTATCCGCTTCCTTCAGCCTGTTTTGCACGATGAACCGCGCCATTGCTCCGCGTGCCTTCTTGGCAAAAAAGCTCACAATTTTGGGGCCTTTACCATCCCGTTTGTCTTCCATGAACTGCGGTGTGATTACATCGAGTTTTAACGCCTTAAGCGCCACCGCGCCAAAATATTCCTGGCTCGCGCAGTTGATCAGCACCTTACTTCCGGTCTTTTCCGCCTGTGCATTCAATGCCTTGGACAAATCATTACCCCAATAATCGTAGAGATTCTTGCCACGGCGCGTCTTGAGTTTGCTGCCCATTTCCAGTCGATACGGCTGGATCGCGTCCAATGGGCGCAGCACCCCATAGAGGCCTGACAGGATGCGCAAATGATCCTGCGCATAGGCCAATTCATCGTCGTCCAGACTGCCCGCTTCCAGCCCCTGATAGGTATCACCCGCAAACGCCATTGCTGCCGGGCGCGTGGCGTCGGATGCCGGTTCCGCCTCAAACGCCTGAAACCTGTCGCGATTCAGTTTTGCCAGATCATCGGACAGATGCATGAGCCCCTTCAGATCACCCAACGTCAAATTGCGCGCTGTCTTGGCAAGGCTCATCGCATCTTTCTGGAAATCGGGATACGTTACGTTCACATCACGTTCATCCCAATCCAGTTTCTTGGCAGGTGAAATCACAACCAGCATCTTGGTCCCCCATCTTGTTCTGGATCACACATAGCCTTTCGCCCCCTGATCACAAGGGCGGCAGGGTCATCCCGCCTCGCGCAGCACATCCAGAAATGCGGGGCCGAAACGGGTGGCGCGTCGTTGGCCCAAAAGCCGCTCCATCGCAGACTCGTCAGGGTTGCGCAGTTGCGCAACTTTGGCCAACAATGACGCCGAACAACTCAACCGTTTGTCGATCCCGGCCTCGCCGCGCGTTAGGTCCGCCTGTACTTGCAACAACTGGTCATAGACATTGCCCGCCTCGCGCCCTGCCAGCTTGCGGCGGGTCGGATGCATCGCGGCGGCTTCACCATTAATAACTTCAAGAAACGCTCGGCCATAGGTCTCCAGCTTTTTGGCACCTACACCGCTGACACCCGCCATTGCGTCCAGATCACGTGGCCGCGTTTCCGCCATTTCGATCAATGTGCGGTCCGTGAAAATGATATAGGCAGGCACCTTTGCCGCCTCAGCCAAGCCACGTCGTTTCGCCTTGAGCGCGGACAGCAGTGGTGCGTCTTCTTCGTTCACCATCGCCTTGACCGCCGGGCGTCGACTGCCGCCTGCCGCTTTGATCGTATCACGCCGCAAGCTGATTTTGGCCTTGTCCCGCAAGATCGGGAGCGCCGCATCCGTCATGCGCAGCGCGCCGTGGCGTTCGGGATCGGGGCGTATCAGGTCATGCCCCATCATCTGACGGAACACCGCTTGCCATTGGCGGCGGTCATATTCGCCGCCGACACCGAATGTCGGCAGGCTGGCGTGCCCTCGCGCCTTTACCTTGTCCGTCTCAACCCCCAGCAAAATATCTATCAAATGGCCCGCGCCAAACCATTCCTCGGTGCGCAGGATTGCCGATAACGCCTTGCGCACCGCCGTTGTGCCATCAAACACATCTGCAGGCGTGTCACATAAATCGCAGCGGCCGCAGGTGACTTCGGTTTCGTCAAAATAGCGCAAAAGCGTCTTGCGCCGACATTCCAGCGCTTCAGCCAAGCCCAACAGTGCATTCAAACGTGCATGATCTGCGGCACGGCGTTCCGGCGGGGCCAGCCCTTCGTCGATCTGGGAGCGGCGCAGGCGAATGTCATCCGGACCAAAAAGCGTCAGCGTCTCGGCAGGCGCACCATCCCGGCCCGCGCGGCCAATTTCCTGATAATACGCCTCGATCGACTTCGGCAGATCTGCATGCGCAACCCAGCGGATGTCCGGTTTATCGACGCCCATACCAAATGCAACGGTCGCACAGACGATCAACCCGTCCTCTTGTTGGAACTGTCGCTCTGCGATGCGACGGTCTTCGGCTTCCATACCGCCATGATAGTGGATCGCCTTTTGCCCCGCCTCGCGCAGCGCGCGCGCAATGCCTTCGGTTTTGGCACGTGTGCCACAATAGACAATGCCGGATTGCCCCTTGCGTGCTGCGGCAAAGCTCAGGATCTGGTCACGCGGTTTGTTCTTGGCGGCAAAGGCCAGATGGATGTTAGGGCGGTCAAATCCTCCAAGAAACGAGGTCGGTGCCTCGCCATCAAACAACTTTTGAATAATCTCGGCTTGGGTCTCTGCGTCCGCGGTGGCCGTGAACGCGGCCAATGGAACATTCAACGTGCGCCGCAACTCTCCGATACGTAGATAGTCAGGCCGGAAATCGTGGCCCCACTGGCTGACACAATGTGCCTCATCCACCGCAATCATGTTGACGCCAACGCGTTTCAACATCCCGATGGCGGACCCCGCAGCAAGGCGTTCGGGTGCCATATACAAAAGACGCAGCGTGCCAGCCTCAAGCCCTTCCCAGACTGCATCGGTTTCTTCCGGTGTATTGCCAGAGGTCAGCGCCCCCGCACCGACACCCGCCTCCTGTAAGGAGCGCACCTGATCGCGCATCAAGGCGATCAGCGGAGAGATTACCACTGTAACGCCCTCGCGCATCAAAGCAGGCAACTGAAAACACAAGGATTTACCACCACCCGTCGGCATGATGGCCAACACGTTTTGGCCCTCCGTCACCGCCTCAACAATTGCTTGCTGACCGGGTCGGAAGGCATCAAAACCGAAAACATCACGAAGAAGCGTGGCAGCGCCTGTCATGGGAACCCTGTGTAAATTTATCTGCTCTTTTTATGCAGATTCCCACACTAACAAACCATGAACAAGGCCCAAGTAGCCGTTGGGTACAGCACTTGCGAAACTGTCTACTGTTTATCGCTGATTGAAATCACGGATTTCAACGCGGGAACGAATAGGCAGAGACGCAGGTGTTTCAAGAAGTACTTTTAGTAAAACGCCGCCGCGTTGTTCATCAAAACGATCCGCGCCATAGCAACAGCAATCAAGACAACCAGCGGAGCAAGATCGAGACCACCCATGTTCGGCACAAAACGGCGCACGCGGCTATAGATAGGGTCCAGCAGACGGTTTAAACCATCCCAGATTTGCGCGACCAAAGGCTGGCGCAGGTTCAACACCTGAAAATTGATCAGCCAAGACATGATAACATGCGCGATCACGATGAAATAGACGATGTTCAGCAGCAGCATCAAAATTTGAAAGATGGATGTCATGTCTGGCCCTTTTCACAACCTGTGACATGCAGTTAAGCGCGCAATATAAATTGCGCAAGGTGCCGCGAGGTCGATGATTGACGTATGCACAGATAAGGTCAAGTAAGCGTGCAAAGGAGTATCGCCCATGTTTCCGTTTGTGCGCGTTATCAAAGAGGTCGTTCTGGCCAGCCGTCAACCCAAGTTTGAAAACCTGACTGACACCCACGTCAGCAAACACATGTGCTGGCCGCAGGATCTGGATTTCTGGCTTGAGTTGAACAACGGCCGTGCGATGTCACTGTATGACATTGGCCGTACTGCTATGGCACAGCGAGCTGGCCTGATCGCGGCTCTCAAGCGTGAACGCTGGGGCATGACCATGGCCGGATCTTCGGTGCGATTTCGCCAACGTATCTTTTGTTTCGAGAAATTCGAGATGCACAGCCGCGCAAATTGTTGGGATGACAAGTTCATCTATCTTGAGCAGAGCATGTGGAAAACCAACGGCACCTGCGCCAGCCATGTGATGTTTCGGGCTGCCATAACCGACAAGAACGGCATTGTGGCACCCGCCCGTGCACTCGCCGCGCTGGGGCGCAGCGATCCCTCGCCCGAGATGCCCGATTGGATCAAGGCCTGGTGTGCCGCAGAAACCAAACGTCCGTGGCCACCCATGCAGGACTAGTCGTTCATCGCATTTATAACGACCGAGAAATCAAGATCACGAACCTGCTCCATCGACCAGTTTGGGAACTTGCGGTTGGTGATTTTTTTCTGGTCAAGGATTTTGAAACCGGCATGGCGGGTGTCGTTGCGGATAGCCTCTACCAGCTCTGTCACATCTCCCTCGTCCCCTTCAAGCAACTGGCAGAAATTGCGTCCGCTATAAGCCAAAGCACCGGTTATGCCCTTTTGCTCATTCTTTTCAGATGCATGCGCTACGATTTCAGCCACCTCCGGTTTACCCAGGTTGGCACGCGCGGTGCTGGAGTACAGTAATCTGATCATTGTTTGATCTCTCATTTCCATCACTTGCGGGTGTGCAGCCTATCTTGCGCGCGCCATAAAACAAATGAATTTGATCCCGATCTCCCGAAAGATCTTTGAGTGGTCGCCTGTAGTGCAGATAACGACGGTCTTGCATCAGTGTCTTGTGCCTGTTCTACCGTTGTGCAGGGAGCAAAGACTATATTATGGCAGACATATCACCACGCAAACGCATCTGGGGCTGGTACTTTTTCGACTGGGCCAGCCAGCCGTATAACACGCTTTTGCTGACGTTCATCTTTGGCCCCTACTTTGCGCAAACCGCAACTGCCACATTGGTCGAAAGCGGTATGGCGCTCGATTCCGCCAAAGCGCAGGCACAGGCCTATTGGGGTTATGGTCTGGCCGCGGCAGGTGTCGGCATCGCGGTGCTTGCTCCGATCTTGGGTGCGGTGGCAGATTCATCAGGCCGCAGGATGCCTTGGATCTGGCTGTTCTCAGCCCTTTATATCATCGGCGCAGCCGCCCTTTGGTGGACAGCCCCCGCCGATTTTTCCGTCCTCTGGGCCCTGTTTTTTTTCGGAATTGGCCTGATCGGGATGGAGTTTGCGACGATTTTTACTAACTCCTATCTGCCCGAACTTGATGATGATCCGGCGGAACTTGGTCGCATTTCCGGTTCCGGATGGGCTTTTGGCTATGTCGGTGGTGTTGTCGCACTTCTGACAATGGTTTTCCTCTTGCAGGCGGGTGACAACGGCAAGACCTTTATCGGTATCGACCCGCTCTTTGGTCTTGATCCTGAAACCGGTGCAGACACGCGCATTGTGGGCCCGTTAACCGCGCTTTGGTTCGCGGTTTTTATGGTGCCGTTCTTTTTGTACACGCGTGACAACATGTCGGCACCCAGCTCGGGATTGAGACTGGGCGCGGCCCTTGGCGATTTGCAACAAACCTTGCGCAATCTGCCGCGCCACCCGTCCCTGATGGCCTACCTCGGCTCATCAATGTTCTATCGGGACGCGCTGAATGGCATGTACACGTTTGGTGGCATCTATGCGTTGGGCGTGTTGGAATGGTCGGTACAGGAAGTTGGCATCTTCGGCATCCTTGCGGCGATTTCAGGGGCCGTTTTTTGCTGGATCGGAGGCCGCGTGGATCGACGCGTCGGCCCCATGCCCGTCATCGTATTCTGCTGCATTTTGCTGATCTTGACGGCCATTCTTATTATCTCTCTGACACCGACTTCAGTCATGTTCATTGACGTCGGTGAGGGATCGGCGGCCCCTGACATTTCCTTTTACATTGCTGGCGCGCTGATCGGTGCGGCCGGCGGGGCACTTCAGGCTTCGTCGCGCAACATGTTGACCCGACAGGGCAATCCGGAACGCATGACAGAGGCTTTTGGGCTTTATGCACTGTCGGGCAAAGCGACCTCGTTTCTTGCCCCCCTGCTAATTGGCATCACCAGCGATATCACTGGAAGTCAAAGGCTGGGCATCACCCCTGTTGTGGGGCTGTTCATACTGGGTCTGATCCTGTTAGCATGGGTGAAACGAGACGGAGATTTCGCGAAATGACCCTTACCCGTATTCTTGCCTTTGCTGCCTTGACCCTGTCCCTTGCCGCCTGCGGCGGTGGTGAATCGCGCGACATCAGCGGCAAGCGAGTGGTTTTGCCGACGATTGGATCGTCCGGTGGTGCGCTCAGCAATGTTCAGGCCAAAAAACTGTTCGGAGCCAAGGCCTTCGCCTCCCCTCAGTCCTCGGCACCTTTTGGCAGTTATGCCAAAGGATGTCTTGCAGGCGGGGTGCAGCTCCCGGAGACTGGTCCGACTTGGCAGGCCATGCGCCTGTCGCGCAATCGCAATTGGGCGCATCCCGAAACCATAGATATGGTGAAAAAGCTCTCGGCGTTTGCCGCCCGCCAACCCGGATGGGAAGGGCTTTATATCGGCGACATGAGCCAGCCGCGCGGCGGACCTATGCTCACGGGCCATCGCAGCCACCAGATCGGGCTTGATGCCGACATCTGGATGTTGCCACCCAAATCGCTGAACCTCAGCCGCAAACAGCGCGAAAATATTTCGTCTATTTCCATGCGCAAAACCCGTGGTGCTTATGTAAATTCTTCATGGACCCGTGCACATCACGAGATCCTCAAAGCCGCCGCAAAAGACCCACGCACTGCGCGCATCTTTGTTTTTCCCGGGGCCAAGGTTCAAATGTGCGCCGATGAAAAAGGCGACCGCAGCTATCTGCGCAAAATCCGTCCTTGGTATGGGCACCACTATCATTTCCACGTGCGACTGGCCTGTCCAAAAGGCATGTCCGGCTGTGTAGATCAAAAGCCACCGCCAGCAGGGGACGGGTGTGCAGATGCCCGTCAATGGCAGCGCAACATTCTGAACCCACCACCGCCAAAGCCCAAGGACCCGAATGCCAAGCCCAAGCCACCACGGCGTGAACTGGTACTTGCTGATCTTCCGGCCCAATGCAAAGCGGTGTTGGGCAACTGAAACCCCTTTTCTACGCCTTCACTATTGCATGGGCCTGCCTTGCCCAATCGGTATGTGCGCAACCGCGCCTTACCGTTGAGTCTAGCCTTGTCTGGACGGATTCTGCCAAGTGGTTCGGGGGCTTTTCCGGCGCGGAAATCTCGACAGACGGGACAATCCTAACCCTGATCACAGATCGCGGCAACGTGGCGCGCGCGCAACTGCATCGCGCCGTGGGAAAGATCAAGGGCGTCGAACTCCGGTGGCACCAAAGTATCCGTGACGCCAACGAAGTCCCGCTAAAACCCCAGTTTAGAGACACCGAAGGCCTTGCCATCAGCGCCGACGGGCAAGCCTATGTTTCGTCCGAAACGCGGGTGCACGTCATCAAGCTCGACTTGCTTACAGGCAAAACCGTGCCACTACCGACCCATCCTGATTTCGCTCTGTTGCGCAAGAACAAGGGATTGGAAGCATTGGCCATCCATCCCGATGGGCGCATCTTTACTCTATCAGAAAGCAGGGGGGGCCAATCAGGAACAACCCCGATTACTGTTTTTTCAGACGGCCAGTGGAAGGTCACCCACCGTCTGCCGCTCAGCGGACCCTTTCGTCCGGTTGGCGCAGATTTCGATAGCGCGGGCCGACTGTATCTGCTTGAGCGCACTTTATCGCCGTTGGGTTTCCGCAGTCGCATCCGGCGGATTGATCTGAACCGCAATCCTGTGATTGCAGAAACCTTAATGACCACTTCCCCGGGAGTGTTTGACAACCTCGAAGCCCTGACAGTCTGGACAGACAAAAGCGGCGCAACACGCCTTGTTCTGATCTCGGACGACAACTTTCTTCCTGTGCAGGTAACCCAGATCGTCGAGTTATTGCTGACTGAATGACTTGCGCGCCCGCGCTGTAGGGCCTATTGGCGCTCCTGTCTGTGATGAGCACAGGCCAAGTCGCCGCACCCTTGCACAAAACGGTTTAAATATGACACGCACATACCTTCCCGGCATCATTGCCATGGCCACCATTGTTGTGGCCTCTAACATCCTTGTTCAGTTTCTCTATGGCCAATGGCTTACGCTGGGCGCTTTCACCTATCCGCTCGCCTTTCTGATCACCGACATTATGAACCGCGCCTACGGCACCGCTGCTGCGCGCCGTGTGGTTTTGGTCGGCTTCGTTGTGGGCCTGATCTGTTCGGTCATCGGCACACAGATCATGGGTGAATTCGGCCCACTGGTCACAGTGCGTATCGCCATTGGTTCCGGTCTGGCATTCCTGCTGGCACAATTGATCGACGTTTCGGTTTTTGCCACGCTCAAAAACGGTACATGGTGGAAAGCGCCGCTGGTCAGCACCTTGGTCGGCTCAACACTGGACACTGCGATTTTCTTTTCCATCGCCTTTTCCAGCACTTTCAGCTTTATCCATCCTGCCACGGATGTCTCATGGGCTGGCGAGGCATTGCCCCTGCTGGGCGTCGGCCCAATGGCACCTCTTTGGGTCTCGCTGGGGATTGCAGATTGGTCTGTGAAACTTGCCATTGCGCTTGTTGCGTTGATTCCATTCCGGCTGATCACCGCCCGGTTGAAGCCGTCAACCTGACCGGGATCACACTTGCTTTGGGATAGCGCAAAAAAACGCTTTGCGTTTTCAAAAACCTGTGCGACGTTTCAAGTGATTTTAACAAACTGTAAAGGAGGTGATCTAGTGTCAAGAAAGGTACTGGAGCGAGGTGTCGGAACAGCTTCGGAGGGTTCCTGCTAGGGCAGCCCCTGGCAGTCGAGAACTTTGAAGTGGACGTCGGTCTTACCGGCACACCTCCTTAAACCATTCGATTGGGCCGTTCCTTAGCTGGAACGGCCCTTTTCGCGTTTTGACCTCTGCCGCGCAGAATGCGACAAGGGGCATATGTTGCGCATTAACGATCAGATCAGCATTCAGGATTGGGAAATCACCGAATCCTTCATGCGCGCCTCCGGGCCAGGTGGTCAGAACGTGAATAAAGTCTCAAGCGCGGTCGAGTTGCGATTCGAAGCGGCAAATTCGCCATCGCTGCCTGCACCGGTCAAAACGCGGTTGCGACGATTGGCGGGGCGACGCTGGACCACCGAGGGTGCGCTGATCCTGCAATGTGACGAAACCCGCAGTCAGGCCCGCAACCGCGAGATTATCCGTGAACGTCTGATCGAGCTGATCCGGAAAGCGCTGACACCCCCCAAACGGCGGATCGCGACACGACCCACATTAGGATCAAAGAAACGGCGGCTGAAAGCCAAGAAAGTGCGCGGCGAGGTCAAGAATCTGCGTGGCAAGGTTGATCCAGACACCTAGATCATCGCCGCTACCATTATGATTTCATTAATCTTTTGTCCCCACGGGGACAGGTATCAAAAGTGCTTGCGCAGCAGATAGATATCCATAATCCAGCCGTGGTTTTCCCGCGCTTCGGCCCGCATCGCGATGATCTTGTCACTGACCTCTGACAGCGGACCTTGGCAAATGATCTGTTCTTTCATGCCGACATATCCCCCCCACCAGATGTGATAGGTCTCTGGCAACAACGTCTGAAACGCACATGTTCCGTCCAGCATGACGGCGATGGTTTCCACACCCTCCGGCCACCCTTCATCGCGTAACCGCCGTCCTGTCGTCACCACAAATGGTGCGCCGATTTCATTGACGGGGATGGCGTGGGCCGCAGTCAGGGCTTGCAGCGATGTGATACCGGGGATCACCTCGATCTGTGGCTGAGGGTGCAGCCGCGAGGCGATGCGTAGCGTGCTGTCATAAAGCGAGGGATCACCCCAAACCAGCAGTGCGACCTTTTGCGCGTTCCGTCCCGACATTGCGCTTTGCCACGCCAAAGCAATCGCATCATGCCAGTCATCGACACGCTGTCGATAATCAGCGGTTGTTTCATCGCGCACAGGTAAATCAAATTCGACGATCTGCGTTTGTGCGTTGGTCAGCACCTCGTCACAGATGGCGCGGCGCAACTCCGCCAGGTCAGCCTTTCCCGCGCCCTTGCGCGGAATCAGGATCAGGTCTTGCACGTTGATTGCACGGATTGCTTGCAGCGTCAGATGTTCGGGGTTTCCGGTGCCAATACCGATGAGTGTCAGATGCATGATTTACCCCGGTATCCGCGCAATGGCCTTGGTGCGCAGATCACCCAGCACGCGGGCATCTTTGAAAGTCCCGTCAGGCGATTGCGCATAAAGCCGGACAAAGTTCTGCAAATCGGCAATGTCGCCTTCGACAATGTCGCCAAACATATACGCCACCTTGCCCACCGCACGAAACGCGACCGTTTGGGCACGAGTGCAGCCGGACATGCAATCAACGCTTTCCACTTCGATCCCCTGCAAACCGTTTCGGATAACGTCAACAAAACCACCGTCTCGGGTGCAAGTGCGACAGACAAACGCCTTCACGGGTCCAGCTCCGCCAGTGGTCCATAGAAAATCAACGCAGGTGTCGTACTGGTCGTGGACTCCAGATGGGCAGCGAGGCTTTCAATCGTAAAACGTGTGACCTTCTCCGCAGGTGTCGAAACCGCCTCGGCCAGCATCGCGGGCGTGTCAGCTGGCAAGCCGTGTTCAATCAGGCGTGTGACCAGTCCGGGAAAGGTCCGTTTGCCCATATATACCACAGTTGTAGCAAACGGATCCGCAAGTGCGGTCATGTTCACATCGGTGGGCAAATCACCCGTAACATCGGCCCCTGTGATAAACTGAACCCGCCGTGCTGTCAGGCGGCGGGTCAGTGGGATGCCAGCCGTTGCAGCAGCCGCAGAGGCAGAAGTCACACCGGGGATAATCTCGAACGGGATGCCAGCGTCTTGCAGCGCAGTGATTTCCTCCTCCAATCGCCCGAACATGCCGCTGTCACCGGATTTCAAACGCACAACGCGCAGGCCTTCCTTCGCGTGATCGACCAGAACCTGTGAAACATGGTGCTGTTTGGGAGAGGCACGACCTGCCCGTTTGCCGACACCGATCAGGTCCGCATCCTGCGCTGCATGTTCCAGTATCGGCCCAGAGCTCAAGTCATCAAACAGCACGACTTCGGCGTTTTGCAAACGATCCACCGCCTTGACCGTCAGCAGGTCCGGATCACCCGGACCGGAAGAGACAAAAGAAACAAAGCCGCTCATTTGTCTTCCGAAATCATATGGAAAAACGTGCCGGTGGTGCGTCCACCACCCTGATGGATGCGCACAGAACCGGTTTCAGGCACCTCCAGATCGTTGCTGTCGGTAACTTTTGCAAGTGGTCCATCCGGTTCGTTCAGAATCGTCGCGTAGTGGAATTCGTGCCCGCGCAATCGGGCGCGCGTATCAAAACCCGGGATCGGCGCGTTCAGGTCTGCCTTGCGATAGCCAAGGTGGAATTTGCGTTTCTCAAAGGAGGTTTCAAGCCCCAGCAAGCCCGTCATTTCATGCCGCACGCCTTCTTTGTCGACCAGTCCCGCGCCCATCGCCATATAGCCACCGCACTCTCCGTGCACGGGTTTGGTCTCAGCAAAGCTCTGTATGCCCGTGCGGAAGATTCCGGCAGCGGCCAGCTTGCCTGCGTGCAGTTCAGGATAACCTCCGGGCAGCCAGCAGACATCCGCGGTGGGGTCAGGGGCCTGATCGTCGAGCGGTGAAAACGGCAAAATTTCCGCTCCAGCCACACGCCAGCCTGCCAGCAGATGTGGATAGACAAATGCAAACGCATCATCTTGCGCCAGTGCAATCCGCATCCCCGGAGGGATAACTTTGGCGGGTGGAGGGGCGTCCTGCAATGTGCCAGCAGCGGCAGAACGGAGGGCATCAAGATCAACGTTTTCAGAAATAAACGCCGCAGCTTCGGCCAACAACTGTGGCAGGTTTTCCTGCTCACCCGCTTGTACCAAACCCAAATGGCGTTCCGGCATTTCGATCTCTTTTCGCCGCGGCAATGATCCCAGCACCTTGATCCCAACCGCGTCCATGCCGACCCGCACCAGCGTTTCGTGGCGTGGCGATGCAACACGGTTCAGCACCACGCCCGCAAGCTGCACATCAGGGCGCATCATCTTGAAGCCAAGCGCGGTGGCGGCCACCGATTGCGCGGCACCCGAAACGTCAAGGACCAGCACGACGGGCCAGCCCATATGCGCCGAAATATCCGCACTTGCGCCATTGCCGCATTGTCCCGGAATGGCGACTCCGTCAAACAGACCCATCGACCCTTCGGCAAGGATCAGGTCAGCGCCAGCTGCGTTGCCGACCAGCCCGTTTATTGACTCAATATCCATGGACCAGCTGTCGACGTTAAAAGAAGCACGGCCAGAAGCAGCAGTGTGGAACGCGGGGTCAATATAATCGGGACCACTTTTGAAAGGTTGCACATTCACGCCTTGCGCGCGAAAGGCCGCGAGCAGACCCAACATGAGAGTCGTTTTGCCCGTGCCGGAAGACGGCGCGGAGATCATCAAGCCGGGGGGGATCATGTTGCGGACTCCGGAAAACGGGGGGTGGTGCCAACGGGGCGGAAGCGGCGATCATAGTCACCTGCATACAGGCGACTTTCGCCGAATTCTTCGGCACCGATGGCGTGGCCAACAAGGATAAGGGCGGTGCGCTCCATCTCGGTGCCAATAGCGGTTTGCAGAGTCGCCAACGTGGCTTTGACAACACGTTGATCAGGCCAACTTGCACGCCAGACAACGGCAACAGGGCAGTCGGGTCCATAATGCGGTGTGAGGTCGGCAATAACTTTGTCGAGGACATGGACAGAAAGATGGATGGCAAGGGTCGCACCCGTACGTGCGAAGTTTTCAAGCGCTTCACCTTCGGGCATAGCGGTGGCACGGCCGGAAGTGCGGGTCAGGACCACGGATTGCACCACACCGGGCAGTGTCAACTCCGCGTTGAGTGCAGCGGCGGCGGCAGCGAAGGACGGCACACCCGGCGTGACATCGTAGGGAATATCCAACGCACGCAACCGGCGCAATTGTTCGCCCATCGCGGACCAAACAGACAGATCCCCGGAATGAAGGCGCGCGATGTTGTGGCCTGCGGCGTGGGCTATGCTAATCTCATCCATGATTTCGTTCAGCGACATACGCGCAGTGTTGACGATTTTCGCGTCCTCCGGACAATGGCCTAGCAAGGCCTCGGGCACCAAGGAACCTGCATAAAGGCACACCGGACATGCCGCGATCAGATCGCGCCCGCGTAGGGTAATCAGGTCAGGCGCGCCGGGGCCTGCGCCGATGAAATGGACGGTCATGGTGTGATTCCTTAACTTTCGGCTATGGCGGCGGTGGCTTTACCATCGCCCGAGACGACACGCGGTGCAAGAAGGCGGGCGGCGGGGCCAGCAGCGGCCAAAGCGGCGGCTTCGGCTAGTGATCCGGTGCCAAACCTGTCTTGTATGCGTTGCGATTGGGTGGGAGTGATCATTTGTTCTAGGTCGGCTTGGGTGACACCAAGTCCGGGAATTTTGAGGAGTTGCGCGAATTCCTGAAACACTTTTTCGCGGGATTTGGCAGCTTCAGTGACAAGCGCGTCAATCGATGGATTGCCCGCTGCTTCCAGAGCCAAATGCAAGGCATCTTGCAGGCTGGAGATATCTGCCGCGGCGCGAAAACCGATGCCGATGACTCTCATAACCTCACGCTCCATTGCACCACTGGACGGGACGGTTGCCAACCTCGCAGGGTGCCAAGCGGTTGTGATTGCGCAAGTTCTATGCGGAGTAAATCGCCACCATGGATCGCGTGAAGCGTGGCGAGCAGGGTTTCGGTTTCAAGCGTGACGCCGTTTGCCACAAGGCGCGTGCCTTTGGGTAGAATTCTGAAGAGAAGGTCAAACAGGGCCGCATTCCCCCCACCGCCGACAAAGACGGCATCGGGTACGGGCTGGTTGCGGATGGTCTCAAGCGACGCGCCTTCAACAACTTGCATCTGATGGCTCAGGCCAAAGTCCGCGATGTTGCGGGTGATATTGGCAACGCGGTCCGACCTGACTTCAAACGCGGTGGCGTGGCCGCCTGCGAGGCACCATTCGACCGAGATCGAACCGGACCCAGCGCCAATATCCCAGAGGGTTTCGCGGGGACGTGGTGCAAGAGCGGATAAAGTGAGGGCGCGCACGGGGCGTTTGGTAATCTGGCCGTCATGAGCGAAGGTTTCGTCCGGCAAACCGGAAGCGCGGGGCAGGCCAATGTCGTTTGGCAGGTCGACGGCAACTGCAACGGGGGATTTGATATCTGACAGATCAAATGCTCTGGCAGTGGTCTGGCGGATGCGCTGGTTCGGGCCACCCATACATTCGCAGATGTGCAGGGCTGCGGCCCCTGCGCCCTGATCCATTAGCCATTTAGCAAGCATTTTGGGTGCATGTTGATCACGGACAAGGCAGATCATCCGACCTTGTGGTGACAGGAAACGTCGCAATTGCGCGAAAGGCGCGGCATGCAGGCCGTGGCAGGTGATGTCTTCCATCCGCCAGCCAAGCTGACCTGCGATCAACTGAAAGGTTGAGGGCGACGGCAAAACAGTCCATTCATCCGGCGCAAGATGGGCTGAAAGACTGCTCCCTGCACCGAACCAGAAGGGATCACCAGAGGTAAGGGCAACGACAGGCTTGCCCTTGAGCGCCAGCACAGGATCCACCGAAAACGGGATTGGCCACGGCTGGCCGCGTGTCCCGGTATCCACGAGTTCAAGGTGCCGGGGCCCGCCAAAAATAACTTCGGCAGCTTCAATCGCGGCACGGCTTGCAGGCGACAGGTTTACCGCGTTATCGTCGGCCATTCCGATGAGTGTGAGCCAGGGATCAGCCATTATGCGTGTCCTGTTGCTGGGCGGTACAACTGAAGCCAGCCGGATGGCGAAGACTCTGGTGCAGGCTGGTGTCGATGCGGTCTTTTCCTATGCAGGACGGACCAACGCGCCTGTCGCGCAACCCTTGCCCACGCGGGTCGGCGGCTTTGGAGGGGTGGCCGGTTTGCGCACTTTTCTTGAAAGCGAACATATTACGCATGTCATTGACGCCACACATCCCTTTGCGGCGGGAATGAGTGGAAACGCCTTTGGCGCGTGTACAAAACTCAATTTGCCGTTGATCCGGTTGGAACGCCCTGCTTGGAAAGCTGGCGTAGGTGACAACTGGACGATGGTTGCGTCGGTTGAACACATGCCCGCCGCTCTGCCCGATACACCGGCACGGGTGTTTCTGGCGATTGGCAAACAGCAAATCGGGCTGTTTGCCACCAAACCGCAGCATCATTACCTGTTGCGGCTGGTCGATCTGCCTGAGGAAAAGCTGCCCTTGCCAGATGCCAATGTGGTCATTTCGCGTGGGCCGTTTGATGTTGCAGGCGACACCTTCTTGATGCGTGAGCATGCCATCACGCATGTCGTTGCAAAAAACAGCGGCGGCACAGGCGCGCGGGCTAAACTTGATGCGGCGCGGATTTTGGGTTTGCCGGTCCTTATGGCGGATCGTCCCGTCCTGCCTGGAGACAATATTGCCGTCAACGAGGCCCAAGTGTTGGCATGGCTCGGTCACAATACGGATCGCGGCGTATAGACATAGCGCCCCACACGTCTGGTCGCGGAATTTCCGACAATGACAACTGTTTGCATATCCGCCATATCTGCTGTGGCTTCTGCCAACGTGACCGTGTTGATTGTCTGATCGGGTTTGCTGACGGCCCGTGCAAATGTAATCAAGCGGTCAGGTCCACATTCCTCGCGCAAGACGTCGAGGGTTTTCTCAAACCCGTGCGGTCGTGATTTGGAACGCGGATTATAAAACGCCATCGCAAAATCGCCGCGCGCCGCCATACGCAGGCGGTGTTCGATGATTTCCCACGGTTTGAGATTGTCGCTGAGATTAATGGCGCAGAAATCGTGGCCCAAAGGCGCGCCAGCGGCGGCGGCGGCGGCGAGCATAGCCGTAATGCCGGGCAGAACGCGGATGTCGGTTTCGATGTAGTGAGGGTTGCTCTCGACGGCTTCAAACACGGCAGAGGCCATCGCAAAAACCCCGGGATCACCAGAGGACACGACAACAACCCGTCCACCTTGCTCAGCCAGCTCCAACGCATGCGCTGCACGGTCCAGTTCGACGCGGTTATCCGTTGCATGAAGCGTCAACCCTTCACGCGCAGCCACCCGAGCCACGTAAGGAATATAGCCAATGATGTCAGTTGCTTGTGCCAAGGCCGCTGTCACTTCGGGCGTGACAAGATCGTCATTGCCCGGCCCTAAACCTGCAATCGTCACCCAGCCTTTCATTCGGTCGCCTCTGGTCGGCGGCCCTGCCCGTGAACCAGCACGATTGCGAAATAGGGGCAGTCGTCAAGATCGGTATCAACCAGTTTGGCGATGCGCTGATCGGGCATCGTGCCTTTTTCAACCAGCCATGCGTCATCGAGGCGACCAGCGGCGGCAAGGGCGCGTTTGACGGTGGGCAGGTTGCGCCCTGTTTTCATGATCACAAGGGCATCAGCGCGGTTCATATGATCGACGAGGTCCGGCTCAGGCAGCGTGCCCATCAGAACCGTCATCACATCGTCGCCCCAAGTAAAGGGGGTATCAAGCGCGTTCCAGCATCCAACCATGCCGGGGATCGCGGGCAGCACTTCGACTTCGGCGCGGCCTTGCAGGCGGGTGTGCAGGTGCATGAAGGAGCCGTAGAAAAACGGGTCGCCTTCGCAGAGGACAACGACTTCTTCGGTCATTGCGAGGGATTGCAGCTTGTCCGCCCATTCGGCATAGAAATCGACCATCAGCTGACGGTATTCCTCGCTGTCGAAACGCAGTTCAGTCGTAACGGGATATTCCATCGGGTATTCGATCACGTCATCGCGCAGCATGTCACGCACGATGGTGCGGGCCTGTCCGGCGCGCCCTTTCTTGCGGAAGAACGCGAGGTGTTTGGCATTGCGGATAGTGCGGTCGGACTTGACGCTCATCAGGTCCGGATCGCCGGGGCCGAGGCCTGCGCAAATGATCTTGCCCATGGTTATTCCACCCTGCTGGCGAGTGCGTTAATGGCCGCGACCGTGATGGCCGATCCGCCCAAGCGGCCTTTGACGATCATCGAGGGGACAGGCAGGTCTTGCATCAGCGCATCCTTGGATTCTGCCGCGCCGATGAAACCCACGGGGCAACCGATAATTGCGGCGGGACGCAGGCAATCGGGGTCTTCGAGCATGTTGATCAGGTGAAACAGCGCCGTGGGGGCGTTGCCAATGGCTACGACTGCGCCTTGCAGATGCGGACGCCACAACTCAAGCGCGGCGGCGCTGCGGGTGTTGGACATCTCGGCGGCCATATCGGGCACACGGGGATCGCGCAGGGTGCAGATTACCTCATTCTCTCGCGGCAGGCGTTTGCGGGTGATGCCCTCGCTGACCATGTAAGCGTCACAGAGGATCGGGGCACCGCCCTCAAGTGCTGTGCGGGCCTTGATCGCCATGTTTTCGGAGAAGTGAACGTGTTCCTCAAGGCCGACCATGCCAGCGGCGTGGATCATGCGCACGGCAACGATTTCCTCTTCGGGCGTGAAACGGCTCAGGTTCGCCTCGGCGCGGATGGTGGCAAAGGACTGGCGGTAAATCTCGGCGCCGTCGGTGATGTAGGTATGGGGCATTCAGAGAGCCTTGATAATGTCTGCGGTAGTGAGCGCGGTTAAGGCGGGGGTGTCGCCCGCGCGGCCCTGTTTGACAAGGTCGAAACCGTTTGGCGTTGCAGTGAGGGTCAGCGGGGCAGCTTTGGGATGTGCACAGCCTTTGGCACAGCCGGAGATGTGCAGTGTCTGGTGCCGTTTGAGATGGGTTGCAAGCGTTCGGGCCAAAGGGCGGGTTTGTCCCAGCGCCTGTTCGCAATCGGGGGCTCCGGTGCAGGCGGTGATGCGCAGGAGTGGATTGGTTGGATCTGTGATCAACCCGTCAAGTTGTGGTGGATTTTGGACGCCCTCGAGCAGGACCATACGCCATGGGGTCAGGCGGATGTCACCAAGTGCGGAGAAAGCACCGGCAGTGATTTGCCCAAAGGCGATACCTGCAAGCATGCCTTGCGGTGTAGGGCCGGGCACTGGCGTATAGGTTTGCGTTTGGCGCGGTGTGGTGAAGCCTGCAGGTGGCGGGGTGCCGTCTTTCAGCATCTTGGCCATACGGGTTTGAGCGGTACGGGTTTGCATAAACCACTGCGCCAGCGCGATTGCCTCGTCGATGCTCTCTTCGGCTTTGACAGGCTTTCCGGTGGGCATGCCATCCGCGACAAGAATCAAGGTCCCGTCTGCGGCGCGTTCCAGCCGTATATCAGCGGAGGCGGTTTGGAGGACTGGGCTTGGGCCTGTGTCGATGGCGAAACCAAATTTGTGAGGAATCGCCGGAGCGCCCGTTTGGGCAAGCGCGTGTGTCAGGCTTGGGGCCAGTGCATCCCCGTCACTGAACGGCGTGAGCATGATGTTGCGGCGGCTTTCGACAGCTTCGGATGGGTCGATCAGGGATAGAGTGCGCAGACCGTCGATCAATGGCGCGTGGCTTTCGGATGTGACGCCGCGCAATTGTACGTTGGCGCGGGAGGACAGGTCGATGATGCCGTTGCCATGGGTTTGTGAAAGGGCGGCAATGCCTTGCGTTTGAGCGCGGGACAACCGGCCATTGAAGGGACGGATGCGCACAACTAATCCGTCGCCCGACATCATCGGGCGCAGGGCACCGGGGCAGTAGCCTTTGATCTCTGGGGCACTCATTCAGCAGCGTCCATCTGGGCGTTGATTGAGTTGCGCCGCGTGGTCCAAAGGCCTGCGTCGCGCAGGGCCGCGAAACGGTCGCGCATGGCTTGCAGGGCCGCAGGGTTTTCGGCCTGCATAAAAGCGACCAGATCGTCGCGGCCAAGGGTGGCGTCATAATAGAGATCAAAAAGATGCGCGGGCACATCACGGGTCAGGTGCGCGAAAGCGGCAAGGTTGTCGAGGGTCGCGGCGATCTCGGCGGCACCGCGAAAGGCGTGGCGCATCATGCCTGTCGTCCAGTCTGGGTTGGCGGCACGGGCGCGCACGACGCGGGCGATTTCTTCGGCCATGGTGCGGGCTTTTGGCGTGCCTAGTTTGGTGGTGTCCACGTGGTACATATTCGGTTTTGACGCGCCGAGGTGGGCCATCGCAGCGGCAAATCCGCCTTCGTGGCTCGCGTAATCGGAGGCCAGCAGGACATCGCTTTCGGTAAGGTCTTGGATGTGGGCGAAGGTATCGGCGTTTTGCAGGCGGGTTTCGAGGGCGGCGCGGTTCTGGTGCGCATCGCCTTTGGCGTCGATGGACCATTCGGAGGCTTTGAGCCAGGCTTCGCCCGCTGCGGCGCGTCCTTCGTCGGAGTAGTCCAGCATCGCGGCTTCCATGTTCATGCCATAAAGGCCCGGTTTGGGGCCAAAGACGCGGGGGGTTTTGGTGAGGTAGGGGTTCATGTCTGCGGCTTCTTCGCGGTCCGCGAGGGCCAATGCGCCCGCCTCGAAAAGCTGGCTGAGGCCGGGAAAGACATCACGGAAGAGGCCAGAGATGCGTAAGGTCACGTCGATGCGGGGGCGGTTCAGCATGGTCAGGGGCAGGATTTCGAAACCGCTGACACGTTCGGAGCTTTCGTCCCATTTGGGGGAAAGGCCCGCAAGGTGTAGCGCCATGGCGATTTCCTCGCCAGCGGTGCGCATGGTGGCGCTGCCCCAGAGGTCAACGACAAGGCCGCGTGGATAGTCGCCTTCGTCTTGCAAGTGGCGGCGGATGAGTTCTTCGGCGAGTTTCACGCCTTGGGCATGGGCGGCGCGGGTTGGGACGGAGCGGGGATCAACGGCGTAAAGATTGCGGCCCGTGGGCAGGACATCGGAGCGGCCACGATAGGGGGAGCCGCTTGGGCCAGCGTCGATGCGCTTACCATTGAGGGCAGTGAGGAGGCCATCGGTTTCCCCCTGCCCTGCGCCGTAGGTGTGCAAGCCGTCGCCGTATTGGGATTCCTTGATATCACAGACGAAACGATCAATCGCGGTGATCGCTTCGGCCATGCAGGTGTCGTCGGTGATGCCGAGATCGTCCTCGACGCCAGCGGCGCGGGCCTCGTCGCGGATCGTTTTGATCAGGCGGTCGCGGCGTGCGGGGTCCAGTCCGTCTGCGGTTGAATATTCGTCTAGCAGGCGTTCGAGTTGCAGCAGGCCGTCAGGTGTGGCGCTGTCTTTCATCGGGGGCGGCAGGTGGCCAAGCGTGATGGCACCGATGCGGCGTTTTGCTTGGGCGGCTTCGCCGGGGTCGTTGACGATGAACGGATAGATCACGGGCAGATCGGCGGTGAGCGCTTCGGGCCAGCAGTCATCAGATAGCGCGACGGATTTGCCGGGCAGCCATTCGAGGGTGCCGTGGGCACCTATGTGGATCAGGGCGTGGATGCCTTGGGAGCGCAGCCAGAGGTAGAAGGCCACGTAGCTGTGACGCGGGACGCGGGCGAGGTCGTGATAATCGGTTTCGCGTTGGTCAATTGCGCCGCGTTCGGGTTGCAGGGCGACAAGGGCGTTGCCGCAGGATTGGGCGGGGAAGTGGAAGGCACCGTTTTTGTAGAGTGGGTCTTTTGTGGCGTCAGACCATGCGGTTTTGAGGTTGATTTGCAAAGTTTCTGGCAGGGACTGAAGCGCCTCTTCGTAGGCACTCATCGGCCATTCTATCGTCGTGTTCGGGAGGGATTTGCCGAAACCGATTTGGGGTTGGATTGAGTAGCCAGCATCGGCCAGCGTCATCAGCATGTCTTCAGTGGACGCGAGCGCATCTAGGCCGACGGCATGGGCGATCTGATCTTCGCGGCCCGGATAAGTTGATAGAACGAGGGCGAGTTTTTTCTCGGCTGTTGGGGTCGCGGCAAGGCGGTGCCAGCCTGCGATGCGGTCCACCACGGCTTTGATGCGCGCGGCATTGGCGCGGTGGGAAAAGCTGGAATACTGGAGATCGGGGTCTTGTTTCTCGGGCGCTTTGAAGCTGACGACGCCGGAGAAGATGCGACCGTCGACTTCGGGCAGGACGACGTGCATGGCGAGGTCGGCGGGGGAGAGGCCGCGTTCGCTTTCCGCCCATTCCTTTTTGCGGGCGGTTGATAGGGCGACTTGGAAAACGGGGCAACCGGGGGCGTCGAGGGGCGATGTGCCGTCTGCGCCGCGACCGGAGAAAGCGGTGGCGTTGATGATCGCGGTTGGTGGGTGATTGGTGAGGGCTTGCGCGAGAAAGGCGCGGCCTTCGGGGTTTTTCAAGGAGGGAACGAAAAGGCCCATGGCAGTGAAGCCTCGGGTGCGGAGTTCGCGAATGAGGGCATCGACAGGGGCGGTGTCAGCGGCGGTCAGGTAACTGCGGTAGAAGGTGACGGCAATGAGGGGAGCCTCGTCCAAAGTGGCGCGGGGGCAGAGGGTGACGATACCGTGGTCGGGGTCGTAGTATCCTGCGGTGGGCACGGTTTTGGTGCCGGTGACGGGGCCTGCGTAGAAACCTGCGGCGAGGGCCAGTTGTGCAAGGGCGGCTTGTGCGGCAACAGCTCCGCCTGAGTCGCAGAGGTGGGAGAGGCGGCGCAGGGTGCTGACCGGAAGGGTTGAGTGTTGATCAAGGCTCGGGTCTTCGCGGCCATCGGCGGGCAGGATGGCGAGCGCGATGTCGTTGCGGCGTGCGAAATCCTGTACCTGCATGATGCCGTAGGGCCAATAGTTTTCACCACCGATGAGGCGGATCAGGATGCCTTTTGCCCCTGTTAGGGTCTGCTCAACATAGTTATCGACCGACGCAGGGTGGCGCAGCGCCGTGAGGTTGCACAAGCGCAATGTGGGCAGTTTGCCGTCCACGCCGCCGCCACGATGCCAGCCTGCCGCGAAAGCGCCGAGGTCGCTGTCGGAGAACGAAAGCACCACCAGATCAGCGGGCGTTTGGCCCGGATCATAGGGGGTTTCGCTATCCTCTAGCCCGTGGCTTTCGCGGAAGACGACATGCATGTGTCACGCACCCAAGACGGCGCGGATAGCGGCGGTGTCGATGTGGTCATGTTCGGCGATGACGACGAGATGCCCTTGCCGCGTGTCTACCCCCCACGGGCGGTCGTATTGGTGGCGCACGCGGGCACCGACAGCTTGGACCAGCAAGCGCATGGGTTTGCCGGTAACAGCGACGTACCCTTTGACACGCAGGATGTGCTGTTCGTTGGCGAGTTTTTCGATGGCAGCGACCAATGCATCAACGTCATCGACTTCGGGCATCGGGACAACGATGGTTTCAAAGTCGTCATGCTCGTGGTCTTCGTGGCCGTCGTGGTGCGAAGGACGCGCGGCAAGGTCGTCCTCGGCTTTGGCGTTGAGGCCAAGGACCACATTGGGGTCGATAACACCTTCACTCATAGAGAGGATCGGAATCGCCCGTGGCGATTCCGCTTCGATGACTTTGCGGGCCGCGGCGAGACCGGTTTCGCCTGCAAGATCGGCCTTGGACATCAGAATAATGTCAGCGCAGTTAATCTGATCTTCAAACACTTCGGACAAAGGTGTTTCATGATCGAGACTGTCATCCGCCTTGCGCTGTTCATCCACCGCCTGCTCGTCAGCGGCAAAACGACCGGCAGCGACCGCTTCGGCGTCGGCCAATGCAATGACACCGTCAACGGTGATTTTAGAGCGGATTGCGGGCCAGTCAAACGCTTTGAGCAGCGGTTTGGGCAAGGCCAGACCGGAGGTTTCAATCAGGATATGATCGGGTTTGGTGGGCAGGGCCATCAAGGCTTCGATCGTGGGAATGAAATCATCCGCTACGGTGCAACAGATACAACCGTTGGCCAACTCCACGATATTTTCGACGGGGCAGTCAGGGATCGCACAAGATTTGAGGATATCACCATCTACACCAACAGTACCGAATTCATTGACCAGCACGGCAAGGCGGCGTCCCCCTGCATTCTGCATCAAATGGCGGATCAACGTGGTTTTGCCAGAGCCAAGGAAGCCGGTCACAACGGTAACGGGGATTTTGGACAGATCATTCATGTCAGTGCCTCCACGGGCAAATTAAAAGGGGGAACGCGGGCAAGGATTTGCTTGCGGAACACAACCGGGCGCTCGCGCCATGGGACGAGGCCATCCGAGGTTGCAGCATAGGCGGCAGCACCAGCGAGGATGTCAGGGGCGTCTTCGTTGGTCAGGCGACCGTAAACGTAGGTCCATTTGCCCGGTTCGGAGAGGGCCACAGCCGCCCCTTGTTTGCAGGCAGACAGGCATTTGATGCCAACGATTTCGACCCCTTCGGGCGCACCCACTGCGGTCAACGCATCATGCAGCATGGAACCGGGGCGCGGGGCGTCATCTTCAAGGATTTCGCCCGCACGGCAGGTAGTGCAGACGTAGAGTGTTGCGGTCATCAGATGCGCCTCATTTCACGGTCAGGATTTGGCTGGCCGAGATGAGCGTGCCATCTACGGACAACGGGCTGTGATCGTTAGTATTCAGGGTGACTTTGACCTCGACCTCGCCATTGGGCAGGGCATCAAGATGATACCATGCCCCATAGAGCCGACCCAATTTTTCGCCGTTGACATAGACGTGCGCGTGGCCTTCGCCCCCCACATTCTTACCGCTGGCGTTCTGCGGCGAGAAGATGAAGTTCTTGGTCATCACATGCAGGTTGTAGCCTGCCATCGGGTCCGGCATCACCATAATCGACACTTCGGGAGCGTCTTCAGCAGCCACTTCGAAGGGAGTATCATGCATCATTGCATGATTGGAGTGATCCATAGTGCTGTGGTCCATGCCTTCACCATGCTGTGTCTCATCACTGTGATCATGCCCGCTCAGCGTGCTGTTTCCAGCAGCCGCAACGGTGAATCCAAGACCACCGCCAAAAATCAGTCCGATTGCAAAAAGAGATAGCCCCCGATTCATGTTGCCCTCCATCAGACTGGTGCAGTCGCATTAATCTGATCACCTTCGCGCTGCCAGAAGTATCCTGCGAAACAGCCAAGCAAGACCCAAGCGGCAAGACCAATGCCAAAGGCGCGGGCAGCGAACAGAGCGGCGATTTCGGTGGGTACGGGCCCGCTGAACGTATCAGGCTCAGGCGCGCCAAGTATGTGCGGTGCCAAAAGCAAGATCGCCGCAACACCCCAGACCATCCAGTTTTTGCCAAAGGCGATCAACCACAATGCAACTGCGGCAGCACCAACTGTGGCGAACCACCAGATCTGACGTGCAGTTACATCCGCAGCCGCAACACCGGGAACCTCGGGTGCAAGTGAGAACCCGGGGGCGAGGTGAAATGCGACAAAGCCGGCAACACCCCAAAGAATGCCGGTGCGGCCATCAATCTGTGCACCACGGTCTTCGGCGACGCCCATCGCGGCAAGCATGATCAAGGCGTAGCCCGTATAGGTCAGCATGGTGAAGATCAGACTTAGACCATCACGCATGACATCAATTCCGGGAAGCTCGGGATGGGCGGAGACAGGGGCCGCGCCGAAGTGGACAAGGTCGCCCCCTTCATAAAGTTCGGCATGCAGCAAGACCGGCTGCACAAAAATAAGTTGGAGAATACCTGCGATCAAGCCTGCAGCGGCACCGGCAAACAGGGCGGAAACGAGAAAACGGGAATACATAGGAACTCAACTCCTCTGCTTGGATCACGGCGGCCTTCTGCCTAACGTGACCCAATGGACAAACGAAAAGACCGGACCACAAAAGTCCGGGAGCGCGACAACACAATTAAGGAAGTTAGAGGGCGCACAGCCGCGCAAGGTCGAACATCAATGACGTCTTGGACGGGGTACGGACGCCAGCCAAATGACGCCTCAGGCCAATCTGCTTAGTGGCAGGGAAAACCTGTTGCGTGGCGCACATCATGTGCTGCATCGTGCAGGGCTGCTGCCTGAACGTGACCCGTCAGGGAAATCACTGCAAGGCCAAGAACCGCCGCAAAAAGGGCTGGTACAAAGCGGACGCTGCTGCGTGTCTGTGTCGTTGTTGTCATGTCTTGTTCTCCTAACCGTCACACCCGACGGATTGTTCAGTTTCCAGCGCCTGGCAGGTCTCCTGGCTCACGGTTCAGCGCCCTTCCCACCTTCCCTGTCAAATGACAAGTGGCATATCGGGTCGGACTCACCGCTTACAGTCGCGGGGGCGGCTTCAGCTTTGGACGGATGCCCGAACTGAATTCCCTGTTAGGCCCCACACGTCAGAAACGCATATCGGGGCACCAAGCAGGGTGAAAGTCGCATTTTGGCCCAGCAAACGCAAGATTGAATTGCGACGCTCGAAGGGTCGGAAGCGCATTGATATTGGTGTTTGTGCCATTCCTGACGCATAACTGCAGGGCCTTGCATTAGAAAGCGGGCGAATCCCTATGAAAAGCTGGAGCATCGCTTGCCGTTTCACCGCACCACTCTTGCGATTCTCTATTCCCTGCTGGCAATATGCCTGTTTGATGCAATGGGATTGATCATCAAACATCTGTCGCCGGATTACACCGCCGCCGAATTGTCAGCCTATCGCAACATATTCGGGCTGATCCCGAGTTGTCTGGTGTTGTGGTCTTCTGTCGAATGGCACCGCAAGGGACGTATCTTGCGCGTGCGGCAATGGCGGCTTGCGCTGCTGCGGGGCGTGATCCTGACAGGCGCGCAGCTGTCCTTTTACATGTCGCTGGGGTTGCTTAGTTTTGCGACGGCATCCACCATTACCTATTCCAATGCGTTGTTTCTCGTGGCCTTGGCGGTGCCATTGCTCGGCGAAAAAGTTGGCAAGATGCGATGGGGCGCAGTGCTGATCGGTTTTGTCGGCGTTGTCATCGTGGTTGGGCCAGGGCGCGATACGTTTTCAAACGCCGCCTTGCTGCCGCTGTTTGCTGCGTTCTGTTATGCTATTGTTGGGGTAACAGCCCGCATGATGGACGAAGAAGTGCCAACGCCCCTGATCAACCTTTACTCAACGATTGTTGCAGCGGTTGGGGCCTTTTTGCTGGTGCCTGTCTTGGGCGGATTTTCTCCGCTGCGCGAGACCAGCGATCTGATCTGGATAGCGGGTATGGGCGCATTTGGTGGTTCGGCGGTCCTGCTGATGATCACAGCTTATCGCATGGCCGATCAGAGTGATCTGGCCCCGTTCAGCTATTTCGGCATCCCCATTGCGTTTGTTTTGGGTTGGGTCTTCTACGGGGAAACACCGTGGTCAGAGCTGTTTCCCGGGGCTTTATTGATCATCGCGGGCGGGCTGATGATCATCTGGCGCGAGCGGAAGTTGCGACAAATTTAGACAACCACCTCTTCCGCAATCTGATCACCTACACCGAAAACGCGTTTGTAGCGGGCGATTTCGGTCTCTGGTCCCATCGCTTTGTTTGGATTGTCGGAAAGTTTCACCGTAGGTCTACCATTTGCTTCAACCGCTTTGCACACCAGTGAAAAGGGTGCCAGAGCGTCATTTGGGACCAGATTGCGGAAGTCGTTGGTAAGGAGCGTTCCCCAGCCAAAAGACACGTTCACCTTGTCGGCGAACTGTTCTTGCAACGTCTTGATCTTATCCACATCCAAGCCATCACTAAAAATTACCCGTTTGTCGCGCGGGTCTTCACCGCGGGCTTTCCACCAGTCGAGGGCGATCTGCGCTGCCGTTGCGGGATCACCGCTGTCGATGCGGATGCCGGTCCAACCTGCGAGCCAGTCGGGCGCATTATCAAGGAACCCTTTGGTGCCGTAAGTATCGGGCAAGATAATGCGCAAATTACCTTCGTGTTCATCGTGCCAGTCTTGGAGAACGTCGTACGGGGCCTGGAAAAGTGCCTCGTCTGTCTTGGCCAGAGCGGCATAGACCATCGGAAGTTCATGCGCGTTGGTGCCGATGGCTTCGACTTCACGGCTCATCGCAATCTTGCAGTTGGAGGTGCCAGTAAAGGCATTGCCCAGCCCTTCGCTCATTGCTTGAACGCACCAGTCCTGCCACAGATAGGAATGACGGCGGCGGGTGCCAAAATCCGCTATCGAGAGGTCGGGGATTTCGCGCAGGGTTTCGATCTTTTCCCAGACACGGGTCATGGCGCGCGCATAGAGGACTTGCAGTTCAAACTTGCCCATAGTGTTCAGAACTGCCCTGCCCCGCAGCTCCATCAGGATCGCAAGTGCGGGGATTTCCCACAGCATGACTTCATGCCATTTGCCCTCGAACGTCAGTTCGTATTGATCGCCGACACGCTCCAGGTGATAGGGCGGCAGGCGCAGGCCTTCGAACCATTCCATAAAATCAGGGCGGAACATCTGGCGCTTGCCGTAGAACGTATTGCCACGCAACCACGTGGATTCGCCGCGGCTGAGCGACAGCGAGCGGACGTGGTCAAGCTGCTCGCGCAATTCGCCCTCATCGATCAAATCCGCCAGCGGGATATGCTTGGAGCGGTTGATCAGGCTGAACGTAACCTGCGTGTCCGGTTTGTTGCGAAAGATCGACTGACACATGAGCAATTTATAAAAGTCGGTATCAATCAGGGACCGCACAATCGGGTCGATCTTCCATTTGTGGTTCCAGGCGCGGGAGGCGATATCGACCATGAGGCGTTCCTTTGTGCAATCATGCCTTTGTGCAAAAGGGGAGTGGCAGGGGCAAGGGCGATTCTGTCAATTGCCATAAGCTTGCCCAAATCTGACTTTAAGCTTCAAATGGAACCGGAATGGAGTGGGCCGTGACTGTTACAGAAATCCTGACGTATATTGTCTTGGCTTTGGCTTTTATCGGGTACGTGACATGTTTGTCGCGGTTGTTCTGGGTAACCGTACTGGTGACGGCGGGATTGGTATTCTACTGTTCGCGCAGCTTTCCGTTCGTTCCTGAAAATACGATTACCTGGGGCATTGTTGGCGGCGTAGGCGCAGCAGCCTTGCTGGCCGCTTTTCTCACGCCGCAGCAAGTAGTACCCTCCCAAAACTCTCGTCCGAAGGGTCAGAACCATCCAAAAAAGGTAAGCAAACGAAGAAAACGCACCCCCGCAAAGGCTAAACCACGTGCGCCGCAGCAACGCGAGGTCGTTATTGACGGCACCAATGTAATGTATTGGGACGGAGAACCTGATTTGCGCACCTTGCGCCATGTGGTGGATAAATTGCGTTCGAAAAACTTGCTTCCTTTTGTTTTTTTCGACGCATCTGCACGGCACCATCTGGGTGACAGGTCACTGAATGCAAAAGGATTCGCAATGGCGCTCGGGTTAAAGCAGAACCGCGTAAGAGTCTGCCCCGCGCAAACAGACGCGGACGCCTTTATTCTGAGCTACGCGAAGGAAAACAATCTGCCTGTTGTGTCCAATGACCGGTTTGGAGACCGCGCGGCGCAGGTCAAAGGGCTCAAATTGATCAAGGGCGTGGTTGCGAATGGCAAGCCCATTTTGCACGGGTTGTAACCGTTAGGTTAACGTCACCCCTGCCCCCTTCATCCCCTCGATCGCCACATCAAGTGATCCGTTCAAATCAATCGCACGACACAGGTCACCGCGGACAGTGACATCGAAACCCAGTTTCGCCGCATCCACTGCGGAATAATTCACGCAGAAATCCAGCGCGAGGCCGACCATGGTGAGGTGGGTAATACCACGGGTATTTAAATAACCTTCCAAACCTGTTGGCGTTTTATGGTCGTTTTCGAAAAACGCCGAGTAGCTGTCGATCGCGGGGTTCATACCCTTGCGGATGATCAAATCCGCACGGTCCTGATGCAGCTCGGTGTGGAATTTGGCCCCCATGCTGCCCTGAATACAATGATCGGGCCACAGGACTTGGGGTCCATAGGGCATGTCGATCACATCATAGGCGGATTTGCCTTCATGAGAGGACGCAAAGGAGGAATGTCCCGCCGGATGCCAGTCTTGCGTCAGGATCACAGAATCAAAATTATTCATAAGTGCGTTGATACCTTCGACGATTTGATCGCCTTCAGGGACAGCCAGTGCACCATGTGGGCAAAAGTCGTTCTGGACGTCGATCACGATGAAGGCTTGCATGGCGTTTCCTTTGAACCGGAGGTTTTCGTTCATTTTAGCCCAGCGCCCCCTTGCACAACAGACCCCACTGGGCCTATTTCAGCGCCCATGTACACTATTGCCGCTTTATATCACTTTACCCGCTTTGATGACCCTGCCGCGCTGAAACCTGTGTTGCTTGATTTGTGCCTCGCGCAAAACGTCAAAGGCACGCTGTTACTGGCGGGCGAAGGTGTGAACGGGACCATTTCAGGACCACGCGCTGGCATTGATGCAGTGATTGCGCATTTGCGCAGCTTACCGGGATGTGACGGGTTGGAATGGAAAGAAGCGCAGTCCGAAACGCCACCCTTCCCGCGCATGAAGGTGCGGATCAAGCGCGAGATTGTAACGATGGGGCAACCGGATGTGGATCCGGCAAGCAAAGTCGGAAATTACGTGGATCCGTCTGAATGGAACGAACTGATCCAGAGCCCTGATGTTGTGGTGATCGATACACGTAACGATTACGAGGTTGCGATCGGCACCTTCGAGGGCGCGGTTGACCCGAAAACCAAGAGCTTTGGCGAATTCCCCGATTGGTGGGAACAGAACAAGGACCGCTTTCATAACAAAAGGGTCGCGATGTTTTGCACGGGCGGTATTCGTTGTGAGAAATCGACGAATTATCTGTTGGGCCAAGGGGTTGAGGATGTGTTTCATCTGAAAGGGGGCATCCTCAAGTATCTTGAGGAAGTGCCAAAGGACGAAAGCACCTGGGAAGGTGATTGCTTTGTTTTTGATGCACGGGTCAGCGTCGGACACGGATTGGTTGAGGGGCCACATGTCCTGTGTCACGGGTGCCGCCAGCCGATCCTGCCGGAAGACATGAAGCGGCCCGAGTACGAACAGGGTGTAAGTTGCCACAACTGCTACGATCAGACGACCGACTGGGACAAAGACCGTTTTCGCGAGCGTCAAAAGCAGATCAGGTTGGCCGAGGCACGCGCCCTGAAGGGGTGAGTGGCGCACGTGGTTTGCTGCGCAGCAGCAACCACAGCATGATCGCGATGTTAACGCCGTTCCAAATGATGCCGTTGATAAATGCCCATTCATAAGAACCGGTCACGTCATAGATCTGGCCCGACACCCAACCACCCAGCGCCATGCCAAGAATTGTCGCCATGATAACAGAGCCGACTCGTGCCCCCGCTTCGCGGGCGGGCATATATTCGCGTACGATAATGGCATAACTGGGTACGATGCCGCCTTGGGAAAGGCCAAAGACAAGGCTGACAACATAGAGTGACACCAGACCGCCAGCAGGCAGATACAGGAACAGCGCAAGACATTGAAGGGTGGAACCGATCAGCAATGTACGCACGCCGCCCAGATGATCAGCAAGCAGGCCCGAAACAATGCGCGATCCCACGCCGCCCAGCAACATAAGCGAGAGCATCTCGGCACCGACGGCGGGACCAAAACCCAAGTCGACACACAATGACACGATATGAACCTGCGGCATCGACATGGCGACGCAACAGGCAATCCCCGCAAAGGCCAACAGATATGCAAGCGTGCGTGGCGGAAGCCCGGCTGATTGCGCATTTAGGGTCGAGGCGAGATGGGCAGCATCCCGAGTGGTCTCGGAGGTTTCACGGCGCAAAAGGAAAGCAAGTGGAATCATCCCGGCAAACGTAACGACGGCCATCACTGTATAGACCGCCCGCCAACCATCATTCGCCAATACACCTGCCAGCACCATCGGCCAGATCGCACCTGACAGATAGTTACCGCTTGCAACCAAGGCCACAGCAATGCCGCGACGACGGATGAACCAATGAGAAATGTCCGCGATCAACGGACCAAATCCTACAGCCGAGGCGAAACCGATAATCAATTGCGAAAAAGACAACATTAGAGCAGACGTTGATAGAACCGCGAAGATCAACCCTCCAACGATGCCGAGAGCCGCCAGAATCAGCGACAGGGTGACGCCAAAACGATCCAATGCGCGCCCGATTCCAAAGTTGCCCAGCGCGAAACCGATCATGTTGAGGGTATAGGGCAGCGAAGCCTCGGCACGACTGAGATCGAACTCCGCCTCGACGGCGGGCATGATTACGACAATCGCCCACATGCCCGCGTTAGCGATTACGGCCACCAGCAGCGTCACAACCAGCCTGAACCACGCATACCGGCCGTCGGTTTCGGTCTGCTCTTTCATTGCCGCCCCTTTCCGGATGTATCAGGTATCAATCCACTGTCCTGCGCCAGCTGGAACAGGAAATACATGCAATTGAAACTGTTAAGTTGGTCTTAGAACCTACTCTGCTAATTCTGACCTTGGGTGAATAGAGGTGGTGGAAATGGGTGCGCAAGCGAATGTAGCGCCAGTCATCATTAAAAAGAAAAAGATTGTCAAAGGTGGCGGGCATCATGGTGGTGCCTGGAAAGTCGCTTATGCGGACTTTGTAACCGCAATGATGGCCTTTTTCATGCTAATGTGGCTGCTGAACGCAACAACTGAACAACAACGCAAAGGTATCGCTGATTACTTTTCGCCAACGATCCCGATCAATCGCGTGTCGGGTGGCGGGACAGGTGCCTTTGGAGGTGACAGTATATTCTCGGAAGAAAACTTGCCGAAAAACGGAATTGGCGGGACGGAATCACGCGCGTCAAATGAGGAAAACGCCCGCGGTGATACCGGGACCGATGTCAGCGAACAAGATGGTGAAGCCGAAGCACTCAAGGCTGTTGACGATATGCTGACCGGCCGCGGTGGTGAATCAATGGTGATGGAGAATGCCATGCGTCACGTTGTGACGCGGATCACCGATGAGGGTCTTGTCATTGAGTTGTTCGAACTGGACGACATCCCGTTGTTCGAGCCGAACTCTGACCAACCGACACAATTGCTACGCGATCTGGCGGATATCATCGCATCAACAACGAAAGCGGTTACAAACGGAATCGCAATTGGCGGGTATGTTGCATCAAACCCGATTGTTTGGGCAAACAACCCCGTTTGGAATCTATCAGCCGCTCGTTCCACAAGCATGCGCAAACTATTGGAAGAAGCCGATGTTCCAGCCGACCGCATCAAGCGTGTGACAGGCCATGCCGACCGCAAGCCTTTGTTGCAAGACAGAATGGCGACGCGCAACAACCGGATAGAGGTAATATTGCTGCGCGATATCTCCCGAAACTAGGCGGATATAGGACGCATTTTATCTGTTAGGGCAGCATTAAGGTCGGTCGTCTAACTGTTGGATCAAGCAATTTGATAGAGTAAAAAGGCGTATCCAACCTATGACCATTTCTTCTTCGCTCAATGCAGGGGTGGCGGGACTGCAGGCAAATGCGACGCGGCTTGCCTCAATCTCCGACAACATCGCGAATTCCTCTACCTTCGGCTACAAAAGAGTTCAGACCGATTTCCATTCTCTTGTGATTTCATCTCGTGGCGGCACCTATTCCGCAGGTGGTGTCCGCGCAGTCGCTGAAAGGTTGATTGATCAGCGTGGATCACTTGTTTCGACCAGCAACGCGACTGATCTTGCAGTAAGAGGACGGGGGTTTTTGCCGGTCGCCCAATCAACAGAGGTTGAGGTCGCAAATGGCGACACAGAGATGTACCTTACGACAACAGGGTCATTTCGCACGGATTCTGAGGGTTACCTAAGGTCAAACTCAGGCCTTGTTCTGCTGGGTTGGCCTGCTTTGCCCGATGGCACGATCCCCAGTTATCCCCGCGATACCGCCGATGGGTTGGAGCCGGTACAGATCAACGTGAACCAGTTTTCCGGAGAACCGACAACAAACATGACACTGGGTGTGAATCTGCCAGCTACGCAAACCGATGCCGGAGCAGTCGGTGACGCTTCGGAACTCTCGATCGAATATTTCGACAACCTTGGCACGTCAGAGAGCATCAATATCACTTTCACACCAACCGTGCCTGCCACGGGGTCGTCTAACTCCTGGACAATGACATTGCGTGATTCTGTCGATCCGGCGGTCTCTATCGGTGAATATACACTTGAATTTGATGACAGTCGCACCGCCGGCGGCACGTTACTTTCGGTGACGTCAACTGGCACAGGCGGCGCATACGACCCTGTTACGGGAACCCTCATTGTCGACGTTGATGGAGGACCGATTGAAATAGATATTGGTCGTCCGGGCGAAGCGGATGGCCTGACGCAACTTTCAGACAATTTCGCCCCGATCTCGATTTCCAAGGACGGTTCGCCTGTTGGAAATATGACGAATGTTGAAGTCGACCCAAATGGTTATGTGTACGCATATTTCGACACCGGCATTACACGCGTGATCTATCAGGTACCCTTGGTAGATCTCCCGAGTCCGAATGGCATGGTGGCATTGGATCAACAAACTTACCAGCCCTCTGTCGACAGTGGATCATTCTTTCTTTGGGACGCCAGTGATGGTCCGACCGGCGATATTCTGTCTTTTGCTCTGGAAGAGTCTACCACCGATGTTGCCGGTGAGCTGACCTCGATGATCCAGACACAGCGGGCCTATAGCTCAAACGCGAAGGTCATCCAAACGGTAGACGAGATGTTGCAGGAAACAACCAACATCAAGCGTTAACCAAAAGTCTATTAATCAAATTATTCGGAAGGAGATGAAGATATGACAATTTCAGGAGCCCTTTCCAATGCAATGTCCGGCTTGCGTGCGGCCGGACGGGGGGCAGAAGTCGTATCATCAAACATCTCGAATGCGCTTACACCAGGTTACGGGCGCCGAGTGCTGGCACTGTCATCCGCCTCCATCGGGGACGCAGGAGGCGTGCGTATCGACGGAATTATGCGGATTGTCGACGCCAGCATTTCCGCTGACAAGAGATTGGCCAGTGCCGAAAAGATCAATGCACAAGAAAAGGCTGGCTTTCTTACCCGATTTGAACAGTTGTTGGGAACGCCCAACGACCCCTCATCGCTCGCGTCACGCCTGTCGCAATTCGAGACCGCTTTGATTACCGCGAGTAGCCGTCCTGATGCACCGGACCGTTTGAATGCCGCTGTCGCCACTTTGCAGGACTTGATTGGTAGTTTGGTTTCAACATCAAGTGGCATTCAAAAGGCACGCACAAATGCGGATCAATCCATCGCCAGCCAAGTCGACCAACTCAATTCGGGCCTTGAGCAAGTTGCAGATCTGAATCAACAGATCACCGCAGCGTTAGTGCAAGGCGGCAATGTTGCAGCTTTACAAGATCAACGACAAATGTTGGTCGACAATATCAGCATAATGGTTCCGATGCGGGAGGTACCACGCGACAACGGACAGATCGCACTTTATAGTGTAAGCGGGACTGCTCTCTTGGACGGTGTTTCGGCAACGGTGGGATTTGATCGTTCGAATTTAGTGACGCCTTACATGTCTCTCGATACAAATACACTTTCGGGACTCACTATAAATGGCACGCCTGTGCGGACCGGAGCTGACAATGGTGCCCTCAGAGGCGGTTCCATAGGTGCACAGTTTTCCATTCGTGATGAACTGGGGATCGAAGCGCAAGCGCAAGTTGATGCCATCGCCCGCGATCTGGTGACCCGGTTTCAAGACCCTGCAGTCGACCCGACATTATCGCCAATGGACGCTGGCCTCATCACAGACAGTGGTGGTCCTTTTGATCCAGCCAATGAACGTGGGTTGGCAAACAGATTATCGTTGAATGTCGCTGTCGATCCAAACCACGGTGGCGAAACATGGCGTCTACGGGACGGGCTGAATGCACCAATCGCAGGTCCGGCGGGAAGTGCCACCTTTTTGCAAAGCCTCAGCGCAGCGCTAAACGATGCACGTATACCAGCAAGTGGTGGTTTCGGTAGCGGGGCACTCACCGCATCCAGCGTGCTTTCCACGGCTACATCAATCATTGGAACAAACCGGTCCGTTTCCGAACAAGAACTGAGTTTTGCTGCCGTGCGTCTCAGCGAACTGACAGAGCGGCAGTTGGCAGACGGTGTGGATACCGATGAAGAAATTCAACGCCTTTTGACGATCGAACAGGCCTATGCGGCGAACGCGCGCGTAATCGAGGCAGTGGATGAAATGATGCAAACGATATTGAGGCTGTAAGAATGTCAGTGACAAATTTGGGCGATCTTTCGCAATCCTACTCGATGCGCGCGCGCAACGTATCCTTGCGACAAGAAATCGCACGCCTCACCACTGAACTTGCCACTGGTCAGGTAGCAGATGTGAGAGATGTGTTAGCTGGGAATTACAGCTACTTGACCGAGATTGAGCGGCGTAGCAACATCTTGGGAGGCTACAATGTCGCCACATCCGAAGCGGCGCTGTATACGAGCACCTTGCAAACCGCGCTTGGCAGAGTTGAAGAATATGCATCATCTCTCTCGTTAAGCCTGCAAATCTCTGGCAATGGCGGTCAATCTGTCACTGACACTGCATTAGAGGCGCGAACAGTCCTTGATGCGATGGTAGCCACAGTGAATACTTCCGTAGCGGGCCGTTATCCATTTTCAGGATCAGCTACTAACGCGCGCCCACTTGCCGATACAGAAACGATGTTGACGGCCATCCGCGCTGCAGCGGTCGGCGCAACAACTCCTGATGACCTACTCACTGTTACAAGAGCTTGGTTCGACGACCCTGCGGGATTTTCTACCATACTCTATCAGGGGTCTACAGAATCTATCACACCCTTCAATCTAACAGAGACAGATAAGGTTGCTTTGGACGTACGTGCAGTCGATCCGCGATTGCGCGAAGCACTACGTCTGACAGCAGTCGCCGCATTGGCAGATGATCCCAGATTTGCATTTGACGCTGAAAGTCGCGCTGAACTCTTTGACAAAAGCGGACGGGCATTGATGGCACAACAGAACAACCTCATCGGATTACAGGCTGACGTCGGCTTTGTTGAAGGTCGTATTGAAAAAATAACCACCCGTAATGCTGCTGAAGAAACGAGCTTGGAATTCGCTAAGATCGCCCTGCTTGAGATTGATCCCTACGAAGCCGCAACGAAATTGGAAGAGGCGCAGTTTCAACTACAAAGTCTTTATTCACTCACCGTGCGCATGTCCCAACTGTCGTTGGTGAACTTCTTATGATACGGCTTTGGACACTTATTCTCATTGTAATCTCAACTGCAAATCTTGCAATTGCGAATCCCGTTCGGATTAAGGATCTGGTAGACTTTGATGGCGTTCGTGGCAACGATCTAGTCGGCTATGGCTTGGTTGTTGGACTGGATGGCAGTGGCGACGGGTTACGCAACGCGCCATTTACCGAAGATATCATGACTAACATTCTTGAACGGCTTGGCGTAAATGTGACGGGAGAACAGTTTCGACCCAAGAATGTTGCAGCCGTTTTGGTGACGGCAACATTACCCCCATTCGCAAGATCTGGAGGACAAATTGATGTAACGGTTTCCGCTATCGGTGATGCTAAAAGTTTGATGGGCGGCACTTTAATCATGACGCCAATGAATGCAGCAGATGGTGAAATATATGCTGTTGCACAGGGGACGATCATCGCCGGCGGCGCGGTTGCTGAAGGCGATGCAGGACAAGTGACACAAGGCGTACCAACAGCTGGCTCTATCCCGTCAGGTGCACGGGTCGAGCGGGAAATTGCGTTTCAGCTGGCAACCCTGGATGATTTGCGATTAGCATTGCGAGAAGCAGACTTTACCACCGCAGGTCGCATTGAACAGGCTATCAACCAGAACTTTGGAAAACGGGTCGCTCTCATGCTGGACAGCGGTACGGTTCAATTGGATGTCCCCGGCATGGGTATGAGATCCGTCGCGCACGCACTTGGCCGGATCGAAAATATAGAAGTTGAACCGGAGCGAAAAGCACGAGTTGTTGTCGATCAACGCTCTGGGACAATCGTTATGGGCGAAGACGTGCGCATCTCGCGCGTTGCAGTCAGTCAAGGAAACCTGACATTGCGAATTCAGGAGCAACCTCTTGTCGTACAGCCCAATCCCTTTACGGACGGTGCTACCGTTATCGTGCCCAGGACCAATGCAGCAATCGAGGAAGAACCCGGCATTTCGCTTGCCGAGGTGAAACCCGGAACTTCACTGTCTGAAGTTATCGCCGGACTGAATGCCCTCGGCGTCGCACCGCGTGATATGATCGACATTCTCAAAAGCATCAAAGCTGCAGGTGCACTTCATGCAGAGTTTGTTGTGCGTTGACCGTCCATCAAAACAACCGGATTTCGCGCAGGAGAAGTGCAGTCGGACCCGGCCAAACCCCTTTATGAAGAATCAGATAAATAGCGCCTGCAGCAGAATGGATCCATTTTACGAAGGAAAAACACTGAGCGATAAAGAGCGCCGAAGGTTGCGCATTTGGCAATACAAGAACCCCGAACAGCAGGATCGCACCGACATCAAAAAGCAATGCAGCTTTTCTCTGACCAGATACCTCGAGCAGTTTCTCCACTGCTCCAAACGACACAGACGCCGCCACCCCCAACAACAACCACTTCAAAGTTATCACGAGATCAGCCTCGAGATGTGGAATATCCGGGCGAAGATAAGGCCCCGCGGTTAGTATCGCGATACAAAGAGAACCACCGATTAGCAAAAACCCCAAATTCAGGCGTGCTGCCATTCTGGCAAATTGAGTAACATCATGTTGCACAACCGCGTTCCTTAACGAAGGGGAGGCATTATGCGCAATATAAGACAATACCAAAGTCACAATCAAACTCATGCAGCGAGCAAAGAGATAGATTAACGCCTCATCACCTTCCAATAGAAAAGGAAGCACAAAGAGGTCCGCATATCGATAGAATATTCCACTTTGCCCCTGTATTTGAATCCGATAACAGGCTTTCGTTCTTTCGCTGTCAAAAGAGCGAAAGGCAACGATAAATATTAGCGATATATAGCCCAGTAAAACACTCAAAAGAATAACATCAGCGTCCTGGCCTCCTAAGAAAAGAGTAACCTTGAGCATGCCCACCGCCGCCCACTGACGGATAGACAGAAGCATTTCGACAGCATATAATTTAATTATGACGAGTGCCAATACTATCGCAAGGAGACACAGAAGGGCAAATGCGTTCCCTTGAAATAGGGGCAGTATCCGGAATTGAAAAGGCACAATTGCAAGAAGGCAAAAAGCGATCCAAATTAGCAATCCCCGTCCAAAAACATCTTTCTGCACAGGTAGGTCAAGAGGTTCCCGACATTTGGAAGTGGCTAGGGCACAGATCGCTGCGCTCAGACATTCAGCAAGCACCAGAACCCAAAACACAATAGTAAGAACAGATCCTGAAAAGTCATGCAAGATTATCCAGAGCATTACCCAGCCTACTGCAAGCAGGCACATTGCCCAGATGGAACCGCTCATTGTGGTGATCCGTATCGGATACTGTGAGAGCCAAACATCGATCTCCTCCCTTTCCCTGCAAAGTAAGGGATAGCCGAAGACTTGTTTGACCAGAGTGAACAAGCAGTACCAAAATGGCGCAGATTTAGCTCAAGGCAACTATCAAAAGGTTAGAAATAACTACGCACAAGGCTAGCTGCAATTAAGCTCCAACCATCGGCAACAACAAAGAAAGCCAGCTTAAAAGGGAGTGATACAATAGCAGGTGGCACCATCATCATCCCCATTGACATCAATATTGCAGCAACAACCAAATCAATGATCAAAAAAGGTAGAAATATCAGAAAACCAACCTGAAATGCGCGGGAGATTTCTGACAATAAAAAGCTGGGAATGAGCACTGAGAGTGGCGCGTCAGGGACGGGTTCTGCGTCAATTGTATCGGGTCTCAGCTCTGCCATCGCAAAAAACGTCTCGGGATCGAGACGCGCTGCCATGAAAGAGCGAAACGGATCCAGTGTACGAATGAATGCTGTCTCTGCGTCAATTTCTTCGTTGGTAAGAGGAGCAATGCCATTTTGCCAAGCGGCCGTGAAAACAGGTTCCATCACAAAGTAGGTCAAGAATAGGGCAAGACTGACAATCAACATATTTGGTGGTGACTGTTGTAGTCCGATTGCTTGGCGCAGAATGGAGAGCACTGTCACAATAAACGGAAAACACGTGATCATGATTGCCAATCCCGGTGCAAGACTGAGGACGGTGACAAGCGCAAACAACTGTATCGTACGTGCGGACAGCGATCCATCATCGCCAAGCGACACCGAGAACTCTTGTGCTGCTGCGCCAACCGGTGCAACAGCAAACAAGACCGCCAGAAGTATGAATATTGGTTGTGAGCCGGACTTCCTCACAGGTCAGACTGCAGCTGCAGGATTTCAGTTAAGCGTACAACCAATTGGCCCGTTGTATCTCCTTCTTTTTCTTCCAGCATACCGCGTGCAATCAGCCGTTCACCGACGTAGAGTTCTACCGGATCATCCACACGGGTATCCAGTGTCAGCAGAGCATTTTCCCCAAGTGAAACTAACTCACGGATCAAAGGTCGCGCCTTTCCAACACACACGCTGACTTCAATCGGAACGGCCGTAAAGGGGTTGCTGGGGTCGGCCGCAGGTCCACTAGACAGGGCATTATCATCCATTGTCGTTCTCCGTTTCTGTCGTGTGGAAAAATGCTTCGATGGCAGCGCTCACACCGTCGAGCACTGCATCGAGATTGATTTCTCTCTCTGATTGGCCCGCGCGTAGATAGACTTGCCCGCCCGTAAGGGCAGATTCTGCGGTTACTTTGAAAGGAACGGATACCTTGCCGATCAACAACTGTTCGACAACGTCAAGCTTGTCCGGCGCAACAGCAATTTCGATTTTTGCTCCGCTTTCCAATTCCATCAAAGCAGTCATTTGATCAAGTATTTGCGGACCAAGGCTTTTCTGTGCGACTTCGGGTAGCAGTTTTGTAATCAATTGGGACAGGATCGGCTTCATGCTTTCGCTTAGCTTGGCATAGGCCTCGTGGTAGGTGAACGAGATATCTTCAAAGTTCTGCACAAAGTCGGCTGTCAGCCTATCGTTATTGTCACCCTGCGCCTTGATCGCATCTTCCCATCCCGCTTGATATCCACCTTCAAATGCTGTCAATTTGGCATCTTCAATGTCATCTTCTCTTTGTTGGGAGCCAACATTGGCAGGGTTTGCTGCCCCGTCGAAACTTTTGTAGCGGTGTGAAACTGTCATCAGGCGTTTTCTTCCTTTTCTTCTAACCAACCACGCAGAATTTCCACTGTTTCTTCCTGACGCTCTCCGATGAGATTACGCAGACGACCCACCGGATCCTCATTAGCACTGCCCATCATTGGCAAATCAGGCAAGCGCCCCTCCTGATTTCCGGTAACCTGACCTATATTCAGCGGTGAGATGTCCAAATCGTCATCGGTCACTTCGCCCGTTAATGCCGTATTCGAGGGTGTTTGGCTTGCCGCGGCTGGCAAGGCGGGCGCGTTTTCTGGCTCGGACAATGCGGGGCGGGACAATACAGGGCGAACTACGAATAGACCTAGAATCAAGGTCACAAGTGCCAGTATCGCCATCTGGATTGCCGACATTAGATCGATGTCCAGACGGCTGAGCATGGAGCTTTCTGCGATTGTACCTGTTGGCGGGATTGAGAGAAGCGCCATTGATTTGATCGTGATGATGTCGCCGCGGGTTTCATCATATCCAATAGCGGAGGAGACGAGCTCGCGCAGTGCGTCAAGTTCACCTTCTTCTCTCGGCTCCGGGACTTGATCGCCGTTGGCATTTGTTGTTACCGGTTCATTTACCAGGACGGCGACAGTCACACGCTTGATTGCGCCAGGTGCACGAACGATTTCGCGTTCTGTTTCCGAAACCTCATAATTTACCCGTTCCCGCGTCTCACTGTTTTGTGAGGAGGAACTGTCTCCCGCGCCGTTGCCTTCTTGATCTGGCAGATTGCTGGCTACTGTTACGTCACCATTTCCGCCGTCCTTGGAGGTGTTGTTACGTTCTTCGGTATCAGTGCTGATTGCCACGCGGCTTTCGGGATCAAAGGTCCGCTCTCGAATTGCCTCGCTTTCAGTGACCGTGTCGACGCTGACTTCAACCACCGCATTCCCAAAACCCACGCGCGCTTCCAGCAAGCGCTGCACGCGGTCCCGAAGCACCTGGGAAATATCATCACCACCGATCGTCGGCGTCGTATCGTCTGTTTGACCAATTAACGCACCGTTGGCGTCAATTACCGCTACATCCTCAGGCGCGAGCCCTGCAACAGCCGATGCCACAAGATAACGCACAGCTTTGGCTTGCGCCCCATTCACATTTCCGCCGTTGGGTGTCAGGGAAACAGATGCTTTTGGTGTTACCCCACGTTGAAATGGATTCGATCCCGTGCTGGCGATGTGAACACGAGCCATCGCAATTTGTGGGCCCGCGACAATGGTTCGGGCCAATTCACCTTCTTTGGCGCGCCAATAGGCAGCATCAAACATCTGCGATGTTGTTCCAAAGCCTGTCAGGCTATCAAGAAGTTCATATCCACGATTACTGTTCGCGGGCAGTCCTTCACTGGCAAGGGTAAGACGCAATTCATCCCTCTGGGAGGAATCTACGAAGATAGAGCCGCCCCGCACCTCAAACACGACTCCGCGTTGTTCGAGCGCGCGAACCACTTCACCTGCCGCGCCATTCTCAAGTCCAGCGTAAAGAAGAGTCATGCTGGGTGCCGTCGCCATACGGGACATGGCGATCACCCCAAAAAACATCGCACCTGTTGCGAAGATCACAATGATTTGCCGGCGCAGGTCAAGCTGCATCCAGACTTTCAGTAATTGCTGCACAATCGCCTCCGTCACTCCCAACGTTCTGTCGGGACATGCAGCGTAAATGAACGATCAGGCTTAACATTCGGTTAGTGCTATCGGGCCTATAAGTGCCGAAGCAGAAGAAATTAGGTGCCTTATGTCAGATGCAGATGATGGTGAAGAAACTCTACCCGAAAAAAAGTCAAAATTTCCGCTGATCCTTGGAGTTGTGTTGGCCTTGGTCGGGGGCGGAGGCGGATTTTACGCAACCTGGAGCGGGTTGATCTTGTCAGATGAGCATACCGATGAAACCCATGCAAAAGAATCAACTGCAATGAAAGGTCTCGATGTGGCCTACGTTGCAGTTGATCCTTTAGTAATTTCAATGCGGTCTCCTTCTAACGCCAAGCATTTGATGTTTCGTGCGCAGCTTGAAGTACCGCCTGCCGCCAAAGAAGACGTTGAGAAAATCATGCCTAGGGTAATTGACGTCCTCAATAGTTATCTGCGTGCGCTGGAACCGAGTGACTTTGAGCATCCATCCGCACTCACGCGACTTCGCGCACAAATGCTGCGCCGCGTGCAAGTTGTTGCGGGAATGGGCAACGTAAACGACTTGTTGATCATGGAATTTGTACTAAATTGAGGGGCTGCACATGGAATTAATTGCAGACGTATTTCTGACCGCAGGCGCATTGGGCGCTGGCTTTTACTGTTTCGTTTTGGGGCGACGATTAAACAGGTTCAACGACCTCGAAAAGGGAGTTGGAGGTGCTGTTGCCGTGCTGTCCGCTCAAGTTGATGACCTCACCAAGACACTGACGGCGGCTCAGACTTCAGCAACGCAATCTGCCAACTCGCTGACCAAACTTGCGAAACGCGCAGAAGAGACATCACGTCGATTGGAAATGCAAATGGCGTCTTTGCATGACCTGCCAGAACCCAAACCAGCTCAGCCCTCGAACGGCAATGGTACAATTGTCGATGCACCACAAACCGCGACGCAACCTATGTTTGTAAGAAGACGTACCGAAAACGGAGTCAATTGAAATGAAAACAAGAGCCAAGAAGAGCCATCGCAGGGGTCGTGGCGCAGTCTTAGTGATTTCCGTGATGTTTATTTCTTCAGCGTTGCTACGGCTTGGATCGGGCGCAGGCGAAGCACTGGCCGAAGCGATCAGCGAAACAACGCCTCCCGAGACGATGGGACATGACCCGGCCGCTTCAGACGATAAAACAGTAGAGGTGCCATTTGACAGGGCCAAAGCAGGTGGATTGCTCGACGCCCTAAGAGCACGTGAAGAGAGAGTTAAGCAGATAGAAACGCGCATTGAAGTCCGCAGCAAAGCGCTCGCCGTGGCTGATCAGGAGATAACCAGGAGGTTGGCTGCCCTCGAACAGGCTGAAGCCAATCTGCGAAACACGTTGGCGTTAGCAGATGGCGCGGCCGAAGATGATCTTGCACGGCTAACAGCAGTTTATGAGAACATGAAACCCAAAGATGCTGCTGCAATCTTTGCAGCAATGGAACCTGACTTTGCAGCCGGCTTTTTGGGACGAATGCGTTCAGAAGCTGCGGCGGCCGTGATGGCAGGGCTGCCACCCGAAACAGCCTATTCCATCAGCGTTATTGTAGCGGGCCGGAATGCAAAAGCACCAAAATCCTGACTCTTGCTGAGATTTAATTAACGCCCGTCTGACAATGTGGGGCAGCAAATAGCGCATTGGAATTCACATGATCGGTATCATCGGAATTATTACAATTTTTGTCATGGTTTTTGGCGGCTATATTGCTGCTGGAGGCAAGATGGGAATCATCCTCAAATCCTTACCTTTTGAAATGACAATGATCGGAGGGGCGGCCGTTGGCGCTTTCTTAATCAGCAATGATGGCCCCGCTATCAAGCATACAGTGAAGGATATTGGAAAGGTATTCAAAGGTCCGAAATGGAAACCAGAAGACTACCGTGACCTCTTGTGCCTTCTTTTTGAGTTAATCCGGCTAGCACGGCAAAATCCGGTTGCGATAGAAGAACATATAGAAGCACCAGATGAATCATCGATCTTCTCGAAGTACCCTCGCATTCTGACAGATAGGGAGGCGATCGCGATGATTTGCGATACAATGCGCTCTGCCTCGATGAATTACGATGACCCGCATCAAGTTGAAGAGGTTCTCGAAAAACGGATGGAGGCAAATGTACACCACGCAATGCACTCAAGTCATGCCTTACAAATCGTTGCGGATGGACTGCCTGCTTTGGGTATTGTCGCCGCTGTTTTAGGCGTAATCAAGACGATGGCTTCAATTGATCAGCCGCCTGAAATTTTAGGTAAGATGATCGGCGGCGCATTGGTCGGTACTTTTTTGGGTGTATTCCTTGCCTATGGATTAGTTGGCCCATTTGCCGCTAAAGTTAAAGATGTCACCGAAGATGAAGCGAACTTTTACCTCCTCATTAGAGAGGTACTGGTTGCAAATTTGCACAATCACGCAACGAATATTTGTATTGAAGTAGGACGACAGAATACACCGTCCCATAGGAGGCCCAGCTATTCCGATCTGGAAGAAGCATTAAAAGCTATCAAGCAGGAGGCCGCGTAAAGATGCGCCTTGCATTTGCAACAGTACTGACTTTCTGGATTCCAATGGCATCTCTTGCGCAGCAAGCCACTGTATTGTCGGGCGATCATAGTGTTTTTACTCGCCTTGTAGCTCCGCTGCCGTTTAATGCAGATTGGGCAATCGACCACGTCGATCGAACGGTAACTTTCTCAGTAAAGGGTTTCAAAAGTGGATTTGATGTAAGTGATGTATTCACACTCATCAAGCGTGATCGTATAAAAGATATCGTCACAAAAAAAGATGGTTTCGCAATCAAACTTGGTTGCGACTGTTTGGTAGCGCCTTTTGTGACCCAAAATCGCTTTGTCGTTTTGGACATAGTATCCGAGGGCGCAACCCACCCAGCCCCTTTCATAGACCGCAAGACTTCCAAGATATCTCGGGGCCAAGCTCGCCCCCAGATTGATACTAACAAAGATGACTTAGTAGAAACTAAACTTCCAACAGCAATTTTGCAGACAAATCAGTTAATCCAGCCAATGCCACTTCCCAACCTGGCCAGGACTTCTCTATCGTCAGCCGAACAGCACACACTCAGCAATTTTCAACAGAGACTGGCAATAGAGCTGGGAACCGGGGCAACTAAAGGCATTCTAACACCGCAACCCGGCAAAAAATTGCCCCAGGTTCGACGGCCGCATGTCGATTTGGAAACCTTTTCTAAATCAGAAGCACCTGTTGTTTCGAAACGGATCGACGGCCTTGTGAACAACCTGCGCATTTCATCCAGTAGGGATCTTGTGAAATCAAAAGATCAATTACAAACCAGTTTGGGTTCTGTTTGCCTTGAAAACAAGGACGTAGATGTTTCTGCCTGGACGGACGGTCGAAGTTTTCACGAACAAACGGGGGAAGGTAGACGGCATCTATACGGCGACTTTGACTCTCTGAACCGCACTGCAGCACTGTCACTTGCTAAAAATTACATCTATTTCGGCTTTGGCGCAGAGGCCCAGGAAGTGCTATCGCTTCATCCAGAATCCTTGGAAGAAAATTCGTTTTTGTTAGACATTGCTGCAATTTTGGAAAATGGGGAAGCACCACAAGGCAGTACATTGAGAACACTCCTGAACTGCGAAACAGATATAGCACTCTGGGCAGTACTAGCACAAAAGAAACTTGACTCGGCACAAACATTTGACCCTCGTTTTTCATTGCTTGCATTAAGCAAGCTTCCTAGTCATTTACGTCATTTCATTGCTCCAAAACTCAGCAAAAGACTGCTGGCCCTTGGAGATGCTGACGCTGCTGCAGCCGCTTTGCGAAGTCTAGAGCGTCTACCCTCAGAGTTGCCATCCTCAGCGAAACTAGCCCAAGCCAATATCGCCATATATGAAGGAAATATTGCCCAGGCGAGCACCGCATTGACATATGTTATCGAAGACAATGCAGAGCAGTCTCCGCACGCAATAATAAAACTGATAGAGACACAATTAGCTTCGAACCAACCAGTCAAACAAGAAACAATAAGTTTGCTCGAGGCTTACGCGAAAGAGCATAGCGGCGATCCTCTTGGAGCGGAATTGAGACAAGCATACGTATTAGCCTTGGCAAATTCTAATCAATTTGATCGTGCGTTCGAAGTAATTTCAGAACTTGATGGCACTTTGGATGAGGAAGCAGCGTACGACTTACGATTAAGAATCCTTAACAAATTGACAGATAAAGGCTCCAACATAGTGTTTCTTGATCACGTTTTCAAGCAAACGCCAGATATCATCGGAAAAATGCCTGTTCCTCTAAAGCTGGAGCTTACTTCTCGCCTTCTCAATTTAGGATTCCTATCTGAGGCCGAAAGAGCTTTGTTAACAATCCCTCCTGAACTGAACAGTCACACACGCCGGTTACTTGCTGCGCGCATCGCACTTGATCTTGGTCAACCGATGCGCGCTCAAGCAGAATTGTCGGAAACAATCGGTGAAGAAGCAGACAAATTGCGGGCCGATGCTAAAAGAATGGCGGGCTCTCATGGCGAAGCCTACGTTCTTTACCGAGCGTTAAAAAATGAATCTGCGGCATTTCAAGCGGCTTTGCTTGCTGAGGACTGGCACGAATTGGATATGAGTGATCTTCAGAGTTTGAAACCTATCCTCGCTCTATCAAAAACGAAAGTCAGACCGTCCAGACGAACCATTGGCATGTTGGCCCGTACATCAGCAGAGCTAGAAGAGAGTCAATCTGCACGTGAAACGCTTGCGACGATGTTACGGGCCCCAGAATTCGGCTTTGGAAATGTGGAGGTGTTGAAGTGACGCACCATTAATCAGATACTTTAGCTTGATGGCCGTTCAGTTACGCAAAATAAACGAAGGAAGCGTAACCTCAACTTATCACAGAAGGTGACCTGGAGAGTAACAGAATGCGGTCCAACAAAAGACAGTTCAATTTTGGTTCTGAAAAATTGGAAAGACTGCGATTCGTCAGATGCGCTATTTCAGTAAGTTTGGCGAAAATCAGTAATATATATAATGAAAATACGAAGAGTTATACTCTTTTGGATTTCCAATCTATTGAAAAATTTGTCAAAATATTAAATTTGTCTATTTTGATTTCGCATCTCGATCGAATTCCTAGCAGGTCTACAAAAGGGCGTTTCTGGAAGTGGAGCCCAAGCTTGTATGGCAACTTTGACGCGAGTAGACTTGCTAGGATAATTAAAAATTTCCTCTTCAGTACTAGGCGAAAAACGGTAACTCTCAAGAAAGTCAAACATCATATTTCGATTCGTTTCTTAAATTTGGAGAACAGAATTTGAAAACGCTTTCTGTCAGCACATTATTTAGCCCAACAATTTTGCTCGCCGTGGCGTTGATGGCAGTCATCGTAATGATGATCTTACCAATGCCTTCTTGGGTGCTCGACACAGGTCTTGCAATATCATTTGCGCTCGCCATTCTAATTTTTACAGTAACGCTATTTATTGAACGCCCACTCGATTTTTCTGCATTTCCTACGATATTGCTGGCGTCCTTAATGTTACGCCTATCGTTAAATGTATCTTCCACAAAGTTAATCATCGGCGAGGGCCATACCGGCACAAACGCTGCTGGTGACGTGATTGAGAGTTTTGCACAATTTGTGATGGGCGGCTCTGTATTCCTCGGACTAGTGGTGTTTTGCGTCCTCTTGATCGTAAACTTTATGGTAATCAACAAAGGTGCAACACGTATGGCCGAAGTTGGCGCACGTTTTGCTCTTGATGGAATGCCTGGCAAACAAATGGCCATCGATGCAGATATGTCTGCCGGCGCAATTACGCATCAAGAAGCGAGGGAGCGCCGTGAACGTGAGCAGCAAGAAACAACCTTTTTCGGATCACTTGATGGCGCGTCAAAATTCGTGAAGGGGGACGCAGTTGCCGGTTTACTTATCACCTTGCTCAATCTGGTTGCTGGCCTGATCATGGGCATCGCCGTACATGGCATGCCCATTGGTGCGGCGTTCGAAACATATGCGATCCTAACAGTAGGCGATGGATTAGTATCACAAATCCCATCGGTCATTATTTCTATCGCCGCCGCGCTTTTACTGGCACGTGGTGGCACTCAGGGCGCTACTGACCTTGCGATTTTCGGACAATTGGGCAAGCACCCTTCCGCACTGGCAACAGTTTCTGTCTTGATGATCGCATTTGGCCTGTTTCCCGGACTACCTTTCCTGCCATTCATGGCGGGTGGTATTGGATTGGCAATTGCTTCATATTTTGTTTTTCGTAATACCGAACGGAAAAAAAATGAATTGTTGTCGATTGATCCTTTAGAGATGAAGCCATTGGAAAAGTCACTTGGCGACATTCTGGAACTTGATGATGTGCATGTGGAATTCGCACCAGATCTGGTCAATATGGTGCTGGATCCTGGAACGGGCCTCGATGCGAGAATCTCGAAAATGCGCACGCATGTTGCCTCAGTTTTCGGACTGATCCTGCCCGAAATCCGGCTCACTGATAACTCCGCCCTAAGCCCCGGAACCTACGTTATCCGCATTCAGGGCGTAGAGCAGGCCCGCGCCGAATTGAACCCTGATCAGATTCTCGCGCTTGCCCCGGAAGATCGCAGCGGGATGCCAAACGGGAAAGACACAACAGAACCGGTTTACGGTGCGCCCGCACGCTGGATCAACAACAAGGACCAGGAAGTCGCTGTTCTGGCGGGTGTGACGCTTGTCACACCCACTGAAATTCTGGCCACCCACCTGCTCGAAGTGGTGAAGGCAAATTTCAGTCGCCTGCTTTCCCTGAAGTCACTGCGGCGAATATTAAATGAAATGAGTAACATATCAAATCCTGGCCGCGCCGAGGCAAATCGGAAGTTGCTGGACGAAATGATCCCAGACAAGGTACCGATTGACGTATTGCATAGGGTGTTGAGGCTGCTGTTGGACGAGCAGGTGTCAATCCGAAATCTGCCCTTGATCCTCGAGGCAATCGCCGAAGCACGAGGTCAGAACGCGCAGCCAGAAGCAATTTGCGAACATGTGCGCCAGCGCCTCGGCTTTCAATTGGTTGCCGAAATGCGGCGCGTCGACGGTACCCTTCCGCTTGTTGAGCTTGCACCCGAATGGGAAGATACTTTCGCCACGTATCAGGTAGAAAGTGATCGTGGCCTGGATATTGCATTGCCCCCTGAATTGTTCAATATACTGGCTGATCGGGTTACAGAAAAACTCAATGATGCGAGCCACAACGGCATCTATCCTGCCCTTGTTACCAATACCCGTCGACGCAGATTTCTACGAACTGTGATGCAGGCCAAAGGTATTTCAAATCCGGTTCTTTCGTTTGAAGAAATCGGGCTAGACGCCCGCCCGTCCCTTGTTGGTGTTATTGCGGCATGAACGATGCGGTCGCAGATATTCTACAAACATCTAATGTGCTTTTGTGGCACGGAATAGCCGTATTTTTTAGAGTTGGCGCGGTGGTTGCGTTACTACCTGCGTTTGGCGAACGAACGGTTCCGTCACGGGTAAAACTTGGCGTCATAATAAGTTTCGTTCTTGTCATTTCGCCAGCCATACCGCCTGTTTCGATGGAAAAAGGGCTAGAGACTTTGGGGCTCCTTGTTTTCGCTGAAACACTAGCTGGTCTTATTCTAGGGGTTGGAATTCGTCTTTTTATTCTTGCACTCCAGACTGCGGGTTCAATTGCCGCTCAATCAACATCTCTTTCACAAATTCTTGGCGGTGCCGTTGCAGATCCATTACCTGCAATGGGTTACATCCTTATCATTGCGGGACTTGCGCTGACGGTCATAACTGGCCTCCATATCAAAGCGGTATCCTTAATCGTCCTTTCTTATGAAATGCTACCGATGGGCGAATTGCCTAGTGGATCGATCGTTTCCGCATGGGGAGTTTCACAGGTCGCCCACGCATTCGCACTCGCGTTCACACTTTCTGCGCCTTTCGTTATTTTGTCGGTGATTTACAATCTGGCTCTAGGGGCGATCAATAAGGCCATGCCACAACTCATGGTCGCGTTTGTGGGTGCGCCCGTCATAACAGCAGGAGGGCTCTTGGTTCTCGCACTTGCAGCACCGTTTATGCTTGAGCATTGGATACAGGCTTTAGATAGTTACATGCTAAATCCCTATCGGAACCCGCAATGAGCAGTGCCGAGGATGACACCGCCAAAACCTTCGATGCAACACCTCAAAAGTTACTGGAGGCGCGTAAAAAGGGTGAGATCGCAAAGTCCGCCGATTTGATGACCGCAGCAGGATATGCAGGACTGCTTGTTGCGATAATGGTGACTGGCGCATCCGGGATTAAGGAAGCAGGCACTGCTCTCATGATCATGGTTGATCAAGCGACAAGCCTTGCACCATTGTTCTTCAGCGACGATGTCAGCGCACCCATGGCCGGTCTGATGTTACCTATTATTTCCGGCATCGCACCAATCTTTGCGTTTCCAGCAATTGGCGTTGTTGTCGCAATTTTTGCACAACGTGCATTTGTTTTTGCGCCAAGCAAACTTTCACCAAAGCTATCAAGAATATCAATAATCGCCAACGCAAAGAATAAATTTGGCCGTTCAGGATTTTTCGAGTGGATAAAGAGCTTCACCAAACTTTTAATTTACTCTGTTTGTCTAGCCTTCTTCATTTCATTGCGGATGCCAGACATGATTGCGGCCCTGCACACTTCACCTCATATCGTTTTATCCCTTTTAACAGAGCTTTGCGTGTTTTTCCTATTCATTGTGGTTGTGATCTCTTTAGGAATTGGAGCAATCGATGCGATCTGGCAGCATTTTGAACACTTGCGAAAGAATATGATGTCGCACAAAGAAATCATGGATGAGACAAAAAATGCCGAGGGTGACCCCTATATGAAACAAGAGCGTCGTCAACGCGCAATGTCTATTTCACAAAACCAGATGATGGCTGATGTGCCAAGAGCTGACGTAATCATTGTTAACCCCACTCATTATGCAGTGGCCTTGAAGTGGAACAGAGAAAAAGGCTCTGCACCGGTCTGTGTTGCGAAGGGGGTAGATGAAATCGCAAAGACTATTCGGGAGATTGCGCAAACTGCAGGTGTTCCAATTCATCATGATCCAGCGACTGCCCGCTCTCTACATGCAACAACCAAGATTGGCGAACAGATCGAACCAGACTTCTTCCGCGCAGTTGCTGCGGCCATCCGCTTTGCAGAAAACATGCGCCAACGTGCCAAGGGAACCATATGAAATACAATTCGGAATTGGAACAACTTTTGTTTGTCAGCCAATTGCAATACGATCGGCAAAAGCAGACCTATACGAGAATAATAGGCGAAGAAGCAAGATTGCGATATGAGTTGGAACGGCTTTCAGCTCTGGGAAAACCCAAGAAAGATGTCGCAGAAAACTTGACAAGTATGCGCGCGATTGGCGCTGATTTGCTGTGGCAAGGTTGGTTAGGTCGATCCAAAGCCGACGTAAATATGAAATTAGCGCGGGTTCTTGCAAAAAAAGCTTATGAACAAGAAAAAGTTCGCAAGGCATTTGGTAAGTTGATTGCTCTTGAGAAATTGGCAAAGCAAGAAAATGACACTCAGCTGAAAAGGAGGCAGAAGCATGAACTGGGCGCAGCAATCACCTCGTCATTGAGCTAAAGTGGTCACTTGATTAGTAGTCTTGCCGCGCGATTTCGAGGATGAGAACGTCTTTGATGATGTTGACACCCATATCTTTTTGTCCGGCCTCACGCAAGGCTCCCCGCAAAACCGCAAGGTTATTTGCCTCGGTGAACGCACCATCGAACCCACCGATATTTGCGTGATCGAACAACACTTGCAAGAAACTGTCCCGTAATTTGGGTTCGCGTCTGAAAACCGCTTCTTTACTGCCCTCTGGCACCTCTAGGCTAAGAGCCAGAACAACCAATGCAACAACAATGCGGTCTTTTACGATGGGCACAACAAACTGGTTGTTAAGCTTAACATAGTCCATGGCAGGCGCGGGATTGTCCGGGCCATAAGGGACAACTTCTGTCGCTTCTTGCTCTTGGTGCGTTTCATCTTTGGACAGTTCTACATGCTCCGTTTCGGGTCGAAGGGCCATACCTGCACCAACCCCAACACCAGAACCTACGAACAAAAGGACAATTGGGACGACTTTTTTCAACATTTGAAATTCCTCAAAATGGTAGGACAGCATCAAGAATTTGCTGACCGTATCGCGGTTGTTGAACGTCAGTTATCTGACCCCTACCACCATAAGAGACACGGGCAGAAGCGATCTTGTCGTAGGTGATTTCATTCTGGCGGGAGATATCAGCCGGCCGCACATACCCCGAGACCAACAATTCACGCAGTTCAAAATTGACCCTTAACTCCTGTGTACCGGCAATCGACAAGACCCCATTGGGTAATACATCGACAACAGTCGCGGCCACCCTGAGCGTTAGCTTTTCCTTGCGTTTCACCGATCCATCACCAGACGAACTGCTGGTTGAATTGATCCCTACCAAATCAGCCGAAGACGCACCATCTGGCAGGCGATTGTCCAATCGCTGTGGAAATCCTGCAAGATTAGGAATGCCTAGATTTTCAGATCCTGAACGCGACCGCCCCGTGGCATTCGATATTTCGGCTTTTTCATCCACGTCGATCACGACGGTCAGGATATCTCCGCGCTGAATAGCACGCCGGTCACCCAGAAGAGATTGTCGCGTTCCAGACCAAAGAGAAGCGTTATCCAGTAGACGGCTATCTTCAACTCGTAACGGCAAACCCGGGTTGAACATTGCGGCATGTTCTTGCGTTTCCATCGCAGGTGTAAAGGAAGGTGGCTTACCGATTTCACCTATACTGGAACAGGCTGCTGTCATTGTCAAAATAGACCCTATGAGACAGAAGTTTTTCATGCGAACGGGTTCCTATTGGCTGACTTGGATGCTGCCGTCTGGCTGAATACGACCAAAAAGCGTTGCGCGTGATGACAGGTTCATGATCCGTACACGGTCCCCGATTGCACCACGTTCTAATGCCCGACCCTCAGTTGCGATTTGCAACCCGTTTGCCGAAAACACCACGCGCACCAGCTGGTTACGCGCAACGATGGCAGGTGGTCCAATGTCATCAATCCCGATTGGTTTGCCCGGATATAAGACCACGCGCGCCTCCTGACCCAGGACACTCGCAAGCTGTGCAAAGCCGCCGGTCTGACTTCCCGCACGCAGTGTGACATCATTTTCAGAAATGATCGCGTTTGCACGGATTGTCCGAGTAGGAACAACACTGTCCGCGCTGGCATGACTTGCCCAGCATAACAAAATAAATGAGCGCAATATCATCATCGGATTTGCGTCGTTGCGCCCATCATTTGATCCGCAGCCGAGATCACCTTGGCATTCATCTCGTATCCACGTTGCGCTTCGATCAGTTCTGTTATTTCGCGCACAGCATCAACCGAACTATCTTCGAGATAGCCCTGCCGAAGCGTTCCAAGACCATCAATGCCTGGCGTTGAAATCAGCGGTGGTCCGGAAGCTTCCGTCTCGGAAAAAAGGTTGCTTCCAAGCGCTTCCATTCCCTTGGCATTGGTGAAACCCGTCAAATTGAACTGACCCAACAATTGACCCGCCGCATTGTCTGCGAAGTAAGCGTAGACTTCACCATCTCCATTGATCGAAATGTTGCGCGCGTCCTCAGGAATCACAATCTCCGGCGCGACAGGATAACCGTCGGAAGTCACGATCAACCCCTCACCAGTACGTTTCAATCCCCCATCCCGCGTATAAGCTGTCTGTCCAGATGGTAGTGTCACCTCGAGAAAACCCTTCCCGTCAATCGCCACATCAAGGTCGCCACCGGTTGCCGAAAGACTACCTTGGGCAAGTTGTATCGACACCGCTGCCGGGCGCACACCAAGACCCAATTGCACGCCAGTTGGCAGAACAGTTCCATCCGAGGCATTGACAGCCCCCGCGCGAGACATCTGTTGATAGTGCAGGTCGGCAAATTCGGCACGTCGGGCATTGTAACCCGTGGTGGACATATTCGAGAGATTGTTCGAAATTGTCTCAACCCGCATCTGTTGGGCCGACATTCCGGTCGCTGCAATTTTTAGGGCGCGCATTGGCGTCTCCTTAGGTTAAGTCATTAGGGATTTAAGGGCGGTTCGCACACGCTCGTCTTCGCTTTCCAGAAAACTCTGGCCCAACTCATAAGCACGCTGAACCTCGATCATGCGCGTCAATTGACCGACAGCATTGACGTTCGAATTCTCAACAAAACCTTGTAGCACACGCGCTGTTTCTGACGGTTCAAAACCTTCATCGGCCCGAAACATCACACCATCTTCACGCACCATACTTGACGGATTAATAGGGCGGACAATGCCAAGTTGACCAAGCGGGTTGCCCTCTGCACTTATGGTCCCATCAGAAGATACGGAAATAGCAACACCCGGTGGCACAAACAATGGTGCGCCGCCGCCGTCCAGAACCCGAAACCCATCATAAGTTACCAAATCACCTTCCGCACTCGGAGAGAATGCGCCCGAGCGGGTAAGCCGTTCACCTTGCGGTGTTTCAATCAGGAAGAAACCGTCACCCTCGATTGCCAAGTCAAAAGCTCCACCGGTCTGTGTAAGTGCGCCTTGCTCGAAAGATGTATTGCGTATGTTGGCTTGTCCCATGGACAGGGACGCACCGCGATCCACGGATTTTACATATTCAGAAAAAACCAACCCTTCAGCGCGAAAACCTGTGGTCGCCGCATTCGCGATGTTGTTTGCAACTACCTGCATCTCCCGGGCGAGTCCCGATTGACGGCTGAGTGTAACGTATCCTGCGTTTTCCATTTTATCCTCCAATCACCAGCGGAATGATCCGGTCGTGAAAGAAGGCGACCAGTGTTTTCGTCATAAAACCCATCGAAATCCAGAAAACAGCCCCGATGGCGGCAAGCTTGGGCACAAAGGTCAGCGTCATTTCCTGAATGGATGTCAGGGCTTGGATCAACCCAATCGAGACCCCCGCCAACAAGGCAACCGTCAGGATCGGCAATGAAATAACCAAACCAACCCAAAGTCCCTGCCTTAGAGTGTCAAAAAACAAAACTTCATCCAGCATCAGACCGGCATCCGCAGAATTTCCTGATAGGCTTCAACGACCTTGTTGCGCACCGTTACGGCGGTTTCGACCACGAGTTCTGTCTGTGCTAATGCAGTGACCAAGGAATGCGGATCTGCACCTCCAATCATCGCTGCTTTTGCGGTTTGTTCGCCTTCGGCCAAGGTTGCGGCAAAGTCCTTTGCGAGGTCTTTGAGCGCACTTGATGCGCCTGATTGCTCAGTAGGTTCCGTCGCAGGTCTTGCTGCAGCGTATCTTTCAGCGACTGAAAGTCCATTGATCTCCATTCTGGATCTCCTTTTAGAATTACAATCTACCCGGCCTTATCGCCGCAGCAGATCCATCAATCCCGATGACATTTTTCGGGTTTGTTCAAACACCTTGAGGTTTGCCTCATAACTGCGTTGCGCTTCACGGGCGTCTGCCAACTCGATCAACAAGTTCACATTCGATCCGTCATAATGACCTGAGGAGTCCGACAAAGGATGTGTTGGGTCATGGATTATCTCCAACTCGGTTTTATCCAACCGGACGCGCCCTGGCACAACATTGGCCACACCCTCACGGCCTGTCATTTCGGTCTGAAACGAGATAGTCTTGCGCCTATAACCTGGAGTATCCGCATTCGAGATGTTCTCTGACAGATGTCTTAGTCGCGCTGCTTGAGCACGCAGACCGCTAGATGAAACACTCAGTGCATTTGAAAAATCGCTCATCCAATTAGCCTCTTAATTTGTCCGCATCGTGCTGCGCAGCACGTTGAGAGCTGTCTTGTAAATCGCAAGTGCACGGTCATGGCTTCGTTTGGCGTCAACCGATCTCAGCATTTCAGTCTCCAGCGATACCCGATTACCGTTCGGACTGGATTGATCCTTGATTGCGACCGGAGCGGGCACAGAAGTGTCGCCCATGGAACCATGCAGATGTGCTACGCGGGACGCACGTTGCGTGCCTTCACCATGCGCTGGCGCATAAACACTCCTGAAATCAGGGATATCGCGCGCAGAGTATCCAGGCGTATCTGCATTGGCGACGTTCTGCGCAACGATTGCCTGTCGTTGACCGGCGTGGCGCGCCATGGCGGATGACATGGCAAAAATATCTAGGTTCTCAAACATCGGGGCTTCTCCCTCGACCGATTTCAACCAAGGCTTAACTCCGATTCCTTTAGAAAGAGTGAGCAACCTTCAAAGGAATCCTATGTCATCCGGTTCTCAACTCAGCGGGCTGAACGCCCAGATCGAAACATTGCGCGCTGTGCGGTCCGTTGGCCGGGTGGTTCAGGTCAAGGCAGGTATCATCGAAATTTCAGGCCTTGCTGACTTGGCCAGAATTGGTGACTGGATTCTTGTCCAGCGGGATCGCGAGAATCCGCTGCCGAGTGAGGTTGTGCAGCTAAGAGGCGACGCAGTTATAGCTTTGCCGGAGCAGGCCCCCGATGGAGTTGCCCTTCAAAATCGCGCTGTCTTGCTGGATGAAGGTGTGATTGCACCTGCTGACAACTGGCTCGGCCGCATCATTGATCCTTCAGGCAAACCATTAGACGGGCGACCACTACTACGGGGTCCCATAGCGCGTTCACTCCGCGCGCCACCTCCGGATGCAGCACAAAGACGAGCAATGGGTACCCGACTGAATACAGGGCTGGCTGTAACAAACACCCTCTTGCCACTCGTTAAGGGGCAGCGCATGGGTCTTTTTGCTGGCTCCGGCGTTGGAAAAAGCAGCCTGCTTGGAACGCTTGCGCAGCATGTTGACGCAGATGTTGTAGTCATCGGCCTTATTGGAGAGCGCGGGCGGGAATTGCGCTACTTTGTCGAAGACGTCATTGGCAAAGAAGGATTGCAGCGAACCATCGTCGTCGCAGCTACCTCAGATCAGTCAGCACTGCAAAGGCGTCGGTGTGCATGGACCGCAATGGCTGTTGCAGAGCATTTTCGAGATGCAGGAAAATCCGTTTTACTGTTGGCCGATTCCATTACACGCTTTGCCGAAGCGCATCGTGAAGTTGCGGTCGCAGCGGGCGAAGCGCCAGTATTGCGGGGTTTTCCGCCTTCTACTGCGCACATGATTATGTCGTTATGTGAAAGGGCCGGGCCCGGGCAGCAAGATCAGGGCGATATCACCGCGCTATTCACCGTTTTGGTTGCTGGCTCCGACATGGACGAACCTATCGCAGACATTCTGCGGGGCGTACTTGATGGGCACATTGTCCTTGATCGTGCCATCGCCGAACGGGGTCGGTATCCTGCCATTGACGTTCTAAGATCTGTCTCTCGCAGTTTACCTGACGCCGCTTCGATCGCCGAAAATGCTCTCTTGCACCAAGCCCGCAGGCTTCTGGGGTTATATGAGCAGAATGCAGTGATGATCCGCGCAGGCTTATATACGTCAGGCAGTGATCCCGAACTTGATCAAGCAATCGCTCTGTGGCCTGAATTGGATGATTTTTTAACGCAACCAGCATTGCAAGACTGCATGCATAGTTTTCAACAACTCAACCTGATCTTACGTCGCGCCAAGACTGCAGGCAATTTGGGACCACGCCAAAAACCATCAATCAATGTAGCGGCAAAAGAGACCTAGCGCTGCAACAAGGTCAACGCGATAGAGGCACCTGAAAGGCTTGCGTTGAATGTATTTAGTTGGTCACGCACGATGAATTTTGTAATGGCATCCTCCACGGCTTCGGGGTCTCTGAACTGTGAAAGATTATCAGAACCAAAAACAATTGCCGCGCGATCCTTGAATACCCCGAGCTGTTGGTCGATATCGATCTGACCAATGCTTCTCGGCAAATTTAACGCTCGCTCAAACAATTCGCGCATCGGCGGATCACCCAGTATTGTGAACCATTTTGTATCGGTCGACGCATCACGCGCCGCAAGCTCCGGCAACTCCCTCTGAGCATAAAGAGCAATTCGAAGAGCGCCATTCTGATCACCGGCCGCGACTTCAAAACTGCTTGCTTGAAAACGTGCAACAATGTTCTCTGCAAAGCCTGTTTGGTTCGAAAAAGGCCTAGCTGAAGGTCCAAATCCAAAAGCATCAGAGATTTCCCGATACCGCGTATCAGACAAGCGCATCGCTAGTGTATCATTGCTTGCTGTACCTTCTTCCAGAACTTTTCGGATAAAATAGCGGTTGCTGATATCGTTCTCCAGACCAAACGCACCTAATGCAACCGTCAGCAGGCGTCGATCTGATACAAGCTCTTCTGCTGAAGACACTTCTGAAATCTTATTCAAGAAGTAGTCTGTGTCCTTTTGAAGGGACGTTGATTGGCTAAAAGCTGCAAATTGTGCATCATAAGTACGCTGCAAAAAACGCCACCCGACCAAGCCATCAGCAGGTACAATTGGCTGGAACATCAGTTCCCCCGCACCGCAAAAAGACGGTCTTCTCTCGCAAGTAACCTTCGTAGCGATTTCAGAACTCGGTAATACTGTCCTGCGATGATCGCATCACTTGCTTCTGTCAGGATAAGACGGCTATCCGCATCCAGAAATACCTGGCTTAAATCCTCAACCTGACGCAATAACGCTTGACTTGCCTTCTCGGCACCACTGTCGCCAGACAAGATTAACTGCACAGCAAAACAGGCGCGACGCACCGGAGTGGTGGCGTCTTCCGGGTGGATCGCGTCGCGCAGACGAAGGATATTTGCATCAGGTGTCATAATCGATAACCGGCTACGCCTGTCACCATTTTCGATGACAGCGCCATTAATCAAAACCCGTTCCTTCGGGCTCAACTTCAGAACAAGACCACTCATGCACCCTCTCCTGACGGCTTCAAGCCGCGTAAGATCGCAGTATTGATCTCGAGCAGCGGAACTGCATTCTCTTCTTTTCGGATCACCTTGCTGGTGTGTTGGTTTGTGAACTCCGCCAAATAGAAAATGCGGGCACGCAACTCTCTTGGCAATTCATTATCAGGATCTACAACATCAAGCGCCATCACGTGCCAAAGATTACGGTTTTCGTGTAGCGCCTCAACCAATGAATTATAGGCGCCTTTTTCAATGGCCTTCTTCAACCGATAGGTAATTCGGGCGATTACATCGTATTCAATACTACGCGCTGACCGGATCGGCGCAAATGTCGGGGCATATGCCTGCTGGGCTTTCAAAGATGCGTTCACGTTAAACCTTACCTAATTTTGGATGGTGTGTGGGCCCCGGAGACAGGTTCACCCTGCCCCCAGAACCATTGGTTTAACGGAAGAGAGACAGGATTGTCTGAGGTGCCTGATTAGCAATCGACAGTGCCTGAACACCCAACTGTTGCTGTGTCTGCAACGCCTGCAAACGGGCAGAAGCAGATTCCATGTCCGCGTCAACCAGAGCACCGATGCCGGACTTAAGTGAGTCACTCAACTTTCCAACAAAGGCCTTTTGATCAGAAACGCGGCTAGCCGCGGAACCAATTGTCGAAGCTCCAGTCAACGCTGTCGCCATCATTGCTTGGATTTCATTAAAAGCATCAGAGGCTGTGGCAGAATCCGTAATAGCTGTCATGCCAGCAGTGTCGATACCCGCTTCGAAATCAAGATTCGCGACCGAGATCGTATCTGTCGTTGCAGCTGCAGTTCCAACCCGATTGACTGACGAAACAATTGTCAGCGGATCGCCAGCGGTCGACAATAGGTTCACCCCGTTGAACTGGGACGCTTCGATCGTATCAGTGATCTGTGCAACTTTCTGCAACATATCAGCTTGGATCTTTGTGAAATCAGCAGTTTCACTGCCGCCGGCAACTGCCAGTGCTTCCATTTCCTTCAGCGTTTCTACAATCGACTCCGCACCCGCAGATGCGACGCCGAGTGTTGCCTCTCCAACAGCCAATGACTTTGTCACAGCATCGAATCCTGCTACATCTGCTTCCATAACTTTGGAAATTGCCCAAATCGCTGAATTGTCCTTGGCGGAGCCAATTTCTTTACCCGTAGCAATCTGGTTTTGAGTGTCCGACAGATTCGAGTTGATAGATTTCAAGGTCTGCAGTGCAACCATTGCACCATTGTTTGTAAGAATGCTCGACATGAAGCTTTTCCTTTAGTCATTGACGCTTTGCGTCCGTTTATGTCCCACCCCCCAAAGGGTTGGACGACATGTCTTTCTGACGAATGCATCCGCTTTTTGTGAAGCAGTGCGCCATCCGACCTCGGATGCACAGAAAGAACTGACGTGTCTGCGTTAACGAATGCTGAATGCAGCTCTGGCAAGTCTCTGGATTTTTACTCAAATGATTATGCACGCCGCTCTACCGAACTGTCCGGGCCAAGCGGAATGTCGTGCCTTTTGCCATCTGCACCATATGTCTCAAGTGCGCCTTTGACATCACGCAAACGGGCCATCCTGTGCGCAACAGAGCGAATGCCTTCCAGCGCGCCATCCAACAGCGCCTGATTTCGGCGTACCTTACCATCCAGAATTCGCACCGCGTTCAAATCTGCCTGCGGGATTGAATTCATCGCTTCGATCAAGGTCTCTTTCGGTACCAACAAAGCGCTCAATTTCTCCAGATCCCCACGCAATAAAGCCTCACGTTCTTCATCCAGAATCTCGTTGAGTTTTACAGATGTTTCCGTATTCGTTTCAGCCATTACGTTCTTGCTCCTTCAGTGCATTATAAATTGTTTCGCTTAGCCCGATACCGCCTGCACGGACCATTGCCATTGCATGCTCTTGCACCAGAAAGGACGTAAATTGATCCTCTCCTGCGCCACCACCAAACTCCTGCCGTGACGCGCCAAACCCCGCTGATTTAAGCATTTCTGCAAGAAAGCTGGCCTCAAGTTTCTCTGCCGTCTTCCGCAATAGGGCATGCTTTGATACGGGGTCGGTCATGGCTGGACTAGGGTGAATGGCATCCATTTCAGGTTCCTTAAATTGCCGTCTATTTTTTGGAATATGCACCATATCCGGTAAACAACTGGTAAGGATGTAGGTTCATAAGGTTCTCGACCAGAGAAGAACTCTCGGAGAGCAATGTGCAATTCATCCTAAACCACAGCCATCCAGCCCAAACGGAAGTGCCTAGGGACATAGCGTCTGAAAACGCATCGGATACGGGCAGTAAGAGAAGCACCACCCCCGACAACAATTCCAGTTTTGCTGCTGTTTTTGAAATACCTCACACATCTGAAAGTGAATCAATAGATGGTGCTATTCATGCATTAAGAGCGCAGGAAATGACTGCGGAAAAAAAAGCAGCGGAATTGGATAAAACCGCACAGAAGAATAAAAATGAATTGGAGAATGCAAGTCTGGATCATTCAGAGAGTAATGATGTATCGCTGGTGCAGTTTGGGGTCAATCCAATTTCGTCAAATTCTTCGGAGCCCTCAGGCACTACGACTTCACTGTCCTTAGGCAAAAGTTTGATGCACCAAATTGCGCCAGCGCCTACAATAGATTCAGATTTTTCCTTCGCAGAGAAGAATTTTCTAGGTGAGCTCGCCGCGGAAAAACTGTTCAGATTAAGTATATTTCAGAATTCCGCAGGTAATAACGGCGAATACGTTTCAACCAATAGTGCACAGTCTTCAATAGGACTAGTCTCTGCTCAAAATTTAGCTAACGCTGAACTACAGGATACTTCTCCATCACTTCTATTCGACACGACAAGAAAAGGCAAAAGGGTAGTAGACGGCTTTTCAACCCAGCAGTCGTTAGGATCAGCAAATACCAGTGTCGCATCCCTTGATTCGGCGGCAAGCCCCGGCATAGGCAATTCGACAGCTCACACGGTTTCGATCTTTAGTGGCCAGATGCCGAATTCCACCCTCCAATCCCATGACCCGCATAGCACTGATCTTTCACCACCATCGTTTCAATCACCATTGAAAGCGGGTGCTTTGAACTTGAACGCCGGAATACCGGTTGTAGGCGCTCAGATGCCAAAGCTATCCGATATATCCTTCGAGGGGCAAAGTCAGATACACACCCTCTCCGAAACGGAAACACATTTACCGCGGCTTGATGGTGTTACCACGCCTTCAAATGCGACCCATTCGGCGGTCGGCCGCGCAGATATGTCCCATCATGTATCCCGACAAATTGCTGAAGCTCTACAGCAAATGCCGAACCGTCCGGTTGAAATCTCGCTTAGCCCCAAGGAACTGGGGCAGGTCAGGTTGGCCGTTTCTGCCACCGAAGCGGGAATTGTGGTCACTGTCATGGCTGAAAGGTCCGAAACGATGGACCTGCTACGCCGTCACATAAACGGCTTAGAATCTGCATTTCAGGACATTGGTTACAGCAATATAGCATTTTCTTTTTCTGGCGGTGAACAGTCGGGCGACGGCAAAAACAGAGACCCAGAAGATAGGCAAACCTCCGTGCTGTCGGATCATCCTGCAGAACCGACTGAGGCGATAACCCGAATTGATATGAATTCCGGCCAAATTGCCGGTCTCGACATTCGACTATGAACAGGAAGTAGTATGGACATCTTAACCTCAACCGCTGCTGGAGCGGCGGCTACCGCCAAGAACGAACCACAAACCAAGCCGGTCTTATCGTCGGATTTTGAGACGTTTCTCAAGATGTTAACGGCGCAGGCCAAATATCAGGACCCGCTTGAACCGATTGATTCATCGGAATATGCGGCCCAACTGGCACAATTTTCGATGGTTGAGCAGCAGGTTCTTTCAAATGACCTGCTGACGTCACTGGCAGCACAACTTGGATCAGGCAATATGACACAAATGGCGGGTTGGATCGGAATGGAGGCCCGTACAACAGCGCCTGTCATGTTTGACGGCCGCCCCGTCCGCTTCACACCAAATCCTGCCGCTGTGTCTGACGAAGTATTCCTGATTGTGCGCGATGGCACCGGACAGGAAGTCCAACGCGTCCAACTGCCCGTTGCGGCAGAGCCGATCGAATGGGCTGGCGTTGCAAATGATGGAACGCCGTTCAAAAATGGACTTTACAGTTTTGATATTGAAAGCCGCGCAAATGGAGAAGTAATCTTGTCTGAACCAACCGAAACCTACGGGCGGGTTGTTGAAACAAGAATGGAGGCAGGCCAAGCAGTGCTCATTCTTGAAGGAGGATCAGCGGTTCTGGCCGATGATGTATCCGGCCTAAGAGAAGCAAGTGGCATTTAGGCCAAAAGACACTGCGCGCCTTTTACCAGTCGGACACCGCATAACCAGCGTACGCCAATGGCATGATCAAACGGCGTAGTCGCCCAAGTTCAAATTTGGCCAATGGGCGTTGGATCGCCTCGGGGTATAGGCGGGAAGTTTTCTTATCCTGCACCAAATCACTTAGCAGGGCACCGCAATAACTCGCCATGGCGACGCCGTTGCCATGATAGCATAGGCTTGTGAAAACGCCCGGCATGTCCGGGATTTCGCCGACAAATGGCATTCTGTCGCGCGCAATGCAGACCATCCCGGACCATCTTTGCGGTGTTTCAATATTGCGCCATGCGGGGAAAATTGCATCGAAATCAGCCCGCGCACGCTTGATTGCACGCGCCTCCGAACCCGGCGTCGCCAAAAGCCCGCCGCGGACTCCAAATAACATTCGGTTATCGGGCATCAGCCTAAAATAATGCAGCAGATGGCGGCTATCGTATGAGGCCTGCCCGCTGGTCCATCCCTGCGCACCCAACTCCGATTGCGACATCGGTCGTGTTACAATGATGCTCGATTGGGTCGGCATGTAACGACTCGTCAGCCAGTCAGGTAAATCTTCGGAAGAATACCCGTTTGTTGCAACAATCACGCGTCCCGCCCGTACTTTTCCACCGGATGTCTGGATATGAAATCGCCCACGTTGACCTTTGATGCCGATCACAGGCGAGTCGTGAAAGATTGAAGTACCGGCACGCTCGGCAGCTGCCGCAATTCCCATGATATACTTTCGCGGGTTCAGGCCAAAACCGATCGGGATCGTTATTGCCCCGTGAAAGCCGGCATTCATTCCTTCGGAAGCAAGGGCTCCCGGTTCAGTCAAACGCGCCTCAAGACCATAGCTTTCTGCGTAGTAGACTATGTCCTTTCGCATTATCTCAAAATCACGGGGGCGATGCGCGACTTGCGTTTCGCCATTTGAATGCCGATCCACATCAAGATTGAAACGCGTCAACAAGGATTCAACCAAGCGAATGCTGTTCACTTCTGTCTGACGCCAGTCATCCCGACCCTGCCTGCCAAATGATTTCACAAGGGCTGCGTTGTCCAGCATCCCGCCGCCCAAACAACAGAACCCGCCATTGCGACCAGAGGCACCCCAGCCCACAAAGCGGTTTTCCAGAACGCAAACCGAAACACCCGCTTCGGCCAGATGCAACGCCGCCGAAATCCCTGTGAACCCGCCGCCGATAATGGCCACGTCGCACTCTACATCGCCCTTAAGTGCTGGGCGGTCCGGCATGTCGCAGGTCTGGTCCCACCAGCAAGCAGCACGGGGGGCGTCCGAATAGGCAAACTCCGGATATATCCGCCGCATTAATCGGCCCGTTCGGCGGCACGCGCGTCTTTTTGGGCACGTATTGCCGATTGTTTTGATACAAGGGACGCTGTGACCACGCCCACCGTCACAATCAAGATCATTATTGTCGACAGCGCGTTGATCTCCGGCGAGACCCCCAATCGCACGGCAGAGAATATCTTGATGGGTAGGGTTGTCGCGGACGGACCCGACGTGAAGGACGCAATCACCAAATCATCAAGGCTGAGTGTGAAGGCCAACAACCAGCCAGATATCACCGCTGGAGCGATGATCGGCAATGTGACAAGGCGGAAAGCTTCCCAAGGGGTGGATCCCAGATCAAGCGCGGCTTCTTCGAGAGACCGGTCAAATGAGACCAACCGTGAGGACACGACGACCGACACATAACACATCGAAAAAGTCGTGTGCGCCAAAACGATGGTCAGCACACCGCGGTCCAATCCGATTCCGATGAACAGCAAGAGCAGCGACAGGCCAGTAATCACTTCAGGCATCACCAATGGCGCGTAGATCATACCGGAAAACAAGGTACGCCCCATGAAGCGCCCACCGCGCACCAGCACATATGCTGCCATCGTACCTAGAACCGTAGCGAAAGTTGACGACACCACAGCCACTTTAATCGTCACCCAGGCCGCATCCAGAAACGCTTCGTTCTGGAACAGTTCCCCGTACCACTTGGTGGAAAATCCTGCCCAGACTGTCACCAGTTTGGAAGAGTTGAAGCTGTAGATCACCAGCACCACCATTGGCAGATACAGGAACGCAAAACCCAGCGTCAGAGAGGTTACGTTGAACCATGACATACGTTTCATTGTTCAGCCTCCTGCTGCTTTTGCTGGTTGCGTTGAAACAGCACGATGGGAATGATCAGCAACAGCAACAGGATTACAGCTACTGCCGATGCAACAGGCCAGTCACGATTGTTAAAGAACTCTTCCCACAGAACCTTGCCGATCATCAGCGTGCCGGAACCACCAAGCAGTGACGGGATCACAAATTCGCCCAGCGCCGGAATGAACACAAGGAATGATCCTGCAACAATCCCATTTTTTGACAGTGGAATTGTAACCAGCCAGAAGGCTTGCATACGGGTACAGCCAAGGTCTTGAGCAGCCTCATCCAGAGACGCATCAAGGCGGTCCAGCGCCGCATAAATCGGCAGGATCATAAACGGTAGATACGTATAAACGATTCCGATGTAGACAGCCGTGGTCGTGTTCAGGATCACCAGCGGCTCGGACGTCAAACCGAGCCAGAGCAATAACTGATTTAAAAGCCCTTCATTGCTAAGGATGCCCATCCACGCGTAAACGCGGATCAAGAACGATGTCCAGAACGGCAGAATCACCAGCATCATCAGTGTGGCGCGCCATTCATCCGGTGCCTTAGCCATGCCGTACGCGATGGGATAACCAACCAGCAGCGTCAGCACGGTTGAGATAAACGCGATACGGAACGAACTGAGGTAGGCTTTCCAATACAGGTCATCTTCGGTGAGGAAGACGAAGTTCTCGAAATCCAACTCCCGGATCAGCGCCCCGATTCCGTCCTTGAATGTCGGTGTATATGGCGGAATCGCCAAGGCCGCGTCCGAAAGAGAGATTTTCAGAACAATGAGAAAGGGTGCCAGAAACAACACCATCAACCATAAATACGGAACGGCGATTAATGCGGTACGGCGCATCATTGCTCTAACATCACGCCTGCCGTCGCGCTCCATGAAATCCAGACTGGGTCTTCCCAGGTGATATCACGTCGCGCAAGGCGACGGGTGTTGGCGGTTTGTGCTTTGATGATCTGACCACCGGGCAGTTCTACGTGATAGGTTGACAGGTTGCCGAGATAGGCAATGTCGAGAACCTTGCCTTGCATTGCGTTCACTGCATCTTCGGGTTTTTCTGTTGATATGCGGATTTTCTCGGGCCGGATCGCCAGATGCGCCTTTTGCCCCTCACTGAATACGGTTTGGGACGCCGCCTCAATCGGGGACTGCCCCTCGTTCCACGTCAACGCGTATTCCCCGTCTCCTGACGGACTCACCTGACCTTCGATGATATTAACATCTCCAATGAAATCAGCAACATAGACCGAATTCGGATACTCATAAATCGCAGCAGGTGTTGCGACCTGAACGATCAGTCCTTCGTCCATTACAGCCACGCGGGACGCAACTGTCATCGCCTCCTCCTGGTCGTGGGTCACGATAACAAAGGTGGTGCCTGTGGTCTCTTGAATGTCCATCAATTCGAACTGGGTTTCCTGCCGCAGCTTTTTGTCAAGCGCACCAAGGGGTTCGTCCAATAGCAACAGCTTGGGCGCTTTGGCCAGTGATCGCGCCAATGCGACACGCTGGCGTTGACCACCCGAGATCTGATGCGGTTTGCGGCGGGCGAATTTTTCCAGCCGTACAAGCTTGAGCATTTCCTCGACGCGCGCCTCGATTTCGCCTTTGCTTTTCTTGTCGCGCTTCAATCCAAAGGCAATGTTTTCCCAGACACTTAGATGCGGGAACAACGCATAGGACTGAAACATCATATTCACGGCGCGCTCGTTTGGCGGGACATGCCCGATGTCCTGGCCTGCCAGTTCAATCCGACCTTCGGTTACCGTTTCAAAACCGGCCAACATCCGCATCATGGTTGTCTTGCCACAGCCGGACGGTCCGAGCAGGGCAAAAAATTCCTGCGCATAAATATCAAGTGTCAAATCATCAATGGCGGTAAATTCGCCAAATCGTTTGGTGACGTTCTGAAACCGTATCAGCGGTTTCTCGTCGGGATTTTCCCAAGGGGCAAATACTGTTTGGCTCACGCGGTTGATATCCCTGTGTTGGTCAGAAAAGAGGGCGCAGCCATGATGAACTGCGCCCTTTTCAGGTCTTAGGTGCCGGACTTGATCTTGGTCCACATCCGCGTCACGACCCGCTGAACTTTGGGGCCGTAAGGCGATGTTGTGTACAGCTTTTCAAGCGTTTCCGCGTCAGGGTAAATCGCGGTATCTCCCAGCACATCTTCTACAAGGAATTCCTGCGAAGCCTTGTTTCCGTTGGCATAATAAACATAGTTCGACGCCGCCGCCATGTTCTGAGCATCCATGATGAAGTTCAGGAACTTGTGGGCCGCTTCAGGATTTGGCGCATCCACAGGGATCGCCATGTTATCAAACCACATCAGTGCGCCCTCTTTGGGCGCGTAGTATTCAATCTCGACACCGTTGTCAGCTTCGGCGGCACGATCACGTGCTTGCAGAATGTCACCAGACCAACCAACTGCGACGCAAATATCACCGTTGGCTAACGCATTGATGTATTCAGAACTGTGGAACTTCTGCACAAATGGCGCGATGGCAGACAGGACCGGTTCCGTCTTTTTGATCACATCCGGGTCTTGGCTGTCTGGGTCTTCACCCATGTAGGCCAGCGCCGCCGGAATGATCTCGGCAGGGGCATCAAGAAAATGAACTCCGCATTCCTGCAGCTTTTCCATATTCGCCGGATCAAGAACCAGCGCAAGAGAATCAACAGGCGCGTCATCACCAAGCGCTTCTTTGACCTTGCCAATGTTCACGCCGATGCCGGTAGTGCCCCACATGTAGTTGATCGCATATTCGTTGCCGGGGTCATATTTGCTCACGCGATCGCTGATCACGTCCCACATGTTGCCCGAATTGCTCAACTTCGACTTGTCCAGTTTCTGGAACGCGCCTGCAGTGATCTGGCGCTGCAAGAAAGTACCTGATGGCACAACCACGTCATAACCGGATCCACCGGCCAACAATTTTGTCTCAAGCACTTCGTTGCTGTCAAAGACATCATAGATCAAATCAATGCCTGTTTCCGCTTCAAATTTTTCCAGCAGTGATTCGTCGATGTAATCCGACCAATTGTAGACGCGAACTTCTTCAGCTGTTGCAGCACTTGCCAGCAACGCGGCCACGGCAACACTGCCAAGAATACGATAACTCATATGGTAACTCCCTATAGGTAGCCGGGTTGATCCCAGCATTAGGTCAATTTGATCAAGTTTTGCCTCTCACGGCAAGATACTTTATGCTTTCCCCCAGGATGCCTTGCCGCGAGGTGCGCGGTGTTGGGCAAAAAAAGCGGGTAAACCATGAACGTGAACGTAATCACTTCGACAGGTCGAGGGTTGGTACCAGAGACAGGCAAAGTGCCAGCGCATCAGGCGGTCTATGAAAAACTGAGGGTGATGATTCTGTTTGGCGATCTCGCCCCCGGTCAAGCCGTGACAATTCAGGGACTGACAGAGCAACTCGCAGCTGGCATGACACCTGTGCGCGAGGCTTTGCGCCGACTGATTGCGGAAGGTGCGCTCACACACAAAGACAACCGCCGTGTTTCTGTTCCGATACTCAGCAAAGAAGGTGCAAACGAGCTTGGTTTCATGCGAAAAGCGATTGAACCTGAATTGACCCGTCGCGCTGCTATGCGGATGACAGATGACATTCTGGCCAGCCTTTCCGCTTGCGACAACGATCTCAACACCGCAATCGCACAAGGGGACGTCGGGGGGTACCTGACACACAACTACCGCTTTCACGCTACGATTTATGCTGCCGCCCAGGCGCCAATCATGACCGCAACGGTTGATCGTTTGTGGCTGCGGTTTGGGCCATCGCTACGGGTGGTATGTGGCCGCTTTGGAACAAGCAACCTGCCTGACAAACACAAGGATCTGCTTGAGGCGTTGCGGCGCGGCGATATCGAAGCTTCAGCGTCTGCTATGGCCGAAGACATCGAACAGGGCATCCACCAGATAGAGGTGGCGCTGCTTGAGGATTGAACAGATGTCTGATCTGATTGACTTTGAATAATTTGATCATATTCTGAACACAGAAGTCTTCCCCGCGTCAAAGGTCCAGAATCATGTCATCAATTACAAACCATTTGCCTACCGCCGAGTTGCAAGCATTGGATGCTGCGCACCATATGCATCCGTTTACCACCAATGATGAACTGGCCGCAAAAGGGGCCCGCGTCATTACCCGCGCCAAGGGCGTCTACCTGACAGACAGTGACGGAAACGAAATTCTAGATGCGATGGCAGGTCTGTGGTGTGTTAATCTGGGATATGGCCGCCCCGAAATGGGCAAGGTTGCAGCGCGTCAAATGGACGAACTACCCTATTATAACACCTTCTTTCAAACGACCCACGTGCCGGGAATCGCACTTGCCGCGGAACTGGCAAAACTGGCACCCGGCAATCTGAACCACGTTTTCTTTGCAGGATCAGGATCAGAGGCAAACGATACCAACCTACGCATGGTTCGTGTCTACTGGGCTGAAAAGGGGCAGCCGCAAAAGTCCCATGTTATCAGCCGTAAAAACGCCTATCACGGCTCATCCATCGGCTCTGGATCCTTGGGTGGGATGACTCCGATGCACGAGCAGGGTGGTCTGCCGATCCCGGGTATCCACCACATCGGGCAACCGGATTGGTGGGCGGAAGGGGGCGATAAAACTCCTGAAGAATTCGGGCTTGTCCGGGCTCAGGAGCTTGAGGAAAAGATCCTTGAATTGGGCGCGGAAAACGTCGCGGCCTTTATTGGTGAACCTGTTCAAGGTGCTGGTGGCGTCATTATTCCACCATCGACTTACTGGCCGGAAATCGAGCGTATCTGCAAAAAATACGACGTTCTCCTGATCGCTGATGAAGTCATCTGCGGCTTTGGCCGGACAGGGAACTGGTTTGGATCCGAAACAATGGGGATCACACCTGACATCATGACAATCGCCAAAGGGTTGTCTTCGGGCTACGCACCTATTGGCGGCTCCATCGTGTCAGACGAAATCGCTGAAGTCATCAACGCCTGCGAATTCAACCACGGTTATACTTACTCCGGTCACCCGGTTTGTGCCGCTGTTGCGATGGAAAACCTGCGCATCATGCAAGAAGAAGACATGCTGTCACATATCCGGACTGTGGCGATGCCGGCGCTTCAATCGGCATTGAATGATTTGGGCGAACACCCGCTCGTCGGCGGAGTTAACGTATCTGGCATGATGGCGTCGTTGCCGCTCACCCCTCACAAAGAAAGCCGCGCCAAGTTTGCGAGCGATGGTGGCACCGTGGGCTACATGTGTCGCGAGCATTGCTTTGCCAACAATCTGGTGATGCGCCATGTCGGTGATCGGATGATCATTTCTCCGCCTTTGGTCATCACACCAGAGGAGATCAACGTCTTTGCCTCTCGTGCCAAAGATGCGCTGGATGCGACGTACAAGGACCTCAAAGACAAAGACATGCTCAAAGCAGCATCGTAATCAATTGTAGGTCGGACAATCCGTTCGGCCTACAACGCCCGCAATCTGTCCAACAGTTGCAGGGATGGATACCCGTCTGGCAAAATACCCTGTGACTGCTGAAATCGGCGTACCGCGTTTATGGTCAACGGCCCCATCTTTGCGTCAATCTTGACCGTATCAAAACCCGCCGCAGTCAGTCTCTTTTGTAACTCGATCCGCTCGTCCTTGCTCAGGGCGCGAAGTTGGCGCGGCCAAGTGTGTTCAATCTCCTTGCCGCCTGTGATCCGATCACTCAAATGGCCAATGCCAACAACATAAGCATCAGCCGTATTGTATTTCTCGATCACCGCAAAATTTGAAAAGATCATAAATGCCGCCCCTTGCGCGCCACCAGGCAGCAGAACTGACGCCGGTCCATACGCATCCTTCAGACTGCCATCTACCGTCCTGACCCCCAAATCCTCCCATTCAGACGGTAGTTTAAGGATTTCCCGATCCGCCAATGTGTATTCAAATCCATCCGGCAGACGCACCTCACCTCCCCAAGGCTGCCCTTTGGTCCAGCCATAGTGCTTGAGGTATGCAGCCGTTGAAGCCAGCGCATCCTGCGGGTTGTCACCCCAAATGTCACGCTTGCCGTCCTTGTTCCAATCAACAGCATGAGATTGATACGATGACGGCATAAACTGAGTGTGCCCCATCGCACCAGCCCATGAGCCACGCATCCGGTCAGACGTGATATCCCCGTTCTGTAGAATACGTAGTGCGTGCATCAGTTCTGCTTCAAAGAAATCCGCACGGCGGGCATCATAGGCCAGTGTTGCCAAACCGTTGATTACAGGATTCGTACCGCGAAAAGTACCGTAGGCGCTCTCCAACCCCCAGATCGCGACGATCACCTCTTTTTCAACGCCAAAGCGCGCTTCGATATTGGTGAGCATCCCATCCCATTTAGACAGTGCTTTTTGCCCGTTTGCGATCCGCAAATCCGATACAGCGGTATCAAGATAATCCCATATTGTCTTGGTAAACTCTGCCTGATTTCGATCCCTTTTGACCGTCTCGGCATCATAAGTGACACCTTGCATGACTTGATCAAAAAGCGCTTCCTGAATGCCCGCTTCTACGGCGCGAACCCGAAAACCCGCCATCCATTCCTGCAACCCTCGGCGTGTCGCAAGGTGATCCTTGGCAGCGACCTTTAAGATCTCCGTACTGCGCACTGTCGGTCTGGGCGAAGTTTCAGGCCCTAACGCGCCCACCTGAAAGCCCGACACAAAAAGAGCCATAACGCTGGTTAGAACAACACGAAACTGCATGACCTTATCCGATCTTTTTGCTGCACAACCGCACCGTAACCCGCAAGCCGCGGTGCAAAAAGCCCAAAGCACTAATCCGCGCGACCTTCCGCCCTCTCCACTGCTTCAGCGCGCAATCTCGCTGTGTAATCGCGCAGCATTGGAACGCGTCGGGGGCGAAAACTCTGGCCTGTTCGACACAAATCATCCATCCGATCCAAGCGGAACACCCTGAAATCACGGCGTAAATGGCACCATGCCATCAACATGTTCGTGTCTTGTAGATAAACGATTCCCAGCGGATCAACCTCTCGGGTCGACGCGGCCCCTTTTGCGTCTGTGTAGGAGAATCGCACGGTTTCTTCTTCCCATGTCGCAGTGCGCAAAGTGGCCACGTCGATACGGGGTGGCTTGGGGCGCACAAATCTGCGTGCATCAAGAATGGCGTGCTGCAAGCGATGAGCCTGACGCGGTGGGACACGTGCAGTCAGTTTGGCCAAAGCCGATTCCGCCGCCTTTGCCAACGCCGGATCGCCGATCACTGCAACATCGCGCAGACCCAAGACCAATGCTTCCAACTCATCATCTTCAAATCCGAGGGGCGGCAGGGTCGCATCTTCGACAAGCGTGTATCCAAAACCCGCTTCTCCATCAATGACGGCACCCAAGCCACGTAACGTATCAATATCGCGGTAAACAGTACGCAAAGATGTTCCCATCTCGTCCGCCAATTGCACCGCACGCACGGGTGCCGGCAGGCGTCGTAGAGAAGTCATCAGCTGGAACAATCTGTGTGTGCGGGTCATCGCAGCAGCATAACGTATCCTGACAAGAATTGACAGGAGCGCGTGTTATCCAAGGCACAACTCAAACTGGAGAATAACAATGATCACCCTCATCACATTTGCCCCGTCTTTTGGTCAACCGGCCGCCAGCCCGTTCTGCGTAAAAGCAATCTGGCTACTGAATATGTCCGGCCAGGAATGGCAACGTGAAGACACCCCTGACCCTCGCAAGATGCCAAAGCAAAAGCTGCCGGCGATCCGTGTCGCGGGGCAGGTCATCCCGGACAGTGACAACATCCGCACCTATCTGGAAGCGCAAGGTGCCGATTTTGATGCGGGTTTGTCCGACATGGAGAAGGCAACCTCACGTGCCTTCATACGGATGGCCGAAGAGCATATGTATTTCCACATTGTGATGGACCGCTGGGGCGATGACAGTGTTTGGCCCATCGTCCGCGATACCTATTTTAGCAGCATTCCCAAACTGTTGCGCGGTATGATCACCAACAGCCTGCGCAAAGCCTGCTTGCAAGGGATGGACCGTCAGGGGCTTGGCCGCCTCACACCCCAAGAGCGTCTTGAAAGAATTGGACCGGATCTACAGGCAATTACGACCCGCCTTTGGCACGGTCCATTCCTTTTTGGCGACAAACCGACTGCAGCGGACGCCTCTGTCGCAGCGATGCTGGCCAACATGCGCGCTACTCCAGGCAAGACTTTGTTGAAAACACGCATCGCCAAAGACGAAATTCTGTGCCGCTACATCGACCGCGCGAGTGACGCCATGAACAACACGGTCAGCGGCGTGGCCGCGAGACTTTGCGCTTGATCTTGTCTTTCTTGCGCTTGGCGTTGCTTCCTTTTCGGCGGGGGCTTCGCCCCGCCGGAGAGCGACTGCCCTGCTTTAGCTTCGTACCCTCGATTTCTAGCAGTTCCAGCGTGATCCCGCCTGTCAAGGGCACCACTTCGGCCAACCGGACCTTGACCCGCTGACCAATGCCGATTGTCATACCGGTGTCAGAGCCCGTTAAAGTCTGCTGATCCGCATCGTGGTGAAAGTACTCCCGCCCCAAAGAGCGCATCGGCAGCAGTCCATCGGCACCGGTTTCGTCCAGTTTCACAAATGCACCGAACCGCGCGATGCCGCTAATGCGACCTGACATTTCGTTGCCGACCCGCTCTGACAAGAAAGACGCCAGATAGCGGTCTGTTGTATCACGTTCGGCCATCATGGAACGGCGCTCCGTGTCGGAGATATGCGCGCCCGTTTGTTCAAGCGTATCAAGATCCTCTGGCCTCAGACCATCCTTGCCCCAGCCGTGTGCCGTGATCAGCGCACGGTGAACGATCAAATCCGCATAGCGACGGATAGGCGAGGTGAAATGCGCATAAGAACGCAGCGCAAGTCCGAAGTGACCGATATGGGCAGGACCGTAATACGCCTGCGTCATGGAGCGCAGGGTGGAAATGTTGATCAACTCCGCCTCATCCGTCCCAGCAGCGTCATTCAGCAGCTTGTTAAGATGCGCGGTTTGCAGGACCTGCCCTTTGGCAAGAGTAAAGCCAGATGCTTGTGCCGTCTCGCGCAGGCTTTCCAGCTTTTCCGGTGACGGCTCTTCGTGGATGCGGAACAACAGCGGCGTTTTCTTTGCCAGCAGCGTCTCTGCGGCGGCAACATTTGCCAACACCATATATTCTTCGATCAGCTTGTGCGCATCCAGACGGTCCTTGAAGTTCACCGAACTGACGGTTCCGTCCTCTGACAGTTCAACCCGCCGTTCGGGCAGATCCAGATCAAGGGGCTGTCGGGCAGCGCGGGCTACTTTCAAGGCGTCATAAGCCGCGTACAACGGCTTCAAAACAGGCTCTAGCAAAGGTCCGGTTCGATCGTTTGGTCGGCCATCAATCGCGTCTTGCACTTCTTCGTAATGCAAAGATGCAGGTGAGCGCATCAATCCACGATGGAAGGTATGCGTCAGCTTTTGACCCTTGGAATCCAGCACCATCCGTACCGCAATACAGGCTCTTGGCACCCCTTCGTGCAGCGAACACAAATCACCCGACAGCCGATCCGGCAGCATTGGCACAACACGATCCGGAAAATAGGTGGAGTTGCCCCGTTTGCGCGCCTCACGATCCAGCGCAGAGCCGGGGGTAACATAGGCCGCCACATCGGCAATCGCGACCCAGATGACATGGCCACCTTTGTTCTTGGGGTCGTCATCGGCATGCGCATAGCAGGCATCATCGTGGTCACGGGCATCGGAAGGATCAATGGTGATCAGCGGCAATTCGCGCAAGTCTTCGCGATCCTGAAGGCCTTTCGGCTTGGCCGCATCCGCCTCTGCGACAACTTCATCGGGAAATTGATCGGGGATGCCATGTTGGTGAATCGCAATCAACGATACCGCTTTGGGCGCAGATGGATCACCCAGACGATCCGTAATGCGCGCACGTGGCAAACCCAGACGCCCCTTTGGCCCGGCTTGCTCTGCCTCGACCAATTCACCATCTCTGGCATCATTCACATCCTCATCGGCAACTGCCCACTCACGGTCTGACCCTTTGTCGATAGGCATGATCCGCCCGCCTTCGCTTCGCTTGCGAAAGATACCCAGCACCTTTTGAGGATTGGTTCCGATGCGCCGGATCAGCCGTCCTTCATATGCGTGATCATCACCCTTTACAGCAGTCAGGCGCGCAAGAATGCGGTCGCCTTCGCCCAGCGCAGGATCGGAAGGTTTTGTGATCAACAAGACATTCGGTTCGCGATCTTCACCGTGCCATTCCATCGGTTTGGCAAACAGGTCGCCCTGACTGTCCGGTCCCGTCACCATCAACACAGAAACGGGGGGCAAGCGATCAGGATCTTGATAGCTACGCGACCGCTTTTGCAGATGCCCTTCGGCTTCCAGTTCTTTCAAGATACGCTTGAGATCAATCCGCGCAGCGCCTTTGATGCCAAACGCCTTTGCGATGTCACGCTTGGCGGTCAGTGTCGGGTTCTGTTCAATCCATTCAAGGATTTCGGCTTTGGTAGGTAATTTTTTCATGTACCGCAGGTAACACGCAGTTATCGGCGCGTCATGGGCAAATCGCGCGCTGTGTCGACGTCCCGCAACGTGGCAATTTCTGCGATGCTATGGTCGGGAAGCGACGCCTTACTGTCCAACAACGCATTTTCGGTAGACCAGCGTACATTCTTGAACAGACTTGGCGGTTGGCGTTGGGGATGTTTGAGGCCAATCAGCCAGTAGCCTCCATCCGGGGCGGGGCCAAATACACCATCATGATCGCCCAGCGCAGCAAAGGCGTCAGCGATATGGGCGCGTGAAATGCCTGGAATATCCCCCCCGATGATGCAGGCTGGACCAACACGAACGCAGGCCAACATACGCGCCATTCTATCGCCCAGATCTCCCTGCCCTTGCGGCCAGCGAGGTAAATGCGGGGGCCAGATACGGGATTTCAAACCTTCGGCATCAGGCGACACAGCCAGAACAACCTGCCAGCGGGGGTCCTCGATTCTGCGCAACAACGCTCTTGTCTGATGTCGAAACCACCATGCAGCAGCGGTCATGCCAATCTCTCGTCCTAGCCGCGTCTTGACCCTACCCGGCCGCGGTTCTTTGACCATCACGATCAGTGTTCGCTTCATAGATCGCGGACCATGTCACGATGTTCGATCCCTGCATCGTCGTAAATCGGGCCAAATGCGGTGAAGCCAAGAGATTCATAAAAGCCCAGCGCGTGTAGCTGTGCACCAAGCTTGGCCCGTGCCGCTTTGCCTTGCGCAACATCCAGTGCTTTGCGGATCAAAGCAGCCCCCAAACCTGTGCCACGAAGATGTTTCAACACGCAAACGCGGCCAATCTTCGCAATACCGTCAGCTATGTAAATCCGTGCCGTTCCAATCGGGCCACTCGCATCAATCGCGAGAAGGTGCAGGGACAACGGATCAAGATCATCCAGCTCATCCGCTTCGGGAACACCCTGCTCCTCTATGAAAACAACACGCCGCAAATGTCGGCACGTCGCGATGTCATCGGTCAGGGCAATCGTCACACTCATGCGAAATAGTCTTTCAGGATTCGCCCGTAGATCGCCTTGAGTTGGTGGATGTGTTCAATACGCACATGTTCGTCCACTTGGTGCATTGACTGACCAACAAGACCAAATTCGACCACCGGACAATGCGATTTCATAAAGCGGGCGTCAGATGTGCCACCGGTTGTGGACAGCACAGGTGTCAGGCCTGTTTCAGCCTCGACTGCCTGCGCAACAAGTGCCGATAGCTCACCCGGCGGGGTGATGAAGCTTTCGCCGGAAATCTTGGTTTCTGTTTCGATCTCGACGCTGAATTGCGTGCGAATTTCTGCGACTTCTTCTGCGATCCATGATGACAGGCTGGTACCTGAATGGGTGTCGTTGAACCGGATGTTTACCGCCGCTGTGCAGTTGGCTGGAATAACATTTGTGGCAGGATTGCCTGTGTCAACCGTGACAACAGCCAGTGTTGAGGGATCAAAATGTTCCGTCCCCTGATCCAGCTCATGTGACGCCAACCTGTCCATCAGCCGCATCATTGCAGGCAGCGGGTTGTTGGCGCGGTGTGGATAGGCAGAATGGCCCTGCTTGCCGATAACCTTGAACCAGGTTGTCATCGACCCACGCCGCCCGATCTTGATCATATCACCCATCTTGTCAGGGCAGGTCGGCTCCCCCACCAGACAGACATCCATGCGTTCACCGTGCTTTTCCATATACTCAAGAAGGGCTGTTGTGCCGTCTTCGGCATCGCCTTCTTCATCTCCGGTGATTGCGACAATGACCGACCCGTCAGGAGGCGTGTCGCGCACAAAGTCAACTGCGGCGGCGGCAAAAGCAGCCACACCCGATTTCATGTCCGTGGTGCCGCGACCGTACATAATCCCGGCTTTGATTTCGGCACCAAAGGGCGGCATGGTCCAGTCATCAGGATTGCCGATAGGGACAACATCGGTATGACCGTTGAAACCGAAAGACCGCGTATTTCCCTTGTTTCCCCAACGCGCAAAAAGGTTGCGGATGCCACCGCGATCCGCCCAAGCGCAGTCGAACCCTGCATCCTCCAACAGCGTCTCCAGAATTTCCAACGCGCCTTCATTTGCGGGCGTAACCGAGGCGCAGCGCACCAGTTCGGCGGTCAACGCGACGGGATCAACGGGCGTATTTGAGGCAGGCATGGTGGTTCCTTTTTGACAGGGATGCAGATAACTCCCTACTTTTGTGGCGAAAAGAGCGCGGTGCCAAGGGGCAGCGTGCAGGAAATGCTTAACAGCAACGCACGGGCCTGTTAACAATGTGGCAATAATATGACCCGAGGCAGGGCATCAGCAGTACCGCAGTCAGACCGAGCACCTGAAAACAGGGCCGCCATGAATGCACCACCACACGACAGACAAGGACCGTTTGCGTCCTGATCTGTGCTGATCATTGCTATCCGGGCCCAATGCGTGAGGCAGGAAAATGGTAGCAGCAGCAGAGCTTCCGATTAATACGGTCGCCGAAGGCACGACGGCCACCGATATGGCAAACGCCATATTCGGCAATGGTGTGACTGTAACTGGCGCAACCTATTTTGGCGATAGCGACAGTGCAGGAACGTATTCCGGTGGCGATACACTTGCACCGGGGGTCACCCCGGGAGACACCGGCGTGATCATGTCCACAGGTAATGCTGAGGATTTCACAAATTCCAGCGGTCAGTCCAACCAGAACACCAATACCTCAACCAATACCTCCGGCACGAACAATTTTGCGCCCTACAACGCAGCCGCAGGTGCGCGCACCTATGACGCTGCCACACTGGATGTAGATTTTATTCCCGACACCAACTTGATGACCATGCAGTTCATCTTCTCCTCCGAAGAATATCCAGAGTTCGAGAACTCGATTTATCAGGACTTTGTGGGCGTGTGGATCAACGGTGTTTTGGTTCCCATGGATGTGGGTAACGGCGATGTTGATCCCGGCAACGTCAACACCTCCAACAACATCAACATGTACGTCAACAACCAGACGGACGATTTCAACACGGAGATGGACGGCTTTACCATCACACTCACATTGACGTTGAACGTCAATGCCGGCGTCACGAACTCGATGCGAATTGCCATCGCGGATGTGTCGGACAGTCAGTATGACTCCAACCTGCTGATCGCTGGCGATTCCATACAAACCGATCTGGTTGCCATTTCAGATAACATCGACCTTTTCCCCGATGGCGACAAGGTCATCGACGTACTTGCAAATGATATAAACAATGGCCCCGGCTCTCTGACGATCACCCAGATCAACGGGACGGATGTCGTGGCCGGAGATATCATTACCCTGCCAACCGGACAGACCGTCATGCTGAATGCTGACGGCACGTTCACCGTGACCGGCGACGGCGATGTCGAGAATTTTAACTTTACCTACACCGTTGACAATGGTGTCGACACAGATGTCGGTTTTGTTAACGCAACGGGTGTGCCGTGTTTTGTCGCAGGTACAATGATCGCGACGCCGGAAGGCGAATGTGCTGCTGAAATGCTTGTACCCGGTGATATGGTGCTCACTCAGGATGACGGACCCCAGCCCCTGCGCTGGATTGGTACGCGCCAAGTTGCCGCAACAGGCGACTTTGCCCCGATCCATATCCGCGCCAATACCTTTGGCACGCACCGTGATTTGCTGGTTTCGCCGCTGCACCGTGTTCTGATCCGTGACAATCTGGCAGAACTGCTGTTTGGCGAGGCCGAGGTGTTGGTGGCCGCGCGTGATCTGGTCAATGACAGATCTGTGCGCCGCCGCCCCGGTGGCGAAGTCACATACGTGCATCTGCTATTTGACCGCCATCAGGTCGTGTTTTCCGAAGGTCTGGAAACCGAAAGTTTCTTGCCCGGCCCACAAACCACCAAGAGTTTCGAACGGGAAGTTGTCGATGAAATCTGTGCGATCTTTCCCGAAATCGACCCCGATACGGGTCACGGCTATTCTCCCGCAGCGCGCCGCACCTTAAAGCGGTATGAAGCGGGCCTTTTGCGTGCTGGCAAGGTGGCTTGACATGACGTGGCTGGCTCTTTGTGATCATGATGAACGGCGGCTGTCCCTGCGTGGCCTTGGCTGCGACAAGAAAGACGCGCCGCAACTGGTCGACCATCCCCATACAGTGCTGTCGCGCGGCAGTATCATGTTTGAAACCCGGCTGTCTGCTGACGGGCGGCCGCAGGTTCTATTTGGCTACAAAACGACATATCCCCAGCAACGCAGCCTAATTTTTCAAGCGATCCCGGGCGGCGGTATTTCAATGGTGCAGGTGCAAGGCGACGCGATTTCACACGCCGCGATCCAGCACCGTGAGGCTGGGCGCACGGACGTTGTGCGCATTACCTATTCCTGGGATTGCGATGCAAACTGGGGTCGCATGACGCTTGAAATGCCCGAGGAAACCACAGTCAACAATGCCTACATCGACAATCCTGCACCGCTATCCTTGGATGATATCCGTGATCTGATGCTCGGGCGCAGCGACCAGACGTTTGCAACCGACATGATATTTGCAGCTCTGTCCGATCAGATTGAGCCGATTGGCCCGATGCCCACTTTGTTGCCCGCTACACCTGTGGCGACGCCTTGGGGATATAAAGAAGCCCACGCACTCAAACGCGGCGATACGGTCACAACGCGCGACGACGGTGTTGTTCCGGTCCTCCAACGGGTTCAACGCACGGTTCCCGCCCGTGGCAGTTATCGCCCGATCCGCCTGCGGGCACCCTACTTTGGCCTGCAACAGGATATTATCGTTGCGCCGGATCAGCGCCTGATCATCGACGGGCCAGAGGTGGAATACCTGTTCAGTCAGGAGGCTGTATTGGTCCCTGCCCGTCATCTGATTAACGGCTTTGCCGCGTTGGTCGAACCTTGCGGACCGACAATCACCTATACACAGCTTCTATTGCCCCGCCATGAGACGCTTTTGGCGGCAGGCACATCAGTGGAAAGCATGTACATCGGGCGTATCCGGCGCAATCCGCAGCATTTGGGCGGCAGTCTGCTACATGCATTTGATCGTTCACGTTTGCCCGAGCATCCGCGTCCTGCGCATCACGTCCTGCGTTGGTATGACGCAATCCATCTTGCCCGCCGACGCGCGGCCTGAATCAATCGAAGAACGGTGTCATCTGCGCGATGATCACTGAATTTTCATCCAGTGCACGCTGCATCAATGCGCGTTCTTCATCGTCAATTTCGTGACCCTCTGCCTCGCGCTCGTCCAGCGTGCCGTAACCATCCACATCCAGTGGATTGGTGTCGGCCTGTTTTAGGATCGCCACCGTTTCGCGCACCGCCTCGGCCTCGTCCACACCAGAGGCAAAACACATCAGCGCGGCCCCCGTCGCCTTGTCCGGCAATCCGTCACCGTCTTTGCGCCCAATCTGGACCAGCAGGGTATAAACCTGCTGGCGGGATTTCTTTTTCTTTTCGTCAGCCATCTGGTGCCTCTATCCATTTGCCTTTTGCGCCGGGCTTGTCCCAGAACTCTCGTTCAAAGTCGTCTGCTTGCGCATGAAGATACGCAAAGCCCACAAGAAGGGCGGCCCGCCACGGCTCATTGAGGTTGCGGAACCACGCCTCTCCCGGTGCTTCGAACCATCTGAAATGCATATAGTCCTGCTCTGTTCCGTCGAGTTCGGACACCATCAGGAGTGAATTGCAAAAGACCTGGGCAGGTTGCGAATGATGATCGACTGCATAGGCGATCAAATCAATCGGCTCGCATGGAAACCAACCGTTGTTGGGTTGCCGAAAAAGACGCCAATCGTAAGTATCACGCAACTCTTCCAATGCGGCCATGTGCTTCTTGTCATCACCCGCAGCGGCCTGGCTGTCGCCCTCCGCGATCTCTTGCAACAGCAACGGGCCCGCAAATTTGCGGATCAACACCAGCAGATCGTCAACAACCTGCTGGCGTTGCGCGGACGTTTCAGTCACGCAGCAGTTCGTTGATCGAGGTCTTGGAGCGGGTCCGCTCGTCCACCCGCTTCACGATCACGGCGCAGTAAAGATGCACGCCGTTCTTGGACTCCATTGAGCCTGCGACAACAACTGAACCGGACGGAACCTCGCCGTACATGACTTCGCCGGTTTCACGGTCAAGGATTTTGGTCGACTGGCCGATGAATACACCCATGCCAAGAACCGAACCCTCGCGCACGATGCAGCCCTCAACCACCTCGGAACGCGCTCCGATGAAACAATTGTCTTCGATGATCGTCGGGCCTGCCTGCATCGGCTCCAACACACCGCCAATACCAACGCCACCGGACAGGTGCACGTTTTTGCCGATCTGCGCACAGGACCCAACGGTTGCCCAGGTATCAACCATCGTGCCTGAATCAACGTAGGCACCGATATTCACAAAGGACGGCATCAACACCACACCCGGCGCGATATAGGCAGATTTGCGAACAACACAATTTGGCACGGCACGAAAACCGGCTTCTTTCCACTGGTTTTCGCCCCAGCCTTTGAACTTGCTGTCGACTTTGTCCCACCAGCCGCCATTCTGTGCGCCGCCCTCGTGCTGTTCCATATCCTTGATACGGAAACCCAGCAGAACCGCCTTTTTGGCCCACTGGTGAACATGCCAATTGCCGTCACCCTGCTTTTCCGCAACACGCAGCTTGCCTGAATCCAGCGCGTTCAGCGTATCTTCGATAGCTTCACGTGTTTCGCCGGTGGTGGCTGAGGTGATTTGATCACGGGTGTCCCATGCGGCTTCGATGGCGGTCTCAAGTTGGGCGTTGGACATGTACGGCGCTCCTGATGCTGAAAAGTGGTTTGTGCGGCTATATCGTTGCCCAAGGGTCAAAGCAATTGCTGAGGGTCATTTCACCAAACATCTAACGGGGCAGAAAACCGGCGATGTCTTGCAAGTCCGCCTGAACCACGCCACCTTGCCTTCGACCCCATTCGGAGATTTCGATGAAAGACGACAAACGCCGCCATCCGTTTCGCGATGCCCATGCAGACCGCGCAAAAGCGCAAGAAGTGCCTGACACGCCACAGACAAGGGCACCTGCCTATCAACTGGCGTTCACAGACAACGATTTCATGTGCCGCGAAGAGCTCCGTCCTATTCGCCTGCAACTCGAATTACTGAAACCCCAAATGATGCTGGATGCCGAAGGGATTACCTCGACCATCGTCCTGTTTGGTGGCGCACGTATTCCCGCACCTGCCAACAAGGATCAGGCGCGGACTGAAACGCTGGCTGAACTGTCACGTTTTTACGATGAAACCCGCGAGTTTTCGCGATTGATGACGCTGAAGTCGTTGAAAAGCGGCGGCACGGAAGACGTGATTGTCACAGGTGGCGGACCCGGTGTGATGGAAGCTGGCAACCGTGGCGCAGTTGATGCGAACGGGCGATCTATCGGTCTCAACATCGTGTTACCGTTCGAGCAAGCACCCAACGGGTATGTCACGCCCGAGTTGTGTTTCAATTTTCATTATTTCGCGATCCGCAAGATGCACTTCCTGATGCGTGCAAAAGCGATCTGCGTTTTCCCCGGTGGCTTTGGCACCATGGACGAGTTGTTCGAATCCCTGACCCTAATCCAGACAGGCAGGATGGAGCGTGTGCCATTCTTGTTGTTTGGCAAAGAGTTCTGGCAAAAGATCATCAACTGGGAAGCACTGGCAGATGCAGGCACTATTTCGGCCGAAGACCTCGATCTGTTCCGGTTTGTCGAGACAGCACAGGAAGCGATGGATCTGATCGAAAATTGGGGTCCAGCACCCGCACGGGACAGGATTCCCGGCAGATAGGCCGGTTCCTTTTGATCAGGTCGACCTTATGCGTCCATCTTTGCGGGCAAAACGGCGACTTCAACATGGTGCGGTAGCGTTTCGACAATCTGACCATGGTCTGTATCCTTGATTGCATAGCCGTAGCCAGCCAGACGGTGCTTCCATTCGCGCTGGGAAAGGCAGGCTGCACGTTCTTTCAGAACGAGGTCGATAACCTGTGCAGTGATGAACGGGTCTTTGTTAAACATGACAGACATTTCGGTGTCTCCTATTGAGTTTCATTGAGAAACAATCTGGAGATGGACCGTGGCAGCAAGTGTTCAAGAATACGGCAGCATAAGGGTCATTTGATGTAAGAAGACGCAACGTAACCCAAGGTAGAAATCCGGTAAAGTATAATAAAATTAGTAACTTAAGCATTAGCCAAGATTGGCTGCCTTTGCATAGGATGCAATGAATCTGCCTTGTTCTACTGTGTCGGGAATTGAAACGCCGCGCACCTCACTGACGGTCCTTATCGCGTCTTGGGCGCTTTGACCCAATGCAGTTAAAACGCATGCTGCAACCATACCGCTACGCCCGATACCGGCACGGCAGTGAACTGCAATATGCTCACCGGCGCGCAGCAATGCGACCAAGTCTGCGATCAACTCTTGAAACGCCCCGAGGTCCGGCAAACCGAAATCTTCTATCGGGTAAGAAAAAAAGCGTATGTCGTTCGTAGCGCAAAGCATTGCCTCATCCGCTACACCCAGCAAAGGCATTTCTTCCAGAGCCAACATCGACAAAACACATGTCACTTTTTGAAGTTGCTTGAGGTCGCTAATCGTTTCCAGCAATTTGCCCGCAGGCGGGCACGGCATGATGGAAAGCTGTCCCGAGGTATCATTTGGAACAGTAAAAACCTGATGTTCCATTCAGGACATGCCTGCGTCAGCCTCAATCTGCTTGCGCGACTTACGGGCGCGTTCGGTGGCTGACTTGAGCTGACCACAGGCCGCCATGATATCCTCGCCCCGTGGTTTCCGGATCGGCGACGCATAGCCCGCATTGTAGATGATATCGGCAAAAGCGCGGATGCGGTTGTTCGACGACCGTTTGTACGGCGCGCCGGGCCATTCGTTAAACGGAATCAGATTGATCTTGGCGGGAATGCCCTTGATCAATTCCACCAAACGGTGCGCATCAGCGTCGCTGTCGTTTACGCCGTGCAACATGACATACTCGAAAGTGATGCGTTCCGAATTAGAGACTTTCGGATAGGAGCGGAGCGCTTCAAGCAAGACTTCCAAGTTCCATTTCTTGTTGATCGGCACAAGCTTGTCGCGGACCTCATCTGTGGTCGCATGGAAGCTAATCGCCAGCTGGCATCCGATTTCCTCAGCCGTACGCGCAATCTCCGGCACAACACCGGAAGTCGAAAGCGTAATGCGACGGCGTGAAAGCTGGATACCCTCGGGATCCATCGCAATCTTCATCGCATCCCGGACGTTTTCAAAGTTATACAGCGGCTCGCCCATGCCCATAAGAACGACGTTGGACAACAGACGTGTCTCGTCCTTGGGTGCGCCAACTTCGGGCCATTCATCCAGATCATCGCGGGCAATCAACACCTGACCGACGATTTCTGCTGCCGTTAGGTTGCGCACCAGCTTCTGTGTGCCTGTATGACAGAACGAACAGGTCAGCGTACAACCAACCTGTGAAGACACGCACAGCGTTCCGCGCCCTTCCTCGGGAATATAGACAACCTCGACTTCGTGACCGCCCGCAATGCGCACCAGATATTTGCGCGTACCGTCATCAGAAACCTGTCGGGTCACGACTTCCGGCACCTCGAGAACAAATTTCTCGGCCAGTTCGGCGCGATATGCTTTGGACAGGTTTGTCATCTGCGCAAAGTCACGCACACCCCATTGATAAATCCACTGCCAAATCTGGCCGACACGCATCTTGGCCTGTTTTTCAGGTGTTCCAGCGGCGATGAGTACATCGCGCATTGCTTCGCGTGTCAGACCCACGAGATTCTGTGGCCCGTCAGGCAATTTGCGCGGCATCGTGTGGACGTCTTGGGTGATAGGTGCAGTGGCGGACATGGGGAACCTCGGCTTGGCTGATGCGCCTCTATATAGGAGTTCGCGGGTTTTGCAAAAAGGATCAATGGTAAGGTTAGCCTTACTTGCAAAGAATCCCGCATCGAGTGATCCTGTTCATATTCAGAACAGAACTTTTCTTCCAAACTGGTACTACGACCACTTTCAGCCTGACGGCCATTTCCAATACGTCCGGCAATCGCCGGTGAATTTAATCAGAGAAGGAGGTATATTATGCCCCTTATCCTTGGCTTTGCTTTCACCCTCTTCACCGCAGCTGTGGTGATCCTCGGTGACTACCTTATCAAACTGGCCGCAGACGATGGCCAGACCATGACATCGCCTTTGGTCATCATTGGCTGCTGTCTCTATGCCGCCTCTGCTATGTTATGGTTCTTTGCACTGCAGCATATCAGTCTATCACAGGCTGGCGTGGCCTTTTCGATGTTCACGCTCTTGGCGCTTTGTGCAATCGGCGTCATCTACTTTGGCGAAGTGCTGTATTTGCGTGAATATGCGGGAATCGGTTGCGCCATCATGGCAATGATCTTGATGGTGCGTGTCGCCTGAGACACGCACACATTTCCGGTTTAGCCACCGCAGCGTTTTGCTGCATCTTCAACTGAGGCAGTAAAGCCCAGCAAGGAAAACGTATCTTTTGTCTTTGTACCACGCCCTGACTGGCCCGACAGAATTGCGGTCGCTCCGCGCTTCATTGCGGTGATGATCTTGGCGTCATCATCCGTGGTCGCAGGCCATGCCCATTCACCTTCGGTGAACAGCTCGAAATTGTTGCCCGAAATGTTCATCGTCACAGTTGAGCCGGACGCAAACGGATAGCCACCCGTAAATGCAACCTGCCCTTTGGCACCGGCGGATGGACGATAGAATACCATCAACAGGGTTTGCCCGCGATTCACTGCAACAACACGACCATCACGCGAGTTAACAGTTTCCTTTGGTGTGGATACCCCCCAACACTCGGTTGGATTGTCCTCAACAAACACGCTCCAGTCGGTTTTTGCCGCCACGCGGTTTGTACTTTGTTCTTGGGCGGTTGCACTGGTTGCAACCAAGGCACAAACCCCCAATGCACACCCAAATTTCATCATCTTTCCCATTGTCCAGCCTCCAAGCTGTCCTTAACCTCAATACCGTCAGACCTTGTTGGCGGTGCTTCGCTCACCGCTCTTTCGCCAAGTGCCTGTTATCTTGCCGACAAAGAGCATATTAACGCGAAACACGCGACAGGCGAAACCCTGATTGGCAGGAATTCGCGCAAACATGAGACGAAAAATGACGCAAGCAGCCCCATTTGCAGAAATCTGGCGCGGTCCCTTCCTTGAGAGTGTGCACTCCGGCCATGCGGTGATCTGTGATGACACCGGTCAAATCGTGCAGGCATGGGGCGATCCAACCCGCGTGGTCCTACCGCGATCCTCATCAAAAATGATACAGGCGCTGCCTTTGATCACCTCCGGTGCAGCGGATTTGCACGGGCTGACAACGGAACAACTAGCGCTGGCATGTGCATCCCATCAAGGCGCGGCGATCCATACAGACAAGGTGGCCATCTGGCTGGATACCTTGGGTCTGACACAGAGTGCGTTTCGTTGCGGCCCGCAAGACCCCGATGATGTTGACGCGCATGAAGGGTTGATCCGCAACGGCGAGAAACCTTGCCAAATCCACAACAACTGCTCGGGAAAGCACGCGGGCTTCCTTACGTTGACCCAACATCTAAAAGCAGGGCCGGAATATGTGGATCCGGATCATCCCCTGCAGCGCGCCTGCCTTGACGCGTTCGAACGTGTTACACAGGAAACTTCGCCCGGCTACGGCATTGATGGCTGTTCCGCACCAAATTTTGCCTGCACCTTGCACGGCATGGCCCGTGCTATGGCGCATTTTGCCGCCGCGCCTGAAGGGTCAGCCGAGGCGCGCCTGCACCAAGCAATGCGCCTGCATCCGGAACTTGTGGCGGGAGAAACACGTGCCTGCACCGAACTGATGCGCGCGATGGATGGTAAGGTTGCGTTGAAAACTGGTGCCGAGGGGTTCTTTATCGCGATTCTGCCAGAGCGGAAAATGGGGATCGCCCTCAAAGCCGCTTGCGGAACAACGCGCGCCGCAGAATGCGCGATTGCCGCTTTATTGATCAAACTGGGCGTGCTGGATCCAAACCATCCCGCAACACTCAAACGCGTAAACGCACCGATAAGAAACTGGCGAGGAATCGAAACGGGTATCTTGAAACCGGCTGCGGGATTACTCTGATTTCTGCAGTTGCCGTTAACGGACGAATTTGTCTTTGCTGTAGCCCTGCACAAATAATAGCGCCGTCAAATCACCAAAGTTCACCCTGACATCACACTGCGCGGCAACAGATGGTTTTGCATGCAAAGCCACGCCCATACCCGCACGCTTTAACATGCCCAGATCATTTGCACCGTCTCCAACGGCGATGACATCTTGTTCAGCAATCCCCAGCCGCGCCGTAATCTGTTCGAGCGCATCGACTTTCGCCTGTTTTCCAAGAATCGGCATGCCAACCTCGCCCGTCAGGGCATCGTCTTGAATCACCAGCGTATTCGCCCGATTTTCGTCGAACCCCAATTCTGCGGCGACCTTGCCGGTAAAGGCAGTGAACCCACCGGATACCAGCGCAGCATGTGACCTCTCTGCTTTCATTGTGGCAAGCAGCGCCTTACCACCCGGCATGTAGGTAATCCGCTCCGCCAGCACCTTGTCGATAACTGCAGCCTTCAACCCTTTGAGCAGACCAACACGTTCGCGCAAAGCCCCGTCAAAATCCAACTCACCGTTCATTGCGCGTGCGGTGATGTCCTTGACGCAGGCACCCACACCTGCCTCTTCGGCCAATTCGTCGATACATTCCTGCTGGATCATCGTACTGTCCATATCCGCCAGCAACATTTTCTTGCGCCGACCGTCTGTTGGGACAACCATCAGATCAACGCGCATTGCCTGGCAGCTTTCCCAGACGTCGGCCAGATTGTCGGGCATCACTGCAATGTCGAACTCCGCCGCTTCATCGGGGGCAAGCCAAACGGCATCGCCACCTCCCCAAGCATTGCGCAGGCTTTCGACAAGTGCAGGGTCAAGTGCTTGCGCCTTAGGATTGGTGAGCAAAACAGCAGTGAACATGGGGCAAAGTTTCCGATCCGCGTCAGAGATGTCGCTAAAATGCGATTGAACGGCGGTTTAGCCTCCCTTTTCGGATTGTGCCAGACCGTCCACCCCCATAAACGCACCGGTGGGACACCCTTCCCCAACGAAGGGCGCATATCTGAGAGGATAGCATCAATGGCTACTCAACTACCGGCTACGCGGCCGATGAACCCGCGTTTTTCATCTGGCCCCTGTGCCAAACCTCCTGTTTTTGATCTGAACAATCTCGCGGATGCCCCCTTGGGTCGTAGCCACAGAGCAGCCGTAGGCAAGGCCAAGCTGCTTGAGGCAATCGAGACAACCCGTGATGTTCTGGGTGTGCCTGCTGATTATCGGATTGGCATTGTGCCAGCCTCCGACACAGGTGCATACGAGATGGCCATGTGGACCATGCTGGGCGAACGCCCCGTGCAGATGGTGGCTTGGGAATCATTTGGCGCAGGCTGGGTCACGGATGTAGTCAAGCAGCTCAAGATCGAGGCGACTACCCATACGGCAGAATATGGCGACATCGTTGATATGTCTGCATTGGATTACAACAACGACGTTTGCTTTACATGGAACGGTACGACATCCGGCGTGCGTATGCCAAACGGCGACGCAATTCCGGCGGATCGCTCCGGGCTGACGCTATGTGATGCGACGTCTGCCGCCTTCGCCATGGACCTGCCGTGGGACAAGCTGGATGTGACAACATTTTCTTGGCAGAAGGTCCTCGGCGGTGAAGCCGCGCACGGTATGCTGATCCTGTCCCCGCGTGCGGTGGAGCGGCTGGAAAGCTACACGCCCCCTTGGCCCCTGCCCAAGATTTTCCGTCTGACCAAAGGTGGCAAGTTAAACGAGGGCATTTTCAAGGGCGAGACGATAAACACGCCATCAATGCTTTGCGTCGAAGACTATTTGCAAGCACTGAAATGGGCAAAATCTGTGGGTGGCCTGAAAGGCATGATCGCGCGGGCGGATGCCAATGCGCAAGCGGTTGCAGACTTTGTCAGCGCACATGACTGGATTGATTTTCTGGCTGTTGATCCGGTAACGCGGTCCAACACTTCCGTTTGTTTGAAGTTTACAGATGCGCGGATTACGGACGGGGCGGCCTTTGCCAAAGCAATTGCCAAACGCCTTGCAGATGAAAACATTGCGCTGGATATCGGCGCATACCGCGATGCACCTCCAGGTCTGCGGATCTGGTGTGGCGGCACGGTTGAGACGTCCGATGTCGCTGCCATGCTGCCATGGCTAGCCTGCGCGTTTGAGGCTGAAATCTCCTCCTGAACCGGCGGCGGGGGAAACCCCGTCCTCCCCATACCTTAGAACGGGATTAATCCCGCCATCCCCTATTCAAAAAAGGACCAATAACATGGCCCCCAAAGTACTCATTTCCGACAAACTCAGCGATGCGGCTGTGCAAATCTTCAAAGACCGCGGCATCGACGTTGATTTCCAGCCCGACGTGGGCAAGGACAAAGAAAAACTTGCCGAGATTATCGGCAACTATGATGGCCTTGCTATCCGCTCCGCCACCAAAGTGACCGAGAAAATTCTCGCCAACGCGCCCAACCTCAAGGTCATTGGGCGAGCCGGTATTGGCACTGACAATATCGACAAAGACGCCGCATCTAAAAAGGGTGTGATCGTTATGAACACGCCGTTTGGTAATATGATCACGACGGCCGAACACGCCATCGCAATGATGTTTGCCGTCGCACGCCAAATCCCCGAAGCCAGCACGTCTACACATGCTGGCAAATGGGAGAAATCCAAGTTTATGGGTGTGGAGCTGACCAGCAAGACCCTTGGCGTGATCGGTGCCGGCAATATCGGCGGCATCGTCTGCGATCGTGCGCTTGGCCTCAAGATGAAAGTGGTCGCATACGATCCTTTCCTAGGAGAGGAAAAAGCCGAGAAGATGGGCGTAGAGAAAGTCGAGCTTGATGAATTACTGGCCCGCGCTGACTTTATCACGTTGCACGTGCCCTTCACCGAACAAACCGCCAATATCCTGAGCCGTGAAAACCTTGAGAAAACAAAGAAAGGTGTACGGATTATCAACTGTGCGCGGGGCGGTCTGGTGGACGAAGAAGCCGTGGCGGACCTGCTCAAATCCGGTCATATCGCAGGCGCTGCCTTTGACGTGTTTGCGCAGGAACCCGCCACCGAAAACCCGCTGTTTGACCTGCCTAATGTCGTTTGCACCCCGCATCTTGGGGCCGCCACCACCGAGGCACAGGAAAATGTGGCCCTGCAAGTCGCGGAGCAGATGTCGGATTACCTGCTCACGGGCGCGGTCAGTAACGCGCTCAACATGCCCTCCGTAACCGCCGAAGAAGCCAAGGTCATGACGCCGTGGATCAACCTTGCCGGACACCTTGGCGCGTTTATCGGGCAGATGACGGATGAGCCAATCAAGGCGATCAACATTCTGTATGATGGCACGGTCGCTACGATGAACCTGGAGGCGCTGAATTGTGGTGTTGTCGCAGGCATCATGAAACGCGCCAATCCTGACGTGAATATGGTCAGCGCGCCCGTTGTTGCACGTGAAAAAGGCATTCAGATCAGCACAACGAACCAAGACAAATCCGGCGTATTTGACGGCTACATCAAGGTCACGGTTGTTACTGAAAAACGCGAGCGTTCAGTCGCCGGCACTGTGTTCTCGGATGGCAAGCCGCGCTTTATCCAGATCAAAGGCATCCAGATCGACGCCGAAATCGGTGCGCATATGGTTTACACGACAAACGAAGACGTGCCGGGCATCATTGGTGTTCTAGGTCAAACGATGGGTGAAAACGGCGTAAACATCGCAAACTTCACATTAGGTCGTGCCGAGGCAAAGGGAGAGGCAATCGCCTTGCTTTATGTCGACGAACCCGTGCCAGCCGCTGTTCTGGACAAGCTGAACACAACCGGCAAGTTCACACAGGTCAAATCGTTGCAATTCGACGTGGCCTGATAGTCGCCCGGATGTTAAAATCAAAACGCCCGCTCGACACCGGAGCGGGCGTTTATCTTAGTAAGGCCAGCAGATGACACAGCCACTTTATGCCATTGGCGATATTCACGGGCAGTTGTCAGAACTGGACCGCGTTCTCGCATTGATCGAAGCGGACGGCGGGCCAGATGCGCCCGTGGTTTTTCTGGGTGATTACACAGATCGCGGGCCGGACAGCTGTGGTGTGCTCGAGCGTCTGATCGACGGCCAGTCAGCGGGTCGAAACTGGACGTTCTTGATGGGCAACCATGATCGGATGTTCCTGTGGTTTATGCAATCGTACCCCCGACATGATGCACATCTGCCGATCGAGCTGTACTGGCTACATGCGCGATTGGGAGGCGACACAACGCTGGCCTCGTATGGTGTGGCGTTCAACAACAAAAACCGACAACTTGCCGTTCACGAATTGGCCCGGGCGGCGGTTCCCGAAACGCATCTGGCTTTTCTAGAAAAACTACAGCTTTGCCATGAAACCGATCACTTATTTTTCGCCCATGCGGGAATCCAACCCGGCGTACCGCTGTCTGACCAAACTGAACACGATCTGTTGTGGATACGGAAAGAGTTTCATGACCATAGCGCACCGCATCCGAAGCTAATCGTACATGGTCACACCCCTGTCGATCACGCCCAACACTATGGCAACAGGATCAACCTTGATAGCGGTGCCGGATACGGCAAGCCGCTTACTGCTGCGGTTTTCGAGGGGGCAGACTGCTATATCCTTTCAGAACAAGGGCGTGTCGCGCTGACGCCTCACTAGACAGCTTCTACTTTACCATTCCCACGCTAACAGCATCCTGAACTATCTTGGCAAAGCCTTTGAAGTCCGGCGCATGAAGCAATGTGGTCCCCGTCTTGCGAATAGCCTGCATAGCCGCTCTACTTTCTGCGGTGGGGCCTGGTCCAGGCTCTCTGAGAACAACCGCAGCAATGCGCTCGGGATGCCTTAAGATCGCATCATGATATACCAATGCGTCGTGCTGTCCGGTGTCTCCAACCAGAACGAAGCGCAAATCAGGGTTGGCCGCCAGCAGGATATCGATACTGCTGCCTTTGTGATCTCCATGCGTTCCCGTAACAAACTGGGTCTTGCTTAGCCCCAGATCACGCAGGAATTTTGGCCCCTTCACCAATCCGGCATTATCAAATATCCGCTCAAGGAAATGGTGCAGGTTCCAAGGGCTTGAACTGACGTAATAGATCGGATTGCGCCCGTCAGAAGACAAATCGTTTATGAATGAAACTGCATCAGGGAATATCCGGCGCGTAAAAACGTTGCCCGTCAGAGACGTCCACAGGTTTTTCACCAACGAATAGGCACCTGTCTGCAACATCGTATCATCAATATCCGACACCACGGCAAACGCCGCAGCCGGACTGGCAACCAAAACCGGACAGATCGCTGTGGCCTCGGCATCGCCCAGCAAAACCTCAATGTAGGTCCAGCCCGACCGGCCCTTTCGTGGCAATAGAAGCGTGAAATAGCCTTCTTCGTCAGTCACCGCACGAATGCCCTCTGCCGACACCTCGACATTTGCCACCTCATCAGTGAGGAACAATGCAACCATCTGTTTGAAATTTGCCCAATAAGATTGCGACGGCTTGGGCGCTGTTCGTCTAAGCGCAGTCAGCACACGGCCTCGCACCACCAAATGCTCGGGTGTTGCGTAGCCAGTATAGGGTTCAACGATGCGCCGCTTGTCACGTTGGCGGCGCAGGCGATCAATGAAGGTTTCGATCCGCCAGACGGTTGTATGTATGATCTTTTTCAACATGTTTTTTGACCTGCGGAAGTTACCAGATGTTCCGTTTGTCTTAATGACGAAACGTATTGGCTGACATCCCGGAACTTTACATTCATAGATGGCACAAACAACGGGGAGAAAACGTATGACCAAAGAGATCGTAATTCTGGGCGGTGCGCGCACTGCGATTGGCACGTTTGGTGGCGCGCTGGCAGGCACCACGCCAATTGATCTGGGAACCGTTGCGGCAAAAGCCGCTTTGGAGCGTTCCGGCGTTGATCCCGCGCAAATCGGGCATGTGGCCTTTGGCAATGTAATCAACACGGAACCGCGCGATATGTATCTGTCCCGCGTTGCGGCAATGCAGGCGGGTGTACCTGATACCGTGCCCGCGATGAACGTGAACCGCCTTTGCGGGTCCGGCGTGCAGGCGATTGTCTCGGCCACACAGTCGTTGTTGTTGGGCGATGCGGACTTTGCATTGGCGGGCGGTGCCGAAAGCATGTCGCGCGCGCCCTACATTTTGCAAGATGCACGTTGGGGTCAGAAGATGGGCGATGTACGTTCCGTTGATATGATGCTTGGCACGCTGAACTGTCCGTTCGGGACGGGGCACATGGGTGTGACAGCCGAAAATGTCGCGGCAGAGCATGGCATCAGCCGCACGGATCAGGATGCTTTTGCACTGGAAAGCCAGCGTCGTGCAGCGGCAGCAATCGAGGCGGGGTATTTCAAAGAGCAAATCGCACCTGTCGAGGTCCGCGTGAAACGTGACATGGTGCCTTTTGAAGTGGACGAGCATCCGAAGGCCACAACCGCCGAGGCGCTGGGCGGTCTACGAACAGTCTTCCAAAAGGACGGAACGGTTACGGCAGGCAATGCCAGCGGGATCAACGATGGTGCAGCGGCAATTGTTCTGGCTACAGCCGATGCTGCATCCGCTGCCGGACTTGCCCCACGTGCACGGGTCCTCGGTTACGCCCACGCAGGTGTGCGCCCCGAAGTTATGGGCATTGGTCCCGTGCCGGCGGTTGAAAATCTGTTGGCGCGCACGGGGCTGAAAGCCTCGGACTTCGATGTGATCGAAAGCAACGAAGCCTTTGCCTCTCAGGCTTTGGCTGTTTCCAAAAACCTCGGTTTTGACCCGGCGATCGTAAACCCGAATGGCGGTGCCATTGCGTTGGGGCATCCGGTGGGCGCAACGGGGGCGATCATCACGGTCAAGGCGCTTTATGAGCTGGAGCGTATTGGTGGAAAACGTGCGCTAATCACCATGTGCATCGGTGGCGGTCAGGGCATTGCATTGGCGATTGAGCGTGTCTAGAAAAGCGCTTCGATCAAATACAGCAACGCCACGCCGCCAACAGCGCCGCCCGCTGCCGCAAGTACATACCATCGCTTGCGCGGGCGGTGATCAACCTGTGGCGGGTTCGTCTGGGCCATCAACGCATTTTCGACCAATCCCGGCAGGCGCGGACCAAAGCGAGCAAGCACCATCGCTGTGCTCGTCAGGTCGCTGATGACGGCACGCGGACCAATAGATTTGGTGATGTAGCTGGTCACGATCGGACTGGCGACTTCCCAGATGTTCATATGCGGATTGAGCGAACGCGCAACACCTTCGACTACCACCATCGTGCGCTGCAACAGGATCAGTTCGGTGCGTGTTTCCATCCCGAAACGTTCTGTTACTTCAAAGAGATAGGCCAAGAGCCGCGCCATCGAAATACGGTCGGCGTCCATCCCGAAAATCGGCTCGCCTACGGCACGCAAGGCGCGAGCAAATTCGTCAACATCCTTGTCAGCAGGGACATATCCCGCCTCGAAATGCACCTTGGCCACGCGTTTATAATCGCGGCGGATGAACCCATAGAGGATCTCCGCATAAACACGGCGTGTGTATTCATCAATGTAGCCCATGATCCCGAAATCATAGGCGATGATATCCCCGTTAGCCGCGACCTTGAGGTTACCTTGGTGCATGTCTGCATGGAAATACCCGTCGCGCAATGCATGGTTCAGAAACAATTGCAGTACACGGCCGCTGAGTTCCACACGGTCATGGCCTGCTGCATCAATCGCATCATTATCGCCCATCGGCGCGCCATCTGCCCATTCCAGCGTCATCACCCGGCGTGAAGAATGGTTCCATTTGATCGCTGGCAGCTGAAATCCTGCATCGTCCTTGGTGTTGGCCGCAAATTCGGAAGCGGCAGAGGATTCAAGCCGCAGATCAAGTTCACCACGTACCACGCCATCGAAATGTTCGATGACCTCCATCGGGCGCAAGCGGCGCGAACCCGGGGAAAAGACTTCGACCATGCGGGCGGCGAGGTAAAATGCGTCAACGTCCTTGCGGAACGCTTTTTCGATACCGGGACGCAGGACTTTAACAGCAACCTCTTCACCGGACTCGAGCAGCTTGGCCTTATGCACCTGCGCGATGGAAGCGGCCGCAACAGGTTCGCTGAACTCCGAGAAAATCTGATCGACTGGCAGGCCAAGCTCACGCTCGACTTCTGCCTTGGCTTCTTCAATCGAAAACGGCGGTAGTTTGTCTTGCAGCACGCGCAATTGAACGGCCAGTTCATCGCCCACAACATCAGGTCGAGTCGACAGAACCTGACCGAATTTGATGTATGCCGGACCAAGCGCTGTCAACGCACGGGTCGCCGGTGGCATGCTTGGATCACCTCGATAGCCGAGGTATTTGAATGGCAAGCCCAGCGCGCGCGCAACAAACCGCAATGCAGGCGTGGCCTCAAACGCATCGAGCACGACATTCATCGCGCCGGCACGCTCCAACGTGGCGCCCGTTCGGATCAGGCGCCAGATGTTATGCGGACCTCTCAAAGCTTCCAACCAGAATGAAGTGCGGCAATGCCCATTGTAAGGTTCCGGTATTTGGCTTGCTCGAACCCTGCCTCACGCACCATGCCGAGGAATGTCTCTTGATCAGGAAAGTTGCGGATTGATTCGACAAGATATTGATAGCTGTCACGGTCATTGGCGATTATCTGACCCATACGCGGAATCACGTTGAAGCTGTATAGATCATAGGCTTTCTGCATCATCGGGTTGGGCAATTGGCTGAACTCCAGCACCATCAAACGGCCACCTGGGCGCAACACACGATACGCCTCGTTCAATGCTTCCTGTGGACGGGTTACATTCCGGATGCCGAAACTGATGGTATAAACATCAAAGGTGTTATCCTCGAACGGTAGCGCCATGGCGTCACCGACCACCCAATCCAGACTGTCTGCCATCGCAGCAGCTTCGGCACGTTTTCGTCCTTCAACCAGCATTCCTTCAGTCAGATCACATACGGTTGCGTGACCATGCCCAGCCCGTTTCAGAAATTTGAAAGACACATCTCCCGTGCCCCCCGCCACATCCAACAGCTTTTGACCGGCACGCGGGGCAAGCCAATCCATCATCGCCTCTTTCCAGATGCGGTGAATGCCGACGCTCATCACGTCGTTCATAATGTCATATTTATTTGCGACATCGGAAAACAGGTTGCGGACCATACCCGCCTTTTCGTCTTCGCGTACGGTTTGCGAACCGAAATGGGTTGTCTTGTCAGTCATCGTCATAGTCCTGATAGTGTGAAACCGAGATATAGCGCCTATGTGTCAGATACAAACAGCCAATTGCCGCAGGTGTTTGGCCAAAAGGAGGCAGCATGCCGGAGTTACCCGAAGTCGAGACCGTGATGCGCGGGCTGACGCCTGCGATGCTGGGGGCCGTGATTGCGCGCGCGGATGTGAACCGCCCCGACCTGCGCTGGCCATTTCCCGACCGTATGGCAGAGCGGTTAACAGGTCAGACCGTGATGCAATTGCGCAGGCGGTCTAAGTACATTCTGGCGGACCTCAGTTCGGGAGAATCACTTCTGATCCATTTGGGCATGTCCGGGCGAATGTTGGTGTCCGGCGATCCCTTGGGGCAATTTGTGCATGAACACCCCGCAGCGGAAAAACACGATCATGTAGTGTTTCACATGGCCAACGGAGCGCGGATTACTTTCAACGATCCACGCCGTTTTGGCGCGATGGATTTGCTAGAGACAGCCCGCGCGGCAGAGCACAAGTTGCTCGCTGTTCTGGGACCGGAACCCTTAGGCAACGATTTCCATGAGGTCCATTTGATTGAAGCTTTTGCAGGCCGTAATACGCCCGTCAAATCCGCATTGCTTGATCAACGGATCATCGCCGGATTGGGAAATATCTATGTTTGTGAAGCACTTTACCGGGCGGGCATTCACCCCACACGCAAAGCGGGAAAAATCTCAAGGACGCGCATTGCGTCGCTTGTTCCCATCATCCGCGAGGTGCTGGCGCAGGCCATTGAAGCGGGCGGATCATCGCTCAAGGACTTTCGCCAGGCCGATGGCGAGTTGGGTTATTTCCAGCACAGCTTTGACGTCTACGGTCGCGAGGGGGAGCCCTGCCGGTCAGCCGGTTGTGGCGATGTGATCAAGCGGATTGTGCAATCGGGTCGTTCCTCATTCTATTGCGGTCAATGCCAAAGATAGCTTGAACCGCCCAAAACCCGTGCTATTCACGGGCACCAAAGCGCAACAACTGAGAGCATTCTTGATGGCTTATGAAACGATCACGTTGGATGTCGACAATCATGTGGCTTTGGTCACGCTGAACCGGCCTGACGCGCTGAATGCGCTTAACGATGTGTTGATGACCGAGTTGGCCGATGCCTTGAAGGGCTGTCAGGACAACGAAAAAGTCCGCTGTATCGTGATCACCGGTTCGGAAAAGGCGTTTGCCGCCGGTGCCGATATTGCGATGATGAAGGACAAGTCCTTTGTTGATGTTTTTGCGGGCGATCTGTTTACGCCGGAAACCGACCAGATCATGCGCGTGCGCAAACCGATCATCGCGGCTGTGTCCGGCTATGCGCTGGGCGGGGGCTGTGAGTTGGCGATGATGTGTGACTTTATCATCTGTTCTGAAACCGCGAAATTTGGCCAGCCCGAGATTAACTTGGGCGTTGTTGCCGGTATCGGTGGCACCCAGCGTTTGACGCGGCTGGTGGGTAAATCCAAAGCGATGGATATGAACCTGACGGGTCGCTTTATGGACGCCGAAGAAGCGGAGCGTTCCGGGCTGGTGTCCCGTGTGGTACCGGTGAAAAAGCTGATGGATGAAGCGCTGAGCGCGGCGGGCAAAATTGCCGAGAAATCCATGATCACGGTGATGGTCGTCAAAGAAGCCGTGAACCGCGCCTATGAAGTGCCACTGCGCGAAGGTCTGCTGTTTGAACGCCGCATGTTCCATTCGCTGTTCGCGACCGAGGATCAGAAGGAAGGCATGTCTGCGTTCATCGAAAAGCGCGAGGCGCAGTTTCGGGATAAGTGATTGAGGCTGATAATTAATATCGCTTCAAGGAGATCGTTTTGCTTTCTTATTTGGCTAAGTTCTTAGGGTGGATTATCTGATGAAAATTCAAACGCTTCTGCCTTCTTTTGTAATCGCGCTTGCAATGGCCAGCACTGCATTTGCTGGGCCTTGTGATTATACGCCCTCGAAACTAGCCGGGAAAACGGCAACGGCAATTGGCAGCACTGTTGCGGGTGCGGGGGCCGCTGCAGGCGCGGGACTGCAAGCAGCTGGATATTACACCCTCGTACATGCAGGTTCAGGCCTGACGATGCTGGGTTCCACAGCAGCAGGTGCGTCGGCGGCGGGAACAGTTGGTATCATAGCGGGAACAAGTGGAGCACTAGGCACCGCTGGCGCAATACTGATGGCACCCGTAACAATTGTTGTTGGGGTAATCACGATAGCCGGAGTGGGCGTCTTTGAAGGAGCCTGCTATTTCCAATTAGAACGTGTCACAGACCCAAATGCTGTGCGAAGTATCGTGGAGAGTATTGCAACCAAAGATGATGCAATTTCGATCATAAAATCTAATGACGGTGATGCGATGACTCTCACGGTTATGGGTGAGACGAAAACATATTTATTGAGAAAACTGTACATCGTCGATGGCCAACTGAAGCACAGGGACTTTGGACTAAATACGACAATCGGACCTGTTGCATACAAGAGCCCTACTATTGCCGATCAAGATGAACAGCAGGCACCAGCAGACTGAGGGCGCAATTCATCCACACTCTCATCCCTTTACAAACCAACCCCAACACCGCTATAGCCGCCCCAATACATGCGCGTGCAGCCCGCTCAGGCTAGAATCACCTTCCCCGATGGGGAACCGGTCCGTCCGGTCAGGGTTTGGCGTCACGCGTCGAAATTTTGAATATACCTCGAAAGGGTGATCAGCATGGCCAATACACCACAAGCCAAAAAACGCGCACGTCAGAACGAGAAGCGCTTCCAGATCAACAAAGCACGCCGTTCGCGCATCCGCACGTACCTGCGCAAAGTTGAAGAAGCCATCGAATCTGGCGTCAAAGATGACGCAGTTGCCGCACTGAAAGCCGCTCAGCCAGAGCTGATGCGCGGTGTGACCAAGGGTGTGTATCATAAGAACACCGCTTCAAGAAAAATGTCCCGTTTGGCCGCACGCGTCAAAGCGATTGCATAAACCCGTGATTCTCATCATCTGAGAATCGGCTAATATGTTGATAAAGAAGGCGTCAGTTTCTGGTGCCTTTTTTTGTTGTCTCGCGGTCTCAAAATCACGTTACAGATTCTTTTGATCCAATTCGTGAGTCAAGTTTGAAGATATGTTGAAGCGGCCCTGTACTCCTTGTTAATTAAGGCATGCGAGTCACTTCGCTGGGGGGACAGGCTTTGGACAATCGGGCGCTTCTACAAGGAGCGGTTGGTTTATCCAAAGACCATCAACAGGTCATCCGACTTGTTACGATGAACTGCAAATCGTGCTGCCGCACATTTGCCCTGTCACATCATTAAGAGACGAGAGGTCTCTGCCAAGGCAAAGCGTACCACGTGTACGTCGACGTATTGGCAAGACTTTTTGAGTAACGTCCACGGGCGCAGTCGGTTTCTTTGCTGGGACCGGAGGGCTGATTGCGTGCTGTTGAGGCTGGGTTGTTGGTAGCCGGGGAAAGACCCGGAAAGAATGTGTGGGATAAAAGGGCAGACATGACGCAAGATCAATGGGGCGAAATCAGGCAGCGGCTTTTGAAAACTGTCGGACAGAATAACTATACAACCTGGATCGAGCCTATCGTACCGGGTGAAGTTGCAAGCGGCATCGCGACACTAAATGTACCGACCAATTTCTTCGGAAACTATGTCAGCCAGAACTTCTCCGATCTGATCCTGCACGAGATCAATGCGCAGGGCATTGCTGCCTCGCGTCTGAACTTTGCCCTTTCTGCAAAAAGCGCCGTTGCGCCCAAACCCGCCACAACAGGGCAGCGGCACTCAGCGATGCCTCCTAAAACGTCCACGCCTGACGTAACCAGCACTGCCCCGCTGGATCCGCGCTTCAGCTTTGACAACTTTGTTGTCGGCAAACCAAATGAACTGGCCCATGCCGCCGCAAAACGCGTGGCCGAAGGAGGGCCGGTAACTTTTAACCCTCTGTTTCTTTATGGTGGCGTCGGGCTTGGTAAAACCCACCTGATGCACGCGATTGCCCGCGAGTTGCGTGAACGCAAACCAGAGATGAACGTGCTTTACCTATCAGCCGAACAATTTATGTACCGTTTTGTTCAGGCTCTGCGGGACCGTAAAATGATGGACTTCAAAGAGCTGTTCCGCTCTGTCGATGTCTTGATGGTAGATGATGTGCAGTTCATCGCGGGCAAAGAAAGTACGCAAGAAGAGTTCTTTCACACGTTCAACGCCTTGGTAGATCAACACAAACAAATCATCATTTCTGCGGATCGCGCGCCGACAGACATCAAGGATCTGGAAGACCGCGTTCAGTCACGCCTTCAATGTGGTCTTGTCGTTGATCTTCACCCTACTGACTACGAATTGCGTTTGGGCATTCTGCAAAGCAAGCTGGAAGTGCAGCAGCAGACCTACCCCGGTCTCGAGGTCGAAGATGGCGTTCTGGAATTCCTCGCCCATCGCATCACTTCCAATGTACGCGTTCTTGAGGGCGCGCTGACACGTTTGTTTGCATTTGCCTCGCTTGTGGGTAAAGAGATCAACATGGACCTGACTCAGGATTGCCTAGCGGATGTTTTGCGCTCGAACGAACGCAAGATCACCGTTGAGGAAATCCAGCGCAAAGTCAGCGAGCATTTCAATATCCGCCTGAGCGATATGATCGGCCCAAAGCGGTTGCGCAGCTATGCACGTCCCCGCCAGATCGCGATGTATCTGTGCAAGCAGTTGACCACGCGATCCTTGCCCGAAATCGGGCGACGTTTTGGCGGTCGCGACCATACCACTGTCATGCACGGCGTCCGGCGGATCGAGGAACTCAAGCAGTCAGACGGCCAAATCGCGGAAGATGTTGAATTACTAGGGCGTGCGCTGAAAAATTAACAACAGTTACGGACAACATTCAGAGGGGCCGGCCAGCCCCTCTTGTAATCGTGCCAACAAAGCTCCAAAACCCTTGCGTAGGCGAGTGAACAGAGTAATCTGCCTTTCCGGCAGTCCTCAGGGAGTAGGCATATGAAATTTAGCATCGAACGGGCGGCGCTCCTGAAGGCGGTCAGTCAAGCGCAGTCTGTTGTGGAACGGCGCAATACCATTCCGATCCTCGCAAATGTGTTGATCGAAGCCGAAGGCAGCGACGTGTCTTTCCGCGCGACCGATCTTGATATTGAAGTGGTCGACAAGACCGGCGCACAGGTCGAGCGCGCAGGCGCGACAACCGTTTCTGCCACGCTGCTGCATGAAATTGTCCGCAAATTGCCCGATGGTGCGCTGATCAATATCACCGCGGACACGGCCGCTGGTCGTATGACAGTTGAGGCCGGGCGTTCAAACTTTTCGCTTGCTACGCTGCCACGCGAGGATTTTCCCGTTATGGCGACCTCGGAATATGCTTCAAACTTCAGTATCGCAGCGCCTGTCCTGCGTCGCCTGTTCGACAAGTCGAAATTCGCCATCTCTACCGAGGAAACACGCTATTATCTGAACGGCGTCTACATGCACATTTCGGATGCAGATGGCGGAAAAGTCCTGCGCTGCGTGGCCACCGATGGTCACCGTCTTGCGCGGATTGACGCGGATCTGCCCGAAGGGGCATCCGACATGCCCGGTGTGATTGTGCCGCGCAAGACTGTTGGCGAATTGCGCAAATTGCTCGATGACGATGACATGAAGATCGCGGTGTCGGTGTCCGAGACCAAGGTGCGTTTTGCCACACCCGAGATCACGCTGACCTCCAAGGTTATCGACGGCACTTTCCCCGACTATACCCGCGTCATTCCACAAGGGAACACGCGCAAAATGGAAGTGGACGCTTCCGACTTTGCCAAGGCGGTGGACCGCGTAGCCACTGTAAGCTCCGAGCGGTCACGCGCGGTGAAATTGCAGTTGGACGAAGATCGCTTGATCCTGTCGGTCAACGCACCTGACAGTGGCGCAGCCGAAGAGGAACTGGCCGTTGCGTATAATGACGAACGGCTTGAGATCGGTTTCAACGCGAAGTACCTGCTTGAGATCGCCAGTCAGGTTGATCGCGAAAATGCGGTTTTCATGTTCAACTCATCCGGCGATCCTACGTTGATGCGGGAAGGCAACGATATGTCAGCTGTCTATGTCGTTATGCCGATGCGTGTGTAAGGGGATCGGAAACTTTCAAAGTTTCCGACCGTTTTCTTTGAAAGAAAACGAGACCTCGCATGGGTAGTCTCGCCCTCTCCCAACTTACCCTCTCTCACTTCCGTTCGCATAAGCGTGCGGTAATAGACTGCGATGCCCGCCCCGTCGCCATCTACGGCCCTAATGGTGCGGGCAAAACAAACATTCTCGAAGCAATTTCGTTGCTCTCCCCCGGACGCGGGCTCAGGCGGTCCAGCGCAGAGGATATGACCCGCAGGCCAGAAGCGTTGGGATGGAAAGTAACAGGCTTGTTGAAGTCGTTGCATCAAACCTACGAAGTGGAAATCTGGTCAGAGGCAGGTGCCGCACGCCAAACCCGCATCGACGGCAAGGCCACACCACAAACTGCGCTGGGCCGCATTGCCCGTATATTGTGGCTGATACCTGCAATGGACCGGCTGTGGATCGAAGGGGCGGAAGGACGCCGCAGGTTTCTTGATCGCATGACCCTCAGTTTCCTGCCCGAGCACGCAGAACATTCGCTGACATACGAAAAGGCCATGCGCGAGCGCAATCGGCTTCTTAAGGATATGGTGCGCGAACCATCCTGGTACGCCGCTCTGGAGATGCGCATGGCAGAAGCCGGAAGCGCAATTCACACAGGGCGCTTGCACGCATTGAGCGCGATTGCAGAAGCACAGAGGCAGGCAGAAACCGCCTTTCCGACTGCAACCCTCTCCCTGCAATGCGATATGCCGCCCGACCCCCAGTCGTTGCGCGATGCACTTGCTGATAACCGCACCCGAGACCTTGCTGCCGGACGCACCTTGATCGGGCCACACCGTGCAGACCTTTATGGGGTCTACAGGGCAAAGGATGTTCCTGCAAAGGACTGCTCGACAGGCGAGCAAAAGGCGCTGCTTGTGTCCCTGATCCTTGCAAATGCCCGGGCCCTCGCCGCCGACTTTGGCGCGCCGCCGATCTTGCTGCTTGATGAGGTCGCCGCGCATCTGGATGTAAACCGGCAAGCGGCACTCTATGACGAGATTTGCGCGCTTGGTGCCCAGGCTTGGATGACCGGAACAGGCCCGGAGATGTTTACCGCTTTACAAGGGCGTGCACAGGTTCTGGAGGTCATTGAAGAGGGTGGCGTATCACAGGTTCGCACAGGCAACGCGGCTTAGGTTCACTGACACAAAATCTTGTGCCATTTGCGTGACAACCCCCTCAAAAAACACTATAAATCGGACAACAAAAAGAGGTTTTACCGCATGTCCGAGCAAGAGCAGGTACCAGAGGAATATGGTGCTAATTCCATTAAAGTTCTCAAGGGGTTAGAAGCTGTTCGCAAACGCCCTGGTATGTACATTGGTGACACCGACGATGGCTCTGGTCTGCACCACATGGTTTACGAGGTTGTGGACAATGGTATTGACGAAGCTTTGGCTGGTCACGCGGACGCGGTAAACGTCACAATCCACGAAGACAGTTCCGTTTCGGTCAGCGACAACGGGCGTGGCATTCCGGTTGGTATCCACGAGGAAGAAGGCGTTTCAGCCGCCGAAGTCATCATGACCCAACTCCATGCTGGCGGCAAATTCGACAGTAACTCCTACAAGGTGTCGGGCGGTCTGCACGGCGTTGGTGTGTCCGTTGTGAACGCCCTGTCCGACTGGCTGGAACTGCGCATCTGGCGCGAGGGCAAGGAACATATCGCGCGCTTTGAGGGCGGTTTTACCGTCGACCACCTCAAGGTGCTGGGTGACACGGACCGCACCGGAACCGAAGTGCGCTTCATGGCCTCGACCGAGACATTCTCGAACCTTGAGTATTCATTCGAGACACTCGAAAAGCGTCTGCGCGAACTGGCCTTCCTGAACTCCGGTGTGCGGATCATTCTGACGGACGAACGGCCTACAGAATCCTTGCGCTCCGAACTCTTTTACGAAGGTGGTGTCAAAGAGTTTGTAAAATATCTGGACCGCCACAAAACCTCTGTTATGCCCGAGCCGATCTTTGTGACCGGCACAAAGGACGACATCGGCGTTGAGGTCGCAATGTGGTGGAATGACAGCTATCATGAAAATGTCCTGCCCTTCACCAACAACATTCCGCAGCGCGACGGTGGTACGCATCTGGCAGGCTTTCGTGGTGCGTTGACACGGACAATCAACAACTACGCACAGTCTTCAGGCATCGCCAAAAAGGAAAAAGTCACTTTCACGGGTGACGATGCACGCGAAGGTCTCACTTGCGTCCTAAGCGTCAAGGTGCCTGATCCGAAGTTCAGTTCGCAAACCAAGGACAAGCTGGTGTCCTCTGAAGTGCGCCCTGCTGTTGAAGGACTGGTCAACGAAAAGCTGGCCGAGTGGTTTGAGGAAAACCCGACCGAAGCGCGAATCGTTGTCAGCAAGATCATCGAGGCGGCCCATGCGCGCGAAGCTGCGCGCAAGGCGCGTGACCTCACACGGCGCAAGACAGCGATGGATGTGAACTTTCTTGCGGGAAAGCTCAAGGATTGCTCCGAGAAAGACCCATCCAAGACCGAACTTTTCCTTGTGGAGGGCGATTCCGCTGGTGGCTCCGCACAGACAGGTCGCGACCGTCAGACACAGGCGATCCTGCCCTTGAAAGGTAAAATCCTTAACGTCGAACGCGCACGTTTTGACCGGATGCTGGGATCACAAGAAATCGGTAACCTCGTCATGGCACTTGGCACAGGCATCGGACGGGATGAATTCAACATTGACAAGCTGCGCTACCACAAAATCGTCATTATGACGGACGCGGACGTCGACGGTGCGCATATTCGCACATTGCTACTCACCTTCTTTTACCGCCAAATGCCACAATTGATCGAGAACGGACATCTCTACATTGCGCAGCCACCACTCTACAAAGTATCGCGGGGCAAGTCCGAAGTGTATCTCAAAGACCAAGCTGCGATGGAGGAATATCTGGTCGCGCAAGGTATTGAGGGCGCAATGCTGCGTCAGGGCAATGGCGAAGAAATCACCGGAGCCGATCTGGCCCGCGTTGTTGACCTTGCTCGCCAGATGCGGCGCGTTTTGGAAGCATTCCCAACGCATTACCCGCGTCACATCCTTGAACAAGCCGCCATTGCGGGTGCCTTTGTTGCCGGTGCCGTAGACCGCGATCTGCAGGGCGTAGCGGACAAAGTTGCCAAACGTCTGGACCTGATTGCGTTCGAATACGAACGGGGTTGGCAAGGCCGGATTACGCAAGATCACGGTATCAAACTCGCTCGCATCCTGCGCGGTGTCGAAGAAGTGCGCACGCTGGACGGCAAGATGTTACGTTCCAGTGACGCAAAGCGTTCAGGCACGTTTACGGAGCATTTGCAGGATGTCTATGATCTGCCCGCCACCTTGGTGCGCAAGGACCGTACACAATTGATCCACGGCCCGATGGACCTGTTGAACGCCATCCTGACCGAAGGTGAAAAAGGTCTGTCGCTGCAACGCTACAAAGGTCTTGGGGAAATGAACCCCGATCAACTTTGGGAAACCACGCTGGACCCTGATGCGCGCACATTGTTGCAGGTCAAGGTCGAAGACATGGCCGAAGCCGATGATTTGTTTACCAAGTTGATGGGCGATGTGGTTGAGCCGCGCCGCGAATTTATCCAGCAAAATGCCCTGAACGTCGAAAATCTCGACTTCTGACCACCTGAAGCAGAGACGGGGCTGGCCGATATGGCACAGCCCCATCTTCACTTGGCCTTAAAACTTAATCCCGCAGCCGCCACAAATCGCGACGGCTCGCGACTATTTCAACCCGTCACCCGCGATGAACTCTGCAAGGTCAAGGATCAGCTGACCACGTGCGCGCGCAATTGCGCCCGGCCCGCCTTTTGGATCAAAAGCAACACTAAGGTCAAACAAGCCCGAGCGTTCGCGCCTGCCATCCGCGACACCGACAAAATACTGGCCCGAGGCTTCGAAGCTGCCCGCGCTTGTCGCGACCAACTCGGTAAAGCGGACCTCAAGCCTTGCATCCGGAAAAGCCTCAAAGGGCCACGGCTCAGACGCGACACGGCGGCCTGTCAGACGGGCAAGGTTCTGACTTAACTCAAGCGCAATCGCGCGTTCAGGCGCATCTGACCAAAGCACTCCGGAACTACTGCTAAGCGTACCGTCATCTTCGCGGATGTGAATTTCATCAGCCGCGGCATGGCTTGGTAGTGACACGTCATTTACCTGAACCGCGCCAAAGGCAATACGCGCTTTCTTGGTGATCTCGGGGGCACTGACGGAAACCAGCTCAGGTGATCCACAAGCAGCCATTATCAAGGGCAGTAGAAATGTCAAAACGCGTGCAGCAATGGTCATGATCTATCTTCCCAGCAAAAGAGAATTGGGGTTACGTTCGATGGTCTTGGCCAAAGAGGCAAGGGCGTTAGCCGCCTTTTGGATATCGCGCAACGCGGATTGGGCAGAACGGCTCAGCTCCTCCCCTTTGTTATATCCTTCGAGCGTTTGCCCTGCCTGCGCGAATAGTGCTGACAAGCGCTCAACAATCTTGGGTAGGTCTTTGGATGACACCGCAATGCTATCTGCTGCGTTGCGTGCGGAGGCAAGCGTTTGATTAACGTTTTCGATCGCACCGCCCTCGCGCAGCTCTTGAAGGGTGTAGTTCACTTCATCCAAGGCGCGTTTCAGCGAGCCGGGAAGCGCCACAGCGTCATCCGTCCCGATCAGCGCATCAGCAGAACGCGTCAGGACCGTTAGTTCCGAAACAAGTTCGTTCAACTCAAGCGTTTCTGCTTTGGCCGCAACCGCTTCGATTTGCTTGATCAGGTCCGGCACACCGGCGACAGAAGCTTCAACAGAGGTCGCCGCACTTGCCGCTGATGCCAGCACGTCGGACAAGCGCTCCGCTATGCGTTCTTGCTCCAGTTGAGCAACCAGCGTTTCGACTCGTGACAATGTCGCATTCAACGCCACAGGGATGTTGCGTACATCTTCGGAAGATACCAGCCCTTGCAGTTCTGCCAGCAACAGACGCACATCGGTCGGGGCCTCTCTCAAATCCTCGTTTGAAACAAAGCTCTCGGCAGAATCCATAAAGTTGATCGCAGCGTTCAACAGCTCTTCGATCGGCAGATTATTGATGCGGGTAAAGACCCCTTCAACAGTCGCTGCCGCATCCGAGGTTTCGTTCTGTGTTGTAGGCATGACCGGAAAGTCGTCCACTGTTCCGACAAGACGTCCGGGCGGTGCATCGGGCACCATCACTAGCTCCACCTTCAATCCGCCCGTTAACAAACTGGCCGAAGCCAGACGCGCGCGCATTCCGGCCGCAACCCTGTTTTGCAAGAACGCCAGCGCATTTTCTGCGCTGACTTCGTCGGGCAAGCCAAGACGCGCAGGCTGGATCGACAAGTTCACGTTAAGACGCACCCGGCTATCACCAAACTGATCATAATCCACAATGCCGGAGAGCGCTTCAACCTGACCAATCTTGAGGCCGCTCAATTCAACCGGTGCTCCGATCACCAGCCCTGAAATGTTCTCGTTGAAGATCACGCTAATCTCCAGAGGTTCAACTTCGGAGGCATTGAATACGGAATTTCGGGCTGTTTCTTTGTCCGGGAATATCTCGAACACCGTGCCATCAGCCACACGACCACCTCCCGACACAAACGTATCAAAGGTAATACCGCCGCCCACCAAGGTCGCAATGGAAGAGAAATCAATCTCGGCCCCCGCCGGACCAATGCTCACACTAAAGCCGGAAGTGTCCCAAAATCGGGTGGATTCATTGATCAATGCGCGGTGCTCATCAAAGATGAGCGCCTCGACAATGGCAAAGTTACCGCGTGGTGAAATCCGCGCGCGCCCGACGCGACCAACTTCGATGCCCTTGTAAAGGATCGGTGCATTATCCGTCAGCTGGCCGTTAGCAACAGTGCGAAAGGCGATTTCCAGCCCTTCCTGACCCGGTCGGATCAATGGCGGCTCTGATGCACCCTGAAAACGGTCGGGTTGTGTACCCGGCTGATCATCCCATGATCCTTCGATGTACACGCCGCTCAAGACGGTACTCAAACCTGTGATGCCTTGGGCCGTGACCTCGGGCTGCACAATCCAGAACACCGCGCCATTGTCGATAAAAGGGGCGACTTCTTTGTCTACGCGAATACTTGCGGTGACCTTGCCCAGCCCTTCGGTAAATCCGACTTTTTCAACCACACCCACAGTTATATCGCGGTACCTCAACTCGGTCTCGCCCGACTTGATCCCGGCTCCTTTTTCAAATTGCACAAGGATCAGCGGGCCGCGATCGTTAAATGAATGCCATGCCACATAGAGCGCTACAAAAAGCGCCAGCAACGGAATAATCCAGACAACAGATGCACCGCTCAAGAACGCTTTGCGCACGGGTGACACTGACACCTCCGGCAAATCTTCACTCATTGTGTGCGGCCCTTTTCTTTTGCCTGAATGTCCCAGATCAGTCGGGAGTCAAAGGCCTGTGCAGACAACATCGTAAATATCACGGACAGGGCAAAAAAGATTGCCGCTGGACCGGGGTTGATCGATGCCAGTGTCTTGAGTTGCACCAGCGCAGACAAAATCGCAACCACAAAGATATCAATCATAGACCAGCGGCCAATGTACTCGACCACTTCATACAACAACTGACGCCGGTAGTTGGAAACGCCTGTGGGATTCTTGACGCTGATTGCAAGATAGGCAACCGCCCAGAACTTCGCCAGGGGGATCACGACGGATGCAAACAGGATAATCGCAGCGATACCAAACGCACCGTGATGGGCAAGCTCGACTGCACCGGCAATAATCGTACTTTCATCGACCTTGAACAAGGTTTGGGTGCTGAGCATCGGGTAGATGTTTGCAGGGATGTAACAAATCAGTCCCATCAGCCAAAACGCCCAGACACGTTGCAGGCTGAGCGGATCACGCGAGGCCAGCTTGTGACCACAGCGCCCGCAGACGGGCGTTCCCATCGGCCATGCTTTCGTACAGCGTCGACAGGCAACAATGCCCAGTTCGCGTGCCGTTACGAATTTCTTGGGTGTTCCAGACGATACCATACTGACCACTTGCACATAAAACTGTCTTGCGCGATCACAAGAACAACGAGAATTCCAAACATCCAGAATGCCGGACCAAATCCGACATGCGCCAGATCAGACACCTTGACCAGTGCGACCGCGCAGCCAATGGCAAAAATTTCCGCCATAGACCAAGGACGAAGCGCCTCTGACAGCCGGAACGCGACAATCGCGTGGCGAGCATGAGGTCTGTCCAGCACAACAGGCACAAGGACATACAGCGTCAGCAAAACACGCAGCAGCGGCACGAAGATGATCAGCGCCGCCGTTGCAAGCGAAAGAAAGATCATCGGCCCACCGGCAAAAGCCAGAGCTGCATCAAGAATTGATACCGCGTTTTTGTTCCCAGCCGCGTCGATTGTCAGAAACGGAAATACTGCCGCACCGATGATCAGAAACAACACCGCCAAAGCCACAGCGATGATATGCAGCCCCGCATTGCGGCGCGGGGAGATCAGCGCCTTGTGACACCGCTGGCATGTCGCGCGCTCCCCGTTCTTGGGCTTTTTCAAGCGGAAGACAGCATCGCATTGCGGACAAACAATCAAGTCGTCCAGCATGTCTATGGCATCGGTGGCGGCAAAGTCCTTCATAAGCGCATATTACAGGAACACTTGACGGGATAACACGCTTAACTGTTCAGCCCGATTGAGGCGCGGTTTGGATCAGGACAAATCCGCAAGTGCCGCTATTTCCCTCGCGTTCAGGCCTATTGCCGTCAAAACATCACGTGTATCTGCGCCGACGGCTGTGGGGCTTGAAACAGGGTGTGAAAGCGATCTGCTGAGCCTTGGTGCTACGCCGGATTGCACAATACCCTCTGGTTTCGAAAAATTCTGACGCGCTGCCATGTGAGGGTGCTGTGTCGCCTCCGAGAAAGTCAAAACCGGTGCCACGCAGGCATCTGTCCCGTCAAAAACCTCGGCCCATGCATCGCGGGTCCGGGTCGCGAAAACAGCTGCAAACTCCGCACTTCGGGCAGGCCACGTAGCCTTGTCATTCTGGTTCGCGCGATAGGCGTCGGGCAATCCAAGATTTTCCAACAGGATCGCATAGAATTGCGGTTCCAGTGCGCCTACGGAAATGAACTTGCCGTCCGAACAGGTATAACACCGATAGAAAGGCGCAGCCCCGTCGAGCCAGTTGTCCGCGCGGTTCTCCGTCCATGTACCTTGGGCCAACATACCGTGGATCAAACCCATCATTGCGGGAACACCGTCGACCATCGCGGCATCCACAACCTGCCCTTTACCGGAAATGCCACGCTCGATGACAGCCGCCAGAATACCAAAGATCAGGAACATCGTGCCCCCGCCATAGTCGGCCACAAGGTTCATCGGCGGGACCGGCGGCGCATCCCCTGCACCCATGGCATGCAACGCACCGGTTAAAGCGAGATAGTTGATATCATGGCCTGCGGTCTGCGCCCACGGGCCGTCCTGCCCCCAGCCCGTCATCCGCGCATAGATCAGCGTTTCTGGACAGGTATCAGGGCCCAACCCCAACCTTTCCATCACACCGGGACGGAATCCTTCAATCAGCACGTCACTGGCGGCGATCAGGCGGCGGGCAGCATCAAATCCAACCTCCGATTTCAAGTTCAGAACCACGGATTTCTTGCCACGCCGGTTGATGTCTGCGGGATCAGCAGGGGCCGACTTGCGATCCACCGTAACCACTTGCGCGCCCAGATCAGCCAGCAGTTGCCCGGCCAATGGCGCGGGGCCCAAGCCGGAAAACTCAACAACCTTTAGCGATGAAAGTGGTCCTTTGGTCATAAAGCCCCCGGTAGATAAACTTCGCGTGCGCCCTCAACAAATTCATCCAGCGACAAGGGCCAGATCGTGCCGGGCCAGCGCAATTCCATCTCACGTTTGCGCGGGCGATAGACGGCAGTGTAAAGTGTGCCAAATCCGACGTTGAAAGCTGTCGAATACAGGGGCGGCTTGAGAAACGCACCGATAAATTTCTCTTGCGGATCCTTGTGCATCCGCAGGCGGTTCAACAGATACCGCTCCCGTTCCACGGTCGCTGTAAATCGCGCGTGGCTGACCCATTCGATATTTTCCTGATGGTTGGTGGCAACCGCTGCGTGCGTGATCACCGTCTCACGATCCGGTGCCATCATCGCCGTCGCATAGTTGCGATTGCGATCCAGCACCGTGACGTTGTAACTCATATGGGTAGGGACGCGGGCCAGCACAGCCGTCGCATCGTTCACAGTCTCGCAAGTTTGCAGCACGTAACGCAAAATCAGTGGCACACCAAAACCGTCACCTACATCGCGTCGCCCGCCAAAGGTGAGTGAAATCGCAAGACCCGCATCGTTCACCCCATCAACCAACCCCCACAGCCCGTCAGAGGTCCCAAGCACCTGCCGCCCCTGCCAGTTTGTTTTCATCACCAACTGGTCAAATGCGTTTGGATCATAATCATAATTGCGCACCATGACCGGCTCTTTGCCAGCCCAGATCGCCTGGGAACATCCCGCCATATAGGGCGGCGGATTGTAAAAACTCAGGAACCGCGCCGCGACATCGCCACCACCTGCTTGCATGCAGAGGTCCTCATAAAGCGGCATGAGTTCTGGCATATGTTCGGCCAGCGCACGGCGGCACTGGCTAAAAGTCGGGCGCGAGGTTTCACCCTCCTTCAGCCACCACTGACGGTAGTCGGGCCAATATTCATTAAAAAGCCCGGCCCAGACCGGACCGGGCTTTTCGATATTGAGGGCGCGCCAGTACATTGCGGCCTTCCGGTTACAGGATCTTGAATGCCGGATCGGCAAGAGCCGGGCCAGCTTGTGCAGTTGGCAAAGGTTTGCCATCGACCGTGTTCTTGATCCCGTGAATCCACTTTCTTGCCCGTTCGTTCAACTGAAACGATTTGGTCATGGAGCGCCCGCGCGTCACAAGGATACCAATGTCCGCGCCCTCATAGCGGTAATCGCCCGGTTGCAGGATGCGCAGAAAGAATGCTTCGTTTTCGGACTCAACCGCCCGCCGGTGATAATCAAAACGATCAAACACCACGCTGCCGTCTTCTTTCATCTTGTAAATGCCGGTTTCGGGCACTTCAGTACAGATATCCACAGAGTCATCTGTGTGCTTGATCACCATCTGTGACCAGCTGTCGATATTGGCCGCATCAGACCAACGGGCATTCAATTCGTCCACATCCAGATTGAATTTCTTCTTGGAGAATTCAAGCAGATGGAAAATGAACAGCGGCGCGTCTGCATGGGCAAATGCCGCGTGGTTGGTCATCGAAGACGCCCCCGTAATGCGCGGATTCAGCTCGCCAAGCCAGAGATCACCGGTCTTTTTGTCAATCAGGAAGTCGAGTTCGAAATACCCGCGATACCCTTCCTTGCGTAGTTGTTCACCAAATTTGAACGTCAACTCACGCGCCTTTTCACGCACCTTGGGCGGAAATGCCGTCGCAAGAATTTCATTGCCGCACCATCCGCCGCGATAGGGTGTCAGCTCTTTGAAGCCCACCAGTTCCGTCATCAAAGGCCCAACAATCGTGCCTTCCTTGGTCGCACAGGCCTCAATAGCCGCACCACGGCAATCAATCCGCTTCATGATCTTGATCTCGCCCTCGCCGATGATCTCGCTCTCGTGACGTCGGAAATCGGCTTCGGATTTGATGAAAAATGTCGTGTGCCCGCTGTCACCAAAGGCGGATTGCAGCACCAGATCGTGACCAATCCCCGCTTTGTCACATGTCTTTTTCAGATCATCATAAGACTTCACCTCTGACAGTACGTTCGGCACCGAAGGCACACCAGCCTTGTTGCCGATCCGGACCGTTTCGATCTTGTTGTCCATTTTGGTACGCAGCTTCGCCTTGGGGAACCAAACCGACGCACCCAGTTCTTTCGACAAACGCTCGGTTTCTTCATCAAACATCAGAAAAACAAACTTGGGTTTGCCGCCGCGACGCTTGATGAAATCAATCACCTCTTTGTGCTGCAACAGATAGTTGTTGATGTCTTCAATGGACTGGAATTCTGCATGGGGCTGTTCGGAAGGGCAAAACACGTTCGGATGTTTGCCGCCATAACAGTCAATGTAGCAGATATATTTGAAATTCTTGACCCATTCATCGAGGCCCAAGAGATTGAAATTGGTCGCCGATATGAAATAGATCGGATCTTCGTTTCGATGAAAGAACCGGCGGATTTCGGAAATGTTTCTAAGAACTGTAGCCATAATATTGGTCCCCTTTTTAAGTCTTTTTGTCAGAAATGCGTCTGCTGCGCACACTTTCGAGCGCCGCATCTGTAAAGACACGTAAACCCAGATCAGGGCGGTAGCCGTGAATTTCGCTCACGTCCAACGCACGCATGAATGCAAGAATCTCAGCCGAAATTACCTGTCCGGGCACAAGAATCGGAAAACCCGGTGGATAGGGAATGATGAAGGACGCCGAGACAATCGTTCTGCCTTCAGCCATTGCGTCCTTAAGCGATCCATCAAGGTCAAGATAATCGCAATTGCTGTCATCATAGCTAAGATAATAGGCGGTTCTGATGTCACCTTCGGGGGTGTCTGTCGCGCGGAAAGCATCGTGAAAACGGCTGAAATCCGGCAGCGGCGGATAATCTTCCATCAGGTTTTTTACGCGCTTGTCATGCGACAGTCGCTCCATCCGGCTGGCGTCATCCAAACGTTCATCCAGCGATTTTGCAATCTCGACCAACACTTCGATCAGATAGGCAACAGAGGAACGTGTAGTGCCAATGTTGGTCATAAACAGGACGGTATTGCGCGAGGTCTTGTTGATCTGGATGCCATATTTATCCATCAGGATGTCAGTCTTGAATGTATCCCCGTCCCAGCCAGTTCCACCAACAGCCAAGGTCACACGGGTTGGATCAAGCGCGAACTCGTCCTTCTCGTAGCAATCCCACATGTCGGTCCAGCCCTGCTCCGTATCGTAGTAGCTGGTCACACCGCTTTCGCGGTGTTCTTCGGGGATCATGTCGCCGGCGGTCAAAACGCAGAAATACTTCGATAGCAGCGGATGGTCCGAAATCGCGCGACGCATCGACATCGCCGCCTCGACCTGCCTCTGCACAAATTCGAATCCTTCCAACTCCACCTGACGACGGCCAACGTCGAGCGATGCAATAATCTGGTAATTGGGGGAGGTCGACGTATGCGTCATATATGCTTCGTGAAACGCCTGCTCCACTTCGCCCTTAAAGTCCTGATCATTCACGTGGATCATGGACCCCTGCCGCAGTGAGGTCAGTGTTTTATGCGTTGATTGCGTTCCATAGACCCTAACCCGTGCAGATGGCGGCGGGATCAGACGGGTGCGCATTAACGTTTCATCATCGGCACCTTCCAACTCCGCCTGCTGCGCCTCATAGGCTTTCGCATGTTTGTCGGATTTCAGTTTTTCACGCAGCACATTGGCGGCATTCATCGCTGTCCGCTGGCGGTACGTCGGGCTGAAACGGGCAAAGGCGAACCATGCTTCGTCCCAAAGGAAAATCAGGTCCGGCTTGATCGCAAGGCATTCTTCCATCACGCGTTCGACATTGTAAACCAGCCCGTCGAAGGTGCAGTTGGTCAACAGCAACATCCGCACCTGATCCAGCTTGCCCGCCGCCTTGAGCGTCAGTAGTTGATGTTTGATTTCCTTGAGCGGCACCGCGCCATACATCGAGTATTTATTCAACGGATAGCTGTCGAGATAGCTGACCTGTGCGCCCGCAAGCACCATGCCGTAATGGTGTGACTTGTGGCAATCACGGTCCACCAGCACGATGTCGCCCGGTTTGATCAACGCCTGCACGACAATCTTGTTGCAGGTCGATGTGCCGTTGGTGGCAAAAAATGTCTGTTTTGACCCGAAGGCACGAGAGGCAAGCTCTTGAGCTTCCTTGATCGGCCCTACAGGATCAAGCAGGGAATCAAGCCCGCCCGAAGTTGCCGAAGTTTCGGCAAGGAAAATATTCGGGCCATAGAATGCGCCCATATCCTGAATCCAGTGTGACCGCGTGATTGACTTGCCACGGCTGATCGGCATTGCGTGAAACACACCCGTTGGCTGTTTGGAATATTCGACCAGCGCCGTAAAGAAGGGGGACTTATTGCGCGACTGGACACCGCGCAGGATGTTCAGGTGCAATTCCATAAAGTCTTCTTGATTGTAGAAAACCCGCCGGCAAATACCCAGATCGTGCCCTGCGATGTCTTCGACCGACCGCTCGGTGACAAGATAAGCATCCAGTTCGGGGCGTACCTTGGCAATCATCCTGCAAAGTTCAGGGCCGTAATTCTCCGGCTCGATTGCTTCGATTTCCTCACGTCCGCCCGCGCGGGCCAGATAACGGGTCAAAAGGTCTTGGTCCGTCTTGGATTTCAACGTCAGTCCGGGGCGTACAACAATGGCTTGAATGTTGTGGTTAAACAGCACCGCGATCAGCGCGTCTTCGATGCTGGGGACAACCACCGCTTCGTAGATGAACGAATCCTCAGACCGGCGCATGCGGGTCACGTTGGATTTTAACCACCGCTCTTGCTGATCGTTTACATTATCAACAATCAACACTTCGAAATAGGGCTTCGCCAAGGCGCGTGCCTCGGGTGGCAACATTGCCTCGTCATCATCCTCGTGGTCCACACTGTCACGGTCCAGCGGAATGTGGCGGCGGCGATAGGCACCCGTTGTCAGCGCACGGGTCACGCGGCTTACTGCGAACGCAAGGTCTTCAAAGCTCCCGTGATCGAACTGGCGGCGCAGGTGCTCAAAGGCGGCCATGCCCGGGAAAGCCCAATAAGGTTCAATAATTGCCAGAGACGAAAACAACTCTGTGATTCGACTGCTCAGCACCTTACGCTGTTTGGCATCAGGATCCCGCGTCAGTGCAGCGCAAGCCTGACGCAGAGCGCTCCACCTGTCAGAACGTAGCTGGATCGCGGAAGAATATTCGTTCATCGAATGCATCATGTCTTCTCCGTTGGACGGCCAAGCTGCTGCATTCTGCTCCGATACGACATTTTTCGGGGCTTATTGCAGCGGATTAACCGCTGGATGTTTCGTCTGTTCCCGCCAGTGTATCAGGTTTGACAGGTGGATTTGGAATCGCAACAGCAGGAGCTACCGGTTGCGCAGGCGCAACCGCCATTCCCGCCGAAGCGTTTGGCAAGGGTTCTGGCGCAAACTCGGGTTGGTTTTGCGCAAATCCCGGCATGGCCAGTTGATCCTGAAATCCCGGAACATCAGGCACACGCAATGCAGGAACTGCTGCTTGCAGACCCGCGCGATTGCCTTGTTGCGGTATTTCAAGCGGCCCCAGAGTCTTGAGGTACGCGTCGGTGCCGCTGTTGCGGTCGTAGACGGAAAAGTCAGTAGACCGGTCACGGAATGATTTCAAAACCTGACCCAGCCCTTTCATACCCGCTTCGCGTTGGCGGCGCACCACGGACAGATCAACTTCAATCGGAAACATGTCTTCTTGCCCTGCGGATTGGTGCAACACCATAGAGGTAGGATCGACCACGCAAGACTTGCCAACACCGCCCGCGCCCAATCCGTTCACATCAAAGATGTAGCACTGGAATTGCGCTGCTGTGGCGCGCGCAATCGCCAACTCTGCATCGCGGTCCGTTGTGCCTGTCAAAACAGGGTGCAACAGCACCTCAACGCCTTGGCTGGTCAGTTGGCGCGTCGTTTCCGGAAACCACATATCATAACAGATCGACAGGCCGAAACGGCCCACATCCGGCACGTCAAAGATGCAGAATTCTGTACCAGCTGCGACCCCTTCCTCATACGGGCGGAACGGGAACATCTTGGAATAACGGCGGATCACTTCGCCCTCGGGATTGATTACAACCGAAGTGTTGTACATGCGGCCGTCTTCAGGGTCTTTCAGGAACATCGAGCCGGGGATCAGCCAAACACGATGCTTGGCGGCCGCCTCCTGAAACTTCTCGATTGTCTCGTTCTCGGGCGGCAAGGCAAAACGGTCCAACGGACCAAATGGGGCCAACTCGGAAAACAACACCATTTGTGTCCAAGGGAAACGTGCCATCAGAATATCAAGCCGCTGGATCATCCCGTCGACGTTGGAATGGAGGGCATTGACGTACATCTGCACGCCGGCAATCGCGAAAGGGGTCATGGTTCAATACTCCGTGAAATACAGCGCAGGGCGGGAATTGACCCGTCTACAACGCCGCTTTGCACGCTCTGTACGCCGATAAATGCACAAGGGAAACAGATGACGTTGCACCTGCGGAACTTGACCTTTCGGGCCGGATATGAGCGTTGCTCAAAAATGACAGTTTTGCTGCTTTCCGGCAGAATGCGGTCTGCCTGGCTCTGCCGTACCAGTCCGTTTCCGTTGGATCGTGAAAGTCTTCTTCATGGCACCCCGGTTCTTTCCTTTGCTGGTCAGATGGCTCCCGAACCACCTGCAAAGCGAACTGAGAGATAGCCTAGGCAGGTTTCCAATGGACTACAAGAAAGGTTTTCCAGTCGGTCATGAAGTAAACAAATGCATGATATTTCATCCTTCATATATTAAAGATATGAGGATGAGAGGATAAGTAAAGATAGGCCCGTCTCACACGTGTTAAGCGCAAATACTTGCGCAGGCGTTCATTTTTGTCAAAGTGGCGCAAACCATTAACACAGCGGCTAAAAGGAACAACATGCCTGACTTTGGGTCTTTGACCAGATTTTCGACTTTCGCCGCCGTAATGGCCCTCGCGCTGATTTCATTGATATTGGTTTTTAGTTGGAGCGGCTGGTTTGTCCTCCCATTTGCCGTGTTTGCAGTTTTGTCAGGGATGGGCATCTATGATGTGACACAAACCAGACATTCCATTCTGCGCAACTATCCCGTCCTGGGTCACATGCGGTTCTTTTTTGAAGGGATCCGGCCAGAGATCCGCCAGTACCTGATTGAATCCGATCAGGATGAAGAACCGTTCAGTCGCGACAACCGCTCGCTGGTTTATCAACGCGCCAAAGGTCAGGAAGATGCGCGGCCGTTCGGGACACGGAAGCGGGTCTATGATGCGGGCTATTCGTGGGTCACACATTCCGTCATGCCCGTGCATATCACCGACTTTGATTTCCGCACGACCATTGGCGGCCCGCAATGCACCAAACCTTATTCCGCCTCTCTCTATAACATCTCCGCAATGAGCTTTGGGTCGCTGTCAGCCAATGCTATTCAGGCACTTAACACAGGTGCCAAACTGGGTGGATTTGCCCATGATACGGGCGAAGGATCTGTCAGCCGCTACCACAAAGAGGGGGGCGGTGATCTGATCTATCAACTGGCTTCGGGCTACTTTGGCAGTCGAGCGGCTGACGGATCTTTTGATCCTGAAAAGTTCAAGGCAACAGCGTCGCTGGATCAAGTCAAGATGATCGAATTGAAGTTGAGCCAAGGTGCCAAGCCCGGCCATGGCGGGTTATTGCCAGCCTCCAAGATTACCGAAGAAATTGCTGAGGCACGCGGTGTGCCGATGGGCTTAGATTGCGTGTCTCCAGCGGCCCATTCCGCGTTTTCGACACCGATTGAAATGATGGAATTCATCGGCCAATTGCGCGAATTGGCGGGCGGGAAACCTGTCGGTTTCAAGCTCTGTATCGGGCATCGGCGAGAATTCATGTGCATTGTTAAGGCCATGTTAAAGACGGGTATCGTCCCTGACTTTATCGTTGTGGACGGGACCGAAGGGGGCACGGGTGCTGCCCCTGTTGAGTTCTCGAACCATGTCGGCATGCCGATGATCGAGGGGCTGACATTTGTGCATAACACACTGCGCGGTGCGGGTTTACGCAATCAGGTCAAGATAGGCACAGCAGGCAAGGTCGTATCGGCCTTTGATATTGCGCGCGCCTTGGCCTTGGGCGCAGATTGGTGCAATTCGGCACGCGGCTACATGTTTGCGATCGGCTGCATTCAGGCACAGGCCTGTCACACCAATCACTGCCCGGTTGGTGTCGCCACTCAAGATCCGATCCGCATGCGCGCACTGAATATAGAACACAAGAGCCAGCGCGTTGCCCGTTTCCATCGGAACACGATGGAGGCGTTGGGCGAAATGACCGGTGCTGCGGGCCTGCATCATCCCGGTGACTTCCTGCCATATCACATGATGGTAAGAGGCGGTGACAGAGGCATGGTAGAAGCCAGCGATGTGTATGCCGATTTACCTGAAGGGTATTTGCTGGATGACAACGCGGAGGATTACCTTGGCAACAAAAGCCGCTGGGATCGTGCACAGGCGGAATCATTCGCGCGCATCACGTAGGCGGAATTCCAGCCCTCTCAAATCACAAAAGAAAAAGGCGCGCGGGTTGCCCCGCACGCCTTTTCGGATTTCGTGTCGGGCGGTTTAGCCTTCGGCAACCGCTGCCTGAACTGCGGCTTCCAGAATCGCCAGACCTTCGTCGATGATCGCATCGGACGCCGTCAGTGGCACCATGATGCGCAAGGCATTGCCGTGCATGCCACAGCTCAGCAGCAACAAGCCACGCTGCAAGGCATGGGCAATCACACGCTTGGTGAAGGCCGCATCGGGTGCAGCTGTCTCAAAGTCGGTGACAAACTCGACCGCGATCATCGCGCCAAGTCCACGGATATCCCAGAAACGGTATGGCGCGGAACGCGTGCCAATCTCGGCCAGACGTGACTTGAACTTGTCGCCCATTGCGGTGGAGCGGGCCAGCAAGCCTTCTTCCTCAATTGCGTTAATCGCGGCCAAAGCTGCCGCACAAGCAACAGGGTTGCCGCCATATGTACCGCCCAGACCACCAGGTTCCATCGCGTCCATGATGTCGGCGCGACCAATAACACCCGCCAGCGGATAACCACCCGCCATGGATTTTGCCACGGTGATCAGATCCGGGACAACACCGGAATGCTCTACCGCGAACCATGTACCGGTGCGGCCGAAACCTGCCTGTACTTCGTCAGCAATCAACAGAATACCGTGCTCGTCACAAATCGCGCGCAACTGCTGCAACATCTCGAATGGAACTGGCGTGTAACCACCTTCACCCAGAACCGGCTCAATGATGATACAGGCAACGCGTGATGGCTGTGCATCTGTCAGGAACAGGTTCTTGAGACCGGTAATCGCGTCATCCACAGTGATTCCGTCACGCGCATTCGGGAATGGTGCGCGGAAAACATCAGCAGGGAACGGGCCAACGTCCTTTTTGTAGGGCGACACTTTGCCAGTCATGCCAAGCGTCAGCAGCGTGCGGCCATGATAGCCGCCGGTGAATGCGATCACACCGGGGCGGCCTGTTGCCGCACGCGCGATTTTCACCGCGTTTTCTACAGCTTCGGCACCGGTTGTCACCAGCAATGTCTTCTTCGGCGCATTGCCTGGGGCCAAAGCGTTCAAACGCTCGGCCAGTTCAACGTAAGGCGCGTATGGCACAACCTGAAAAGATGTGTGCGTATAGTGATCTTCCTGCGCCTTGGCAGCCTCAACCACCTTGGGGTGACGGTGACCGGTGTTCAGCACACCAATGCCGCCGACGAAGTCGATAAAGCGGTTACCTTCAACGTCCCACAGTTCCGCGTTCTCTGCGTATTTGGCATAGACTGGCGCAGCGGATGCAACACCACGGGGCACAGCAGCCTCGCGGCGGGCAACCAGCTGAGCGTTGGTCAGATCAGCGCCGGCTACAGCTTCGGCAACAATGGTATCTGCAACCGCATTGGTTTCAGCAACGACAGCTACTTTTTTCTTTGGTGCAGCCTTACGGCGTGGTTTCTTTTCGGTCTTGGACATGATGAGAATCCTCTGATAAAGACAAACGGTTTCGTTTAAAAAATCCTATCGGCCTGTTTAATATACTTGTCAATTGCTGTTTTATGGGGAATTGCTTTTTCTGGATATGGTGGCCGGAAATTGCCTGTGGCAGTAGATAGAAAAGATACCGGAAACAAACCATTCACACACAAGGATCGCTTCGTTGGACATCGGACAAAAGCTCAAGACGATACGGATGCAACGCGGCTTGTCACAGCGCGAACTTGCGACGCGGGCGGGGCTGACCAATGGCACCATTTCCCTGATTGAACAGAACCGGACCAGCCCTTCTGTTGCCTCCTTGAAAAGCCTTCTGGACGCGATTCCGATCAGCATGGCAGAGTTCTTTGCAACCATCGAAGACACCGATACGCCCAAGGTTTTCTACAAAGCATCCGAGCTAACCGAGATTGCACCTGCAAGTGAAGGCAACCTGTCACTGCGCCAGCTTGGCAACGCGCAAAACCACGCGCTTCAGGTTCTGCACGAGACCTATCCGCCCGGTGCAGATACCGGGCCAGAGGAAATTGTGCATGACGGGGAAGAAGCGGGGATTGTGGTGCGCGGCACAATCGAAGTTACCGTTGACGGAGTAAGTTCGATCCTAGAACGAGGCGACGGATACATCTTTGACAGCCGTCTGCCACATCGTTTTCGCAATCTTGGCGATACAGTCTGCGAAATCGTCAGCGCCTCTACGCCGCCCAGCTTTTAGGCCACTGCCTTTCGGGTGTTCGTCACAGGTTACGCAAACCTACTCATCAACTTCGACAAATGTGTCCGCAGCATAAGCGCCGCGTTTTCCCATTGGTTTCGCCGGACCGACTGTGCTGTCCTCTAACGTACGTAATTCGATCTGCGCGTTGAGTGCTGCGCCGAACAGGACCAGAAAGCTGCTGATCCACAGCCACACCAACATCGCAATCACTGCACCGATGGATCCATAGACCTGATTATAATTACCAAAGTTGCCAACGTAATAGGCAAAGCCGACCGACAAAATGGCCCAGAACACAACCGCAATCACCGCACCGATAGACAGCCAGCGAAACCGCGCGGCCTTGCGATTTGGGCCAAAACGGTACAGCAGCCCGATACCTGCAAACAGCACGAATATCGCAACGATCCATCGCAATGCATCTATGAGCAATGTGCCAATCACCCCAAGCGGGAAAAACGCAAGAAACACAGGGATAATGACAAGGCTGACCGTTGCCACGATCCCAACGGCAACCAAAGCAACCGTCAACATCAAAGCGCGCAGATAGTGCTTTACCGTATTCCTGTTTCGTTGGTTATAGACCGCGTTCAAACCGACAATCATCGCGCCAACGCCCGCCCGCGCCGACCAAAGCGCCAGCGCCAGCGATACGATACCAGCCCAACCCAAAGTATCGCTGCTGGCCGTGACAAGGCTGACCACTTGCGCGTTTATGATGTCATAGACATCAGACGGCAGCAGACCACGCACATCCTCCAACTGTGCGATCACCACGACCGGATCGGCAATCAGGCCCAACAAAGCGATCAGGGCCGCAAGTGCCGGAAACAGCGACAGCATTGAGAAAAACGCAACTCCGGCCGAAATCAGCGCGAGGTTGTTGTCACCCACATGTGACACCGATGCTTTGACTGCGTCCCAATATCCGCGCACCCCGAGTGCTGGCTTGCCTGTCACCACGTCCTGTTTCCTTTTACTGCCCGCAAGCGTCCACATGGGCACGCAATTTAATTCTCGTGGGATTCATGTAGGTTCGCCTATCACCAAAGCCACTCGCCGCCAATTGTGCGAAATCAACCCCTTGCGGCTGCTACCACATACGCAATGATAGCGCCTTAACGAAAGGACACCGCATGATCACCGAATCCAAGACGCTTACCGATACCATCCGCGGAAAATTTGCCCATGTGGAAAGCTGTCCCTTTCAAGGGCCGCGGATATTTTTTGAAAATGCAGGGGGCGCTTTAACGTTAAAGTCTGTGGTTGAGACGTCGGGCATCTACGCTGCAATCCCTGACAACCAGGGGCGTGACAATCCTGCCGCGCACGCATTGGTCGATGTCATCAAGAACTCCAAGGCACAGATGGCGATCTTCTTTAACGCCCCCGAGGGCCAGTTTTTTGTCGGAGAATCCGGGACCGAGCTTACGTTCCGACTGATCCGCACCGCTGTGATGGGAACATCCAAGGGTGGTCAGATCATTGGCTCTTCTGTCGAACATCCCGCCTCGCGCAGCGCCGCACAGCATTGGGCCGAGCTTGCTGGCAAACCCTACATAAATGTCGTGCATGACGATGCAACGGGACAGGTCACACCAACGACATACGCTGCTGCCATGACACCAGACGTACAGGTCGCTACGATCCTGCATACTTCTCCGGTTACGGGCATCGCCAATGATGTCGCCGGCATCGCGGCCGCCATTCGCACCGTTGCGCCCGAAGCCTACATCATTGTTGACGGCATCCAGCATGCCAGTCACGGGCGGATCGACATCGCTAGTTATAACATCGACGGTTATGTCGTGTCGCCCTACAAAGTTTTCTCGCGGCACGGATACGGTGTGGCTTGGGCGTCTGACCGGCTGACCGCGCTGCCAATAGAAACGCTCAGAAACGGACCGGCAGGCAATTGGGAAATGGGAACCCGCGACACGGGTGCCTATGCCACTTTCACAGATGTTGTGCAGTATTTCGACTGGCTTGGTTGTGAAGTATCCGATGAGATTGATCCGCGTAAGCGCATCGAGGCAGCAGGCGCTGCAATCCACGCACACGAAAAGATGCTTACTGACGTGATGCTGAACGGTGACGGCAATTTGCCGGGCCTTGCCGACCTGCCCGGCGTTACGATCCTGGGTGGGCGCGATAATCCCGACCGCGAAGGACTGGTCTGTTTCGCACTGGATCATGTCGACGCGGTCGAGATCGTCGGGCAATTGAACGTACAGGGCATCCGCACCCATATCCGGCGTGCAGACCATTACTCCGGTAACATCCTGACACCTTTGGGATTGCAGGCGGCCGTGCGCGTTTCGCTGTGTCACTACAACACGCTGGACGAAGTGCGCAGCCTGTTGGCAGCCATGAAAGACATCTCTGGCTGATCCAACCCCCTTGCCAAACAAAGGGAACCGATAAACGATGCGCACATGAAAACAGCACTTTCAAACGCCATTGCCGCGAAACGGGACGACCTGATCGCGCTCACGCAAGACTTAATCCGAATTCCAACGCTGAACCCACCGGGTCAGGATTACAGGTTGATTTGCGAATACCTTGACCGCCGCCTCTCTGCGCACGGCTTCGAGACCCAGTTGATCCGCGCCCACGGGACCCCCGGTGACAGTGACAAATATCCGCGCTGGAACATCATTGCACGGCGCAATGGCAAGCACGCTGGCGAATGTGTGCATTTCAACAGCCATACGGATGTGGTCGAGGTCGGCGCAGGCTGGACTTTTGACCCGTTTGGCGCGGAAATCTCCGACGGCAAAATTTACGGTCGTGGCACCTGTGACATGAAGGGAGGCCTTGCCACTTCAATCATCGCGGCAGAGGCATTCATTGAAACGCACCCCGATTTTGCTGGAGCGATCGAAATTTCCGGCACCGCCGATGAAGAAACAGGCGGCTACGGCGGTGTCGCATACCTCGCGGAACACGGCCACTTCAGCCCAGACAAAGTGCAGCACGTCATCATTCCCGAGCCCCTGAACAAAGACCGTATTTGTCTGGGTCATCGTGGCGGCTGGTGGGCCGAGATTGAAACCAAGGGCGAGATTGCCCACGGCGCGATGCCATTCCTTGGTGATTGTGCCGTCCGTCACATGGGCGCGGTGCTGCAGGAATTCGAGGACAAGTTATTTCCCGCCATGGCGGCCCGCTACACTGATATGCCTGTTGTCCCCGAAGGCGCGCGACAATCCACGATGAACATCAATTCAATTCACGGCGGAGAGAACGAACCGGAACCGGGGTTTACAGGGCTGCAAGCGCATTGCGTGCCCGACAGTTGTCGCATCGTGATCGACAGGCGTTTTCTGGTTGAAGAACCGCTTGATCAGGTGCGCGATGAAGTGACAGGGCTGCTGGAAGGACTGCGCGAAAGTCGTCCAAATTTCGAATATGAAATAACTGAACGCAACTCCGTTCTGCCTTCCATGACCGACAAGAAAGCACCCGTCGTGCGCACTGTTGCCAAAGCCATTGAGGATGTTATGGGCGTTGCCCCGAAATACGTCGCCTCCCCCGGCAGTTATGACCAGAAACATATCGACCGGATCGGCAAGCTGAAGAATTGCATCGCCTATGGCCCCGGCATTCTGGACCTCGCGCACAAGCCGGATGAATATATCGGCATTGACGATATGATCGACAGCGCCTGCGTGATGGGTGCCGCATTGGAAACACTGCTGCTTCCAAACCCCTAATGGTCTTCGCGTATGTTCCACTGCTCGCGGCCGGCATTCTGCTTGGCTTAATTTTGGCAGATCTGGTTTTCCAAAATTTCATCTTCTGGCCGCCGCCACGCAATAACAGTTGGCAAGATCGCAGCTTTATCTGGCTGTTTCGCATCATGGTCTACGGCTTGTTGATTGCGTCCATTGAGTATTTTCTGAAGCATTCAACATGGACGCCAACATGGATGTTTGGCCTTGGCGTACTGTTAATCGTGATCGGTTTCACTGGTGGGTTCATTGCAACATTCGGTCTGGGTTGGAAGAACGCTTTTGGTTCCAAAGAGGGTTTGCGCACGGACGGGTTGTTCCGGTACAGCAGAAATCCGGTCTATGTCGCCACATGGTTTGGACTGGCAGGATGGGCCATAGTCGTCCCTGCACCGCCTGTTGTCGCCACATTGCTGTTCTGGGGGCTTGGCTATCTCGGCGCGATTTTTCTCGAAGAACGCTGGCTGAGGCTTCAATACGACACGGCCTTTGACGCGTACTGCAAGGACGTTCCCCGATTCTTGGCGCTCAGGCGCTAGGCATCTCCTGCGCCAAGCGCCAAACCATCGACAATCGCCGTTAGTGCTGCGCCGCGATGTAATTCCGCAAGCGGCAAGCGCGAGGTCAGCGCGTCCTCGACAACCTGCATCAGACTCGACCCGCCAACAAAAATCAGCTTGTTCACAGATTCCGGCGCAACCTTTGCCTGTGTCAGAATCGCTTCTGCGGCATCGCCAATCTGATCCGCCAAACCCGTAAGCTTTTTCGTCATCATTTCGGCGGGCAGGGGCAGCACTGCCTTGCGTTTCAGCATACCCACCTTGATCACAGGCTTTTCCACCCCCGGCGTATTCGCCATGATCTTGCCAGCCTCCACAGCAAAGGCGAGATCATGCCCCAGCTCTTCTTCCAGCACCTTCACCAGACGCGCCAAGCGCCCTTCGTGTACGGCATATTTTTGCAGGTCTTTGGCCGCCCTGATCGTATCGGCGCTATAGAGAAAGGGTATCTTTGCCCATGTCGCAAGATCATTGAAAATCGCATTCGGCGTGATATGCGTATCGTCGCCAAAGGCATGCCGGATCGGGCTGCCCATTCCCAGTTGCGGCATCACGCGCGCAATGCTTAGGCGGCGGTCAAAATCGGTGCCACCTATCCGCACACCATAACTCGATATTATGTCGATATCCACGTCCCCCCGTTGACGAAACAGGGTGAAATCCGACGTACCACCACCAATATCTACGATAAGGCCCAGATCACCGGCAGCCAATACGTCACGGTTCGCGCGTGCAGCAGCCTCGGGTTCATTCAGGAACGTCACACCATCAAACCCTGCGCGCTCGTAACATTCTGTCAAATCGACCAAAGCCTGCGCGTTGCGCGTCTCATCATCGGAATGGAACCGTACGGGTCGCCCTGACAAAGCGCGCGTAAACGTCTGTCCCGTCGCCTTTTCAGCCCGTGTTTTCACCTCGGACAAGAACCGTGCAACGATGTCGATGAAATCCAGCCGCTCGCCCAGCAACATCCGGCTTTCGCGCATCAGACGTGTGCCCAGCAGGCTTTTCAGACCGCGCATATACCGGCCCTCGTCTCCGTTCAAAAGCGCGTCACTGGCTTGCACCCCCAGCAACATCTTCTTGGACTCAAAATCAAAGAACACAGCAGTCGGCATTGTCTGCGCATCCCCCTCAAGCGGGATCAGATGCGGCTTGCCGTCCACACAAATGCCAGCGGCGGAATTCGACGTTCCGAAATCAATGCCCAGTGTTGATGTCATGCGCCCCGCCTCCCTTTTCAAGTCGCCGTGCCTAATCCCATGCCGCCGTAATGGCAATTGCTTCCGAACGAAGGCTGGTCAGCAGGCGGTGTTTTGGCTAGCCTTTGATAAATTCAACAAGGGAGACCATCCATGTTCCACCTGTCCCGACTTTTGCTGGGCGTCAGCACTGCTGCCCTTTTGGCCGGTGCTGCGCTTGCCAAGGACGACATCACAGTCGCGTTGCAGCTTGAGCCGCCACACATGGACCCGACATCTGCTGCCGCAGGTGCCATCGATTCCGTGCTCTACTCCAACGTGTTCGAAGGACTGACCCGCTTTATGAGCGACGGATCAGTCGTGCCGGGCCTCGCGGAAAGCTGGGAAATTTCGGATGACGGACTCACGTATACGTTCAAACTACGCGCAGGCGTGACCTTCCATGACGGTACAACGATGGACGCCGAGGATGTGAAATTCTCCCTTGATCGTATCGGAGCAGAGGACAGCGCAAATGCGCAAAAGGCCCTCTATACAGCGATTTCAGAAGTGAACGTGATCGACCCGATGACGGTCGAAGTGAAGCTGTCCGAACCCAACGGCAACATGATTTTCAACCTCGCATGGGGCGACGCGGTGATCGTGGCACCCGAAAGCATTGAAAATATCAAACAGACACCCATCGGCACCGGTGCGTTCAAGTTTGACAGCTGGACACAGGGCGACAAGGTCGAGATCAGCCGCAATGACGCCTATTGGGGCGACGCACCCGCACTGGCAAAAGCGACATTCAAGTTCATCTCAGACCCGACAGCCGCCTTTGCCTCTGTCATGGCCGAAGACGTGGATGTATTTGCCGGTTTCCCTGCCCCCGAGAACCTGCCGCAGTTCGAAGCAGACCCGCGCTTTCAGGTGTTGGTTGGTTCCACCGAGGGTGAGACAATCCTGTCCACCAACAACAAAATGCCGCCCTTTGACAACGTGAAAGTACGCGAAGCATTGGCCCACGCTATCGACCGCCAAGCGATCATTGATGGAGCGATGTTCGGCCTTGGCACGCCCATCGGCACCCATTTTGCCCCGCATAACCCGGCCTATGTCGATCTGACGGCGCAGTCCGGTTATGACCCCGAAAAAGCCAAGACTTTGCTGGCCGAAGCGGGTTTCGCGGATGGTTTTGAAACCACGCTGCACCTGCCACCCCCCTCCTATGCACGTCGTGGTGGCGAAATCATCGCGGCACAACTTGCCGAGGTGGGCATCAAAGCGGAAATCACCAACGTTGAATGGGCGCAGTGGCTGGAAACCGTGTTCCGTGGCAAAAACTTTGGTCTGACAATCGTGAGCCATACAGAGCCGATGGACATCGGAATTTATGCCAATCCGGACTACTACTTCCAGTATGACAACAAGGCATTCCAAGACCTGATCGCCAAGTTCAATACCACGTCCGATCCGGACATGCGCAATCAGATGATGGCACAAGCACAGCAGATCATCGCGGATGAATATGTGAACGGGTATCTGTTCCAGCTTGCGGCCACAACTGTAGCCAAAGCAGGCGTTCAAGGTCTGTGGGCGGACGCACCGACACAAGCGACGGACCTTACAGGGGTAAGCTGGGCAGAGTGATCGCCGCTCAACCGGACAAGGAAAGGCCTCTGCATTGCGGGGGCCTTTTTGCTATACCACCTATTTATAATGCTGCCGTCTATCGCCAAAACTGCGCACCCGTTTGCGCCACGTGCGATAACTGGACGGCTTGAGATGGCCACGCATCAGCGCCTTCACTTCGCTGTCGTTTAACCCGTATTCCTTTTCAATCGTGCCAAAGCTCGTGTGATCGGACAGGGCCATTTCGATTATGGCACTGATGGCTGCGGGGGAAAGATCCGGTGTTTTATGCATGCAATTGATCTAAGGGGCGTTGAGATTTTTCAACCCGGCAAGGGACGCGCCGCCAATATTCGAACGCCTTGCCTGATTTCATCCCGCACAGCGCCCTCACGCGGCGCGTCGCGCAGTGTGGTGAACCAGTGTTCCGGCGGGTTCTTCCCACGCCTGTTCCCGTCAAACCGCAGTCCGCGCAAGATATCCTTAGCCGCTTCCGGCAAGACCTCCGGCGCATTCTGCCCATTCAGCACGCCCCAGACCTGCGTCCACAAACGTCCGACAGACCAAGGATTGTACCCGCCACCTCCCAACACCAATAGGCGGGGTGCCATGTCCATCAACCCACGCAATACGTCCAATTGCGCATTGTTGCTGAGTGCCATGTGCGACAACGGATCTTCCTCCAACCCGTCAGCGCCACACAGCAACACGATCACATCCGGCTGAAACGCTGCAACCTTGGGCAAGATTAACTCGTCTCTCGTAAAGGCCATTTCACTGTCATTGAACCCGCGTGGCACAGGCAGGTTCAGCGCATTACCGCCTGCATCATTCTCGATTGGTCCGCTACGCGGCCACAACCGCGCCTCGTGGACCGAAATCATCAAACACTCAGGATCACCCCCAAAGCCGACCTCGACCCCGTCGGGATGATGTGCATCAATATCAATATAGGCGATGCGACGCACACCTTGATGACGCAGGCTCAGCATTGCAAGAACAGGATCGTTCAGATAGCAAAAACCGTTTGCGCGATCCGGCATCCCGTGGTGCGTTCCACCAGCCGGGTTATAGATCACACCTCCCTCGCGCAGCAGTTCGCCCGCGCGGATCGACCCGCCCGCAGCCGTAGCCGGCCTGCTAAAAATTTCGGCAAACACAGGATTGGTTACGCTGCCAATGTCATAACGCCGTTGGTCTTCGTCGGTGTGGAACTGATCTGCTTCAACCCTCTGCAAAGCGGAAACATACTCCGGCGTATGCCAGTTGATCAACGCCGCTGGCTTGGCGCGGGGCGAGGTGATGAATTGTTCGGGAGGCAACCAGCCCAGCGCACGGCTTAGGTCCATGACCGTTGACACACGCGGAACCCGCAAAGGGTGCCAGCGACCATAGGTCGAATTCCGAAAAATCTCGTGACCGATAAAGCGGGGTGATTGCATGGGTCCAAGATAAAGTTGCTGTGCAATATTGCCAGCAAACTTCCGTTGCAAAAGAAAAAGGGTGCCCGAAAGCACCCAGTTTCATGTAACGCTAAATAGAAGGTTAGCGTGTGCCTTCTTGGCCCGCCGCCGCTTCCAGAACGGTCGCATCCCAGTTGCGCGAACATGTGCGGTTCAGGACGCCGATTTCCTCAGCCATGCGGGTCATATCGTTGTCTGCTCCGGCGATGGACGTTGCGGTTGCAGAACCTGCAGACGCGGCCGAATTGCTTTCTTCGGAAGCTGTACCAACCGAGCTGTCCGTTGCGGTGGCTGTGCCATCAGACGGCATGACGTTGTCGTTCAATTCCATGATTGCCATCATCGCAACCTTGTCGCGATCTGCGCCACCCAGTTGGTTATAGTCTTCACATGTCATTGAGTTAAGGTCCAGATGCGCTGCGGCAAATGCCGGCACTGAAAGGCTGCTGATCAGTGCTGCGGTAGCGATGGTTTTAAATGTGTTAGTCATTGTTCTCTCCAGTTTGAGTTCTCAAGAAGACAACAGGTGCGACCGCTTTTTCGTTCCTTGTTTTATTCGCGTCTGGCTATGTCATAGTTTGTTGACGTAAGTTAAATATCTGATTTTGCTTAATTAAAAATCACGAAACTTTCTGAGATTTTCTTGTCTGTTCCTGAAGCGAAAAAGAATGACTGATGTTTTCACCCTCATTGTTCGCTGGACGCTAGCCCTCTGTGTCCGTATCACTTTTTAGATGATCCGCTATGCTCTCAAACGCCTGCTCTCACTGGTTATCAGCCTCGCAGTTGCGTCCTTGGTAATCTTTATGGTGATTGAGGTCGCGCCGGGTGATCCTGCCGCATTCATGTTGGGCATGAACGCGCAACCAGAGACTCTCGCCGCTTTGCGCGCCGAATTGGGCCTCGATGTACCCAAGATCGAACGGTACTTTGTATGGGTTGGCGGATTGCTGAGTGGGGATTTCGGCACCTCCTATACCTACCGCACACCTGTGTCCCAGATGATCGGTGACAGGTTGTGGGTTTCTCTCCCCTTGGCGCTCTATGCTTTGGCGCTTAGCACGATCGTTGCCTTTCCTGCAGGGATTTATGCCGCCAGTCGACGAGGGCAGGCAGGCGATGTTGGTGTCATGGGCGCAACCCAACTGGGTGTAGCGGTCCCGAATTTCTGGTTCGCGATGATGCTTGTCCTGATTTTCGCCATCAACCTGCGCTGGTTTTCTGCGGGTGGTTTTGTCGGGTGGGACGCAGGAGTTCTTGCCGGACTGCATGCTCTTACCCTGCCCGCAATCGCCCTTGCCCTTCCCCAAGCGGCGATCCTTGCGCGCGTCATGCGGTCTGCATTGCTGGACGTATTGAGCGAAGACTTCATGCGAACTGCGCGGGCCAAAGGATTATCGGAACGGCAGGCCTTATGGCGTCACGGATTGCGCAACGCGCTGATCCCTGTGCTTACAATCATCGGGCTACAATTCTCATTCCTGCTGGCAGGGTCGATCATCATCGAGCAGGTTTTCTACCTCCCAGGGCTGGGTCGTTTGGTGTTCCAATCCATTTCCGCCCGCGATCTCATTGTTGTGGAATCTGTGGTAATGCTGCTGGTTTTCTCGGTGATTATCGTGAATTTCATCGTTGATCTGGCCTATGCAGCTGTCGACCCTCGTCTGAGGGCACGCACATGAGGCGGAATCTGGTAATCGGCGTTCTGCTGTCCGCGCTGTTTCTAATGGCTGCGCTGCTCAGCTTTGTCTGGACGCCCTATGATCACGCTGCCCTGAATATCCCGAACAAGCTGCAAACACCCAACCTATCCCATCTGCTCGGCACTGATCACTTCGGGCGCGATTTGTTGAGTATGATCATGGTAGGCGCGCGCACCTCGATTGCTGTGGCGTTTGTTGCCGTGGGCATCGGGATGGGCATTGGCGTGCCGCTTGGTCTGTGGGCAGCGGCGCGAACGGGGACACTCGTGGATGAACTGATCATGCGCGGTAACGATCTGGTGTTTGCTTTCCCCAGCCTTGTGATAGCAATCCTGATTACGGCCATTTTCGGTGCAGGTGCCGTGAACGCGATTATCGCTATCGGCATTTTCAACATCCCCGTTTTTGCACGGATCACGCGTGGTGCCGCCTTGTCCCTGTGGCAACGCGAGTTCATTTTGGCGGCACGGGTTGCAGGCAAAAACGCCACGCGCATTTCTGTCGAACACATCCTACCCAACGTGACCAATCTGCTGATTGTCCAAGGCACCATCCAGTTCTCTCTTGGCATTCTCGCCGAAGCCGGCCTCAGCTATGTTGGCCTCGGTGCGCAACCGCCGACACCATCTTGGGGCCGCATGCTGGCCGATGCACAAACAATGGTCAGCTTTGCACCACACATGGCGCTTGTGCCCGGTTTAGCGATTATCCTGACTGTGCTGGGTTTGAACCTGATGGGCGACGGATTGCGCGACTACCTTGATCCGCGACTGCGGGTGGCGCGCGCATGAGCCTGCTGCAGATTACCAACCTCAGCCTGTCGATCCACGGCTATGACATCCTGCATGACATCACCCTGTCGATAGCCGAAGGGGAGATCGTTGCCGTTACGGGGGAAAGCGGCTCTGGGAAATCCATGACTGCCCTTGCGACAATGCAACTCTTGCCAAAGGGCGCCATTACCACGGGTACGATCAAGCTCGGTGAGCAGGACATCACTTCCCTGAGCGAGCCGGACCTTTGCAAGATGCGTGGCAACGACATCGGGATGGTGTTTCAGGAACCCATGACAGCGTTAAATCCGGTGCAAACGATTGGCGCACAGGTGGCCGAGACAATCCGTGTCCATCACCCGGCGACAAGCCGCGCAAGTGCCGAAGAGCAAGCCGCCGCAACCCTCACCCGCGTGGGGCTGCCGCAAGATCAGTTTCCGCTTTCGCGTTATCCCCATGAACTAAGCGGCGGTCAGCGCCAGCGCGTTGTGATCGCGATGGCCATCGCATTGCGCCCGCGCTTGTTGATCGCGGACGAACCGACAACTGCCTTGGATGTCACAACCCAAGCGCAAATCCTTGCCTTGCTAAAAAACCTTGCCCAACAGGACGGCATGGGTCTGCTGATGATTACCCATGACCTTGCTGTTGTAGCAGACATGGCGGACCGCATCGTCGTCATGCGCAGCGGCAAAATTGTGGAACAGGGCGAAACGCAACATCTGCTGCGCAACATGCAGCATCCCTATACAAAGATGCTTTTTGCAGCCTCCGGTCATCAGGTTGTATTGCCTGACGCGCCTGACCCTGCCCTCTTGCTTGAGGTCAAAAACATCATTCGCGATTACCGTCTGCCGCGCAAAACACTGTTTGGTGCACCGGGATCTTTTCGAGCAGTGGATGATGTGTCCTTCACCATCCAACGCGGTGAACGCGTGGGATTGGTTGGTGAAAGTGGATGTGGAAAATCGACCCTGACACGTGCTTTGCTCGGGCTGGAGCAGGTTCAAGCCGGGAGTATCATGCTCGATGGCGCACCTGTGTTTTCCGGCAACAGGCCGAACCTTGATGTGCGGCGCAAAATGCAGGTGGTATTTCAGGACCCATTTGGCAGCTTCAATCCCCGTCATCGCGTGGATCGCCTGATCACCGAACCCTATCATCTGTTGCCTGATCCACCGACAGGCATCGACCGCAGCCGCGCTATTGACGAAGCCTTGATCGCCGTTGGTCTGACCCCCGCCGACGCCACCAAGTACATTCACGAATTTTCAGGTGGTCAACGTCAACGCATCGCTATCGCCCGGGCCCTCATAATCCGGCCCGAGTTGATCTTGTTCGATGAAGCCGTCAGCGCACTGGATGTTTCGGTGCGTGCACAAATCCTCGATCTACTGGCCGAATTGTGCAGCGCTTATGATCTGACCTACCTCTTTATCTCGCACGACCTATCCGTGGTGCGCACAGTTACCGACCGTGTTTTGGTGATGAAATCCGGAAAGATTGTCGAAACCGGACCGACCAAGGACGTATTTGAAAACCCGTCCCACAGCTACACACAAACCCTGATCGCAGCCGCGCCGGTGCTGCCCGATATCGGAGCCATCGCATGACAAAACCCATAAACCTTGCCGCCAAGCTGGCGCAGATCAACACCCATTGGGATCCGCATGTAGTGGCCGATTACAATGACAACGACATTATGGTTGTGAAGTTCCAAGGCGAATTTCCCTTTCATCTGCACGAAGAAACGGATGACTTCTTTCTGGTGATCAACGGCGAAATGGTGATGGATTTGGAAGATACATCGCACGCTGTCAAAGCAGGTGAAGTCTTTGTTGTGCCAAAGGGCGTAACACACAGACCCCGCGCCGAACATGAATGCGAAGTTTTGCTAATTGAACCCAAAGGCGAGCCGAACACCGGCGACCCTGCCACAGCTACCGCGAAACCACGGCTATGAAACCTGGTGCAAGAAACCTAATCACCGATGTTTCGGGCCTGCGGGTCGGCAATGCACAGGACCATTCGTTGAAGTCCGGTACAACTGTCGTGCTGGCAGACAAGCCGTTCACCGCATCAGTACATGTGATGGGCGGTGCGCCGGGCAGTCGGGAAACAGACTTGCTGGCACCGGACAAATCTGTTGCGGCCGTTGATGCACTCGTCTTATCGGGCGGATCAGCATACGGGCTTGATGCCTGTTCGGGAGTCGTGGATGGATTGCGGGCGGCCAGTCGCGGTTTTCGACTGGGAGCAGCGACCATTCCATTGGTGCCCGGAGCAATCCTGTTTGACCTGTTGAATGGTGGTGAAAAGGACTGGCGGGAAAACCCGTACCGCGCGTTGGGACGCACCGCTTTCGAGGATGCATCGGACAGCTTTTCGCTTGGTACAAGCGGCGCTGGCACGGGTGCCTTGACGGCGATGATGAAAGGCGGATTAGGCTCTGCTTCGCTTGTCTTGCCCGACGGCAGCACTGTTGGCGCGCTGGTCGCGGCCAACCCGGTTGGAGCGGTTACAACACCCGGAGACCGCCATTTCTATGCGGCACCTTTCGAAATCGATGGCGAGTTCGGCGGCATTGGTCCTGATCCTGCATCGGGCCTTGGCCTCAGTCTGGAAAGTCGCAAGGGAGCGGCCATGTCGATGCGCGAAAACACAACGATTGCGATTATTGCGACCGATGCCGCCTTGACCAAAGCGGAATGCCAGCGGGTTGCCGTGGCCGCACATGATGGCATCGGTCGCTCCACCGTGCCTGCGCACACACCTATGGATGGTGATCTGGTTTTTGCCCTCAGCACCGATACGAAACCACAGGGCGATGTCGCGCAGATCGGTCATGCGGCATCAATCTGCCTTGCCCGCGCCATTGCGCGCGCCGTGTTCGAGGCAACGCCTGCCGAACATGATCTGCTGCCCTGTTGGAGAACTCTCAATGCCTGATCTACCGCTTGGCGATGTAACGCTGCACTATGAAATAGATGGCAACGGTCCTCCCTTGTTGCTGCTTGCAGGAATGCTGAGCGATAGTGCTTCCTGGGCTGGATTAACGCCGATGCTGACAGATAGGTTTACCGTTATTCGGCCGGATAACCGCACCACGGGGCGGACGATTCCTTGGGATGCCCCGTCGGATTGCAGTTTGATGGCGCGGGATGCGCTGGCTTTGATTGACCATCTGAAAATCGACCGGTTTCATGTTGCCGGGCATTCACTGGGCGGTCTGCTGTCGCTGGAGATAGCGCATATGGCCATGACGCGCGTTTCTTCCGCAACTGTACTGGCCTCGGGACGTGTCAGGTCTCCGCGTACGGCGGGGGTGTTTGATGCTTTGCTCGCTGTGCGCCGCGCACCAGCGGGCGAAGAGATGTGGCTGCGGGCACTTTATCCGTGGATATTCGGAAATGCCTTCTTTGAGGATACATCCAACATCGACACAGCCGTGCAAGCCTCCCTTGGGTATCCTTATGCCCAAACCGCTGATGCCATGGCACAACAGATTGCGGCCTTTCGCGCCTTCCGTCCCAAGGCGCGGCCAAGCCAGATCACATGCCCCACCTTGGTCCTATACGCAGGACAAGACCTGATGGTCCCGCCGGAGCTTGCCCGCCCCGGCTTTGCTTCTATTCCAACCCTGACCGAAGCTACGATTGATCACGCCGGGCATTCCATTGTGTGGGACGCGCCCGACGAAGTGGCCGCACATTTGACGGAATTTCTGACGCGATACCCGATCTAGGTTGCGTCAGGTTGATTGGCTGGTGCTGCCTGCTCCAGCGCGGGGACCGCCATGCAATTGGCGTGAATGCGGTTGATTGTCGGATATGCACTCATGTCCACCTCAAAACGCGCGTTGTTCAGTACCTGCGCGTAAAGACACAGGTCAGCCAAACCAACTGTGTCGCCATGACAGAAATCACCCGTTTCGGATTCACCTACAAGGCGCGTCTCTAGTGCAAGCATGCCTGCGTTTGCCCACTTGCGGAACCACGCGGCCTTCCCGGCAGCATCGACGCCAAATTCTGTTTCCAGATGCTTGAGAATACGCAAATTGTTTACCGGATGGATATCCATCGCTACGATCTGGGCAAGGCTGCGGACGCGGGCTCGGCCCCACGGATCATCTGGCAAAAGCGCAGGCTCAGGGTAAACCTCGTCCAGCCATTCAAGGATCGCCATTGATTGGGGCAATGCCCCTTGCGGTGTCACCAATGTAGGGACCAATCCCGACGGGTTAAGCGTCAGATGATCCTCATTGGCCTGCTCGCCCTTCAGCAAGGACAGAGGGATATAGTCATAACTCAATCCCTTGAGGTTTAGCGCGGCACGAACCCTCACCGAAGTGGAGGAGCGAAAATAATTGTGTAGTGCAAAATCAGTCATGTGCGCGGTCCAATGGTTACTTCAAGCTCGCCAATACCCTCAACGCCACCGGTGATAACATCGCCGCTGACCACCGCACCAACACCCGCGGGCGTGCCAGTCATTATGATGTCACCCGGAGCAAGTGTCATGGCGTGTGAAAGGATAGATACATGTTCGCGTACGGACCAGATCAAATCGGCGATGTCTGCATCTTGCCGGATCTCGCCATTCACAGCCAGCCAGATGCGGGCCGTTTCAACGCTTGGTACATCCGCGATTGGTTTGATCGCGCCGATCGGTGCCGATTGATCAAATGCTTTGCCCCAGTCCCATGGACGCCCCATCGTCTTGGCTTCCCCCTGTAAGTCACGGCGCGTCATATCCAGACCAACGGCAGCACCCCAGACGTGATCCATTACATCAGCTTCGGCAATTTCAGAGCCGCCTTTTCCAATGGCAATCACCAGCTCGATCTCGTGGTGCAGATTATTTGTCAGCTTGGGATAGGCAATGGTGCACGGCGTATCGAGTGCGGCATCAGCAGGCTTGGTGAAAAAGAACGGCGCTTCCCGTGTCGGGTCTTTGCCCATCTCGCGGGTATGCGCTTCGTAGTTGCGACCTACGCAGAAGATGCGGCGAATAGGGAAACGGTCGTTGGTGCCCTGAACGGCGAGGCTGGGTTGGACCGGTGCGTCAAAAACGTACATGTAAAATTCCTGTGTGGCATCGGGCAGCGCCCGTTAGTTGCCACCTTTATGTCACCTGGAAACCTCCTGCGCCAGATCGGACAAGATCGGGCAGTCAGGGCGATTGTCACCTGCGCAGGATTGAACAAGAACACCTAGCGTGTCGCGCATCGCTGTGAGTTCGTCCAGCTTCTGATCAATCTCTTTCAGGTGCTTCTGGGCGATGGCCTTTACATCACCACTGGCGCGGTCTTGATCGTCATAGAGGGCAAGCAGGCTGCGGCAGCTTTCAACCGGAAACCCCAAGGATCGTGCCCGCGCCAGAAACGCGAGCTTGTGGACATCTGACTGTGAAAACACGCGGTATCCGTTGGCCTCTCGGGCGGGACGGACCAAGCCAACGTCTTCGTAATACCGGATGGTCTTTGCAGGCAGCCCCGTAGCCAGACTGACGGATTTGATATTCATGCCCCAACCCCAATTCGCCGCAACCGAAGCGCGTTGCCAAGAACAAAAACCGAGGAAAAGGCCATCGCACCCGCAGCCAGACCGGGTGACAGCAACAACCCGAATGTCGGATAAAGAAGACCAGCGGCAACAGGGATCAGGAGAGTGTTATATCCAAAGGCCCAAACCAGATTTTGCTTGATATTTCGTAGGGTAAGACGGGACAGATCAAACGCATGTACCACACCGTTCAGATCACCGGCCATCAGGACCACATCTGCGGTTTCAATTGCGACATCGGTGCCTGTACCGATGGCGATACCAACATCCGCCTCGGCCAGAACAGGTGCATCATTGATCCCGTCCCCGACAAAAGCGACAGCACCGTATTTTGTCCGCAGGGTTTCGAGGGCGTCGATTTTTCCTTCGGGAAGCACCCCTGCGATGACGGTATCAATCCCCAATTCCCGCGCCACCGAATTTGCTGTTTCTTGTGCATCTCCCGAGATTATCGCAACTGTCAGGCCCCGCGATTTCAAGTCCGAAATCGCTTTGGCGCTGGTCGGGCGCAATGGATCGGAAACCGCCAGTAGCGCAGCAAGCTGCCTGCCAGAGCTTGCAAAGAACACTGTATGACCGGCTGTCTCCAACTGGGTTGCTTTGGCCTGAAGAGGACTGGAATCAACACCAATCTCTATCATCAAAGCGGCGTTACCAATGGCAATTTGCACACCCTCAACGTCACCGGTGATGCCCAATCCGGACCGGACCTTTAGATCAGTCGCTTTGGGGAGGTTGAGTTTTTTCTCTTGCGCCGCGTGCAGTATTGCATGGGCAACCGGATGTTCCGAATGACTTTCAACGGCAGCGATCCGTGCAAGCAGAAGATCGGAATCAGCCTTTTCCATGCTGTCAAAAGTTGTCAGGACCGGTTTACCTTGCGTCAGTGTCCCGGTCTTGTCCAGCGCCACCACATTGACACCACTCAGGGATTGCAGCGCGTCACCTTGGCGGAACAACACACCCAGTTCGGCTGCGCGTCCCGTTCCAACCATGATTGACGTCGGCGTGGCCAAACCCATCGCACAGGGGCAGGCGATAATCAGCACCGAAACGCCCGCAACCAGCGCATACGACAACGTCGGAGAGGGGCCAAATACCAGCCAGACCAAAGCTGTGAGAACTGCGATGCCCATCACCGCTGGCACAAACCAAAGCGTGACACGATCTACCAAGGCCTGAATTGGCAATTGCGCGGATTGCGCCTGCTGCACCATGCGGATGATCTGGGACAGGGTTGTATCCCGTCCAGTGTGCGTCACTTTGCAGGTCAAGCTGCCATGGCCGTTCACCGTACCACCCGTCAGCTTGTCACCAACTGTCTTGGCAATCTGCATCGGCTCGCCTGTCATCATACTTTCATCAACGCGGCTGTCACCCGAGATAACAACTGCATCTGTCGCGACACGTTCTCCGGGGTGTAGTTGGAAAATATCACCGACGATCAATTCGGCCACTTCCACCTCGACCCAATCCGCGCCGCGCTTCACCCGCGCAACCGGCGGCGTCAAGCTGATCAGCCCTTGGATTGCAGCACCTGTGCGCCCTTTTGCACGTGCCTCAAACCAACGACCCAGCAAAATCAGAGTCACGATCACAGCCGCCGCTTCGAAATAGACCGCACGTGTGCCTTGCGGCAAAACGGTCGGGAAAAACAACGCGACAGTTGAGAAAATCCAAGCCGCGCCCGCGCCCAAAGCCACAAGAGAATTCATATTAGGCGTACGGTGCAGCAGTGCGGGCACACCATTGGTAAAGAACCCCCGACCCGGCCCAACAAGAACCGCAGTCGTCAAAACAAACTGGATCATCCAGTTCACCTCATGCCCAATCGTACGCGCAATCAAATGGTGCCATGCGGGTATCAGATGGCCACCCATTTCAAGTATGAAAACCGGCAACGTCAGAACCGCAGCGATCAGCATGGATTGGCGATGTTGCGCAGCTTCGTCCTGCCGAGCGGTGGCCTGATCCCGTTCCTGATGGGACAGCATGATCTTTGCCGGATATCCTGCCTTGTCAGACGCCCTTGCCAAGGTTTGCGCATCCGTCAGTGTTGGCACGAATTGCACAGTAGCCGTGGCATCCGCCAGATTCACATGCGCCTTTATCACACCCGTTTCGTTACGAAGCGCTTTTTCAACGCGCCCGACGCAAGACGCGCAAGACAGGTTACTGACTGCAAAGCGGACCTCTTCGGTTCGCACCGGGTATCCCGCACGATCAAGGCTCGAGAAAGCATCCTCAATCGGTTTCGCCCCCTCAGACGTAACCGCCGCTGCGCCATCCGCAAAATTGACGCGGATATTTTTCAGACCGGCAACCGCTTCCAACGTCTTTCCGACGCGGGCTGCGCATCCACCGCAGGTCATGTTTTCAATCGGGAGTGTCAGGTTCTGTTCCAAATCAGGCATCCAGCATGGGTCAGTGTTTCCCTTGTCATAAGGGTTCCAGCAACTAGAAGGTCAAGCTTTGTCTTTGGATTTTCGCAATAAGGCGAAATAGCACCGCAACACGATCCGCCAAGGATCAATCCTATGGGTTCCTCTTTATGGACCGCAGGCGCGTGAAGTCATTGAAACTAAACCATTGCGGGTCTATTGAGCTCCAAACCGCACCAAAATTCCCAACTTGGCAAAAAGCCACTCATACCTCAATCATACAGGGGTATTATCCCTTGCAACTCAGGGGCGCAGCAATCTAACAGAGGGGGTCTTTGAGTTGCTCCGAAGACACCAGTACAAGAAGGACGCGTGATGACAAGCAACGACATTACTCCGGTGATCCTGTGCGGTGGATCAGGAACCCGTCTGTGGCCTGTGTCGCGCAAGAGTTTCCCCAAGCAATTCATTGATTTGATCGGCGATGGCAGCCTGTTTCAGCAATCCAGCAAGCGCCTGTCCGGTGCAGGGTTTGCCGCACCTCTGGTTGTGACAAACTCCGATTTCCGCTTTATCGCAACCCAACAACTGCATGATGCCGGCATCACACCCGGTGCGGTTTTGATCGAACCCGAGGCGCGCAACACCGCACCTGCGCTCTTGGCGGGGGCAGTTGTACAGGCACAAAGTAACCCACAATCGCTGATGCTGGCCGCGCCTTCCGATCATTACATCACCCAATCCGATGTATTTTGCGACAATGTCCGACGCGGAATTGCCGCAGCACAAGCTGGGCAAATAGTTACTTTCGGCATCAAACCGGACAAGCCTGAAACGGGGTACGGCTATCTTGAGTTGGGTGAGGGTGACGCATATGGCGCGATGCCGCTCAAGCGGTTTGTCGAAAAGCCGAAGTTGGCCGAAGCAGAACGCATGATCGCCGACGGGGGCTATCTGTGGAACGCCGGTATCTTTATGTACACTGCTCAAACACTGATCGACGCGTTTGCGATCCACGCGCCCGCCATGCTGGCCCAAGTTCAGGCATCCGTGGCGAATGCGCAGCCTGATCTGGGCTTTTTGCGGCTTGCGCCCGACGCTTGGGCAAAATGTGAAGATATTTCCGTTGATTTTGCGATTATGGAAAAGGTCGACAACCTGAGTGTCATTGCACATGAAGGCGATTGGTCGGACATGGGCGGCTGGAATGCGGTGCATCAGCACGCCGACAAAGACGCGGATGGTGTTGCGCTGCAAGGTCGCGCTCATGCGGTTGAATGCAGTAACACATTGTTACGTTCCGAATCCGGTGCCGTGCAACTGGTCGGCCTAGGTCTGGAGAATATTGTCGCAGTTGCCATGTCGGATGCAGTGCTGGTCGCAGATCGCAGCCGTACATCGACGCTGGGTGATGTCGTCAAACAAATGCGCGCTGCTGATGTGTCGCAAGCAGACAGCTTTCCCAAAGACCACCGCCCCTGGGGGTTCTTTGAGACCCTCATTCTGTCGCAGGGGTTTCAGGTTAAACGCATCGTTGTAAATCCCGGTGCCGCTTTGAGTTTACAGAGCCACAAGTTTCGCTCTGAACATTGGATTGTGGTTGTTGGTACCGCCAAAGTTACCATTGGCGATTCACTGGATACGCTGAATGTGCAATTGGTCGAAGAAAACCAGTCCGTCTATATCCCACTTGGCGCCATTCACCGGATGGAAAACCCCGGCGACACCCCGATGGAATTGATCGAGGTTCAGACGGGCAGCTATCTTGGTGAGGACGATATTGTCCGGTACCAAGACGTCTACTCACGCGGTCAGGGTGCCAAGGGTTGACTATTTCAGAATATCTTTGAGATACGTTCCATAGTCGTTTTTTTCAAACAACGCGGCTCGTTCCATAAGATCGTCCGCGCTGATCCAGCCTTGCTCAAATGCGATCTCTTCCAGACAGCCGGTTTGCAAACCTTGTCTTTGGGTAAGGGTACGCACAAAGTTCCCCGCATCCAGCAAACTTGCATGCGTGCCGGTATCAAGCCACGCGTAACCGCGCCCCATGCGGTTTACGCGCAGGTTGCCTTGTGCAAGGTACAGCTCAAGCAGGGATGTTATTTCAAGCTCACCGCGCGGAGACGGCTTCACTTCGCGGGCAAGACGTGGCGCTTCTGCATCGAGGAAATAAAGTCCGGTAACAGCATAGTTCGACGCGGGTCTTTCGGGTTTTTCGATGATTGTCTGCGCTGTGCCATCCCTGTCAAAACCGACAACACCGTAGCGTCTGGGATCAGCCACATGATAACCGAACACCGTGCCACCACTGGTTTGTTTATCTGCATCTGCAAGCAGGTCCGGCAGGCCATGACCAAAGAAAATATTGTCGCCCAGCACCATCGCCGACGGCGCTCCATCCAGAAAACTCTCAGCCAGAATATACGCCTGTGCCAACCCATCCGGTGAGGGCTGCACAATATAGCTAAGCGAGATGCCCCATTGGCTGCCATCGCCCAAAGACCTTTGAAACTGCGCCTGATCCTGCGGTGTTGTAATCACTGCGATCTCGCGGATACCTGCCAACATCAGAACAGAAATGGGATAATAGATCATTGGCTTGTCATAGATCGGCAGCAATTGTTTACTGATCCCCATCGTGATCGGATAAAGCCGCGTACCAGATCCACCCGCCAAAATAATGCCTTTGCGATTGGTCATTTAAGCGCTCCTAAGTCATTGAGGATTTCTTTGAGACCGACCCGCCAATCGGGTCGCTCGATACCAAATGTGGTGTGTGTGCTTGTGCAATCCATTCTGGAATTCAGGGGACGGATTGCTGGCGTTGGATAGGCTGACGACGGGATGCCGGTGACATCACAAGACAGACCTGCAATTTCAAAAATGGTGCGTGCGAAGTCTGCCCAACTGCAGTCGGGTGCGCCGGAGAAATGATAAGTTCCGGACTTATCGGGACTCTCGATTAGTTGATGCACAATGTTATGGCACGCGCCCGCAATGTCCCGCGCTGTCGTTGGGCCACCGATTTGATCTGCCACCACGTTCAACCGATCCCGGTCAGCGCCGAGGCGCAGCATCGTCTTTACAAAATTGTTACCGTGAGCAGACACTACCCAAGACGTCCGCAAAATAGCGTGCACGCCGCCAACGCCGCGTACCTTTTCCTCACCCCGTTGCTTTGAACGCCCGTAAGCCCCCAAAGGGCCGGGCGCATCGTCCGGCCTCCAAGGTGCGGTACCGCCCCCCTCAAAAACGTAATCCGTCGAAATCTGTACATAAGGTATGTTCAGAGAAGCGCAGGCCCGCGCCATCACACCGGGCGTATCCCCGTTGATTAGTGTGGCAAGGGGCCCCTCTTCTTCTGCTTTGTCCACGGCTGTGTAAGCCGCTGCGTTTATCACGGCACTCGGTGCATAAGCATGGATCGCGGATGAACACTGCTCGGGCACGGTCAAATCCGCTTCGTCACGACCGATGCAAGTTACATCAGGCAATAATGCCAGTTCCCGCGCCACCTGCCCTGTTTTGCCAATTACCAGAACAGTCACGTTTTTACTCCCAATCGTTCACCTACTCCATCGCGCGATTGCAAGGCCTGCCACCATTCCCGGTTCTCCAGATACCACGTCACCGTCCGTTCCAGCCCTTGTTCAAGCGTAACAGATGGTCGCCAACCTAACTCATTGCGAATGCGTGTCGGATCAATGGCATAACGCAAATCATGGCCTGCACGATCCTGAACAAATGTTATCTGTTCTGCGTAACCGGTGTCCTTGGGTTGTTTACGGTCGAGAATTTCACAAATGGTTCTCACCAGATCGATATTGCGCGCCTCGTTCTCGCCACCGATATTGTAACTCCGGCCCAGCGCACCTTTTTCCAACACCAACAAAAGGGCGTCTGCATGGTCCTCTACATACAGCCAGTCACGCACGTTTAGTCCTTCGCCGTAGACGGGAATATCCTTGCCTGCGAGCGCGTTCAGAATAACCACAGGAACCAGTTTTTCCGGAAAATGGTAAGGACCGTAATTGTTTGAACAATTGCTCAGCACCACGGGCAAACCATAGGTTTCGTGCCATGCCCGGACCAAATGATCACTTGCCGCCTTTGACGCTGAGTAAGGCGAACGCGGATCATAGGCCGTTTCTTCGGTGAACAATCCTTGCGCACCCAGCGATCCAAAAACCTCATCGGTTGAAATGTGATGAAAGCGGAATGTGTCCGGCTTGCCTTTCGACACCCAATAGCTGCGCGCCGCTTCAAGCATGTTGTATGTGCCAGTGATGTTTGTCTCGACAAAGTCACCGGGACCATCAATCGAACGGTCTACATGGCTTTCTGCTGCCAAATGCATAACGACATCGGGGTTGTGTTCGGCAAAGACACGATCAAGCGCCAACCGGTCACGAATATCGACCTGTTCAAAAGCATATAACGGGCTGTCCGATACGGGCCCCACATTTGCCAGACACCCTGCGTAGGTCAGCGCATCAACGTTTACCACCTGATGACCGCGAGAAATCGCAAGCCTTACTACGGCGGATCCGATGAATCCGGCTCCTCCTGTGACGAGGATCTTCATGGGGTCTCTCCGAACTCAAACGGCGTCTCAAAATCTGCTAGCATTGGTGCCTTTTCATCTTTCTCGGACAAAACTGCCGGACCACTCAAGCCCCAGTCGATCCCGATATCCGGATCGTTATACAGAACCGCTCCATCACATTCAGGGGCATAGTAGTCGCTGCATTTGTAAATAATTTCGGTGTTCGGCTCACGGGTTGCAAAACCATGGAGAAATCCGGCGGGGATCAGCAATTGCAACCCATTTTCCGCAGAAAGTTCGTAGCCGACCCATTGGCCAAATGTCGCGCTGCCACGGCGCACATCCACTGCCACATCAAACAGTGATCCATGTCCACAACGCACCAGTTTGGCCTGCGCATGAGGAGGAGACTGAAAATGTAATCCACGGACAGTATTCACTGCGGCTGACACTGAGTGGTTGTCCTGCACGAAGTCGATATCAATGCCGTGGTCTGACATTTTCTTACGGTTCCAGCTTTCAGAGAAGAACCCGCGCGCGTCACCAAAACGCGGCGGGTTCACCAAAACCACGCCAGGCAGTCTTGTGAGTGTTATGAAATCCACGAATTTGGTCCGTCCTGCATTGGATTATTCTTTGTTAATATCAATACAATGGACGCGCCAATTTGACGCCGGTTTTACGGCTTTTTCTTGGTTTTCTTCTTTGGTGTTGCATCTGCATCGGCCCCCAGCACCTGTGCCAGCACGTCGGCATCACTCAGATGGGCAGGCACTTGCATTCGGCCCAATCCGGGCAGATCAACATTACGGTAGATCGGCAGTGTGGTCTCTGATTTGCTCATCTCATTTCCCCAGTGTTGAAAGTGTAAACAGACGATTTGACCCCAGACGGTTTTCTACAAAAAGTTTGGGAACGCTCCCTGTCACGTCAATGGACAGGTTGATACCGCCTGCCGGTCCGGTCGTTCCAGTTAACGGACCGGTAATATAGTTCAGGGTTCCGGGCGGGTTAGCGAACATTTCACCAAAGTTGTTCATCCCCGTCAGGGTTCCCGTAATTGCTACCAGATAAAACCGCCCCTCCATGTTTACGCTTAACCACAAAAGGATACGTGAGGGGTTGGACCATGGAATATCCACCGACCACGCGCTGTCATCAGTAATGAAAACATCCTGAAAATAAGACTGGCCGCTTGGAAATTGAACGGCGCCAGAACCTGCATCGGTGCGGATTGCTGTCTTGAAATTACTCCCGTCAGGGCTGACCTTGATGGAAAAGTTATCGTTGCCCGCCGTTCCCATCTCGGCTCGGCCTGAAAACCCGGTTTGAAACAAGAGGCTTGTAGTATCGGTCGGGGCTGCCTTGTTCAGCTTGAGTTGATGACCTGCTCCGGCATTACTCAGCAATGTCGCATCGGCGGATACCGATAACTTGTTCGTGGCATCCGCAGTTGTACCAATGCCGACGGACGCGACGTTTTGCAGATCAACTGCTCCACCACCGCCTACGCTTTGCCAATCGGTGCCATCATACCGCACTTCCTCACCGCTGCCCGAAATATCAGCACGCCATCCGACGTTGGGCGTAAAAAACTGCCACGCACTTTCCACCCAGACGGCTACATTTGCGTCCTGACCCGCCCATGCACCCGTTGCTGCATCCGCGACAATGTAACGGTCACCGTTTGCCACCTGACCGGGAGGCTCTGTCAATGTTGTACTGATCACACTGAGCTGGGTGATGGCATCCAGTATCCGCAGCGCCTCGTTATGGGTCACATGCTTTTGCGCCTGCGCTGGCTGGATGTACGGCAGCGACAAGGTTGGGGAGGTCTGAGACATGGGCGGTCCTTTGCAAGGTAAATGAAAGCGGAATGCTGCGAACCCTGTGACAGCAGCGTAAATATCCAACGACCCCATCGGACGGTCCCATCAAATTTGACGCAACATTGATCATCTAAAATCGGACCTAAACGCCAAAAAACTGACACTTTCCGATCATCCACAATCCGCGATCGGGGGGCATCTAGGTTCCCAGTTCATAGGGGTAGTCACATGGTCAGAGCGACATTCACCAATCACGGCGCATTACATTCAGCAGAAGAATTCGGCCTTGTTGGACTGAACGATATCGAAATCGTCGATGGCTCCGGCGGGCCCATGCTGTTTGCCGCAACGCGCGGGAACGGCTGGCTGACCGCATATGATCTTGGCGGTGGCCCCGGCAGCACATCCCTTGCACAGCATTGGCGCATTGCACCCAATCTTCTGCAGCTGGAAACGACCGATCTGGTGTTGCGTGATCTGGGCAGCAGCAAACAACTCTACATGGCGGGGCTAAACAGCACTGCGCTGACAGGCGTGCGTCTGGATAGCAACGGGGCGGGAAATGCCATTGACGGAGGCATATCATACACTGCGCCGGGCCGTAATTTGAGCGGCCTTTCAGAGATGGAATTGATCGGCGATGGCGCAACAGGCCTTGGTGCCCTGCGCGGGGGCGGGTTGGTCAATATCTCGTTCGGCACCGGAACAACACTGAATGTCTCCAATATCAACCAAGGCACCGCAATGCAGGGCGAGCAAGTAAATGGCATCATCACTTCGATCCATAACGGCCAGACATATGCGTTCGTAACCTATCAAAGCGAAGACACTGTCAGCATGTTCAGACAAGGCTCCAACGGGACGATGCAGCATATCAATGATGTTGGTATCAGCGACGGGTTTTGGGTTGATAAGCCAGGTGCGCTTGCCGTCACCTCGGCGGCAGACGGACAGCTATACGTGGTGGTCGCCGGATCAGGCAGCGATTCCCTTTCCACATTTTCTGTTTCGCCCAATGGCATGATCCCAGTGGATCACCTGATCGATGGCCTCGGCACTCGGTTCGCCGATGCAAGTCACGTCACAAGCGTCACACTGGATGGGCAGAATTTTGTTCTTGCTGCGGGATCGGATAGCGGTGTCAGCCTATTCACCATGCTTCCCGGCGGACGGTTGCAGCATATTGACGCGATGCCCGGCGAGGCCAACACGCCCCTGCGCGGCATCACTTCAATTGATGCAATGGCAACGCCAGAAGGAATCCGGTTCTGGGTCTCAACCGAATCTGCGCCGTATCTTTCCGAATTCTCGATCTCTCTTCCCAACATTGGTGCAAGTCTTGGTGCGAAAGCTGCAGGCAGCACATTAAGCGGAACTGTTGGTGATGATGTTCTTGCAGGTGCCAGTGGGTCGGATCAACTGAACGGTGGTTTTGGCAATGATATCATTCTCGACGGCGCAAGCACAGATATCCTGCGCGGTGACGGTGGCCGCGATACCTTTGTGCTGGTCGAAGACGGCGCACGCGATGTGATTCTTGACTTCCAAATGGGGTTTGACCGGATCGACCTAACCGATTTCAGCCAAACAAGCGGGCTGGGTGGTATGACCATTGTTTCACGAAGCTGGGGTGCCGAATTCCGTCTGGGTGCCGACGTTCTCGAAGTTCGTTCTTCGGACGGTTCGCGCTTTGTTGCGCAGGATTTTAACACTGCAAACTTGATCACCGGAAATCGCATCCAAACAGACCCTGCCCAATATCCAGGCGGATCAGGCAGCCCCCGTCCCGATCCGAATCCCGGTGCAATTGAAAATCCCTCGGGGATAGACCCGAATAGTTTGTCGCCAGATTGGCAAAATGAACCCACCTATGTGTTGAACCGTTCCCCCGGGGCGTTGATTGGCACAAATGGTGCAGATGTCATCCAACCGGGCGGGCAAAATGATATCGTGTTCGGCGCACTCGGCAACGACACCATCCAATCAGGCGGCGGACGGGATGCAGTAAATGGTGAAGGTGGCAATGACCTTATCGACGGCGGCGGCGAAAGTGACTTCCTGCTTGGTGCCGCAGGCTTCGACACAATTAACGGCGGGCCCGGAAATGATACGATTTCGGGCGACACATTTGCCGATTCCCTTTCAGGTGGCTCTGGCAATGATATCATTGTTGGGGGTGACGGCTTTGACCAAATCAATGGAGGTAGCGGGAATGACCGCATCTGGGCAGGTTCATCGCCCGACCGGGTCTACGGTGGCGACGGCGATGACTGGCTCAGCGCAGGTAGCAACTTTGGTTATAGCGTCGATGGCGTGTTTGGCGAAGGCGGAAACGACACAATCTTTGGAAACGCCGGTTTTGATCTGCTTAACGGTGGCGATGGTGATGATGTAATCGACGGCGGACACCAGTCCGACAATATCTATGGCGAAGACGGCAACGATATCCTGCTCGGCAACCTCGGTTTTGACCGCTTGTTCGGTGGGCGCGGCGATGACCGTATCTTTGGAGGTGGTTCCGGAGACGGCGTCTTTGGCCAGGAAGGCGACGATACCCTTTGGGGTGGCGAGGGCGGCGACCGGTTTTTTGGCGGACAAGGGAATGATATTATTGATGGGGGCACTGGAAATGACACAGTCTATGGTGACGCAGGCTTTGACACGATCATCGGGGGGGAAGACGACGATCTGATGTTTGGCAGTTTCAACGCTGACGAGTTTGTGTTTGCCGAAGGGCATGGCAACGATACCGTTGGCGACTTTGACGCCCTCAATGCCAATGAAGTTCTCGATTTCTCAAGCCTGATTGGATTCAACCGGATGTCGGATGTCCGCGATGCCGCAACCCAGTCTGGGCAAGACGTGATCATCAATACAGGAGCAGGCAGTTCGATCCGGCTTAGCAATGTAAACCTGAATGATCTCGATGAAAACGATTTCGTATTCTAGTGAACCGGAATGTTATGCAGCACATCCAAGATCGTCCAGAACCTGATCAACCAGATCTGCAAACGCTCGTGCCTGATCATCAAAACTGGCGACCGGATGCGGTTTTTGAACGCGTTTATTCTGATCCAAGATCGCTGCGACCTGATCATGCAAAACGTCCGCAGATGCGCCAATCGGAATAAGCTTTTCAGGCTCTATTGCACCATGCTCAACAGTCCCGCCACTGTTTGTTTGTATAACCCTGATACCTCGAGCCAATGCTTCTCGGATCGCAAGTCCGAAGGTTTCTTTCCACTGTGACATAAACAAGAGCACATCTATCTCGGCATAGAAATCATCCATTTCTGCTTGGCTGAAACGCGAGAAGACAGACCATTCACCTGCCAGACCTTTTAGGTTCCGTTCCTGCCACCATGACTTGTCGAGGCTTCCCTCTACGACAAGCCCACGGAAATCATCACGATTCAGACTTGAAAATACCTGCTTGATCTGCGGCCAGCCCTTGATCTGGGTCGGCCCGCCAACATAGCCAAAAGTGATCCGCTTGTCTTTCTCGCGCCGTGCCGATTGTTTGGCAAAAAACGATGCTTCCGGCAATTGAACCCCGTTCTCCCAGACAACACCTCGTCCCGGTGCGAACCCCGAAGCTTCGCATAAATTTTTTGCAAAAACAGATGGGTACGTCACGAGCGCTGCTTTCTGTCCGATCTCTTGCAGATGACTAAATCGCACCTTGGCCGTCCAAAAATTCTCAACACAACCTTTGCAGTTTTCAATCTTTACTGGATCTTGTGCGCAGTATCTTCCATCGACCCGGATCATGAACTGTCGCTCACATATCCACCAGAAATCATGGACGCTCAAGATAACCGGAATGCTCGACGCTTCGGCGGCTGCAATGATTCCTGTCCCGATCTCCTGGACGCAATGGGCATGTACCAGATCCGGCTCCAGGGCGTTGATCAATTCAGCCAGCCGCGCGGTAATTTCGGGATTGTTGTACATATCTGCGCCGCTGCGGTTATCTCGCACATTGATCAGATAATTGACGATGCCGTTCTTCTGGCTCTTGATCACTGTATACGCAGCAAGATCACTCCGCGAACACAGCGATACCGCCGTCACACGATAGCCACCTTGCCGGATCAAGGCGGCGGCAACCTGTTCAGCGACCACTGTTGCGCCGCCATAGCTGAACGGTGCGAAATAGATGTTTGCCAGAAAAATATGGCGTGTATTCATGCCTCTACCCACTCCAACAACTCTGGCGCAATGATGTGAGGTTCATCAGACGCCTGCCAACGCTGTTCCAATTCGGTCCGCGCTGATTGACCTAACTGCGCAGCACTCTTTGGGTCAGCGGCAAGGTCACGTAGTGCATTGATCCAATCAGTTTGGCTTTGCGCAACGAAACCCGTTTTCTCATGATGAACAACAGAGGCGAGATCACCGACAGCGCCTACAATTGCGGGCACGCCAACCGACGCCGCATCCAATACGCGCACCGCACTTTTGCATCTGTTGAAAATATCATCGCATAGCGGCAACACCGTGCAATCTGCGCGGCTCAGGGCAGAAAGATAGCGATCGTATCCTGCAAACTTCACCACCTCTATTTGCCGCTTCAGCCGATCGGGAAGACGAGCCAGATCAAAGTGTCCGATCAACATCAATCGCCGCGTACTGTCCGCTAGGACAAAGTCCGTCAGAGGCTCCATTATCTCGGCAAGATCAATTTCATGTCCCTGGGAACCGCTGGCAAAAGCAATTCGAAACAATCCGTCATCTGCTTTTTGGCGCGCCATGGCGACGGTTCCGGTTTCAAGGGTTTCCGCATCGGCAAAGTTTCGTCTGACAAAGATTGGCCGCCCTGAATACAGCGCGGCATGGGCCGCCATGCCGGGTGTCGAAACCGACAAGACATCTGCGCCATTCATCATGCTGAGATACTTTGGGGCTTCAGCAAGGAAGTGCGCCTTCATAGTGGGGTCAACCGCTTCCATGTTGCGATAGGTTTCATATGCTGAAACCGAAAACAGCGGATCGTCCAAATCGTATAGGATTGGCAATCGAAGTCTGCGCGCCTCGTACCGGATCATGTCGGCAGCCGGACCCGTTTGCAGACGGTATTCCATCAAATGGGTCGCGTTTTGCATGATCCTTGCGGCACGTGGCGTGTCTTCAAAATGTGCATATTCAAATTCGACCCCACGTCCTCGCCAAAAAGAAGCAAGCTGTTCCACCCGGTACTTGCGGCATTGCGGCAGATTGAGATCGGCAATCATGGCAATCTGTCGCTGCCCTCTATTGATGCTGGGGGCGTCGTGGATGTGGAATGCGTCTTCACGCGCCAGTGTCTGCCAAATGCCGTGAAGGTATCGATCAGGTGGCTGCTGTTCCACGGCTCCCGTTGTCCCCAGAATACTACCTCCAAGACCAAAAATCCGGCGCACCGAGTAACGCCACACCCGCAACAGGGCCGCCGCCAACCCCTCTTCTCGCAAAGCTGATCCAAACCGTCTAACCAACATCAGCAGCGGAACTCTAACCACACATTCCCTCCTTCGAACATCTTTGGAGAGGAGAGTTAATTCACGACCCTTAACAATTTGTGAACTTTTTTAGCATGTTGTGAGGGCATCAGATATGAAGTATCCATCCATCATACACGCCGAACCAAAGGTCACCATTCTGATGGGTGTCTTGAATGGTGCACGGCATTTGCCCGAACAGTTGGACAGCATCGCCAGGCAGACCCATCAAAACTGGCATCTTGTCTGCAGTGATGATGGATCGGTGGATATAAGCGTTCAAATCTTGGAGGAGTTTGCGAAAGCTCACCTTGGCCAAGTCACAATAACCAACGGCCCCAAATCGGGATTTTCTGACAATTACATGTCAATGATCAGGGACTTTGCCACCGACTCTGAATATCTCTGCTTTGCAGATCAGGATGATATCTGGTTGCCGGAAAAGATCACGCGCAGCATTCAGTCTTTGCAGGTGTTTGCAGAACAGCCCGTGCTTTATTGTGGACGTCATTGGCACTGGTATCCCGCAACAGACCGACAAATTGCCTCCCCCCGTCTAAACCGCCCATTCACCCTGAGAAATGCCCTCATTGAAAATATCGCTTCGGGTAATACAATCATGTTGAATTCCGCCGCGACAAAGCTGGCAAGCAAAGCCGCCCAAAAAACGGAACATGTCTTTGCTCATGATTGGTGGCTGTATCTCGTGATTACAGCTACCGGTGGGTTGGTTGATTTTGACAATGGGCTGCCCTCCATTTTCTATCGACAGCATGCCGACAACGCGATTGGCGCAGGACAAGGCATGGGCGCACAGGTCCAGCGCAAGATTGGCGTGCTGAAGGGTCTGTTTTCACAACGGATCGAGAGTAACTTGAATGCGCTACGCAAAATCGAAGATACCCTGACACCCGAAGCGCGGCATATTTGCCGGAGTTTCTCGAATGCCCGGCGAAAGAAAGGGTTTTCACGAGTTTCAGCACTTCGTTCCTTGGGTCCCTATAGACAAGGGCGCGCTGCCACTTTCGGTTTTTGGGGGGCCGCAGCTCTTGGCCGCATCTGAACCTTTGCCACACGTGATATTAGTCGGTGGTGATGGCCGTCCGTCGGGTGTGCCGCGTCACATCCTGCATCTGGTCTCCGCCCTAAAAGATCAGGCAGTTATCACCGTTATCAGTGATCGGGATCAGGGTGGATATTCTGGTTTGGACCAAGCGGGTGTACGTCATCTGATCGTGCGCGGCCTCACCAACAGGCTCTCTCCGGTTCATCTTTGGCATGGCGTATCTGGCCTGATGAACGCTCTGTCACGAAATCCAGCAGACCTGATCTGGATTCATGCCAGGTTGCTGGTTCTCATTTGCCGAATACTCATGGCACTTCGCATTTGGCGACCGGATTGTCCGGTTGTATTTACTCACCATGGGTTGCCCTACGGTCGCGGATACCATCCCGTTGTGCATGCTATTTGCAGGTGGCTTGAGAAAGTTCTTGTGGCAACCTGCCCGACACAGAATCTGGTTTTTCTCAATCATCGCATGGCTGGATGGATGGCGCGCGACGCCAAGGCAACTCGGCTTGCACGCCACCGGGTCCATATCCTGCCGAATTGCTCCGATCTTCGTCCCTTAACACGCCAGCGAAACCCGATGACCAAGATCCTTGTCATGACCGGCCGCACGGGGCGCCAAAAGGACTACGATGTCGCTGCGCAATTGCTGTCACATCTCCCAGAGAATTTCCGACTTCTTCTGTGTGGACCGGGCACTGATGATCGCGATTTTCAAACCCATATCGCTTCGATCGTTGCGCCAGATATATTTGACAGGATCGCTTTCGTCGGTCCCGTCCCAGATGCGCGAATACCTTTATCAAAAGCAGACGCTTTTCTGCTCACCTCACGTTATGAGGGCACTCCCATTGGTGCGCTTGAGGCTTTTGAAGCCGGCCTTCCCATCATTTTGCGCAACTTTGACGGTGCAACCGATCTGATCTCGAAACACCCCTGTGGCGTGCTGTTCAGCACAAGGGATCTTGCAAAAGAGGCGGAACGCATCGTTGATCTTCTTGATCATTTTGAAGCCAATGAAGAACTTCTTAGTAAGGCCATTCGCCACGTCTGGTTGGAAACTTGGTCTCCTGACATCTTTGCGCGTAACGCGCGGGCTTTGGTGTGTTCGGTACTGAACAGGCCTATCGCTCGGGAGGTAAAGCCAGATTATATTCATGATGTTCTAGTGCAGCATCCAGATCATTGTAAAAATGCAGATGACCGCGTTCCAGTACCGCCGCCATATTACACAAACGCCTTACCATCGGCGGAGAATGGGTCACGACAATAGCACCTGCCGTTTCATTCCGACGATCAAAAACCTGCACGCTCTTGTGCCGAAAAGCGCCGTCACCTACGGACGTCACTTCATCCACAAGATAGGTATCAAAAGGGATACCCATCGACACACCAAACGACAACCGGGACTTCATACCAGCCGAGTAGGTGCGTAGCGGCATTCGAAAATGCCCGCCAAGCTCGGCGAAATCTTCTACGAAATCAACCAACCCATCACTGTCCACCCCGTACAGTCTTGCGACAAAGCGGGTATTCTGGACCCCCGTCAAATCGGGATGGAATGACCCTTGAAAACCCACAGGATACGAGATTGTTCCAGTCGACAGCACACGTCCGGATGTAGGCCGAATTGTTCCGGCAATCAATTTGAGCAATGTACTTTTCCCGGCCCCGTTACGTCCCAACAAAGCAACGCTCGCACCAGTGGGGAAAGTGGCCGTCAATTCCTTAACAATAGTGTGTTTTCCGCCGCGGGTTGGAAAGTGTTTGGTTAGATTATCCAGATATATCACCTCCGCCCTAGCTCCGATCACGAAGCGAGTAATAAACCAGACACAGAATAGACCAGGCGAAAAAGCAAAAGAGCGCCAGCAAAGCCAAGATTTTCTCCCGCTTGGGAAATTGCGCTTTTTCCGCCAAAGTTGGTTTGACATGCGCGGCCAGATACCTGCTTTTCTTGCGAACCTCTGCCAATGCCGCGTCATGCGCGGCCAAAGATGCAGTGTAAGCTGTTTCAGCAAATTCACGATCAACGATCAGACCCTCGTACTCTCCCACCAGATTCGCGAATGCGTCTCCGCTTTCGCCCTCTTCACCAAGTCCGAGATTGCGCCGCTCCGACGATATCCGCGCCATGATCACTTCGATGCGCCGCTTTGCCTGCGTAATGCGTGGGTCGTTTTCGCGTGTTGTATCTTGCAGCAAATCAGATTCGATCAACGCGTCCGCAAGTTGTGTTTGCAGTGTCACCAACAAGCCCATCTGGTTTTGCGTATCAATGCTGGGGTCTACAATCTGTGTCCGGTTGCGGAACTGCGTCAAGGTGCGTCGCGCTGACTTCAGCCGCTCAACCGCATTGGACAATTCCTCCCGCGTGAAGCGTATCGAATCCTCTTGAGCAATCCGTGACAGGCTGTTGATCATGGCCGCGCATTCATCCAGCACGGACTGTGCCACACGCAATGCATCCTGTGGATCAAATGCCAAAACCTCCAGATCAATCAAACCTGTGCTGCTGTCATAAACGATTGAAATCTTTCGGTTCCAATGCTCCTGTAGATCCTCAATTGTACCCGAAGGATCAAAGGAAAAAACCGGGTCTTGTCGTGTACTTACCCTCGACCAAACTGCGCGCAAATCGACCTGTGCATCGACGCGTGACACAAGTTCCTGACTCGATAGATACGCAAACAAAATGTCGGTATCAGAGGAGCTGGAACCGGACAATTCAGTAATGCCACCCAGCAATTCTATGGCTGAGGTCTGTTCTTCGGTGCGAACAGAAAAAGCAACACGCGAGGCGTACTGATCCGCCGCATGTGTCCAAAGATAGTATCCCGCAAAGAACACTGGCGCGACGACAACAAACATGAAGCTCAGGAACAAAAGCCGATGACGCCGTCGTGGTCTGGCCGGGCGCGCTGGCGGTTTGATATCAAACTGCGGGATATGGGGGCTGGGCTTTTGTGGCGGGGCGGGCTCGTCCAAACTTGGATCAGGAACCGCACGCGCCTGAATAGGTGGCGGCGCGGTATCACCGCGTTCCATGGGCTGTGGTGCTTTCAAATGCCGGATTTTGCCGACGGCGTTCGCATTGTCTGATGTGCTGTCCGGCATGCTCGTTAACTTTTTAGTTGTATTTATGAAAGACTATGCTGAGGAAGGTTAATTTTTAGTAACCTTGGTTATCAAAGAGGTTACCCGTGTCTGCCCCTCCAGATTTGCCAGCCGGACTTCGACCGCGTGCCGCCCCTTTTGCAACACCTCGGGCAATTGGCGCGCTGATTCTGCGCGAGATCATTACAACTTATGGACGGTCCCCGGGTGGATATGTCTGGGCAATTCTTGAACCGGCGGCCGGTATCACATTGCTGACGCTCGTCTTTTCGGTGGGTTTTCGGACACCCCCACTTGGTACCAGCTTTGCGCTTTTTTATGCGGCGGGCATTCTGCCTTTGATGATGTATTCCGACATTTCAACAAAGCTGGCGCAGACGATTCAGTTCAGCCGCGCGCTGCTGACGTATCCACGGATCACTTTCCTTGATGCGCTGATCGCACGTCTGATCCTGAATTTTCTCACGCAAATGATGGTTCATTTTATCGTGCTCGGCTTTATCCTGATCTTTCTCAAACCAACCACGACGCTGGATTACTCAAAAATCGGGCTGGCCTACGCGCTGACGGTAGCGCTGGCGATAGGAATCGGCACGCTCAACAGTTTTCTGACGCTCGCCTATCCGATCTGGAACACCGCATGGGCGATCCTGAATCGCCCTTTGTTCTTAATCTCTTGTGTGTTTTTCATCTTTGAAAGCGTCCCACAGCCGTATTCCGACTATCTTTGGTTCAATCCAATCGTGCATATTGCAGGTATCATGAGGGATGGGTTTTACCCGTTTTATCAGCCGACCTATATTTCAATCGCCTACCCGCTTGCCATTGCAGCGCTAACAACGATGGCCGGCTTGTTCCTTTTGTACCGCTACCACCGCGACATTCTGGATAAGTAACCCTTTCTAAATCAAAATTAACGCAAATTTAATACAATCTATGCGGTATTAACCCTTGGTTACAGAATTACGCTTGCGCAAAAGTTAGGGGTTAGCCGAGATGTCATTGGATTTTATGTCTGATTTACGTTGCCTTGTCATGCTGGATGGTACCGTTTTCGGAAATGTAGAAAAGACTTCAACCATGCCTTCCATGGAGATCCGGCTTGGGGATGCCCTGTCTCCGTTTGAGGCATGCAATGAAAATCCAGCACCAATCCTGAAACGTGCAAAAACCCACGTTCTCGAAACCGATACACTGGCAAGCACTTCACATTCCCTTCCAGCGGAAACCGTGCCGGGAGAAGTTTATGCCTGCTGGGTCAATCATTTGCGCGATTGGACGCTCGCGGGCAGCAAGACCATTCAAGTTATGATCAATCGGTATGAGTCACCTTGCCAGATTTTCCTTGGGACTCAAATCAGCATCCCCAGAGTACAGGATGGCATGGTTTTTCAGGCAAACCTTGCAGCGCATCGGGCCGCCGCCAGCCTTTGCCTCATCTTCCATGACCCTACAACCCTGCAGGAAGAGCGCCATTTTCTGCCGTTCGATACAAGACACTCCGGTGGCATATTGCGCAGTGGATATGCCAAGGTCACGCAAGAAATACCTGCCCATTTCCAAAGCTGCGATGTTTCGCTCGAAATTGAGTATCGCAAGCATCTGCCTGACGAAAAGGGCTTGGAACCGTTTCTGTTCCTCGCGGACGTGCGAGTTACAGATGCCGACAAAACCGACACGTTGATCATCGAGCCTGAATGGATCTATGGCGAAACCGATGTGTCTGACGGGGAATGGCTCAGTGCGCCCCTTCCCAATGCTCTTGCCCCGGGCCAAGACCTGCAAGTGCAAATGGGCAAACACGTTTTTCCAGTTACGCCAATGTCGAAACCGGGTTTTTCCGTGCGCGAAAACTACGGTCACACATTAATCTGCGAAGCCTGTCAAGACATTGAAATGGTCCTCATGATCGACGGACAATATGTAAAACCCATCAATATCGTTGCGGGTGACAATGTAATTAGACTGCCGTCACGCTTCCTGAACGGGCATGTTCGACACCTGTCTCTCAAGGACAAATCGGGTTCTATTGTTTTGTTCGAGCATCATCAATTGATGCCTTACATCGTCACGCCCGAAGACGTCATGCGCCGTGAATCTGCGGCACCCTTCCCCAATGCCCTCCTGCCTCAAACCTCCCATCGCTACGCAGCGTTAAAAGCCGTTCTGGGCGCAGCAGGACCGGAAACGGATCATGCTCAATTGACCCACGCACTTATCACACTTGAAGGGGGGCACGAAAATGTACAGCGCAAACCACTGCACTTTCCAACAATTGAAAATCCCGATGTCTCCGTTATCATTCCCGTACACAATAATATCGATCTGACATATCTGGCGCTTTGCTCTCTCTTGCTTGGACACAATAACGCTTCTTTTGAAGTCATTATCGTTGACGACGCCTCCACAGATGAAACCCAGAACCTTGAAGATATCGTGACCGGAATTACAGTTGTCCGTCACCCTGTTGCACAACGCTTTATTCGTGCGTGCAACGCCGGTGCGCAACGTGCGCGCGGTAGATACTTCGCCTTGCTGAACAACGATGTTGAAGTCACCGCCGGTTGGCTTGATGAATTGCTCGCCGGGTTTTCCCGCTTTGATAATGTGGGGCTTGTCGGATCAAAACTGCTGTATCCCAATGGCGATTTGCAGGATGCGGGCGGCATTGTCTGGGGGTCAGGAAATCCTTGGAATTATGGCAATCGGGAAAACCCAAATGACCCCCGTTTCAGTTATGCACGCCAAGCCGACTACCTATCTGGCGCGGCATTGCTTGCTCCTGCGTCGGTGTGGAAAGAAATCGACGGATTGTCCGCCTACCTTGAACCCATGTACTTTGAAGATACCGATCTGGCCTTCAAGGTTCGGGCAGCAGGCTACACAACCTGGTTCATTCCATCTTCCGTTGTGTATCATTTTGAAGGGATGACGTCCGGCACAGATACCTCAACCGGTTTCAAAAAGTATCAAGAGGTCAACCGCCCCAAATTCAAACGCCGGTGGGCGGGCACGTTTGCATCTCATGGCTCTGAAGGATTTGAGCCTGATCTTGAAAAGGACCGCGGGATTATCGGACGAGTCCTTTTTATTGATTATGCCCCGCCGCGCGCGGACAAGGATGCAGGGTCATATGCCGCATTGCAGGAAATGAAGCTGGTGCAATCGCTGGGCTACAAGGTCACCTTCATCTCGACAAACATGGCGCATTTGGGGAAATACACCGAGGATCTGCAAAAATCCGGCGTGGAAGTCATTTACGCTCCGTTCTACATGAACGCTGGTGAATTCCTTGACCAGCACGCCGCTGATTTCGATGCCTTCTACATCACGCGATATTACGTGGCGCAAAATGTGCTGGCACAGATCCGTCGTCAGGCACCAAATGCGCGCGTATTGTTCAATAATGCGGACCTTCATTTCTTGCGAGAGTTGCGCGCTGCCAAGAGCGAGGGCGATGTCGGCAAGCTTGACCGTGCCCGCCAGACCCGAACGGAAGAAATCGAAGTTATCAAGAATGTCGATGTCGTCTTGTCCTACAATGAGGTCGAGCATTCAGTTATCCAAGCCTATACAGACGGGCAATCAAACGTTGTTCGTTGCCCTTGGGTAGTGAATGTTCCGACGGAAATCCCATCTGCAGCGACTCGCAAGGGTCTGTCATTTTTGGGAAGCTTTCGCCATCATCCCAACGCCGAAGGCGTCCATTGGTTCGCCCGCAATGTGATACCGGCGTTGGTTGCGATCGACCCTGAGACACAGCTTACGATTTACGGATCGGGCATGGGCGATGATATTCGCGCCCTTATAAGCGACCATATTTTACCTCACGGTTATGTCGAACAAGCGAGCGACGCTTATTCAGTGCACCGCGTCTTTGTCGCTCCGCTGTTGTCAGGTGCGGGTATCAAAGGCAAAGTTCTAAGCGCATTGGCTCATGGAATTCCCTGCGTGATCAGCCCCATCGCCGCCGAAGGGATCGGGCTTAGGTCGGGGCACGATTGCTTTATCGCTGAGACTCCTGAAGACTGGGTAAACGCCATCGGCTTACTCGGTCGAGACGATGCTTTGTGGGAATCCATGTCGCAAAATGCGCGCGGCTATATGCACAGTTCGTTTTCGTTCAAGCGTGGACGCGACTTGATGCGCGCCGCGTTCGAAGCCGCTGACATGTTTGGCTCCCGCCCCTAATTTGATCCGGAAAAATCCATGCGCCATATCGTCTTGCACAATCATCTTTTCAAAAATGCTGGCACGTCAGTCGATCACATCCTTCAGCAAAACTTCAAGACCAAGTGGATCAGCGCTGAGTTCAAGAGCGAAGGATTTGAAAACACAAACGATCTTGAACAATTGATCAATGCCAATCCGCAGGCCGTTGCGTTTTCGTCCCATACCATTCGCGGACCCTTGCCGCAGATGAAGGGTGTGCAACTCATTCCAATCGTGTTGTTGCGCGATCCCGTGGATCGTATTGCCTCCGCCTACCGGTTTGAACGGGTACAGGATGCCAACACACGGGGCGCGTTACTGGCGCGGCAAAACGGATTTGCCGGCTATGTGCATGCCCGTCAGTCCATTGCGGGAGATAGACAATGCCAGAACTTTCAAACAAGCCGGTTGGCCGACCTTGCCCCTGAAATTCCAGGAGGCGAACTCGCCCGTGCCTGTCACGCGGCAACGGTTTTGATGCATCGTGGTGTTTTGGGTTTCGTGTCCGACTTTGATAATACCATGGACAGGTTAGGCAGCCGTCTGAAGCCTCATTTTCCCTCGTTTTCATGGCAGCCTGTGGTGGCAAATACCTCTCGTCAGAACGGCGCCAATTCCATATCGCCTGAAATGCGGAAGATGTTGTTGGAAACCAATCAGGATGACGTGGAGTTGTTGCGGTATGTTAAGATGGCAATGCGTCAAGCTTCTACTCGTGCCGAAGCCGCCCACGTGACAGGAATGGTGTAGCCTTCGGCATCAACTTCATCACAGATCCGCATCACATCGTCTTTAACAAGGTCCGGGAAAAATGCGGGCATGGGATGTTTCACACCCTCAGTAAAACGTCGTTGCAGCAACGTTTGCGGATAGTCAAACGCAGGAATGTCCAAAAAACTCTCGATATCACGCAACGTGCCGCGTTGGTCTTGATGCAGGTCTTCGTAGAAAATGACCTTGAGCGTTTCCGGAGAAAGCCCACCACGTAAGTTTCTTAAAATCTGGCCATATTCAGCATTGATCCAGATATGTCGGCGACGGATGAATTCATTGAATTGTTCCGGTCCCCAACTCTCCAGCTTGTCCAGATGCCCGGTCAGTTGCAGATGGAACTTTGTATGACTCCAAAGTCGTTGGACTGGATCACGCATTGTGAACATCACGCGAAGTCTGTCGCATTTGGCCGCGATCTGTGGCCATGCGTCTTGGGATAAGTGAGCGTGCAGATTGGAAAAATCACAAGCGTATGTCTCATGATCGCGCATCTGGAAGAGATTACGATACCAATAGTCATCCACAGGTCTATTCAGATAGGAACTCACCCAATGCAAGTTTGCCCGAACCGCATCAATATTCGCTTTTTCCGGATCAAAACGGAACAGGTATCGGTTACGCGCTTCACGCAGGCGATAGGCCTCGCTCAATTGCTCGGGATTGACATAGCGATGGTAGAAATAGTGGATTTCTTTTTCCATCGCGAAATGCAGAGAGGGATGGCGCGCCAGAACAGCATATAGCCAAGTGGTTCCTGCTTTCATGGCACCTACGCTCAGAAACAGGTTTGAAAATAACCTAGGACTAGTCATGTGAACTTTTCCAATCAGTGCTGTCATAAAGGGCTGAGATCTGCGCTAAAGTATCCAGATAGATCCGGTGATAAACTGGTCGCTTAAAGTGGTTCATGTCGATCATATCCTCGGCCGATCGGATATGATCCGCAGGGTCGATGAGAATAACATTTGGCCGGGACTTGGCGACCTCACGCAATGCCACATTCAAACGCTTGTGGTGTGGATGATCTGGTTTGTTGATATCTTGGAAATGGAGCGGGCCACGTTCATTGGCCAGCATCAAAACAACGGGCGCGCCTTTGGGTATGGCATCCAGAACACGTGCGTACCGATTCTCCATCTGATCTTGGCTCAGAAGACCTTCGTGTTCGAACTCCTCGCACAAGATTTGTAATCGTGCCCGTTGCATGTCCGTTTCTGCAACCGCTTGGCGCAGATCGGCCTTGTTTATGAGATTGTGATGTTGTGCACCGACCAACCAATAGGGCACACTAAGCCCGCTCGTTTTGTGTCGGTAAGTCGGAATGTCTGCATCTGCCCAGAAGCTCAAGAAATAGAGGGCCGATCCAGCAAAATCTTGGCGGATTTCACTCTCAAAATCTGCTATATCATATCCTATGGCAATTGCGGCTTCTTGCTGGCTCTTGTTAAGGGGCTTCTGAATGGCTGGCATCAGAAACGCGGAATGGTCCCGCCGCAACATCTGGTCATTCTTCGGCTGATTGAATTCCTCAATGATCTCATCAGAATGCAATGCAAAATAGTGCATCAAACTCGCCAGATCGCAGCCGCCACGGGCAAAAATCCGATCAAACTTCAACGCGGGAGCCGCATGGGCAACATCCATATCCGCGATCCGCGCGGGTGTGATCCAGTCAACGGCAACATCGCTGTTTTCAATGTCTGACAATACTTCGCCCACAACCTGAATTGGCGGACGGCCCAGAAATGCGTAGGTCCAGTGTTCGATAAACATATTCAACGTTCTGCAAGAAAAACAAAAATGCCTTATACGCCGGATGTTATGCAATCGCTCTGTCAGATAAAATCCGACAAATCCGTAATCGCCATAGTCATCTCGAACCCGGATCAGTCCAGCATCAGTTGTATTCAGGGCGAGAAGGTTAGAAAGCTCCAGCCTCGCGGTATCTATATCGTCGGGCAGGCGAAGTTTGGTGAAATTCAGCTGGTTCGTTCGGTTGATCAACTCAATGGCGCGATCCAAATGTGCCTCGACGTCATACTCTATAAAGACCCGCACATTTGATTGACGCAAAAATGCAACCGTGTCGCCACCTGATACATGTGCGGCGGCAGACTTGCGTTCTTTGACCTTGTATTGCTCAAGCCGCGTCAGGCTTGGATCTGGTTTCCCCTGCATTTGCGGAGCGCCAGACAGCCTGTCGATCAAGGAGGGCAGTCCACCATTGAGACCGGGATTTACATGTGCAGCTTGCGCAAGGTTCATCGGATTGTCATCCAGAAACAAGACCGAGGGCGGGCGCAAACCAATTTGATCTAACATCGCCGCGATCCGCGGACCTTTCGGTGTCCAGTCTATGCTTGGAAAGATGAAGTATTCCCACAGACCCTGCGCCCGCAGAAGGTCTTCGATCTGTGTAGGTTCATTTTTCGAACAGATCGCGGACATTATTCCACGCTTGGCAAGATCAATCACCAACTGATGATGATCCTCACGATAGCTGATCCCGCCTTCGGTCAGGGTGCCGTCCCAGAACGTTTCATCCAGATCCCAGATGACCAGACGAATATCTTCTGCGAAGATCAGGTCGTCACATTGGTTCATCGCCAGCCCCATCTCAGAGCTTCCGCAAATAGCCGTTGGGATTGGTTGTCGCGTTTACCCCGAACATGTCACAATAGGATGTGTCGATCTCGTAAACATCAGGCTGAGCAGTCAAAAATGCTTCGAGTGCGCGACTAGGGCCACCATCAAACCGATCCGCAAGGTCCAGTTCCGCCAGAACGCTATCTTCCATAATCAGATATTCACCACGCCGCAGATGTTTCTTGCCGAACTCCAGCACTGCCATGCAGGCGTCGTATGTGTGCGCGCTGTCTTCTGACAAGATCCACGGGCGCGGCAGATCGAATAATGCGTTTTCAGAAAACGTCTGCTCCAACGCCATTACGTCACCTTGAACAAAACGAATGCCGTCAAAGCGTTCGTCAACGTCTGGTGGGGCACGGTCAATTGAGACGACTGTCGTGTCCAAGCCGTACATTCGAACCACGTCACGGAACATCATCGCAGAGCCGCCGAATTTCGTCCCTATTTCAATGAAGCTGCCCGGTTGGGCCGCGTGGATCAGATGCAGGTACAATGCGATATCTATCGGCGACTTGTTACACATCACGTCGCGATAGTGATACTGCATCACGCCATGGTGATAGGCACCCAGTTGAGGTCTCGTGAAAGGTGTTTTGAAAGATCGGATCATCATTTGCCTTTTGTCTTCGTTCATCAAAAAGACCTGTCACACCCGACATATCCTCTCTCTTTTGTTCTGCCTCAGAACCAGTAAACAGGAGATTAACAACTCGGGCATTTTGCGTATGGATTTCCGCAGCAATCCCCCTAATGTTCGCCGGAACAACTCAACAAAGGAACGCGTCTATGCACTTTGGCCTTAGCGATGAACAAGAGATGATCGTCTCTACCGTGCGCAGCTTTGTCGAAAAGGAGATTTATCCACATGAGGCCGAAGTGGAGCGTACAGGTCAGGTGCCAAAAGAGCTCGGTGAAGAGATCAAACAAAAGGTGATTGATCTGGGATTCTACGCCTGTAATTTCCCCGAAGAAGTAGGTGGTGCAGGGCTTTCCCACGTTGATTTCACGCTTGTGGAACGGGAATTGGGTCGTGGCTCTATGGCGCTCACGCATTTCTTTGGCCGCCCCCAGAATATCCTTATGGCGTGCAATGGTGAGCAGCGCGAACGCTATTTGCTGCCCGCAGTGCGCGGTGAACGCTCAGACGCGCTGGCCATGACCGAACCCGATGCCGGATCAGATGTCCGAGGCATGAAATGTTCAGCGGTGCGTGAGGGTGGCGATTGGGTCGTAAACGGGTCAAAGCACTTCATCTCGGGCGCGGAACATGCTGACTTCTTCATCGTGTTCATCGCAACTGGCGTTGATGAAACGCCAAAAGGGCCCAAGAAACGCATCACGACATTCTTGGTGGATCGCGGCACACCCGGTTTCGAGGTGCGTGAGGGATACAACTCCGTCAGTCACAAGGGCTACAAAAACTGCATCCTTTATTTCGACAATTGCCGCCTTCCAGATGCGCAGGTACTGGGCGAAGTCGATGGCGGTTTTGCCGTGATGAACGAATGGCTCTATGCAACGCGGATCACCGTTGCGGCATTCAGCGTAGGGCGCGCGCGGCGGTGTTTTGACTATGCGTTAAACTATGCAGCAGAGCGCAAACAATTCGGCCAGCAAATCGGCAAATTCCAGGGCGTTAGTTTCCAGATCGCCGACATGATTACAGAGATTGATGCCGCCGACTGGCTCACCCTTGCAGCCGCGTGGCGCTTGGACCAAGGGCTGCCTGCAAACCGCGAAATCGCAAGTGCGAAGCTTTATGCATCAGAGGCTCTGGCCCGCGTGACAGACACCACTTTGCAGATATTTGGCGGCATGGGATTGATGGACGATTTTCCCATCGAACGTTTCTGGCGTGACGCACGGGTAGAACGCATCTGGGACGGCACTTCGGAAATCCAACGGCACATCATTTCGCGCGATTTGTTGCGTCCGTTGGGGGCCTAAGTGACCCGCGTGCTTGACCGTCTTCTGCGGCCCAATTCGATCGCGGTGGTCGGCGGTGGAGCATGGTGCAGACAAGTTGTACTACAATGTCAAAAAATGGGGTTTAAGGGCGACATCTGGCCCGTGCATCCCATGGCGGATGAGATCGAAGGCCGTCCCGTTTTCCGCGATATTGAAGCCCTGCCAAATGCACCCGATGCCACCTTCATCGGCGTGAACCGCGAAGCCACGATAGAGATTGTTTCCCAACTGGAACAGCGCAAAGCTGGCGGTGCGGTCTGCTTCGCCTCCGGTTTCCTCGAAGCGCAGGCCGAAGACGCAGAGGGTGCCGATCTGCAAGCCGCGCTCATCAACGCCGCAGGTGACATGCCGATCCTCGGTCCTAACTGCTATGGCTTCATCAACTATCTCGACGGCGCGCTCCTGTGGCCTGACCAACACGGCGGCAAGCGTGTGGACAGCGGCGTTGCGATCCTGACGCAGAGTTCAAACATCGCCATCAACCTGACGATGCAGCAACGCGCCCTGCCCATCGCTTACACCATCGCCTGTGGGAACATGGCCCAGACCAGCCAGGCGCAGATTGCCCGTGCCCTATTGGACGATGTCCGCGTCACCGCTATCGGCCTGCATGTCGAAGGGTTCGGGGATGTGACCGAATGGGAAACCCTCGCACGCGACGCCTATGCCAAGGGCATCCCGCTGGTGGTGCTCAAGGCGGGCGTTTCCGAACAGGCGCGCGCCGCGACTGTCTCTCACACCGCCTCCCTTGCCGGGTCGGATGCGGGCGCACAGGCGTTGCTGGACCGCCTAGGCATCGCCCGCGTGACCTCTCCGGCGATATTGCTGGAAACCCTGAAATTGCTGCATTGCAATGGCCCGCTGGCCGGCAACTGGCTCGCCTCCATCAGCTGTTCGGGAGGCGAGGCGAGCCTTGTCGCTGACATGGCCACGCCCCGTGACCTGACTTTCCCCCCCCTGATACCGGAGCAAGAAGCCACCCTGCGCGAAGCCCTCGGCCCAATGGTCGCGCTCAGCAACCCGCTGGACTATCATACCTACATCTGGGGCGATATGGCGCGCATGACCGCTGCATGGTCGGCCATGTCCATCCCCGGCATCGACCTCACGCTCAGCGTTGTGGATTACCCCACCACCGACAACAGCGCCTGGCGCTGCACCGTTGAGGCAGCGCTAGCCGTCCGCGCCCAAACAGGCCGCCCCTTCGCCGTCGTGGCCAGCCTGCCTGAACTCATGCCACTCGACATCGCGTCCGAATTGGTGGCAGGAGGTGTCACCCCGCTCAATGGCCTCGAAGAAGCACTTGCCGCTGCTGAAGCCGCAACCCGCATCCGCAAGCCCGGCGACCTGCCCATCACTCCGGCTCCGGCATTAGCCAAGACCCGCACCCTGAGTGAAGCCGAGGCAAAGGCCCGCATCGCGCGCCACGGCGTCATTGTGCCGTGGAACTGCCGGTTTCGCGTCGGAACAGACGGGATCAACCCCGTCATGGACCCGGTGACTGAACACACTGGCGATGCCTATTACGCGGATATCTATGCCATAAAAGGCGAAGGCATGGCGCATAAATCCGAAGCCGGGGCCGTGCGCCTCAACGTCCCTCAGGACGGTTGGGAAGAGGCCGCGCGCAACATCGGCACACCCACCGTCCTGATCGAAGCCATGGTGACGGGCGGCGTCGCAGAACTCATTATCGGAATCACCCGCGACCCGGCCCACGGCTTTGCCCTCACGCTCGGCGCGGGCGGTATCTGGACTGAACTGCTGCGGGATACGGCCACACGCCTGCTGCCTGTAACTGAGAGAGACATTCAAGACGCCCTGAAATCCCTGCGCATCTACCCGCTTCTTGTCGGCTATCGCAGCAAACCCGGTGCGTCCCTCTACAATATCGAGCAAACCGTTCTGGCCTTGCAAGATTACGTGCTTTCCGGCCCCGACGACGTGAACGAGGTTGAAATCAATCCGCTCATATGCACCCCTGAACGCGCCGTCGCCGCAGACGCGCTGATCACATTGAAAGACCAGACATGACAGATTCCCCGATCAAAACACGCCGCGAAGGCGCTATTCTTGAGGTCACTCTTGACCGCCCCAAGGCAAACGCGATTGACCTCCAAACCTCCCGCCTGATGGGTGAGGTTTTTGCCGGTTTCCGCGATGATCCTGAACTGCGTGTGGCGATCATAACGGGTGGTGGTGATAAATTCTTCTGCCCTGGTTGGGATCTCAAGGCTGCCTCGGACGGTGACGCTGTTGATGGGGACTACGGCGTCGGGGGCTTCGGGGGCATTCAGGAAATGCGCGGACTGAACAAGCCGATTATTGCTGCGGTGAATGGTATTGCTTGTGGTGGGGGTCTCGAGCTGGCGCTTTCTGCCGATATGATCATTGCCTCTGACCACGCGACCTTTGCCCTACCTGAAATCCGCTCCGGCACTGTGGCTGATGCGGCCAGCGTTAAACTACCCAAACGCATCCCTTATCACATCGCAATGGAGCTGCTTTTGACAGGTCGCTGGTTTGATGTGAACGAAGCCAAAGGATGGGGCCTGATCAACGAAGTTCTGCCTGCAGATCAATTGATGGATCGCGCGTGGGAACTTGCCCGTCTGCTCGCGTCTGGCCCCCCACTTGTCTATGCTGCGATCAAAGAGATTGTGCGCGATGCCGAGGATGCAAAGTTTCAAGACGCCATGAACCGGATCACCAAACGGCAATTGCCCTCTGTCGACATTTTGTATTCGTCCGAAGACCAACTTGAAGGCGCACGCGCTTTCACGGAAAAGCGCGATCCGGTATGGAAAGGGAAGTAGCTTAGACCTTTGCGTCAGCTACTTTCTTGTTTTCCACGTTATCCGTTGGCGGATCTGTAATCAGTTCGGCATCTTCAATCGTCTCGACTTCGACAACTGCACCGGCACCGTCTGCACCAGAGTTGTCTTCAGTAGAGCCAACAATCAACGGCAACATCTGAACACCACCAGGCATCGCCACTTCGGACATGGGCGGTGTCTTCCACGCCAAGGTGTCAAAGCTCTTGCAGTTGCCGCAGATCGGTGCCCATTCCGAATGAATGTTATGACAGTTCTCGCAAATCCACTGCGGGCCACGTGACACCGTCAACGCGCGCGCCAGCCAGCCTTTGACAACTGTATCCGATGCACCCTCGCCGCGTTCAATTGCAGCCATCAACGTTACAGACCGCGCAGAGGGATCCGTTTCAACCAGATCGCCCAGCGCACGACGTGCTGCCGGGAAATCCTCATCCGCAATATGCAGCTCGGCCTTGAGCATTTTGGTTTCCGGATGATCCGGCTTCGCCTTGATCAATGCCGCAAAACGCTTAATCCGCGCGGCAGGTTTCTCATCAGGTGCAATTGCAGCAAAGGCAGCGGCAAGATCAGGATGCGGTTGGACGCTCCATGCTTTTGTTAACAGTCGCGTAGCGTAACGAGGTTTATTCTGATCAATGTATCCATGTGCCGCCATAACCGCGGCAGGAATCAAATCAGGTGACAGGCGGTTCGCCTCAATCGCCGCTTCGCGGGCCTCGATGTCCTTTCCATTATCAAAAACGTCTTTCGCTTCTGACAGGGCCAACACCGCATCGCGGCGTTTGTGAACGTCGCGCGGCAACTGACCATTCTTGAGCTTGGCGCTTAACGTCTTGCGCGCGCCTGTCCAGTCTTCCTTGCCAGCCTGCAATTGCAACAAAACATCCCCTGTCTCGGCATGTTTCGGCTTTAACGCAAAGGCTTTCTCGGCCAGTTTCAACGCTGTCTCTGTGTCACCCTCAGCCAGTTTTTGCTTCATGATACCGCGCACGCCAACAAAACGTGTGGCTTCATCTTCGACCAGTTTACGATACGTTTCTTCTGCCTTGCGCTTGTCACCAGCCAATTCTGCCGCCTGTGCCGTCAACAAGTTCGTCAACGCGGGCTTGTTCAGATATTTGTCGGCCTTCTGCGCCTTGGCCAGCGCCACACGACCTTCGCCACTTGCCAGCGCCATCAAGCCTTCGGAAAGCGCATCAAAACCCTTCCGCTCGCGGTTGCGGTCAAAGTAACGCGACAGTGCTGTCTCGTCGCCATTGAGAAACTTCCATGTTGCGACCAACAATGTGAACACTTTGAGCAATAGCCAAACCGCAAACATCAGAACGGCGATGGCAATCACGGATTGCAGCGGTCCAAAGCTGAATTCGGTTCCCATCAATGTAACCTGAATACCGCCTTGGCTTTCCAACAGAAAACCTGCACCCCAAGCGAGCGCCGCAATGGCGGCTACAAACACAATAATCTTGATCAACGACCAAAGCATAAATTCAACTTTCTCAGTTTGCCGTCAGGCGTTGGAACAAGTCTTGCACAGCAGCTTCTGCATCCGCGCGGGCTCGCGCTGACTCCAGCCAAACGGCCATGGATTCCTGCACATTTGCGGGCAATGTATCAATCTCTGCCAGTGCGTCAGCAATGTTTCCACTGCGCACTGCCGATTCTGCACGCGACAAAACAGCATCCGGGTCCGACCCTTCACGTGGCGCGACAGATCGTGCGCCCAACTGTCGTTTCAGAAATCCACTTACGCCGCTGCCTTCATCGGTTCCCGATGCGCGGGCCACTGACAAGGCTGCGCGCGCAGTTGAAGGAAATTCGGATTGCAGGCTTAGCAATGTTGGCGCACCGTCCGCTGCAGTGTCACCCAGCGCCGCGGGGATATCATCAACGCCACTGGCCGCCAAATCATCCAAGGCATCAGCAAACCCATCGCCAGACCCAAGGGCTGCTGTGATTTTCGCCAATGCCGCTTGGGCCGTTGCTTGTCGTGCGGCGTTTGCTGTTGCTTCTTCCACGCTAAGCGCGTTTTCCAGCAAGCGATCAATCTCTGCCTTCTGCTCCTGAACGGAGGCTTCCAACGCAGCGAGTCCTTGCGCATATTCCGGGGAGGGTCCGCTGCCATCACCGATCACAACCGGCCTGTTCTCAAGTTCGCTCAACCGTGTCTCAACTTCCGTCAGTGTTTCGGACAATGAGGTAAGACTTGCTTCGATCCCACTCAGATCGGGCATTGGTGGCTCGGCGTTTTCCAACGCAGCGATTTGCTCTTGCTGCGCTGCCTGCGTTTTTTCCAAGCCGGTGGTATCAACGCGATTGTTCAGCCAATTCAATTCTGACGCCGCAAATCCAAGGCTGCCTGCGACCAGACCACCAAACACAAGCGGCCAGAACACGCTCGCACGTTCTGCTGGCTGGTTTTTTGGCGCGGGAGGCGCGATTCCCTTAGTGCTCACAGGAGATGCCGTTGATCTCTCTTTCGCTGTGCTTGCAGTTTTTGTATCGGCGCTTGCGGAAACCTTTTCAGCTGTCGTTGTCTCGGGTTTTTTCGTCTCGGCAGGCATTGCAGGTTTCACGGATGTATCTACCTTCGCACTATCCGTAACTTTGGGCGCAGAGCTTTCCGTTGGCTTTGCAACGCCAGATGTTTCGGGAGCCGGTTTACTGGCCGTTTTGTCAGCTGTCGCCTTTGTAGCCGTTACGCCCGTCGCTGCCTTGGACGCAGAGCTCGTCTGTGTCGCTGGCACATCTTTTGGCGTTTGCGGTTTACTCTTACTGCCCGAGACTGGTTTTTTCGCTTTCGCCACTCTGCTTACCCTTCTGATTCTGGCCAACGCCAGATGAACCTGCCAACCTTACCCGCCAACACTGCCAGTCTTCAAGTTAAGCTATCTTTTCGCAATAGCATTTCAACCGAAAGCCGCATTTCGTCCCCCGTTGGCGCTGCCGCAATTTCAATCTTCCCTACCTCGATATCCTTTAAAGGCTCCGCTGCCGCCGGACTAATGGCAACAACAACGACACCGCGTGTTTCTATTGCTTCCTGCGCAAATTGCATCGCTGTGCGAGGCGAAAAAAGGGGAACGATCACAGGCAGTTCCCATGACAACATCCGTTGTGCTTCATCTGACAGCGACTTGAGCACCTGATCATACAAGGTGAAAACGTCAACTTTGATGTTGGTGCCGGCAAGCCGCTCGGCCATTTCACCGCGGCGGTATGCGCCCGCCAGATGAGCCAGTGGTCCACGAACCTTCTTGTGACAAATCGTTTCCGCCAGAATATCCGCAGTTTGTTCCTGACATTTTACCCGCCATCCCCTCGCCTGCGCAGCTTTTGCAGTTGTTTCACCAACACAATATGCGGACCGACCTGCACCCATCGGACCAAACGCAACGCCATGCGCTGACGTTATAATCACGCCTGCATATGCACCCAGATCGGGTACGGGATCCTTTTCCACAATTTCAATCAAAGGTGAGATACAAACATTGGCCCGCTTCAAGAGCGCAGAATCCAGGCTGGCAACAAAGCGTTCGGCGCTGGCCCTCGGTCGGGTCAACAGCAACGAAGGCTGAACATCTGAAGTCAAAGCATTGTTTGCCATGGTCTGTTGGTGTTACCTGCGCACCACCGCCCTTGCAACGGAAAGCCTCATGTCGCGAGCCCAGATATTTCTTGGACTGGAAAGCAGTTGTGACGATACCGCCGCCGCCATCGTTCAATTGGCGGCAGATGGTCGCGCCACGATCCTGTCGTCAGTTGTTGTGGGTCAAACTGATCTGCATTCTGCTTTTGGGGGTGTCGTGCCGGAAATCGCCGCCCGCGCGCACGCTGAAAAACTGGATCACTGCGTAGAACAGGCTCTAACAAAGGCAAAAACATCTTTGAGCGATGTAGATGCCATCGCGGTTACGGCTGGTCCCGGCTTGATCGGCGGCGTGGTATCTGGTGTGATGTGTGCCAAGGGTTTGTCTGCCGCCACGGGCATACCCCTTTACGGTGTGAACCATCTGGCAGGACATGCACTTACGCCGCGGTTGACCGACAATGTTGCTTATCCATACCTGATGTTACTTGTTTCAGGGGGCCATAGTCAGTTCCTGATGGTGCATGGTCCGGATGAATTCCAACGGCTAGGCGGTACAATCGACGACGCACCGGGTGAGGCATTTGACAAGGTCGCACGTCTGATAGCCTTGCCGCAACCTGGTGGCCCTTCGATTGAAAAGGCTGCGCAATCGGGCGATCCTAAACGATTTGCGTTTCCGCGCCCCCTCCTGGATCGAGAGGGGTGTGACATGTCCTTTTCCGGTTTGAAAACCGCTGTTTTGCGCACGCGGGATGCCATCGTTGAAGAAAAGAGCGGACTGACAACGCAGGATCAAGCGGACCTGGCCGCTGGATTTCAAGCGGCTGTCGTCGATGTGCTCGCTGAAAAGACCAGACGCGCATTCCTGAAATATCCTGACGCCACACAGCGCACACTTTGCGTGGCAGGTGGGGTAGCCGCAAATCAGGCCATTCGCTCTGCATTAGAGACTGTTTCACAGCAACATAACGCCCGGTTTGTGGCCCCTCCTCTGGATCTATGTACCGACAATGCGGCTATGATCGCTTATTCAGCGGCAGAGCAATCCAGACACCGTGCGGCCGATGATCTGACGCTCTCCGCGCGTCCACGCTGGCCGCTGGACACAACACAACCGTCGATGTTGGGCAGCGGGAAGAAAGGCGCAAAGGCATGAAAGTTTCCATCCTCGGTGCAGGGGCATTTGGCACGGCGCTTGCGATATCGCTTGCCGGAAACGGTCCTGTCACCCTATGGGCGCGCGATCCTGCTGACATGCAGGCCAATCGCGAAAATACACACCGACTTGCCGGTTATCCCTTTCCCGATACGCTCGCGGTGACAGGCGATCTGCAAGAGGCCTGTACATCTGACATCCTGCTGATCGCTGTACCACTGCAAAAACTGCGGGCCTTCCTGAACCAGCATGAAACACTGCTAACTGGAAAGATCCTTGTCGCCTGCTGCAAAGGTATCGAGCTTGAGACAGGTGCCGGTCCGGTAAAAATCATCACTGAAAGCGTCAAAAACGCGACCCCGGCGATATTAACGGGCCCCAGTTTTGCCGCCGACATTGCCCGCGGCTTGCCCACTGCCCTAACTCTGGCCTGCGCCAACGATACCATTGGTCAGCAATTGCAGGAAACACTCACCACTGCAAATCTGCGCCTTTACCGAACAATAGACACTGTTGGTGCCGAACTGGGTGGTGCCTTAAAGAATGTGATCGCCATCGCTTGCGGGACAGCAATCGGTGCAGGTCTGGGGGAAAGTGCCCGTGCGGCCCTGATGACCCGTGGTTTTGCCGAGATGCAACGGTTGGCCGGACATCTCAACGCGGATATTAAAACGCTATCAGGTCTCTCTGGGTTTGGTGATCTGGCATTGACCTGCACGTCGACAGGATCGCGGAACTATCGGCTTGGCCTGTCGCTTGGCGAAGGTACTGCTTTTGACCCGAACACAACTGTTGAGGGGGCCGCGACCGCGCGCGCGGTGAACGCGCTTGCATTAAAATCAGGCCTCGACATGCCCATCACCTCAGCCGTTGCAGCGCTGCTGGATCAGCGCTTAGATGTACCCAGCGCGATGCATGCCCTGCTCACCCGACCGTTAAAGGAAGAATGATATGTTTGTAGCTATGATTGCCCATGACAAAAAAGGTGCGCTGAGCGTTCGGCAGGAAAACCGCCCAGCGCACATCGAGTATCTCAAATCCACCAACTCTGTTGCGCAGGCTGGTCCGCTATTAGACGCAGATGGCAGTATGATCGGATCGCTCGTGATCCTTGATGTGCCGGACATGGCCACTGCACAGGACTGGGCTGACAATGACCCTTACGCCAAAGCGGAATTGTTTCAATCCGTGACGCTGACACACTGGAACAGGGTGATCGGGTGATGGCTTACTGGCTGTTCAAATCAGAGCCTAACACATGGAGTTGGGATGATCAGGTCGCCAAAGGCGATGCAGGCGAAGAGTGGGACGGTGTGCGCAATTATCAGGCCCGCAACTTCATGCGCGAGATGAAATTGGGTGATTTGGCGTTCTTTTATCACTCGATGAAAGAGAAATCAGTTGTCGGCATCGTCGAAGTGATCGCGCTTGTCCATCCTGACAGCACGACGGATGATCCCCGATGGGAATGTGTGGATATCAAAGCGGTGCGTCCCTTTGTGAAACCCGTGACATTGGATCAGATCAAAGAGACCAAAGCCCTGGCGGATATGGTGTTGGTCAAAAACTCACGGCTCTCGGTTCAGCCCGTGACGCAAGCGCAGTGGCAGTTGGTTTGCGAAATGGGTGAAACACAACCGTAGTCAAGTTGCCAAACCGGACGCATAATGACCCTGAAACACCAGCAGGGAAAATTGATATGGGAATTCTTTCAGTGATCGTGGCGGCAATCGCCAGCTTTGCTTTTGGCGCGGTCTGGTACATGGCGCTTTCCAAGCCTTGGGTCGAAGCGGCAAACATCACAGTAGATGCAGACGGCAAGCCTGTCGATAATTCGCCCGCGCCCTACATCATGGCGGCAATCGCGATGATACTTGTCGCAGGCATGATGCGTCACACCTTTGCCCTTTCGGGAATTGATACTCTGGCCAAAGGGCTGATGTCCGGTTTGGGCATCGGTCTTTTTTTTATCAGTCCCTGGATCATGATCAACAACGGCTACGGCGGACGCCCCTTTACGCTGACGCTGATAGATGGCGGGTACGCTACATTCGGATGCGCGATTATGGGACTTGTGCTCACCCTTTTCTAACCGTCCGGTAACTGAAACGAAAAAAGGGTTCCAGCAGGAATGCCAGAACCCTTTCTCACCCCGTGTGCTCCCGTACCCACACACACGTATTGAAATCTGTTCTGACCTTTCTGGCCACAGTGTTGAACTACGTGAAAATGAGGCTCCAGCCAAGCATTTGATTTCTAAAAAGCTTCTCAAATGCAAAACGCCCGCAACCTTGGTCACGGGCGTTCGGGATTTAGGGACTGTCCGGCTTAACCGTAGACAGATTCCTTACCAAATTCTTTGGTCAGCATATAATAGATAACGGCGCGGTATTTGTTGCGCTCTGACTTGCCGTATGTCTCGATTGCCTTGTTGATGGCTTCCATCAAATTCGGTCCGTCTGGCAGGCCCAATTTCTTGATAAGAAAGTTGTTCTTGACCAGCTCAAGTTCGCTTGGCTGGCTTCCGGCAACAGTTGATGCATCAGCATTATAGATCGACGGGCCACATCCGATTGTCACCTTTGTCAAAAGATCCATATCAGCAGTCATGCCACATTTATTCTTCAAATCGTCTGCGTATTTTGCGATCCACTCGTCACGTTTGCCCATATTTCAACTCCAACCTTAAATTAACTGATCAGACCTTCTGATCTTGTGACAAACCCTAAAGCCAAATTTTCCACCAACAAAGGGAAAATTTCCCCGATCCTCCCCCTGTCAGGAATGCCAATTCCCGAGACCGGGAAAATCCAGACTTCTTTCGAGCTGCAGGCAACATGAAGATCAGGCACACCAGATGGATTAAGAAAAGGATTCGGCGCTTTATGTCTGTTGAAAGAGTCATCGAATTTTCGCCGGTCTCCCTCCTTTTTCCAGCAAGAAACCGCCAGAACGGATGCCTGTGCATGCGCTGCCTTCTTCAGTGCTTTGCAAGGAGGGCAGCATCAGTCCAAGTCAGCTACGCTACATTCATTCTGTTCAAGACTGAATTACAGCCACGCTCCAAGCTAGGTTTTTGCACCTGTTGATCTGACGCGCTATGCTATGATCCTGACGTTTCTCTCCAAAATACTTGCCTCACCGCCTTGCTCTCTCTGAGGTGCCGCAAAAGGAAATAACCCATGACCAACACTGTCAGCTTTACCCAGATGAAAGATGGCACCAAAGCCGATTATGAAATGCTGGAACAGGCCGAGAAATCCTATGTCGCCCTGACTGCCGATCGCGTTCTGGATGAATTGAGCCGACAGGGTGAAGCCTCGATTGAGGGGTACAAGATCACACGGCTGGATCATGGATTGCAATCAGCCACCCGCGCAGAACAGGACGGTGCAGACATTGACTGGGTTGTCGGCGCATTGCTGCATGACATTGGCGATGGTTTGGCACCACAGAACCATGACCGTTTTTCTGCCGAAGTGATCCGGCCCTACGTACGATGGGATGTGGCGTGGGTTGTCGAACATCACGGTATTTTCCAGATGATTTACTATGCGCACCACTATGGTTGGGATCAGAACGCGCGGGACCGCTTCAAGGATCATCCCTGCTTTGAAAGCTGTGCTACATTCTGTGAGCGTTGGGATCAGGCATCATTTGATCCGGACTACGAAACCCGACCACTCTCACATTTTGAACCATTGGTAAGAGAAGTATTCGCGCGCAAAGCGTATGATCCCAATGTGATCCGTGAAGGATTTGTCTCGGAACTAACAGCCTAGTTCAGCTCGACCCCATCTCTGCGTCCGTGGCGTGACTGTCGGTCCAAGGTCTTGTCAGCCTTGCTGTACTTCTTGATAATCTCGTGAGCGTTCCGACATCCGTTTTGGACAATTTCCCTGCCCGCGTTAATGCCATGTTGACCATGCAATCGTTCATGTGCGTCGAGATTCCTGAGCATTCTGTCGAATTTCTGTCTGACATCTGCGGGCATGGTGTTTGGTTTTTCGTGTCTTGGCAGTGTATAGGTTACGTCCACCTCAACATCGCAGGTTCCGCTCCACTTTACGACCCAACGGGTAAAGCCCCAAAACCCTTTGGGACCTTTCGTTTTCATTTCACGTCGTAATCCTTGCAAGGTTGTCGCACTGACCGGATAGGTCTGGACCGTTTCCGTAATCTTGGGCGCTGCCAACGCCGGAGTTGAAATCAACCCCAGCGCCAGACAGACGATCACAGATATGCGGATCAGCGCAGCCATTTGCGTGGATCAGTAGCGGTAATGTTCGGGTTTGAACGGACCATCCGGGCTGACACCGATATAGGCCGCTTGATCAGGGTCCATCTTGGTCAACTTCACGCCGATCCGGTCCAGATGCAGACGCGCAACTTTTTCGTCCAGATGCTTGGGCAGGATGTAAACATCGTTCTTATACGCGTCGGTGTTCGTCCACAGCTCCAGCTGTGCCAATACCTGATTTGTAAAGGACGCGGACATCACGAAGGACGGGTGGCCCGTCGCATTGCCAAGGTTCAACAGACGCCCTTCGGACAGAAGGATCAAACGATTGCCATTCGGCATCTCGATCATGTCCACCTGTTCCTTGATATTGGTCCACTTGTGGTTCTTCAGGCTGGCCACCTGAATTTCGTTGTCAAAGTGGCCGATGTTACCGACAATCGCCATGTCCTTCATCTCGCGCATGTGCTCGATGCGGATCACGTCTTTGTTGCCCGTGGTGGTGATAAAGATGTCGGCAGTCGAAACCACGTCTTCCAACAGAACAACTTCAAAACCGTCCATCGCGGCCTGCAATGCACAAATCGGGTCAACTTCCGTCACCTTCACACGCGCACCGGCACCGGTCAAAGACGCAGCCGACCCTTTGCCTACGTCGCCGTAGCCCATGACTACGGCAACCTTGCCCGCCATCATCGTGTCAGTGGCGCGGCGGATGCCGTCGACCAGTGATTCCTTACAACCGTATTTGTTGTCGAACTTTGACTTGGTAACAGAGTCGTTCACGTTAATCGCAGGGAACGGCAGCTGACCCTGTTTCACCAACTCATACAGGCGGTGAACACCTGTGGTGGTTTCTTCGGATACGCCTTTGATCTGGTCACGCATCTTGGTGAACCAACCGGGGCTGGCTTCCATACGCTTTTTGATCTGCGCCTTGATCGCTTCTTCTTCTTCGGAGGTCGGCACAGAAATCACATCTTCACCCGCCTCGGCACGTGCGCCCAGCAGAATGTACAATGTCGCATCGCCGCCATCATCCAAAATCAGGTTTGGACCGTCCTCAAACATGAAGGACTTATCAAGGTAATCCCAATGCTCTGTCAGGCTCTGCCCCTTGATCGCAAAAACCGGCACACCCGCTTCGGCAATCACCGCTGCGGCGTGGTCTTGGGTGGAAAAGATATTGCAGGACGCCCAGCGCACATCAGCGCCAAGTGCGACAAGCGTCTCAATCAAAACAGCGGTCTGGATTGTCATGTGCAGTGACCCAACAATCCGCGCGCCTTTAAGCGGCTGAGCTTCACCATATTCTTCACGCAGCGCCATCAGGCCCGGCATTTCTGTCTCGGCGATATCGAGTTCCTTGCGCCCGTATGCGGCAAGAGCGATGTCTTTTACGATGTAATCGTTGGCCATGTGGCACCTCAATTCATTATGCTTTGAGCGCGCCTAACATTTTTGCCTCCTCGCCTCAACAAGTGATGGTGTCGCATAAGTTTGCGCATCTTTATTTCAATTCTGCCAGCAACTGACCGTCTTCAATTCCAGACATCCAGTCGTCGCCTTTCGCAAGCACGCAGGCGCTGCCGTCTGAGTACGTTTTGATCATGGTCCATGTCCCCGTCGATTTGGACGCCCAGACCTGTTCTTTATCAGATGACGGTTCAGCCACAGGTTCTTCACCATACCAGTCAATCAATGCGGCTTTCATCTCGTCAGCTGACATACAGACCGGATGGTCGGCTGATGACATGGTCGCAAATGATGTTCCTGCAATAAGTGTAAGAATCGAAATTAGCGGTTTCATCGTTTTCTCCTTCGTGGAAAAAACAAACGACGACAGGTTAAGTTTCAATTTTTCAATTGACGTAAGGACAGCCATTTATGGCGCAGCAACCCAGAGCATGGCAGCGGATGTTATCAGGACGCAGGCTTGATCTGCTCGACCCGACGCCTGTGGATATCGAAATTGAAGATATCGCACATGGCCTTGCATTTGTTGCGCGCTGGAACGGCCAGACGCGGGGTGACTACGCCTATTCAGTGGCAGAACATTCATTGCTTGTTGAAACTTTGTTCACGCGCATGAATCCAAAAGCCCCTGCAAAATGGCAATTGGCAGCCCTTTTGCATGACGCACCCGAATATGTGATTGGGGATATGATCTCTCCGGTCAAAGCCGCAGTTGGGCCGGGATATGGCGCATTGGATGACCGTCTGACGGCTGCAATCCATTTGCGGTTCGGCTTGCCTGCGCAAATCCCGGTAACGGTCAAAAAGCAGATCAAAAGGGCAGATAAAATCAGCGCATGGATGGAAGCAGTCCAGATCGCAGGGTTTTCGGAAGAGGAATCTACAAAGCTCTTCGGCAAGCCCGACATGACTCTGATTCAAGACCTCAAAATCGTATTGCGCCCCCCTGTTGAGTCCCGCACAGATTTCACCGCCCGCCATGATGCCCTGCTGGAACAAATGATATGATTACTGTGCGTCGCGCAATCACACTTGATCACGCGCCGATGGCGCGCCTACTCAACAAAATTATCAAAGAGGGCGGCACCACAGCCCTGACCCGCCCCGTCACTGGCGATGATATCGGCGAACGGGTATCCTCGCAGCCTGAGCGTAGTGCTTGGCATGTCGCTATGAATGCCGCCGAAGACGTTGTTGGATTTCAATGGATCGCCCCGAACGAAGACCTTCCCCCACAAGCCGTCGACATCGCTACTTTCGTGGAAATCGGCCAGACTGGACTTGGCATCGGTTCAGCCCTGTTCGAAGCGACCAAAATGGCGGCCAAGGCGTTGGGGTATTCCTGGATCAACGCCAATATCCGCGCCGACAACGAAGGTGGCCTGATCTACTATCAAAGCCGTGGTTTTCAGGATTACGGTATGATCGAGGGATACCAGATGGCGAACGGTGAAATCGTGGATAAACGCCTCAAGCGATACGACCTTTAACGCGGCGAACGTTTTGCCAGAATGCGCTGCAAAGTCCGGCGGTGCATGTTCAAGCGGCGTGCTGTCTCAGACACATTGCGATCACAAAGCTCGTAGACCCGCTGTATATGCTCCCAGCGCACACGGTCCGCACTCATCGGGTTTTCCGGCGGTGGCGGCATGTCGTCGCCATTGGTCAAAAGCGCGTTGGTAATGTCGTTGGCATCCGCAGGTTTTGACAAATAGTCGGTTGCGCCGATCTTGACCGCTGCCACCGCCGTCGCAATGGCACCATACCCGGTCAACACTACAACTCGCGCATCTGCACGGCGTTCGCGCAGGACTTCGACAACGTCCAGCCCGTTGCCATCCTCAAGACGCAGATCAATCACCGCGTAAGCAGGTGGTCGGGCCGTTGCGATTGCCTTGCCTGCTGCGACACAATCTGCTGTCTCAACTTCAAAGCCGCGCTTTTCCATGGCTTTGGCCAAGCGCTTCAAAAAGGGCTCATCATCATCCACCAAAAGCAGTGACTTGTCTGGTCCGATGCCTGCTTGTTCCTGTGTCACGTCAGCTTGCTCAATTTCATAAGGACTATGACCCTAATATGGACCAAACCGTCAGGGCGTCAAATGCCTCATAACTGATCGACGAAACATCCTATCTTTTCCGCCATTTGATCAGGCCGGACTTCGCGCCGGAAGTACTCTACAAATCCGACTTCAGGCAGCACCAGATAGCTAAAGGTGGAATGGTCGACCAGATACTCATCATCCACAGCAGGATGCGCTTTGTAGTAGGTCTTATACGCCATGCTGGCCTTTTTGATCTGCTCGGGTGATCCCGTGAGGCCAATCATACGCGGATGCATATTGTACGCAAAATCGCCGACAACCTCTGGCGTGTCACGGGCAGGGTCGATTGAGATGAACACTGGCGTCACGCTTTTGCCCTGTTCTGCCAGCAGATCAACCGCAGCGGCATTACGGTCCACGTCCAAGGGGCAGACATCAGGACAGAATGTATAGCCAAAGTAGATCAAGGTCGGTTCAGTGATCACGTCCTTGTCCGTCACTATCTGGCCTTCGGCATTAAGCAGTTCAAACGGTCCACCCAGATCACCCGCTACTGTCGAGGAACGGCATTGCGCAAACTTATCCTCATCACCGCGTGAAGAAATCCAGACAATGCCAAGCAAAAATGCAGTCGCAACGGCAACAGCAATAATAGAAATGGTGCGGTTCATCAGGGCCTCCTGCGCCAATAGGCGCTCTTGATCGTGTTCTAACGCAGACCTACGCTACATTCTTGCAGATACAACTGCGAATAAACAAAAGGTGCGCTCATGACGCAGGCGAACATCCGCCCCATATCAGGGCGCACAAGGGCAAACTGGATACGCCTTCGCACGATGATCCTGTTGCGCTGGGTGGCGATCATCGGGCAGTTAATTGCGATCAGCGTTGCGCAGCTGCTCTTTGGTCTCCAGCTTGAACTGGGGCTGTGTTATTTTGCGATCGGTGCGTCCGTCATTGCAAATCTCGTGGCCGGGTTTGTCTTTCCCGAAAACAAGCGGCTAACGGAAATCGAAAACCTGTCGATGATCCTGTTTGATTTGCTACAGATTGCTTTCTTGCTGTACCTGACCGGCGGGCTGAACAACCCCTTTGCACTGCTTTTGCTTGGTCCAGTGACCATCTCGGCCACGGCGCTTAGTTTACGATCAACCCTCATCCTGTGTTCCAGCGCAATTGTTCTGGCATCTATTCTGGCTGTTTTTCACCTTCCACTTATGACCGAGGATGGCGAAGTGCTGCACATCCCTGAATTGTTCATATTCGGCCAATGGACCGCGTTGGTGATCGCTATCGTCTTTACCTCAGCCTATTCACGGCGGGTCACAACCGAGGTGCATTCAATGAGCGATGCGCTGGCAGCCACCCAGATGGCACTGGCGCGCGAGCAAAAGCTGACCGATCTGGGCGGCGTGATCGCCGCGGCGGCGCATGAGTTGGGAACACCTTTAGCGACCATCAAACTCGCCAGTTCGGAATTGCTTAATGACCTGAAAGCGCAACCCGATCTGGCGGAAGATGCCGCCCTGATCCGTGATCAGGCGGACCGGTGCCGCGATATCCTGCATGACATGGGCCGAGCCGGCAAAGATGATCTTCTTTTGCGCAATGCCCCGCTTGAAGCGGTCGTACTGGAAGCCGCAGAGCCTCACATGACACGTGGCAAGGAAGTGATCCTTTCACAAGTAGATGGACCGTCACACCGCAAGACCCAGCCGATTGTCATCCGCAAGCCAGAGATCATCCATGGTCTACGCAATCTGATCCAGAATGCAGTGGATTTTGCCAAGAGTACGGTTTGGATCGAATCCAGTTGGACAGAGGAATCGATTTCCATCCGGATCGTGGATGATGGTGCAGGGTTTCCCCAGCATATTCTGGGGCGCATTGGTGATCCCTTTATGCGCGAGCGGACCCTCTCACAGATTGACCTGACACGGCCTGAATATGAGGGGATGGGATTGGGGTTATTCATCGCAAAGACATTACTTGAACGCTCAGGTGCGCAATTGCGGTTTGCCAACGGCTACGAAGGGCTACACGTTACCCCTGCACCCGGTGCCGTGGTAGAGGTGATCTGGCCACGCGCGAAACTATCAGCTGAAGTGACTCATGACGGTATCGGAGAAAACCAGCAGATCACCGCGTGAAGGAAGTTACAACAGGCTTGTCCCCGATAAGGCATTAATAAACCGTTAACCAATTGGTTCAAGACTGCGCCTATCATGATGCTCTTTGATAGGCTGGTCCGATGCTGACGTTTTCAGAATTCGCCGTTGTTGCTATTGTTGCGCTTTTCTCGGCCCTCGCTGGTCTTGCATTTCTGCGAATGCCGCAGCGCCAACATCCGGATCATTCCGACGCCCCGCAAGGACCATTGTCTCTACTTTTTGATGACGGGTTTCTGCATCACGGGACAGATGCCGCGCTGCGCCAATTTGCCTTTTTGCCGGGCACCCATGTCTGGGATGATTTGCGCGATGCGTTGTTGCAGTATTTTCCAGAGTTTCCCGAAACCCCCGGCACTGGCACTTCGGGCAGCATGCAATTGCAATCGAAAGATCCCCGAGACCAAAGCGTGATAGATGTAAACTGGCGCGATGGTCTGTGTTGGGTTCACATTTCCGATCTGGCAAAGCAGGAAACGGATTTGTCCAGCCTGCCAGCCCACCACATCGCTTTGGTGCGCTGTTGCGAAACGCTGGCACATCCGGCTTGGGAAACGGATGATGACAACAATATCATTTGGTATAATTCCGCGTTTGAAGCGGTGATCAAAGCCCATCCGACCACCACAGCATTGGCCGACCTGAATACACAACGCAATCCGCAGCGGTTGGCACTTGGCGATCCGGATGGTGCTACCAACTGGTTCGAAGTCACCGCACACCCGACCGAGGCGGGCCATATGCGCCACGCAACCAACATAACGCCCCTCGTCAAAGCCGAAGAAGCCCAGCGCACCTTTGTTCAAACACTCGCAAAGACATTCGCGCATCTGTCAATTGGTCTTGCGATATTTGATCGTCGCGGCCAGCTTGGCATATTCAATCCAGCCCTTGTTGATCTCACAGGGCTTCAGGCAAATTTCCTTGCCGGACAGCCAACAATGATGTCGTTTTTCGATGCCCTTCGTGAAAACCGCAGGATGCCGGAGCCCAAGAATTACAAGACATGGCGACAGGACATTGCAGAGGTCATTGCGGCCGCGTCGGGGGGGCAGTACCGCGAAACATGGACGCTTGAGGATGGCCGTACCTATGTTGTGCAGGGGCGTCCCCATCCTGACGGGGCAACTGCTTTTTTGATAGAAGACATCAGCGCCGAAGTGACCCTATCACGTAGTTTTCGCGCCGATATGGAGCAATTTGAAACACTTTTGGACAACATAGATGATGCGCTTGCCGTCTTTTCCAGTGCAGGCGTGCTTACTTTTTGTAACGCCGCCTACCGCAACATGTGGGGGCAAAACCCCGAAGCCGCGTTTGCCGATGTTACAATTACGGATGCAGTTGCCCTTTGGTCCAAAACAGCTTCGACAAAGGGAGGTTGGGATAAGGTGACAGAATTTGCCAAAACAATCGGGCACAGAACCGCGACAGATTTTGCTGTACGCTTCGCGAACGAAACTACATTACAGTGCACTCTTTCGCCACTTGCCTATGATGCAACCTTGATCCGGTTTTCCCACGCACCTTTGAAGGCCGGAATAATGGCACCAACAAAACTTGATACCACAATCTAGACCACAGATTCCCATTCAACCTTCAACAAAGAAGTAAGCTTACGGGATTTACCTTCGGCGTTGGATCGTCTGAAATCACCACGTTCTTGCAGCCGGTTGTTCGCTTATCTGGCTGGTTTTCCAAAAAAACCGTATTTGTTAGACAGGTAATCCATCACAGCCTGCGGATATCCCTCATTTGACCGTTCGACGTTGACGCCGATAAAGCGCATCTCTGTGCTGCCATCATCGTTTTTAACCCGCTTACTCCGACGAACAGAAAGCACCTCCTGTCCGGAGATTTCTTCCCATGCTTTTTGAAGTTTGTCAGCGTCTTTGCCAGATTCAGTTACGCTCAACACGCCAGTATTATCCGCATCAAAAGCGATTGACCCAACAGGCTGGAAACTGCCTTTGACCATCATCCCTACATCAAAAACGGTGCTCATTTCGGTTTCCACTTCCTCGTTTTTAGATCCGCCCGCGTTCCCGGCTGGAACAACAACCAGCATCGAGATCAAGGCAATACAACACAATATGGCAATTTTCTTCATTGCCGTTCCATTCTAATGCGTATGGCCATGGCCGCCGCCGTCATCACCTTCTTCTTCCTCCGGAAAGTCAAAACCTTCGTCAAGACCTTGCTTGATCTCGCTTCCCATCACCCTTGAGTGGGTTTCAGAAGGTGAGGTGAAGTAGATGTTGTCCATGAATTCATCGTGGTGCGCATTGAAGTAATTGTCATCCTGCTGCAGCCATCGCGCCTGTTCATATTCGGGGTCTCCGGGCGACAGTGCATCAGAGTGTGCTGGATCCAGACGTTCGATCAACTGCATCTGATAACGGTGGCCCATTTCATGTGTGATTGTATCAAGGACCTCGCTGAAATCTCCATGCGCGTCATCGTTTGTGTTGAACGTCATTTCATCACGGGAATGCGAGTAAGCCCCATAGAGATTTTCTGCACCCGGTGCCGTTGAAAACGGTGTATCAAAGGGTGCGATGCTTCCCGGTGTGCCAACATCCCATCCCTCATCCCCGCAAGGCACTTCAATCAAAGTTGCGACAGCGGCCTGACGGGCGGCAGGATCCATAGTGGCCCAGTTTGTCGCAAGCTCCTGAACATCAGGATCGTTCATATAGGCGTCAACAATACTCTGTCGGACCTTGCTATCGACCTCTTCGAACTGGCGGTCCACATGCGGCATGGAAAAGATTTCCTGAATGGCTGCATGCTCGTCCGCTGTCGGGGTGCCTTGCATCATATTGTCGACAAGCGTGGTGCGCAGTTCGGTCGGTAACCTATCCAGCGTTCCGGCGGCTTTCATGTCCTCGACAACTTGGCGCGAAACGTCATCCAGATCAGCAGGGTCCGCCGCATCAAGCAACGCACCAACCCGTTTGATTTCGGCGAGCTCATTCACTTCTTCAAAAAACGTATCAACATCCAGCGCCGCTTGCGTCAGGCTGCCGTTGCCTGCCAGCGCCCGCTCGATACCGGCAAGGCGGGTCGCTGCGGTTGTCTGGATCGAAGACGTGACACCACTCAAGGTGCCAAACTCTGTCTTTATCGCGGGCAACCTGCTGTTGATAAGCCTTTCCAGCTCGACCTGTTCGGCTACTCCTGCCTCAAGTCCGTCCAGATCGACCAACCCCTGCCCGACCAGATCATATGCAGCCTGCCAATCAGAAGCAGCCGCGGCCTGATCAATCAACGTGACCGTTGCGGCAAGCCCGTCGCGCAAATCTACGAGATCGATGTAGGTCGTTTTCTGGGCGTCAATCAGCCTGCTGTCAAAGTCAGCGCGTTGGGTTTCATAATCTGCCTTTTTATCTTCCATCGCTGTTTCAATAGCCACAATGCAGGCTTCTACATCGGCAAGTAAGCCCAACGCAGCAACGTAGTCACCGGCGCTGACTTGGGTATCAAGCGTGGTTACAAGATCGGCCAGTCGACTGGTTTCCGGCTCAAGATAAATCCACTCTTCCCGCGACACCGAATATTCGGAGATCTTGGGATCAAGCGCTGCACGCCCTGTTTCATAATCTAGGCGCTGTTGCTCTACCTCGGCAAAGCGCGTTTCAAATTCATCCAGAAGCGAAGAGAGACCCTCGACTTCTTCCATCGCAAGAACATAGTCATGATTTACGACAGCATTCTCAAGCTGCCCTTGCGCTGCAATAATCTGTTCCTGAATGGGAACCAAAGTGACGTATTCACATTGCGATGCCGCATCCAGCCGTGCATTCAATGTTCCCAAAATCTGTTCGTATTGATCCTTGGCTGCGGATTGCAGTACGTACTGCTCATGGACGGGCGCAATGCTGGCCATCGCACTGTCCAAAAGGGTGGCAGCGCTGGCATAATCCTGCTCGCCCACGGCAGAACCAATTTCCTCCACACCAGGCTCAATCGACGAATAATCAAGGTGTTGCCACGTTTTCAATTCGTCAAGCTGGGTCCGTACCCGATCATACTCGCCAGAACGGCCTTCCCATATACGCTTGTTTTCTTCCCACTGAGCCCGCAGTCCCTGAACAACAGTACTCAATTGTTCGATCTTTTCTTTTACCCGATCTATTGACGCCTGCTCTGTCGCGTCGATCGTACCATCCGCCATGAATTCATCACGCATCTCCTGTTCCCGTTGGACCATCGATGCGATCTGGGTCTCGGCTGCGGTTATCTGTTCAATTATCGAAGCCATGCAAAGCTCCCTAAATTAACTATTAGTTTGAGACTCAAAAACGCTTTGGTCTGTAGACGAATTTCAGGGCAACGGAATATCGTGCCCAAATGGTACGTGGTTCAAAAATCTCGCCGAATGCCTTAAAATATGAGGCAATGACAACTCCAAGTTGGAACTGGCATGATGGAAAGTCAATAAATAAATTCTACTTCGCATCTGGATCATGTCGGTCCGGGTCAGGTCACATCGTCCGTTTGACGCTTTGAAAACATCAGGATCAGGTGGCGGGCCACCGCACCCTGCATTAAAGCATCACACCGGCTGATCATGCATGGGCAGGTAAGGACACCGGTGCATGCGGACCGCAAAACCGTTGACGTCACATCCTGATTTGCTACTTGCGGGTGCTTTGAGCTTGCACAGATACCGGGCCATTGTCACGATGGACCATGACCTTGAAAACCCTCATCCTGCATCCGCAATCCCCCGAAGAAACAGCGCAATACGCGACCTCCCTCGCGACCCGCCTTGATGGTGGTGACGTGATATTACTGGTCGGCGACGTAGGTGCGGGAAAAACCCATTTTGCACGGGCGCTGATCCAGTCAATGATGAATCCACCCGAAGACGTACCATCGCCAACATTCACATTGGTCCAAACGTATCACACGGCCCGAGGCGATGTCTGGCATGCCGACCTGTACCGCCTGACCTCAACCCATGAAATCGAGGAATTGGGTCTGACTGATGCTTTTCAGGCAGATATCTGTCTGGTGGAATGGCCTGACCGTCTTGGCACCCTTGCCCCCACAGACGCATTGACGCTTAGCTTTGCACCCGCTGAAACCGACGAGGCGCGTCAGATCGTTGCAAGCTGGAAAGATCCGCGTTGGGCCGAAAAACTGAAAGTCTGGCAACAATGAAAAATAGGGTCGCACGGATCGAACAGTTCATCGCAGATTGCGGATGGTCCACCGCAAACCGCATTCGTATTGCTGGTGATGCATCAAACCGGAAGTATGACAGGCTGACCAAACCGGACGGCTCCAGCGCCATTCTCATGGATGCGCCACCGGAAACTGGCGAAGACGTGCGCCCTTTCGTCAGCATTGCCGACCATCTTCGTACCACCGGATTAAGTGCGCCTGCGATTTACCATCAAGACCCGGTTGCCGGTTTTCTGCTGATTCAGGACTTTGGCGACGCGCTGTTCGCCGATCTGATGGCAGAAGATCCGGCGGAGCAGATCCCGCTTTACTGCGCAGCTGCCGACGTGTTGATCCATCTCGCCGATGTTCCACCCCCCTCGGTCCCTTCCTGTGATGCCAATTGGCTGACTGAAATGACCGCACCTGCGTTTGAATGGTATGCACAAGACCCTGTTGCGCAGGCAGAATTCAGCGATCTCTTTCACCCCTTCGCGCAGCAGGCAGCAAGCGGGAAGCAGGTGTTAATTCTGCGCGACTATCACGTGCAAAACCTGCTCTTGCTGCCCGATCACACTGGTATTGCCCGTGTCGGCCTGCTTGATTTTCAAGATGCCATGCGCGGTCACCCTGCTTACGATCTTGTCTCGATCCTTCAGGATGCACGGCGCGATGTCAGCCCCGAGATCGAGGCAGAGATCATCGAATATACACTGGCCAAAACGGACATGGACAAGGAGGCGTTCCGAACCGCTTATGCAATTCTGGGCCTGCAACGAAATCTACGCATCCTGGGGATTTTTGCGCGCCTTTGCCTGCGTGACGGCAAGGTACATTATGTCGATTTCATCCCTCGCGTCTGGGGCTACATTCTGCGCAATCTGAGGCATCCCGATCTATCCCGTTTGACGACACATCTGATGACGACACTCCCCGAGCCGACCCCGATATTTCTAGAGCAGCTGAAAAACCGATGTCCAAAAACAAATACCCAGTAATGATGTTTGCCGCCGGTTTTGGCACGCGAATGAAAGAACTGACGCAGAATCGTCCCAAACCGTTAGTTGAGGTGTCGGGCAAGCCGTTGATAGACCATGCCGTTGAACTGGCGCGGGATAGCGGATGCGATCTGATTGTCGCGAACCTGCATTACAAGGCCGAAATGCTGGCGGATCATCTTGCTAAAAAAGGCGTTCAGACCATTACCGAAATGCCGGCTATCCTCGAAACGGGTGGTGGCTTGCGAAACGCCCTGCCACTGCTTGGCCATGATCCGGTTCTCACGATGAACACAGATGCGATATGGGCTGGACCAAACCCTGTTCAATTGTTGATTGACGCTTGGCAACCGGAAAAGATGGATGGTTTGCTGATCTGCGTACCTGTTGAGGCCGCCAAGGGCTATGAACTTAACGGAGACTTTATCCTGACAGAAAGTGGCAGGATAGAACGAGGGTCAGGCGCTGTTTACGGCGGCATACAGATCATCAAAACAGACCTGCTTGACGACATTTCAGAACAGAGTTTTTCACTCAATCTTCTGTGGGACAAAATGCTTTTGGCCCAGCGCCTCTATGGCCTGAATTACCCCGGCCATTGGTGTGACGTCGGCCATCCCGGCGGCATCAAGCTGGCCGAAGACATGCTGGAGGCACATCATGTTTGATTCCGCAAAGACCCCTCGTATTTTTGGAGTCGCACCCGGTGTGGATTTTCCCAAAGCACTTATCGCAGGATTGCGCAGCCGCCTCGCTGATCATCCGCCGCACGCGATGGCGCAGGTTGATCTGATTGTGAACACCCGTCGCATGGCACGCCGTCTCCGCGAAATTTTTGACGCGGGACCAGCAAGCCTTTTGCCAAACATCCGCATGTTGACCGATCTGGACTCCCTTGTTCCGCAAATTGCGCTACCCCGCGCCACGCCTCCGTTGCGCCGTCGTCTTGACCTGATCCAGCTGGTTGCGCGCCTTCTCGAAACCGATCCGAATATCGCACCGCGTTCCTCACTTTATGCACTGTCAGACAGCCTTGCTGGCCTTATCGACGAAATGCAGGGCGAAGGCGTCACAGCCGAGGACATTGCCAACCTAGATGTGACCGATCAGTCCGGACATTGGGAACGTGCAAAGCAGTTCTTGGGCATTGCACATGATTATCTTGAAGGCATGCACAGCGCTCCTGACAGCGAAGCACGCCAACGCCAATTGATCCAGCGTATCGCAGCCCATTGGCAAGAATACCCTGTACAAAACCCGGTGATCATTGCCGGATCAACAGGTTCACGCGGAACAACCTCATTGCTGATGGAGGCGGTCGCAAAGCTACCTCAGGGTGCACTGGTTTTGCCCGGTTTCGATTTTGATATGTCCGACGCCCAGTGGAACATTCTCAGCGGGACAAAACAGCCGCCCGAAGATCATCCTCAATTCCGGTTTTTTGATTTGATGCAAAAACTGGATGTATCGGGCACATCAATCGAAAGCTGGACTGACATCGCGCCACCTTCTGCCGCGCGCAACAAACTGGTTTCCCTATCACTGCGCCCTGCTCCGGTCACAGACACATGGCTTACCGAGGGGCCAAAGTTAACAGACCTTGATCAAGCCTGCGAAAATCTGACCCTGATCGAAGCCCCCACACCGCGCATCGAAGCACTTGCAATCGCAATGCGCCTGCGCAAAGCGGTTGAGGATGATCAAACAGCAGCTCTGATCACGCCGGACCGTATGTTGACTCGACAGGTTACTGCGGCATTGGATCGATGGAACATCCTGCCCGATGACAGTGCGGGAACACCACTACAGCTTTCTCCACCGGGGCGTTTCTTGCGTCACGTTGCAAACCTTTTTGTGCGCAAACTTGATGCTGAGGCATTGCTGATCTTGCTCAAACACCCGTTGACCCATAGCGGCGAGGGGCGCAATCAACACCAGCTCAATACACAGCTTTTCGAGATGCATTTGCGCAGGCACGGCCTGCCTTATCCCGATCGGGACGGCATCATGCGCATCGGCAGCATCGCTGCAGAACGGGTGGAGGACAAAGATTATTTCCTCGCGTGGGTCGGCTGGGTCGCCGAAACTTTCTGCCATCATCTTGCCCCGCAAGACCAACATCTATCCGACTGGGTAACCGAACATGTAGCTGTCGCAAACACGATTGCGGCAGGACAAACCGAGGACGAAAATCATGAACTCTGGCGCAAAAAAGCCGGGCGTAAAGCACTCGAAGTCATAGATAATTTGACCGAACATGCGGGACATGGCGGCAGTATGTCAGCCACCGACTACGCAGATCTGATTGGCGCATTACTTTCTGCCGATGAAGTACGCGACCGTGATGCACCGCACCCCCGCGTGATGATCTGGGGAACACTCGAAGCGCGTGTGCAGGGGGCTGATCTGGTAATTCTGGGGGGACTGAATGACGGCACTTGGCCCGAGGCACCACCCCCCGATCCATGGTTAAACCGCCAAATGCGGCTGCAAGCGGGAATGTTGTTACCGGAGCGGCGTATCGGCCTTTCGGCTCATGACTACCAACAAGCGATTGCAGCGCCCGAAGTCTGGCTGACACGCTCTATCCGCTCTGATGAAGCGGAAACAGTGCCTTCACGCTGGCTGAACCGGTTGGAGAACCTGCTAAACGGATTGCCAGGTGAAAGTGGTGCGGCAGAATGGTCAGGGATGCAGAAAAGAGGCCGTCACTGGATCAATCAGGTACAGGCAATCGAGACGTTTGACCGTATTGATCCGGCCCCGCGCCCGTCACCGCGCCCGCCAATTGCGGCGCGCCCGCACGCCTTGTCTGTGACAGAAATCAAACGCCTGATACGTGATCCTTATGCGATTTATGCCAAACACACTCTGCGGCTACGCGCACTTGATCCTCTGGTACCCTCCCCGAGTGCCCTTGAACGCGGTAACAGCGTGCACCGGATCATGGAGGTTTTCATCAAATCCGTATGCGAAGACGCCAGTCGCCTGACCAAAGAACACCTGTTAGAAGTAGCTGGTAACGTTCTGGCTGAAGATGTTCCATGGCCCACGGCCCGCTTGATGTGGCAGGCACGTGTAGAGCGGATCGCAGATTGGTTCATCACACAAGAAAAGTTGCGCCAAAGCTATTCCATTCCGATGCTGTTTGAAAAAGCCGCTAAGGGAACGCTAGAGTTCAAGGATCTCGGATTTACACTTAGGGGATACGCGGACCGGATTGACCGCACCGAACATGGTGATGTGTTGATTTACGACTACAAGACCGGCAATCCGCCCACACCAAAGGAGCAGGAACACTTTGACAAACAGCTGCTGCTCGAGGCGGCGATGGTGGAAGAGGGTGGCTTTGAAAAAATCGGCCCTGCCCCCGTAGCCGATGCAGTCTTTATCGGATTGGGCAGCGCAGTCAGAGAAGTCAGGGCCCCGCTGGATGCAGAGCCGCCCGAAAAAGTACTGGCAGGACTGCACAGGCTGATTGCCACCTATCTGTCACTTGAGCAGGGATTTACCTCGCGGCGGTTGGTGAAAACAGATGCGGCAGCGGGAGATTACGACCAGCTTGCTCGTTTTGGCGAATGGGACGGCACAACGGCTGCAACACCGGAAGATCTGACATGATTATGAACGATGCCACCCGCGCTCAGGTAGACTCCGCGCGTCCCGATGTCTCTACTTGGTTGGGCGCAAACGCAGGTTCCGGAAAGACGCGCGTGTTAACCGATCGTGTGGCACGACTGTTGCTCAACGGTGTCGAACCTCAACACATTTTGTGCCTAACCTACACCAAGGCGGCCGCTTCGGAAATGCAGAACCGTTTGTTCAAACGTCTGGGTGCCTGGGCGATGCTGGAAAACGGCAAACTGCGTGAAGCAATGGCTGACCTCGGGATCGACGGTGCGCTGGATGAAGACCAGTTGCGCAAGGCCCGCACGCTTTTTGCCCTTGCAATCGAGACACCGGGAGGGTTGAAAATTCAGACCATCCACTCCTTCTGTGCGTCTCTATTACGGCGTTTTCCGCTCGAAGCAGGGGTTAGCCCGCAGTTCACAGAGATCGAAGATCGCGCAGCAGATCTGCTGCGTGCGGATATCGTGGATGAGATGTCAGAGGGAGATCAGTCGCATCTGGTTGCCCGGATCGCGCAGTTTTATACGGGCGAGGATTTCGGAAAACTGACGCGCAGTATTGTCGGGATGCGGGACGCTTTTCAGGTGTCGCAATCACGGGAAAATGTGCTGGCACTGTTGGGACAGCCTGCTGATCTGAGTGCAAACCAAATTGCCGCAAGTGTGTTTCTGGGAAGCGAGCGGGATCTAATTGCTGGCATCATTCCACATTTATTTGCCAAAGGCGGGAATGACGAAAAAGCAGGGAATGCCTTGCAAGGAATCGAACGCTTTGACCTCAGCGCCCTGCCCGTTCTTGAAAGTGTCTTCTTGACCAAAAGCGGCGCAAATCCTTTCACTGCCAAAATTGGAAAATTCCCGACAAAACCAACGCAAGCCGTCATCGGTGATACAATGACCGAGCTCGAAGCCTTTATGATGCGCGTAGAAGATGCGCGCGAGGCACGATTGTGTCTGCACGCTGCACAAAAAGCCGAGGCGTTGCACCTATTCGCCTCCGCATTTTTGTCACGCTACGAGCAAGCGAAACAAATGCGCGGCTGGCTGGATTTCGACGATCTTATCCTGCGGGCACGCGCACTGCTCATGGACAAGGCTGTGGCCGCTTGGGTTTTGTACCGCATTGATGGCGGCATTGATCATATTCTGGTGGACGAGGCGCAGGATACATCGCCGCGCCAGTGGGATGTGATCGAACGGCTTACAGACGAGTTTTACAGCGGATCAGGGGCGCGTACCGATGTGGAACGCACATTGTTTGTTGTGGGCGACAAGAAGCAGTCGATCTATTCGTTTCAAGGTGCTGATCCACTAGAGTTTGACCGCAAAAGCCTGATCTTCGAGGACAAGATCACAACTGCCGGACAGATATTCCAGCATCAGAGTCTCGATTACTCTTTCCGGTCCTCCAGCGCCATTTTGCGCCTTGTAGACACTGTTTTTGATCCACGCAGGCGCGAGGATTTTGATAAACAGACAAACCACATTGCGTTCAAGGACGCCCTTCCCGGACGGGTGGATTTATGGCCGCTTGTCGAAAAGGCGAATCCGGATGAAGACCGTCCATGGACCGACCCGCTGGACCGACGCAGTGCGCAGCATCACACGGTCATTCTCGCCCAACAGATCGCAGAGCAGATCAAGGAGTTGACAGAGGGCGAACATTACATTCCCGATGATGGCAAGGAAACGGGAACACTTGTCAAACGGCGTATCCGTGCCGGTGATTTCTTGATCCTTGTGCAGCGGCGTTCGGCGTTGTTTGCCGAGATCATCCGCGCTTGCAAAGCGATGGATTTGCCGATTGCGGGCGCAGACCGCCTGAAAGTCGGTGCCGAACTTGCGGTCAAAGACCTTGCCGCGCTTTTGTCGTTTCTCGCCACGCCGGATGACAATCTATCGCTTGCGACCGCGTTAAAATCACCATTGTTCGGGTGGGCGGAGCAGCAGCTTTTTGATCTGGCGCACAGGCGCAAGGCAGGCAGCCTTGCCCAAGCCATGCGGGAGCGAAAAGACAATTATCCAGATACTTTGAATATTCTCAATGACTTGCGTGGACAAGTCGATTTCCTGCGCCCCTATGATCTGATCGAACGCATCCTGACACGCCATGGTGGCCGTGAGAAATTGTTGGGACGGTTGGGGCCCGAGGCCGAGGATGGGATCAATGCGATGCTGACGCAAGCGTTGGCATATGAACGCAACGATATTCCAAGTCTGACGGGTTTCATCGAATGGATGCAAACCGACGATCTTGAGATCAAACGCCAGATCGATTCAGCGTCCAACCAGATTAGGGTGATGACCGTGCATGGGTCAAAGGGCTTGGAAGCGCCGATTGTTATCCTGCCAGATACAGGGCGGCGGGACCTGACGGTAAAAGAAGAGATTATCAAAATGGAGGGTGTTCCCGTTTGGAAGCCCAGCGCCGATGATCTACCGCAGATCATGCGCGAAACAATTGACGGTATGAAAAACGCGCAGTTCGCCGAGCGGCTGCGCCTGTTGTACGTTGCGATGACGCGTGCCGAAAAATGGCTGATCGTGGCCGCCGCAGGGGATTTATCAAAAGACAATTCCGCATGGTACCAGATCGCCGAAGAAGCGATGGATCATGTGAATGCGGTCGAGGTTGGCACAACTGGAGTCCGGCGTTTTCAGGAGGGAGACTGGGACGCCTTGGACGTGATAGAGCAAACCAAAGATATCGAAGAAACATTCATGTTAGAGCCTGTTTTTGATACTTCAGCTCCCATTTACTCACACGATATGGCCGTTCTGTCCCCGTCCGATCTGGGGGGGGCAAAGGCGCTGGCAGGTGATCAAGGCGACGATACCGACGCCGCGATGATCTATGGATCGCTGGTTCACACCTTGCTTGAAAACCTGCCCGGTTTGCAGGAACCCGCGCTTTCGATTACTGCCAGCCACCTGACAGAAGCGGCGCTGCCCCATCATGCCGAACGCGCGATTGATGAGGTGAAACGGGTTCTTGCGACACCTGCGCTGGCCCATGCGTTTGCGGCCGAAACACTGGCCGAGGTGCCGATCAGTGGGCAAATCGGGAATACACGGCTGCATGGACTCATCGACCGTCTGGTGATCACGGGGGATCTGATCCTGCTATTGGACTATAAAACCAATCGCGTCATCCCGAAAACACCTGCCGAGTGTCCCGAGGGGATTCTGCGACAAATGGGGGCTTATGTGCAAATGCTGGCGCAGGTTTATCCCGACCACAAAATTGAAACTGCTATTCTGTGGACCGCCGATGCAAGCGTGATGCACCTGCCGCACGATCTTGTGACAGAGGCGCTTTGGCGTTCGCCCTACCTTGACGATACCCATGTGCGTTCATAGGTTCTGCCCAACGTAACAATTGTCAGGAGAGCAACATGGCCACGGTCGCAGTCACAGACGCCACATTCGATGCCGAAGTAAAAAACTCAGCAATCCCCGTTGTGGTAGATTTCTGGGCAGAATGGTGCGGGCCATGCAAGCAAATCGGCCCATCCCTTGAAGAGTTGTCCGCCGAGATGGACGGCAAGGTCAAGATCGTCAAAGTAAACGTGGACGAAAACCCGAATTCCCCTGCCCAGATGGGTGTGCGCGGTATTCCGGCGCTGTTCATCTTTAAGGACGGGGAGGTTGTATCCAACATGGCAGGTGCCAAGCCAAAGGCCGCACTGCAAAGCTGGATCGAAGAGTCGCTGTAAGCGTCTAAAAAACCACTATGTGGCAAGGGCGTCCCATCGGGGCGCCCTTGTGCGTTTGAACTCTGAAGGCCATATACGACCCCAAGATAAAGGAGTGCCCTCATGGCAAAAAGCGAATTCCCCGGCTGGCATGGCACAACGATTGTTGGCGTCAAAAAAGATGGCGAGGTGGTGATTGCCGGTGACGGTCAGGTCAGCCTTGGACAGACCGTGATTAAAGGCACCGCACGCAAGGTGCGCAGGCTGTCTCCCGGCGGGTTTGACGTGGTTGCGGGCTTTGCCGGATCAACGGCGGATGCATTCACCTTGCTGGAGCGGTTGGAGGCCAAACTAGAGGCAACCCCCGGTCAATTGCAGCGGGCTTCGGTTGAATTAGCCAAAGACTGGCGTACCGACAAATACCTGCAAAAGCTGGAAGCTATGTTGATCGTGACGGATGGAACTGAGTTGTTGATCATCACCGGCGCGGGTGACGTTTTGGAACCGGAGCATAATGTTGCGGCAATTGGATCGGGCGGAAATTACGCGCTGGCAGCGGCGCGCGGCATGATGGACGGCGACCGAAATGCAGAAACGGTAGCGCGGGACGCAATGGCAATCGCGGCAGACATCTGCGTCTACACAAACGGCAATCTGACAGTAGAAATGATTTCAAAATGACCGATCTGACTCCCCGCGAAATCGTATCCGAACTTGACCGTTTTATCATTGGACAAAATGACGCCAAACGCGCCGTTGCCGTGGCGCTACGCAACAGGTGGCGGCGCAAGCAACTGACGGATGATCTGCGCGATGAGGTGTATCCCAAAAACATCCTGATGATCGGACCCACCGGTGTAGGCAAAACCGAAATCAGCCGTCGCTTGGCCAAACTGGCACGCGCACCGTTCCTAAAGGTCGAGGCGACAAAATTCACCGAAGTGGGCTATGTCGGGCGCGATGTGGAGCAGATCATCCGCGATCTGGTGGATAACGCCATTGCCATGACCCGCGACCACATGCGTGAAGATGTGAAAGCCAAGGCGCACAAAGCCGCAGAAGAACGGGTTATTGATGCCATTGCAGGTGCCGAAGCACGCGAAGGTACGCGGGAAATGTTTCGTAAGAAACTCAAGGACGGGTTGCTGGACGATACAATTATCGAGCTTGAAATCGCAGATACGGCAAGCCCGTTCCCGATGATGGATATCCCCGGACAGCCCGGCATGGGTGCGGGGATGATGAACCTCGGTGATCTGTTCGGCAAAGCCATGGGCGGACGTACAACCAAGAAACGCCTGTCCGTTTCGGATAGTTACGAGACCCTAATCAGCGAAGAAGCCGATAAGCTTCTGGATGATGAAACTGTTACTCGTGCCGCTATCGAAGCCGTTGAGCAAAGCGGCATCGTGTTTCTGGACGAGATCGACAAAGTTTGTGCGCGCTCTGATGCCCGCGGTGGTGATGTCAGTCGTGAGGGGGTGCAGCGCGATCTATTGCCGCTGATTGAGGGCACAACTGTCAGCACAAAACATGGACCTGTAAAAACAGATCATGTGCTGTTCATCGCTTCCGGTGCCTTCCACGTCGCCAAACCCTCCGACCTGTTGCCGGAACTGCAAGGGCGCTTGCCCATCCGTGTTGAGTTACGCGCACTGACCGAAGAGGACTTTGTACGCATCCTGACCGAAACGGACAACGCCCTGACGTTGCAATACACCGCTTTGATGGGAACAGAGGAAGTCACCGTCAGCTTTACCGAAGACGGAATCGCAGCCTTGGCCAAGATTGCAGCGGACGTAAACCAATCTATTGAAAACATCGGCGCGCGGCGCCTTTATACGGTGATGGAACGGGTGTTCGAGGAACTGTCCTTTACCGCGCCAGACCGATCCGGCGATGTGATCGAGGTTAACGCAAGCTTCGTCGAAGAAAACCTTGGCGAGTTGTCACGCTCCGCCGATCTCAGCCGCTACGTTCTTTAAGGGGCTTTCCTTTTTCATGCGCAACTGAGAACTGTTGCGCATGATTTACCTCCACTTTCTGCGCACAAATTGGCTGTTCCTGCTGGCAGGGTTTCTGCTGACATTTACGTCGTCTTACGGACAAACCTACTTCATCTCTCTGTTCGCGGGCGAGATTAAGGCTGATTTCGGTCTGACGGACGGCCAATGGGGTGGCATCTATACCATTGGCACGACAATGTCCGCCATTGCGATGGTCTGGGCCGGTGTTTTGACAGACCGGTTTCGCGTGCGCGTTCTCGCCCTCGGGGTGATGCTGGCCTTAGCGACAGCGTGTTTGGCGATGGCGGTGAATACGTCCGCGTTGCTGCTAATTGTGGTGATTTTTGCACTGCGCCTGACGGGGCAGGGCATGATGTCCCAGCTTGGTTCGGTTGCGATGGTTCGCTGGTTCGAGGCAACACGCGGCAAGGCATTATCCCTTTCCTCGATGGGGTTTGCGGCAGGGCAGGCGATATTGCCGGTTGTTTTCGTCGCTCTGTTTGCTTTGGCCAGTTGGCGCAGCCTGTGGGTTTTGGCCGCTGTTTTGGTTGTTCTGACGATCCCTGTCATTCTGATACTCTTGCGTCAGGAACGCACACCGCAATCCATGGCGACTGAGGCACAGATTGCAGGTATGCAGGGGCGTCACTGGACCCGCAAGGAAATGCTGCGCTCCGGTCTTTTCTTTTTGATGATCCCGCTGATCGTTGGGCCAGCAGCATGGGGAACTGCGTTGTTCTTTCAGCAAGTGCATCTGACAGAAGTGAAAGGATGGGAGCTGGTTGCCTTTGTCGCGCTTATGCCGATTTACACGTTGTCTTCAATTGTCACCACCTTTGTGTCCGGTTGGGCAATCGACCGTTTTGGTGTGAGCCGGATTGTTCCGTTCCAAATGCTACCCTTTGCACTATCGTTTACTGTACTGGCCTATGCCGACACACTGTTCATGGCTGGAGTCGGTCTGGTGATCTTTGGGATGGGGCAGGGGCTTCAAGGTACTGCAACGTCGACATTCTGGGCCGAATATTACGGCACGCGACACATTGGATCGATCAAATCGGTGGCGGCAGCCTTGATGGTGTTTGGCTCGGCGATTGGGCCGGGCATTACTGGGGCGCTGATTGATTTCGGGATCGATTTTCCAGAACAAATGTTGCCGATTTCCCTGTATTACCTGCTTGCAGCAGCATTCGCAGCTTATGGGATCATCAAGTACCAACCGACACTAAGGCGTTAACGGTGACGTCTGAGGTAGACGTAATATGCACCACCGCCACCATGGCTCAGGTGTGCTTGGCTGACCTGCAATACAACCGATGAAAGCGGCTGCATCGAAAGCCATTGCGGTACTTGATGACGCAAGACACCGTGGCGCACAGGGATTGGCCCGCCTTCGTCACGTTGTTTACCTTTGCCTGTAATCACCAACACCAATCGCTTGCCGGATTTATGCGCGGACAGGATAAATCCGGAAAGTGCAGGATGCGCACGATCCAGCGTCATGCCGTGCAAGTCTATGCGTCCCTCGGGTTTCAACTTGCCGCGCTTAAGTTTGCCAAATGCCTTTTGATCCATTTGCACAGGCGCGCGGTTTACCTGATCGGGCAGGGAAGGCATCAAGCTATGCGTCGGTTTTTTGGGTTTCAGGTTTGGCTTCCCCAGCAACACAGATTTGGATTTGCGTAACGCGGGTGGCGCAGGCATCAGGGCGTCGATTTCCGGTACAAAGAGCGATTTCAGGTCCAACTTCTCTGTACGCTCTGTCACCCTCTGCCAGAGGGCAAGATCATCGTCGTTCAACCGGCCGTTTCTGCGTTTCATATCGCGCTTTCGGGCAGCAAGGCGTAAGCACGTTGGATCGGCATCAACACGATCATTCGACCCGGATCACGCAATTTGCCTGCTTCTTGTCCGGCCTTATCGCCCGTGCCGAAAAACACGTCGGCACGTTGCGCACCCTTGATCGCTGATCCCGTATCTTGGGCAATCATCAACCGACGCAGAGGTTTCTTGCCATCCTTCTCGATCCACACAGGCGCGCCGAGTTTCACAAATGACGGATCAACCGCGATGCTGCGCATGGTGGTCACGGACCGGTTCATCGCACCAAGCGGTCCTTGATCTGCGGGTACTCTGCTTACCTCGCGAAAGAACACATAGGACGGGTTGTGAAAGAGCAGGTCACGCCCCTCTACAGGGTTACGACGCACCCAATTCTTGATCACTTCGGCGCTGACCTGATGGGCATTGTAAACACCGCGCCGGACCAGTTCCACGCCGATGGAACGGTAGGGATGCCCGTTCGCACCGCGATACCCGACGCGGATGTAGCTTCCGTCCGGTAGACGAATACGGCCAGACCCCTGAATTTGAAGAAAGAACAATTCCACCGGATCATCGACCCAGGCGATTTCGAGTCCGCGACCAGCCATCGCATCGCCATCAAGGATTTCGCGTCGTGTCAGCCACGGATTGTTGCGCAAGGCTTCGGGCGGCATTTTGTAAACAGGATAGCGATACCGCGAGGAACGGTAGCGATCACCTTCCAATTCAGGTTCGAAATAGCCGGTGAACAACGCGTCTTGTCCGTCGTCTATCAGAACCGGTCGAAAGAATAATTCGAAGAACTGGCGCGGCTCCGGATCGGCGTTCGCGTATTTGCACAAAGCCCGCCAATCGGGGTCTTTCATATCGCGGCAGGTGTTCAGGAATACTTTGAGGGCTGCAGCGTGATCATCGTCGGCCCAACCGTCAAGCTGGTCAAAATCCAGAACATCGTATGTCACATCTGTGGCTTGGGCGGGGGTCATTCCAATAACTCCCGCCCAGAGACACGCAAAGACCGCATGACTTAACCGTCTGTAGAAACAAGCTGCCAATTTGGATCGTCCGAGCCCATAATGCGGGCGAAAACCCATGTATCTTTTTGACGCTTCACATCCGTGAGGCTGCCTTCAACGATATCGCCGCCTTTATCGCGCACTGCGGATGTCAGCACACCGACAAAACGGATCGACAGTTCGGCTTCCTTGGTAACAGGGTCCAGCGTCGCATCTACCAGTTCTGTCTCATGAACACCGATGAACTCGGCCTCAATCGTCAGGCCCTGATCTTCACGTGCGGCAACGCCGTCAACAAAGCTTTCGTAGATTTCTTCGGAGAGAAAGGGCTGGATCGCAGCAAGATCTCCGCGCTCGTAGCCCATCACAATCATTTCGTATGCACTGCGTGCGCCTGCAAGAAAATCATTTACGCCAAAGGAGGGTTCGATGCGTTTCATCTCTGCCAATGCCTTGCCAGCGTCGCTGTCTTCGGGGACGTGATCAGTGATATCCAGATCTGGACCGCCTTCGATAACCTCGAAGGCAGGGCCACTGCTGCGCTTGGCAGGTGTTTGATCGGTCACGGCCGGTTTTTCAAAACCGTCCCGCGTGCCAAGCACGTTTTTCAAGCGTAAGATCAGGAATACGGCGATACCGGCCAACACCAGAAGCTGTATCATGGGTGAATTCATCGGAACCTCTTTGGGTCAAAGCATGGAAACATCTCGGTCAGACCCTTATGTAGGTGCTGAACAGGGGTGAGTCCACTCTACCCCAAGTAAAAGGATGTTGTTGCCATGTGGCTATTGATCGCATTTATCGCGGTTCCCCTGATCGAGATCGCCTTGTTCATCCAAGTCAGTGGTGCCATCGGGTTATTCCCAACACTTGCTGTTGTGCTGATTACCGCCGTGTTAGGGACGTTTCTGGTGCGTACGCAGGGTGCAATGGCCCTTGGCCAGCTGCGCGGTTCGTTCTCAGAAATGCGCGACCCAACGGAACCTTTGGTTCACGGCGCGATGATCCTGTTTGCCGGCGCATTGCTGCTGACTCCGGGATTTTTTACCGATGCTGTCGGATTTTCTCTGCTTGTCCCTGCTGTACGCAAGGCTGCGTATCAAGCTATTCGCGCGCGGGTGAATGTGCATTCTTTCGGAACGCCGGGTCCCGGACCGCAACGACATGATCCCGTGAATGACGTGATTGACGTCGAATTCCATGAGATCGACGAAAACGATCCAAAACCCAGAGGCCCCTCCGGTTGGACAAAGCATTAGAGGGCTGGGCATTGAGGGCACCGCGCCCATCTGTTAAGCGCGTTCGAAATTAATTTACCTTAGGTGGAGAGACCAATGGCCGAAGAAGAAGCACAACCCGTAGCACCGCAGATGCGCGTCTTGGGACAATTTATCCGTGACATGTCATTCGAAAACATCATGGCGCAAAAGGGTGGCGGTGCCGACGTACAGCCGGACGTGCAGGTACAGGTCAATCTGGATGCAAAAAAGCGCACAGTTGAAAACCAGTTCGAAAGCGCGATCAAACTAAACGTGACCTCGAAAGACAAAGATAGCGACACGACGCTATTCATCCTCGAGATTGATTATGTCGGTATTTTCCACATCGAAAACGTACCGGATGATCAGATTCACCCATTCCTATTGATCGAATGCCCACGCATGATTTTCCCGTTTCTGCGCCGCATTGTCAGCGATGTGACTCGTGACGGTGGCTTCCCACCGCTCAACCTTGAAAACATTGATTTCGTTGCACTTTACCGCAACGAAATTGCACGCATTCAAGCTGAAAGCGCCGGGACAAAGGCCGACGCCTAAAGCTTAGACCAAAGTGCATCGTCGCCCAGTTTGCTGACAAATTCGGCATGGGCGGCGGCCTCTTTATCCGTGATCCGCGAAGGCAACGGAGTGGGACGCGGTTTTGGTGTCCATTGGGCCTCGGTCTGGCCCCCAGAGGTTTGCGTTTGCGTTGAAAGCCCAAAGTCAGGCTGGCGTCCGCCAATCAATTCCAGATAAACTTCCGCCAGAATTTCACTGTCGAGCAACGCGCCATGCAAGGTGCGCGATGTGTTGTCGATGTTGAACCGGCGACACAATGCGTCAAGGGATGCAGGGGAACCCGGAAACCGTTTGCGCGCAATCGCCAACGTATCAAGCGCCTGTTCCCAAGGGATTTGCGGCAGGTTCATCCATTTGAGTTCAGCATTCAGAAATTTGATGTCGAAGGCTGCATTGTGAATGATCAGCTTTGAATCGCCAATAAAATCCAGAAAAGCCCGACCAATTTCAGCAAACTTTGGTTTGTCTGCAAGAAACTTATCTCCCAATCCGTGAATTTCAAACGCACTTTGCGGCATTGCACGTTCAGGATTGATATATTGATGGTAGGTCTTGCCCGTGGCCATATGGCCCATCAGTTCGACCGCGCCGATTTCCACAATGCGATCGCCGGTTTCAGGATCAAATCCCGTGGTTTCGGTATCCAGTACGATTTCACGCATGGCGCAGTTCTTCCCTGATATTCGTCACAACGGCACGCACCTGTTCGCGGGCCTGTTCAAGTGTATCTGTCTGTATCACATAGTCGGAACGGGCGGCTTTTTCGGCCGCGGGCAATTGTTTAGCACGAATTGCCTCAAACTGCGCTTCGGTCATGGTGCCTCGCGCCATCACCCGGCTTTTTTGTGTTTCATCATCCGTAATCACACATGCCACCGCATCTACCTTGTCCTCGCCCCCCGTTTCAAACAGGATTGGAATATCCAGAACAACAATGTCTGCCGTTGCGTTAGCAATAAAATCAGCGCGGTCCTGTCCTACCAATGGGTGCACAATATTTTCCAGCTTTTTAAGAGCGTCCGGTTCTTCTGCTATGATATCTTTCAACCTGTCGCGCGATATGGCACCGTCGATAACAGACATAGGAAACAAGTCTCTAATAAGGGGAACTGCCGCACCATCCTCGGCATACAGCCGATGCACAGCGGCATCCGCGTCCCATAATGCGCAGCCTTCGTCGACGAACATCTGTGCCGTTGTCGACTTGCCCATGCCAATTGATCCCGTCAGTCCCAGCAAAAACATCAGCGCAACGCCGCCGCACGTGTTGCGCGATCTACCTCGGGACGTTTTCCAAACCAGCGTTCAAAGGCGGGAACCGCTTGATGCAACAACATGCCCAAGCCATCCACTGTCACACATCCCATTTCTTCAGCTGTCTCCAACAACTTGGTCTTCAACGGTGCATAGACCAGATCCGTCACAACTGTTTTGGGCCGCAACCCGTCGAGAGGGACGCGCATTTCACCTTTGCCGATCATACCCAGCGAGGTTGTGTTCACCACAAGGGCAGCATGATCCAACATGTTGCCTGCCTGCACCCAATCAAATACCCGCACACGGCTACCGAAATCTGATTTCAACTTATCGGCACGCACGCGAGTGCGGTTCGACAAGAGGATTTCAGGCACGCCAGCATCAAGTAAAGACGCAATAACAGCGCGCGCAGCACCGCCTGCACCCAGAACGGCAGCGGGACCAACCTTGGCTGACCAACCCGGCGCACCGTTCTTCAAGTTTTCAAGAAACCCATACCCATCTGTATTATCTGCATGAATCTTCCCGTCTTTACGGAAAATCAAGGTGTTGGCGGCTCCGATCAGAATAGCGCGATCTGTCACCAGATCCGCGATGGTCATGATATTTTCCTTATGCGGGATCGTAATATTAACCCCGACAAAGCCCATCTTTGGCAGGGTGCGAATAACCGTCTCAAGATTATCAGGATGCACATCCATCGGGATGTAATGCCCCGCAATCCCATAAGTCTTGAGCCAGTGGCGATGTAACTGCGGTGACTTGGAATGGGCGATCGGCGATCCGATGACTCCGGCCAGAGGAATGTTGGGCAAGTTCATGTCGGCAGATCTCCGCGCAATGTCAGGTAGTTTAACAGTTCCAAAAGTGGCATACCCAGAACGTGAAAGTAATCCCCTTGTACGTTTGAAAACAGGCGCACGCCTTCTTCTTCAAGTTTATAACATCCAACAGCGTGTTGAATGCTCTCCCAGTTTCGGGTGACATAATCGTTCAGATAGTCTTCGCTTAGCGGCCGCATTCGTAACCGCACTTGCCCCACGTGACGCCAGATCGGTTTGCCGTCTTCACAGATAACAGCGGCTGAGAGTAAGGAATGTTTGTCGCCGGAAAGGGCACGTAGTTGCGCAAGTGCATCAGCTTCATCTCGTGGTTTGGACAGCATCTTTCCTTGGTGATCCAGAACCTGATCACAACCCAAAACCAAGGTTCCAGGGTTCTTTTCACTTACTTTGCGGGCTTTCATTTCTGCCAAAGTATCTGCAATATCACGTGGCGAGGCCCCTTCAGAGATTAACGCGTCTTTGATCATCTCTTCATCGATCCGCGCAACTTCGATCCGGTATTCAACCTTTGCCTGAGTTAGCAGATTTGCTCTGACCGTGGACCCGGACGCAAGAATGAGAGGGAGAGACATGGGGATAACCTTGTGGGTTTCATTAAGGAGTTCTTAAGCACTTCTAGTGCAAAAACTAAGGACCGGACACAAGAGCGACACATTGATGTGTTTCTGCACGCTTTCAGGTTTTTCATCCCTATGAGGATAAGGACAACCTGATGCAGTGCAGGAATCATTTTCCTGCTATCATGTCCGTTAGATACCCACATGATTTTGTGTTTATAGTATAAACAACATATTGATTAATATATATTTTTTTGGGATTTACGCTGGCTTATCCCAATGCTGTGCATGAATTTCCTCCCTCGGTGGAAAACCTCGTAACAACTCAGTAATCCACAGAAAAACCGATCCCTACTTACATCATCATCTTTCTTATCTTCTTTATTATTATAAGAAGGGCAAAGAGAACGGAGTGAAATATGTTGGACATTCTTGCGCTAGCCTACCCTTGGATCAAGTCATTGCACATCATTTCTGTGATCTCCTGGATGGCTGCCTTGTTCTATCTTCCCCGTCTCTTTGTGCACCATACCGAAAGCGGTGGTCTGTCAGGGGAAACGCATGATCTGTTTGCCATGATGGAGTTTAAACTGGCCCGTGTGATCATGAGACCGGGAATGCACGCAACCTGGACTTTTGGTCTATTGTTGGTGTTCACGCCCGGAATCGTGGATTGGTCAGCGATTTGGCCTTGGACAAAAGGAGCAAGTGTGATCGCGATGACGGCGTTTCACACGTGGCTGATCATCCGCATGAAAGCTTTTCAACGCGGTGAGAATTCACTTACCGGGCGGCAGTACCGGATAATGAACGAAGTGCCGACCGTTCTGATGATCGTCATTGTCTTCTCGGTAGTTGTGAAATTCTGACTGATTGACTCGAACGACCGTGCAGCCTATATCCGCGCTACCACCCCGTCCGGGGATGGAACCTCGCTGCTACATTCACATATCGACCAGCCGGCTGTTTTCGCGTGGCTGAACAGGATCATCTCATGACAACTGAAACGCTGAACCTCGCTGATCTCAAGGCGCAAACACCCAAGAACCTGTTGGCAATGGCAGAAGAGCTTGAGATCGAAAACGCTTCGACCATGCGCAAAGGCGAGATGATGTTTCAAATTCTGCGCGAACGCGCGGATGAGGGCTGGGAAATTTCTGGCGACGGTGTGTTGGAAGTCCTGCAAGACGGTTTCGGTTTTCTGCGTTCCCCCGAAGCGAATTATCTGCCCGGTCCAGACGATATTTACGTGTCGCCAGAGATGATCCGCCAGCATAGCCTGCGGACCGGAGATACCATTGAGGGGCTGATTAAGGCCCCTGACGATACAGAACGCTACTTTGCGCTGACCGAGGTGACCAAGATCAACTTTGAGGAGCCAGAGAAGGCCCGTCACAAAGTTGCGTTTGAGAACCTTACCCCGCTTTATCCGGATGAGCGGATGACGATGGAAGTCGATGATCCGACGATCAAGGACCGTTCCGCCCGCATTATTGATTTGGTGTCTCCCATCGGCAAAGGACAGCGCTGTCTGATTGTTGCCCCGCCGCGTACGGGTAAAACGGTTTTGCTGCAAAATATCGCCAATTCGATCGAAAAGAACCATCCTGAGTGCTATCTGATTGTTCTTCTTATTGATGAACGCCCCGAAGAAGTCACCGACATGCAGCGTTCTGTGAAAGGTGAAGTTGTTTCATCCACCTTTGACGAACCAGCGACACGCCACGTTGCGGTTTCCGAAATGGTGATAGAAAAGGCGAAACGCCTTGTTGAGCACAAGCGTGACGTTGTGATCCTGCTGGATTCCATTACCCGCCTTGGCCGAGCGTTTAATACGGTTGTGCCTTCCTCCGGTAAAGTCCTGACCGGTGGTGTGGATGCCAACGCCTTGCAGCGCCCTAAGCGTTTCTTTGGTGCCGCGCGTAATATCGAAGAAGGTGGTTCCTTGACCATTATTGCAACGGCCTTGATAGATACCGGTTCGCGCATGGATGAGGTGATCTTTGAAGAATTCAAAGGCACCGGTAACTCTGAAATTGTTCTGGATCGTAAGATTGCAGACAAACGCGTGTTCCCGGCGATTGATATTCTCAAATCCGGTACCCGCAAAGAAGATCTGCTGATTGATAAGGTTGATCTACAGAAAACCTTTGTATTGCGCCGCATCCTAAACCCGATGGGTACTACAGATGCGATTGAGTTCCTGATTGGTAAGTTGAAGCAGACCAAGACAAACTCGGACTTCTTTGACTCTATGAACACCTAATTGTTATTTAATAACAAAAGGTTATGTTAAAATGGATACGATCTTTGCCCAAGCGACAGCCGCGGGCCGTGCCGGTGTGTCTGTTGTGCGCCTGTCCGGCCCTGACGCAGCTAATGTGGCGTGCCAGATTGTAGGATCACTACCCAAGGCACAAACTTCGGGTGTTAGAAGTCTTCGAAATAGGGCAAGCGAGGTGATCGATCGGGCCTTGGTTTTAAACTTCGCCGCTCCGCACAGTTTCACTGGCGAAGATGTCGTCGAATTCCATTTGCATGGAAGTGTTGCTGTTGTTCAGGCAACATTGGCGCGACTTTCTGAGTTCCCGAATACACGTCTTGCCGAGGCCGGCGAATTTACGCGCCGTGCATTGGAAAACGAAAAGTTGGATTTGGCGCAAGTCGAAGGTTTGGCTGATTTGATCGAGTCCGAGACTGAAGCACAGCGCAAGCAGGCATTGCGCGTTTTCTCGGGTCATCTTGGTGATTTGGTAGAGGGTTGGCGCGCTGATCTTATTCGGGCAGCTGCGTTGCTGGAGGCAACCATAGATTTTGCGGACGAAGATGTTCCGATTGACGTAACGCCTGAAGTGTCTGCACTTCTCGATGGGGTTGCAGCTCAGATTGGCGCGGAAGCTGAAGGATCGAAAATTGCGGAACGCATCAAGACCGGATTTGAGGTTGCGATTATTGGTGCGCCGAATGCGGGTAAATCCACATTATTGAATGCGCTTGCAAAGCGTGAAGCCGCCATTACATCAGATATTGCTGGAACAACACGTGATATCGTGGAGGTTCGAATGGACCTTGATGGATTGCCAGTTACGTTCTTGGATACCGCTGGTCTGCGTGAGAGTGATGACAAAATCGAAGTGATTGGTGTCGCGCGTGCAATTGAGCGTGCAGAAACGGCGGACCTGCGTGTTTTTTTGAAGAAACCGGATGAGCGTCTTCTAATAGCACCCGGTGAAGATGATATTGTTGTTCACCCGAAGGCTGACGTGTATCCCAACGCAATTCACGCTGTCTCTGGCAAGACTGGCCAAGGAGTTGAGGAACTTGTTCAAGAGATATCTCAGCGGCTCAAGTTGCTGAGTAATGGTGCAGGAATCGCAACGCATGAGCGGCATCGGGTCGCAATGGTTAAGACACTGGAAGGGCTCTTGCTGGTGAAGGAAATTCTGGTGCGGGGTGCCAATCATTATGATATCGCTGCAGAAGAACTGAGATCTGCTGTCCGTGCGTTGGAATCTGTGGTTGGACGTATCGGCGTCGAAAACTTGCTGGACGAAATATTTCTAAGCTTTTGCATAGGTAAGTAATGGAGTGTTTCACGTGAAACATTTTGGAGTGATCGTAATTGGGGGAGGGCATGCTGGTGTTGAAGCCGCGCATGCATCAGCCCGTATGGGCGTTGAGACAGCGCTTGTTACAATGTCAGAAAAGGACATTGGCGTAATGTCGTGCAATCCTGCAATTGGTGGTCTTGGTAAAGGGCACCTCGTGCGGGAGATTGACGCACTGGACGGGGTTATGGCGCGTGTGGCTGATAAGGCGGGTATCCAATTTCGCCTTTTGAACCGGCGAAAAGGACCTGCCGTTCAAGGCCCAAGAGCGCAGGCTGATCGAAAAATCTACCGGAAGGAAATGTTAGCTGAAACGATTTCCCAGCCGAACCTCGAAATTATTGAGGGCGAAGTTACCGATTTCGTTATGGACGGTCAGGCAGTTGCCGGCATCGAATTGGCCAACGGTGATCTGGTCCATGCCCAAGCGGTCATTCTCACTACGGGGACATTTCTCCGAGGTGTTATCCATATTGGTGATGTTTCCCGCTCCGGTGGGCGAATGGGAAACAAGGCTTCTGAGCGGTTAGCCAAGCGTTTAGATGGTTTCAACTTACCGATGGGGCGTTTGAAAACTGGCACGCCACCCCGCCTTGATGGTCGAACGATTGATTGGTCAGATCTTGAATCCCAACCGGGCGATGAAGAGCCGGTGCTGTTTTCCTTTCTTTCCAAGAGGACCAGTGCACCGCAGATATCGTGTGGTATAACGCATACAAATGCGAAAACACACGACATCATCCGACAAAATCTTGAAAAATCAGCGATGTATGGAGGTCACATTGACGGGGTTGGTCCACGATATTGCCCTTCAATAGAAGACAAAATTGTCCGGTTTGCCGATAAAGACGCACATCAGATATTTCTTGAACCAGAGGGGGCGGATGACCACACAATTTATCCAAACGGTATCTCAACCTCTTTGCCGGAAGATGTTCAACTTGACTATGTTCGTTCCATTAAGGGCTTGGAGAACGCTGTTATTCTCCAGCCGGGATATGCAATTGAATATGATTACGTCGATCCGCGTGCTCTGAAGAGTTCATTGGAAATCAGTAGCGTTAACGGCCTATATCTGGCCGGACAGATCAATGGAACAACCGGTTATGAAGAGGCTGCGGCACAGGGGCTTGTTGCGGGTCTGAACGCTGCGTTGCGCTTTCAGGGGAACGAACCAATATTATTCAGCCGCGCAGATAGTTATATCGGAGTTATGATTGATGATTTGACGACCCGTGGTGTTACGGAGCCATATCGGATGTTTACATCGCGTGCTGAATTCAGATTATCCTTGCGTGCAGACAACGCAGATCAACGTCTAACACCTTTAGCGATTTCGCTTGGGTGCGCAGGTGAGAAGCGGATTGCAGCATTCACGACCAAGATGGAAAAACTGTCAGTAGCAAAGAGGCTTTTGACCCAGAAGAGCTTTACACCCACAGAGGCGGCGAGATCAAATGTGACTGTTAGTCAGGACGGAACGCGCCGGACGGCCTTTCAGCTGTTGTCGTTTCCCGATGCCCGTTTTGAAGATGTTATTCCTTTGGAGCCTCGGTTGGCTGATGTTGAGCCGGAGATAAGACAGCAAATTGAACGGGATGCGCTGTATTCAAACTATCTTGCAAGACAGCAGACCGAGATCGATATTCTAAAGAGAGATGAAGCTCATCGTATTCCAGACGATTTTGACTATGACATTCTGGAGGGGCTTTCAAACGAGTTGAAAGCAAAGCTTTCTGCTGCAAGACCTGAGAGCATTGCCCAAGCGGGACGTGTTGATGGTGTAACACCGGCCGCGCTTACCCTCATTTTGGCCAAGTTAAGAAGATCTGCTCGAAAGATATCAGCATGACCGCAGAACTGCTACCAAATGTTTCACGTGAAACAATGGAAAAGCTCGAAGCATTTGCCGCACTTGTGGAAAAATGGACAAGTAAGATAAATCTGATCTCAAAGCAGAGTGTTTCAGAGATTTGGGACCGCCACATTCTGGACTCAGCGCAGTTGTTCGATCTGGCACCGAAATCTGGCAAGTGGGTTGATTTGGGTAGCGGGGGTGGCTTTCCTGCTATCGTTGTTTCGATATTGTCCCAAGGTATCAAGGCAAATCATGAAATGGTTCTTGTGGAAAGTGACCAAAGAAAAGCTGTGTTTCTCCGCACAGCGTTGCGAGAGCTGGAATTGCAGGGAACGGTAATCACAAGCCGGATTGAGGAATTAGCTCCTCTATCTGCTGACATCATTTCGGCCCGCGCACTGGCAGATCTTACCAAATTGATCGGCTTGGCAGAGCGGCACCTAAGCAAAGATGGGATTGCTTTGTTTCCAAAGGGTGCGCAATGGAAAAAAGAAGCGCGAGAGGCACGTGAGATATGGTCTTATAATTGCGATGCGATTAGTAGTGTTTCCAACAGCGAAGCTGCAGTTTTGAAGATCAAGGATATCGCCCGTGTCTGACTTGTCGCGCCCTATAGGACCGAAGATCATTGCTGTTGCTAACCAGAAGGGTGGTGTAGGTAAAACAACTACGGCCATCAATCTTGCTGCTGCATTGGTTGAGAGTGGCAAAAGGGTTCTTTTGGTTGATCTTGATCCCCAGGGAAACGCTTCGACGGGGCTTGGTGTCGAATTGGATAATAGAGAGTTCACAACTTACGAGTTGTTGCTGGAAGACCTGGATTTGAACGATGTGCTTCAGGAAACTGAATTCCCGGGTCTTTACATTGTTCCGGCAACTGTTGATCTTAGCTCCGCTGATATCGAACTGATGGCAACAGAAAAACGCAGTTTTCTATTACATGACGCATTGCGACAAATTCAGATGGATACGTTTGAATTTGATTTCATCTTGATTGACTGCCCGCCTTCGCTGAATCTTCTGACTGTGAACGCGATGATTGCGGCACATTCTATCTTGGTGCCATTGCAGAGCGAATTCTTTGCTCTCGAGGGATTGAGTCAACTGATGATGACCATTCGAGAGGTACGTCAGACGGGGAACAAAGATTTGCGTATCGAAGGTGTAGTGCTCACCATGTATGATAAACGCAATAACTTGTCCCAGCAGGTTGAAAATGATGCGCGCAGCAATCTTGGTGAGCTTGTCTTCAAGACGATGATCCCGCGTAATGTCAGGGTGAGCGAGGCACCAAGTTTCGCAATGCCAGTGTTGTCATATGACAGTCAATCTAAAGGGGCGGTGGCCTATCGCGCTTTGGCCGCTGAGATAATTCAGAACAACAACGATCGAGGACAGTAGAATGGCTGATAGACCAGACCGAAAAAGAGGACTTGGGCGCGGGCTTTCTGCATTGATGGCAGATGTGGCCGAGACCGAAGCTGTGGCGACCAAGGGCGTTGGTGCTGCAGAGTTGTTGATTCCGATTGAGCAAATCTCACCCAACCCTGATCAGCCGCGGAAACGGTTTGAAAAGGATGAATTGGCGGACCTTGCTGCTTCCATCAAGGAAAAAGGCATCATTCAACCGCTTATTGTTCGAAGTGTCGGCGAGCAGAAGTTTGAGATTGTTGCAGGTGAACGCCGCTGGCGTGCGGCACAGATTGCACAATTGCATGAACTGCCGGTGATCGTACGTCAGTTTACCGATGTTGAAGTCCTTGAAGTCGCGATTATAGAGAACATTCAGCGTGCTGATCTGAACGCGATTGAAGAGGCGGCAGGGTATCGTCAACTAATGGAGAAGTTCGGGCATACTCAGGAAAAGCTTGCGGAGGCGTTGGGGAAAAGTCGAAGCCACATTGCGAACCTGATGCGCCTGCTGAACCTTCCTGAATCTGTTGTCGAGATGGTACGGGTTGGTGATCTTAGTGCGGGACATGCGCGTGCGTTGATACCCGCTGAAGATCCGATGAAGCTAGCGCAACAGATCATTAAGGGCGGTTTGTCTGTGCGGGCAACAGAAGCGTTGGTAAAATCGGAAGCGAACAGTAAGTCGAGCGAAGCAGGCGCAAAAACCAGACGGGTCGACGTCGCTGAAAAGGACGCGGATACCAAAGCATTGGAAGGCGATCTGTCCGCAACACTTGGGATGAAAGTTGTGCTGGATCATAAACCGGGGCAGGAAAGCGGTAAGCTAACAGTCAATTACAAGTCGCTGGATGATCTTGATGCGCTCTGCAGAATGCTAAGTGGCAGCTAATCGGGAATAAGGGCTTCGATTACTGCGTTCAATACCATAAAGCCTTGTTCTGAAACGATTATCCGACCACTTGATACTTTGATCATGCCGATACCTTCGAGATGTGACAGAGTTTCTTCTGGTATGGTTTTGCCGCTTAAGGATGCGTAGCGGTCAAGTGAAAGGCCTTCTTTCAGGCGTAAACCCATAAGTAGAAATTCGGTTGCCTGTTCTTGTTTTGAAAGAGTTTGGCGTTGTTTTTCGACTTGTCCTCTTGTGGCACCATCAAGCCAACGAGCCGGATTGCTGTAGCATTCAGTGGCAAACCTAACTCCACCTAAGGTTAATCGCCCATGCGCGCCTGGTCCGATGCCAATGTAATCGCCATAGCGCCAGTAGATAAGGTTGTGCCGTGATTGTGCACCGTCCCGTGCGTGATTGGAAACTTCATAAGACGGCATATTATGTGCATGCGTGACTTCTTGGGTCACTTGATACATGTCAGCGCCAAGGTCTTCATTGGGCAATCCAAGCAATTTGCCCCGTGCGTAGCGGTCTCCAAATGCAGTGCCGTTCTCAATGGTCAGTTGGTAGAGAGAGATGTGGTCAATCGCCAATGTTAGAGCCTGACTTAGCTCCGACTTCCAATCATTAAGTGTTTGCTCTTGCCGCCCGTAGATCAGATCGAAACTGACCCGATCAAAGTGCTTTCTCGCGATGTCAAAAGCATCAAATGCTTCCTGTGCAGTATGAATACGACCCAACCTTTTCAGGTCCGTATCGTTCAACGCCTGAATCCCCATGGAGACGCGATTGACGCCCGCTTGGCGAAACGCGGCGAAACGTCCGGCTTCGACAGAACTTGGATTGGCTTCGAGTGTGATTTCCAAATCATTGGCGGTAGGCCAATGTGATTTGATTGCCAAGATGATCTGCGCGATTGTGTCCGGATTCATCAGGCTTGGTGTGCCCCCGCCAAAGAAAACGGCGTTCAGTACGCGCCCTTTCGTTTCGGCCGCAACTCGCTCTAATTCTGAAAGATAGGCGGAGCACCATGCAGCCTGATCTATGCTGCGGCTGACGTGGCTGTTAAAGTCGCAATAGGGACATTTCGCCTCGCAAAACGGCCAATGGATGTACAGGCCGAAACCGCCCTGTTGCCAATCCTCAGTCAAAACAGCCCTTCATCAGCTTGGCAAAGGCATCTGCCCTATGGCTGATCGCGTTTTTACTGTCTGCATCCATTTCTGCAAACGTAATTTCGTGCCCATCGGGCTGGAACATGGGATCGTAGCCGTGGCCCAGTGCACCACGAATGGGCCAGACCAAGGTGCCGTTCACGGTGCCGACAAAGACTTCGTCATGTCCGTCAGGCCAAGCAAGCACCAGCGTTGCGCAAAAACGCGCGCGGCGAGGATGTGGTGCTTTCTTTGCCTCAAGTAGATTGTGTGTCTTGGTCATCGCCATAAGAAAATCGCGGCCGTTTGGTGTTTCGGCCCAATCAGCTGTGTAAACTCCGGGAGCGTTATCCAGAGCTTCCACTTCGATACCGGAATCATCGGACAGCGCGGGCAATCCGGTAGCCTTGACCGCCGCGTGCGCTTTGATCCGCGCGTTCCCGACAAATGTTGTTTCTGTCTCGTCAGGTTCGCTTAGGTCCATTTCTGCGGCACCCACCACGGCAATACCGCGTGGCGCAAAAAGCTGCGCCATTTCTTCCAGTTTGCCAGCGTTATGTGTGGCAATCAGGATGCGATCTTCCGTGAACTTTCGGGTCATGCGACCGCGGCTTTCTGGACCGCGACCAGTTCAGAAACGCCTTGCTCTGCGAGGTCCATCAGTTGGTTCATCTGGTCGCGACTGTAAGTTGATCCTTCGGCGCTCATTTGCACTTCGATCAATTGGCCGGATTCTGTCATGATAAAGTTGCCGTCAACGCCAGCCTCTGAATCTTCGGGATAGTCGAGGTCTAGCACGGGCTGCCCCGCATAGATGCCGCAGCTTACTGCAGCAACGGGATCCAGCAGCGGGTTAGAGATGACATCCCCTGCTTTCATCAGTTTGTTAACAGCCAGACGCAATGCAATCCAACCACCTGTAATAGCAGCACAACGCGTTCCGCCATCCGCTTGCAAGACGTCACAATCAACGGTAATTTGACGCTCGCCCAGTGCAACGCGATCCACACCGGCGCGCAAGGACCGGCCAATCAAGCGCTGGATTTCAACGGTACGTCCGCCTTGCTTGCCCGACGTTGCTTCACGGCGCATGCGGGTGTTGGTGGCACGGGGCAACATGCCGTATTCGGCTGTGACCCAACCAAGGCCGGAACCCTTTATGAATGGCGGCACGCGGTCTTCAATTGTGGCGGTGCAAAGCACATGTGTATCACCGACCTTGATCAACGCGGACCCTTCGGCATGTTTGGTAAAGCCAACTTCAACAGAGACTGGGCGCATTTCATCGAGTTTCCGGCCGGAGGGGCGCATGATATATCCTTTTTAATGTTAACTGTGGATAACTCTGCCGGATAGCGCGATGCAACCCCGATTGACGTTTCCGTCTCGTACTCTTCTACTGGACTGATCATGAATAAACCGAAATCTGAAACAACCGACATGCTGCGCGAAATGAATGATCGCTCGCGCGAAGTGTTTCGTCGCGTGGTTGATGGTTATCTTGCGACGGGTGACCCTGTTGGATCTCGCACCCTAACACGGGAGTTCAGCGAAAAGGTCAGTGCCGCAACCATTCGCAATGTGATGCAAGACCTCGAATATATGGGGGTGCTTGGATCACCGCATGTCAGTGCAGGTCGGATACCGACCCAGCTTGGGCTGCGCATGTTTGTGGACGGCATGATTGAACTTGGCGATCCTACAGAGATTGACCGCGAAAAGATTGATGCCACCATGGGTGACAATGCCGGTGATGTTGGAGGTTTGCTTGACCGTGTCGGGGCGGCGTTGTCAGGTGTAACTCAGGGGGCTTCCCTGGTTTTGACCCCCAAACACGAAGCGCCGATAAAGCACATTGAATTTGTATCCCTGTCACCTGAAAGGGCATTGGTGGTTCTCGTCTTCTCGGACGGTCATGTTGAGAACCGGCTGTTCACACCTCCGGTTGGACAGACACCCAGTTCCATGCGTGAAGCTGCGAATTTCCTGAACGCTATCGTCGAGGGGAAGACGATCAGCGAAGTTCAGCGGTCAATTTCGCAGGAGATTGCAGCGCGTCGGCAAGAGATTGATACATTGGCGCAACAAATGGTCGAAAGCGGCCTCGCGCTCTGGACCGGCGATGATGAGAATTCCGAACGTCTTATTGTGCGCGGACGTTCGAATCTCATTGCAAATGAGGGCGAAGAAGAAGATTTGGCGCGGATAAAAACCCTGTTTGATGATCTTGAACGCAAGCGCGATATCGCCGAATTCCTTGAACTGGCCGAAGGGGGAGACGGTGTGCGCATTTTTATTGGCTCTGAGAACAAACTTTTCTCACTTTCGGGTTCCTCTTTGGTGGTTTCTCCTTATATGAACGCTGACCGTAAGGTGATCGGTGCGGTCGGGGTCATCGGGCCCACGCGTCTGAATTACGGGCGCATCGTTCCGATCGTGAATTATACAGCACAGCTGGTTGGTAAGCTTGTTTCCGACCGCAGCTAGAGGTGAAGATATGGCAGAGCCAAGAGAACATGAATTCCTCGACGATATCGAAGAGGCGATGGCAGAAGAGTTTGCTGCTGAAGAGGCCGAAATTGATGATGCGGAGTTGGAGCTTGAACAGCTTCGCGTGGAACGTGATCAATACAAGGACCGTTTTACCCGTGCGCTGGCAGATGCGGAAAACGCCCGCAAGCGGTCGGAAAAGGATCGTCGCGAAGCAGAGAATTATGGTGGCTCAAAATTGGCCCGGGATATGTTGTCGGTCTATGACAATATGAAGCGTGCATTGGAATCTGCCACCGAAGAGCAACGCGCTGTTTCCGGTCCGTTGTTGGAAGGTGTTGACCTGACAATGCGCGAATTGCTGAGTGTTTTCAAAAAGCACGGAATGGAAATCGTGGCACCGGAAGTTGGTGACAAGTTTGATCCAAAAGTGCATCAGGCAATGTTCGAGGCACCAGTGCCCGGTACCAAAGCCGGTGATATTATTCAGGTCGCATCAGAGGGATTCATGTTGCACGACCGACTGCTGCGTCCTGCGCAGGTCGGGGTTTCTTCGCAACCTGCCGTCTAAAAACATCGATGTTGAAATTCGAAAAGAAGCGGTCAGGTCTTGGCTGCTTCTTTTAGTTTGTAGAGCAGGTCCAGCGCCTCTCGCGGAGTCAACTCATCCGGAATAATGGTAGAGAGCTGATCTTCGACTGCAGACTGCTTTGGTGCGGGCGGGGGTGCAGGCATAACTGCTGAAAACAACGGTAAATCGTCAATAAGTGTTTTCTGCTTTGCACCACCTTCGCGTTCACCCTTTTCCAAAGCTTCAAGAACGACACGTGCCCGGCTAATTACGCTGTCCGGTAATCCGGCCAGTTTTGCAACCTGAACCCCATAAGACCGATCAGCGGCCCCTTTGCGAACCTCATGGAGAAAGATCACCTCGCCTTCCCATTCCTTGACCGCCACCGTTGCATTTTCAACGCCGTCCAGTTTGGCAGACAGGGCTGTCATCTCATGGTAATGTGTGGCGAACAGGGCGCGTGATTTGTTGACGTCATGCAAGTGTTCCAGCGTGGCCCATGCAATCGACAATCCGTCATAGGTCGCGGTGCCGCGCCCGATTTCGTCCAGAATAACCAGTGCACGATCATCAGCCTGATTCAGGATCGCGGCCGTTTCGACCATTTCAACCATAAAGGTTGATCGCCCCCGTGCCAGATCATCGGATGCACCAACGCGGCTGAACAACTGGCTGACAATCCCGATATAAGCATAGGTTGCAGGCACAAAGCTGCCCATTTGGGCCATCAAGGCAATGAGGGCATTCTGCCGCAGAAAGGTCGATTTACCCGCCATGTTCGGGCCGGTCAGCAACCAGATGTTTGCGTCGCCGTCATCAGCGCTTAGGTCACAATCGTTTGAAATGAACGGATCACCGCTTTGTTGCGACAGCGCCCGTTCAACAACCGGATGGCGCCCCCCTTGGATGTCGAACGCGCGGCTGTCGTCAACTTTGGGGCGGGTCCAGTTTTCGGCAGAGGCAAGTTCGGCCAATGAGAATGCCAGATCAATTTCCGCGATTCCTGCCGTAGTGTGACCAATCTCTGCCGCACGTTCCAGAATAGCGGCTTTTAGCCTTTCATAGAGCCGTTTTTCAATCTCAAGCGCATGATTGCCAGCGTTCAGAATCTTGGTTTCCAATTCCGACAATTCGACAGTGGTGAAGCGGACTTGATTGGCGGTTGTCTGACGATGGATGAATGTTTCTGACAAGGGCGGCGACAGCATTTTTTCTGCATGGGTCGCGGTTGTTTCGATGAAGTACCCAAGCACGTTGTTGTGTTTGATCTTGAGGGTGGAAATCCCCGTGTCAGAGATAAATTGTACCTGCATCGCAGCAATAACACTGCGTCCCTCGTCGCGCAATTTGCGGACTTCATCAAGTTCTGCGTCATATTCGGGCGCGATAAACCCACCCTCACGCGCCAGAAGCGGGGGTTCGGCAACAAGGGCCTCGTCAAGCAGCGCAACCAGCGCGCCATGACCTGTTAAGCTACTCATCGCATTTGCTAATAATTGCGGCAAATTCTCAGTAGACAGTTGATCGGCCAATCGTTCCGCCTCTGCCAATCCGTTGCGTATTGCGGACAGGTCGCGCGGACCACCCCTATCCAGGGCCAGCCGTGACAAAGCCCTGTCCAGGTCGGGGATCTTGCGCAGTATTTCGCGGAATTGCTGTCTCTGCCGGCTGTTTTCAAACGCAAAGCCGACAGCATCCAGTCGCTCCTGTATCACATCAGACATACGGGACGGACTGGAAATGCGCCGTTCCAGCAACCTTGCGCCAACGGCAGTGCAGGTCCGGTCCATTAGGGCGAGCAGTGATCCGGCGCGGCCACCCCCCAGCGCATGTGTCAGTTCCAGATTGCGCCGTGTTGCTGCGTCGATCTGGACTGTTCGCGCCTCGTTTTCCCTTTGTGGCGGGCGCAACAGGGGTAGTTTGCCCTTCTGGGTAATCTCAAGGTATTCGATCAGCGCGCCCATGGCTGAAATCTCTGCCCGTCCGAAGGTGCCAAAAGCATCAAGTGTCGCGATATTGAACAGATCGCAGATGCGTTTCTCCGCACTTGTACTATCAAAGGCAGAGCGCGCCAGACCGGTAAGCGCTGTGCCAAAATCCGAGACTAAATCGCGTAAATCCGCCTCTTTTGTTTCGGATACGATCAGTTCCGACGGGTTCAACCGCGCGAGTTCCGGCCCAAGTTTGACCTGCGCCACTGGCATAATATGAAAAGCACCTGTCGAGATGTCGACCCACGCCAAGGCGCAGGCATCCCTTACCTGTGCAAAGGCCGCCAGATAATTGTGCCGTCGCGCTTCAAGCAAAGATTCTTCGGTCAAGGTGCCAGGCGTGACCAGCCGTACCACTTCGCGTTTGACGATTGCCTTGTACCCACGCTTTTTCGCCTCCGCCGGACTTTCCATCTGTTCGCAAACAGCAACGCGGAAACCTTTGCGGATGAGGGTCAGGAAATACCCTTCGGCGGCGTGAACCGGCACCCCGCACATTGGTATGTCTATGCCGTCATGCTTTCCACGCTTTGTCAGCGCAATGTCCAAAGCCTCGGCAGCAGCGACTGCATCGTCAAAGAACATCTCGTAGAAATCACCCATGCGATAAAACAGCAGGGCATCGGGGTGATCCGCCTTGATCTCAAGATACTGCGCCATCATTGGCGTGATTTTTGCGTCGCTCACACAGTTCCCCCATATTTCCCCTGTCTGTATAAAACCACGCCTGACAGGGAAAGGGGAGAGCAGCACACCTTCACGCTAGACGGGTGAGGCTTTCGTGCTAAAACAGTTGAAAACCGAGCGATAAAGGCAAACTTGGCCCGTGCGAAACAAAATCGACCTTACGTTGCCACCTGAAATTCTGTTCCTGAATCCATGGCGTGATCCAGGGTTGAGGATGCTCGTCGAGCCTGAATTCATCTGGCGGCCGATAGAAGGCGGCCGGATCGAGGGTTTCGCGGTCAGCGCTCATCCTGAAATCAACAGTAAGATCGAACAATTTCTTAAAGCAAATAAGCGAACGCGCACTTTCAAGCAGGCCGTGGAGTACAACTCGGTTCCGGTGATGTTGGACAAGGCAAGTTTTCGCAAATCCTATGTCATGGCGCGGGATCGATTGCTGTTAAGCGGGGCGTCTGGCAATCGTGTGATCAATCGATATTGCTGGGACAATCAGGAAGCGGGCATTGATGCCGATCCTCGCTTGACTGATTTCTTTGCCAGCAGCAGCAAGGGGAACGCTGGTAAAGAAATACCTCTGTTTTCTGGCTTGTTAGACCCTGATATTCCCTTTGCCATCGAGTGCCGTAACACATTCAACTACTACCATTTTATTACTGAATCCCTGTCCCAGCTTACTGTTTTGGACGGGTTGGAATTTCAAGGCGATATCTTTTTCCATTTTCCCAATCAGGAAGAAAAGCAAAAGCCATTCGCCACGGCATTCGTCGAAGCGTTGTTTCCCGAATATGCCGGAAGGGTTTTTTTTGAACGGGCACCCAAGGATTATGCGCGCGTTTTGACCGCTTATGATTTGGTTGGGGGCCATTTTCAGGCACCAGATGCAGATGTGGCTGGCATTGAAAAGTTGCTGCCAGCCGACATCATCGAAAATGGCGGTGAACTGTCGCGACCTATGCTTGCGATGAACTCTGTGAACAGCAGTCTTCTTGCGCTTCGTACGCGGGCATTAAAAGCCATTGAGGGTGGTGATTTCGATCATCTTCCCAAGCGGTTTTTTGTCGGACGCGATGAACGGCAAAGTCGTGCGCGGCATCTGGAAGGTGAGGATCTCTTGTTCGAGCATCTTGAGATGTTCGGCTTTGAATACGTCGTCTTTGAAAGCTTGAGTCCGCTTGAACAGGTGGCAATCATGGCTCGGGCTGAGGTTATGATCTCATATCACGGGGCGGGGTTCACCAACATGTTGTTTGCCAATCCGCAAACCTATGTGATCGAGATTGGTACCCTGCAAACCGCCCAAATCAGGTGGAGTGATTTCTGGCCACTTGCGCATGCATCGCGGTGTAAATACATCAATTTCTTTGGTGATTTAAAGCATGAAAATCCCCTGTTAGAGCCTGATTTTTCGACTGATGGTATATTGCCCGGCTCCTTGTCAGTTGATGCGATTGGTCAGATAATGGCGTTTGTTGTGACGCTGCTTGGCCATTACCCGGAGTTAAAGACAGTCAAGAACGTGGCCTCACTTGCAACTCAAATGCTTCGGGTTGGCGGTGCGGTTCAGGCAATTGGTTTGCTGGAGAAGCATTCTGATCTGTTGTCGCAAAGCCTTCGATTGTGCATTCTGAAAGCCGATTGTCATAAGGAACTTGGTGAACCTAAATCGGAACTCTTGGCGCTTGATATGGCACACAAGGTGGATCCAACGCGCTGGCAGACGTTGGTGCGTATGATTTGGTGTGCGAACAGTTGTGATCGACCACAGGTGATCCGTTGGGCGGTTGCGCGTCTCAAGATCGACTTCCCGCAACGCCATGATGCTTTCCTGAGCAATCATGCGTGGGTGCGCTATGTTGCGTGATACTGGTTTCTGAAGGTTGCACCTGATTGTGCGTCTTTGCGAACAAAGATACGGTGTCCAAAACAAAGGAAACTCCGTCCCGTGACCAAGAACAGAATTACCGACGATGAGGCGCTGGCTTTTCATATGGAGCCATCTCCCGGCAAGTTCGAGATTGCAGCAACCGTACCGATGACCACGCAACGCGACCTAAGCCTTGCGTATTCACCGGGCGTTGCGGTGCCATGCGAAGCGATCGCGCAAAACCCTGAGTTGGCCTATGATTACACCAACAAAGGCAACCTTGTGGCGGTTATTTCCAACGGCACAGCGGTTTTAGGACTCGGGAATCTTGGGGCACTGGCATCCAAGCCGGTAATGGAAGGCAAATCGGTTCTGTTCAAACGGTTTGCCGATGTGAATTCGATCGATATCGAGCTTGATACCGAAGACACCGAGGCAATCATCAGCGCGGTCAAATTGATGGGTCCGACATTTGGCGGGATCAATCTTGAAGATATCAAGGCACCGGAATGCTTCATTATCGAGCAGCGGCTCAAGGAAGAAATGGACATCCCGGTCTTCCATGATGACCAGCACGGTACAGCAGTCATTTGCGCGGCTGGCTTGCTGAATGCTTTGCATCTGTCTGAGAAGAAAATCGAAGATGTGCGGATTGTCCTGAACGGGGCAGGTGCCGCAGGCATCGCCTGTCTCGAATTACTTAAGGCGATGGGTGCCAAGCACAACAACTGTATCATGTGTGACACCAAAGGTGTGATTTATCAGGGGCGTACCGAAGGTATGAACCAATGGAAGTCCGCCCATGCCGCTTCTACAGAACTCCGTACCCTTGAGGAGGCTATGAAAGGTGCCGATGTGTTCCTTGGCGTTTCGGTTAAGGGCGCGGTGACACCCGAGATGGTTGCCAGCATGGCGGATAACCCGGTGATTTTCGCAATGGCGAATCCGGATCCCGAGATCACACCTGAAGAAGCACATGCAGTGCGCATGGATGCGATTGTAGCGACAGGCCGCAGTGATTATCCGAACCAGGTCAACAACGTGCTGGGTTTCCCCTATCTGTTTCGCGGGGCGCTCGACATCAATGCGCGTGCGATCAACGATGAGATGAAAATCGCTTGTGCGCATGCGCTGGCCAATCTTGCCCGCGAAGATGTGCCGGACGAAGTGGCCGTAGCCTATGGAAAGACGCTGACCTTCGGTCGCGATTACATCATTCCCACGCCATTTGATCCGCGCCTTATTCACAGGATTCCGCCTGCCGTTGCACGCGCCGGGATGGACACTGGTGCTGCACGGCGCCCAATCATTGATATGGACGCCTACGAGTTGAACCTTAAGTCGCGGATGGATCCGACCGCGAACATTCTGCGCGGTATCAATGCCCGCGCGCGGTCCAATCAGGCACGCATGATATTTGCCGAGGGGGATGATCCACGTGTGTTGCGTGCGGCGGTAACGTATCAGCGGTCCGGCTTGGGCAAGGCTTTGGTTGTCGGGCGTCCCGATGACGTGAAAATGAAGCTGGAAGAAGCCGGTATGGCGGATGCTGTCCGCGAACTAGAGGTGGTGAATGCCGCCAAAACGGACCATTTAGAGACGTATAAGGACTACCTTTACGGTCGTTTGCAGCGTCGGGGGCATGACGCAAAAGACATTCACAGATTGGCTGCCCGCGATCGTCACGTGTTCGCGTCACTGATGCTGGCGCATGGTCACGGGGATGGTTTGGTGACAGGCGCAACGCGCAAATCGGCGCATGTGCTTGAAAAAATCAATCATGTTTTCGAGGCAAATGCCGAGCACGGTGCTGCAGGCATTACGGCATTGATGCATAGGGGACGGATTGTCTTTATTGGTGACACCCTAGTGCATGAATGGCCGGATCAGAATGATTTGGCGAACATTGCAGAGAGTAGTGCGGCAGTCGCGCGGCATATGGGGCTTGAGCCAAGGGTTGCTTTTGTCAGTTTCTCGACATTTGGGTATCCTGTATCCGAGCGTGCAGAAAAAATGCATCTGGCTCCGAATGTACTGGACGCTCGCGGTGTTGATTTCGAATATGAAGGCGAGATGACGGTTGATGTTGCTCTTAACCCTGCAGCACAGACACCCTATCCGTTTTCACGTCTGACAGGTCCGGCCAATATTTTGATTGTTCCCGCCCGGCATTCGGCAAGCATTTCGGTAAAGCTTATGCAGGAGATGGCTGGAGCAACTGTTATCGGTCCGATTCTGACTGGTTTGGATAAGAGCATCCAGATCTGTTCAACCAATGCGACAGCCAATGATATTCTGAACATGGCAATTCTTGCGGCGTGCAAGGTTGGCGAATGATCTGGAACCTAGGCTCTATCAACGCAGACAACTTTTACTACGTTGATCATTTGCCTGCTGCCGGTGAAACACTGGCAGCAGAGCGTTTTCAGCAGGGTCTGGGCGGTAAGGGCGCGAATATGTCAGTCGCGGCTGCCCGTGGTGCAGCGCATGTGGTGCATATTGGTGCGGTCGGAAGAGATGGAAAATGGGCAGTTGACCGGCTTTTGGAATACGGGGTTATCACGGATCATATTGCGGTGGTTCCCGAACCAACTGGTCATGCGAACATAAATATCGATGGGGATGGAGAGAACAATATCGTCCTCTATCCGGGTGCGAACCATGCTGTGACGGACAAGATGATCGGTGCTGCCTTATCCGAGGCGGGACCGGGTGATTTTCTGTTGATGCAAAATGAAACAACGGGGCAGGAATTCGCGGTCAAGACGGCGCGAACGTTGGGTCTGCGTGTTGCCTATGCAGCGGCACCCTTTTCGGCCGAAGCGGTCCGTGCGGTGATGGACCAGATTGATCTATTGATCTTGAACGCTGTAGAGGCGAACCAGCTACAGCGGGCGCTGGGACTAGACATTGGCGATCTACCCATTGATGAAATTATCATCACTCTTGGTTCAGACGGGTGCAAATGGGTCTCTAACAAGGGCAAAACGACCCAAGACTTCGCCGCGTATTCTGTGAATGTTGTGGATACCACGGGGGCAGGCGACACGTTCACGGGCTATCTCGTTGCGGGTTTGGATCGTGGGTTGTCAATGTCAGATGCCATTGATCTCGCGATGAAGGCTGGCGCGCTGATGGTGCGGCGCGAAGGAACAGCTGATGTGATCCCGGACCTCAAAGAAATTCAGGATCACGACTTTTCCTAGTTCACAAATGGGGCGGAAGATCCCCAAAGTTGTTTGACGCGCGCATCACGACCACAGCCTTTGCGGTATCGTTTGTACGCAGTGGATTTCTTCACCCCAAGCCCAACGGAGGTGACTGCCAGGCGATCACTGCTTTTGTAGTAGTCTTGATGATAGGCATCAGCGGGATAGAATTTCGCCGCACCCAAGACTGGCGTGACCACTTTTTTCCCCAAGGCTGCTTGTGCGTCGGTCTTTGCTTTTTGCGCAGCCGCCTTTTGTGCGTCATTCGCGGCAAAGATCGCGGTTCGATAGCTTGGGCCGCGATCACAGAATTGACCACCTGCATCGGTTGGATCAACAGAACGAAAGAACATCGCGAGGATTTGGTCCCGGCTTATCACATCGGGGTCAAATTGAATTTGTACAGCTTCGTAATGGCCTGTGCCACCAGCGGTAACCTGTTTGTATGTTGGATTTGCGGTTTTTCCGCCTGCAAATCCAGATATCGCTTCTTTTACACCGCGCACGGATTCGAAATCGGATTCGACGCACCAGAAGCACCCGCCTGCAACAGTTAGTGTTTCGGTTCCGGCGGCGCGGGCGGTTGTTGATTGTGCCAGTAAGCCAACAGCAATGGATCCGGCCAACACAAATGATTTGAGGGTCGAGAGATTCATAATATGGGTCTCCTTTTGCGTTGATGCTGCCCGCGTGAAAGAGGTAGTGCAAGGTGTAGCCCTGTCACCTCACGCTGTGGTGATGGCACTTTACCGCTTGTCGGGCTGCGGTAACATTTCTGGCGTTTCATGGGGGAGCAATATTGATGCGCATTGCAATGTGGTCTGGACCGCGAAATTTAAGTACCGCGATGATGTACAGCTTTGGGGCGCGGGCTGACTTCGCCGTGATGGATGAGCCGTTTTACGCGGCGTATCTGGCGGCAACCGAATACGATCATCCGATGGGTGCTGAGATTCTGGAAGCACACGAAACAGACCCTAACCAGGTTGAAATCGCCTGTGAGCAGTCCGGTAACCCGCATCTTTACATGAAGCATATGCCGCATCACATGATTGAGGGTTTCCCGATGGGCTGGGCCAAGGAATGTGTGAACATTCACTTGATCCGTCATCCCGCGCGCGTGATTGCAAGTTATGCGGCCAAGAGGGAAATGCCGACGCTTGGGGATATCGGTTTTGCGCAACAAGCAGAGGTTTACGATCAATTAGGTGGTCTGGTGGTCGACAGCACCGACATTCGTGCTGATCCTGAAGGCATGTTGCGCAAGATATGCGAGGCGATTAATCTTCCTTTTGATCCCGCGATGTTGCATTGGCCTGCGGGACCACGGGCTGAGGACGGCATCTGGGCAAAGCACTGGTATACCGCTGTGCATCGCAGCAGCGGTTTTGCCGGTGCAGAAGGACCGTTGCCCACCTTGGAGGCACCGTTAACGCAACTTCTGGATCAAGCGATGCCGTATTATGAGTCGATGCGGCGTAATTGTCTGACTTAAACCCGATGGTAAGTTTCGTGTGAAAGTAAGGATGCGCAGTAAGCCATCGCTTACTGGTTTGAAGGCGTAATGAGTAAAAGGCCCGGACCGTTTGGTGCGGGCCTGTTCTTTTACTTTGAGAGTCGCTTGTCCCGCGCCGCGAGCAACTTGAGGCGCAGGGCGTTCAACTGGATGAACCCGGCGGCATCCTTTTGATCGTAGGCACCGGCATCATCCTCAAATGTCACATGTGCTTCGGAATAAAGGGAGTGATCAGACCAGCGCCCAACAGTGCGCACATGACCCTTGTAGAGTTTCAAACGTACCGTGCCCGTAACGTGCGTTTGGCTGGCATCAATTGCCGCTTGCAACATTGTGCGTTCAGGGCTGTACCAGAAACCGTTGTAGATCAGCTCGGCATATTTTGGCATCAACTCGTCTTTGAGATGCATCGCACCACGATCCAGCGTGATTGACTCAATGGCGCGGTGTGCTTCCAGCAGGAGGGTACCGCCCGGAGTCTCGTAAATTCCGCGCGACTTCATACCAACAAAACGACCCTCGACCAGATCAAGGCGACCACAACCGTGCTTCCCGCCGAGTTCGTTCAGTTTGGTCAGGATCGTCGCGGGCGACATGGCCTCGCCATTGATCGAAACGGCATCGCCGCGCTCAAAGCCAACTTCAACATACTCCGGCGTATCTGGTGCATCTTCTGGTGCAACGGTACGCTGGTAAACATAGTCGGGCGCATCGACTGCTGGATCTTCCAGAACTTTGCCTTCCGAGGACGTGTGTAAAAGGTTTGCGTCCACGCTGAATGGTGCCTCGCCGCGCTTGTCCTTGGCGACGGGAATTTGATGCGCTTCGGCAAATTCAAGCAGCTTCGTGCGGCTGGTCAAATCCCATTCCCGCCAAGGTGCGATCACCTTGATATCTGGGTTTAGCGCGTATGCCGCCAACTCAAAGCGGACCTGATCATTGCCCTTGCCGGTGGCACCATGTGCAACGGCGTCGGCACCGGTCTCTTCGGCAATCTCGACCAGTCTCTTGGAAATCAACGGGCGCGCGATGGAAGTACCCAACAAATACAGACCTTCGTAAACAGCATTGGCACGGAACATCGGGAACACAAAATCGCGGACAAATTCTTCGCGAACGTCTTCGATGTAAATCTCTGATGCACCCATCATTTCTGCTTTGGCGCGGGCCGGCTCCAGCTCTTCTCCCTGACCCAGATCGGCGGTAAAGGTGACAACTTCGCAGTCGTATTCCGTCTTCAACCACTTGAGGATGATCGACGTATCAAGACCGCCGGAATAGGCGAGGACAACTTTTTTCGGCACGAACATGAGCGGCTCCTTTGGTAATTCTTCGCGGGGTATCGGGTTTTGACGGGGCGGGCAAGATAGGTGGGTGCGTTGACCTGCCCCTGCGACCGCCCTAACCATGGTGAACGCATCTGGAGGCTGTAAAATTGACCGAGAACTTTCAAGCAATGGCAACGCTGGCTGCGGCCAAGATGCGGCCGGTTTTTCCCGCCACGCCGCTGTTGCGCAGCGAGCTGCTGTCGGAGCGGTTTGATGCTGATGTTTACCTCAAGCGCGAAGATCTCAGTCCGGTGCGGTCCTATAAGTTGCGCGGTGCATTTAACGCGATGCGCAAGGTGATCCCGGACCAGAATTTGTTTGTCTGTGCATCGGCGGGGAACCACGCACAGGGTGTTGCGTTCATGTGCCGTCATTTCGGGGTACATGGTGTGGTTTTTATGCCCGTGACCACGCCTGAGCAAAAGATTCTCAAGACGCGGATGTTTGGCGGTGATTACGTCGAAATCCGCCTTGTTGGAGACTATTTTGATGCCTCTTTGCGAGCTGCACAGGAGTTTTGTGAGCAAGAAGGCGCGCATTTTCTGTCGCCCTTTGATGATGAGGATGTGATCGAAGGACAGGCTTCGGTTGCTGTCGAGATAGAACAGGAGCTGGGACGTGTGCCGGATCATGTTATCCTGCCCGTTGGTGGCGGAGGATTGTCGGCAGGCGTGTTCAGTTTTTTCGGGTCAGAATGCGCGTACACCTTTGTAGAACCTTCAGGGGCTAAAAGCCTGGCCGCGGCTATAGAGGCAGGGGTTCCAGTGGATGTTTCACCCGTGAACACCTTTGTTGATGGTGCATCGGTTGCCAAGATCGGCACGCGCACGTTTGAACGTCTCAAGTCGATTGATCCTGCAGATATTATTGATCTTGAGGAAGATCGCATTTGTTGCACTATCGTCGAGATGTTGAATGTGGAGGGCATTGTGCTGGAGCCCGCAGGTGCAATGGCCATCGAGGCGCTGGGCGAAGTCGCGGATCAGATAAAGGGCAAAACTGTGGTCTGCGTCGCCTCTGGGGGTAACTTTGATTTTGAACGTTTGCCTGAAGTGAAAGAGCGCGCACAACGATATGCGGGCCTCAAGAAATATTTTATTTTGCGGCTGCCGCAACGCCCCGGCGCGTTGCGTGATTTTCTGGACACGCTGGGCCCTCACGACAACATCACCCGCTTCGAATACATGAAGAAATCAGCACGGAATTTCGGCTCTGTTTTGATCGGGATCGAGACAGACGTGCCGGAAAATTTCCCTGCTATGTTTGAGCGGATCGACGCGGCAGACTTTACGTATACTGACATAACCAACGACGAGACGTTGGCGCAATTTGTGATCTAAGGAGACTGAGATGAAGTTTGACGGAAGCTCTGTCGTGATCACGGGTGCGGGCAGCGGTATTGGTGCCGCACTAGCGCGGAAAGCAGCCAAGATGGGCGCAAAAGTATGTGTTTCCGATCTGGATGGTGACAAGGCGCAGGTGGTTGCGGACGAAATTGGCGGGATGGCCGTTCAATGCGATGTCCGCGAGGAGGCACAAATTCAGGCGTTGATTGTTCAGGCGACTAAGGTGTTGGGTTCTGTAAATATATTTGTCTCTAACGCAGGGCTTGGGCGGGGTGATCCGGATCATGCAGCGTCTCAGAGCAACGAGGATTGGGCGCTGAATTGGCAAGTACATGTGATGAGCCATGTTTATGCCGCGCGTGCCTTGCTGCCTGTTATGATAGAGCGAAAATCAGGGTATTTGGTAAATGTTGCGTCGGCCGCAGGATTGCTGAACCAGATCGGTGATGCCGCTTATTCAGCCACCAAACACGCAGCGGTCAGTTTTGCAGAGTCGCTTGCGATCACCCATAGCGCAGACGGGGTTGGCGTTTCGGTTGTCTGTCCGCAGTATGTGGCGACGCCGTTGTTGGGCCTATCTGATGCGGATGCGCAGAATAATTTGTTGACGGCGGATGATGTGGCCAATGCGATTGCAGATGGTGTCGAGGCCGGTCGTTTCTTGATCCTGTCGCACCCGCAAGTTCAGGACTATGCGATCCACCGTGCCAAGGATCATGATCGCTGGTTGTCGGGTATGCAGATGCTACGTGCAAAGGCCGTCGAAACATTTGGCGGTGTAGATGTAGGGGACTTTTACAAGCTGGTCTAAGCGGCAAGGCGTTGATCATATTCTGCCAGAAATATCTTTTTTGACAATTCGTAACAGCGCAAGATCGCTCCAACATCGACGGAGTCGGCAAGTCCATTTTGCGCAGCAGTTTCGCCATCATGGCAATGCTGCGAAAACTGATCGAACCCGAGGCTCATCGCGCTCCCTTTGAGGAAATGTAGATCGTCACCCAGTGTTGCGCGATCCTGTTGGGTGCCTAACCTCGTGATGACTGCTTCGACTTCTTCGAGGAACAGTTCGACAACTTCCTCAAAATCTTCTGCTCCAACCTCTTCGTTCAATTGGCAGACACGCGACCAGTCGATCATCCGGTATTCCTTTTCTCGATGGTTGGTAAGTTGGCGGGAATGGGTTAACAATTCTGCATCGGATCAGGGGTTGGTGTTGAAAGTTCGATCTTTCACATGGTGTTAATCCAGATGTGGGAAACAGCGCGCTTGAGTTATTCAGCGCAGGACAACAATGGCCCACAGGCATCTAAACCCCGCAGCGACCGATCCGATAACGGAGCGGGACACGTTGCGCCGCGTTCTGATCGTGGATGACAGCCGGCTGCAGCGACGTATCTTGTCAAAATCGCTGACCAAACTGGGCTATGACGTGACAGAGGCAGCCAGCGGAGAAGACGCGCTGGAGTTGTGTGCGACCGATATGCCTGATCTGGTAATCAGTGACTGGATGATGCCGGGCATGTCAGGGATTGATTTTTGCCGTGTATTTCGAGAACTGCCGCAAGAAGGGTACGCCTATTTTATTCTGCTGACCTCCAAAAGTGAAAAGGCCGAAGTTGCACGGGGGCTTGATTCAGGGGCGGATGATTTCCTGACAAAGCCCGTGGACAGTAGTGAGTTGCGTGCGCGCATTTCAGCGGGTGAGCGTATATTGCGGATGCAGCGTGAGCTATCCGCAAAGAACCGCTTGATCAGTGATACATTGGCCGAACTGCAACGGGTTCATGACTTGTTGGACAAGGATCTGCTGGAGGCCAAGAAGCTTCAACAGTCCTTGATGCGTGAACGCCAGCGAAGTTTTCCGGAAGGGGAGCTTGCGCTGATGTTGCGGTCTTCCGGTCATGTAGGTGGCGATCTGGTCGGGTTCTTTCCAACCAACGATGGTCAGTTAGGCTTGTTTGCGATTGACGTGTCAGGACACGGAATCAGTTCGGCCCTCATGACGGCGCGTTTGGCAGGATATCTTTCGGCCACGGCCCCTGACCAGAATATTGCATTGGCCCTGCAACCAGACGGATCTTACCATGCGAGGTCGCCGCACGAGGTGATCGCTACACTGAATGATCTTGTCCTGAACGAAATGGAGACGGAGCATTATTTTACGCTGTTGCTTGCTTTTGTTGATATGGCCACGGGCAAGGTCACGATTTCGCAGGCTGGCCATCCGCACCCCCTGATCCAGCGGGTAGATGGGTCAATAGATCAATTTGGTTCCGGCGGGTTTCCTGTGGGCCTGATGGAAGGCGTCACATTTACGCAATTTGATCTGATGCTCGCGCCGGGCGATCGGATATTGTTGTTGTCTGATGGCGTGACAGAGTGCCCGGACAAAGCGGGCGATATGCTTGGCGAGGAAGGTTTAGAGGCAGTTATCGCCCGGCTGAAAGGGGTTCGGGGCAGCGCGTTTCTGGAAGCATTGATATGGGAGTTATCCAGCTTTGCCGGTACGGACGAATTCCCCGACGATGTGTCCGGAATCCTTTTCGAATACGCTGGCCCAGCCTAACTAATTTGCGCCTTCATGAACATCCGGTCACCGTCGTTGCCCAACACATTGACCGCCTGTGCACCAGACAGCAGTAGGGTTTCATGGTCCTGTTCGATCGGTTCCGCAATCTGTCGTACAGGATGGGCAAGGTACACATGACATAGTTTTTCGGCCCACATGTCATATTCAGGCATAAATACAAACCGACGAAACGCACCTAATCTGCGCGGACGGGCAATACGCCAGCCGATTTCCTCCAACAACTCGCGGTGCAGCGCCTGCAGTGGAGATTCACCTGGATCTATGCCGCCACCTGGCAGCTGGACATCGAATACCGGTGCCGTCTGCGCAGTCAACAGGAACCGCCGTTTGAGCGGCAAAATGGCGTAGGCACCAGGGCGCACGCGGTATGTTTGCCCCTGCACCGGGGGTTCTCCCACACGTCTGATCATCTGCTGCCCCTTTATCTCATGCTTGCGGCACCCATATAGACGCGGTATGCCAAGCGGCCTGAGATAAGGAAACCCTCCATGAGCACGCAAAAATTGCCGGGAAACCAGATTGCATGGGACGACAGTGTTCTGCCGTTCCAGCTGGATCATTGTGACATTCGCGGGCGCGTGGCGCGTCTGGATGGTGTACTGGATGGTATTCTGAGCCAGCATGACTACCCACCACAGGTCGAGGCACTGGTTGCCGAAATGGCGCTGCTTACCGCGTTGATCGGTCAGACGATCAAGCTGCGCTGGAAGTTGCAGTTGCAGGTCCAGTCCAAAGGTCCGGTGCGGATGATTTCGACTGACTATTATGGACCCGAGGCTGATGGAAAACCTGCCCGTATCAGAGCTTACGCAAGCTATGATGCGGATCGCCTGACAGACGGGACCGCCTTTGATCAGGTTGGCGAAGGTTACTTTGCAATTATGATTGATCAAGGTCAGGGCATGGCACCTTATCAGGGAATTACTCCGCTAGAGGGTGGGTCACTTGCTGCCTGCGCAGAGGCATATTTTGCGCAGTCCGAACAATTGCCAACCCGTTTTTCACTTAGCTTTGGCCAATCTTCCGGACCAAACGAACCGGAGCATTGGCGCGCCGGTGGCGTGATGTTGCAACTGATGCCAAAAGCATCGCCATTTGCTGCAAAGGATGGTGGTTCCGGTGAGATTTTGAAGGCGACGGATCTGGTGCATGGCGATGAAGAAGAGAACTGGAACCGCGCCAATATTCTGCTCGATACAGTGGAAGACCTTGAATTGATCGGACCAAGCGTGCCGCCAACGGACTTGTTGCTGCGGCTGTTTCATGAGGAGCAACCACGTGTCTTTGATGCGCAGGCTGTTCGTTTCGGGTGTAGCTGTTCGGTAGATCGTGTTCGGCAAAGCCTGTCGATTTATTCCGCCAAAGATATTGCGACAATGACGACGGAGGCGGGGCGCGTGACAGCCGACTGTCAGTTCTGTGGCGCGCATTACGATCTGGATCCGCTAACTGTTGGATTCGAGGCAGAAAAGACCCCGGATGAGTGATTCCATCGCACGTATCCGTGCGGCGCTGGCTGACACGGGCTTGCAAACGTCAGACTTTGATCTGAACCCGGAAACGGTCTTGCCGGAGGGCAGGCCGCTACGCCCTGCCGGCGTTCTGGCCCCGATTATCCAGCGGCAGGACGGTTTGCATCTTTTGCTGACCAAGCGGTCATCCGCGCTTAAACATCACCCCGGACAAATCTCTTTTCCTGGCGGCAAACAGGATGCGGATGATGTCGATGTTGTCGCGGCTGCCTTGCGGGAGGCCGAAGAAGAGATTGGTTTGCCACAAGACAACGTCGAAATACTGGGCGTACTGCCGGAACATGAAACCGTAACAGGATTCACTGTAACTCCCGTAATCGCAATTGTTAGAGACGGTTTTGAGATCATTCCCGAGCCTGGTGAGGTTGAGGAAGTGTTTTCCGTTCCGCTGGATCATGTGTTGAGGCCCGCAAATTTTCTGGTTCAGTCCCGTCGTTGGCGTGGCACACGTCGATATTATTTCACGGTACCTTTCGGTCCCTATTACATCTGGGGCGCAACCGCGCGTATATTGCGGGCATGGGCCGAACGCATGACATGAAGATCCCCGCAGAGACAAGTTGGCTGAAAGATCCAGCGGCGCAAGACGTATGCCGTGTGATCGCAGATGCGGGGTTTGATATTTTTTTTGTCGGCGGATGTGTACGCAACGCCGTGTTGGAATTGCCCGACAGCGATGTCGATATGTCGACAAATGCGGTACCTGAAGTGGTCATGCAGAGTGCTGATGCCGCAGGCCTCAAGGCAATTCCGACCGGGATAGATCACGGCACAGTGACGGTAATTTCCGGTGGCAGACCATTTGAAATAACAACGTTCAGGCGGGATGTGGCAACCGATGGCAGGCGCGCGGTTGTCGCGTTTTCCGACAGCATTATCGACGATGCCCGCCGTCGAGATTTCACGATGAACGCGCTTTATGCAACGGTTGAAGGTGTGGTCATTGACCCGCTTGATGGTTTGGCGGATTTGATGGCGCGCCGGATCAGGTTTATCGAAGACCCTGATGCGCGGATCAAGGAAGACTATCTGCGTATTCTGCGATTTTTCAGGTTTTCGGCATGGTACGGTGATCCGCAAGAAGGATATGATCCTGATGCACTTGCTGCGATCTCGGCGAATATTGACGGGTTAGAGACACTTTCGGCGGAACGAGTCGGTCAGGAAATTACCAAACTCCTTGGCGCGCCAGATCCTGCACCGGCTGTTGCTGTGATGCGTGCAACGGGTGTCTTGTCTGCCGTATTACCGGGGTCGGACGACCGGTTATTGTCGATCCTTTTGCATATGGAGGCGGTGCTTGGCGTCGAACCGAATTGGATCAACCGTCTTGCGGTGTTGGGTGGAGATGATTTGGTGAACCGCTTGCGGCTGAGCAAAGCGGATGCACGCGGATTGCTGCTCACCCAAGAGCAAGGATTTAACGGCCCCTCCGTTCAGGAAATTGCCTATCGGAACGGTGAAATGATTGCACAGGGCGTTGTGTTAATCCGTGCGACCTTAGCAGAAGCGGAACCGAAAAAGTCTGTATTAGAGATGATCCATGCGTCAGCTTGTGCGCGGTTTCCGGTCTCGTCAGGCGATTTGATGCCAGCCTATCAAGGGCCGCAATTGGGCGAAAAGCTCAAGTCTCTTGAGCAAAGATGGATCGATAGCGGCTTTATCCTGACGGATGTGGAACTGCTCAAGGACCGGTGAACGCTCGACAATTTGCATCCTGTTCGTTATTGAAGCCCTATGAACGTGAGGAATTGCAAAATGTTTCGTGGAATCTGGATGAGCTAAGGCTCTTTTTATCCTGTTCCGACCCGAGCTGTTGACCAACGGCGGCCGGTTATTTTTTGCTTATTTTTTCAAGGCCTTAGCCCATGTTCCGTTTCTTTGAAAACCTCATCGACCCCTATACGCCCTATACTGAAAAAGACACGCCATCACGAGAGCTGTGGCCGTTCCTGCGTGAATATTGTGTGCCGTTTAAGCGAGTATTCATACTGACCGGACTTATGTCGATCGTGGTTGCCGCGATCGAGATTGGTTTGATCTATTATATGGGTCGTATTGTCGATTTGTTAGGCAGTGATCCTGATCAACTGTGGGATACCTACGGTACTGAATTACTGTGGGTCGCTCTGTTTGTGCTGCTTGTTCGTCCGCTTGCGCAGGGTCTGGATGTGGCACTGCTCAACAATACGATCCTGCCGAATTTCGGGACACTGATCCGCTGGCGCGCGCACAGACAGGTGTTGCGTCAGTCTGTTGGCTGGTTCGAGAATGACTTTGCTGGACGTATTGCCAACCGGATCATGCAAACACCGCCCGCCGCGGGCGAGGTCGTGTTTCAGGCATTTGATGCGATATCCTACGCGCTGGCCTATATGCTGGGCGCGGTGATCCTTCTTAGCACTTCGGACTGGCGGTTGATGTTGCCGCTTTTGGCGTGGCTGGTTCTGTATGGCGCGTTGGTCAAGTGGACCGTACAGCGCGTCGGGCCGGCGTCCAAGGCGGCATCGGATGCGCGCAGTCAGGTAACGGGACGTGTGGTTGACGCTTATACCAATATCCACTCGGTCAAGATGTTTGCGCACCATGATCTTGAGGTCGGTTTTGCCAAGGAAGCCATCGAAAACGCCCGTGAGACCTTTCAGAAAGAGATGCGGATATTCACAGTGATGGACGTGACTTTGGTTCTGCTGAACGGTTTGCTGATCATCGGGGTTGTCGGTTGGGCGCTTGCGCTTTGGACGATGGGAGAGGCAAGTGTTGGCGTGGTTGCCGCCGCCGCCGCGCTGACCTTGCGGCTCAATTCCATGACGGGCTGGATCATGTGGGCGCTGTCCTCTTTCTTTCGCGAACTTGGCGTTGTGGCCGAGGGGATGGAGACAATTGCCCAACCGATTGCGCTGGTGGACAAGGCAGATGCCAAACCGCTGGTGATGACGGATGGTCGTATCGAATTGCAAAAACTGACCCACCATTACGGGCGCGCGCAGGGCGGGTTGCAGGCCGTTGATCTGGTTGTGAAACCGGGTGAACGAATTGGCCTTGTCGGACGTTCGGGTGCGGGAAAATCGACCCTCGTAAAGCTGCTTTTGCGATTTTACGATGCGGAAGGTGGGCACATATTGATCGACGGGCAGGACATCACCGACCTCACTCAAGACAGCCTGCGCCGCAACATCGGCATGGTGCAGCAGGACAGTTCGCTTTTGCACCGCTCTGTGCGCGATAACATTCTGTACGGGCGGCCGGACGCAACCGAGGCCGACATGATCTCGGCCGCCAAACAGGCGCAGGCGTATGAGTTCATTCTTGATCTGTCGGACCCCGAAGGGCGCACCGGATTTGATGCGCGTGTAGGCGAACGCGGTGTGAAATTGTCGGGGGGTCAGCGGCAACGCATCACCTTGGCACGGGTCATTTTGAAGAATGCGCCGATCCTGTTGCTGGACGAGGCAACCTCTGCGCTGGACAGCGAGGTCGAGGCCGCAATTCAGGAAACGCTTTACGGGATGATGGCGGGCAAGACGGTGATCGCAATTGCGCACCGCCTGTCCACGATTGCCGAAATGGACCGGATTGTCGTGCTGGATCAGGGGCGCATCGTCGAAGAGGGCACGCATGACGCGCTTTTGCAGCAACGCGGGCTATATGCAGATTTCTGGGGCCGTCAGTCGGGTGGTTTTCTGAAGTTGGATGAAGAGGCCGTGGATTAAATGCTGAAAATATCTGATTGGATCGACCCGTTTTCTGCTGCTGAAGGACCACCTCCGGAAACACTGGGAGCGTTCATGCGCTGGTGCTTTTCCGGTGCATGGCCAGTGTTGTTTCTAGCTGCATTTCTCTCTGCATTGGCTGGCGCGATGGAGGCAGGAACCGCATGGATTCTAGGCCGCGTTATCGACGCAGCCGTCAGCGCCGGACCGGAGGCGTTTTTTGACGGGCGCAACTTTGGTCTGATCCTTGGAGCAATCGCTTTTTTCCTGATTGCGCGTCCCGTGCTGTTTGGTCTGTCCTCTGCGTCGAACTCCATCATGGTTGCACCAAATGTGAATCCGATGGTTCTGTCGCGATTGCATCGTTGGACATTGGGGCAGAACGTCGGATTTTTCGACGATGATTTCGCAGGACGTATCGCACAAAAACAAATGCAGGCTGCACGTGCTGTGACGGATGTTGCGGTTGAGGTGATCAATGTTGTTGCCTTTGCGCTGGCGTCCCTAATTGGTTCGATAGCTCTGCTGGTCGCGATTGACTGGCGCGTGGCGATTGGATTTTTTGCGTGGCTTATTGCTTATTTTGCTCTGATCAATTGGTTTTTGCCCCGTGTGCGCAAACGTGCAGCAGTGCGTGCAGGGGCCAAGGCGATGGTATCTGGGCAGGTGGTAGATACGATTACCAACATCAAGACAGTTAAACTGTTTGCGCATGCAGATCACGAAGACCGCGCGGCGCTGGGCGCGATGAAGACGTTTCGTGAACGGGCAGTCGAGTTTGGATATCTGTCAGCAGGGTTTCGGTTGGCACTTATGACGCTGGCCGGTCTGTTGCCGGTGCTATTGATCGGCGGGACAATCCTATCGTGGCAGCGCGGTATTGCCACAGAAGGCGATATCGTTGCTTCGGGTGCGGTTGCGATCCGCATTGCGCAAATGACGGGGTGGGTCAGTTTTACGTTGATGGCGATCTATTCAAATATCGGTGAGATCGAAGACGGCATGAAGACCTTAACACCACGCAACAGGGTTGATGATACAGATGAGGCCGAGGCCCTGGATGTGCCAAACGGTGAGATCACGCTCGAAGATGTCAGCTTTGCGTATGGCCGCGAAACGGGCGGTATCGAAGGTATCAACCTGACAATCAAACCAGGCGAGAAGTTGGGTATTGTCGGCGCGTCCGGCGCAGGCAAATCAACGCTGGTTGCATTGCTATTGCGGCTCTACGAAGGGGAAAGCGGCTCCATTACAATTGACGGGACGGATATTCGTGAGGTCACGCAGGAAAGCTTGCGGCGCAATATAGGAATGGTGACGCAGGAGACGGCGATGTTTAACCGTTCTGCACAGGACAATATTCTGTACGGGCGTCCTGACGCGAGCCACGACGATGTTATTGCCGCTGCGGAAAGGGCAGAAGCGCACGGATTTATTCAGGGTTTGCAAGATCACAAAGGACGTCAGGGCTATGACGCGCATTTGGGAGAGCGTGGCGTCAAGCTGTCTGGGGGGCAACGTCAACGCATCGCGTTGGCACGGGCTATTTTGAAAGACGCGCCTATACTGGTGCTGGATGAGGCGACCTCGGCGTTGGATAGTGAGGTAGAAGCAGCGATTCAGCAGGCGTTGACGCGGGTGATGGAAGGCAAGACAGTGTTGGCCATTGCGCACCGTCTTTCCACATTGACGGAAATGGACCGTATCATCGTTATGGATGCAGGCCGAATTGTTGAAAGTGGCGCACATGAGGACCTGCTGGCGCAAAACGGGCTCTACGCGAGATACTGGAACCGCCAGTCTGGTGGGTTTTTGAACTTGAAAGCTGCCGAATAGGCTTGGGCTGGCGCGGTTTGCGCGTTAAGGGCAGGGCATGAGTGAACATATTATACGCAGGTTGGGCCACCATGGTGACGGGATCGCCGAGGGTCCGTTGTTTGTGCCTATGGCGCTTCCGGGTGAAGTTGTAACGGGTACGGTGTCTGGTCAGACGCTTGAGGACGTGCGGATCGTGACGCCCTCGGCGGATCGTGTGGCACCGCCGTGCCGGCATTTCAAATCATGCGGTGGATGCAGTTTGCAGCATGCTTCGGACGCTTTGGTGGCGGACTGGAAAATCGGTGTTGTTCGCAATGCGCTGGATGCTTACGGATTAGAGACTGTTTTCAAGCCCATCCTGACATCACCTGCGAACTCGCGCAGACGTGCAACCTTCGCTGCGCGGCGGACCAAAAAAGGTGCCATGGCGGGTTTCTTCGGGCGCGGTTCCGATGTGATAATCGAGATTCCCGGCTGTCAGTTGCTGGATCCTGATCTGATGCAAGGCCTCGACGTTGCGCGTCAACTGGCGATGGTCGGGAGCAGTCGCAAGGCGACATTGGCTGTTACTGTTACGCTTTCTGACAACGGATTGGATGTGGCAGTTGCGCAGGGCAAGCCGCTGGATGGGCCACTGCGCATGACACTTGCGCAACTATGTGAGGAAATTGGCCTTGCACGTCTGGCATGGGAGGACGAGGTGATTGCCACGCGCCTGCCGCCAACAATTGCGTTTGGGAGAGGCACAGTCTTGCCGCCCTCCGGTTCGTTTTTGCAGGCAACCAAACATGGCGAGGAATCCTTGTTGGCCGCCGTACGCGAAGCGGTTGGCGAGGCAGATCATATTGCCGATCTATTCGCAGGTTGTGGCACCTTTGCGCTGCCTTTGGCCGAACATGCCAGTGTGCATGCGGTTGAAAGTGTGCCGGAAATGATGACAGCGCTTGATCAGGGTTGGCGCATGGCAAAAGGGCTCAAGCCTTTGACCACTGAGGCACGCGATTTGTACCGTCGTCCAATCTTGCCGGATGAAATGCTAAAACTTGATGCGATCGTTCTTGATCCGCCACGTGCCGGTGCGGAACGGCAGGTTGTGGAAATCTGCAAAGCGGCCGTGCGCCGGATCGCTTATGTGTCCTGCAACCCGGTGACATTTGCACGAGATGCGCAGATTTTGTGTGATGCGGGCTATACCCTCGACTGGGTGCAAGTGGTGGACCAATTCCGCTGGTCACCCCATGTGGAGCTTGCGGCATCATTCACACGTGAAGGTGCAAAAACAGGTCTTAAGCTCACAACCTTTTGACTGAGAAATTGATTGGTATATGTTAGCGCATAATCAATCGGCCGGTAACATCCGGCACATGAGGCGAGCGGGTATGAAGCGCAGAAATCTAATTCTTGGCGGGACTGCTTTGGTCGCGCTGGGCGCGTGCAGTGACAGTAAATTCAAGCGGTACAGCGGTCCGGAAGTCACCTATGTAGTGGTGAATAAAGGCGCGCGTAAAATGATGCTTTTGCACCATGACAAAGTGCTGAAGGACTACGATATCAAGCTTGGTTTTGCCCCGACAGGTCATAAAGAGATCGAGGGTGACGGAAAAACCCCTGAAGGGATTTACACAATTGACCGTCGTAACCCCAACAGTCGTTTCCATTTGTCGTTAGGGATTTCCTATCCCAATGAACGGGACCGTCAAAAGGCCAAGATGCTGGGGAAATCACCGGGCGGTGATATCTTTATTCACGGTCAGGAAAACCCGTTGCGCAAAGACCAGGCCGACTGGACGTGGGGCTGCATTTCGGTGACAAACCGCCAGATGGAAAAGATTTACGCGATGGTGCGCAACGGCACGCCGATCCAGCTTAATCCGTAGATGAAGTGGGCGTTAGCCGCCCATCACCAAGGTCCACCAGATTTTGCCACCTTTTTCCTGAAACCATGCGAAACCCATGTTGCGGGCGTCTGGTGACATCAGAATACGGCGCGTATCAGGCTGATCCATCCAGGCGGCCAAGGTCTCAAGCTCGGATTCATAGGTTTCTGAAATCGTCTCGCCAATCAGTTTGCCGGAATATCCAACGCGGTTGATCCGGTCGATTGGCGATGATCCATCCGATCCGAAATGCCATGGGCGATTCTGGATCGACATATCGCGGGAATGGGTAGCGGCGGCGGCGTTAAGTTGCGGGTTGAGCTGGATCGGCGCGCGCCCGCCAGCCTGACGCAGGGCATTGATGGAATCTTCCATGCGGAACTGGATTTTGGCGGTATCGGATTTGTTGATCCGGTAGGCTTTTGGCAGCGGCTTGCCATCGTTGCCAAGCTGCGGCGCGGAAGGCGCACAAGCAGCCAAGGAAAGCGCGAGCGCCAAAAAGACAGACAGAATACGGATCATGGTGCTGCTCCAGCGGGTTTTAAGTTCGACAATCCTTACAGTGCAGTGCGTTGCAGTTCAAACGCACATCAGCGTTACTGTGCCACATGACGGTTGTTTGATTTGATACTGCGTCTTTCGCGCCATATATAGACGGCTATCACAAGAATTTCCGTTGATGGAGACACAACATGTCTGACAAACGATTCAATCCAACAAGCCGCCGCAGCTTCTTAGCCGGCAGCGCGGCGATGCTGGCGACACCTGCGTTGGCACAGGACATCGCGTCTGTGAACTCTGCCGCGACGACACAGACAGAGCGTGATCTGACCGAGGTGGTTCGCCGCAATATTTCCAGCTTCCGGACGCTGGACTGGCAGCCTTATTTTGACAACACCAAGAACGGTGCAATTCTGGTCGATATCGACAGCCGCGCGGTGCATTACTGGTCCGAGGATCAGAGTATCTACAAGCTTTATCCGTCAAGCGTACCGCTGACCGATGATTTGACACGCCGTGGCCGGACCAAGGTTATCCTGAAAGATCCGGAGCCGTCTTGGCGTCCGACACCTTCCATGCTCAAGCGCAATCCGGAATGGCCGCCGTTCATCGGACCCGGTCCCGAAAATCCGCTTGGCACACGGTCTTTGCACCTGAGCTGGACGTATTATCGTATTCACGGCACTCACGATACGCGTAAAATCGGGCGTAAGTCATCCAACGGATGCATCGGCTTGTATAACGAACACATTGAAGAGCTTTACGAGATGGCAAACGTGGGAACACAAGTGTTGCTTATTTGACGACATTGCGTCGATTGTAAGTCGTCTAGACTGAATCTGGGTTTGCATTCACCCTGTTATGATGTTTAGAAAGTTCTACGAGGTAAGTCTTGGGCGCGTGTGCGCTCTTGCGTCACACGCCATTTCTGGAGTTAATACTATGAAAAAGATCGTTCTAGCCGCTGCTCTTTCAGCCGCCGCATCCACAGCATTTGCTGGTTCTCTTGCAGACCCAGTAATCGAAGCACCAGTGATCGTACAGGAAGCTTCCGGTTCTTCCGGTGGTGTTCTGTTGCCACTGATCCTGCTGGTTCTGGTTGCAGCTGCTGTTGCATCCGACTAAGCACTACGGTGATTTCAAACGGAAAAGGCGGTACTTCGGTACCGCCTTTTTTGTGTTTTCAGGGTAGGGTAATAGGTTTGGTTTTGATGCTGCGGATCGCAATTTCGAGTCCGGAGTGACAATTTTCTGTGTTGCAGCGAACGCCAGGAAACTGAGTCCAGTTCGCCAACTTGGACTTGGCAAATTCTACTTCCTATTGCATCCTTGCTTCCGCAACGGCGGTCTTTGGATACTCTGTACAGCGATGTATGGAGTTGGGCGGGGTATCCCCGTCTGCGAATGTTACCTGGGCAAACATGGCGCTACCGCCTCTGGGCTTCACCCAGTCCAGGTAGCGCGAGACCGAGAAAGCAGAGACCGTTCGTTGCAACAGATTTTCTAAAATGAATAAGTCGGAGTTTTCACGCAATATAGCGGATAGTCTCACAGTTGGATCGTGGACACAGGAGTTCATAACGATCAATTTGCTGCGAAGGTTTCCATATGTTCTTCATAGGCTTGTGCCCGAAATAGTTGCTGAGCTGTTTCTCGCACTGCCATCTCAATATGCTCCATCTGCCAATTCCGTGGCTAGCTCCCTATTGCATATTCACAATTTCGAGCGGGCTTTTCGGTTTTGTCAGAAACGCGATATTTGGCCCGCTCGCGACTTAACATCACCAGTCATGTCTCCTATTTCAGCGTTTACTGATCTGGATGTGCCTCAACTTCCAACAGTGGGAAGCCTCGCTGAATGGCTTTTGTTACCAACAGCCCGCCTAGAGTATCTGGCAGATCGACACCGCCGATATGAGGAACACGGCGAGACTGCAGTCAATCACTATCACTATCACTATCTAATAAAGAAAAAGAAGACGAAGGGCATTAGGGTGATTGAAGCGCCCAAACAGAATTTGAAGGCAGTTCAGCGCCAGATACATCATGACATCATTAGCAAGCTACAAAGCCACACTGACGCATTCGGTTTTGTGAAAGGTCGGAATTGCCTGCAAGCGGCCAGCAGACATGTAGGCGAAGATGTCGTGGTTTGCTTTGATCTGAGAGATTTCTTTCCCTCTATCGGGGCGGGGCGGATATTTGGACTCTTTAGATGCCTTGGTTATCCACATGAAGTCGCCCAATATCTGACAGCATTGTGCACGACATCGACGCCGCCTCGCATACTGGAACGCCTAAATTTTGATGACAGATCATCGTATCGCAAACCGCATTTGCCGCAGGGGTCGCCAGTATCACCAGCATTGGCAAATCACGTCTCTTTTACGCTGGATCGTCGATTATCAGCGCTCGCGAACAGTCTAGGCGCTCACTACAGTCGATACGCTGACGATCTAAGTTTCTCCGGAGACAAACATATTGTCGGTTCGCTCTTGAGGATTGTTCCACAAATTGTTCGTGATGAGGGCTTTGCAATCAATCGAGCGAAGACCCGTTTGATGTCGAACACGTCACGGCAGATGGTAACAGGCGTTGTTGTGAACGAGCGCCTCAACATTGATCGTAAACTGTTCGACCACTTAAAGGCAGTTATTCATGCCTGCGGGAAACCCGATGATACCCGCCTTTTGAACCCTGTTTTTAGAGCGTCACTATTGGGCAAGATTAATTGGGTTGAGGCTGTCAACCCAAGTCGCGGTTTGAAGCTACAGCGCCTTCTAAAGAGAGCAGACCTTTAAGAGTTGGAATTGAACGGTAGGTTTATCCGCATAGCCGCCACTGAGTTTCAAAACCTGCCATCTCCACCACAGTTGCCAGATTTCCAACAACGCTCTACGCTTTGGTTACGTACCAAGGGAGCTTGCCATGATATCCGAAGGTGAAAAGGAAGAGATCAGAACGCTGGTCAAACTTGGGCGCAAGCGGTCTCTTAACTTTGCGGTCTGCATGGGTGAGGAACCCGTCGAGACGGTTTTTGTGATGCACCGGCGCACAATTTCGAAAGTGCTGGCCCGTCAAGCCCGCGCTGATGGCACCACAGCCAAGATCGCCAAGGGGCGGATGGAAGTGGACGGGCGCACGATCAAGTTGTGTTGTGAGGGCATAAAGCCGACTGGGCTTGCGAAGAACCTCAAGAAATATCTGAAGCTTCTCAAACTCAATATGAGTGTTGAACTGGTCGACGAGGTTGCCGAGCTGCCAAGTGACGAAGAGGAAAACGTAACGGCGAATACCGCGACGCCTGAAGAGGATCATGTAGCCGAAGCCGGGCAAAGTGAATCTCTGCCAAGTGAAAATGTCGAAGAGCCTTCCGTTTCACCGGAACGGGCGCGCTACGATGCCCTTGCCGCGCCGCTGCGCTCGCAAATGGAACAGCTTGGCGCAGCGGACGACCCGCGCTCCAAAAAGATCGCCGCGATTTGGGGTTTGGCCGAGCAACGTGCAGAAGATGGTGATCTTGCTACGGCGATCAAGGCACTGACCAGTTTGGCGGCGCGGCTTTAGGGGTTCAGTCGGACTGTGGCTTATCCAACCACCCTTGCAGGTTTTCCGAGATTGCATTGGACAGCGCGGTAATGTGTAGATCGTCATCGTTGAGGCAAGGAATATAGGTAAAGTGCTCGCCGCCGCCCTCTTCAAAGCTCTCTTTGATTTCCTCGTTAATCTCTTCGAGAGTCTCGATGCAATCAGCGGAAAACGCAGGCGCACAAACGGCGATATTCTTGTTTCCAGCCTCGGCCTGACGCGCGACTTCTTCGACGGTATAGGGTTGCAACCATTCCTCGGGGCCGAATTTTGACTGGAAGGTAGTCATGATTTCGGTGTCTTTCCAGCCAAGACGTTCCTTCAGCAGACGCGTGGTTTTTTGGCATTGGCAATGATAGGGATCCCCTTCCATCAGATAGCGGATCGGCACGCCGTGGTAGGAACAGATCAGGATATCGGGACGCTTTTCTGCCGCAGCATAAGCCTTCTCGATAGATTGCGCCAAAGCCTCGATATAGTCGGGACGGTCAAAGTATGGCTCAACCACACGCGCAATCGGTTGCCATTTCTCTTTCCCCAAAGCGGCAAAGAACGCATCACATGCGGTGGCGGATGTGGCACCAGCGTATTGCGGATAAAGCGGGAAAAACAGGATTTTGGAACAGCCTGCGGCGGTCATGGCTTCTACCTTGGATTTGGTCGATGGATTGCCGTATCGCATACAGAAATCAACCATAACGTCATCGCCATAGCGTTTTTGCATCTCGGCTTTGATCTTGGCGGTTTGTGCCTTGGTGATCGTCATCAATGGGCTTTCGCCCTCCGCTTCATTCCAGATGGACTTGTACGCAGCACCGGATGTGAAGGGGCGTTTTGTCAGGATGATCAGCTGCAACAGCGGCTGCCAAAGCCAAGGAGAGTAATCAATTACACGGCGATCTGACAGGAATTCACCCAGATAGCGACGCATGGACCAGTAATCGTAATTGTCCGGCGTACCGAGGTTGGCAAGCAAAACTCCGACCCGTTGTTTGGGCAGGGCAGGGTGGTCTTCGCTTGCATGTGCTGGGCGCGCGGCTTGCATATTATCGTCCTCGGTTAAACTTAAGACCCCAGATAGCGGCATTGTCGAAATGTTCAATTGGTCAATTTCGTCTCCGAGGTGCCCAATACTTCAGCAAGGCTGTGTTTGGCGGAGCCGGGACGCAATGCCTTGGGCTGGCTTTCATGCGGTGCCCATCCGGTGAGGAAGATGAATTCAAATGTCGCATTCAAGCGACTTTCATCATTCGCGAAATTTTCTCTATAAAGCTGTGCGGCGGTGTTTATCACGGTTCGGCGGGTGGGCTGGCGCAAACGTGCGGCCAAGGCGTTGGTTTCGCCCATTGCCCGCAAGTCACGCATCAAGGCGTGCGCATCCTCGTATTCAACAATCTGCGGCAGTGCGTCTGCAACCGGCAGCGCAAAACCGGCACGTTGCAACAAGCCACCCATATCGCGCAGGTCCGCCATTGGTGCGACACGGGGCGACATTCCGCCTGTTACATCTGCCTCTGCCTGACCCAGACAGGCGCGCAATTCATGCAATGTCTGCCCGCCAAAGGCGACACTTAGAAACAGGCCGTCCCCCTTTAGTGCGCGCCGACATTGAATCAGCTGGCCAACCGGATCATTCGCCCAATGCAATGACATCGCGTGGATCACCAGATCGTAGTGTCCAGGCGCAAGTGCGAGAGTATCAGCGTCCGCAACTAGCGCGGCATCCGGGAAACGCGTTGACCAAAAATCAGGATGACCCGTCACAATTGCGATCGAGGCGAACGGTTTATTAACCATATTCATTCGATCCTGAATCTCGTCAGCGGCGAGGTGATGCAGGAACATCCCTTCGGAGACCGCGCGATTGCGGTGCAAGGTGAGAGCCCGGGCATCTGTCATTATTGGTTGTTGGGTCATTTGGTTTTTCTATGGCGTTGTTGAGCAGACTTCAAACAGGGATAGACGTGATCTATCCTGCACGCTGTCTTAGTTGTGGATCTGTTGTTGACGGTGACTTTGGGTTGTGTGGCCCGTGTTGGCGTGACACGGCGTTTATAGGGGGGACGATATGCGATGCCTGCGGTGTTCCCCTACCGGGTGTAGAGGATGTGGATACACCACATTGTGATGCCTGCCTACAAACGCCGCGGCCTTGGAAATGCGGGCGCGCGGCCATGCTATATCGCGATACGGGCCGCAAATTGGTGCTGGCCCTGAAACATGGGGACAGACAGGAAATAGCGCATCCTGCCGGGCTATGGTTGCTGGCTGCTGCCAAGGGAATAATGACCCAGAACACGTTGATTGCGCCTGTGCCCCTGCATTGGCAGCGCATGATCAAAAGGCGGTACAATCAATCTGCTTTGTTGGCGAAATCGCTGTCTGCGCAGGCGGACAGGCCGATGTGTCCTGATCTTTTGCAACGTTTCCGGCGGACACGTTCGTTGGATGGTCTGGGCCGCGAAGAACGTAAGAGCGTTATGGAAAACGCGATTCGTGTACATCCAAGGCGGCGGCACCGACTTATTGGTCGTCCGATTCTGTTGGTAGATGATGTTATGACCTCGGGTGCCACTCTCGCGGCATGTACACGCGCCTGTCTTGAGGCCGGATCAGGGCCAGTTTGTGTGGTAACACTAGCGCGGGTGGGCAAAGACGCCTAAATCATCTTTCAACAGAGTTTTGAAAGGATGGCACAATGCAGCCAGTCGAGATTTATACATCCCCTCTTTGCGGGTTCTGTCACGCGGCAAAAAGGTTGTTGAGCAGCAAAGGCGTCGATTTCGCCGAAGTTGACGTTCTTGCACAGCCAGAGCGCAAGGCAGAAATGATGCAACGCGCCAATGGCGGGCGCACTGTGCCACAGATTTTTATCGGCGAAATCCATGTTGGCGGTTGTGATGAACTGCACGCGCTGGAACGGGCGGGCAAACTTGATGCTCTGCTGGCCGCGTGATGCGCGGTGCTATTCTTCAGTTGAATGTGACCGATGATCCGGTTGCCAACCTTCCTGTCACACTTGGGATGCTGCGCGAGGCCGTTGCGAGCGGGGCGGAATTTGTGCTTACCCCTGAAGTGACAAATTGCATCTCGACCAGTCGTGATCATCAGCGGGACGTCTTGCAGTTTGAAGAGGATGACAGAACGCTTGCTGCGTTGCGTGCCGAGGCAAAGGCGGCGGGTATCTGGTTGTTGATTGGATCGCTGGGGCTCAAGACGCAGGATGCAGATGGTCGATTTGCCAATCGGTCTTTTGTGATCGGGCCGGATGGAGAGATCGTAGCGAAATACGACAAGATCCACATGTTCGACGTTAGAATTAACGCAACGGAGACTTGGCGCGAATCAGAAGGGTATCGCCCCGGAACGCAAGCGGTTCTGGCGAAGACAGGTTTTGCCAAAATCGGTTTGAGCGTCTGCTATGATGTCCGGTTCTCGCATTTGTATCGCGCATTGGCCAAGGCGGGCGCTGATATCCTCACGGTTCCAGCGGCGTTTTCACCCGTCACGGGCGCAGCGCATTGGCATGCGTTGTTGCGTGCGCGTGCCATTGAATCCGGCTGCTTTGTTATTGCACCCGCGCAAACGGGGACCCATGCAAGCACGCAGCACAAGACCCGCGACACTTATGGCCATTCGCTTGTCATTGATCCGTGGGGCGAGGTGCTTCTTGATGCAGGAACCGACCCTGGTGTTTACAAATTCGAATTGAACTTGGAAAAAGGTTTGGCAGCCCGGCAAAAAGTGCCCAGTCTTGCCAATGCGCGCGAATTTTCTGGTCCCTGAACTGATGCGGTGATCCGGTTTATCCATGAGTGACGATAAAAATACCCTTGCGATTATGTTGTTCAGCGAAATGTTGGCGGCTGATCATGCCATGCGCGGACGTTTGAGCCGCGTATTGCCAAAAGGGATGGAAATTTCGCATTTTTCGGTGCTGAACCATCTCGCATGGCAGAACGCCGAAAGTTCCCCCGGAAAGCTGGCTGAGAAATTCGGTGTCACCCGTGGTGCCATAACCAATACACTGAACAAGCTGGAGTGGGCAGGATATGTTCACATCCGCCCTGATTGGGATGACGCACGGCGCAAAATGGTCGGGATCAGTCCTGCTGGACGTCTGGCACGTGATACGGCGGTTGAAGCCATAACGCCGATGATCAATCAGGTGGTCGAGGATTTAGGAGAAGAGCAGGCGCGCGCTGCTCTTCCGATACTGCGCGAAATCAGGCTGAAGCTGGCTTGAGGCTCGCGGTGACGTAGTTCACGCTCAGGTCACGGTCTGATAACTTCCAGGACCACGCGATAGGGTTGAACACGAACCCTTTTCGATCCACCGGCTCAAGGCCCGCTTCACGCATCAGCGCAAACAACTCATCCGGTGTGATAAATTTCGACCATTCATGTGTGCCTTTGGGCAGCCAGCGCATGATGTGTTCCGCCCCGACAATCGCCATGACGTAGGATTTCGGATTGCGGTTGATGGTTGAACAGATGTGCAGCCCGCCGGGTTTCAACAGATCATGGCAGGCGCGCAGATAGTCGATGGGGGAAGCCACATGTTCAACAACCTCCATATTTAGCACAACGTCGAATTGTTCACCGGCTTCTGCCATCGCCTCGGCAGTGGTATGGCGGTAATCAATCTCAAGGCCGGATTGTTCAGCGTGGATTTGCGCCACGGGAATGTTCCCGGCGGCAGCATCGGCACCCACCACATCAGCGCCCAAACGCGCCATCGGTTCGGCCAGCAACCCGCCGCCGCAGCCGATGTCGAGGATTCGTAGGCCCTTGAAGGGCGTGTCTGATTTCAAATCACGGTCAAACTCACCTGCGATTTGGGACGTGATGTAATCCAGCCGGCACGGGTTCAGCATGTGCAATGGTTTGAACTTGCCATTCAAATCCCACCATTCAGCCGCCATCGCCTCAAACTTGGCAATTTCGCCTGCGTCCACTGTAGATTGAGCCGTTTGCATGTGCCGCTCCCTATTCTCTTGTTCTCTCAGTCGTTATATAGGGCAGTCATGGATAAGTTTCCCGATCAAAAGCGCGCTGTTCAATATCTTTATCCGCCGATTGACCCGTTCGATCAGCGGATGTTGTCCGTTGGACAAGGCCACCAAGTCTATATGGAGCAATGCGGCAATCCCGACGGTATTCCCGTTGTGGTGCTACATGGTGGGCCCGGCGGGGGGTGCAGCCCCTCTATGCGGCGTTATTTTGATCCGGCAAAGTTCCGGGTGATCCTGTTTGACCAGCGCGGTTGCGGCCGTTCAAAACCGCATGCAAGCGTTACGGACAACACGACGTGGCATCTGGTCGCAGACATCGAAATGATTCGTCGCGAGCTTGGGATTGAGCAGTGGGTGGTCTTTGGCGGGTCATGGGGCGCAACTCTGTCGTTGATCTACGCGCAGACCCATCCCGAAGCGGTGCGCAATCTGGTGCTGCGCGGTGTTTTCCTGATGACGCAGTCCGAGCTGGATTGGTTTTACGGTGGCGGTGCAGGTAAATTCTGGCCCGAGGTTTGGGCGCGGTTTACTGCGCTGATTCCCGAGGGTGAGCAGAACGATCTGATCCAAGCCTATCACCGGCGGCTGTTTTCCGGGGATCTGTCGGTTGAGCAGCGGTATGGTCGTGCATGGGCAGCTTGGGAGAACGCGCTGGCGTCGATCCATTCATCCGGCGGCACGCATGAAGGTCCGTCAGAATATGCGCGGGCATTTTCACGGCTGGAGAATCACTATTTCACCAACGCGGGTTTTCTGGAGTTTGATGGGCAGATCCTCGCTCATATGCCGCGCATTTCGCATATTCCGGGTGTAATTGTGCAGGGCCGCTACGACATGATCTGTCCGCCCAGCAGTGCCTATGAATTGGCCGAGAATTGGATGCAGGGCGAGTTAAAGATGGTGCGCAATGCGGGGCATGCGTTGTCCGAACCGGGCATCTCGGCAGAACTTGTGCGTGCGATGGATAAGATCGGGGCGCGGGGATGAGTCGTTCGTTCCTTGATCGTCGTGCTTTATTCTCGACCGCTGCGGCGGCGACTTTGCTGGCGGCGACAGGTGTTTCAGCGGCTGGACCAAAACGGGGTGGCCGGTTGCGGATGGCCCTTTCGGGTGCTTCGCGGGATGATACATGGTTGCACGGTGACGGTCTTTTTATGCAGGTTGCGCGCCAGGGCGTTGTGTTTGATACGCTGACCGAGATTGCTGCGGATGGCACGCTGCGCGGTGAACTAGCGACAGGGTGGACGTCGTCTTCTGACGCGCGCGAGTGGCTGTTTGATCTGCGTTCGGGCGTGGTTTTTCACGATGGAACGCCGTTTACAGCTAAGGACGTCGTGGCAAGCGCCAAAGGTTTTTCCGACGGGACGGTGCAAGCTGTTGGCGATCATCAGGTGTCTTTCACGCTTGAACAACCGGATGCGGGTTTCCCGATGCGGCTTGCGCAGCCGGAGTATTTCATCCGCGCGGCCCATGCGCCGCAGAGCGGGATCGGTACTGGCCTTTATCGGGTCACAGATTTCGCGCCGGGCCAGCGATTGCTGACCAAACGCGTGACGGACCATTACAAAAACGAAACATGCGGATGGTTTGACGAGGTTGAACTGACGTCCATTCCGTCCGAACGGGTACGCGGTCAGGCGCTGGGCGAATATCTTGTAGATGCTGTTGATCTAAAGGTGACTGACGGTCTGGCTGATTTGACCGACATTACTTTTCAGCCTGATCGACGCCGCCCGACACAGGCCGTTTCAGCAGATGTCATGCAGCCTGTTCAAGTCAGTCATTTGCGTCCGCTTGACAACTTGCGCGCGGCAGAACGCTGGTGGTTCGCCTGAACGAACCCCCTTGCAGTTTCGCCCCGCCTTCCGTATATGGCTTTCAACAGCGGCGCGTTCGGGTCCACACCAAACGCTCCACCGATCTTGAACACGGGCCGCGCGCCCGTTTTTTTGTGCCTGATGGCATCCGATAGGAAACCATGAACAACGACCTGATTGCCAAAGCCGCCATTGACCGCCGCATGGCCGAGATCATCACACCGGTGATCGAGGATATGGGCTTTGAGCTGGTGCGCGTGCGTCTGATGTCGGGCAAGGAAACGATTCTGCAGGTAATGGCTGATAAGCCTGAAGGTGGGATTGAAGTGGATGATCTGGGTCAGATTTCTCAGGCGCTGAGTGCTGTTCTGGATGTCGAAGACCCGATTGTTGAGGAATATAACCTTGAAGTGTCCTCTCCGGGCATCGACCGTCCGCTGACACGCCTCAAGGATTTCGACATGTTCGAAGGCTATGAAGCTAAGATCGAGACCGAAGAATTGATCGACGGTCGCCGCCGTTTCAAGGGCGAGTTGGCAGGCATTGAGGGCGATGAAGTGCTGATCAATGTGGCCGAAGGTACTGTGGGTTTGAAATTCGAATGGTTGTCTGATGCTAAATTGGTGCTGACGGACGAGCTGATCAAGGAAATGCTGCGCCAGCGTAAAGCGTCCGGCGCACTCGACGAAACCAAGTTTGACGATATCGAGACCGAAGGGTCTGATGAGGGAGAAGACTAAATGGCCATTACATCCGCCAACCAGCTTGAGCTGTTGCAGACTGCCGAAGCTGTTGCCCGTGAAAAGATGATTGATCCCGCTTTGGTGATCGAAGCGATGGAAGAATCGCTCGCGCGCGCGGCCAAGTCGCGTTACGGCGCGGAAATGGACATTCATGTTTCGATTGACCGCAAGACGGGTCGCGCGACATTTACGCGGGTCCGGACGGTTGTCGAGGATGACGAGCTTGAGAATTATCAGGCCGAATTCACCGTCGAACAGGCCAAGCAGTACATGGAAAACCCCGAAGTCGGTCAACAGTTGATCGAAGAGGTTCCGCCGGTCGAGATGGGCCGCATTGCGGCGCAATCTGCCAAGCAGGTTATCTTGCAAAAGATTCGTGAAGCAGAGCGTGACAAGCAGTACGAAGAATTCAAAGACCGGGTCGGCACGATCATCAACTGTGTGGTCAAGCGCGAAGAATACGGCAATGTCATTGTCGATATGAACCCGGGTGAAGGTATCTTGCGCCGCAATGAAAAGATCGGTCGCGAATCATATCGCCCGAACGAGCGTATCCGCGTCTACATCAAGGACGTGCGCCGCGAGCAGCGCGGACCACAGATTTTTCTGAGCCGCACCGCACCAGAGTTCATGGCCGAATTGTTCAAGATGGAAGTGCCGGAAATTTACGACGGTATCATCGAGATCAAGGCGGTTGCCCGTGATCCTGGTTCTCGCGCCAAGATTGCCGTGATTTCCTATGATGGGTCGATCGACCCTGTTGGTGCCTGTGTTGGTATGCGTGGCTCGCGTGTGCAGGCCGTGGTAAACGAATTGCAGGGCGAAAAGATCGATATCATTCCATGGAATGACGACCAGCCGACCTTTCTTGTGAACGCATTGCAGCCTGCGGAAGTGTCCAAGGTTGTTCTGGACGAAGAAGCCGGCAAGATCGAAGTTGTTGTTCCGGAAGAGCAGTTGTCACTGGCAATCGGTCGTCGTGGTCAAAACGTACGTTTGGCGTCACAGCTAACGGGTCTCGACATCGACATCATGACTGAAGAGCAGGAAAGCCAGCGCCGTCAGGCGGAGTTTGAACTGCGTACCAAGTTGTTCATGGATAATCTCGATCTGGACGAATTCTTTGCGCAGCTGTTGGTGGCCGAAGGGTTCACGAGCCTCGAAGAAGTCGCTTATGTTGAAATTGACGAACTGTTGGTGATTGACGGCGTTGACGAAGATACTGCCAGCGAATTGCAGGCCCGTGCGCGTGATGTGCTTGAAGCCAAGAACAAAGCGGCGCTGGAAGCGGCCCGTGCGTTGGGAGTTGAGGACAGCCTGGTTGAATTTGAGGGCCTGACACCCCAGATGCTAGAAGCACTGGCAAAGGATGGCGTCAAAACATTGGAAGATTTCGCAACCTGCGCAGATTGGGAGTTGGCTGGCGGCTGGACCACAGTCGATGGCGAGCGTGTGAAGGACGACGGATCACTTGAGCCGTTTGAGGTGTCGCTGGAAGACGCGCAAAATATGATCATGACCGCCCGCGTGATGTTGGGCTGGGTCGATCCGGCTGAACTTGAAGCTGAGGTCGAAGAAGACGTTGCAGAAGAACAGGAGGTCGAGGCCTGATCTCAGGCCTCGGACTGACCTGATGAGTCGCGGTGGCGCCTCCAAAGACCGCGCAGACGGTCCTGACCGCAAGTGCATTGCCACGGGCGAGGTGCAGCCCAAATACGGGCTGATCCGCTTTGTGGTGGGTCCGGATAATCAGATTTATCCGGATATTTTGGGTAAACTGCCGGGACGTGGTATATATGTTGCAGCGGACCGCGCGGCGATTGAGCAAGCGGTGAACAAGAAACTGTTCACGCGTGCCGCCAAAATGCAGGTCACTGTTCAGGACGATCTTGTCGAAGAAGTTGAAAAGCAACTTGCACGGCGCGTGGTTGACCTGATTTCGCTGCAACGCAAGGGCGGACGGGCCGTTGCGGGGTACGAAAAGGTCAAAAGCTGGCTTCAGAACGAAGAAGCCGAAGTGCTTATTCAGGCCACTGATGGCTCTGAACGCGGCAAAACGAAACTGAGCACGCCGCACTACGGTCAATACATTGGCTGGCTGACGGCGGATGAATTGGGTTTGGCATTCGGACGCCAAACTGTGATACATGGGGCGCTCGCCTCTGGTGGACTCACTCTGCGTGTTGTAGAGGAAGCCCAACGACTTAAAGGCGTGCGACAAAACGAGGCTGGCAGCGGCCAGCCGAAAGGATGACGAGCTAAATGAGCGATACAGACGGCAGAAAAACATTGGGTCTGGGCGGTTCGCGTCCCAGCAACGTAAAGCAGAGCTTTAGCCACGGGCGGACCAAGAACGTCGTGGTGGAAACCAAGCGCAAGCGCGTTGTGGTACCAAAGCCGGGTGGCCAGAAGCCATCCGGGCCGGGTGCCGGGCCTGTTGGCGACCCTTCCAAACGTCCAGCGGGCATAACCGACGCCGAGATGGAGCGTCGTTTGAAGGCGGTTCAGGCTGCGAAGTCACGTGAGGTCGAAGAAGCCGCTGCACGTGCCGCAGAAGAAAAAGCGCGCGCTGAAGAGCGTGAGCGTCGCCGTGCGGAAATCGAAGCCAAAGAGGCAGAAGATCTGGCGCGTGAAGAAAGCCTCAAGGCGAAAGCCGAAGAGGAAGAGCGAGCCAAGCGTGAGGCCGAGGCTGCTGCACAGGCCGCGTCTGCGCCTGCGCCCGCCGCGCCTGCCGCCGCACGTCCTGCGCCGAACAAGGCTTTGCCGGGTCAGACCCCGCGCAAGACCGAGCGGGATCGCGAAGAAACAAACAAGAAGAACCGCACCGATGATCGTCGCTCTGGCAAGCTGACGCTGAATCAGGCGCTGCGCGGTGGTGAAGGTGGCCGACAGCGCTCAATGGCGCAGATGAAGCGCAAGCAAGAGCGTGCCCGTCAAAAAGCGATGGGCGGTAACGTCGAGCGCGAAAAGATCATTCGTAACGTGAACCTGCCGCCGGCGATTGTTGTGTCCGAACTGGCCGCACGTATGGCCGAGAAAACCGGTGCTGTTGTCAAGGCATTGATGAACAACGGTTTGATGGTGACGCAGAACGAAACCATTGATGCGGATACAGCCGAGCTGATCATCGAGGAGTTCGGCCACAAGGTTGTGCGTGTTTCTGACGCGGACGTTGAGGACGTGATCAAGGAAATCGAGGACGATCCGAAGGATCTGAAACCACGCCCACCAGTCATCACGATCATGGGTCACGTTGACCACGGCAAGACATCGCTGCTTGATGCAATTCGCAACGCCAAAGTTGTTGCGGGTGAAGCGGGTGGTATTACGCAGCACATCGGTGCTTATCAGGTGACAACCGATGGCGGTCAGGTGCTGTCGTTCCTCGACACACCCGGTCACGCGGCGTTTACGTCCATGCGCTCGCGCGGTGCTCAGGTGACGGATATCGTTGTCCTGGTTGTTGCGGCGGATGATGCGGTCATGCCGCAAACGATCGAGGCGATTGCCCATGCGAAAGCAGCGCAAGTGCCGATGATTGTTGCGATCAACAAGATCGACCGCCCTGCAGCAAACCCTGACAAGGTTCGTACAGATTTGCTTCAGCACGAAGTCATCGTCGAGAAAATGTCTGGTGAAGTGCAAGACGTCGAAGTGTCTGCGATTACCGGTCAAGGTCTGGATCAACTGCTGGAGGCCATCGCGCTTCAGGCGGAACTGCTTGAGTTGAAGGCGAACCCTGATCGTGCTGCCGTTGGTGCCGTGATCGAGGCGCAGCTTGACGTAGGCCGCGGCCCCGTAGCGACGGTTCTGGTTCAGAACGGTACACTGCGCCAAGGCGACATCTTTGTTGTGGGTGAGCAGTACGGTAAGGTCCGTGCGCTGATCGACGATCAGGGCAATCGTGTCAAAGAAGCCGGACCATCGGTTCCTGTTGAGGTTCTGGGTCTCAACGGCACTCCCGAAGCAGGCGACGTATTGAACGTGACGGATACCGAAGCGCAGGCGCGTGAAATTGCGGATTATCGTGCGCAAGCGGCCAAGGACAAACGTGCGGCGGCTGGTGCGGCGACAACCCTCGAACAGCTGATGGCGAATGCCAAGGCGGATGAGGATGTTTCGGAACTGCCAATCTTGGTCAAAGCGGATGTGCAGGGTTCTGCCGAAGCGATTGTTCAGGCGATGGAGAAAATCGGCAACGATGAAGTGCGCGTGCGCGTGCTGCACTCCGGCGTCGGTGCGATCACGGACACGGACGTTGGTCTGGCCGAAGCCTCCGGCGCGCCGATCCTTGGCTTTAACGTGCGTGCTAATGCATCGGCACGGAACACTGCCAATCAGAAGGGCGTCGAAATCCGTTATTATTCCATCATCTATGATCTGGTGGATGATGTAAAAGCGGCCGCTTCCGGCCTGCTCAGCAACGAGATCAAAGAGAACTTCATTGGTTACGCGACCATCAAAGAGGTATTCAAGGTTACTGGCATCGGTAAAGTTGCTGGCTGTCTCGTCACTGAGGGCGTGGCGCGTCGTTCTGCTGGTGTGCGTTTGCTGCGTGACAACGTGGTAATTCACGAAGGCACTTTGAAGACCCTCAAGCGCTTCAAGGACGAAGTGCCTGAAGTTCAGTCCGGTCAGGAATGTGGCATGGCCTTCGAAAACTATGAAGACATCCGTCCTGATGATGTGATCGAAATCTTCACGCGTGAAGAAGTGACGCGCACTCTGGCGTAAATTAGGCAGTCAGGTCTGAATAAGGCCTGGCTTGCGGGTACCAAAAAAAAGGGGCTGCTGATGCGGCCCCTTTTTCTATTATCTGTTCGCTATTCGATCCTATAGTTGATCGGATATGTGCTAGTTCTTCCGGATTACAGGTTTACCTTGATAGACAGTGTCGTCCACTTTCACAGCAACACGTCCGTCCGGCATATCTTTTACAAAAATACCTTGAACCGAAACACAAGAACCAAGTGTGATCGTACGCAGCATATTCTCCCCCCGCAGACAGTTGGCCAAGCTTAGTAAACAACTTACGAATACGCTAGGGTATTGTTTCGCTGTGGGCGGCAATCCACCTAAAACGGCATAATTGATGAAAGATCGCCGGGATCAAAGCCAGTCGCGCAGAATCGGGATCAAGGGTACATCTGCGGCGGGCATCGGGTAGTTCCTCAACTCCTTGGCGTGAACCCACTTCAGTGCCTGATTTTCTTGTGACATGGGGGTGCCTTCCCATTTTCTACAGGCAAAAAGCGGCATGAGTAGATGGAAGGTATCATAGGTGTGGCTGGCAAACGTGAGCGGGGCAAGGCAGGATTCCCATGTGTTAATCCCCAACTCTTCTTGTAGTTCACGGATTAACGCGACTTCGGGTGTTTCGCCGGTTTCAACCTTGCCGCCGGGAAATTCCCACAGGCCCGCCATGGATTTGCCTTCCGGACGTTGGGCCAACAAAATCCGACCGTCCACATCTATCAGCGCAACGGCAGACACCAGAACAACCTTCATTTTTGCACCTTTGTGGTGGTGATCATGACCGGTAGTCCGCGTTGATCTCGATGTACCCATGTGTCAGATCGCAGGTCCATACTGTTGCGGTGCCAGACGCGATCCCAAGATCAACGCCAATTGTGATCTTTTGACCTTTCATATGAGCAGCGGCATCTTCCTCTGAATAATCCGCGCTGCGCCAACCGTCTTTGGCCACTTCGACATCTCCGAAACGGATTGCCAGACGGTCGCGGTCTGCTGCGGCACCGGACTTTCCAATCGCCATTACGATGCGACCCCAGTTCGGATCCTCACCGGCAATTGCGGTCTTCACAAGAGGAGAGTTGGCAATCGCAAGACCATGAATTCTGGCGTCTGCGTCATTTGCTGCACCAGTAATTGCGATTTCAACAAATTTTGTCGCGCCTTCACCATCGCGGACCACCTGATGGGCAAGATCAAGCATAACGCTGTGCAATGCGTCTGAAAACGCGGGATCATGCGTTACGTCAACACCAGATGCGCCTGTAGCTGCAACGATCACGGTATCCGAGGTTGAGGTATCACTGTCGACGGTGATGCAGTTGAAAGTCGTGTCTGCTTGCGCAGAAACGATCTTTTGCAAAGTAACTTGTTCAACGACGGCATCGGAAAAGATATAGACCAACATCGTCGCCATGTCCGGCGCGATCATGCCTGATCCTTTGGCAATTCCTGCAATCGTGACGGGTTTTCCGTCAATATCGACAGTAGCACAAGCACCTTTTGGATAGGTGTCCGTTGTCATTATCGCCTTGGCCGCAGTTGAGATACCCGCCACGTCCAGCTGTTTGTGGACGTCCGAGATGACGGCTGTCACCTTTTGAAAAGGAAGTGGTTCTCCGATAACGCCTGTGGACGACGTAAACACGCGGGACTGCGGAACATCGCAGGTGTCAGACACCGCCTGTGTGATCGCTTGCACTGCTTTTACACCACTTTGCCCGGTAAAGGCGTTGGCATTGCCCGAGTTCACAAGGATGGCCGCACCTTGATCAGAAGGACCGCCAATCTTTTCCTGACAATCCAGGACAGGTGCGGATCGGGTTTGAGAGCGGGTAAAGACACCGGCGATTGTCGTCCCCGGGTCGAGCAACGCGAGCATTACATCGGCACGCCCCTCATACTTCACACCGGCAGAGGCTGTTGCAAAACGCACCCCGTCAACAACCGGCAGGTCCGGAAATGCTTCAGGGGCGAGCGGCGAAGTCTTGGTGATCTTACCCAACGAAGTTACTCCAGCCAGTCTAGGTTTTGCAAAACTTTAGGGTCGATTGTTTCGGCCGCGGTCCGATCCACGTCTGCTTCTGCAGTGATTTCCTCAATCCGTGTCTGTACACGTGTTTGCCGCACCTGAAGTTCCAATTCCTCACGGACTGACTCAAGTGTTGGCGCTTCGGTTTTGCGTTTTTCGTTGAGCATGATCAGGTGCCAGCCGAATTGTGTTTCCACCGGCTCAGAAACCGCACCGATGGCCATATCAACCACCGCCGCTTCGAAGGTAGGAACCATCATGCCTTTGCCAAACCAGCCAAGAGACCCGCCCCCGGGGCCAGACGGACCTGTTGATTTTTCGCGGGCCATTTCGGCAAAGTCCGCGCCATTGTCGAGCTCTTCCTTGATCGCCTTCGCTTCTTCTTCGGTCTCGACCAGAATATGCGAGGCATTGTATTCGTCCCCGGCTTCTGCGTTTTCGTATTGTTCGTCATAGGCGGCTTGAACGTCCGCTTCATCAAGATCGGCCGCCATTACCTGTTCAACTACTTCTCCTGCCGTCAACGAACGGGTTTCGTTTTCAATGGACAGGGTGACGCGTGGCGGTAATTCGCCGGTAAATGTACCGACCAATGCGGTTTGTTGCACCAACTGGTCCAGAATGCCCTGAAAAAGCACCTCGTCAGGCAGTTGCTGATACTGCTCTGGCAGGGTGGCGCGGGCGACGAGCATGTGACCCAACGTAATGTCTGTGCCATTTACTGTGGCCACAACGGTATTAAGGTTCGGTTCGTCCTGCGCCGCCATCGGAAGCGCCAATGTGACCATAAGTGCTGCAGATGCCAGATATGTGAGGGGTTTTTGCATGGATCGTCCTATCGTTTGTGCCTGTATCGGGCTGTTACATTGACAGCCTATGGTGCGGCCCTTACATCGCCCTAAAGGGCGCACATACCGGCCATGTTCCCCAACTATCTAGGGGCTGACAGAGGCTTGGGCAAGCAGATCGCTGCGCACAATCAAAACGTCGGCTGGAGAGCACATGCTGGGTATCGGAACAATCGCCAAAAAGGTCTTTGGCACGCCTAATGATCGCAAAATAAAGGCGGCACGGCCATTGGTCGACAAGATCAACGCGCTGGAGCCTGAATTTGAAAAGCTGAGCGATGAGGGCATCAAGGAAAAGACCGAGGAGCTGGCCAAGCGTGCAATGGGCGGCGAGAGCCTTGATGACCTGTTGCCCGAAGCCTTTGCCAACTGCCGTGAGGCCGCACGCCGCACATTGGGTTTGCGGGCATTTGATACACAGATGCTGGCGGCGATTTTCCTGCATCAAGGTAATATTTCAGAGCAGAAAACAGGTGAGGGCAAGACCCTGACTGCCGCATTGGCTGCTTATCTGAATGCCTTGCCGGGCAAGGGAGTGCATATCGTCACGGTCAACGACTACCTTGTGCAGCGCGACTCTGACTGGATGGGTAAGGTGTTTAATGCACTGGGTCTGACCTCGGGTGCGGCAATTGCCGGCATGACAACTGAGGAAAAGCGTGCAGCCTACGGCAGCGACATTACCTATGCCACAAACAACGAACTGGGTTTCGACTATCTGCGCGACAACATGAAATCCAACCTCGATGAAATTCTGCAAAAGCATCACTACTTTGCGATTGTGGACGAAGTCGACAGCATTCTGATCGACGAGGCGCGCACACCCCTCATCATCTCCGGCCCCGCCGAAGATCGGTCGGACATGTATCTGACTATCAACGAGCTGATCCCCGAGCTGAAGCCAGAGCATTACGAGCTGGATGAAAAAACTCGCAACGTGACCTTTACCGATGAGGGCAACGAATTCCTTGAAGAATTGCTGCGCTCGCGCGATCTGATGAAAGAGGGTCAGTCCCTTTATGATCCTGAAAGCACAACAATTGTGCATCACGTGAACCAGGGTTTGCGGGCGCATACGCTGTTTACCAAAGATAAAGATTACATCGTCCGTGACGGTGAAATCATGCTGATCGACGAATTCACAGGCCGAATGATGCAGGGTCGCCGTCTTTCGGATGGTTTGCATCAAGCGATTGAGGCCAAAGAAGGCACGTCAATCATGCCCGAAAACGTCACGCTCGCATCTGTGACGTTCCAAAACTACTTCCGTTTGTATGACAAGCTTGCGGGTATGACAGGTACGGCCCTGACCGAAGCCGAGGAATTCGGCGAAATTTACGGCCTTGGGGTTGTGGAAATCCCGACCAATTTGCCGATTGCGCGTGTGGACGAGGATGATGCCGTCTACCGTACGGCGAACGAAAAATACAAAGCGATGATCGAAAAGGTCAAAGAATCCCATGCCAAGGGGCAGCCTTGTCTGGTCGGGACGACCTCCATCGAGAAGTCGGAGCACTTGTCGCAAATGCTGACTGCTGACGGAATCGCGCACAATGTGCTGAATGCACGTCAGCACGAAAAAGAAGCGCAAATCATTGCCGATGCCGGCAAGCTGGGCGCGGTGACAATCGCCACCAACATGGCGGGTCGTGGTACCGACATTCAGCTGGGCGGCAACGTTGAAATGAAGGTGCTGGAAGCCTTGGACGCTGATCCAGACGCCGATCCCGAAGCGATCCGTGCGCGTATCGAAGCGGAACACGCGGATGAGAAGAAAAAGGTTCTGGAGGCGGGCGGATTGTACGTTCTTGCGTCCGAACGTCACGAAAGCCGCCGGATTGATAACCAGTTGCGCGGCCGCTCTGGCCGTCAGGGCGATCCGGGCCGCACGTCTTTCTTCCTGTCTCTGGAAGATGACCTGATGCGGATTTTCGGGTCAGAACGCCTTGAAAAAGTGCTGACCACGCTGGGACTGAAAGAGGGCGAGGCGATTGTGCATCCTTGGGTGAATAAGTCACTCGAACGTGCGCAGGCTAAGGTTGAAGGCCGTAACTTCGACATTCGCAAGCAGCTATTAAAATTCGATGATGTGATGAACGAACAGCGCAAGGTCATCTTTGGCCAGCGCCGCGACATCATGGAATCTGACGACCTGTCCGAGATTACAACAGACATGCGTCATCAGATGATCGACGATCTGATCGACACCTATATGCCGCCCAAAACCTATGCGGACCAGTGGGACGCGCAGGGTTTCAAGGATGCAGTTGCGGAAAACCTGAACGTCAATCTGCCCATTGTAGACTGGTGTGAAGAAGAAGGTGTGGATGACGAAGTGATCCGCGAACGTCTGATTGCGGCGACCGATGAATTGATGGCAGGCAAGACCGAAGCCTTTGGTCCCGAAAACATGCGTAACATCGAAAAACATATGTTGTTGCAGGCGATCGACGAGAAATGGCGCGAACATCTGATGACACTTGAACATCTGCGTTCTGTTGTCGGCTTCCGCGGTTATGCGCAGCGTGATCCGCTGAATGAATACAAGAACGAATCCTTCCAGCTTTTTGAAGGTATGCTTGATTCCCTTCGTCAGGAAGTGACCCAGAAGCTTGCCCAGATTCAACCAATGTCAGAGGAAGAGCGTGCAGCGATGGTAGAACAGATGCTTGCGCAGCAGGCGGCAGCGGGTGAGACCGTAGCGGCAGCAACTGTTTCGAGCACACCGCTTGGTGCAGCAGCGGGATTTGTCGAAGACGATCCAACGACATGGGGTGATCCGGGTCGAAACGATCCATGTCCGTGTGGATCCGGTGACAAATTCAAGCATTGCCATGGGCGTTTATCTTAACGACTGCCCTTTTTTTGCCTCACTAATTGCAAATCAGGGTCATAACGCGGCCCTGATCCTGCATCATGACTGTTTCGAACGATTCCGTTTGAAGGGACAGGACCATGATGCGCAAAAAAGAGATTATCACGGGCGTCGGAGCGCTTGCTTGCGCCATTGGCATCGGCTTTGTGATGCAAAGCTCCGAAACAGCCAGCGAACGCTACGGGAACAAGGCAGAGCCTGCTGCGCCTGCTGATTACCCCGTGCTTAAGGGTGCATCCGCTGACAACGTGCTGTTGGATGTGCAAGAGATCACGCTGACCTCTGCGGAGTTCGAGACTGACCTTTCATTGCCCGCGCCCGACGTGGAAGTGACAAAGGCGTCCGCGCCCCAAAGTGTTCTGCCCGAGCAATCGGTGCCGGAAACTGCGGTAGCACCGGCATGCGACGTCATTGCGACAGCCCGCTCCGTTGCGGCGGCAATGGTCGATCTAAGCCTAGAGGCGTCCTGCCTGCGGAATGAACGGGTAACTGTTCACCACAACGGCATGATATTTACCGAAACAACATCAGACGAGGGTACGCTGAACCTCAAAGTTCCGGCGCTCGCCGTCGAAGCTGTGTTCATCTTTGCCTTTACAAACGGTGAAGGTGCAGTTGCGCAAGCCACGGTTGAAGAACTGGCTGATTATGATCGTGCGGTTCTGCAGTGGAAAGGGAACACCGGTTTCCAGATTCACGCACGTGAATTTGATGCTGACTACGGATCTGCGGGACATCTTTGGGAAGGTGCGCCGGGAGAAATCTCAGATGCGGTTGCTCGTGTCAGTGGCGTGTTGACACGTCATGGTGCAAGAGATGCGGCTGAACCTCTTTTGGCCGAAGTATACAGCTTTCCCAAAACCGGGCACGACCGGTCAGGGACTATTGCACTCAGCGTTGAAACAGAAATCACCGAAGCCAACTGCGGCCTTGAGATTGAGGCGCAATCCCTTGAACTCGGCAGTGACGGGCTGGTCAAAACGCAGAATCTGTCACTGCCCGTGCCAGAGTGTGATGCCCAAGGAAGCTTTCTGGTGTTGAATAATCTGCTCCAAGACCTGAAGGTTGCCGGTAGATAACCCAGCGCCCGAGGTCTTATGATTATCTTGAAACGTGCGGCGGTCCTCGCCGCACTTTTTCTGTTTTCCGCCGTTTGTGCAGGTGCACAGGATGTCACCCTTAAGTCGAGGGATGGCAAAGTTGAATTGAATGGTACCTTGCTCGGCTTTGATGGCGAATTCTACCGTGTATCGACGGATTATGGTGAGCTGAGTGTCGATGGCTCAGGCGTGACCTGTATCGGGCCAGGGTGTCCCAATTTGACGGACTACGTGGCAGAGGTCGAACTATCCGGTTCCGCGACAATGGGTGCTGTCCTGATGCCGGCGCTGATAGATGCATATGCGCAGCGCAACGGATATACGGTAACGCGTGAAGATGAGGACGCCACGCGTTTCGTATTGTCACTGACCCGGAAGGATACAGGCAAACTGGCTGCGCGTTTCGGGTTTCGGGCCAGCAATACCAACGAAGGGTTTGCGGATCTGCTGGCGGACGAGGCTGATATTGTCATGTCCCTACGCGAGATAAGGCCGGAAGAACGTAAACTGGCGCGCGAAGCTGGCATGGGTGATTTGACCGGTGCCAATCGCAGTCGGGTATTGGCGCTGGACGCGGTGGTCCCGGTTGTTGCGCCGGGTAACCCGGTGCGTAGTATATCACCTCTGACTTTGGCGCAGGTGTTTTCAGGTGAAGTCACCAACTGGAAGGAACTTGGTGGACCCGATGCACCTATCGAACTGCATTTGCCCGATGCGGCCAGTGGGTTGGCGCAGGCAATTGAGGATCAAGTTATTGCGCCTGAAAAGCTGACTTTGTCCGAAAGTGCAATTCGCCATGCATTGCCGGACCAGATCGCAGATGCCGTTGGGCAGGATGCGCTGGCCCTTGGCCTGACAAGTTATGCAGAGCGTCGCAATACCCGTGTTTTGACGCTGGGAGGAACCTGCGGGTTTTCACTGGATGCTGCACGCCGGACCATCAAGACCGAAGATTATCCGCTAACAGCGCCAATGTTTCTGTATTTTCCGGCGCGTCGGTTACCGCGTGTGGCACGTGAATTCCTCGCCTTTACGCGGGGGCCGGCGGCGCAAAATGTGATCCGCCGTTCCGGCTTTGTGGATCAAGCGCCCGAAGAAATTGCGATCGAACAGCAAGGCAACCGTTTTGCAAATGCGATAACAGTTGCTGGTGTGGAAACCACTTTGGAAGAGCTTCAGCGGATGATCTCCACGCTATCCCCGATGGCACGTTTGACGACAACTTTCCGGTTCGAGACAGGTTCGATCCGGTTAGATGCGCAATCGCGATCCAACGTACAGCAACTTGCGCGTGCGCTTGAGCAAGGTCGTTATGATGCACGCCAATTGTCGTTTGTCGGATTCAGTGACGGACAGGGTGCGGCGAAGGGAAACCGTGATATCGCATTGCGTCGCGCCGAGGCGGTGCTGCGTGCGATCAGCGCTGCGGCAGTTACAGCAAATCTCGACCGTGTTGATTTGCGTGTCGATGCTTTTGGCGAGGCGATGCCGATGGCCTGTGACGATACCTCTTGGGGACGGCAGGCCAACAGGCGCGTCGAGGTTTGGGTGCGGTAAGGGTTACAAATACCCTTCGGACCGAAAGCTGAGTTCCCTCGATTTTCCGATAATCAAATGGTCATGTAGTGAAAGCCCCAATGCATCACATGCTTTGGCAACCTGCGCTGTCATATCTATGTCTGACTGGGAAGGAGTTGGATCGCCTGATGGATGATTGTGTACAAGGATTAACGCGGATGCGTTTAATTCAAGCGCACGTTTTGCGATTTCCCGTGGATAGACAGGCACGTGGTCGACAGTGCCATGTCCCTGCGCTTCGTCTGCGATCAGCACGTTCTTGCGGTCGAGGAACAGCACGCGAAACTGTTCGGTCTCGCGGTGGGCCATTGTGGTGTGGCAGTAGTCCAACAGCGCGTCCCAGCTTGAGACGACATGCTGTTGCATGATCTTGGCCCGCGCCATGCGCTGCGCTGTCGCTTCGATGATTTTCAGTTCTATGATAATCGCGTCGCCTACACCATCAACGTCGCGAAGACGTGCTTCTGGTGCGGAAATCACGCGATTAAAGTCGCCAAAGCGTTCCATGAGTGCGTGTGCCAATGGCTTCATATCGCGGCGTGGAACAGCGCGGAACAGAATGAGCTCAAGAAGTTCGTAGTCCGGCATGGCAGTTGACCCACCCGTCATGAAACGGGCACGAAGCCGCTGGCGGTGATCCTTAATATAGGACGGTTGCGTGACGGCGATCGGACGGATGTTGTCCAATGAGTCCAACAAGAAGGGTAAGGCTTGTTCAGCAAAATGGGTCATATCCGCAGATTGCGCAGACATGGTTAGGATTCGGTTAAGTTTGCTTGCAAGCGGTGTGGACGCCCGCCCATAGAAGCAGGCGTCCAGTTTTCGGCGCTTAGCCTTTCATCGAATCCCAGAAGGACTTAACGCTGGAGAAGAAGCTACTGCTTTCGGGGTTGTTTTCGGACGAGAGGTCTTCGAATTCCTTAAGCAGCTCCTTCTGGCGCGTGGTCAGGTTCACGGGAGTTTCTACGGCCAGTTCAATGATCATATCACCAACGCCGCCGCCCCGCAGTGGCGGCATACCTTTGCCACGCAGACGCATCTGGCGGCCGGATTGGCTGCCGGAGGGGATCTGCACGCGGCCACGGCCACCGTCAATTGTGGGAACCTCGATGTTTCCACCGAGGGCCGCTGTGCTCATCGACACGGGCACGCGGCAGAACAGGTTCGGTCCTTCGCGGTCAAACAGCTCGTGATCTGTGACTTCGATAAAGATATACAGATCGCCGGACGGACCGCCGCGCATCCCTGCCTCGCCCTCACCAGATAGGCGAATGCGTGTTCCGGTTTCGACGCCAGCAGGAATATTCACGCTAAGTGCGCGTTCTTTTTCTGTACGGCCTGCTCCACGACAGGTTTTGCACGGGTTCTTGACGATCTGGCCCATACCGGAACAGGTTGGGCAGGTGCGTTCAACCGTAAAGAAGCCTTGCTGCGCGCGTACTTTGCCCATACCGGAACAGGTCGGACAGGTTGTTGGCTCCGCGCCACCTTCGGCACCGGAACCAGAGCAACTCTCGCATTGCACGGATGTCGGGACGTTGATGGATTTTTGCATGCCTGAAAAGGCATCTTCGAGCGTGATCTTGAGATTGTAGCGCAGGTCAGCACCGCGTGCAGCACGGCGTCCGCCGCCTTGACCGCCTCGCTGGCCCATGAAATCGCCGAACAGATCATCAAAGACGTCCGAAAAGGCGGATGAGAAATCACCCTGTCCGCCGCCCATACCACCGCCGGGACGTCCACCACCGCCGCCCATCCCACCTTCAAATGCAGCGTGACCGTACCGGTCATAGGCTGCCTTTTTGTCGGCGTTCTTCAGTATCTCGTAGGCCTCATTGGCCTCTTTGAACTGGGCTTCGGCTTTGGGGTTGTCGGCGTTGCGGTCCGGGTGCAATTCTTTCGCCTTGGTGCGATAGCCCTTCTTGATCTCTGCCTCTGATGCGCCTTTGGCTACGCCAAGGACTTCGTAATAGTCACGTTTTGCCATGGATCATATCCTTTTGCTGGAACGTGAAGGGCCGGCCCGTCGAAATCGGACCGGCCCAATCATTGGTTCCCAGGCGCAGACTTAGGATGCGCGCTTGTCGTCGTCACCGAGATCTTCGAAGTCGGCGTCAACGATGTCGTCGTCAACCGGGCCGCCCTGCTCGTCTGCAGCAGCTGCCATGTCGTCTTCGCTTGCGTCGTTCGCGGCTTTGTAGATGGCCTCGCCCAGCTTCATCGCTGCTTCGGTCACATTCTGGATGCCGGATTTGATCTTGCCAGCGTCTTCTGTTTCCAGATCGTCTTTCAGCGCGGCAATCGCCAGTTCAATCGCTTCGACGGTTGTTGGATCAACCTTGTCTGCATGCTCTTCCACGGACTTCTCTGTCGAGTGGATGAGGCTCTCCGCCTGGTTTTTCGCCTCGATCAGCTCGCGGCGTTCCTTATCCGCTTCTGCGTTCTCTTCGGCATCCTTGACCATCTGGTCGATGTCCGCATCCGACAAACCACCGGAAGCCTGGATCGTGATCTTCTGCTCCTTGCCGGTGCCCTTGTCCATTGCGCCCACCGACACGATGCCGTTGGCGTCAATGTCAAAGGTCACTTCGATCTGGGGCATGCCGCGTGGAGCAGGCGGGATGTTTTCAAGGTTGAAGGCACCGAGAATCTTGTTATCGGCTGCCATCTCGCGTTCACCTTGGAACACACGGATCGTCACGGCGTTCTGGTTGTCTTCTGCGGTTGAAAACACCTGAGACTTCTTCGTCGGGATCGTGGTGTTGCGGTCGATCAAGCGGGTGAATACACCACCAAGGGTCTCGATACCCAGTGACAGCGGCGTAACGTCCAACAGAACAACGTCTTTGACGTCACCTTGCAGAACACCGGCCTGAATTGCGGCACCAAGGGCAACCACTTCGTCAGGGTTCACACCCTTGTGTGGCTCTTTGCCAAAGAACTTGGTCACTTCTTCGACCACTTTTGGCATGCGGGTCATACCACCCACCAACACGACTTCGTCGATGTCGGAGGCGGACAAACCTGCGTCCTTGAGAGCAGCAGCACAAGGCTTCAACGATGCCTTGATCAGGTCACCTACAAGACTTTCCAGCTTGGCACGGGTGAGCTTCATCACCATGTGCAGCGGCGAGCCGTCAGAACCCATCGAGATAAACGGCTGGTTAATCTCTGTCTGGTTGGCGGAAGACAATTCGATCTTGGCCTTTTCGGCAGCTTCTTTCAGACGCTGGAGCGCCATCTTGTCTTTGGTCAGGTCAACGCCATTGGTCTTTTTGAACTCGTCCGCAAGGTAGTTCACGATGCGCATGTCAAAGTCTTCACCGCCAAGGAACGTATCACCGTTGGTGGATTTCACTTCGAACAAACCGTCGTCAATTTCCAGAATGGTCACATCGAATGTACCGCCGCCAAGGTCATAAACCGCGATGGTGTGTGTGTTCTCTTTGTCGAGGCCGTAAGCAAGTGCCGCGGCTGTCGGCTCGTTGATAATACGAAGCACTTCGAGGCCGGCAATCTTGCCCGCGTCTTTGGTGGCCTGACGCTGGGCGTCGTTAAAGTACGCAGGCACGGTGATAACCGCTTGCGTGACTTCTTCACCAAGATAGCTCTCGGCGGTTTCTTTCATCTTACCCAGAATGAATGCTGAGATTTGGGACGGAGAGTACTTTTCGCCGCGCGCCTCAACCCATGCATCACCATTGCCGCCGTCAATCACATTGAACGGCAGGTTTTTCTTATCCTTGGCCAGATCGGGATCGTCATTGCGACGACCAACCAGACGCTTCACACCAAAGATCGTGTTATCGGGGTTTGTGACAGCCTGACGCTTTGCGGGCTGGCCCACCAAACGCTCGTCGTCCGTAAAGGCAACGATAGACGGGGTTGTACGTGCGCCCTCAGCGTTTTCGATTACGCGGGGCTGGCTGCCGTCCATAATGGCGATACAGCTGTTTGTTGTTCCGAGGTCAATACCAATTACTTTGGCCATATTTTCGATCCCTTTTTCTATTTAAGGCGATGACACGAGACGCAGGCCCGTTATGGCACCCATGCCCCGATCTGATGTCACTGAAAGCCGTGTGCTCTCAGCGGTTCGGTGGGTATATAGGGGGCAGGTATCGCGCTCGCAATGGCTGCGACGGGGTTGAATCAGGGAATTTGCATGGATTTTTCAGGATATCCTTCAGAAAGGTGGATTTATGGCTGTTTTGACGTTGCGTGGCTTTGAAATTCACAAGGGATTCCTTGATCTCGATACGCAGAAGAAAGTCGTGGATGCCGTGCGTGAGGTGGTGAAGGTCGCCCCGCTTTTCCAACCTGATACGCCTTATGGAAAGCCGATGTCGGTGCGCATGTCAGCGGCGGGGCGGTATGGCTGGTTTTCGGACAAGTCCGGGTATCGATACGTATCCGAACATCCAAACGGTCAGCCTTGGCCCGCGATTCCGGAGCCGGTCCTTTCAATCTGGAATCAGATTACAGATATTTCGCGCCAGCCGGAGTGTTGTTTGGTCAACTACTATGCACCCGATGCGCGGATGGGGCTGCATCAGGACAAGGACGAGGTTGATTTTCAGTGGCCGGTTGTGTCCGTATCTCTGGGAGACGAAGCCTTGTTCCGGATCGGGAACACCACACGCGGTGGCAAGACGGAATCGATCTGGCTGCAGTCAGGAGATGTTGTGGTCATGGGTGGTGATGCGCGTCTGACCTATCACGGTGTTGACCGGATCAAGGCAAGCACATCAACGCTGCTACCCAAAGGTGGTCGGATTAATTTAACGCTGCGGGTGGTGGAGTAGTCACGGGGCGATCGTGCAACATCCTGAATAGAGCATGATGCTGCTATTTGGTCCTTGCCAGATCAAATCCGCGTCCAAGGCGTACGCTCTGTCAGACATACCGTCACTGCATTGCTTCCGTCGCACAACGGCTTTGAAACCGACGCCTTGGCTGTTCGTCATTTTTCCGGTGATGGCGTACCTGTCTCTTAGATTGCGCGACGGTTGCCATTCAGTAATCGCGACCGGATCACTTTGGCCCGGAACGGACCATTTCGGTTGATCATCAAAGGACAGCGACCAAAACGGTTCTGTGCCAAAACAACTTGTGATGGCGGGAGTTTTTGTATCGGATTGTTTTGCCTGACGACGCATGAAAGACAACGATACCCAACCGCTTTGCTCTGCAACATTCACGAGCGCCCAAGTCGCGGTATCGTTGAGGCGTACCACTTCGATATCTGTGGCATTCGGGTTTAGTACACCAATGACGGGATAGGATGCGCCGGGCGATTGTCGGACGTTCAGAACATCATCTGTTGCAACGTCCGTGACATCATAGAGCGCTGGGAACTTACTCTGATCTGCCAAGGCAGACGTCGTGAAAAATCCGAAGAGGAGTGCCGCCAGCAGCTTCAACGCCGCGCATTCCAGCTAAGGGAGGCGTGCTTGCGGGTGTAAAATTCGCCCATCAAGCCGATCATGACAAACACAACACCAACCCAGAAGGCATATTCCCACGTCGAATACCGTGGGTTGTAGTTGATAAAGGCATAGCCGCGCGCCTGATCAATGGTGTGAAATAGCGGGTTCCAGTCAAACATCGCAAGCATGTAACTTGGCAGTGTATTGGCGACGAACATCTTGCCCGATGCAATCATATTGGCCCGTTGATAGACCATCGCCAAAAGGGACACGATGGAGGGGAACCAGGGTTTCAAAGCGAGGAGTAGCAAGCCAAGTGCACATCCTGTGAACCATGCCAGCAACACCATGCCAAATGCCTCGACCGGCTGTTCGATGTGCACGGGAGTCCAGGCAACGTGATAAGTAAAGAGAACAATAATTAGCGACAAGACCTGAATATAAAGCGCGCCCACGGCTGACGACAGGATCGAGATGATCGTGTTCATCGGCGCGTGTTGCATCATCGGACTCGCTGGCCCTTCTGACCCCATGACGGCACCAAGCGCCTTGATATGTGTCAGATAAAGGAAAATTCCGGTCATCAGGTAAATCACAAAATCCCCGCGCACGGCCGCACCGCGCATCCCAAGGATGGAGAACATCAAATAGAACGCAGCCAGGAACAGCACCGTCTGCATGATGTTCATCGCCAAAGCCACCAGCGCATTATTGTGCTGTTTGCGCACACTGCGCACAACCGAATGGTACACCAGCTCTGCAATCGACAGCGCCGAAGCAAAACCGCCCCGTGGTTTTCGCGTGGATTGAAACATGTGCTGCTGTCCTTTGACAAACCCGACTTTCGCACGGAATTCTTGCTGTTCCGTTATCGCGATAGCATAAGGAAGCGGAACCGATCGATCAATGAAAGCCGAAGGAACTTTGCGTGATGGACTATGAAAAACTCGTGACTGTGATGCGCAAGCTATCATTGGAGGCTGGCGACAAGATCATGGAAATCTACGGGCAGGACGATTTCAACGTCAAATCGAAGTCTGACGACAGTCCTGTAACGGCTGCAGACGAGGCCGCGGATGCGATCATCAGTGCGGGTTTGCGCGCAGCATTTCCCGATGTGATGTTGGTGACAGAAGAGCAGGCCGACACGCACTCCGCGCAAGGCGATACGTTCCTGATCGTTGACCCGCTAGACGGGACCAAAGAGTTCATTCACCGTCGTGGCGATTTCACAGTAAACATTGCGTTGGTTGAGGGCGGCAAGCCGACACGCGGCGTTGTCTATGCACCAGCAAAGTCACGGATGTTCTTTACCGATGCACGTGGACAATCGTTCGAGGAAGCAGGCAGTTTAGACAAAGATACTGTCGGTACGCTGTCCCCGATATCAGTCTCTGATGCAGATAATTCTGCGCTTTTGGTTGTCGCATCAAAGTCCCACCGCGATCAGGCCACAGATGACTACATCAATAAATATGCTGTCGATGATATGAAAAGCGCGGGATCATCCCTGAAGTTCTGTCTGGTTGCGACAGGCGAAGCTGACATCTACCCGCGTCTTGGGCGCACGATGGAGTGGGATACCGCCGCTGGTCATGCCGTTCTGCTGGGCGCAGGTGGCGATGTTGTGCGCTTTGATGATCACACGCCCCTGACCTACGGCAAGGCTGATTTTGCCAATCCTTTCTTTATCGCGCATGCGCCTTCTGTCACGTTGAAGTCTGCCTGATGTCCGTTCTTATTGTCATTCCCGCCCGCTACGCCTCAACCCGCTATCCGGGCAAACCACTGGCGGAACTCACAGGAGCAAGCGGTGTTTCGCGGAGTCTGATCGAGCGATCCTGGCGTGCGGCATGCGACGTGAACGGTGTCGATCGTGTTGTCGTGGCGACGGATGATGACCGGATCAAAACTGCAGTAGAGGCATTTGGCGCGGAGGGTGTGATGACATCAACTGATTGCGCGAACGGCACTGAACGCTGCGCCGAAGCGCATTCCGTGCTGGGCGGTAATTATGATCTTGTCGTGAACCTGCAAGGCGACGCACCGCTTACGCCACATTGGTTCGTAGAAAGCCTTGTTCAGGGTCTGATATCCGCACCTGATGCCGAGATTGCCACGCCGGTATTGCGTTGCGAAGGGGCAGCACTGAATGGCCTTCTGGCGGATCGCAAAGAGGGTCGGGTTGGCGGCACAACAGCAGTATTTGCCGCGGATCACCGCGCGCTCTACTTTTCGAAAGAGGTCATACCGTTTACATCAAGTACCTATTCAGAGACTGAAATGACGCCGGTGTTTCACCACGTTGGGGTGTATGCATACCGTCCCAAGGCGCTTGCTGCATATCCGTCATGGTCTACAGGACCACTGGAACAGCTTGAGGGATTGGAGCAGCTTCGCTTCATGGAAAACGGACGCGCGGTCTTGTGTGTCGAAGTCGAAGCAAAGGGGCGCGAGTTCTGGGAGCTAAACAATCCCGAGGATGTGCCAAAAATAGAGTCTATGATGGTGAGAATGGGCCTTGAATGACGGACCTTGCCGTCAGCGTTGTGATTGTTAGCCGGGGCCGTCCCGACGCTTTGACGCGCTGTCTTTTGGGGGTGTCGCAGGTCCAATATGATAACTTCGAGGTTGTCGTTGTTAGCGACCCCGAAGGGATCAAAGCGGCCAGAAAAATGCCGTTTTCCGACGATCTAAAGCTTGTTGTTTTTGATCAACCGAACATTTCTGCCGCTCGCAACCTTGGGATATCATTGGCCGCAGGGGAGGTTGTTGCGTTCATTGATGATGATGCTGTGCCAGAGCCGCAGTGGCTGCGCTATCTAATTGCGCCGGCTGAACAATCGGACGTGGCGGCAATGGGAGGATTCGTGCGTGGACGAAATGGGATTTCATTTCAATGGAAGGCGCGCAGTCTGGACCGGTTTGGTGGCGGGCATCCGCTTGAAATCAAGAAGGAGCAGGCAACAAAATTCCATCCGCCAAAGGGGCATGCGATCAAGACAGAAGGCACTAACATGGCGTTTCGGCGCGATGTTTTGATTGAACTTGATGGCTTCGACCCCGCGTTCCATTACTTTCTGGACGAGACGGATTTGAACATGCGTCTGGCGGGTGCAGGTTATGCGACAGCGTTGGTTCCGCTGGCCGAAGTGCATCACGGGTTTGCTGCCAATCGCATGCGTGCGGCCAATCGGGTGCCGCGTGACTTGTACGATATCGGCGCAAGTTGGGCCGTATTTCAACGTAAACATGTGGTAGACGTTGAACGTCCACACCATTGGAAGCGCCTGCGTATGGCAGAGCGAAGACGCCTCTTGCGCCATATGGTCAGCGGCGGACTGGAGCCTTCTTCCGTCAAGAAACTGTTACGCCGTCTGGATATCGGGTATCAGGAGGGGCTGGAGCGGGCTATGCAGCCGACCAAGTTGGCGCAACACCCCTCAGAGCCGTTCAAAGCGTTTCCCTCCAGACGTATGATCTCTGCTATACTCTCGACCCGTCCCTATCGGTTTACAAGGGATATGCAACGCGCCGTAGATAGGGTGAAAAACAACGAAATTGTCACCCTTATGTCCTTCTCTCTCAGCACTATGTATCATCATGTTAGGTTCACTGAGGATGGTGTTTGGCTGCAACGCGGGGGATTGTTCGGGAAATCTGCCCGAAAAGCGCCATTTTTTCGTATGACAACAAGGTCACGCAGGATTGAAAACGAACGAAGGCGCGTTGCCAGTCAGCGTGGTTTGAGCAAAGACTAACAAGACCAGATACTTGAATGCATCAGGTGTCGGACAAGAAGGCAAAAGCCGCGGAATAGTACGTTGAGGTATGAGATGCGTAAAAAAGTAACAAAAGCAATTTTCCCCGTGGCTGGCATGGGAACACGTTTCCTGCCTGCGACCAAATCTGTGCCCAAGGAAATTATGACGCTCGTGGATCGCCCGCTGGTTCAGTATGCGATTGATGAGGCACGTGCTGCCGGGATCAAGGAATTTATCTTTGTCACTTCACGCGGTAAGGGCGCGTTGGAAGACTATTTCGATCACGCCCCGCAGCTTGAGCAGGAATTGCGCAAGAAGGGTAAGACAGAGTTGTTGGAGACCCTGAAAAGCACGAATATGGAGAGTGGCGCCATCGCCTATATCCGGCAGCACAAGGCGCTGGGCCTTGGACATGCGGTATGGTGTGCAAGACGTCTGATCGGTAACGAGCCCTTTGCAGTCATGCTGCCCGATGACGTGATCGCAGCCGAAAAACCATGCCTGCAACAGATGGTAGAGGCCTATGCCGAAACAGGTGGCAATATGGTTGCCGCTATGGAAGTTGCACCGGAAAATATCTCTTCTTACGGCGTCTTGGATATTTCCGAGGAAGAGGGCCAGCTGGTCAAAGTCAAAGGCATGGTTGAAAAGCCGGAAGCCGCTAAAGCACCTTCAAATCTGGCGGTGATCGGGCGTTATATTCTTTCACCAAGCGTTTTGCAGAACCTCAACCAGATGAAATCCGGTTCAGGTGGCGAGATACAGCTGACCGATGCGATTGCAAAGGACATTGAACAAGACAACAATGTCTATGGCTTCCGATTCCGCGGTAAACGCTTTGATTGTGGCTCTAAATCTGGATTTTTGCAGGCAACTGTTTCCTTTGGCCTTGCACGTGAAGAGTTGCGGGATGATCTTCGTTCTTACTTGCGCAGTATTTCACTAGACGAAAATGCTTGACGCATAAGCGATACAAGCCGGAGTTCGGGAATGAGCAACGTATTGGTGACAGGCGGCGCAGGCTACATCGGCTCGCACGCGTGCAAAGCGCTGAAGGCGGCAGGATTCACTCCTGTGACATTCGACAGTCTTGTGACTGGCTGGCAGGATGCTGTTAAATTCGGCCCATTTGAACAGGGCGATTTACTGGATCGTGCCCGTTTAGACACTGTTTTTGCACAGTATGAACCCGTCGCAGTAATGCATTTTGCAGCCCTTAGTCTGGTGGGGGAGTGCATGCAGAATCCGGGTCTGTACTGGCGCAACAATGTCTTGGGGTCCCTAAATCTGATTGAGGCTGCCGCAGCCGCGGGATGCCGCAACTTTGTGTTTTCCTCGACCTGTGCGACCTATGGTGATCAGGACAATGTCGTCTTGGACGAAGACAGCCCGCAGATGCCGATCAATGCCTACGGTGCATCCAAACGTGCGATCGAGGACATGCTGCGTGATTTTGAAGTTGCTTATGGTTTGCGACATGTGATCTTTCGCTATTTCAATGTGGCAGGGGCTGATCCCGACGGTGAAGTGGGGGAGTATCATCAGCCTGAAACGCATCTGGTGCCGCTCATGCTGGATGCGATAGATGGTAAACGGGATGCGCTCACGATCTTTGGTACGGATTATGACACGCCGGACGGCACGTGTATCAGAGACTACGTGCATGTTTGTGATCTGGTAGATGCGCATGTTCTGGGTCTGAAATGGCTCAAGGACGGCAAAGGTAGCCGCGTGTTCAATCTCGGTACCGGAACAGGTTTTTCCGTCCGGGAGGTGCTGGATCAAAGTCAGGCTGTCACCAACCGTGCGGTTCCTTATGAAGAGGGACCGCGCCGCGCAGGAGATTGTACCAAGCTTGTTTCAGGCTCGACGAGGGCGGTGGCCGAACTGGGATGGAACCCGCATCGATCTACTATGAAGCAGATGATCACCGATGCTTGGAGATGGCACCAGTCCGGCCATTACGATCATTGACATGGAAACTGCGCGGCTCTTGGATCTGACAAGAAGCTTGCGCCGCGCCGGCCGTGTTGCAACAGGTGTGGATCGGGTAGAGCGGGCCTATCTTGCGCAGTTTGTTGCTGAAAGTGTACCAGCTTTTGCGTTGTTGCGGACGGCGTTTGGGTACCTGTTGCTTGATCACAAAGGAATGCTGAAATTTCTGGCCCAACTCGAAGGGCGGTCCGCTTGGCCAAAAGCTGACTTTTTGTCACGTGTGTCAAAGAGGCGTAATGTGGCGCTAATGCGGGCGGAAAGTAGCGCGCGTAAGGTTGCAATAGCGCGTTGTCTGCCTTCCAGACTACGCAAGATGCTGGAGCAATATCTGCCGCAAGGTTTTGCCTACTACAATGTCGGTCACAGCAATCTGACGGAACGAGTGTTGAGAAGTGTTCAATATGCATCTGGCAGCAATCATGTACTGATCCACGACGTCATTCCGCTTGAGCATCCCGAATTTCAACGCTCAGGCACTATTTTGCCTTTTAGGGGCAAACTGAAAAGGGTTCGTAGGCTTGCCACCAGGGTGATCTACAACTCGCAAGATACGCGGTTGCGTGCAGAGGCATTGATGCAAAAATGGGGTACGCCTCCTCCTGCGATTGTTGCGCATTTGGGAATAGTCATGCCCGTTGCTGACATGGCTGCTGTCCCGCCGGGTCTCAAGCCTGATCGACCGTATTTCGTTGTCGTTGGCACAATAGAGCCGCGAAAGAACCATGCTTTCCTACTGGATCTGTGGGATGAATTGGGTGTCGATGCTCCACCCCTTCTGATCTGTGGTAGCCGTGGCTGGAATAACGATGTCGTCTTTGCCCGTCTTGATGCCCTGTCACCTGATAGCCCGGTGCAAGAGATTGCGGATCTGGATGATCCAGCCCTCTTTGCGCTTGTTCAGGGAAGTGCGGGGACGCTTTTTCCAAGTCTCGCAGAGGGTTTTGGCCTTCCTCCGATTGAGGCGCTTGCCTTGGGAGCGCGTGTTTTATGCAACGATTTGGCCGTTTTCCACGAGATTCTGGGGGATAGAGCAACAATTGCCCCTGTTTCTGATACGGAAATGTGGATAAAAACAGTAAAGAGTTGGGAAAACACGTCGCCACACGCAAGCAAAGAAGACAACTTTGTTGGTCCAAATTGGCCAAATCATTTCAAGACCGTGTTAAGGTTAAGATGATATTGCATCAAAGAGCGGCGGATTTCTGAAGGTAAAAGGTGGGGTTTGGGCATATTTCAGTCATATGGGCTGAGGCTTCAACGCAAGCGTTGGCGCATCCGGGCGGTTAGAAAGCGTCGGGAACTCAAGCGAGTTGCCAATCGGACGGGCCAAATCCGTACCGACGACCTTTTGCTGTTCTGTACTCAGCGCAATGAACGTATCCGGCTGCCCTATTTCCTAGAATACTATCGCAAGATGGGCATTGGTCATTTCTTTTTCGTGGACAATGATAGCGACGATGGTTCGCTGGACTACTTGGCGGATCAACCCGATGTGTCAGTCTGGAGCACAAAAGCGAGTTACAAGCGCGCGCGTTTCGGCGTTGATTGGCTCAACTGGTTGCAACGCAAATATGCACATGGGCATTGGGCGCTGACCGTTGATCCCGACGAATTCCTCGTGTTCCCTTTCTGCGATACACGTCCGTTGCGCGCGCTAACCGACTGGCTGGATGCGTCTTCAATCAAATCGTTCTCAGCGATGTTGTTGGACATGTATCCCAAGGGGCGGCTGGACGAACAGCCCTACCAATCCGGCCAGAACCCGATCGACATTGCCTGTTGGTTCGACAGCGGCAATTATACGATTTCGCGCAATCATCGTTTCACGAACCTGTGGATTCAGGGTGGTCCGCGCAGCCGTGTGTTCTTTGCCGACGAACCGGCAAAGGCACCTGCATTGAATAAGGTTCCCTTGGTGAAATGGGACAAACGCTATGCCTATGTCAGTTCGACTCACATGCTTTTGCCGCGTGGTTTGAACCAGGTCTACGACGAATGGGGTGGCGAAAAGGCATCGGGTGTTTTACTGCATGCCAAGTTTCTGGATACCTTCAGTGCGAAAGCCGCTGAAGAATTGGAGCGCTCACAACATTATGCCGGATCGGTTGAGTACAAAGCCTATGCAGAACGCCTGAAGGACGATCCACAGCTTTGGTGCAAATGGTCCGAACGATATATCAACTGGCGACAATTGGAGATTCTGGGCCTGATGTCCAAAGGGAACTGGGCATGACTGTCGGAATTGTCATGCTGGTTCATACTGCACTGGGCCGCGCCGAGCAGGTTGCGCGCCACTGGTCTGCGGCGGGATGCCCGGTTGTGATCCACGTCGACAAGGTGGTTCCACGCAAGACCTACGACGCTTTTGTCAGCACCCTTTCCGATCTCGAAGATGTTTCGTTCTGTGAACGGTTTCGGTGTGAATGGGGCACATGGGGTATTGTGCAGGCCACGCAATCGGCTTCGGAAATGATGCTGGCCCGCTATGCGCATGTGCGCCATGTTTACCTTGCTTCTGGATCGTGCTTGCCTTTACGCCCTGTCGAAGAATTACTCGATTACCTTCAGGACCGCCCGAATACCGATTTCATCGAAAGCGCAACAACCTCCGAGGTGCCATGGACTGTTGGCGGGCTCGATGAGGAACGGTTTACCTTGCGGTTCCCTGTGTCATGGAAGCGCAACAGATACCTTTTTGATTTCTTTACTGATATCCAGCGTCGCCTGCGGATGTCTCGTAAAATGCCCAACGGGATTTTGCCGCATATGGGATCGCAGTGGTGGTGCCTGTCCCGCCGCACTTTGTCTGCAATCCTACAAGACCCGGAACGGCCAACTTATGACAGGTTTTTCCGTCAGGTCTGGATTCCGGACGAAAGCTATTTTCAAACCCTTGCACGCCAGTATGCGACCAATATCGAAAGCCGATCACTGACTCTGTCCAAGTTCGACTTTCAGGGAAAGCCGCATATTTTCTATGATGATCATCTTCAACTACTACGCCGTTCGGATTGTTTTGTTGCCCGCAAGATCTGGCCATATGCTGACAGGCTTTATGAAGCGTTCCTGACCGATGCCGCCGGTGCGATGAAAAAGACTGAACCGAATCCCGGCAAGATTGACCGTATCTTTTCCAAAGCAGTTGAGCGGCGAACGCGTGGGCGGTCCGGTCTCTACATGCAGAGCCGTTTTCCGAACGAAGATTGGGAAAATGGGGTTACTGCCGCCCCCTATTCGATGTTTCAGGGATTTGCCGAACTGTTCGAAAATTTTGAACCATGGCTGGCTGCAGCCACCGGTGCGCGCGTTCACGGCCATCTATTTGCCAAGGACAAGGTTCACTATGCGGATGGCCAGTCTGCGATCAACGGCGCCCTGTCCGACAGCCCGATCTTGCGGGATTATAACGGCAAGGCATTCCTTACCAATCTGATCTGGAACACGCGGGGCGAACGTCAGTGTTTCCAATTCGGACCGGACGACAATCAGGACGTCAACTGGCGTATTGCCAAAGACCCTAATGCACAAGTTTCGGTGATTACCGGAGCTTGGTCTGTGCCGCTGTTTCACTCCAATCTTGATTTTGCCGAAATCCGTGCGATTGCTGCCAATCTGCAGAAGATCGAGAGTGAGCATATGGATATCTTGCGCTCGCCTTACACCAAAGCGAGAGTGCGGATCTGGACGATGGCCGAATTTATCGAAGCCCCGATGGAGCCGTTACAGGGTATTCTGGACGAGATCGGGCGCACCAAATTGCGCCGCCTTTCAGAGGCTCCCAAGATGGTTGACCTTTCAGGCTTTGGTCAGTTCCTGCAAAACCTCAAAAATCAGGGCATGCACCCCTATCTGATGGGTGACTTTCCTGTGGAACGTGGTGTGGCGGCGACACCCAAGGCACAGCGCAAACCCTATCTGGTGCAATAAGTGATGGCAGAAAAATTTCAGAGCTTTGTGGTCTTTGCCGAAATGCGCACGGGCTCGAATTTCCTCGAAGCGAACCTGAACGCGTTTAACGGAATCAACTGCCATGGCGAGGCGTTCAATCCGCATTTCCTTGGCTACCCCAAGAACGAGCCTATCTTGGGTGTGGATTTGAAGACGCGCGATGCGGACCCCAAGGTCTTGCTCGCTGCAATCCGTAACAACACGGCACGGCTTAGCGGGTTTCGCTATTTCCACGACCATGATCCGAGGGTCTTTGATGCCATCATGCAGGATGAAACCTGCGCCAAAGTGATCCTGACGCGCAACCCGGTTGAAAGTTACGTCAGTTGGAAAATCGCGCAGGAAACCGGGCAATGGAAACTCACGGATGTGAAGGCCCACAAAGTGGGGCAGGCGCAATTCGACGCCCGCGAATTCAATGCGCACCTGGAAGCCTTGCAAGCGTTTCAAATTACGTTGATGAACAGACTTCAGACCAGCGGCCAGACAGCATTCTATGTCGCGTATGAAGATCTGCAAAGCGTCGACGTGATGAACGGTCTGGCGAAATATCTGGGTGTTGATGAGCAGTTGGAGGCGCTTGATAAGAGCCTGAAAAAGCAGAATCCAAGTCCGATATCGACCAAAGTGCGCAACTATGATGACATGCTCAAGGCGTTGTCACAGTTGGATCGTTTCGACCTGACCCGTACTCCAAATTTTGAACCACGCCGCGGACCAAATGTGCCCTCCTATGTTGCTGCCCCGACAAGTGGTTTGTTGTATATGCCGTTGCGTAGTGGACCACAGGCACAGGTTATGCGCTGGCTTGCTGCACTGGACGGGGGTGAGCGATCTGATTTGCAAATGAAATTGACGCAAAAGGATCTACGCCAATGGAAACGCAAACACCCGGGCCACCGTAGTTTCACGGTGCTACGACATCCGGTTCAGCGCGCGCATGACGCCTTTTGTCGGCACATTCTGCCGGTAGACAAGGGCAGTTACGTGCAACTGCGCAAGACCATGATGCGGCGGTACAAGCTACCTTTGCCAGAGAATGGGCCGGATGACCGTTATGATCTTGCGGCCCACCGGACTGCGTTTGCTGCGTTCTTGACGTTCCTCAAGGGTAATTTGTCCGGCCAAACGGCGATCCGCGTAGATCCTTCGTGGTGTACTCAAGCACAAGCGATCATGGGTTTTGGTGAGTTATGTTTGCCTGACCGGATTATCCGGGAGGCGGACCTTGACCACGAACTAACCGATCTTGCCAAGGCAGTTGGCAAGATCAATGTGCCATCGGTGCCGGCTGCACAGCCGGATCAGCCTTTTGCACTTCATGACATTTACGATGACCAGATCGAAAAGCTGGCAATGGATGCCTACCTACGCGACTACGTTACGTTTGGTTTTTCGCGCTGGAAGTGACGGCTCAAGCGGCTTGAGCCGTCCGTTCTTCGGTGAGGATTGTATAGAGGGTCGCGGCGTCATGGTTTGCCCGCAACTTGCTGCATATTGCGGGGTCGCGCAGGGTGCGTGACACCAGCGCAAGCGCTTTCAAATGCTCAACTCCGGCATCTTCGGGCGCAAACAGCGCAAATGCGATATCAACCGGTTGACGGTCAATGGACGAAAAATCAATCGGCTTGTCCAAAAGCACAAATGCACCCACAACTTCGTCCAGTCCGGCAACCCGGGCATGCGGCAAAGCGACCCCGTGGCCAACTCCAGTTGGTCCCAGAGATTCGCGCGTGTTCAGTGCTTCAACGACAAGATCTGCGTCTAGCCCGTAGGCGACATGGACCAAATCCCCGATGTCTTGCATTAACCGCTTTTTGCTGGAGGCGGATGTCAAAACCTTGACCGCCTCCAGCTTCAGGAGTTTTGAAAATTCCATTCAACTCGCCTTGCCTTCCACGACGGGACATTGCCCATCTGTTCGTTATGGATCGATCCAGCCAATGTTTCCGTCTTCACGGCGGTACACGACGTTCACACCGTTTTTGCCTTCGTTTCGAAACACCAGCACAGGAGCCCCTGCCAATTCCATTTGCATCACCGCTTCACCAACCGACAAAGTCGCAATATTGGTCTGCATTTCTGCGATGATCATGGGCTGAAGGGTGTCAGGTTCCTGTTCTTCTGTTCCGCCATCTGAAGCGAGGATATAAGAGGAAGCGCCAAGGAACTCAACAGGTTCCACGCGGTCTTTGTGATGGTCCTTCAACCGTCTCTTGTAGCGGCGAAGCTGTTTTTCCATCTTCTCGTTGCATGCGTCGAAAGCACCGTAAATCTCGTTGTTGTGTGCTTTGGCCGAAGCTGTCAGTCCTGTGGATAAGTGTACCGTTGTTTCGCAAACAAACTCATGCCCTGACTTTGAAAACACAACTTGGGCGTTTGTCGGTCGTTCTGCATATTTCTCAACGGCTTGGCCCAATTCCGTTTTTACATGGGTTTGAAGCGCATCGCCGATATCGATCTGTTTGCCGCTGATTTGGTACCGCATAAATTCTCCTTGTTCGTGACATCTGCATAACAAATGGCACCACACAATGTGGTGTCACGTCAGTACAGGATGCGGGTAAGTGACGCCTTGTTCAGGTTACGAAAAGCCAAGCCTTGGTAACAAGGCACATGCAAGATCAAACAGGAACGAAGAGCTGTCATAACTATATGAGGCGCGAAAAACGTTTCAAAGTCAATGGTTAGCACTTTACGCTATAGCGAATAAACTGGGCGGATATTTGCGATATTTTAAGAAATGCGAAAATTATCGCCGAGATAGACGCGGCGTACGTTTTCGTTCTGCACAACTTCTTCGGGTGTGCCGGACATTAGCACTTTGCCCTCGTGCAAAATATACGCGCGGTCCACGATCTCAAGCGTTTCGCGGACATTGTGATCGGTGATCAGCACGCCGATTCCGCGATTCTTGAGGTCTGCAACCAGATGCCGGATATCGCCAACAGATATCGGATCGACGCCGGCAAAAGGTTCATCCAGCAGCAGGTAATTGGGATTGGCAGCAAGGCAACGCGCAATTTCGACCCGTCGCCGTTCGCCACCCGACAATGCGAGTGCGGGTGCGCGTCGCAGGTGCTCGATAGAGAATTCCGACAGCAGTTCTTCCAGCCGTTCACGTCGCTGATGGCGGATTGGGACAGATATGTCGAGGATTGCGCTGATGTTGTCCTGTACACTGAGTCCGCGAAAGATGCTCATTTCCTGTGGAAGATATCCGATTCCCAACTGTGCGCGCCGATACATGGGCAGCAACGTGACGTCCTTGCCGTCGACCATAACGGTACCGCCTTCGGGTGTTACAAGGCCGGCAACAGCATAGAATGTTGTGGTCTTGCCGGACCCGTTTGGCCCCAGCAACGCAACGACTTCACCCCGGTTCAGATGCATTGAAAAATCGCGGATTACGGTCTTTTTGCGGTAGGATTTGCGCAAATGGTCAATGCGCAAGCCTGCGCTGCCATTGGCGACCGTCAACTTGGGTTTCGCCATCAGTTATCGCCACCGGTCTGGATGATGGTTTTGACCCGCCCCGCCATTTGCGCGGTGCCATCGGAGAGTTGAACGGTCATGCGATCTGCGCTGAGGGCGTTTGGCCCTTGATCCAGCAAGACGTTGCCGGTCATGACGATTTCCCCGTTCGTGATACTATAATCCGCACGATCCGCTTCTGCCGCATCGGGGCCCGAAACAAGCGTTACGCCGCCTGTAGCCTCTAGGCGTTCGATCCCTTTTTGCTCTGCGAGATAAACAACCAGTACGCGGGGTGCGGATAGGCGCATTTCACCCTGACCAATCAGGACGTTGCCCGTGAAAATTGCGATACCTGTGTCCTGATCAACAGACAGGTTGTCTGCTGTCACTTCGACAGGCAGATTTGTATCCTGTGCCAAAGTGCCAAAAGCAACACTGGTGCCTTGCGCAAGCACTGGTGCAGCCAGAGCGGCAAGAAACAGGGGAAGCATCAGAAGTCGCAGGGTTTTCACTAGAGTCACTCTTCGTCCATTTGCGGCACATATACCAGCTTCACACCGTTTGTGAAAATCAATTGAGCAGGTTTCCCCGCTTTCCCCGCGTTGATGGTCATTGTCCCCGCATCCAGTGTTCCGACCGGGCCATCAGCGTGCACAGGGCCGGGGGATGTTACGTCTAGTGTGGACAGTTGCGTTACCAGTCGATCACTTAGAATCCGGTATCCTGTTGATGTTGTTATAACCACATCTTCGTCGAGATCTGCGGTGTTTCCTTCAATGTCGATCTGCCCCTTGCGCGCGTTCAAGACCACGCTTGCACCGGATGTAAGGTCCATCGTGACTTCTACGTCTTCCGCTTCGTTTGCGCCGGTCTGCCCTTCCGGCCGAGTCAGTTTTTCCGCAGCAAAGGAAATCTGGTCTCCATCGGCGGTGACGGCATGATAGATCGGTCCGGTGACCTGTTGATCGCGCAGGCGGTCCTGAATTTCCTTATCCGCGAAAGGAATAACCGCCTCGGGATCAATCACGCGGCTAAGCAGGAACAGAGTCGAAAGCAACCCCAGCGCTGCGAGCGGCAACAGCACCTTCAGCCAGCCGATCAGTCGCGAATAGCGGTCTGCCTGCATGGCACTTAACCCAACCCGACGCGCAAACAATCGTGGATATGGAGCAATCCCGTCGGAATGTCAGGGGCTTCAGGATTCACAACCAACAGGCATGAGATTTTGCGGGCGTTCATTACGCCCACTGCCTTTTCAGCAAGGGCATGCGGTGCAATCGTGACCGGATTGGGTGTCATAACATCACAGGCCTTGAGCGAAAGAAGCCCGTCCAGATGACGCCCCAAATCACCGGTCGTGATGATGCCTACCAGACGTCCCTCCGGATCGACCACACCTGTCACGCCAAAACCCTTGGTGCCGATCTCTGCCATCGCAGTAGACATATCAACGTGCTGTTGCACCAATGGAATAGCGTCGCCTGTGTGCATCAGGTCGCCAACGAGGCTGAGCTGCGCGCCCAGTTTGCCACCGGGATGGAAGTCGCGGAAATGTTCAGCGGTAAAGTCACGATTCTCCATCAGGGCAACCGCCAATGCATCACCCATTGCCAATGTCATTGTCGTTGAGGTGGTTGGAACAACGCCCGTTCCGCAGGCTTCTGCCACCTTTGGAAGTAGTAGAACCACATCGGATTGACGCGCCAGTGTACTTTCTTCGCGGCTGGTCAATCCAATCAGCGGAATTTCGTAGCGTCGCGAATAGGCGATGAGGTTGCCGAGCTCTGGCGCTTCGCCGGAGTTTGAAATCGCCAAAACCACGTCATCTCGCGTAATCATGCCCAGATCACCGTGGCTTGCTTCGGCGGGATGCACAAACTGCGCAGGCGTCCCTGTGCTTGCAAGAGTTGCGGCGATCTTGTTCGCGATGTGGCCGGATTTGCCGATACCCGTAACAATCACCCGACCTCGGGTTTGGCGCATCAGGTCGATCGCGCTGCGAAAACGATCATCAAGCGCGTCTGCCAGAAGGTTCAGCGCGGCGGCTTCAGCGCGTATTACGCGGGCAGCAGTATCAATAAAGGGTGTTTTCATGAATGCGCAAAGATGTCCGAATCGGGCCATCCCTCCAGATCAAGTCTGGCGCGCATTGGCAGGAAATCAAAACAGGACTGTGCAATCTCCATCCGGCCTTCGCGTTCCAGCATCTCGTTCAGCTTGTCGCGCAAACGGTGCAGGTGCAGAACGTCTGATGCCGCGTATTCGATCTGTGCTTTGGTCAGCTCTTCGGCACCCCAGTCACTGGACTGCTGTTGCTTTGAAATGTCGACGCCCAGCAGTTCCTGTAGCAGTTTCGCAAGCCCGTGCCTGTCGGTGTAAGTGCGGATCAAACGACTCGCGATTTTGGTGCAATAGACAGGTGCGGTTGTCGTACCGAAAGCATTCAACATCGCGGCGATATCAAAGCGTCCGTAGTGAAACAGCTTTAGCACGTTCTCGTTTTCCAGCAGACGGCACAGGTTTGGCGCTTCGGTTTGACCTTTGGCTATCTGTACCAGATGGGCGTTTCCGTCCCCTCCGGACAATTGGACGACACACAGGCGATCCCGATGCGGGTGCAGGCCCATAGTTTCACAATCAATGGCAACCACAGGGCCCAAATCAAGGGTATCCGGCAGGTCATTCTGATGAAGATGGTTTGTCATAAACAACGCTATAGCCTGCATCCGGGAGTTGGGAAAGCGCGCGTTAGGCAGCAGCGCAGGACTGCTCAATTTCAGATAGCTTCGGACGTTTCAAGGCTGTCAGCAACCGGGCAACCTGCAAATGACATTTGTGGCTAGGACCATCAGGATCAACAAGTGCTTTCGGAAGCGCGGGTTGCTTGAGTACCAGACGACGCCAATTGTGTACAATCAAGCAGCGCAAGACGGCCGTTTCGACCGGCGAAAGCGTTCCTGGTTCGGGCAGTCCGGATTGTAACGTAGACAGGGCTTGCAGTAACTCGGCGAAATCCTTGCGATGCGTCTGGGGTTCAATCTGCATGCGCAGCCAGTCTGGCGCATCGCTTGCAGAAAGGCAAAGCGTGTTGGATGGTGCGCTGGCTTCCATGGACCCTACGTAGACCCGCGGTAACAGTGGCGTAAAGCCACCGCGCTGCATCTCTTTTGATTGTTCCGGTGTGACATCCTCTGTCAGCACCAATTGCCAACTGGTCACATCAAGTTCAGGTTTGGCATAGATACGCGGGCTTGCGGCAGCACTTTCAGCACGTCCTTTTGCAGACAGGCTGTGCTGGCTGATACGTCCGGATTTCTCCGACACGATCCACCCGTCATTGCGCAACCGATGCAGCGCCACGCGCGCGGCCTCCGGTTTGACTTGCAATCGCGCCATAATCGAAGAGAGAAGCGGCCCGTCGATAGACTGATCTGCGTCCTGTGCCAAATCTCCGAACAGACTGATCATAAGGGACCAGACCCGCCGCCCCCCCAAACCGCGCAGATCAGCAGTGAGTATCTTGAAGTCCTCAGTATGCATTCATCGTCAACAGTTCGTACTCCGCCGCCACATCATCGTTCTGGTTATAGAGCGTTACATGCCAGCGTACCTCGCCGTATTCGTCATTGCGCGGCGTTTTGTGTTTGACGGTCAGACGCACACGAATGCTGTCTCCCGCGGCGACAGGCGCCATAAAGCGCAGGTTATCAAGGCCGGTGTTTGCCAGAACCGGACCAGGATCGGGCTGCACAAACAGACCGGCTGCAAAGCTGAGCAAAAGGTATCCATGCGCTACGCGACCGGGAAAGAACGGGTTCGCCTTGGCGGCTTCCTCGTCCATGTGGGCATAGAACGTATCGCCCGTGAAATGCGCAAAAGTTTCGATGTCTTCGAGTGTCACGGTACGAGGAGGAGAATTGAAGGTTTCGCCCAGATCAAGTTCGTTGAAAGTACGCGTAAAGGGGTGCGCACGGTCAGAAATTTCCGTTGCGCCCGGCACCCATTGCTGGCTGATCGCACTTAGAATGTCAGGACTACCCTGAATGGCGGTGCGCTGCATGTAGTGCATGACGCCCCTGATCCCGCCCAGCTCTTCGCCGCCACCGGCACGGCCCGGACCGCCATGTACCATATGGGGCAGTGGTGCGCCGTGGCCTGTCGCTTCCTTCATCGAGGTGCGGTTGTTGAAATAGAGCCTGCCGTGAAACGCCGCACTGCCCAGCGTGATTTCGCGGGCAACATCGCCGTCATGGGTAATGACAGAGGCGACAAGGGAACCTTTGCCTTTGTTCAGCAATGCAACGGCATGACCCAGATCACGATACGGCATGATGGTTGATACGGGGCCAAAGGCTTCGGTGTCATGCACCCGCTCGGCGGCATCCGGATCCGCGCAATGGAACAGCATCGGCGGCACAAACGCGCCTTTGTCCTTGTCCGCACCTTCGACGGTGAAATCGTCAGGGTTGCCGAACACACGTTCCGCTTCAGCCCCGATCAGTGCCGCTTTTTCCAGCACATCGCGTTTTTGACCAGCGGAAACAAGCGCCCCCATGCGCGTGGCTTCCAGCCTTGGATCACCAATGGTGGTCTTTCCCAGCCGTTCACCCAATGCAGCAATCACCGCATCAATCTGCGCTTCATGCACCATGATGCGGCGGATCGCGGTACACTTCTGCCCCGCTTTGGCTGTCATCTCGCGCTGCACTTCTTTCACAAACAGATCAAATTCGGGCGTGCCGGAAACTGCGTCAGGGCCAAGCACCGATGCGTTCAGGCTGTCCTGTTCGGATGCAAATCTAACAGAGTGTTCCATCAGCTTGGGATTGCCGCGCAGCATCAGCGCGGTTTGTGCAGACCCGGTAAAGGCAACTGCGTCCTGACATTCAAGATGATCCAGCATGTCGCCCAGACCACCGCTTACCAGTTGCAGCGCCCCTTCCGGCAGTAGACCGCTTTCCAGCATCATCCGCACGCAAGCCTCTGTCACATAACAGGTCGCGGTGGCGGGTTTTACGATTGCCGGAACACCGGCCAGCAGGGTTGGTGCGAGCTTTTCCAACATGCCCCAAACGGGGAAGTTGAAGGCGTTGATGTGTATGGCAACACCTTGAAGCGGTGTGCAGATGTGGCGACCCATGAACGCACCCGTGCGCCCCAGTTGTTCGGGTGGGCCGTCCAGATACACGTGCCCGTCCGGCATTTCGCGCCGTCCCTTTGAGGCGAAAACCAGCATCGTGCCAATACCGCCATCCACGTCGATCTGGTGATCTGAAAGCGTGGCACCCGTATCAAAGCTGAGATCATAAAGCGCCTGTTTGCGCTCCATCAGGTACATTGCAACAGATTTCAGCATCCGCGCCCGGTCATGGAATGTCAGCTTGCGCAGGGCAGGGCCGCCAACATCGCGGGCGTATCCCAGCATGGCCTGCACATCCAACGCATCATTGCCGGCCTGCGCGATTACCTCGCCGGTGATGGCGCTTGCGATGGGGCGGGCACCGGCAGCGGGCTTGATCCACTGGCCTGCGGCGAAACTTTGGACGTCCAGCATGATTGCTCCTTAGTGTGAGTTTGAGCGAACGATGTTGGCGTTACATAACCGCCAAACTCGACCTCAGATACATTTGAAATAGTCGAAGGGTTCCAGACAGGATTTGCAACGCCACTGTGCCTTGCAGGGTGTTGATCCGAACTGGCTGATCTTCTCGACTTTGCTCGATCTGCAATGCGGGCAATGCTGCGGACCGCCAGCGGGTTGTGGTGGCGCGATACCATAGGCTTCCAACTTGGCCTTGCCGGATTCAGTCAACCAATCTGTTGTCCATGCAGGCGACAATTGCCTTTTTAGAGACAGTTTTTCGATGCCCTTGGCACGCAAGGCCGTTTCAATGTCCAGATTGATGATGCTGGTCGCAGGGCAACCGGAATAGGTCGGCGTGACAGAGACAACGAGCGTATCGTTCTCCCATTGCACATCGCGGATGATGCCCAGATCGGTCAGTGAAATCACCGGGATTTCAGGGTCGGGAACGGCGTCCAGCCATTCCCAGACAGTCTCTAACGAAGGCTTTTCACCTACCATGTTGCATCTGGATAGGCACGTTGCAGCCACTGCATCTGGGTCAGCATATGGCCCAGATGTTCTGTATGGCGCACACCGGTTTTTCCACCTTTATGGGCAAAGTCATCCGTTGGGATCGACAGGGTCGCCTCTGCCATAACCTCGGCCAGATGCGCATCAAATGCTTCGCGCAAGGACGCGGGATCGGGCGCGATGCCCTGTTCAACCATTGCTGCATCCACATCATCCGACAGGAACATCTCGCCCACATAAGGATAGAGCCTATCAAGGGCATTTTGCATCCGCTGATGGCTTTCGGCGGTCCCGTCCCCCAAGCCGACAACAGTGTCGGTGGAGCGTTCCAGATGATAGGTGACTTCCTTCACGGACTTTTCAGCAATTGCCGCAACTTGTTCGTTGGTCGAAGACATCAGCGCCTTGAGGTAGGCTAGATGCCAGCTGTCGAACAGGAATTGCCGCATCATGGTCTGACCGAAATCACCGTTTGGTTGTTCAACCAGCAGGACATTGCGGAAATCCCAGACATCGCGGTGAAACGCCAGTTTGTCCGCATCGCGACCCTTGCCTTCGACCTCACCTGCCAGACCCAGCCAAAGTTGTGTCTGGCCGATCAGATCCAGCGCCGTGTTGGCCAGTGCGATGTCTTCTTCCAATACAGGTGCCACGCCGCACCATTCGGACACGCGGTGGCCCAACACCAGCGTGTTGTCGCCCATGCGGCACAGAAATTCGAACAGAGGATCGCTCACATTGCCCCCACTTCTTCGGGAATGTTGAAAAAAGTCGGGTGACGATATACTTTGTCGTTGGACGGCTCGTACAGAGACCCTTTTTCTTCGGGCGAAGAGGCCGCAATATGTATCGCCTCTACAACCCAGATGCTCACACCTTCGTTGCGGCGGGTATAGACGTCACGCGCGTTCTTGATCGCCATTTCTGCATCAGGTGCGTGTAGAGACCCGACGTGTCGGTGGCTCAGGCCATGCTGACCGCGGATAAAGACTTCCCACAGCGGCCACTCGGCCTTGCGTGGCTCCGTTGGCGCTTTCGCTTTTGTTTCTGCATAGGGGCTGGATTCAGGGCTGCTCATCTCGATTACTCCGCCGCTATCTTTGAGGTGCGCTTTTTCTCGGCGTGCGCCATCATGCCTTCGCGCACCCATGCGCCGTCGTCCCACGCTTTGTTTCGCGCTTCCAGGCGTTCTTTGTTGCAAGGGCCGTTGCCTTTGAGAACGTCAAAGAATTCGTCCCAATCAGGTTGCGAGAAATCGTAATGGCCGGTTTCTTCGTTGAACTTGAGGTTCTCGTCAGGGACCGTCAGGCCCAGATATTCAGCCTGCGGCACTGTCTGGTCGACGAACTTCTGACGCAACTCGTCATTGGTGTTCATCTTGATCTTCCACGCCATGCTTTGCGCGGAATGCACTGAATCAGCATCGGAAGGGCCGAACATCATCAGGGACGGGAACCAGAAGCGGTTCAGGGCATCCTGCGCCATTTTGCGCTGGGCTTCGGTGCCGTTTGCCATCTTCATCATGATGTCGAAACCCTGACGCTGATGGAACGACTCTTCTTTACAGATACGCACCATCGCGCGGGCGTAGGGGCCGTAAGAAGTGCGCTGCAACGGCACTTGGTTCATGATCGCGGCACCGTCGACCAGCCAGCCAACAGCACCCATATCGGCCCATGTCAGGGTCGGATAATTGAAGATCGACGAATACTTCATCTTGCCGGACAGCAGATCACGGGTGAGGTCATCACGCGTCACGCCAAGCGTTTCAGCGGCACAGTAAAGGTATAGACCATGGCCCGCTTCGTCTTGGACTTTTGCCAGCAGGATCGCTTTGCGCTCCAGCGTAGGTGCGCGGGTGATCCAGTTGCCTTCAGGCAGCTGGCCGACGATCTCGGAATGGCCGTGCTGACCGATCTGGCGGATCAGATTTTTGCGATAGCCCTCGGGCATCCAGTCCTTTGGTTCGATCTTGCCCCCTGCGTCGATACGCTCCTGAAAGGCGCGTTCCTGCGGTTCCATTTCGTCAAGGGTTTTGACGCCCTGACCGGTAGACTTGATCATCTGTGCATACATCGTTCAGGTCCTTTCAAGAATGAGAATTCGTTTCATGTGCGCTCCAGTATGAGCGCAACACCCTGCCCCACACCAACACACATCGTACATAGCGCATATTTTCCGCCCGTCCGCTTTAGTTGTAATGCAGCGGCCATCACGAGGCGTGCGCCGGACATGCCAAGAGGATGGCCGATGGCAATCGCTCCACCGTTTGCGTTCACATGCGGTGCGTCATCAGCAACGCCCAGCGCGCGCAATGTGGCGATACCTTGGGATGCAAAAGCTTCGTTCAATTCGATCACGTCCATCTGATCAATGGTCAAACCTGCGCGGGCGAGTACCTTTTGACAGGCCGGGATCGGGCCGATGCCCATCACGCGCGGCTCAACGCCAGCGGCGGACATGGCGACAACACGGGCGATCGGGGACAACCCGTGATCCTTCATACCCTGCTCAGACGCGATCAGCATCGCGGCGGCACCGTCGTTCACACCGGAAGCGTTGCCGGCAGTGACCGTCAAGTCAGGGCCATTGATGCCGCGCAACTGGCCGAGTTTTTCAAGTTTGGTATCGGGGCGCGGATGTTCGTCCTTGCTGACCACAACCGGATCACCCTTGCGCTGCGGGATCGTGACGGGGGCGATTTCCTCGTCAAATATACCTGCGGCATCGGCAGCGGCCCAGCGTTGCTGGCTGCGGTGGGCAAAGGCGTCCTGATCGGCTCGGTTGACCTCATAATCCTCTGCCACGTTGTCAGCGGTCTGCGGCATTGAATCGACGCCATATTGCGCCTTCATCTTGGGGTTCACAAAGCGCCAGCCAATTGTTGTATCATAGACCGCGTTGTTGCGTGAAAAGGCGGTTTCGGCCTTGGGCATCACAAACGGCGCGCGCGTCATGCTTTCGACACCACCTGCAATCGCCAGATCCATGTCGCCTGCACGAATGGCGCGGGCCGCGTTGCCAACGGCGTCCATACCAGACGCGCACAAACGGTTAACTGTAGAGCCGGGAACATCCACAGGCAGACCCGCCAACAGCGCCGCCATGCGCGCCACATTGCGGTTGTCTTCACCCGCTTGGTTGGCACAGCCATAAATCACATCATCCACACGGGACCAATCGACGTCGGGATTGCGCGCCATCAATGCGGCTATTGGCACGGCCGCAAGATCGTCGGCGCGAACGGATGCAAGTGCACCACCGAAACGTCCGATTGGTGTACGCTGCGCATCGCAGATAAATGCTGTCATGAATCGCTCCCTCGTGTTCAAGCAAACTTAGGGGATCAGTAGGATCGAAACAAGAAAAATGTTACGATAAGAAACGAGAGGGACGGATTTGGTAACGCTTTCAGGGGTGGCTATCCGATGCGCCGCTGCTGCGTTACTCAGCTTCGGCTGATTGACCATGTCTTGCGGGTTGCCCTTGGGTTGCGAATTGTCAGGAACACCCAGTCCATTTGGAGAATACAGCACTCCGCTATTCCGGCAATAATATTTGTAATTAAACTGCTGTGATCTGGTTCGGAGGGTTTGGTCAGGGTGTGCGAATCGCTGTTAGTTCTCGACCCGATGCTGTGCCCTTGGGTGAAGGTATCGGCCGAAACGAAGGTGTAATCCCTGAAAATCTGGGCAGGTTTGTTGAAAATCTATCCATAATAGATAGACCGATTCAGATCGCGCTTTGTAGAACAACCTGAATAATCATCAACAGATTGTAGAAAAACCCTCTCTGACTGCTAAATCAATCGGATTTCTCTACCTTTTTGCGGTTTTTTCGCCCCAAAACAGGTTACAGACGGAACGCCCCTCCGGCGCGGCATCTCGGGATTTCAATGCTGACCGGACACGATGCAATGTTGACTGTTGGGAAAATATAATTACCAATGGGAATATTAAATGTTCGACGCTTGTTCAGGGGTGGACCATGAAAGACTTCGATTTCGTTCATTTTCCGGTTGAGGCCTTGGCCAAAGCGACCGGTGACGACTGTCCCGATCTGGCAAAAAATGTTGCGGGTTGGATGGAGTAGACGATGGAACTTAGACAATCAGGATTTAAAACATTCACCTCGGTTGATTCCTGTCCGTCACCGGACGGCTTGGTTCGGACATTTGAGTTGTTTGTGGGGCATGGGTTCAACGATCTGGAACTTGCTGCCATCACTCAAACACTGACTGCTGCAAATGAAATTTTGGGACAGCGTGCCTTCAAATGGCGTTTTGTCTCGGATGCGGCTGGCGTTGTGACAAGTGGCACAGGCATGATGGTGCGGGCCGAAGCAGCGTTGGATGACAGCAAACTCTCTGACATGATGATTGTGATTGGCGGAAAAGGTCCTGCGAACCCCGCTTGGCTGCGCCGTGCGCGGATGATGCAACGCAAGGCATTGCCTGTGGTGCTGCTGTCTGATGCCGCAACGATCTACATCAAACAAACCAATGCGCCTGCTGGTAAGGTCACAACGCACTGGCGCGACATCGCCACTTTGGCAGAGACAGGGTATCATCCTAATTTGACCACTCGTTTTTCGGAGAAGTCTGACGGGATCATTACTGCGGCGGGGACTGGTGCGACGGCAGAACTGGTGATCGGTTTGATCGCCCCATTCCTGCAAGGTCCACAAGTGGCCGAGCTGGGCAACCGTTTGCTGCTTCATACGATCCGCAAGTCCGATGCTGAGCAACCAAAAGACATCGCCGATAATGAGGGGCTGTTTGACGCGCATGTCACGCAGTCGATCCGCCTGATGGAAGAGTCTCTGTCCGAACCGATGACAATGGCTGAACTGACGGCACGTGTTGGTGTTTCCACGCGCCACCTTGAACGTGCCTTCAGACGTGTCTTTGATGATACGCCAGCCAAATTCTACAAACGTCTGCGCACCAAGCGCGCGCGCACGATGATCGAGGAAACGCTGCTGCCGATGGTCGATATTTCTGTCGCGACCGGATTTGGATCATGCGATGCCTTGGCGAAAGCAGTCAAAGATACCTACGGGATCAGCCCTTCAAAGATGCGTTCACGTGAAAAAATCAGCCTGTTGAGCTTCGAGGAGGCCTGAGCGGTTCACAGCGCAAGATAACCAATAGCAACAAATGTGAGCAGGCACCCGCTCCATTGTGGCAAGGTCATCTGCTCTTTTAAGAATGCCCATGCCATCAGGATGGTTAATAGTCCGAACACCGATGACGCCACGGCGGCATATTGCGCATCCGGCAAGCCACCTGCAGATAAGACACACATCAACGCGATACCATCGACGCACCCCATCAGTGCCAGCACCGGCAATGCGGACCGGCCTGGCCAGAGGGGCAGGGACTTGGCGACGATAATACCGAGCAACAACACAATCGCGACGCTTCGCGTGATCAGTATCACAGGCAGGTCATGGGTCATCGCGGCGGCCAGTTGACCAAATGCAAATGTACCGGCAAAGCCGACAGCTGCGATCACGGCGTAGAGAATGGTGAGCCCTTTGGGGGGCACTTCAGCGGTGCTGTCGTCTGACAACATGGCAACAACCGAGACGCCGATTATAATGCTAAGAACCGCCAGCCATTCATAAAGCGAAATCGGTATTCCGGACGCAGCGGCCCATCCAACGGACAAGATCGGATAGCTTGCGATCACAGGAGCTACCAAACGGACAGGGCCACGCTGGAATGCGCCATAAAGTCCGAGGCTGGCCACCAGAAAACACACGCCAGAAATCATGGCATATCCTGCTGATGCGCCGGTGACAGGGGCAAAACTCCCCGTTGTTGTCATGATCCCGAGTTGCAGCAGCGTTCCCGCAACAAGCACGGCCAAGAGCGACGCCATCAGAGGCGTGTTCTGGCTCACGCGACGCACCAGAATGTCGTGTACGCCCCAGCAAATTGCCGCGATCATCCCCAGACCTAGCGCTCCCACGTGTTTTCCAATTCAAAGCAGGACAGATTTCTCAATGTAGCTAACCTCAATGCTTGCGAGACTCAGAATCGCTCGTTATTCTTTTGAATAAATATTTATTCCGCTCATGCAACTGCGGGTCTCACGAAGGACAGTCTATGCTTGATGATCTCTACGCAAAGGTCCAGCCCGGCCCGCCAAAACCCAGCAAGATTATTTCACCGCTACAGTTCTCGTTGCCGCCCGGTACCGAACGGTATGTTGTTGAGGGCTTAGGTGCCGTTCTTATCCCGATTGAAACGGGCGATACCCTGACGATCATCAATGATGAGGGCGGTCAGGTTGCCGAAATTGTCGCTGCTGATCCCAAAGGGAAAGTGGACGCAGGCATTCTGGGAACCACAGCAAACGCTACTGCTGATGGGCTGCGCGCGTTGCTGACCGGATCGAACGAATCCCTGCGTGGTTTTCGCATGAGCCTTGATGCCCGCACAATTGAACTGGCGGACGCGCAGGCCATTCGATTGTTTGACAGCGAGACCCGCGCCAAAGCCGAGGAAACCTTGCGTGTCCAGCGTGACGGTGTGGTGATCATTGCCGCCCCTGGTGGCGCAATGGATGCCGAAGCGCAGAACACGACAACACCGCTGATTGTCATGGTTAAACGTGCTGTGATCAAATCGCACGTAAAGTTCGAATTGCCAGCACCGTTGGCTGAGCCAATCGAGGACATTCGGATTCACAACGCTACTGCCGAATCCTATTTCGTCAAAGCAGGTGATTACATCCAAATCCAGGATGTTGATGGTCGCCAGTGCACTGATTTCGAATGTTTTTCTGCACGTAAGCTGGACAAAGGCATCGAGCACGCGCTGGATGTTACGACTACGCGCACGCTGATGGGGCATGCCTATCCAATGCCGGGTTTGCACGCGAAATACTATGATCAGGAAATGGTGCCACTGGTCGAAGTTGTTCAGGATACTTGCGGGCGTCATGATGCTTTTGCGATGGCCTGCACCGAGAAATATTACAACGACATTGGCTATCCGGGTCACGTGAATTGTTCGACCAACTTCAACCATGCGCTTGAGGAATATGGCGTGGCACCGCGCCGCGGCTGGATGGCGATCAACTTTTTCTTCAACACCTCTATTGACGATCACGGGGTCATGTACACGGACGAACCATGGTCGCGCCCCGGTGATTATGTGCTGCTGCGTGCATTGACCGATATTGTGTGTGTCAGCTCGGCCTGTCCTGACGACACGACGGCTGCCAATGGCTGGAACCCCACCGACATTCACGTCCGCACCTACAGCGGCAAAGAAACCTTTCAACGCTCGGTTGCGTACCGGCCCACTCCAGATTCGGAAATGAAGATGACCAAGCAAACCGGCTTCCATGACAGCTTTGCCAAGCACACCCGCAATTTCATCGAGTATCAGGGCTACTGGCTGGCCAGCTGCTACGCCGAGACGGGCCCGATCGAGGAATATCACGCCTGTCGTCAAAAGGCGGTGATTCTTGATCTTAGCCCGCTGCGCAAGTTCGAAATCACAGGACCGGACGCCGAAGCATTGTGCCAATATGTGTTCACCCGCAACATGAAGACACTGGCCGTCGGAGCCGTTGTCTATACTGCGATGTGTTACGAACATGGCGGTATGATCGACGATGGTACAGTTTTCCGACTGGGCAAAGACAATTTCCGCTGGATTGGCGGGTCCGATTACGGCGGCGAGTGGATTCGCGAGCAGGCCGAAAAACTGGGCCTCAAGGTTCTGGTGCGCTCCTCCACGGATCAGATGCACAATGTCGCCGTGCAAGGACCGGAATCCCGTGATCTGCTGCGCAAGATTGTCTGGACTGCACCGCATAATCCCGAATTTGACCAACTTGGCTGGTTCCGCTTTACGCCCGCACGCCTGAATGACGAAAGCGGCACACCCTTTGTGCTGTCCCGTACCGGCTACACTGGCGAGTTGGGCTATGAAGTCATGTGTCACCCCAAGGATTGCGCCGAAATTTTTGACGCCATCTGGGAGGCGGGTAAGGATCACGGGCTAAAGCCAATGGGTCTGGAAGCACTGGACATGGTGCGCATTGAAGCGGGCCTGATCTTTGCCGGATATGACTTTAGCGATCAGACTGACCCGTTTGAGGCTGGCGTTGGCTTTACAGTGCCGCTCAAATCCAAACCGGATGATTTTATTGGGCGCGATGCGCTGATCCGGCGCAAAGAGCATCCACAGCGCAAGCTGGTTGGCCTTGAGATCGACAGTGCCGTTGATGTCGGGCATGGCGATTGCATCCATGTCGGCCGTGCGCAGGTAGGTGAAATCACTTCTGCGCTGCGCTCTCCGTTGTTGGGCAAGAACGTCGCCCTCGCCCGTATTGATGTCGCTCATGCCGAACCGGGCACGGCGCTGGAGGTTGGCAAGCTGGACGGCCATCAAAAACGCCTTCCCGCGGTCGTCGCTCCGACGCTTGCTGCTTATGATCCCGGAAAGGAGCGTCCGCGCTCATGACCCAGACTGTTCTTGACAAGATTGGTGGTGAAGACGCTCTGCGCGAGTTGGTCGAGCATTTCTATGATCTGGTTGAGAGCATTCCGGAAGGTCGCCAGATCATGTCATTGCACCTCAAGCACCATGGTATTGCGCAGACGCGGATCGAGCAGTTCAACTTCTTGTCAGGGTTTATGGGTGGGCGGAAATACTACCTCGAAAAACACCGGCATATGAACGTGAAGGAAATTCACGCGCATATCCCGATTTTCGAACAGGATGCCGAAGACTGGCTGTCCATTATGGACCGTACCCTGAATGATCTGGACCATACCGGCTCGCATATTGACAGGTTACGTGCGACCTTGCGACGGGTGGCATTGATGCTGGTCAATGACGGCAAGGTGCCCGGCGCTTGAGGTTGATCCGAACACTTCTGATGATTGCATTGTTGTGCATGGCGGCAGGTGGTGCCGCTGCCCAATCTGTCAAGCTGAAGGCGAATGAAATCGAAGCACTCCTGTCCGGAAATACCGTTGTCGGGAAATGGGATGGGACCACCTACCGCCAGTTTTTTGATGCGGATGGGACAACAATCTTTGCCCAAGACGGGATGCGGTCGGCTTTGGGACAATGGCGTATTGATCCAGAACGCGACGAATACCAAAGCATTTGGCCGCGCGATGCAGCGTGGGAAGGTTGGTATGTCATGGAATATGCTGGCGATTATTTTTGGGTCAGCAAGAAAACACCGCCAACACCATTTGCCGTTGTCGAAGGACAGCAACTGGTAAACACAGAACAGGAAAATCCATTCTGCGGTCAGATTTCACGATTTGCGGAACATCTGGACAGCACTGAAACAACGGTGACTGTTGATGTCGATTTTCCAGATACGCCGCATGCCACATGCAGCCGCTCCATTGCTACCGGCGGGGCGCAATCGGTGCACTGCAGTTGGCCTTTTGCGTATCGCTCTGTTGCAGCACGACAGAACTTCGATACGCTTCTGCTCAATCTTGCGCAGTGTTTTGATAAGGGGATAACGGTGTCTAGCGGGCAGGGGGTCAACCACCCTGACTCCTATGATCTGCGGCTATTCACCTCAGATAAGGCGGCAATCACAGCCTCCCTGAAAGACAAAGGTGCTTTGCAACAGACCTTTGTTTTCCTTCGCGCAGAAAGCTTGCGCTAAAGCGTGCTTCTGTCCGCCTTCACCATCCAGAAACGTCCTTGTTCCGCAGGTATGCCGCAATCCAAGTTGGCACGCGCGAATCTCCAGAGTAATCTGCTGGCCCGATGATCCAGGCCAGCAGTGGTTTTCAGGTCAGTTCTTGAGATAGACCTCAAGGCTGTCATCAAGCGCATCTTTCCAGACCGTGTGGTGCTTGGGTGCCATCGTTCCGGTAATCACGGATTTATAGGCATTGTCGCGGAACGTCATGATGTTGGTCTTTTTGTGACCCTTCCATGCCTTGAACGCCTCACAGGCCCCATCAACGTCAAAGCTGGGATAATCTGTTAGTTCCATCATCTCTTTCACGTAGTTGCCTTGATACCAGATCGCATCATAGTCATCCTCACCCGCGTCTTCACGGGCAACACGATCCTCTACATCGGCCTGCATTTCGGCTTTGGACGGTAGGTCGATACGACCCAAGATTACATCACGCGCCCACCATGCCTGTACATCAAACATGTTAAACGTGAACCACTGATCCTGCATGCCAAGATAGAACACGTTTGGATTGTCGATATATGCGACCCCCTTGTAGAGATCTGCCGTGGCAAGCCGGTTTGCTGTGCGCAGACGCAGAGAATCCACCATGAACGGGAAGTGGTGGCGATAGCCGGTGCACAGGATAATCGCATCTACATCGCGTGATGTGCCATCTTTGAAATGCGCGGTATTGCCGTCAACATGGGTCAGCAGAGGCACTTCTTTCCAGTTGTCAGGCCAGTCATAACCCATAGGTGCGGTGCGGTGGCTGACCGTGATCGATTTCGCCCCGTATTTCCAGCACTGTGATCCGATGTCTTCGGCGGAATAGGATGTGCCGATCAAGAGCAGGTCCATGTCCTTGAATTCCAAAGCATCGCGGAAATCATGCGCATGCAAGACACGGCCCTTAAAGGATTCGAATCCGGGGAACTCAGGTACATTTGGCGTCGAGAAGTGACCGGAGGCACAGATAACATGATCAAAGGTTTCTTCGTATTCGCGGTCTTCCGGGAGGTTCTGAACACGGACCGTAAACTTACCATCCGCCGTTTCATCCACACTGCGCACCACGGTTTCAAAGCGGATCATATCGCGCACACCGGCTTTCTTGACGCGACCTTCGATATAGTCAAACAGAACAGCACGTGGCGGATAGCTGGCGATCTGCTTGCCGAAATGCTCCTCAAAAGAATAATCCGCAAACTCGAGACCTTCCTTCGGGCCGTTCGACCAAAGGTAACGGTACATGGAACCGTGCACAGGTTCGCCGTATTGATCCAGACCCGTGCGCCATGTGTAGTTCCACAGGCCACCCCAATTGGATTGCTTTTCAAAGCAAACGATTTCTGGAATCTCTGCCCCACCCTCTTTAGCAGATTGAAAGGCGCGAAGTTGTGCAAGGCCGGAGGGGCCTGCACCGATGATTGCTACACGTTTGGTCATGAATATGTCTCCAGGTTTTTAGTTGAAATTCCGATGCTGACACCCGTTTTTTATATATCGAGAGTGTTGTCTTTTTCCCATTGTGAGAAGTGTGTTGAGAAGTCGTTCCATTCTGCCTGTTTCATTTTGAGGTATGCAGCGGAGAAGTCTTCTCCCATGGCGGCTTTGAGGCCTTTGTCTTTGTCGTATTCGCGCAGGGCATCGAGCATGTTGAGGGGGAGTTTGGGGGCACCGCGGACCTTGTGGCCGTCGGCGTACATGTCGATGTCGTGGCGTTT